>CAVVVW010000008.1:0-717922 GCA_963751775.1 uncultured beta proteobacterium
ACCGCGCGTTTGGCGGCTGGCCTGCCATTCCTGCCGCGTGCAGGCGCGAGCGCAACCCGTTCTTAAGCGCCTTGATGGTATGAGCCAGTCAGTCGCTTGCGCAAAGCGTGAGTCGGCACGCGACCCAAACCCGAAGCACAAGTCGCAGAGTTCGCAGCCCTAAGGCTGCCATTGGACCGGAAAGTGCGGAGCCAATTGAGAGCGCAATCCTGCGATGGCACATTTGAAGTGGCGTGTGAATGGACGTACCGGCATCAACCACAATGCACTTCGATGATCTGGCCCAAGGGAGATCGTGCTGCATCACCGCGCCCTAAGCGCGGAATGCGCTGCTAGCCTTGAGCGCGGATCCCCGGCTACTTCGACGCCGAGGACGCACCGGACGGCGCCATCGGCGTTGACGTGGTGCCTGCGCCGGACGGGCTCGTGCCGCCGGCGGGGAGCGCGGCCCCGCCTTCGGTGACGTCGGCCGGCTTGCTGGTCTTGGCGGCCTCGAGAAGCTCGCGCTGGCGCGGGCTGATGCAGGCGTCGACGATGCGGCGCCTGGTCTTGACGTTGAGGAGCATCGACTTGCTGGCGATCTGCACCATCAGCGTCTCGCCCTTTACGTCCTCGAGGCGCACGGCCCCGGTGGTCGAGAGCACCGGTTTCATCAGCCACGTCGTCTTGCCGTGCTTCACATCGACGTAGAAGCGGTGCGTCGTGCTCGCAAGGATGTTCACATTCTGGTTGAACTCGCACTCGTAGACGCCGTAGTAGACGAGCTCGGCGGCCTTCTCCTGATCGGGAGTGGCCTCGGGCAGCTTCACCTCGCGCGGGGCGGACGCCGGCTTGGCGGGTCCCGGGTTCTTCTTCGCGGGTGCGTCCGCGGCCATCGCTACGCCGCCGGCGAGGGCGAGCGCGACGGCAATGACCGAGGAGGCGAGCGAATTGTGGTCGGCGCGGGACATGGGCGCCCTTTGGTGACGTTGGGCACGCGGATCTTGAGGCGCGCGGGTTCGACGCGTTGAGGATGAGTACGTTAGTAGGTTCAACGCCCCATTTCCGTGCTCGCGGTTTCTGCTTTGCGGACCGTTCGATGCTCTGGGCCTGCCGTCCGCACCATTGGGGACCGGCGTTCGGCGCCGGCCAGTTGCGCCACTTCGATGGCTTGCGCCGCGCCGGGCTCGCGGAACAACTCACAGGCAGAATCGAGCCAGTTGCGCATGCCACCGGCAAGATCTCTTGTTGCGAGATTGGCCTGCTGGATACCCGCCCTTCGTGAGCGACTGTTCATGGCCGAGTCCGGTCCTCCACCGCGCCGCGGCTAACGGGCGGCAAAGGGATTCAATTGCGTCGGCCAGCGGCGACACGTCGACATCTGCGGCCGACCCCGGTCTGCCGCCCCGTTCGGACACCGGGCGCTCCCGGCCCTCACCAGTAATGCATGGCGTCGCGGTAGATGGCCTCCAGGTCCAGCTTGGAAACGCTGCGCGGCGCCATCGCCAGCGGGCGCTGCTGGGCGAAGGCCCCTTCGGCCAGGGCCGGAACATCGGCGTCGCTGTAGCCCAGCGCGGCGATGCCCGACGGCAGCGCGGTCGCCCGCATCAGCGAGATGAAGGCCTCGGCGAGGATGCGGCCCGCGTCTTCGGGCGCCGCGCCGGCAATGTCGATCCCCAGGGCGGCAGCCGCCTCCAGATGCCGAGCCGGATTGGCCGACGCGGTGAAGCGGAAGGCGGCCGGGGCGTTGATCACGACCGCGATGCCGTGCGGAACCATGGCCTCGCGCTCCTGGTAACCGGCGGCGGTGAACTCGTGCTTGAGCGTGGCCACCGAGTAGGACATGGCGTGGGGGATGTGCACGCCGGCGCTGCCGAAGGCCAGACCGGCCAGCGTCGAAGCGAACATCAGCTGGTGGCGCGCCTCGATGTCGCTCGCGTCGCGCACGGCGCGAACGAGGTACTTGCCGCCCAGGCGGATGGCGGCGATCGCGCCGATGTCGTTGTACGGCGTCGAACCCTGGTACGGCGGTCGCTGCGACGGATGGGCCGGCCGCGGCCGGCTGGTATAGGGCCGCGCCGTATACGACTCGACGGCATGGGTGAGCACATCGAAGCCGGTCGCCGCGACGACGCCGCCTGGCAGCGTCTCGGTGGTCGTTGGATCGATGATCGCCAGCGAGGGCTTCAGCCAAGGCGAGGCGATGCCCGTCTTCAGGCCGACGGATTTCAGGTCGACGATCGTGATGCCGGTCGTCTCGCTGCCGGTGCCGCAGGTGGTCGGGCAGGCGATGTGCGGCTTCAGGCGGCCCGGAATCGGTTTGGCCCTGCCGATCGGCGCGTTGATGTAGGCGATCAGCTCGTCGGGGTAGGTCGACAGCAGATTGGCCGCCTTGGCGGTGTCCATCACCGAGCCGCCACCGAGCGAGACGAAGCCGTCGAAGGCGCCTTCGCGGGCGAACAGCGCCGCCGCCTCGAAGGAGTCGCTGTTCGGCTCGCAGCGCGCCTGGCCATAGACCTCGACGTCGAGGCCCGCCGCGCGCAGCGAGGCGATGGCCGTCTCGCCGGGAGCGCTGGCCAGCACATGCGGATCGACGAACAACGCGACCCGCTTCATGCCGAGTGCCCGGGCATCCTCGCCGACTTCGCGCAATGCGCCGGGACCGAACTTGATCGGCGTGGAGCTGACCGAGAAGACCGTCTCGCCTTCTCCGGGGGCCAGAAATGCTGTATTCGTCGACATGGATTTGGACGCGTACCCGTTGTCATTGAAACCGAGATTCACCCGATGGCCTGCGAATCAGGCCTCGGGCACCGCACTGCCGATCACTGCCGATCAGTCCCGCGCATTCTGCGCCGCCCGCTCCCACCAGGCCCCCTCCAGTGCGCCGCGCAGGTGCTCGATGAACGAGCTCACCTTGCCCGGCACCAGCTTGGGCGAAGGGAACACGGCGTGGATTTCCTGCGTCGGCAGGGTGTGGCGCTCGAGGATCGGCTGCACCGTCCCATCGGCCACCGACTCGCGTGCCACGTACCAGGGCAGGATGGCGATGCCCAGGCCCTCGCGCGCGGCAGCGAGCACGGCCGACAGGTTGTTCGATCGCAGCGGCCCGCGCACCGGCACCGCCTGATCTCGCGGCCGTCCGGGCCGGTGATCATCCAGCGGTCGTCGCCCTGCACGGTGCTGTAGATCAGGCAGGCGTGCTGCGACAGCTCGGCGGCCTGCGCGGGGTAGCCGCGCGCCTTCAGGTAGGCGGGCGCGGCCACCATCACCCAGGGGTTGCGGCCGAGGTAGCGCGAGCCGAGCGTCGAGTCGGCCAGGCGCCCCATGCGGATGGCCAGATCGATGCCCTGCTCGACCATGTTGACGTAGCGGTCGTCGAAGCCCAGATCCACCGTCAGGCCGGGGTGCTCGCGCATGTAGGCGATGGACAGCGGCACCAGCACGCGGCGGCCGAACGCCACCGAGGTGGAGATGCGCAGCGTGCCGCCGACGCCGCTCTGCATCAGCGTGGCCAGGTTGTCGGCGGCCTCGATCTCGTGCGCGATGGCCTTGCACTTGTCGTAGTACAGCGACTGCCGACCTCGGTCGGGACTGACGCCGCGCGTCGTGCGGTGCAGCAGGCGCGCGCCCAGGCGCTGCTCCATCGCGGCCACCGCCTTGGTGGCGGTGGGCTGGGTGATGCCGAACTCGGCCGCCGCCTTGCTGAAGCTGCCCGTCTCGACGATGCGGATGAAGAGGGCGACGGCGGCGACGCGGTCCATGGCCCGGATGGTAGCCGCGCACGGCCTCGATATTCCACCACGGAATAGCAAAGATGCCGTGACCGGTCTTCACGCCGGGGCCCGCGCGGCGGACGATCACGCCATCGATTGCAGGAGACCCCCATGGCAAAGATGAAGGCGGCATGGCCGCGGTGCTGGTGATGGAGAAGGAAGGCGTCACCCAGGCCTTCGGCGTGCCCGGTGCGGCCATCAACCCGCTGTACGCGCGCTGCGCGAGCGCGCAGACGATCGCCCACGTGCTGGCCCGCCACGTCGAGGGCGCCTCGCACATGGCCGAGGGCTATACGCGGGCCAAGGCCGGCAACATCGGCGTCTGCATCGGCACCTCGGGCCCGGCCGGCACCGACATGGTCACCGGCCTGTACTCGGCGCAGGCCGATTCGATCCCGATCCTGTGCATCACCGGCCAGGCGCCGCGCGCGCGATTGCACAAGGAAGACTTCCAGGCGGTGGACATCACCGCCATCGTCAAGCCGGTGACCAAGTGGGCCACCACCGTGCTCGAGCCGGCGCAGGTGCCGCGCGCGTTCCAGCAGGCCTTCCACCTGATGCGCTCGGGCCGGCCGGGCCCGGTGCTGATCGACCTGCCGTTCGACGTGCAGATGGCCGAGATCGAATTCGACATCGACACCTACGAGCCGCTGCCGGTGTACAAGCCCGCGGCAACGCGCAAGCAGGCGCGTCAAGGCGATCGAAATGCTGCAGGCGGCCGAGCGGCCCCTGATCGTCGCCGGCGGCGGCATCATCAACGCCGACGCGTCGGACCTGCTGGTCGAGTTCGCCGAGCTGGTCGGCGTGCCGGTGATCCCGACGCTGATGGGCTGGGGCACGATACCCGACGACCACCCGCTGATGGCCGGCATGTGCGGCCTGCAAACCAGCCACCGCTACGGCAACGCGACGATGCTGGCCAGCGACTTCGTGCTCGGCATCGGCAACCGCTGGGCCAATCGCCACACCGGTTCACCCGAGGTCTATTGCAAGGGCCGCAAGTTCATCCACGTCGATATCGAGCCGACGCAGATCGGCCGCGTCTTCGCGCCCGACTTCGGCATCGTCTCCGACGCCAAGGCCGCGCTCGAGCAGTTCATCGCCGTGGCCAGGGAGCTGAAGGCCGCGGGCAAGCTGAAGGATCGCAGCGCCTGGGTCGAACAATGCCGCGAGCGCAAACGCACGCTGCTGCGCAAGACCAACTACGAAGCGGTGCCGATGAAGCCGCAGCGCGTGTACCAGTGCATGAACAACAACTTCCCGCGCGACACGACCTACGTCTCGACGATCGGCCTGTCGCAGATCGCCGGCGCGCAGTTCCTGCATGTCTTCGGCCCGCGGCAGTGGATCAACTGCGGCCAGGCCGGCCCGCTGGGCTGGACCATTCCGGCCGCGCTGGGCGTGCGCGCCGCCGACCCCAAGCGCACCATCGTCGCGCTGTCGGGCGACTACGACTTCCAGTTCATGATCGAGGAGCTGGCCGTCGGCGCGCAGTTCAAGCTGCCCTACATCCACATGGTCGTCAACAACAGCTACCTCGGCCTGATCCGCCAGTCGCAGCGCGGCTTCAACATGGACTACTGCGTGCAGCTCGGCTTCGAGAACATCAACGCGCCGCAGCTCAAGGCTACGGCGTCGACCACAAGGCCGTCGTCGAGGGCCTGGGCTGCAAGGCGATCCGCGTGTACAAGCAGGAAGAGATCAAGCCGGCCATCGAGCAGGCCAACCGCTGGATGGCCGAGTTCCAGGTGCCGGTGGTGATCGAGGTCATGCTCGAGCGCGTGACCAACATCTCGATGGGCACCGAGATCGACGCCATCAACGAGTTCGAGGAGTTGGCGCTGTCGGCCGACGACGCGCCGACCGCCATCGGCCTGCTCGATTGACACCGGAGCACCCCATGCCGCGCTTTGCCGCCAACCTCTCGATGCTCTTCACCGAAGTGCCGTTTCTCGATCGCTTCGAGCACGCTGCCAAGTCGGGC
The DNA here is from genome assembly GCA_963751775.1 of uncultured beta proteobacterium. Taxonomy (GTDB): domain Bacteria; phylum Pseudomonadota; class Gammaproteobacteria; order Burkholderiales; family Burkholderiaceae_C; genus CADEEN01. Next base: position 5,740 of record CAVVVW010000008.1, read on the forward strand.
TTCAAGGCCGTCGAGTTCCTCTTCCCCTACGCCTTCAGCGCCAAGGACATCCGCCGCCGGCTCGACATGCACGGGCTCACGCTGGTGCTGCACAACCTGCCGGCCGGCGACTGGGACGCCGGCGAGCGCGGCATCGCCTGCCTGCCCGACCGCGTCGACGAGTTCCGCGCCGGTGTGGCCAAGGCCATCGAGTACGCCACCGCGCTCGGCGTGCCGCAGCTCAACTGCCTGGCCGGCAAGGCGCCGGCCGGCGTCGACGAAGCGCTGCTGCGCAAGACCTTCGTCGCCAACCTCAGGTTCGCCGCGGCCGAGTTGAAGAAGGCCGGGCTGAGGCAGTTGATCGAGCCGATCAACACCTTCGACATCCCGGGCTTCTACCTCAACCGCACGGCGCAGGCGCTGGCCATCCTCGACGAGGTCGCGAGTGACGGAAAGACGGACAACGCCTTCGTGCAGTACGACATCTACCACGCGCAGCGCATGGAAGGCGAACTCGCCGCGACGCTGCAGAAACACCTGGCGCGCATCGGCCACATCCAGCTCGCCGACAACCCCGGCCGCAACGAGCCGGGCACGGGCGAGATCAACTACCCCTTCCTGTTCGCGCACCTCGACCGCATCGGCTACGCCGGCTGGATCGGCTGCGAATACAAGCCGGCGACGAGCACCGAGGCGGGACTGGGCTGGCGCCAGCGACTGGCGCAATAGGCGCGCGCGCGGCGCATGCCGCCGCCGGGCGCTGCCAGACGCTCAATGGCCGTGCACCACCTGCATCGCCACGGCGACCGCCAGGCCACAGCCGATCCAGGCAATCTGCGCCAGCGTCTCGCGCAAGGGCAGGCGGCGCTGCAACTGCGGCAGCAGGTCGGCCACCGCGACATAGATGAAGCTGCTCGCCGCCACCACCAGCAGGTAGGGAAACAAGGCCTGCCACGGCCCGACGACGAAGTAGCCGACCACGCCGCCGACCACCGCGGCCAGGCCCGAGATCGCGTTGTAGGCCAATGCACGGCCGCGTGACAGCCCGGCGTTGAGCAGCACCACGTAGTCGCCCACCTCCTGCGGGATCTCGTGCGCGATGATGGCCAGCGCGGTCACCATGCCCAGCCGCACGTCGGCCAGGAAGGCCGCGGCGATGATGATGCCGTCGCAGAAGTTGTGGATGCTGTCGCCGACCAGCACCGCCCAGCCACCGCGGCCGGCCTGCTCGGCGTCGAAGCCGTGCTGGTGGTGGTGCTGCGGGTCGTCGCCTTCATGGTGGTGGCCGTGGCGGTACAGCTCGGCCTTCTCGAGCAGGAAGAAGAACAGCAGGCCCAGCAGCAAGGTTGCGAACAGCGGCTGCGGCGCCGCGCTGCCTTCGAACGCCTCGGGCAGGATCAGCAGCAGCGCGGTGCCCAGCAGCACGCCGACCGACAGGCTGACCAGGCTCTTCACCACCCGGCCGAGCACATGCACCGTCAGCGCGGCGGCGATCAATACCGACAGCAGGCCGCCGGCCAGGGTGGCGATGACGATGTAGGCGAGGATCACGCCACGCCGTGGGCTTCGAGCCAGGCCAGGCAGCGGCGCCAGCCGTCGTCGGCCTGCGCCTTGCGGTAATTCGGCCGGTAGTCGGCGTAGAAGGCGTGCGGGGTGTCGGGGTAGAGCACGATCTCCGAGCGGGTATTGCCGGCCGCCTTCAACGCCGCGCGCATCTGCTCGAGCGTGTCGTTGGGGATGCCGGCGTCGTCGGCGCCGTACAGCCCCAGCATCGGTGCCTTGATGCGCGGGGCCAGCTCGATCGCCGTCTTGTCGCCTGCGGCGTAGGCCCGCGCCACCGGCCCGTACCAGGCCACGCCGGCCGTCAGCGCCGGGTTGTGCGCGGCATAGATCCAGACGATGCGCCCGCCCCAGCAAAAGCCGGTGATGCCCAAGCCGGCCGATGTCGCCGCCCTGCGTCGCCGCCCAGGCCACGCAGGCGTCGAGGTCGGCCAGCACCTGGGCATCGCGGGCCTGGCTGACGACTTCGGCAATCAGCTTGGGGACCTCGACATAGCTGCCGGCATCGCCCTGGCGCACGAACAGCTCGGGGGCGATGGCCAGGTAGCCCTGCTGCGCGAGGCGCCGCGCGACGTCGGCGATGTGCTCGTGCACGCCGAAGATCTCGCACACCACCAGCACCACCGGCAGATTCTTCTTGCCTGCGGGCATGGCGCGGTAGGCCGGCAGTTGGAAGTCGCCGACCTTGATCGTCACTTCGCCGGCCGTCAGGCCGTCGGCTGCTGGTGCTGACCTGGGTCTGCGCCGTCACCGGCACGCACCGCGGCAGCGAAGTGGCTGCCCAGGCTGGGGCGCACCGGCTCGCGCCGGCTGATGGTCGGGAGGCGCTGCGGCGATTTCGTCGCTTGGTGTCGTGCATGGCGAGTGCGGTCGGGTGGCACAGAGCGTCGGATTCTAGAAGCCTGCCCGCAATGCCCTGCACAATTGCAGCCATGCCGACCACCCTGCCCCCCGCCGACGCCCCGCTCGCTGCCATCGACATCGGCTCCAACAGCTTCAGGCTCGAAATCGCGCAGACAGCCGCATGGCCAGTACCGGCGCGTCGAGTACGTGAAGGAAACCGTGCGCCTGGGCGCCGGGCTCGACGGCCATGGCCTGCTCACCGACGAGGCGCGCAATCGCGGCCTGGATTGCCTGCACCGCTTTGCCCAGCGCCTGCAGGGCATGGCGCCGGTACAGGTGCGCGCGGTGGCCACGCAGACCCTGCGCGAGGCCCGCAACCGCGACGAATTCCTGATTCACGCCCAGGCCGCGCTGGGCCATCCGATCGAAGTCATCTCCGGCCGTGAAGAGGCGCGCCTGATCTTCGCCGGCGTGGCCCATCTGGATCCGAGCCCGTTGCCGCGGCTGGTCATCGACATCGGCGGCCGCTCGACCGAAATGATCCTCGGCCGCGGCCTGCACCCGACCCGCGCCGAGTCGTTCGCGGTCGGCAGCGTGAGCCTGACGCAGCAGCACTTTGCCGACGGTGAACTCAACGGCGCGGCATTCCGCGCCGCCCAGGTGGCGGCCGGCGCCGAGCTCGAGGAGGCACTCGCGCCTTTCGCGCCAGCGACATTGGCAGGAGGCGCTGGGCTCTTCGGGCACCGTGGGTGCGGTGTCGCAACTGCTGGCGGCCAGCGGCGTGAACGACGGCGTGATCACGGCCGAGGGGCTGCGCTGGCTGATCGAGCGTTGCCTGCGCGCCGGCAACATCGCCCGGCTCGACCTGCCGGGCCTGAAGGAAGACCGTCGCGCCGTCATCGCCGGCGGTCTGGCGTTGCTCTACACGTTGGCGGTGCAATTCGGCATCGAGCGCCTGCAGCCCACGCGCGGCGCACTGCGCCAGGGCGTGATCATCGATCTGCACGAACGCCATGCGGCATTGCGTTCGCCCGGGCGCGTGGCGCGTCCGGGGGCGGCGCGCGGCGACATCCGCGACGCCTCGGTGCGCCGCCTGCAACGCCGCTTCGAGGTCGACACCGCGCAGGCCGCGCGTGTGCGCCGCGTTGCGCTGGCGCTGTACCAGGGTGTGGCCGGCAGACGATGCCGAGCCCGGCAACGAAGGCCTGCGCGAACTCGGCTGGGCCTGCGACCTGCATGAACTGGGCATGATGGTCTCGCATCACGACCACCACCGTCACAGCGCCTACCTGCTCGGCCATGTCGACGCGGCGGGGTTCTCCCAGAGCCAGCAGCGCCGCCTGGCCGCGCTGGTGCTCGGTCAGCGCGGCGGCCTGCGCAAGATCGAGGCCGCACTGACGCAACACGAATTCGCCCTGCTGGTGCTGGCGCTGCGCCTGGCCGTCATCAAGTGCCACGCGCGCGGTGAGGTCGATGCCGGCGCGCTGCGGCTCGAGCAAGCCGCACATGGCGTACGCCTGCGCTTCGGGCCGGCATGGTCGGCTTCGCGCCCGCGCACGCTGTTCCTGCTGCAGCAGGAAGCGTCGGCATGGGCCCGCAGCGGCGTGTTCGAGGTGATTCTGGACGCGCCGGACGATGGCACGAACGCCGGCGCGCCGGCGTGACTCAGGCCTGCGCCAGGCGCTGCAGACCGGGGCCGTCGAGCACCCGGACCTGATAGCCGCGAACCTCGATCAGGCCGCTGCGCGAGAGCTGGCGCATCTGCCGTGACAAGGTCTCGGGCGACATGCCCAGCTGCGCCGCGATGTCGCGCTTGCGCTCGCCCAGGTGCAGCAGCGTCTGCGAGCCCTCGAGCCGTCGCTGCAACCAGGCGGCCAAGCGGCAATTGGCGTCCTTGTGCATCAACTCATGGGCCTGCAGCGACAGGCGCCTCACCTCCTCGGCCAGCACGCCGAGCAGGCACGCCGCCAGCACCGGGCGCTGCGCCAGCAGCGGCTGCAAGGCGGCGCGCGGCAGGTCGGCCACGCGCACAGCAACCGCCAGCGCGCGCGCGTCCAGTGCATGCGTCTCACCGGCCAGCCAGGCCGAGGACACGTCGAGCCAGGCCGGGCCGTGCAGCAGCCGCTCGGGCGCCATGGCAGCGCCGTCGCTGTGACCCACCGACACCGTGCCTTCCAGCAGCAACACCAGAGCACGCGCCGGCGTGCGGTGCGTGTAGACCCATTCACCCGCGGCCACCGTGCGCAGCGTGGCCAGGGCACCGAGCGCCTGCGCGTCGGCCGCCGTCAATTGCGGGGTGGCATCGAGCAACTGCTGCCACAGGCGCCGACCGGGCACCGAACGTGGCGGTGCCGGGGCGGTTGCTGGTTGCGGCGCAGCCGTGACAAGGTCGTTCATCGGCAGATCGTGGAGTGATGCGGTTTCGATCGGCGCCCGCGCGCCTACGCAGCTACTCTGGCGCAGACTGCAACGCGACGCCTTGCGCCACGTCAAACCACCGTCGCAACGCGTGGTCCGCGGGCCTCCCGGCCTGACTCAAGTCGCGTGCTTGCCGGTCCAAGCAGCCAGCGCGCAGACGATGACGATGGTGACCAGCGAACTCGCCGCCATCGCGGCAACCGAGGGCGGTGCCGGCGCGATGCTCATGCCGGCGGTGGTAAACGCCAGCATGAGAAACGTCAGCGCCACCAGGCCGAGCTTCCTGCCGCGCGACAGCGTGGACGCCGACAGGAACAGCCAAAGACCACCCAGCGTGACGAACCCTTCCAACGCCAGCGCCACCGGCAAGCTGTTCCACAGGCCCAGCCCGACCGTGGTCGAGCCCTCGCCTGCGAGTGGCATTTCAGGGGCGTGCACCAGCGCGTCGAGCAGCCAGTGCGAGAACACCGCCAGTCCCACCCACGCCGAGGCGCGCAAGCGCGCGCCCGTGAGCGGATGCCAGATGAACGTGGCCGCGGCGGCCAGCACCGACCAGCCGAGGGCCGCGAGCAGGCTGTGCGAGTACGGAAACACGAACTCGGGCTGATGCGTGATGGCGAAGTCGGCAGGGATGGTGACCGACTCCCAGCCGAGCAGCACGAACAGCCACAGCAGGACGTCGAGCAACAGCGCCGCACCGACGAACACGCCCACGTTGACGCGCCGCTCGGCGCGCCCGATCGCCATCGCTGCGCCGATGTGGCCTGCGAACATGGTCGACTCCTCGGGTCTGCGGTGGTCAACGGTACATCGTTGCTCGGCGCGGCAGCGACGCGCTCATCCGCCCGGTTTCGGTGGCGCCTTGCCGGCCGGCTGAGACGCCGCGCCCTGCGTGAAAGGAATCGGGATGCCCACGGTGGGCGAATCCAGCCGCCGCGCCGCGCTCAGCGGCTGGCCGCTGGGCGGCTCGCCCCACTTCAGCGGCGCGGCCGCGCTCTCCGCCTTCGGCGCCGATGCCGAAGCGGGCGCCGACGCGCTGGCCTTGGGCCCGGCGGGCTGCGTTGCCGGGCCGGCGGCCGAGGCCGACGGCGCTGCGGCAGAGGCGGCGGTCGGCGAGTTACGCGCGGGAATGACCACGATCCCGGGCGACGTGCCCTTGATGACGCCTTGCCGGCTGTCGTACAGCGAACCGCTGGCTTGCGCCCAAACGGAGATGTGCGCGGCGAACGTCGCGGCCGCGACAAGGATGACGAAGGCAGTTTTCATGAATCGGTGCGAGTGATGAGTGGCGCCGGTCGAGCGGCCTCGAATGCGCGTTCTGCCGCGGTCGAAGGCCGTCGGGCAGCGCGAAGGTTAGCGCAAACGGCTCAAGCGCTGCGCGGGGGTCTCATTCGCCGAAAGTTTCGCGTCGGCCGATGACAGGCTGCGTCCCCCATCGAGTGCGCAGCCAGGCCATATGGTCGGCCGGAACTCGATGCGGCAAGGGCTCGCTGCCCCTACTTGTCCGCGCCAGATGCCATGAGTGTGGCACTCAGCGCGGCACTCATGTCGTGATCGAGCGTGTTCACGCCCTTGACGACAAAGGTGCCACCGTTGCGCCAGAAGGTACGCGCATCTGCCAGTGAAGTCGAAAGCTGCGCATCGAGTACGCGCACGTCGATCAGCACCTCGGTGCCGCCTTCGACGATGACGGGTACGCCGATCGTGATGCGCGGGCCCAGCTCACGCACGACGACGATCACGACGCGATCGGGCCTTGCCGATGCGGAGGCCACCGCACGCATGAGCGCTTCGGCCGACGGGACCACTTCGCCATCCGGCAGGCGATGCAGGCCCGCGACGGCAAGACAGCTCGTTCGACGCAGAAAGTCCTCGATCCCGCGCAGCGCTGCGGCCTCGCGCAGCAGGGGCTCCTTCTGATCGGGACGCCATTGCGCGCCCCAGTAGACGACCGTGCTCAACGCCGGTGCGCCGACCGTGCACAGCGGTGCCTTGAGCGGCGCGCCGGTGACTTCGACCGTGGTGGATGCGCAAGCAGTCAAAACAGACGCGACCGAGAGCGTTGCGATACCGATGGTGTGTTTGAGGGGCAGCATTGGGAGATGGACAGCGTTTGACCGCAGTCGCCCAGTCATTGCAGGGCGTGCCGGACTACGGCGCGTAGGGTTCATGAACGATGCGCTGTGAAATCCACCAAATGTTTCCATGAACATCCTTGACCCCGCCCTGGCGGTCACCGTAGGGCATATCGGCAACCTCCATTTCGAGTGCGGCTCCATTGGCCAGGGCCTTCGCCATGGCGGCGCGAGCATCTGCTACATACAGGTAGTAGGTGCTTGCCATGGGCTTGTATCGATCACTGGCCTCGCTGACCATGACCGTGGAAGTACCCAACTGGACTTGAACATTGGCGATCAACCCATCGGGGCGCATGCTGCGCAGCGTTTCGACGCCACTCAGACCACGGATCAGAAACTGCACGAACGACTCGGCGTTCTGGACGAAGAAGTAAGGCGTGACCGTGTTGAAGCCCGGAGGGATGTATCCGGCGGGGGATTCACACCATTGCTTGAGCATCAACAGCGTCTCGCCCCAGGCGAAGTTGCAGAACCCGAAATACTCGCTGTGCTCATCCCAGCCAGAGTGGCGAAACTCGATCACCGCCATGCGGGGTACGTCATCGCTGTGTCCCAGCCAGTGACCCGGGTTCTGGCGTTCTGTCATCTCAAAGCTGATATGCGTGCCAGTCCAGGCGCAGGCGGGGCTGCGACTCGGATGCGTGCTGACGATCTCCCACTCGACGCGCCGGTCCTGGGTCGACTCCAGCACCATCATTCTTACCTCGCCATGTTCTGTGCCTGCGCCGTGCGCCAGTACCAGACCAGCCTCCGTTTCGGTGGATGTATGGGGAGCCCACCACCTGCCAAGGCCGTCGGCCGTGGCAAGCGCTGCGTACACCTTCGATACGGGCGCGTTGATCCAGACCTGGTGGGAGAGGGTTGCCATGTTGAGTCTCCTTCCAACTCAATGGTGGGCGACGCAGTGGACTATCCGCTGCAACCGTTTGTCGAGCGACATCTTCATGCCTTAGACATCCGTCGGGTTGCCCAGAGTCTGGTTCAGTCTGACAGCCTCTTCGACAAGGCGCCGCGCCTTGGCGCTGGTGACTTCCTCGCCTTCGTGCAACTCGATGGTGGCCATCTCGTACTTTCCGCCGGGTTTCAGGTGCGGATCGATCTCGCGCAGGCGTTTGCCTCTCCAGAAACCGAACAGGACGCGATGCGATTCGGCGCGAATGAGCAACACAGGTCCGTTTGACAGGTACACCAGATGTCCCCACTTGATGACTTCATCAAGGGTGACAGCGGTGACCACATCGGCCCGCAGCCGCTCCACCGTGACCCGCTGCCATCCAGAAAGCGCACCGACGTAGGCGTCAGGGCTTGATGCGGGGACTGATTTCTTCATTGCGGCAAGCGCCTTGCATCAAATCCTGAGCCCTCACGACTTGGCTCAATGGGTGCTCGGGCTGTACGCCTTGAAAGTGATGACAAGGGCGACAACCAGGAGGCAGGCTTCAAGAACCATGAACGTCATCGAGCTGGCGCCCTGTGTGGCCTGCCGATACTGGCTCGCCGCGAACATGCGGACCAGGCCGAGGACGAGGAAGAACCAGCCAGACAGGGTAATCAGAACCGTCCAGTCCCTCGCCCACGCGTTGTGCGCCCGCACCACGGCCAGGCCCGCGACGAACATCAGCACGCCCGAGAGGTAGACGACCGGCGGAAGTCTGCGCGTCGTACAGGTGCGGTTGAATCAGCGGGAACTCGGCGACGAGCATCGCGGCGAGCGTGGGGCCAAGAAGGCCGCCGATTTGTCTTGAGTTCTCCAACATGGCCTCCGCGGACAGTGTGTGTACTGAGGTGTGCCGCGATCACCACGCACGGAGCGCGGCCTGTTGGCCGGGCCCACGGTGCAAGGCCGGGCGTCCTGGTGGCAACAAGCACCATGCGCTGTGACCCAACCATTTCATGTCGCGATTGCATCCGACGGCAAAGCGACAACGATCGCCTCAATGCGCAGGCCACTGAGCGTAGGCGTAGACGATGCCCACGCAATAGAGGACGCCGAAGATTGACTTGTTGTGCCGTGCCAACCACAAGGGAAGGTAGATGTCGAAATTGTCGTGCCTGTCTTGCGTGAAGCGGCCGGCCAACGACGTGAGCGGGCAGCGCCATCCATTGACGACCAAGACCGCGACTTCGACGAAGACGATGCCGACGAGCCAGGCCGCAAGCGCGTGCTTGCCCAGCCAAGACGCCAGCGGAATGGCAAGTATGCAGCCGGCAAAGAACGCCCACGCGATCGTGTGGACGACCTTGATCGCGACCAACGCGCCCGCAGAGCGGGCAGATGTCGAGCCGGGTGACGGCATGTTGCTTTCGAGCGGCCGATTGTCATTCAGGCCAGGAAAGTGGCGGCTTACGCGACCTCGCGCTACCCGATCAGCAGCGCCCGAAAGTCGTTCACGTTGGTGAACGTCGGCCCGGTCACCACCAGGTCGCCGAGCGGGGCGAAGAAGTTGTAGGCGTCGTTGCGGTCGAGGAATTCGGTGGCCTTGAGGCCCCGGGCCGCGGCGCGGGCCAGCGTGTCGGGCGTGACGATGGCGCCGGCGTTGTCTTCGACGCCGTCGATGCCGTCGGTGTCGGCCGCCAGCACGTGCACGCCCGGCTCGCCTTGCAGCGCGATCGCGCAGCCGAGCAGGAATTCGGTGGCGCGGCCGCCGCGGCCGCCCTTGCTCTTCACGGTGACCGTGGTCTCGCCGCCCGACAGGATCACGCAGGGTTTGGCGAACGGCGTGCCGCGCCGCGCCACCGCGCGCGCCAGCGCGGCGTGCACCTTGCCCACCTCGCGCGATTCGCCTTCGATCTCGTCGGACAGGATGTGCGCCTCGATGCCCGCGCTGCGCGCCAACGCGGCGGCGGCCTGCAGGCTTTGCAGCGGCGTGGCGATCATGCGTGTGGCGTGGCCGGCGAATCGTGCGTCGCCGGGCTTGGGCGATTCGTAGGCGCCGCTCTGCAGGCCTTCGCGCGCGGCCGGCGGCAGTGCGATGCGGTAGCGGTCGACGATGGCCAGCGCATCGGCGCAGGTCGTCGGGTCGGGCAGCGTGGGCCCGCTGGCGATGACCTCGGGCGCGTCGCCGGGCACGTCGGAGATCAGCAGCGTGAGCACGCGCGCCGGCGCGCAGGCGGCGGCCAGGCGCCCGCCCTTGATGGCCGAGAGGTGCTTGCGCACGCAGTTCATCTCGTCGATCGAGGCGCCGCTGGCCAGCAGCGCGCGATTCACCTGCTGCTTGTCTTCGAAGCCGAGGCCCGCGGCCGGCACCGACAGCAGCGCCGAGCCGCCGCCCGACACCAGCGCGATCACCAGGTCATCGGCGCTGAGGCCGCGCACGGCCTCGAACATCTGCAACGCGCCGCGCCGGCCGGCGTCGTCGGGCACCGGGTGCGAGGCTTCGAGCACGCGGATGCGGCCGGGCCGCGCGGCATAGGCCGGCGGCGTGTGGGCGTAGCGCGTCAGCACCAGGCCGCTCAGCGGCGCGCCGGCCGGCCACAGCGCGTCGAGCGCGGCGGCCATCGCGCCGCTGGCCTTGCCGCCGCCGATGACCACCGTGCGGCCCTTCGGTGGCGCGGGCAGGTGCGTCGCCATCACATGGCCGGGCATGGCGCGTTCGACGGCGGCGTCGTACAGGGCGCGCAGGAAGGCGCGCGGGTCTTGGCGGGGTGATGGCACGGTCATGGCTTGGGCGGCTGCCGGTGGTGCGTCGATGTTCGCAGCGTAGCGCACAACCCGCCCGCGCACGGCCTCAAGCGGCGCGCAACGCCAGACTGCGGCAGCGCCAGCAGCACAGCGTGGCCAGCAGCGCCACCAGCGCCGCGGCGCCGAACACGGCCTCAAAGCCCCAGCGCTGGCTGATGGCGCCACCGGCGACGCCGCCGATCACGCCCGACAGCCCGTAGCCCAGCGTCGAGTACAGCGCCTGGCCGCGGCCGCGCAGGGCGCCGGGGAAGTGGCGATTGACCATGCTGATGCAGGCCGCGTGCTGGGCCGCGAAGGTGACGGCGTGCAGGCATTGCGTCAGCACCAGCAGCGGCCAGCTGCCGCCGAGCGTGGCCATGGCGGCAAAGCGCAACACCGACACCAGCGCCGCCGCCAGCAGCCAGTTGTGCGCGCTCCAGCGCGCGAACCAATGGCCCTGGCTCCAGAAGAAGGCGATCTCGACCGCCACCGACACCGCCCACAGCGCGCCGACCGCGCTCTTGCCGTAGCCCAGCGCGTCGAGGTAGAGCGAGAGGAAGACGTACAGCGAGGTGTGCGCCAGCACGGTGAAGAACACGCCGGCGAAGAACCAGGCCACTTCGGGTTGGCGCAGCACGCGCCAGATGCCGCCCGGCGCGCCGGCCTGCGCACCGGCCGGGCGCGGCGGCCTGGCGCGGCAGGCGCCACGCGGCCGCGGCCAGCAAGCCGAACATGGCGATCAGGAACCACGGCAGCGCGGCGATGCCGGTGCTTTGCAGCAGCGACGCCGAACACAGCCGACGGCGCTGATGAATCCGAGCGAGCCCCACATGCGCACGCGGCCGTAGCGGCGGTAGTCCAGCCCCTCGGGCGTGGTCAGCCGCTGCGCCACCGCCGCTTCGGCCAGCGGCACGACGGCCGCATTGGCCAGGAAGATCAGCACCACGACCGCCGCCACGGATGACCACATCGCGCAGCCACAACAGGCCGAGCGACGAGGCGAGGATCAGCGCGGTGGCGATGCGCACCAGCTCGACGCGGCGCGCGCCATGCTGCCAATGGTCGCCGAGCCAGCTCCAGGCGTAGGGCACGACAACGCGGGTCCACGATTGCAGCGAGGCGATCGCGCCGATGGCCAGCGTGGAGAACCCGAGCGACTGGAACCACAGCGGCGCATAGGGGTTGAACAGCCCGATCGACGCGAAGTAGGCAAAACCCAGCGCGCCGTACGGGACCAGCGAGCCCTGCGGCCCGCGCTCGCTCACGGCGCGCTGCCGGCAATCGGGCCGACGGGCAGCGCCACGTCGGCGTTTTGCGCGCGCTGGCGCAATGCATGGTCCATCACCACCAGCGCCAGCATGGCCTCGGCGATCGGCGCGGCGCGGATGCCGACGCAGGGGTCGTGGCGGCCGTGGGTCTCGACCGTGGTCGGCTGGCCGGCGCGGTCGATCGACGCGCGCGGCAGCCGGATCGAACTGGTCGGCTTGATGGCGATCGCCACGCGCAGGTCCTGGCCGGTGGAGATGCCGCCGAGCACGCCGCCGGCATGGTTGCTGCGAAAACCCTGCGGGCTGAGTTCGTCGCCATGCTGGCTGCCGCGCTGCGCCACGACCTTGAAGCCGTCGCCGATCTCGACGCCCTTGACGGCGTTGATGCCCATCATGGCGTAGGCGATGTCGGCATCGAGCTTGTCGTACAGCGGCTCGCCCAGGCCCACCGGCACGCCGCGGGCCAGCACCTCGATGCGCGCGCCGACCGAGTCGCCCGACTTGCGCAGCGCGTCCATCGCCGCCTCGAGCCGCGGCACGATGGCGGCGTTGGGCGCGAAGAACGGGTTGTTGCCGATCTCGGCCAGGCTCTCGAAGGGAATCTCGATCTCGCCCAGCGCCGCCATCCAGGCATGAAAGGCGGTGCCGTGCTTCTCGCGCAGCCACTTCTTGGCCACCGCGCCGGCGGCCACCATCGGCGCCGTCAGGCGCGCCGAGGCCCGGCCGCCGCCGCGCGGGTCGCGCAGGCCGTACTTCTGCCAGTAGGTGTAGTCGGCATGGCCGGGGCGGAAGGTGTCGAGCAGGTTGCCGTAATCCTTGCTGCGCTGGTCGGTGTTGTGGATCAGCAGCGCGATCGGCGTGCCGGTGGTCAGGCCCTCGAACACGCCCGACAGGATCTGCACCGCATCGGCCTCGTTGCGCTGCGTCACATGCCGGCTGGTGCCGGGGCGGCGGCGATCGAGGTCGGGCTGGATGTCGGCTTCACTCAGCGCCATGCCGGGCGGGCAGCCGTCGATCACGCAGCCGATGGCCGGGCCATGGCTCTCGCCGAAGTTGGTGACGCAAAACAGGTGGCCGAAGGTGGAGCCGGACATGGTTCAGGGCGTGGCTGCGATGCGGGGCCCTTCGATTGTGACAGCGGGCTTGGTTCAAACGGGTTTGCGGCCCGGCACCCACTTGATCAGTTGCAGGCATGGGTTCTGTGGCGCCCACAGCAGGGGAAAGACCTCCAGCGCCTGGAACCCGAGGTGGCTGTAGAACTCGCGTGTCTGCGCGTAGGCCTTGCTTGGCGACGTGGCGGCCACCGTCTTGACCTGCAGCAGCGTGACGTTCTTCGCCGCCAGCCAGGCTTCGACATGCGCTACCAGCGCCCGCCCGATGCCTGCATTTCTCGACGCCGCCTGCACGGCAATGCAATGGATCTCCCAGGCCTGCGCAAAGTGTTCGGTAAGCGAGACGAAGCCCATGATCCGCTCGCCTTCCATGGCGGCGAATGTCGGATGGGTCAGAGTGTCGTCGGCGTACATCTGCAACGCCTCTTCGATGCCGAACCACATCGGCAACGAACGCAGCACCTGCTCGCACGCGGTCCTTGCGTCCAGGCTGGGGCCGACGATGTGCACGCTACGGCCTCATCCGTGCCGAGCCGCCGACGCCGCCGCTACTCGGCCTTGCCTTCCTGCGTCTCCTCGACCGGCCAGTCGCGGATGTAGGCCTTGAGCATGCGGTTCTCGAAGTCCTGCGAGTCGACCACCGCCTTGGCCACGTCGTAGAACGAGATCACGCCCATCAAGGTGCTCTGGTCCATCACCGGCAGGTAGCGGGCGTGGCGCTGCAGCATCATGCGCCGCACCTCGTCGATCTCGGTCTCGGGCGTGCAGGTGAGCGGAAAGTCGTCCATCACCGAGCGCACCAGGGTGTCGCCGATCGTGCCGCCGTTGCGCACCACGGCCTGGATCACTTCGCGGAAGGTCAGGATGCCGGCCAGTTCGCCGTGATGCATCACCACCAGCGAGCCGATGTCCAGGCCGGCCATCGTCCGCAATGCGTCGGCCAGCCGCTCCTCCGGCGGGATGGTGTAGAGCGTGTTGCCCTTGACGCGCAGGATGTCGCTGACTTTCATGGAGGCTCCGATGGCGGTGGTGGCGAGAAAAACATAGCACACAATGCCCGCAGCCAACAGGAAATCTGCCCAGGGAGCAATTCATGCCCGGCCCCGCCGACCCCGGTTTCGACACGCTGGCGCTGCACGCCGGCGCCGCGCCCGACCCAACGACCGGCGCGCGCGCGCTGCCGATCCACCTGTCGACCTCGTTCGTGTTCGAGTCCTGCGAGCACGCCGCGTCGCTGTTCAACCTCGAACGCTCGGGCCATGTCTACAGCCGCATCAGCAACCCGACCAACGCGGTGTTCGAGGAGCGCATGGCCGCGCTCGAAGGCGGTGCGGGCGCGATCGCCACCGCCAGCGGCCAGGCCGCGCTGCACCTGGCCATCTGCACGCTGGCCGGCGCCGGCTCGCACATCGTCGCCAGCTCGGCGCTGTACGGCGGCTCGCACAACCTGCTGAGCTACACGCTGGCCCGGTTCGGCGTCGACACGACCTTCGTCAAGCCGGGCGACATCGACGGCTGGCGCGCGGCGCTGCGGCCCGAACACACGGCTGCTGTTCGGCGAAACGCTGGGCAACCCGGGCCTGGACGTGCTCGACATCCCGACCGTGGCCGCCATCGCGCACGAGGCCGGCGTGCCGCTGCTGGTCGACTCGACCTTCACCACGCCGTACCTGATGCAGCCGTTCACGCACGGTGCCGACCTGGTCTTTCACTCGGCCACCAAGTTCCTCTGCGGCCACGGCACCGTCGTCGGCGGCGTGCTGGTCGACGGCGGCCGCTTCGACTGGAGCCTGGCCGAGCGCTTCCCCGAGCTGAACCGGCCCTACGCCGGCTTTCACGGCATGGTGTTCTCCGAGGAGTCGAGCGAAGGCGCGTTCCTGCTGCGCGCGCGCCGCGAAGGCCTGCGCGACTTCGGCGCCTGCATGAGCCCGCACACCGCCTGGCTGATGCTGCAGGGCATCGAGACGCTGCCGCTGCGCATGGCGCGGCATGTCGAGAACACGCGCAAGGTGGTGGCCTTCCTGGTCGCGCACCCGATGGTCGCCGGCGTCGGCTACCCCGAGCTCGAAGGCCACCCCAGCCACGCACTGGCGCAGCGCCTGCTGCCCAAGGGCTGCGGCGCGGTGTTCAGCTTCGACCTGAAGGGCTCGCGCAAGCAAGGCGTGGCCTTCATCGAGGCGCTGAAGCTGTTCTCGCACCTGGCCAACGTCGGCGATTGCCGCTCGCTGGTGATCCATCCGGCGTCGACCACGCATTTCCGCATGGACGACGCGGCGCTGGCCACGGCCGGCATCGGGCCCGGCACGATCCGGCTGTCGATCGGGCTGGAAGACCCGGCCGACCTGATCGAGGACTTGAAGCGCGCGCTGAAGGCCGCCGAGAAGGCCGTATGAAGCTCCAGGTTCAGGGCCGCGAGGTCTACGCCTACACCGGCGGCAAGGCGTTCGACCCGACCCTGCCCTGCGTGGTCTTCATCCACGGCGCGATGAACGACCACGGCAACTTCACGCTGCTGGCGCGCTGGTTCGCACACCATGGATTCGCCGTGCTGGCGCCCGACCTGCCCGGCCACATGCAGAGCGCCGGCCCGGCGCTGACCAGCGTCGAGGCCATGGCCGACTGGTTGCTGGCGCTGCTCGACGCCGCCGGCGTGCGCGAGGCCGCACTGGCCGGCCACAGCATGGGCTCGCTGGTGGCGCTCGAGGCGGCTGCGCGCGCACCCGCGCGGGCGACGCGGCTGGTGATGCTGGGCACCGCGGTGCCGATGCCCGTGCCGGCGGTGCTGCTCGAACTGGGGCGGCACGACCCCCTGGCCGCGATCGATCGCGTGATCGTCTACTCGTTCTCGACGCTGGCCGCCAAGCCCTCGTACCCGGGCCCGGGCGTCTGGCTGCGCGGCAGCGGCCGCGCGCTGATGCGCCAGGTGCTGGCGCGCAGCGGCGACCCGCTGCTGTTCTACAAGGACTTCGCCGCTTGCAACAACTACGCCAATGGCCTGGACGCCGCGGCGAAGGTGCAATGCGCCAGCCACCTGGTGCTGGGCCAGTTCGACCAGATGACGCTGGCCCGCGGCGCGCAGGCCGTCGCCGGCGTGCTGAAAGCCACCGTGCACACCGTGCCGGCCGGGCATTTCCTGATGCAGGAATGCCCCGACGGCGTGTTGAATGCGCTGCGCCAGGCCCTGTGCTGATCGAGCCACCATGGACCCCACCGAACCGAAAGTCTTCGACACCTTCGCGGATTTCTATCCGTACTACCTCGGCGAACACCGCAATCGGGCCTGCCGCCGCATGCACTTCGTCGGCACTTCGCTGGCGCTGGTGTGCCTGCTGATGCTGGTGACGACGGGGCGGCCGCAGTACCTGCTCTACGGCCTGCTCTGCGGTTACGCCTTCGCGTGGATCGGCCACGCCGTGTTCGAAAAGAACAAGCCAGCCACCTTCACGTACCCGGTCTACAGCTTCATCGGCGACTGGGCGATGTACCGCGACATCTGGCTCGGGCGCATCAAGCTCTAGGCCGAACTTTGGAAGCTTGATCGGGCCGTAACCCAGCATTGGCGCGGGTTGCGGCCTTTTTCTTATGCCTATATGTAGCCATGTAAATGACTCGTTATGCACTTGAATCGCCTGCGGGTATGAGCTATAAATGCAGTCATGTACATCGAGTCCGTGCCGAACCGCAACTCACCCGCCGCGGTGCTGCTGCGCGAGTCCTACCGGGAGGACGGCAAGGTCCACAAGCGCACCCTGGCCAACCTGTCGTGCCTGCCCGATGAGGTGATCGAGGGGCTGAAGGTTTTGCTGCGCGGCGGCGTGGCCGTACCCAGTGTGGAGGCGGTGTTCACCGTCGAGCGCACGCTGCCTCACGGGCACGTCGCTGCGGTGTTGGGGGCGGCACGCGGCTCGGGCGCGTCAACGTGGTTCGGCTCGGCGCCGGTGGAGTTGCAGCCGTTGTTGTTGTCCATGCTGGTGGCGCGCGTGATCTCTCCCGCCTCCAAGCTCGCGACCCACCGCTTGCTGCACGACGACACCGCGAGTTCGTCCTTGGGCCGCGTGCTGGGCGTGGGCCAGTGCAGTGCCGACGACCTGTACCGCGCCTTGGACTGGCTGCACGACGCCCAGCCGGCCATCGAGAAGCGCCTGGCGCGTCAACACCTCGTGGGCTCGACCCTGGTGCTGTACGACCTGACCTCGACCTGGTTGACCGGGCACTGCTGCGAGCTCGCTGGCCGCGGTCACTCGCGCGACGGCAAGCGCGATGATCCGCAGATCGTCTTCGGTCTGCTGTGTTCATCCGAGGGCTGTCCGATCTGCGTCGAGGTGTTCAAGGGCAACACGGCCGACCCGGCCACCGTTGCCGCGCAGGTGGCCAAGCTCAAGGATCGCTTCGGCATCGAGCACCTGGCCTGGGTGGGCGACCGTGGCATGCTGACCTCGGCGCGCATTGAGCAGGTGCTCAAGCCCGCGGGCATGGACTGGGTGAGCTCGCTGCGCGCGCCGCAGATCGCGCAGCTCGCCGAGGAACACGGTCCATTCCAGCCGTCGCTGTTCGATGAGCGCAACTTGCTGGAGCTGACCAGCGAGCACTTCCCCGGCGAGCGGCTGGTGGTGTGTCGCAACCCGCTGCTGGCCGAGGAGCGCGCGCGCAAGCGGCTGGAGTTGCTCGCGGCCACCGAAGCCGACCTGGACAAGATCGTGAAGGCCACACAGCGTGCTCGCCAACCGCTGCGTGGTGAGGATGCCATCGGATTGCGCGTGGGGCGGGTGATCGGCCACTTCCACATGGCCAAGCACTTCGAGCTGACCATCACCGAGACGTCGTTCAGCTACCGGCGCAAGATCGATGAGATCCAGGCCGAGGCGGCGCTGGACGGCCTGTACGTGATCCGCACGAGTGTCCCGGCAACCAAGCTCGATGCCGACGCCACGGTGGCCGCGTACAAGAGTCTGGCGCACGTGGAACGTGCCTTCCGCTCGATGAAGACCATCGATCTGCACGTGCGCCCGGTCTTCCACTACAACGAGCAGCGCGTTCGCGCCCACGTCTTCCTGTGCGTGCTCGCCTACTACGTCGAGTGGCACATGCGCGAACGCTTGAAGCCGATGCTGTTCGATGACGAATTCATCGAGCAAGCCAGCGAGGCCAGGGTCTCGCCGGTGGCCAAGGCCATCAGGTCCGAGCATGCCAAGGCCAAGGATGCGACCAAGTTGGCAGACGACGGCTCACCCCTGCACAGCTTCAGAACCCTGCTGCAGGACCTCGCGACCCTGGGCTACAACATCACCCACACCCACCTCAACCCCGAGGCCAAAATCGTCACCACCACGCGGCCCACGCCGCTTCAAGCCAAGGCCTTCACGCTGCTCGGCCTGAACCCCGCCTGTACCCAGTAGCCGCATCCCCTGCGAACCAAAAGCTCAAGCAGGACGAGCACTTGCGTCTGGGGTGATCTCAAAGTTCGGTCTAGCGCCTGTTCACGCTGCCGACGGCAGTGCGAACAAGCCCTCGTCAGACCTACCAGGCACTGCGCCAGGCCCTGTGCTGAGCGAGCCAACATGGACCCCACCGAACCGAAAACCTTCGACACCTTCGCCGATTTCTACCCGTACTACCTCGGCGAACACCGCAACCGGACCTGCCGCCGCCTGCACTTCGTCGGCACCTCGCTGGCGCTGGTGTGTCTGGTGATGCTGGTGACGACTGGGCGGCCGCAGTACCTGGTCTACGGCCTGCTCTGCGGTTACGGCTTCGCCTGGATCGGCCACGCCGTGTTCGAAAAGAACAAGCCGGCCACCTTCACGTACCCGGTCTACAGCTTCATCGGCGACTGGGCGATGTACCGCGACATCTGGCTCGGGCGCATCAAGTTCTAGCGCCTGTTCACACGACGGTAGCGCGATCGGGCCCTTGTCACACGTCTTCGGGCCCGCGCACCGCAACCAGCGTGGTCTGGCCGTCGCCCAGCCGGTCGCGGCGGGCACCAGGCCCGCGCACCGCGACCAGCGTGGTCTGGCCGTCACCCGGCCGCTCGCGGCGACGCAGCCACCAAACGGCGCCCTTCTTCACGCTCCACGCCTGATCCACGCCCGCCAGCAGATGCGCCGCCACCAGGCCCAGCGTCGGCTGGTGCCCGACCACCAGCACCGGCGCCTTGGCGTCGGGCCAGCGCACGGCCGCCAGCAGCGCCGCGACGCTGTTGCCAGGGGCGAGCGCCGCCACGGTCTTGAACTTGCGCTGCAACGCAGCCGCCGTCTGTTGCGTGCGCCGCGACGGGCTGGCGAGCACCCGCGTGCCGGCCGGCAAGTGCCGATTCAGCCATTCGGCCATCTGCGCGGCCTGGCGTTCGCCGCGCGGGGTCAAGGCGCGGTCGAGGTCGTTCGTGCCGAATTCGGCGTCACGGGCCTCGGCATGTCGCCACAGGATCAGGTCCATCGCCGGCCCCCCGCTCAACGCTCGCGGTACAGCTGCATCAACGCGTGCTGCGCGCTGACGCCGGCCTCGGCCACGCGCTGGTAGCTGCCGTCGGGCTTTTGCAGCCAGGCATCGCGCCGGTCGTGCAGGTAGGGCACCAGGCATTCGTCGACCACGCGCTGGCGCATGCGCGCATCGCGCAACGGCCAGGCCACCTCGATGCGGCCGAACATGTTGCGGCTCATCCAGTCGGCGCTCGACAAGTACAACGCCTCGTCGGCCGCGCCGGGGCCCCAGCGAAAGTACAGGATGCGGGTGTGCTCGAGAAAGCGGCCGACGATCGAGCGCACCCGGATGTTGTCGCTGACGCCGCGCACGCCGGGCGCCAGCAGGCACGCCCCGCGCACGATGAGATCGATCTGCACACCGGCCTGGCCGGCCCGCTGCAGCGCGCCGATCAGCGCCGGGTCGGTCAATGCGTTGAGCTTGAGCACGATCCGCGCCTCGGCCGCGTGGCCGGCTGCGTGCCGCCTCGGCCACACCGGCCACCAACGCCACCATGCGCGGGTGCAGCACGAACGGCGCCGTCAGCAGGCGCCGCGGTGCGCGGGCCTTGGTCTGGCTGGCCAGTTGCTGGAATACCGCCTCGGCATCGGCGGTGATCTCGGCATCGGCGGTGAAGTAGCCGATGTCGGTATACAGCCGCGCCGTGCGCGGGTTGTAGTTGCCTGTCGACAGATGCACGTAGCGGCGAAACTTCGCGCCTTCGCGCCGCGTCACCAGCAGCAGCTTGGCGTGCGTCTTCAGGCCGACGATGCCGTAGACCACCTGCGCGCCCACGGCCTCGAGCCGTTCGGCCCAATTGATGTTGGCCTCCTCGTCGAAGCGCGCCTTCAGCTCGACCACCACCGTCACTTCCTTGCCGCGCCGCGCCGCGTCGATCAGCAGTTCCATCAGCACGCTGTCGCTGCCGGTGCGGTAGATGGTCTGCTTGATGGCCAGCACCTGCGGGTCGTGCACGGCCTCTTGCAGGAAGGCCACGCACCGGATCGAAGCTTTCGTAAGGGTGGTGCAGCAACAGATCGCCGCGATGGGCCAGGCGCGCAATGATCGATTCGCCACGCACGAGTTGATCGTGCGGCCACGCCGGTTCGTAGCTCGCGAAGCGCAACGCGACGCGGCGGCTTGCGTCCGTCGGGTCGGCGTCGGCCTGGTCGATCAACTGCGCCAGCCGCACCAGGTTCACCGGGCCGTTGACGCGGAACAGCGCCGCCTCGGGCAGGCCGAACTGTTCGAGCAGCAGGCCCCACATCTCGGGCGGGCAAGTGTTGACCACTTCGAGCCGGGTCGCCTGGCCGAAGTGGCGCGTGGTCAGACCCGAACGCAGCGCCTGCCGCAGGTTGGTGAAGTCGTCCTCGTCGACGTCGAGATCGGAGTCGCGGGTGACGCGAAACTGCGAAAACGCCTCCACCGTGCGGCCGGGAAACAGCGACGCGAGGTGGGCCCGGATCATGCTCGACAGCAGAACGAACCCCTGCCGCCCCGCCTTGCACAGCGCGTCGGGCAGCCGGATCACGCGCGGCAACGCACGTGGCACCTTGACGATGGCGATGCGGTTCTCGCGTCCGAAGGCGTCGCGTCCGCCCAGTCGCACGATGAAGTTCAGGCTCTTGTTGGCGACCAGCGGGAACGGGTGCGCCGGGTCCAGGCCCACCGGCACCAGCAGCGGACGCACCTGCGACTCGAAGAACTTGCCGACCCAGCGCTGCTGCGCCGCGTTGCGATGAACGTGGTTGATGATTTCGATGCCGGCGGCAGCCAGCGCCGGCCGCACCTGCTCGTTGAACAGGCGGTACTGCGCATCGATCAACGCGTGCGTGGCGGCGGACAGGTCGTGCATGTCGCGCTGCGACGCGGCGTCGTGCGAGGCCCGCACCACCTCGAGGTAGTCGGCAAAGCGAACCTCGAAGAATTCGTCCAGGTTCGACGACACGATGGTGATGTAGCGCAGGCGTTCGAGCAGGGGCACGTCGGCGCGTTCGGCCTGCGCCAGCACGCGGCGGTTGAACGCCAGGATCGCCTGCTCGCGATTGAGCAGGTTCGTCGGCCGCTCGGGCACGACCACGCCACCGGGGTTGGTTTCGCTGCCAGCGCCTCGCTCGTCGGTCATGCAGCGAGTTTATGGGCCATTTGCAACAGCCGAGTGACGGCGGCGGCGAGACGCGGCGGGCGGCGGTGCACCCGCTCAACGGCGCATCGCCGCGCCAGCGCCGCCGACACCGGCCTCAGATGCCGATGTGCACCTGATAGCGTGCCCCGTTGGAGAAGTTGCAGGTGCCGGCGCCCTGGCGCTGGTCCTTCATCTGGTACTCGCAACTCATCGACAGGCCACCTTGGCCGAAGGCGCTGGCCACGCCGCGGCGCTCGTCGTTGGACACCCTCGTGGCCTCGCCGGTCAGGATCTCGCCGCGGTAGTTGAGCTGGAAGTGGCCCTTGCCGCCGGGCGTCGCCGTGATCGTGCCGCTCAGCATGCCGGTCTGCGAGGCAGCGTCGTTCGTCGGGTAGAGGCGGGCCTGCAGCACCATCGGCATGGCCGCCGCCGCGGGCGCGGGATACGGGATTTGGCGCCGTGGCGTAGGGCGGGTAGGCCGGATAGACCGGCTGGCCGTCGGGGCCGATGGGCAATACGTAGCAGCCCGTGAGGCCGGCCGACACGATCAGGGTCGCAAGGGTTGCGGTGGGCTTGAACGCGTTCATGATGGATCCTTCGTTTGGACGGGGGACATCCCCTGGCAGCCATGATGCGAGGCCGACCGCGCCAAGCACCCCCCAGCTGACCCACAGATGGCTTACAGATGCGGCCGCGGCGGCCGGACGGCACGCGCGGCGGGCCCCGGAGTGGCACCATTGGCCGCAGCGATGCCGCCCACCCCACGCCCACCGTCGACCACCGCGTTCGTCAAGACCACGCGCCCCGAGATTGCGGGCATCGTGGTCCGCGAGGGCTTGTTCGCGCGGCTCGACGGCACCCCTTCGCGCACCGTGGCCTGGATCACCGGACCTGCGGGCAGCGGCAAGAGCACGCTCGCGGCGAGCTACGTCGCGGGGCGCAACTACCGCGCCGCCTGGTACCAGGTCGACCGCGAAGACGACGACATCGAATCCTTCTTCCACTTCCTCGCCCATGCCGCCGAGCGCATCGGCGTGGCGGCCGAAGCCCTGCCCGCACTCGACACCACGGCCCGCGCCGACTTGCCGGCCTATGCGCGCGCGTTCTTCCGCCGCCTGTTCGCCGAAGCCGGGGCCGGTGCGGCGCTGGTGATCGACAACCTGGACTGCAGCGACGAGCGCAGCCCGCTGCGGCGCTGCCTCGAGCATGGTTTGACGCAGGTGCCGCGCCACTGCGCCGTGCTGGTCACCAGCCGCGACGAGCCGCCGCCGGGGCTGGCGCGCCTGCGCGCCAACGGCGACATGGTCTGCCTGGGCGCCGACGAACTGCGGCTGTCGCAGGCCGAGATGCAGACCCTGGCCGAGCGGCGCGGGCGCCCGCTGGACGCCGCCGAGGCCGGCCGCATGCAGGCCCAGACGCAGGGCTGGGCGGCGGCCATCGTGCTGATGCTCGAGCACGCCAAGATGACCGGCGAATTCGCCACGCCGGCCGACGGCAGCACCCCCGTGGTGCTGTTCGACTACCTGGCCAGCGAGATCTTCGCCCGCTTCGATCCGGCCGCGCGCGAGGTGCTGCTCGCGATCGCCTGCCTGCCGCGCCTCACGGCCGAGATCGCGACCGCGCATCAGCGGCGACGCACGTGCCGCACGACTGCTGCTCAACCTGTCGCACAACGACTACTTCGTGCGCGAGGTGCTCGCCGGCACCCAGCGCGTCTATGCGATGCACCCGCTGTACCGCGAATTCCTGCTTCGCACCGCGGCACGCGAACGGCCCGAGGCGGTGGCGCCGCAGGCCCTGGTGCGCGGCGCACAACTGCTTGCGCAGGCGGGGCTGTACGACGATGCCGTCGGCCTGTACGCGCAGGCCGGCGACTGGCCGGCGATGGCCGGCCTGGTGGCCGAACAGGCCGACGCACTGCTGGCCCAGGGCCGCCGCGCCACCCTGCTCGGCTGGCTCGAGCGCATGCCGCCGGCGATCCTCGAGGCCAGCGCCGCCCTGCTCTGCGCCGACGCCGCGTGCCGCCTGGCCGAGAGCCCGCGTGCCGCACGCCAACGCTTCGAGCAGGCCTGGCGGCTGGCCCGCGAACGCGCCGACGACGGCACGCGGCGCCGCGCCTGCGCCGGCATCGTCGAGGCCATCGTCAGCGAATTCGACGACCTCGCCGCACTCGACCCCTGGCTGGCCGAACTGGCCACGCTCGCCGATGGCGCGCCATCTGCTGCACGCACGGCACTGATGTCGGCCCTGTTCCTGCGCGACCCGGGCGCGCCGACGTTCGTCGCGTGGTGCGCCGGCGCGCCGGCCGCTGAAACCGAGGCGGCGGCGCTCGCGTTGCGCCGCTTTGCCAGCCTGCTGCGCGGCGACGTGGCGGCCGCCGATGCCATCGGCCGCGCGCTGACGGCGCTGGCACCGAGCGGCCGGGACGCCCACGCGGCCGCGCTGACCGAGGTCGCGTGGCGCTGGCTCGACGGCAACCTGGAGGCCGCCTGGCGAGGCCTGGACACGCTCGACGCCGGTGCGCGCACGACGGCCACGCCGACGCCATGGCCGACGATGATGCGGGCCGCCATCGCACTGGCACGCGACGACACGACGGCGGCCGCGCAGGCGCTGGAAGCGCTCGAAGGGCGCCTGCTGCGCCGCGGCGAGCGCGCGCTGCTGCACCTGCTGCACGGTGCGCTGGCGGCGGCGCGCCACGAACCGGCGCTGGCGTTGCGCGAGGCGCGTGGCGCGCTGCATGTGGCGATCGAGGTCGGCGCGCCGTGGATCGAGGTGCTGGCGCGCCTGGCGCTGGCGCAGGCCGAGGCGCAGGCCGGGGACCACGTCGCGGCGCAGGCACAACTGGCCGGCGCCGACGCGCTGGCCGAGCGCATCGGCAGCGCGGTGCTGCAGACCGGCCTGCGCCTGGTGCACGCAGCGATCGACCATGCGCGCGGCGACGAGGCCGGCGCGTCGGCCACGCTTGCGTCAGGCCCTGGCCGGCGTGCGCTCGCTCGGTGCGCGGCAGGTCATCGGCCTGGCGCCGGGCGCATTGGCCGCGTTGCTGGCGCGGGCGCTGCGCGAAGGGATCGAGGTCGAAGTCGCGCAAGGCCTGGTGCGGCGCCTGGGCCTGCGCCCGCCGGCGCAGGCACGACGCTTGCGGCGCTGGGCCTGGCGCTACGAGTTGTGCACGCTGGGTGGCTTCGAGTTGCTGCGCGAAGGCCAGCCGATCGAGTTTTCCGCCAAGGGCCCGGGGCGCCCGCTCGAACTGCTCAAGGTGCTGGTGGCCTACGGTGGGCGCCACGTGCGCGTCGACGAACTCACCGACGCCCTGTGGCCGCATGTCGATGGCGACTACGCCTACAAGTCGTTCACCGCCACCTTGCACCGTTTGCGGCGGCTGCTCGGCGACGACGAAGCGGTGCTGCTGCGCGAGGGCCGGCTGAGCCTGAACCCGGCGCAATGCTGGATCGACGCCTGGGCCTTCGACCACCTGGTGGCCGAGGTCGACGCCTGCGCCGATGCGGCGGCGCCTGCGTCGCAGGTGCGCGCGCTCGCGGGCGAACTCGTCGCGCTCTATCGCGGCCCGTTCCTGCCCGACGAGAGCGACCAGAGCGCCTACCTGGCACGCCGCGAGCAACTGCGTGCGCGCCTGCTGCGCGCGCTCGGGCAGGCCTGGCCGAGCGACGGCAAGGAACACAGCCGCGGCCGAGGTCGACGCCTGGGCCCGCTGCATCCAGGCCGATGAACTGCACGAGCCCTTCCACCGCGAACTGATGCTGGCCTTGCACCGGCGCGGCGACACCTCGCGCGCCGCCGCCGCCTACCAGCACCTGTGCGCGCTGCTGGCCGCACGGCTGCACCTGCAGCCTTCGCCCGAGACGCAGGCGGTCTATCAGGACATCCTGGCGCGCTGATGCCAGGCAAGCAAACGCATGGCCCGTCTCGCAACGCACTCCATACGCCGGCGCAGCCGAGCGGCGACGCGCGCGACGCAGATCGAATCCTGGCGGCGGCCGGCGATGCTGGCGCTCATCGCCGGCCTGGCGCTGGCGTTGGGAGTCATCGTCTACCTCACGGACCGCGACGCGTCGCGTGCGATGTTGATCCCGAGCATCGCCGCGTTCGCCGGTGGCAAGGTCTTCGGCGCGCTCGGCCAGTGGTTGCCGAGCTTCCTTCACCCGTTCGCCTTCAGCCTGTTCACCGCGGCCGTGCTGGCACCTCGTTCAGCGCCGCGGTACGGGGCCTGCATCGCCTGGGGCTGCGATCAACGTCGCATTCGAGGTCGGGCAGCACCCGCTCGTCAGCGCGCGCTTGGCCGAGGCCTTGCTGGGCCCGCTGCACGGATGGCCGCTGGTTCAACCACTCGCTCGCTACTTCGTTCGCGGCACGTTTGATTGGGGCGACATTGCCGCCGCCATGTTGGGGGCGTTCACGTGCCGGCACTTGCACTGCATTTCACACATCGTGATCAGGAGGACGAACATGCGCATTGAAGACTCAGGTTCCACGGGCCGTCGATGGCGCGGGCTCACGCTGGCGTGCATCGTTGCGCTGGGCCTTGTCTCCATTGTCGGCAGCGGTGGGGCGGACGGCTGTGGCTTCGGCCCCTGCCCTGGGGACTTTGACAACGTACCGCCTCTATCAGACGGTCGAGCCCGGCTTTGCCATTGTGCAGGTCGGCGGAACAGCGACATTCACGGTCCTCGCCTCTGCAATCGAAAATCCAAGCTATCAATGGTCACGGGGATCGATGAATGGACCCTCGGCTGCAATTCCTGGCGCCACCGGCGCGACCTACACGCTTGCAGGGGCGAACCTCTCCGACGATGGCGCGACATTTGCCGTCACCGTCCGCGGCAGCGTCAACGGCGTACCTTTCGTTGTCGAAAGTTGGAACAGCGGGCAATTGGCCGTCTCGTCAATGCCGCCGGTTGTGTTTCAGGACAGCGAATTCGCAGCCAGCGACTGGAGTGTCGCTGCGATTTCAGAACCGCCGTCCGGCGGACCGACACACGTTGAAGCGCAGGTCGCCGCGCGGTGGCAACCCGGGCGCCTACAGAAGCACGACCATCGCGATGCCGGCTGGGCCGAGCAGGCTGAACGTGTTCGACACATTCACTTCGGCCGTGTACGACCCTGCGTCGCAGGGTCCGCTGTACATCGTCGAATTCACGCAGGATTGCCTGGTGCTGCCTGGAACGTTGGGCGCGGGGCCGACCCTGCTGCTCGAACAGAACGGCCGTCGCTACGTCGCTGGCCCGCCGACGCCGTGCGAATTCGGGAAGTGGAGCAGCATGGCATTGGTCCCGGCCTACCTCGGCGCATCGGACTTCTTCATGGTCGACGGCCCGGCCTGCGCAGTCGGCGAGGCCTGCCCCGACTTCAGCGCCGGCGGCAAACCCATTCGCTTCGGGTTCACCAACAGGCAACCAGGGAGCTGGCCGGGTATGCCGGTGGTTCGGGCGGCTTCGGCATCGACAACTGGAAGGTCTCGGCGTGGCGGCGTTAGCCGACCCTCTCGGCGGTGCCGGCTTCCGCGCTGCAGGACTCAGGGCCGCGTCAGACTCGCGCGCACTTCGCGCTCGTAGGCGGCCCAGATCTTCGCCAGCCCGAAGCGCAGCACGTTGGGCGCGACGTACTCGCGCCGTGGCCAACCCGAGCGCGGCGGCGACTTCTCGCGCAGGCGCACGGTGAGCGCGATCTCGCTGCCCGCGCCCTGCCCGATCACGGTGGCCGAGATGACCACGTCCAGGCCCTGCGGCTCGAATTGCACGAAGTTCGCCGCCACGCCGACATGCGGCTTGATCACGCTTTGCAGGAATGGCGTGTCCAGCGCCGAGGCCTGCGCCCATTCGGCCTCACTCAACGGCCGCGGCGCCGGGCCGACGCTGACCAGCAGGCCAAGATCGAGATCCTGCGCCTCGGTCTGCATGCCCAGGCCGGCCAGCGCAACGCGCAGCGCAACCAGCGCATCACGCCGCGGCAATGCCACGCGACGCGTGCCGGCGTCGGCCAGGATGCGCTCGTATTCGGCCTGGAAGGCGGCATTCACCGCCCGGATGGCGGCGATCTTCTCGCTGTCGGTGGCGCAGCCCGTGAGCAGCGTCGCCAGCGCCAGCACGAACGCCGCAAGGCCCGCGAGCAGCGTGGATCGGGTGGCGTGATCGGTGTGCATGGCTGAGCGCTAGTCCCGGCGCCAGTTTTGCACGAGCGCGATCAGCCTGCGCAATCTCGGCCGGCTGCAGATGGCGCTTTACGCGTTCGACGGAGGCTCGCGCCGAGGCCTGCCCATGTCGCAGCGCCAGGCTGTACCAGATATAGGCCTGCAGCGCCTTCGGCGCGGTGCCGCGCCCCTCCTCGGCCATCAGGCCGAGCAGTCTCCATCGCGCGCGCATTGCCCTGGTTGGCAAGCGAGCGTGCCAGGCGGTCGGCCATCGGCGTTGTCGCCGCGACGCAGTGCATCGTCGGCAGCAGCCATCGGATCGACCGCCGGTGCGGGCGCAGGGGCTGACGCGGACGGCGCGGTGTCGCCGGCGGCGACGGCGCGACAACCGACGCCGCAGGGATTCGGTGCCGGTGCGCTCGCAGGTGCGCTGTCGGCGCACTGACTGGCGGGCGCGCCGTGCTCGCAGCGTCCGCGGCCTTCGTCGGCTTGCACGATCGCCACGCCAGGCGTGCGCTGACGTCGGCGGCTCGGCGCACCGCCGGCGGCGGCGGTTTCGGCGCACTCGGCGCTGCATCGACGGGTGGAGCCGAGGCGGGTGCGGCGAACGAATCGGTCGCCTGACTGGCGGCCGGGGCCGGCGCAGCTGGGCGGGCTCACGGCGGCGATGCGGGCGGCGGCACCTGCGCGGCCACATCAGCCACGCACCGCCGGCCAGCGCCATTGCGCCGGCGCTGAGCAAGACCGGCATGCCGACCGAACGCGCCGCTGCGGGTGGCTCGGCTCTGGGTCCAGGCCCTGGCACCGATGCCGTCGTCGCGGCCGTCGGCGCATGCTGCGCCGAGGCGGCGCCGGGGCCGAGGGGCCACCGGCCGCGCCGGCGGCGGCGCGGCGGGCGGGCGCACCGACGCCGTGTTGCTGGTCAACTCGCGCCGCCACTCGGCCATGCTCTGCGGCCGATCGGCCTCTGCGAGCTCCAAGCCGTGATCGATGGCCGCCAGCAACGATGCGCTGTACCGGCCCTGGCCGACACTGGACGCGGGCAGCAGCGTGTCGGCCGTGCTGCCCAGCCGCCCGCGCGCACGCAGCACCGCGTCGGGCGGCGCCGCGCCGGTGATCGCCCGGTACGCCGTGGCAGCCAGGCCGTAGATGTCGGTCCAGGGCCCCTGCGTGTCGGACTCGCCGTGGTACTGCTCGAGCGGCGCGTAGCCCGGCGCCACCAGTACCGTCATCGATTGGCTGCGGCCGAGCGCGTAGCGCGCGGAGCCGAAGTCGAGCAGCACCGGGCTGCCGTCGCTGCGGATGTGGATGTTCTCGGGCTTGATGTCGCGGTGGATGAAGCCGGCCTCGTGCACCCGCTCCAGGCCGTCGAGCACCGGCAGCAGCACGCGCAGCAACTCGTCCTGGCCGAGCGTGCCGCGGCGGTCGAGCAGGGTGCCGAGGTTCTCGCCCTGCTCGAAACGCATCACCATGTAGGCGCTGTCGTTGGCCTCGAACACCGATTGCACGCGCACGATGTTCGGGTGGTCGAAGCGGGCCAGCGTGCGCGCCTCCTCGATGAAGCGCGCCAGGCCCCAGCGGTAGCGCTCCTCATGCGCGGGCGTGCGCGGCCGCACGCTGGCATCCGAGCGGCGCTGCGCGACGTCCGTCGGCAGGTACTCCTTGATCGCGACCCGCAGATCGAGGTTGTGGTCGTGCGCGAGGTAGGTGATGCCGAAGCCGCCCTGGCCGAGCACGCGCTCGAATTCGTACCAATGCAGGCGGTAATGCGCAGGCAGTGCGTCCGGATAAGCCTCTTGGTTCATGGCTCCTCGCCGCCCGCCGGCCGGTCACGGCCTTGTCGGGCTCCCTCGGCGGCAAGCATAAGCGATGGCCCGCGCGCGCACGTCGATCGCGAGCGGCGCCGCGGTCGCCTCGCCGTCGCGCTCAGTGCGCCTGGTCCCAGTTCGCACCGATGCCGACTTCGGCCAGCAGCGGCACGCTGAACCGGGCCACGCCGGCCATCAGCTTCGGCACTTCCGACTTCACCCAGTCGACCTCGGCGTCCGGGACCTCGAACACCAGCTCGTCGTGCACCTGCATCACGATGCAGGTGGCGCGGCGCTGCTCGTCGATGGCCTGCTGCACGGCGATCATCGCCAGCTTGATCAGGTCGGCTGCGGTGCCCTGCATCGGCGCGTTGATGGCCTGGCGCTCGGCGCCGGCGCGGCGCGGGCCGCTGCCGCCCTTGATCTCGGGCAGCACGATGCGGCGGCCGAAGAAGGTTTCGACATAGCCGCGCTCGGCGGCCTGGATCTTGGTCTGGTCCATGTAGCGCTTGACGCCGGCAAAGCGCGCGAAGTAGCGCTCGATGTAGTCGCGCGCCGCCTTCTGCTCGATGCCGAGCGACTGCGCCAGCCCGAACGCCCCCATGCCGTAGATGAGGCCGAAGTTGATGGTCTTGGCATAGCGGCGCTGCTCGCTGCTGACCTCGGCCACGGGCACGTTGAAGACCTCGCTCGCCGTCGCGCGGTGCACGTCCAGGCCCTGCGCGAACGCGCGCGTCAGGCCTTCGTCGCCGCTGATGTGGGCCATGATGCGCAGCTCGATCTGCGAGTAGTCGGCGCTGGCGATGACATGCCCCGGCGGCGCGACGAAGGCCTCGCGCACGCGCCGGCCCTCCGGCGTGCGGATCGGGATGTTCTGCAGGTTGGGGTCGTTGCTGGCCAGCCGGCCCGTCACCGCCACCGCCTGCGCGTAGCTGGTGTGCACGCGGCCGGTCTGCGCGTTGACCATCAGCGGCAGCTTGTCGGTGTAGGTGCCCTTCAGCTTGGCAAAGCCGCGGTGCTCGAGGATCTTGGCCGGCAGCGGGTAGTCGGCGGCCAGTTCGGCCAGCACCTCTTCGTCGGTCGAGGGTGCGCCGCTGGCGGTCTTCTTCTTCACCGGCAGGCCGAGCTTGGTGAACAGGATGTCGCCGATCTGCTTCGGGCTGCCCAGGTTGAAGGGCTGGCCGGCCAGTGCATAGGCCTCCTGCTCGAGCGCCACCATGCGCTCGCCGAGCTCGCGGCTTTGCACCGCCAGCAGGGCCGCGTCGATCAGCACGCCGTGACGCTCGATGCGCGCCAGCAGCGCGCTGGTCGGCATCTCGATCTTCTCGTAGACGAAGCGCAGTCCGGGCTCGGCCTGCAGTTGTGGCCACAGCACCTGGTGCACGGCCAGCGTCATCTCGCTGTCTTCACCCGAGTACTCGGCGGCCTTGCCGACTTCGACCTGGGCGAACGGAATCTGGTTCGCGCCCTTGCCGCACAGGTCTTCGTAGGACAGGCCGTGGCGCCCCAGGTGCCGCTCGGCGAGCTTTTCCAGCCCATGCGTCAGGTGCGCCTCCAGCACGTAGCTCTGCAGCAGCGTGTCGTGCGCATAGCCGCGCACGCTGATGCCGTGGTTGGCGAGCACATGGGTGTCGTACTTGATGTGCTGGCCGACCTTGGCCGCGGCCTCGTCTTCCAGCCAGGGCTTCATCTGCGCCAGCACGCCCTCCAGCGGCAATTGCGCGGGCGCGTCGCCGTAGTTGTGGGCCAGCGGCACATAGGCCGCCTCGCCGGGCGTGACGGCGAACGAGATGCCGACGATGCGCGCGGCCATCGCGTCGAGCGAGGTGGTTTCGGTATCCAGCGCCACCAGCGCGGCGGTCCGCAGCTTGGCCAGCCAATGATCGAGGCGCTCCTGGGTGAGGATGGTCTCGTAGCTGCGCGGCAGCACGACGCCATCGCCACGTCCGGGCCGAGCCTGGATTGCCGTGCGTCGTGCAGCCTGTCGAAGCAAGCGCCGTCGCTTCGACAGGCGCAGCGCGACCGGCGTCGGCCATCGGCGGGCGCTTCGAGCTCGCGCTTGAAGGCCTTGAAACCATAGCGGTTGTAGAAGTCGAGCAGCGCGGCGCGGTCGACTTCACGCAAGGCCAGCGTATCGAGCGCCGGCCAGCCCGGCACCTGCGCCGAGAGGTCGCAATCGGTGACCACGGTGACCAGCTTCCTGGCCATCGGCAGCCAGTCGAGCGCGCGCCGCAGGTTCTCGCCCACCGCGCCGCCGATGCGGTCGGCCGCGGCGACGACATCGTCGAGCGAGCCGTATTCGGTCAGCCACTTGACGGCCGTCTTGGGCCCGACCTTGTCGACGCCGGGCACGTTGTCGACCGCGTCGCCGACCAGCGCCAGGTAGTCGACGATGGCCCGCGGCGGCACGCCGAACTTGGCGGCCACGCCGGCGACGTCGAGCGTCTCGCTGCTCATGGTGTTGATCAGCGTGACGCGCTCGTTGACCAGTTGCGCCAGGTCCTTGTCGCCGGTCGAGATGACGACACGGTGGCCGCTCTCGGCCGCGCGCCGGGCCAGGGTGCCGATCGCGTCGTCGGCCTCGATGCCGGGCGGCTCGAGCACCGGCCAGCCGAGCAGGCGCACGGCCTCGTGGATCGGCGCGATCTGCTGCACCAGCGCCTCGGGCATCGGCGAGCGATTGGCCTTGTACGCCGGGTACCAGTCGTCGCGAAAGGTACGCCCCTTGGCGTCGAAGACGCAGGCCGCGTGCTCGGCGTTGAAGTCGCTGCGCAGGCGTTTCAACATCGCGATGAAGCCGTGCACCGCGCCGGTGGGAAAGCCGCCCGGGCCGGTCAGGTTGGGCATCGCGTGATAGGCCCGGTACAAGTAGCTCGAGCCGTCGACGAGCAACAGCAGTGGCAGGGCGGCGATTTCGCTCATGGCGGCGATTGTCGCCGCGGTGCGCCGGGCGTGCAGGCCGGCGTCGGTAGAATCGAGGCCATGAAACCGCTGTTCGCGCTGGCCCTGCCTTGCTCCTGCCCGGCGCCGTGCTGGCCCAGGAGCGTGGGCCCAAGGAGCCCCATGTGCAGCGCACGGTGGTCGAGGACGACAGCGTGCGCATCGAGGAGTTGCGCGTGCGCGGCCTCAACACCAGCCTGGTCGTCAAGCCCAAGAACGCCGCCGAGTACGAAATCGTGCCCATGCCGGGCGGCCGCGATCCATCGATCGGCCGCGGCAGCAGCCAGGGCGCGGCCGGCCAGCGCGTCTGGAACGTCTTCAAGTTCTGATCCGGTTCGCGATGGCCGTCTTCACCGAGGTCGCGCAGAGCGAGGCACGCGAGTTCGTGTCGCGACTGGCGGTCGGCACGCTGACCGGCTTTCGCGGCATCCAGGCCGGCATCGAGAACAGCAACTTCTTCGTCGACACCGAGCAAGACGGCGTAACGCGGCATTGGGTGCTGACGATCTTCGAGCGCCTGAGTGCCGAGCAGTTGCCCTTTTACCTGCAGCTGATGCGCCACCTGGCGCGGCGCGGCATCCCGGTGCCCGAGCCGCAGGCCGACGCCAGCGGCGCGCTGCTGCACACGCTCAAGGGCAAGCCGGCCGCCCTGGTCAACAAGCTCGGCGGCGGCCACCAGCTGGCGCCCGACGCCGACCATTGCGCGCAGGTCGGCCAGATGCTCGCGCGCATGCACATCGCCGGCCTGGACTTCGCGCCCGTGCAGCCCAACCTGCGCGGGCTGGCCTGGTGGCTCGAGACGGTGCCGCTGGTGCAGCCGCACCTGAGCCCGGAGCAGCGCGAGCTGATCGACAGCGAGCTGGCCTACCAGGTGCAACTCGCCGCCTCGCCGGCCCACGCCGGCCTGCCGCGCGGCGCCATTCACGCCGATCTGTTCCGCGACAACGTGATGTTCGAGGCCGGCGAGCGCGGGCACGAGAGGCTGTCGGGCTTCTTCGACTTCTACTTCGCCGGCGTCGACGCCTTGTTGTTCGACCTCGCGGTGTGCCTGAACGACTGGTGCATCGACCTGGACAGCGGCGCGATGGCGGACGAGCGGGCCCAGGCCTTCGTCGCCGCCTACGCCGCGGTGCGGCCGCTGACCTCGAACGAGCGTCGCCTGATGCCTGCCCTGCTGCGCGGCGCGGCGCTGCGTTTTTGGTTGTCGCGCCTGTGGGATCTGCACCTGCCGCGCGACGCGTCGCTGCTCAAGGCGCACGACCCGACGCACTTCGAGCGCGTGCTGCGCGCCCGCATCGCCACGCCCTGGCATCCCGAGACCGCATGAGACGACACCGAATCAGCGCGCACTGGCGGCCGGCCGGCGCAGGCATCGGCCGGGGCGGGCCCATGACGCTGCGCATCCTCGATGCCCGGCCGCGCGACGGCGCCGCGTGGGTCAGCCAGGCCTTTGCGCTGTTCCTGAAGCGGCCGCTGGCCTTCTCGGCGCTGTTCGCGCTGTTCCTGTTCGCGGCGCTGGTGCTGCTGGTGCTGCCCTACATCGGGGCCGTGCTGCTGCTGATGGCGCTGCCGCTGCTCGGCCTGGGATTCATGATCGCCACGCGCTCGGCACAGGCCGGCGGCACGGTGCACGCCGGGCAGATGCTCGAGCCGCTGCAAGGCGGCAGCGAAGCGGCCGTGGCGCGGCGCAAGCAACTGCTGCTGCTTTGCGGCCTGTACGCCCTGCTCACCGCGCTGGTCATGCTGGCCAGCGACGCGCTCGATGGCGGCGCCTTCGAACGCCTGCAGGTGCTGCTGGCCAGCGCACGCGGCGAGGCCGCGCAAAAGGAGATCGACACCCTGCTCGCCGACACCGGTCTGCGCCAGGGACTGCTGCTGCGCGTGGGCGCCACGGCGCTGCTGTCGATCCCGTTCTGGCATGCGCCGGCGCTGGTCTGGTGGCAGGGCCAGGGCGTGGGCCAGTCGCTGTTCTCGAGCACGCTGGCCTGCTGGCGCAACCGCGGCGCGTTCCTGCTCTACGGCCTGGCCTGGAGCGTGACCATCGTGCTGTTCGGCATCCTCGCCGGTGGCCTGTTCGCCCTGCTCGGCATGCCGCAACTGGTGGCCTTTGCGGCCGTGCCGGCCGGCTTGATGTTCTCGACCGCGTTCTACGTCTCGCTGCTCTTCACCTACCAGGGCTGCTTCGGCGAAGACGCCGACACGGTCGAGCTGCCGGCGACGTAGCGCGCACGTTGGCCTGCCCGCGCGGCCGATGGCGCCCCGGCGTCAATTCACCGGCGTCAGCTTGGCGATCGAAAGCTGCAGCCACTTCGCGCCATGGCGCCCGAAGTTGACCTGCGCGCGCGCGTCGTCGCCCTGGCCTTCGAGCGTGAGGATCACGCCCTCGCCGAACTTGGTATGAAACACGCTCTGGCCTGAGCGCAGGCCATGCGCCGCCGGCGCGCGCGGCGCGAACGGCGGCGGCGGGGCCGGTGCGGCCTGCACGCGGCCGGCGCCGACCATCGAACCCATGCCGCTGCCGCGCGCCCAGGCGCTCTGGTACTCGCGCGCATAGCCCGAGCCGAAGCCCTGGTTCTTCGGCGTCAGCCACTTCAGCGTGGCCTCGGGCAGCTCTTCGAGGAAGCGGCTCTTGACGTGGTAACGCGTCTGGCCGTGCAGCATGCGGGTCTGCGAGAAGCTCAGGTACAGGCGCTTGCGGGCCCGCGTGATGGCCACGTACATCAGGCGCCGCTCTTCCTCCAGGCCGTCGTGGTCGGACATCGAGTTCTCGTGCGGGAACAGGCCTTCCTCCAGGCCGGTGATGAAGACGGCGTCGAACTCCAGGCCCTTGGCGGCGTGCACGGTCATCAGCTGGATCGCGTCCTGCCCGGCCTGCGCCTGGTTGTCGCCGGCCTCCAGCGCAGCATGGGTCAGGAAGGCCGCCAGCGGGCTCATGATCTCGCCGGTTTCGGCGTCGGGGGTCAGCGCCTGCGCCAGCAGCGGCACGCCGCCGGCGATGGCGCCCGGCCCCTGCTCGTCGACCGGCAGCGCCACGGCGTCCTTGCCGAAGCCTTCCTGGGTCACGAAGGCCTCGGCGGCGTTGACCAGTTCGTCGAGGTTCTCGATCCGGTCCTGGCCTTCCTTCTCGGTGCGGTAGAAGTCGACCAGGCCGCTGCGTTGCAGCACCGCTTCGATGATCTCGCGCAGCGTCTGGCCGCGGGTGGCTTCGCGCAGCGAATCGATCAGCGCGACGAAGCCGCCCAGGCTGCCGCCGCCCTTGCCGGCGACCGCGCCGACGCTCTGGTACAGGCTGCGGCGCGCTGGCCCGTGCCGCGTCCTGCAGGGCCTCGAGCGTGCGCGCGCCGATGCCGCGCGCCGGGAAATTCACCACGCGCAGGAAGCTGGTGTCGTCGTTCGGATTCTCCAGCAGGCGCAGGTAGGCCAGCGCGTGCTTGACCTCGGCGCGCTCGAAGAAGCGCAGCCCGCCATAGACGCGGTACGCGATGCCGGCGTTGAACAGCGCGCTCTCCAGCACCCGGCTTTGCGCGTTGCTGCGGTAGAGCAGCGCGATCTCCGAGCGCGGCATGCCGCCGCGGTGCAACTGGCGGATCTCGTCGAGCAGCCACTGCGCCTCGGCGTAGTCGCTGGTGACCTCGACCACCCGCACCGGCTCGCCCGGCCCGGCTTCGGTGCGCAGGTTCTTGCCCAGGCGGTGCACGTTGTGCGCGATCAGGCCATTGGCGGCATCCAGGATGTTGCCGAACGAGCGGTAGTTCTCCTCCAGCTTGATCACACGCCGGACGCGGTACTCGCGCTCGAAATCGGCCATGTTGCCGACGCGCGCGCCGCGAAAGGCATAGATGCTCTGGTCGTCGTCGCCGACGGCGAACACGCTCTGGCCCTCCGTGCCCGGCGGCGCGAACATCTGCAGCCAGCGGTACTGCAGGCGGTTGGTGTCCTGGAACTCGTCGACCAGCACATGCCGGAACCGGTGCTGGTAATGCGCGCGCAGCGGGTCGTTGTCGCGCAGCAGTTCCACGGTGCGCAGCATCAGCTCGGCGAAATCGACCACGCCCTCGCGCTGGCATTGCTCTTCGTAGGCCTGGTAGATCTCGATCTGCTTGCGCGTCTGCTCGTCGCGTGGCTCGACGTCGCGCGGGCGCAGGCCGGCGTCCTTGCTGTTGGCGATGAACCAGGCCACCTGCTTGGGCACGAAGCGCTCCTCGTCGAGGTTCATGCCCTTGATCACGCGCTTGACGGCCGACAGCGAATCGGCGCTGTCGAGGATCTGGAACGACTGCGGCAGGCCGGCCAGCTTCCAGTGCGCGCGCAGGAAGCGATTGCACAGGCCGTGGAAGGTGCCGATCCACATCCCGCGCACGTTGACGGGCAGCATCGTCGTCAGCCGCGTCAACATCTCCTTGGCGGCCTTGTTGGTGAAGGTCACCGCCAGCAGGCCGCCGGGCGAGACCTGGCCGGTGCTGAGCAGCCAGGCGATGCGCGTGGTCAGCACGCGGGTCTTGCCCGATCCCGCGCCGGCCAGGATCAGCGCCGGCTCGGCCGGCAGCGTGACGGCGGCGAGTTGTTCGGGGTTGAGGTGGCGCAGCAGGCGGTCTTGGGTCGCGGCGGGCGAGAGCTCGTCAACGGGCAGGGGCATGCAGCGATTCTAGGAGTCGTGCGGCACGTTATCTGCTTGTCATGACGGTGGTGCATCATCGGCTTGTCTCATGAACCTCTTTCGCGCCCGGCCGAACCCGATCAGCCTCGCGTTGCAGGGCGGCGGCGCCCATGGCGCCTTCACCTGGGGCGTGCTCGACGCCTTGCTCGAGGACGGCCGATTCCCTATCACTGCCGTCAGCGCGACCAGCGCCGGGGCCATGAATGCCGTGGCGCTGGCCCACGGCCTGTGCGCCGGCGGCCGCGACGGCGCGCGTGCCGCGCTGGAGAAGTTCTGGCTCTGCGGTGGCGGCCAGCGTGTCGCTCGACGGCCTGTTGGTCGGCCCGGCCGAGAGCCCCGGCTTCGCGCCGGCGACGCGGCTCTTCATGCACTGGGCCAGCCTGCTGTCGCCGCTGCAGCTCAACCCGCTGGGCCTGAACCCGTTGCGCGATCTGCTGGCCGCGCAGATCGACTTCGAGCGCCTGCGCCGGCCGGACGCGCCGCGCCTGTTCATCGCCGCCACCCACGCCAACAGCGGCCGTCTGCGCCTGTTCGACAACGCCGACCTCGGCGTCGAGGCCGTGCTCGCATCGGCCTGCCTGCCCTCGCTGCAGCATGCGGTGATGATCGACGGCGAGCCCTGGTGGGACGGTGGCTACAGCGCCAACCCGGCGCTGTTCCCGCTGGTGCGCGAAGGCGCGCCCGACCTGCTGATCGTGATGTTGAGCCCGCTGGTCTACGCCGCGGTACCCACCGGCGCCGACGAGATCCGTGCCCGCGCCCTCGAGTTCACGTTCAATGCGGCCTTCCTGCGCGAGGCCACGCTGCTGTCCGAATCCTGCGCCGCCGCGCGCCGCTCGGTGTGGCCGTTCGGGCGCTTCGAGCGCCGCCTGGTGCATCTGCGCACGCACCTGATCGACGCCGAGGAGGCGTTGTCGGGGCTGACGCCGGAGTCGCGCCTGATTGCGCACCGGCCGTTTCTCGAGAAGCTGCGCGACCTCGGTCGCAACCGCGCCCAGCGCTGGCTGGCGACGTCGGCGGCGCAGGTCGGTCGGCGCTCGAGCGCCGACCTGGCGCAGCTGTTCGCGGCCCCCGGCGCCGGCCGCAAGGGGCCTGCGGCGGCCGCGTAGAATCGGCCACCGGGCCCATATTCAGGCGCCCGGTTTCTAGTTTTCCGCTCCGCGCACGCTCGCGGCCTCGCGAAAGACGATGCACCGGCACCCGGTCAAGCGCTCGCAACCCCTTTGCTGGAGCGATCATGGAAATCTTCGACTACGACAACATCCTGCTGTTGCCGCGCAAGTGCCGCGTGCAAAGCCGCGCCGAGTGCGACCCCTCGGTCGAATTCGGCGGCCGCCGTTTCAAGTTGCCGGCGGTACCGGCGAACATGAAGACCGTGCTCGACGAGGCCATCGCCGAGAGCCTGGCGCGCAGCGAGCATTTCTACGTCATGCACCGCTTCGACCTCGACAACGTGGCGTTTGCGCGGCGCATGCGCGAGCGCGGCCTGTTCGTCTCGATCAGCTCGGGCGTCAGGGACAGCGACGCCGCGGTCGTCGACCGCCTGGCCGCCGAGGGCCTGGGCGCCGACTACATCACGATCGACATCGCGCATGGCCATGCCGACAGCGTGCGCAAGATGATCGAGCACATCAAGGCCCGCTTGCCGCAGACCTTCGTCATCGCCGGCAACGTCGCCACCCCGGAGGCGGTGATCGACCTGGAAAACTGGGGCGCCGACGCGACCAAGGTCGGCGTCGGCCCGGGCAAGGTCTGCATCACCAAGCTGAAGACCGGCTTTGGCACCGGCGGCTGGCAACTCTCGGCGCTGAAGTGGTGCGCGCGCGTGGCCACCAAACCGATCATCGCCGACGGCGGCATCCGCCACCACGGCGACATCGCCAAGAGCGTGCGCTTCGGCGCCGCGATGGTCATGATCGGCTCGCTGTTCGCCGGCCACGAAGAGAGCCCGGGCCAGACGGTCGAGGTCGACGGCAAGCTGTACAAGGAGTACTACGGCAGCGCCTCGGACTTCAACAAGGGCGAGTACAAGCATGTCGAAGGCAAGCGCATCCTGGAGCCGATCAAGGGCGCTCTGGCCGACACGCTGCGCGAGATGCGCGAAGACCTGCAGAGCTCGATCAGCTACGCCGGCGGCAGTCAACTGGCCGACCTGCGCAAGGTGAACTACGTCGTGCTCGGCGGCGAGAACGCGGGCGAACATTTGTTCATGTGAGGGCGCGGCGCGTTCGCTTTCTGCTGCTGTCTTTGACTGCGTCGCCTTGCCTTGCCGGGTCCCGCCCGCGGCGACGGCAACCGGCGAAGTCAACTCAATCAAGTCAACACAACGCCGTGCCGACGCGTCGGCACGCGCAGCGTCACCAGTTCTTCGGCGGCTGTCGGGTGCACCGCCAGCGTCGCATCGAGGTCGGCCTTGGTCGCGCCCACCGTGAGCGCGACGCCGACCAGCTGGATCATCTCGCCGGCCTCGGCACCGACGATGTGGCAGCCGAGCACGCGACCGGTTGCGCGATGCACGACGAGTTTCATCAACGTGCGCTCCTCGCTACCGGCAAAGGCCGCCTTCATGCTGCGAAAGACGGTGCTGTAGATGTCGACGTCGGGGTGCACGGCCAGGGCCTGGGTCTCGGTCAGGCCGACCACGCCGACCTCGGGCGTGGTGAACACCGCCGACGGCACGAGGCCCTGCGCACCCAGATGAACGTGACGCGGCGTGATGCCACCGAACACCAGGTCGGCATAGGCCTGGCCTTCGCGGATCGCCGCCGGCGTGAGCTGCACGCGGTCGGTCACGTCGCCGACGGCATGGATGTGCGGCACGCTGGTGCGGCCGTCGATGTCGACGCACACGGCGCCGCCGGCATCGAGCGCGACACCGGCGGCCTCGAGGCCCAGGCCGCCGGTGTTGGGGCGTCGCCCGAGCGCGCGCAGCACGGCGTCGGCAGCGAGCCGGTGCCCGTTGTCGAGCCTGACGGCCAGACCCTCTGCGCCGCGCTCGATGGCGCAAAGTCCGGCACCGGTGACGATGCGAATGCCCTGCCCTGCCAGTTGCGCCTGCAGCAGATCGCGCACGTCGTCGTCGAACCCGCGCAGGATCTTGTCGCCGCGCAGCACCAGCGTCACCTCGGAGCCGAGGCGGTTGAGCAGGCAGGCGAACTCGAGCGCGATGTAGCCCGCACCCTGCACCACCACCCGGCGCGGTTGCGCGGGCCAGAGGAACAACTCGTCGGAGCTGGCCGCGAGACGCGGCGCCGGGGATATCGGGCAGCGACGACGGTTGAGCGCCGGTGGCGATCAGGATGTGCTGCGCGCGAATCAGCTCGCCGCTGGTCCGCCAGCCGGACCGTGTGCGCGTCTTGCAGCACCGCACGCCCGGCATGCAGCGTCGCTCCGGCCTGCAACAGGTTCGCGGTGTAGACGCCTTCCAGGCGCGTCACCTCGTCGTGCACATGGCGCATCAGCGCGGGCCAGGAGAACTCGGGCGCGCCGGGCAGCGTCCAGCCGTACCCGGCGGCATCGCCGAAGGCCTGCGCGAAGCGCGAGCCCAGCACCATCAGCTTCTTCGGCACGCAGCCGCGGATCACGCAGGTACCACCGACGCGGTACAGCCTCGGCCAGCGCCACGCTCGCGCCATGCCGGGCCGCCACGCGCGCGGCGCGCACGCCGGCCGAACCGCCGCCGATGACAAAGAGATCGACCTCACGCATCGCGCGCTCCCGTCAGCTCCGGGCTGGAGCCTGCATGACAGTGTCGCCGCGCGAGGTCAAACCTTTCAACGTGCCGACATGCCCGTGCGCTCGCCGCCATCGGCCCCGCTGTAGCGGCGGTTGGACGGCGTCAGGCGTGACTGCGGCTGTTCGCGCAGCGCAGTGCCGGCCGGGCAGCTGTTGTTGTCGATGTGGTATCCGGCGGCGACCAGCAGCGGGTCGCTGGTCGAGCCGGCCGCGCGGCTGAAGTCCTCGGCGACCATGCAGGTCGGCGCAAAGCCGTCGAAGTAGCGGCCCTGGCCGAGCTTGTTGACGCTTTCGAAATTGACCACGCTGTAGGTCGTGCCACAGCTGTCGTCCTGCGGCAGAAAGCCCACCGGCTTGCCGCAGGTGGTGTCGCCGATCGCGACGACGTTCACGCCGATGCCGTGCAGGCCATTGATGACCTGTTCGCTGGCCGAGCAGGTGCGCGGCCCCGCCAACACGTAGACGGTAGAGAAACCGGCCCAGGCGGCGGGGTTGCTGAAGGGGAAGTTGCTGTTATTGGCCCTTCGCTTGTTGTTGTACAGCAGGCTCGCATACAGCTGCCCGTTGCCGGCCGCGCCGGCGGCGTAGGAGGCCAGCGTGTCGCCCACGGATACCAGGCCGCCGCCGTTGTAGCGCAGGTCGAGCACCAGTTCCTGAATATTGTTGTTCTTGAAGTTCGCGAACGCGTTGGCCAGCGGCATGTTGGCCTGGCTGATCATGTCCTTGACCATCACATAGCCGACCGAGCGGCCGTTGAATGTCTGCAGCACCTTCGCGTCCTGCACCGGCGTGAGGGCATACACGGCGGCCGACAACACCACCGTACGGTCGCTGCCGGCCGCGTTGCGCAGCACCAGGGTCAGCAGGTCGCCAGCGGCGTTCGGGGTCAGCGCACTGAAATCGTTGGCGCTGATCACGCTGCTGGCCGCGACCCCGTTGATCGACATCACGCGGTCGCCACGCACGACGCCGGCAATCGCCGCCGGCGACAACGGCTCGACGTAGCGCACGTACAGCGGCAGCGTGGGATCCGGCGCCGGGGTGGTGACTTCGAGCCCGGCCACTGCCACGCCGTAACCCAGCGTCTGGCCGTCGCCGAAGAAGCGGTTGAAGCTCTCGGTCGTTTGGAAATTGCTGTAGCGATCCAGGGGCCAGAGCGCGCCGCCGCCATTCGGGATCGGGTCGCCGCCACGATAGATCAGCGCGTCGAAGTAGTCGGCGACCGTGGCAAAGCCGGTCGGCGAAGGATTCGGGGCGAGCGCGTACCAGAAGTACCAGGCGTTCATGTAGTTTGCAGCCAGTCCTGCAAGTCGGCAGTGCGGCAACTCAACGGCGGTGGCACCGCGCCGTTGTCCTGGCTGCCGCCTCCGCCGCCACAGGCAGCCAGCAGCAACGGTACGGCACACGCCAGCGTGCGCCACGATCGACGGGCATTGACAGCCATTTGCAGGTCTCCTCGATAGGGCAGGCGACAAGGTAGCACGACCTAGAATCCGACAAACCCCAGAGGCCCGTCGCGCGTTGACATCGATTGTGTCGACCTGTGTTGATTTGACTCCCGCCCATGACCGAACTTGCCAAGTCCTTCGAACCCGCCGCCATCGAAGCCAGGTGGGCGTCGCTGTGGGCCGAGCCGGGCCTGTTTGCGCCCACGCTGGACGCGGCCAAGCCGTCGTTCTCGATCCAGCTGCCGCCGCCCAACGTCACCGGCACCCTGCACATGGGCCACGGCTTCAACCACACGATCATGGATGCGCTGACGCGCTACCACCGCATGCGCGGCTTCAACACCTTGTGGTTGCCGGGTACCGATCACGCCGGCATCGCCACCCAGATCGTCGTCGAACGCCAACTGCAGGATGAAGGCAAGAGCCGCCATGACATCGGGCGCAAGAATTTCGTTGCCCGCGTCTGGGAGTGGAAGCAGCAAAGCGGCAACACCATCACCGGCCAGATGCGACGCATCGGCGATACGGTGGACTGGACGCGCGAGTACTTCACGATGGACGCGACCCAGTCGGCGGTGGTCAGCGAGACCTTCGTGCGGCTGTATGAAGAAGGCTTGATCTACCGTGGCAAGCGGCTGGTGAGCTGGGACCCGGTGCTGCAATCGGCGGTCTCCGACCTGGAAGTCGAGAGCGAAGAAGAGGACGGATTGCTCTGGCACATCCGCTATCCCTTGGCCGACGGCACCGGGTCGGTGGTGGTGGCGACGACGCGGCCCGAGACCATGCTCGGCGACACCGCGGTGATGGTCCATCCCGACGACGAGCGCTACACCGCGTTGCTCGGCAAGCGGGTGTCGCTGCCGCTGTGCGACCGGACGATCCCCGTCATTGCCGATGCCTATGTCGACCGCGAGTTCGGCACCGGCGTGGTCAAGGTCACGCCGGCGCACGACGCCAACGACTATGCCGTCGGCCAGCGCCACGGCCTGGCCATGATCGGCGTGCTGACCCTGGACGCCAAGATCAATGACAAGGCGCCGGCCGCTTACCGCGGCCTGGACCGCTTCGTCGCGCGCAAACGCGTGGTGGCCGACCTCGAGGCCCTGGGCCTGCTCGTCGAGACCAAGAAGCACAGGCTCACGGTGCCGCGCTGCGCGCGCACCGGCCAGATCGTCGAGCCGATGCTGACCGACCAGTGGTTCATGGCCATGACCAA
Source organism: uncultured beta proteobacterium (assembly GCA_963751775.1). GTDB lineage: Bacteria > Pseudomonadota > Gammaproteobacteria > Burkholderiales > Burkholderiaceae_C > CADEEN01. The sequence goes on from CAVVVW010000008.1 coordinate 49,255, forward strand.
GCCTGGCGCCGACGGCGAGTCGCTCGCCGGCCGCGCGATCCGCGCCGTCGAGCAGGGCGACGTGCGCTTCGTGCCGCCGCAGTGGGTCAACACCTGGAACCAGTGGATGAAGAACATCCAGGACTGGTGCATCTCGCGCCAACTCTGGTGGGGACACCAGATTCCGGCCTGGTACGGCAGCGGCGGCGAACTGTTCGTCGCGCGCAGCGAAAGCGAGGCCCGTGCGAAGGCCGCAGCCGCCGGCTATGGCGGCGAGTTGACGCGCGACGCCGACGTGCTCGACACCTGGTACTCGGCCTCGCAGTTCCCCTTCTCCACCCTCGGCTGGCCGGCCAAGACGGTCGAGCAGAACCTGTTCCTCCCTTCCAACGTGCTGATCACCGGCTACGACATCCTCTTCTTCTGGGTCGCCCGGATGATCATGATGACGCTGCACTTCACCGGCAAGGTGCCTTTCCGCGATGTCTACATCCATGGCCTGGTGCACGACGCGCACGGCCACAAGATGAGCAAGAGCGAGGGCAATGTGCTCGACCCGGTGGATCTGATCCAGGGTGTCGACCTCGAGACGCTGGTCAGGAAATCCACCACCGGGCTGCGCCGGCCCGAGACTGCGCCGAAGGTCGCCGCGCGCGTGCAGAAGGAGTTCCCGAACGGCATGCCGGCCTATGGCGCCGACGCGCTGCGCTTCACGATGGCCAGCTACGCCAGCCTGGGCCGCAACATCAACTTCGACACCCAGCGCTGCGAGGGCTACCGCAATTTCTGCAACAAGCTGTGGAACGCCACACGCTTCGTGTTGATGAATTGCGAGGGCCAGGACTGCGGCTTCGCAGCGCATGGCGCCCAGGAATGCGTGCCGGGCGGTTACCTCGACTTCTCGATGGCCGACCGCTGGATCGTCGGCGAGCTGCAGCGCGTCGAGGCTGCGGTCGCGCAGGGCTTTGCCGATTACCGGCTCGACAACGTGGCCAATGCCATCTATTCGTTCGTCTGGGATGAGTACTGCGACTGGTACCTCGAAATCGCCAAGGTGCAGATCGCGACCGGGGATGCGGCGCTGCAGCGCGCGGCGCGCCGAACATTGATCCGTGTGTTGGAGACCGTGCTGCGCCTGCTGCACCCGCTCACGCCCTTCATCACCGCCGAGCTGTGGGAGCGCGTCGCGCCGGTGGCCGAGCGCAAGGTGGCGGGCGCGGCGAACGGCATCGTCACCGCGCCCTACCCGATCGCGCAGCCGGAACGCATCGACGCGACGAGCCGATGCCTGGGTCGGCACAACTCAAGGCGGTGGTCGGCGCCTGCCGCAACCTGCGCAGCGAGATGTCGTTGTCACCGGCCGACCGCGTGCCGCTGCTGGTGTTCGGCGAGGCCGCGTTCTTCGACACTGCCGCGCCGCTGCTGAAGACGCTGGCCAAGCTGTCCGAAGTCAAGCGACTGCCCGACGACGCTGCGTTCGCCGAGGCCACGCGCGACGCCCCGGTGGCGGTGCAAGGCAACGCCCGGCTGGCACTCGAAGTCCGGATCGACGTCGCGGCCGAACAGGCCCGCCTGGCCAAGGAAATCGCACGCCTGCAGTCCGAGATCGCCAAGGCCGAGGCCAAGCTCGGCAACGCGGGTTTCGTGGCCCGCGCGCCGGCAGCGGTGGTCGAGCAGGAGCGCCAGCGTCTGGCCGACTTCAGCCAGATGCTTCGTCGGCTGGAAGATCAAGCGGCACGTCTGTCGCAGTCGCCTTGAATTCGGTACGCGACGGCGCTGCATTGGCCGTCAGCAGCTCGTCGATGCGCCGCGCCACCGCCCAGGCGCTGCGGATGCGCGATTCGCGCGTCGTGGCAGCCACGCGCGGCGTGATCTGCAGCGAGTCGATGTCGTGCAACGGCCGTCCAGGGTCCATCGCCCCAGGTTCCAGGCTGTCGAACCAGGCCGCGGCCATGCGACCCGTCGCCAACACCTCGGCCAGCGCGGCCTCGTCGAACATGCTCGAGTGCGCGATGCTGACCAAGACCTGATTGGGTTTGCAGAACGGCAGGAAGCGCTCGCCGATCAAGCCCTGGTAGCGCGTGAAGAAGGCCAGCTGCACGCACACGCCATCGCTTTGCTCCATCAACTCGCGCAATGGCAGCGGCTCGACGCGCCAGCGGTTCCAGACGTTGTCCGAGGCATGCACCGACGGGTCATAGCCCACCACGCGCGAGCCGAATGCGGCCAGCAATTGCGCCAGCGCGCGCGCGGACGGCACCATGCCGATCAGGCCGACCGTCGCGCCACCGAGTTCGCGCCCGACAAGCAGACCTTCGGCATTGACCACCGGCACCCGCCGCAGCATGGCCAGCAACGCGCCGACCATGAATTCGGCTTCGGCCACGGCGCTGGCGGTGACGCTGCGAACGACCTCGACGCCAGCCCGGCCGCAGGCATCGAGGTCGATGTTCTCGGCGCCCGAACTCAGGCGCCCGACCGCACGCAACACCGGCGCGAAGTGCAGCACCTGCGCGTCCAGCGCCACCGAGGCCGGGATGATCAGCGCACGGATGTTGAACAACGCCTGACGCAATGCGCGCGGGTCGCGGGCCAACTCAGGGGCATAACGAACGGCGTGGCGTTCGCCCAGCCATTGCATGACCTCCGGTTCGAGCGGCTCAACGATCAGAACGTCCATGCACCCTTCGGGCGGTCTTCACGCCGCACCCGCTACCGGTGCGTGCCAGAATTGACCCGTCTCCCCCCGTCTCTAGTGTAAGTAAATGCTAATCAAAAAAGCGATCTTTCCTGTCGCGGGCCTCGGCACCCGATTCCTTCCGGCCACGAAGGCCCAGCCGAAGGAAATGCTTCCGGTCGTCGATAAACCACTGATTCAGTACGCGGTCGAGGAGGCGTACGCCGCCGGCATTCGCGAGATGATCTTCGTCACGGGCCGCCACAAGCGCCCTATTGAGGACCACTTTGACATGACGTTCGAGTTGGAAGTAGCCCTCGAACAAGCGGGTAAGGCGGAACTTCTTCACGTTGTGCACAGCGTCAAGCCCGACGACATGGAGTGCATCTACGTCCGCCAGGCCCAGGCGCTGGGGCTGGGACATGCCGTGCTGTGCGCGCGCCGGCTGGTCGGCAACGAGCCGTTCGCGGTGTTGCTGGCCGACGACCTGATGGTGGGCCAGCCGCCGGTAATGGCCCAGATGGTCGCGCAGTACCGGGAGTGGCGCGTCTCGATGCTGGCGGTGCAGGAAGTGCCGGCCGAGCAAACGCAACGCTACGGCATCGTCGCCGGCACGCCGGTCAACGACCGGCTGGTCAACATCGAGCGCCTCGTCGAAAAGCCCAAACCCGCGGATGCGCCATCACGCCTGGGCGTGGCCGGGCGCTACATCCTCACGCCGGGCGTGTTCGACGAGATCGCGAACCAGGAACGCGGCGCCGGCGGCGAGATCCAGCTCACCGACGGCATTGCCGCCCTGCTGCGCCGCGAGAAGGTGTTTGCCTATCGCTACGAGGGTCGGCGCTACGACTGCGGCAGCAAGGAAGGCTTCCTGCAGGCCAACGTCGAGCTGGCACTGGAACACCCGCAACTCGGGCCGGGTTTTCGCGACTTCCTGCGCTCGCTGAAGTTGTGATCGCGGGTGGCGCCTAGCGCCGCCGCAGGTAGTGAACGAACTCGTTCCCGCCGCTGCTCTGCTCGACCAGTTCGTTGCCCGTCTGCCGGGCAAAGGCCTGGAAGTCGCGCACCGAGCCCGGGTCGGTGGCCACGACCTTCAGAACCTCGCCGCTTTGCATGTCGGCCAGCGCCTTCTTGGCTTTCAGGATCGGCAACGGACAGTTCAGGCCGCGGGTGTCGAGTTCTTTGGTCGCTTCCATGCAGAATTTTCCTTTGCCGGCGAGGCGATTCTAGGTGCGCGCGCGAGCGCGCGGTCGCAGAACGGGCGGCCCCGGTGCGCGAGCGTCGGAACGCTCATGCGGGGAACACACCGGTCGACAGGTAGCGGTCGCCCCGGTCGCAGACGACGAACACGATCGTCGCGCGCTCGAGTCGCTCGGCCAAGCGCAGCGCGACGCAGCAGGCACCCGCCGCGGAGATGCCGGCGAAGAGGCCTTCCTCGCGCGCCAGCCGTCGCGCCATGTCCTCGGCGTCGGCTTGGCTGACGAGCACGATCTCGTCGACGAACGTGGCGTCGTAGATCTTGGGCAAGTAGGCCTCGGCCCATTTGCGAATGCCAGGGATGCGCGAGCCCTCGCTGGGTTGCGCGCCGACGATGCGCACCGCAGGATTCTTCTCCTTCAGATACCGTGACACGCCGGTGATCGTTCCGGTGGTGCCCATCGCGCTGACGAAGTGCGTGACCTGCCCTTCGGTGTCGTGCCAGATCTCCGGCCCGGTGGTTTCGTAGTGAATGCGCGGATTGTCGGCATTGGCGAACTGGTCGAGCACCCGGCCCTTGCCGTCCTCCTGCATCTGCAGCGCCAGGTCGCGTGCGTACTCCATCCCGCCCGAACGCGGCGTCAGCACCAGTTCGGCACCCAGCGCCTTCATCGTCTGCGCCCGCTCGATCGACAAATCCTCCGGCATGATCAAGACCATGCGGTAGCCGCGGATTGCCGCGGCCATCGCCAACGCGATGCCGGTGTTGCCCGACGTGGCTTCGATCAGCACGTCACCGGGCTTGACTTCGCCGCGCTCCTCGGCGCGGCGGATCATGCTCATCGCGGGCCGGTCCTTCACCGAACCGGCCGGGTTGTTGCCTTCGAGCTTGCCCAGGATCTGATTGCCACGTTGCGCATTGCCGGCACCTGGCACGCGTTGCAGGCGCACCAGCGGCGTCGCGCCGATCACGTCTTCGAGGCTCTTGTAGGCAGGCATGGCGACATTGTGGCAGTCGTCGAAGTTCGTTGCAGGGCCCATGTGATAATTCGCGCCCACGCGCTACCGCGTGCCCTTCTTTCCCGCCCGGGTGGCGAAATCGGTAGACGCAAGGGACTCAAAATCCCTCGCCGCAAGGCGTGCCGGTTCGAGTCCGGCCCCGGGCACCACGCACCTCCGCCATGCCGCAACTGCCACCGGTCACCAAAGCGCTGATCCTGATCTGCATCGGCGTGTTCTGCGTGCAGCAGTTCGTGCCGCTGACGGCGCTGTTTGCACTGTGGCCGCTGCAGAGCGGCCGCTTCATGCCGTGGCAGCCGCTGAGCTACGCCTTCCTGCACGGCGACACGCTGCACCTGTTCTTCAACATGCTGGCGTTGTGGATGTTCGGCGCCGAAATCGAGCGCCTGTGGGGCCACAAGCGCTTCATGCAGTTCCTGCTCGCCAGTGCGCTGGCGGCCGCGGCGGTGCAATTGTTGTGGACGCTCCTGATCGGCTCGCGCGTGCCCACGCTCGGTGCGTCGGGCGCCACCTTCGGCCTGCTGCTGGCCTTCGGCATGCTGTTCCCGAACCGCATGATCATGTTGTTGCTGCCACCGATCCCGATGAAGGCCAAGTACTTCGTGGCCATCTTCGGTACGCTCGAACTGGTGCTGGGCGTGATGGGACCCGGCGGCATCGCCCACTTCGCCCACCTCGGCGGGATGCTCGGCGGCTTCCTGATGATCCGTTACTGGCGTGGACAATTGCCGTTCAGTCGGCGACGCTGACGCCACGATCCGATGGCGGGGATTGCGCCGCGCGGCGAGTCGGCGCATCCTGGGCCCTGTCCGCAGGAGGTGCGTGATGCAAACGATCATTCAGCAATCCTCGTGGCTCGCTCGCTGGCTGGCCGCCGCACTCATCGCCGTGGTGCCCTGCGCGCCGGCGGCAGCGGCAACCGAACTCGAAGCCCAGTCGCTGGCCCTCGAACGTGCCAGCCGGGCCGTCGTCGGCGTGCAGGTGCTGGCGCTCGAAGGCGCGCGCTCCGTCGCCACCCTGGGCCGGATGCGCCAGGGCTCGGGCGTGGTCATCGGCCCGGACGAACTGGTCCTGACCATCGGCTACCTGGTGCTCGAGGCCGATCAGGTCCGGCTTGTGCTCGACGACGAGCGGGCGGTGCCGGCGCGTGTCGTCGGTTACGACCTGGCCACGGGCTTCGGCCTGTTGCAGCCGCTGGCGCCGCTGCGCGTCGCCCCTGCGCCGTTGGGCGGCTCGCAGGCGGTCGCAGCCGATGAGCCCCTGCTGGTGGCCAGCGGCGGCGAAGACGGCCAGCTCAGCATGGCGCAGCTGGTGTCGCGGCGCAGCTTTGCCGGCTACTGGGAATACCGCATCGAAGGCGCGCTCTTCACCGCACCGCCGCGCACCGACCACAGCGGCGCCGGGCTGTTCAACAGCCATGGCGAACTGGTGGGCATCGGCTCGCTCATCGTCGCCGACACACGCGCCAGCGAGCGCGGCGAAGGCCCACGCGTGCCGGGCAACATGTTCGTGCCGACCGATCTGCTGCGTCCGATCCTGGGCGAGTTGCGCGCCAGCGGCATGTCCAGCGCCAGCCGCCGCGCCTGGCTGGGCGTGAATTGCGTCGAGCAGGGCGGCATCTTGCATGTGGTGCGGGTCGCGGGCGACAGCCCGGCCGAGGCGGCCGGGCTGCGCGTGGGCGACCACATCGTGGCCATCGACGGCACGGCGGTGACGACGCTCGATACGCTGTGGACCCGGCTGTGGTCCGGCGGGCCGCCCGAGCGCGACGTGACGCTCGGGATCGAGCGCGACGGCATGCGCCAGGACGTGGGCCTGCGCAGCGTCGATCGCGCGCAAACCATCAAACGGCCCGACGGGGTCTGAGTCACGCACGCCCGGCAGCGGCCCAGGCGACGGCCGGCGTCGGGTAGCGCAGCCGCAGGCACAGCTCGCGGCGCAGGCGCCGGTTGTCCAGGCGCCGCGATTCGGCCAGAAAGCTCATCTGCAACGGCGACAGGCGCAGCGCGGCTTCGGCCCGCGTCAGGCGCGGCGGCCGGGCCAGGCCAAAGGCATCGGCCACGGCGTCGAAGTGTGCGCCCATCAGCACTTCGCTGTCGTCGCTGGCGTGGTAGACGCGTTGCGGCGCGCCGCGCTGCAGCGCGGCGATGCAGGCACGCGCCAGATCGTCGGCGTGGATGTGGTTGGTGTAGACGTCGTCGGCGGCCACCAACACCGGTGCGCCGCTGCGCACGCGCTCGCGCGGGTCACCGCCCTCGCGGTCGAGCGCATAGATGCCCGGCACGCGCAGGATGCTTGCGCGCACGCCCATGGCACGGCCATGATGGCGCACGCGGGCTTCGGCATCGACGCGGCGGCGCGCCCGGTCGGTCTGCGGATTGACGGCGCGGGTTTCGTCGAAGCGCGCGCCAGCCGCGTCGCCATACACGCCGCTGGTGCTGGCGTAGACCAGGCATCGCACGCGCCTGCTGCGCGCCAGCGCCTGCAGCAGACGCTGTGTGCGCGGATCGCTGTCGCCGTGGCGCGGCGGCGGTGCCAGGTGCAGCACGGCGTCGGCCAACGCCGCCAGCCGGCCGAGCGAGGCCGCATCGTCCAGGTCGCCCAGCAGGGGCACCGCCCCCGCCGCACGCAACGCCGCGACGCGCGCAGGCGACGAGGTCAGCGCCAGCACGCGGAATCGGCTGCGCAGGAGCCGCAGCACTCGCAGTCCGACATCGCCGCAACCGACGATCAACAACACGGGGCGGCGGGCTCTGGAGGGCAACGACATCAGCGGTAAAGCGGCGCAAGCAAGCCAGGGGGCACAATTCCGCTCAGTGTAGAAGCCTCGATCGCCCGGTCTGCCCCCAATGACATTCAAGATATCGGTTCAACCCGCGGGGTTGACGTTCGACGTTGCCCAACGACGAAGCCATCCTGCCGGCCGCCATCCGCTCGGGTGTCGGCCTGCCCTACGGCTGCCGCGACGGCGCCTGCGGCATCGTGCAAGAGCCGGCTTGTCGAGGGCCGCGTGCGGCATGGCACGCACCAGGCCAAGGCCCTGTCGGCGGCCGAAGAGCAGGCCGGCTGGATCCTGACCTGCTGCGCGATGCCGCAGACCGATTGCGTGGTCGAGGCGCGCACCGTGGCCGGTGCCGGCGAGTACCCGCCGATGAAGATGCCGGCGCGGGTGTCCGCGCTCACGCGCGCCGCGCCCGACGTGGCCGTGATGAAGCTGCAATTGCCGGCCACCGTGGCCTTCAAGTACCGCGCCGGACAGTACGTCGAATTCATCCTGCGCGACGGCGCCCGGCGCAGCTACTCGATCGCCACCGCACCCGAGCAGATGGGCAACCCGCCCGCCGTCGAGCTGCACCTGCGCCACATGCCTGGCGGCAAGTTCACCGATCATGTCTTCGGCGCGATGAAGGAGAAGGACATCCTGCGCCTGGAGGGGCCGTTCGGCAGCTTCTTCCTGCGTGAAGACGGCGACGACGCGACCGACAAACCGATCGTGTTGCTCGCGTCGGGCACCGGCCTGGCGCCGATCAAGGCCATCGTCGAGCACATGCGGGCAGCGGGCATCGCGCGACCGGCCACGCTGTACTGGGGTTGCCGCAGCAAGGCCGATCTGTACCAGCACGACTGGGCCCAGGCCGCTGCGGCAGCGATGCCCAACTTTCGCTACGTGCCGGTGCTGTCGGAGGCCCGGCCCGAAGACGACTGGCACGGCCGCACCGGGTTCGTGCACCGGGCCGTGATGGCCGACCTGCCCGACCTATCGGGCCACGAGGTGTATGCCTGCGGCGTGCCGGTGATGGTCGAGTCGGCAGAGCGCGATTTCGTCAGCCAATGCGGGCTGCCGGCCGAGGCCTTCTACGCCGACAGCTTCACTTCGGAGGCCGACAAGCACGGCGCGTGAACCGGCTGCCGCCCGAGCGGGCGGCAGCACAGGTTCATCGCGATGGCGGTGCGGCGCCGCCCTTGGCGCGCGCCATCAGCGCGGCACGCCGCTCCAGGCTCGATGGCGGCCACTGCTCGCTGGCCTTGTAGTACCCGGCCACCGCCGGCGTGCCAGGCGGCAGCACGACCCACGGCTGCTTGGACGCGGTGTAGATGTGGATGTCGGGCGGGCAGCGGTCGGGATCGTCGAGCGTGCCCACGCGCACGAAGCGCACGGCGTCGCCGGCGCCGGCGTAGTTGCTCCAGACAGCAATGCGGCAGCGCGGACAGCGCGCGATCCTCTGGCCCTTGCCGCTCAGGCTCGGCGTGTCGACCACCTCGGCCTCGCCGGCCAGCAACTGCACGCGGTCGGCTTCGATCAGCGCGTTCAAGGCAAACGCCGAGCCCGACTCGCGCTGGCACCAGCGGCAATGGCAGCAGTGCACGAACAGCGGCGCGCCCGTCAGGCGGTAGCGCAGACCGCGGCAGGTGCAGCCGCCTTCGAGGGCAACGGCGTCGTCGCTCATGTCGCCTGGCCTCAGCGGTGCTTGAAAACCGGCTTGCGCTTGCCGACAAACGCCGCCATGCCTTCCTTCTGGTCCGCCGTGGCAAACAGCGAATGGAAGAGGCCACGTTCGTAGCTGACGCCGTCGGCCAGTCCGGACTCGAACGCGCGGTTGACGCATTGCTTGGCCATCATCACGCTGGGCATGCCGAAGCCGCAGATGGTCGCCGCGGCGGCGAAGGCTTCGTCGAGCAGCTTGTCGGCGGCCACCACGCGGCTGACCAGGCCGGCGCGTTCGGCCTCGGCGGCGTCCATCATGCGTGCGGTCAGGATCATGTCCATCGCCTTGCTCTTGCCCACACGCGCGCGGCAGCCGCTGCGTGCCGCCGGCGCCAGGCATGATGCCGAGCTTGATCTCGGGCTGGCCGAAGCGGGCGCTGTCGGCAGCGATGATGAAGTCGCAGGCCAGCGCCAGTTCGCAGCCGCCGCCGAGCGCAAAGCCGGCCACTGCCGCGATCACCGGCTTGCGCACGCTCTTCAACGCCTCCCAGTTGCGCGTGATGTAGTTGCCGAGGTAGGCGTCCATGTAGCTGTAGTCGGCCATGGCGCCGATGTCGGCGCCGGCGGCAAAGGCCTTGTCGCTGCCGGTGATGACGATGCAACCGACGGCGGCATCGGCATCGAAGCCACGCAGTGCGTGGCCGAGTTCGTCCATCAGGCGATCGTTCAACGCGTTCATCTGCTTGGGCCGGTTCAGCCTGATCAGGCCGGTCGCCAGCGTGCCGGCGGCGTTTTCGCGCTGCTCGATGAGAATGCACTCGTAGTTCATGCTTCGCTGCTCCGTCCTTGGGCTGCACCGGGTTCGGCAAACTATACGTGCGCCATTCCCGTCTGTCCCGGGGCAGGCCGACCCACCCGGCTTCGCGGCCGCGCAGACCGGGCTACGCAGATGCCGGGCTGACCGCGCAAGACCATGAATTTTTCGCGACGGTCGCCGCCACCCCGATCGCGGTGCCGGCGCTAGGCGCTATCCTGCGCGCCCTATGGGCACCGTCTATCGCAAAACCGGCAAAGGCATCGCCGAGATCGAAACCCGGGCGCACCGGCTGACGCCCCGGTTGCGCAGCGCGCTGATCCTGGTCGACGGCCGCAGGACGGTCGAAGCCTTGTCCACGCTGATCGCCACCGATCCGGTCGGCACACTGGCCAACTTGGTGGCCAACGGATTCATCGAAGATCAGGCGCCGCCGCCACCGCCACCGCCACCGCCACCGCCGCCTCCTCCGCCGCCCCGCCTCCGCCGCCCCTCCTCCGCCGCCCCCTCCGCCGCCTCCGCCGCCAGCCGCCGCCTCCGCCGCCAGCGCCACCCCCGCCGCCACCACCGCCGCCTGCGCCGCACCGCACGCGCGGCCGCCTCGATCCGATCGACCCGCGTCGAGCCGGTCGAGCCTTCCGTGTCCAGCACGGCTTTCGCCCCCACCGAGCCGAGCGAGCTGCCCAAGCCCAGTGCGCTCGGCCTGCCCTTCGAATCGCTGCGCCGCGAGGCCGTGCGCGAGCTCACCGAGAAGCTCGGCCCGAACGCGGAAACGCTGGTCATCAAGATCAACCGCAGCGCGGACATGACCGAACTGCAACCGCTGCTGGCGCGGGCCGTCCTGGTGTTGCGCAAGGTACGCGGCGATCGCGCCGCCGACGCCTTCGCCGCGCGCTTCGTCGCCGAACCCACGGCCTAACCGGTACGCCAGGCGCCTATCGCGGCGCGCTCGCGGCGGCCTCCGGCGCGGCCTGCAGCGGCGCCGAATCGAGCAGCAGATCGATGAACGTGTCTGCGTCCTGCGCGATGCGCAGGCGCACCGGCAGGTACTGCAGCGTCGGCGCGAACCAGACCTCGGCACTCAGTTCGTTGCCCGGCCGCCGCTCGCCCAACCGCGGCTTGAGGTGGTAGGTGTCGAGCACACCGATCGGCGTCACCAGCTGTTCCTGGCCGAGCACGTCGTAGACCCAGCGGTCGGTGCGCTTGGGCAGGGCCAGCGCCAAGCGTCACCGTGTTGCCCGCACGCAGCAGCTCGGGTTGGGTCGTGAACAGCCAGGTCAGCTGCACGAACTGGCTGGCGGTGTCCTGCACATCGGGCAGCGCCTCATGCTGGCTGCCGTTGGCCAGCGTGACCCATTGCGGGCCGAACAGCACGGTCGCACGGCCGGGCTGCCGAAACAGCACCCGCGTCGCTTCGTCGTAGCGCCGCGGCGTCAAGCCGCGCTCGCCGAGTTCGCCGTCGCTGGTCATGCGGCGCGAAATCAACGGCGCGAAGCTGGGGCCGATGGCAACGTCGAGGTGGACCTGGTAGTGCGAGTCCTGGCGTACCCATTGCACGCGTGCACTGCCATTCACTTCGCCGCGGTAGTTGCCGGTGAGCACATAGGTCAGGCGCGTCGATGGCGGCCATTCGAAAGCCTTTGCCGCCGTGGCCGGCGCCGATGCCGCGGCCACGACGGCCGGGGCCGAGGCCGAATCGGCAGCGGCGGCCGGCGCGCTTGCCTGCGGCGGTGGCCTCGGCCACGGCCAACGGCGCAGCGGCCGCCTCGATCACGGCCGCCGGCTCGCTCGCGGCCGGTGGTGCCTCGATCGCCGCCACCGGTGCCGACGCTGCAGGCCGCGCCGCGCGGGCCCGGGCGACCTTCCTGACCGGACGCGCCGCCGCGACGGCTGGCGGCGCCGCCGCCTCCAGCGTCTGCACGAACGCGACCTCCATGCGCGCGGGCATCGGCCGATCACCGTCGCCCCAACCGACCAGGTTGTCGCGCAGCCAGAGTGCGGCCAGGCTGTGGGCGGCAAGGACCGCCAGCACCATCACCCACCAGCCGACCCGGCGCGCGGCGTGTGGCCGCGCCACGGCGGCACCGGGCAGTACCGGCAAGGCGAGTGAAGTCGCTGCCATCGACGCTTGCCGCGCGCGGCTCAAACGCCAAGCCAGTCGCGGCGCAATGCCGCCGCGTCGGCGCTCGGCTTGTCGGCCAGCGACAGCGTCAGTGCGGGCCGTGGCGCGGCCTCGGGTTCGACGCGCAATTTCAGGACACGCTGCTCGCGCACCAGCAGCAGCTCGAACGGCCGCCCCGCAATCAGCCATTGCTGTGCGTCGTCGAGGCGGCGAATGCGCCAGTCGTCGACAGCCAGCAGCTCGTCGCCGGCGCGCAATCCCTGCATTGGCGGCGGCGCTGCCGGCCAGCACCGATCTGACCTGCACCCCGCTCAGCGCCGCTTCCGACAAGCGCAGGCCGAGTGACGCGCCCAGGGGTTCCGGGGCGTGGTGTTGCTGCACGCCGGCGGCGTCGAGCAGGGCCGCCAGCGGCAGCTCACCGGTGCCGTGCACCCAGGCCGCCAGTTCGCGCAGATGGCTGCGGCCGCCGACCTCGCGCAACGCCGCCGCGATGGCGGCCTCGTCGATCGCGCCGCCGCGGCTGGCACGCCACAGCTGGCGCATGACGGCGTCGAGCGTGCCGCGGCCCTCGCGGCGCAGCGTCAAGTCCAGCGCCAGCGCCACCAGCGAGCCCTTGGTGTAGTAGCTGACGGTCACGTTGGGCGTGTTCTCGTCGCTGCGGTAGAACTTGACCCAGGCGTCGAAGCTGGCTTGCGCGACGCTCTGCGCCTTGCGGCCCGGCGTGCCGGCCACGCCGTTGATCGTCTTGGCCAGCAGCGTCAGGTATTTCGCTGCGTCGATCAGTCCGGCGCGCAACAGCAGCAAATCGTCGTAGTACGAAGTGAAGCCCTCGAAGAACCACAACAGCGAACTGTGGTTGGCGCGGGTGTAGTCGATGCGCTCGAGCTCACGCGGCTTCAGGCGCTTGACGTTCCAGGCGTGGAAATACTCGTGCGAAATCAAGCCCAGCAACGATGGGTAGCCCTCGCCCGTACCGCGCTGCCCGCTGCGCGGCAAGTCGCGGCGGGCCGCCATCAGCGCGCTGCTGGCGCGGTGCTCGAGCCCGCCATGGCCGTCTTCGACAGCATGAAGCAGGAACAGGTAGCGCGCGAACGGTGGCCTGGCGTGGCGCTTGCCGTGCCAGAAGGCGATCTGCGTCTCGCAGATGCGGCGCGTGTCGGCGAGCAACCTGGCTCCCGTCCATCCCCGGCCAGGCGCCGGCAACGACCAGCTCGTGGGCCACGCCGGCGGCATCGAAGCCGGCGCGCCAGAACGGGCCGAGTTCGAACGGGTGGTCGACCAGCTCGTCGTAGTCGGCGGCGAGCCAGCCCTTGGCGCCATCGGCCGGCATCGCCGTGGCCACCGACCAGCCGCGCGGCAGGCCGGCCAGCGTGATGCCGTGCGGCTCGTTCTCGCGACCCTCGACGCGCAGGCACAGGCTGGTGCCATTGAAGAACCCACGCCGGCTGTCGATGAACGCGGCGCGCACCGAGCCGTCGAATGCATATACCAGGTAGGTCAGCGTCAGCGCGCCACGGCCAGCGCACGGGACCAGCCAGGTACTGCTGTCGAGTTGTCGCAGCGCGCACGCAGCGCGGCCCTGCTGGGCCTGGATCTGCGACAGGTGGCGCGCGAAGTCGCGCACCATGTAGCTGCCGGGGATCCACACCGGCAGGCTCACGCGCTGCTCGCTGGCCGGCTGCGGCACGCTCAGCGTGACGCGATACAGGTGCGCGTGCAGGTCGTGCAGCTCGATGCGGTAGTGGATCATCGGTTCGGGCGTCTTCGGCGCGGATTGTCGCCGCTGACTCGCGGCCGCTAGACTGTGGCCACCAGTCCCGGGAGCCTGCATGCGTCGTCGCGAAGCCCTTGCCGCCACCTTGTCCATTTCTGTGGCCAACGCCTGGGCCCAGCAACCGCGGCCGATCCGGCTGGTGGTGCCCTACCCACCCGGCGGGCCGCTGGACATCGCCGCGCGCGCGCTGGCCGAGAGCGTCAAGGACAGCCTGGGCGTCGTGATCGTCGAAAACCGCCCCGGCGCAGGCGGCAACGTCGGCGCCGATGCGGTCGCCAAGGCCGCGCCCGACGGCACGACGATCGTGATGGGCGCGGTGGCCACGCACGCCATCAACCCCTGGCTGTACAGCAAGATGCCCTACGACGCGCTGCGCGACTTCACGCCGATCACGCTGGTGGCCCAGGTGCCCAACGTGCTGGTGATGAACAACGAGACGGCGCAGCGGCTGGGCATCGCGACGGTGCGCGACCTGATCGCGTACGCCAAGGCGAACCCCGGCAAGCTGAACTACGGCTCGGGCGGCAACGGCAGCGCCGGCCACCTGGCCGGCGAGATGTTCAAGACCCAGGCCGGCGTGTTCATGGTCCACATCCCCTACGCCGGCGGGCCTCCCGCGCAACTGGGCCTGCTGTCGGGCCAGGTCGATCTGAACTTCGACAACCTCGCCGCCGCGTCGGCGAACATCCGCAGCGGCAGGCTGCGCGCTTTGGCCGTGACCACCGCCCAGCGCTCGACGGCGATGCCCGCGCTGCCGACGATTGCGGCCAGCGCCGGCGACCTCGGCCTGGCCGGCTTCGACATCCACACCTGGTTCGGCCTGTTCGGGCCGGCGCGGCTGCCGGCCGACGTGACGGCACGTCTGAACCGCGGCTTCGTCGACGCCTTGAATTCGCCCGAGGTCAAGACGCGACTGGCCAGCCTGATGGCCGAGCCGGCGCCGACCACGCCCGAGGCCTTCGCGCAGTTCGTGCGCAGCGAACACGCCAAGTACGAGACCGTGGTCAAGGCCTCGGGCGCGAAGGCCGACTGACGCAGCGCGCGCATGCCCGTCTTCGCGATCGTCAATCGCAAGGGTGGCAGCGGCAAGAGCACGCTGGCCACCCAGTTGGCCGCCTGCCTGGCGCACCATGGCCTGGGCGTGATGCTGGGCGACCTCGATCGCCAGGCCTCGGCGCTGACCTGGCTGCGCCGGCGCGCCGCGACTGCAGCCCGCGGTGGTCGCCATCAGCGGCCGCATCGTCGACCCCAGGAACGACGCTGCACGTCCCGCCGGGCGTGTCGTGCCTGGTGCTCGACACGCCGGGCGCGCTGCACGGTTTCGAACTCGCGCGCACCGTGATGTTCGCCGACGCGGTGCTGATGCCGGTGTGCCACTCGGCGTTCGACCGCGAGTCGGCGGCCGACTGTTATGCCGAATTGCGCCGCCACCCGCGCGTGGCCAGCGGCCGCTGCCGGGTCGCTGCCGTGGGCATGCGCATCGACGCCGCACGCATGGCGAACAGGCGCTGCGCGAATGGGCCCAGGGCCTGGGCCTGCCGTTCGTCGGTGTCCTGCGCGAGACCCAGAACTACGTGCGTTGCACTGAGCGTGGCCTGGCGATCTTCGACCTGCCGCCGGCACAGGTGCAGACCGACCTCGACCAATGGCTGCCGATCCTGGCCTGGCTCGCACCACCGCCGGCCAACGCAGACCTGCCGGCGCAGCCAGGCGCCCGGCTGACGCGGTGGCGGCGCCCGACACCGCGCAGCAGCGAAGTACCGGCAGCCCCGGCGCTGCCGACACCGGCGGCCCCGGCCGCGCCTGCGAACGGCCGCGGCTTGTGGAGTTGGTTGCTGCCACGACGGCTCGGCGTCCCATCGCGGCCGACATTGATCATCCCGCGCGCCATGCGAACACCGGCGCCGGTTGCGGCGGCAACGAGCCGAGTGCGGGCTATCGTGCTAAAACACGGCGCAGCCACATCACGATCGCCATGGACCTGAACTTCACCCCCGAAGAGACCGCATTTAGGCAGCAGATTCGCAGCTGGGTGGCGCAAAACCTGCCTGCGGACATCAGCCACAAGGTGCACCACGCGCTGCATCTGACGCGCGAGGACCACCAGCGCTGGGCCAGGATCCTCGGCCAGCAGGGCTGGCTGGGCTGGGGCTGGCCCAAGGAATTCGGCGGCCCGGGCTGGAACGCGGTGCAACGCCACCTGTTCGAAGAGGAATGCGCGCTGGCCGGCGCGCCGCGCGTGGTGCCGTTCGGCCCGGTGATGGTGGCGCCGGTGATCATGGCCTTCGGCACGCCCGAGCAGCAACGGCGCTTCCTGCCCGGCATTGCCAGCGGCGAGGTCTGGTGGAGCCAGGGCTACAGCGAGCCCGGCGCGGGCTCCGACCTGGCCTCGCTCAAGTGCAAGGCCGAGCGGCGCGGCGACTACTACATCGTCAACGGCCAGAAGACCTGGACCACGCTGGGCCAGTACGGCGAATGGATCTTCTGCCTGGTGCGCACCAGCAACGAGGGCAAGCCGCAGACCGGCATCTCGTTCCTGTTGATCGACATGAAGACACCCGGCGTGTCGGTGCGCCCGATCATCATGCTCGACGGCGCGCACGAGGTGAACGAGGTCTGGTTCGACAACGTCGAAGTGCCAGCCGATCAATTGATCGGCGAGGAGAACAAGGGCTGGACCTACGCCAAGCACCTGCTCTCGCACGAACGCACCAACATCGCGGACGTGAACCGCGCCAAGCGCGAGCTCGAACGCCTGAAGCGCATCGCCAAGGCCGAAGGGTTGTGGGACGAGCGGCGCTTTCGCGACCAGATCGCACTGCTCGAGGTCGACATCGTGGCACTGGAGATGATGGTGCTGCGGGTGCTGGCGGCCGAACGCGGCGGCAAGCAGAGCCTGGATGTCGCCGGCCTGCTGAAGATCCGCGGCAGCGAAATCCAGCAACGCTACAGCGAGCTGATGATGCTGGCGGCCGGGCCCTTCGCGCTGCCGTTCATCAAGGAGGCGATGGCCGCCGGCTGGCAAGGCGACCATGTCGGCGCGGCGCATGTCGCACCGCTGGCCTCGACCTATTTCAACTACCGCAAGACGACGATCTACGGCGGCAGCAACGAAGTGCAACGCAACATCGTCGCGCAGACGGTACTGGGCTCGTGAGACGACCATGGACTTTGAATTTACCGACGATCAGATCTCGCTGCGCGATGCCGTCCGGCGCTGGGTCGAGAAGGGCTTCTCGTTCGCCCGCCGCCACGCGCTGGCCAAGGCCGGCGGCGCGACGCGCGCGGTGTACGCCGAGCTGGCCGAGCTCGGCCTGACCGGGTTGGCGGTGCCCGCCCACCATGGCGGCCTGGGCCTGGGGGCGGTCGACGCGATGGTGGTGATGGAGGAACTCGGCCGCGGGCTGGTCAATGCGCCCTACGCCGCCGGCGCGCTGGTCGCGCCCGCGCTGCTGGCGCAGGCCGACGCCGCCGTGCAGTCCGCCTGGCTGCCGCGCATCGCCGACGGTTCGGCCCTGGTCGTGCTCGCGCAGCAGGAACGCGGCACACGCTACCGGCTGGACGCCGTGTCGACGCTCGCCAGTCAGACCGCGGGCGGCTGGTCGCTCACCGGCCACAAGAGCCTGGTGCCGGCCGGCGACGAGGCCGACGCGTTCCTGGTGCCGGCGCGGCTCGGGCCGGATGCGGCAGCGCCGCTCGGTCTGTTCCTGGTCGAGCGCGGACGCTGCGCGGTGCGCGGCTACCCGACGCAGGACGGGGCGCGCGCGGCCGACGTCACGCTGGCGGCGACGCCGGCGCAGCTGGTGCTGGCCGACGCCGCCGCCGCGCTCGAAGCGGCCGGCGACGTCGGCATCGCCGCGGTCTGCGCCGAGGGCGTCGGCCTGATGGACCAGCTGCTGGCGATCACGGTCGAGTACATGAACACGCGCAAGCAGTTCGGCGTGGCCATCGCCAGCTTCCAGGCCCTGCGCCACCGCGTCGCCGACGTCAAGATGCAGCTCGAGCTGGCGCGCTCGATGAGCTACTACGCCAGCCTGAAGCTCGGCGAGCCGGCGCCGCAACGCCGCCGCGCGCTGTCGCAGGCCAAGGTCCAGCTCGGCCAGTCGATGCGCTTCGTCGGCCAGCAATGCATCCAGCTGCACGGCGGCATCGGCGTGACCGACGAGGCCAGCGCCAGCCATTACTTCAAGCGGCTGACGATGCTCGAGCTGGCCTGGGGCGACACGCTGCACCACCTGGGCGAAGTCAGCGAGCGCATGCAGGACAGCGCCGGGGTGTTCGCGTGACCGGAGCTGCCGGCCCGGCACTGGCCGACGCCATCACCGACGTCGCCGGCCTCACCGTCGGCCACTTCACGCATCCGCTGCGGGCCACCGGCTGCAGCGTGGTGCTGTGCCCTGCCGGCGCGGTGGCCGGCGTCGACGTGCGCGGCGGCGCACCCGGCACGCGCGAGACCGATCTGCTGCGGCCGGAAAACCTGGTCGACCGCGTGCACGCGGTGCTGCTCAGCGGCGGCAGCGCCTTCGGCCTCGATGCGGCGGGCGGCGTGATGCGCTGGCTCGAGCAACACGGCCACGGCTTTGCCGTCGGTGCGGTGCGTGTGCCGATCGTGCCCGCGGCGGTGCTGTTCGACCTGTGGCGCGGCGACCTGTCGATCCGTCCCGACGCCGCCGCGGGCTACGCCGCGTGCGAAGCCGCGTCGACGGCCAAGCCCGCGCAAGGCAACGTCGGCGCCGGCGCCGGCGCGACGGTGGGCAAGCTGTTCGGCATCGAGCGGGCGATGAAGGGCGGCATCGGCAGCGCGTCGATCCGCGTCGGCGGCGTCACCGTGGCCGCGCTGGTGGCCGTCAACGCCACCGGCGACGTGATCGACACCAACAGCGGCGAGGTGCTGGCCGGTGCGCGCACCGGCGCCGACAGCCGCCACCTCGTGCACTGCGCGGCCGCGCTGGCGCGCGGCGAGGTGCCGGCGCGCTTGCAGGCCGGCATGGCCACCACCATCGGCGTGATCGCCACCGATGCCCGGCTCGACAAGGCCCAGTGCCGCAAGCTGGCCGGCATGGCGCACGATGGCCTGGCTCGCTGCATCAATCCGGTCCACACGCCGTACGACGGCGACACGCTTGTTCGCGCTGGCCACCGGCGCCGTGGCGGGCAACCTGACGTTGATCGGCGCCTTGGCCGCCGAGGTCACGGCGCGGGCGGTCGCCAGCGCGGTCTTTCACGCGACCGGCCTGCCCGGACTGCCGGCCGCGCGCGATCTCGGCGCGCTGTTGTGACGGCCGGCGCGACACAGACGCTGGCGCAGATCCTGTTCAGCCAGGGCTTCGGCACGCGGCGCCATTGCGCGGCGCTGATCGCCGATGGCCAGGTCCAGGTCGGCGGTGTCCGCCTGGACGACCCGCAGGTTTCGCTCGGCACGACGGGCTGGTGTTCAGCGTGCAGGGCCAGCCCTGGCCGTACCACGCCAAGGCCGTCGTGATGCTGCACAAACCCGCTGGCTACGAATGCTCGGCCAAGCCGCGCCACCACCCCGGCGTGCTGGCATTGCTGCCGGCGCCGCTGCGCGAACGCGGCGTGCAATCGGTCGGCCGGCTCGATGCCGACACCACCGGCCTGCTGCTGCTGACCGACGACGGCGCGCTGATCCACCGCCTGACTTCGCCCAGGCACCATGTGGCCAAGGTCTACGAGGTGACGTGCAAGCATCCGCTGGCGGCCGACACGGTGGCGCGCCTGCTGGCCGGCGTCGTGCTCGACGACGACCCCGAACCGGTGCGCGCCATCGCCTGCGAGCGCACGGGTGACATCGCAGCTGCGCATGACGCTGACCGAAGGCCGCTACCACCAGGTCAAGCGCATGGTCGCCGCGGTCGGCAACCGCGTCGAGGCGCTGCACCGCAGCGCCGTCGGTGGCCTGGCGCTGCCCGCATCGCTCGCGCCGGGCCAATGGTGCTGGCTCGACGCGGCCGATCGCGAGCGACTGTTCGCGCCACGATAATCCGCCGCCATGCGAATCCTGCGCGGTTTCCGCCATCCCGACATCGCGCCCCACTGCGCCCTGACGATAGGCAACTTCGACGGCGTGCACCGTGGCCACCAGGCCATGCTGGCCCTGCTGATCAGCGAGGCGCGGCACCGCGGCGTGCCGTCCTGCGTGGTGACCTTCGAGCCGCACCCGCGTGACTTCTTCGCCGCCAGGGCCGGGCGTGCAGCCGACGCGCCGGCGCGCATCGCCAACCTGCGCGACAAGCTGGCCGAACTCGAACGCTGCGGCATCGAGCAGGCCGTCGTGCTGCGCTTCGACGAGCGCTTCGCGGCGCAGACGCCGCAGGCCTTCATCGACGACGTGCTGCTGCGCGGCCTGGGCGCACGCTACGTGCTGGTCGGCGACGACTTTCGCTTCGGCGCCCGCCGCGCCGGCGACTACGCGATGCTCGATGCCGCGGGCGATGCGGCCGGTTTCGACGTGGCGCGCATGCAGAGCTACGAAGTGCACGGCCAGCGTGTGTCGAGCTCTGCGGTACGCGAAGCGCTGGCCGCAGGCGATATGGCTCGCGCCGCCGGCCTGCTCGGCCACCCCTACAGCATCAGCGGCCATGTGCAGCGCGGCCGCAGGCTGGGCCGCGCGCTGGGCGAGACGCCAGCCCGGCCAGGGCGACGGCTTTCGCACCCTGAACCTGCGCTTCGGCCACCCGAGGCCGGCGGCGATGGGCATCTTCGCGGTCCGCGTGCACGGGCTGGCGGCCGACGCGCTGCCGGGCGTGGCCAGCCTGGGCGTGCGGCCGACGATCGAAGACGGTGGCCAGGTGCTGCTCGAAACCCATTGCCTGGCCTGGCCCGCCGCGCTGGGGCCCGAAGGCGGCTACGGCCGCGTGATCCGGGTCGACTTGCTGCACAAGCTGCACGACGAGCGCAAGTACGGCTCGCTGGCCGCATTGCGCGACGCCATCGCGCAGGACGTGGCCCAGGCGCGGGCCTGGTTCGCAGCGCAGGGCTGAGCAGCGTCGGTAGAATGGCAAGCATGGCACTTTGCATGCTTGCACTCGACCCGCTGCGCTGGCGCACGGCCACGCATCGGCAAACCTCGCGCGACCGAATTTAGCCGGGTTCGACCACCGAGCCCGGAGCCGGCGCGCACCCACGCCAGCCGGCCCCGACGATGAGCGCCCCGCGCCGCACCCCACGGCGCCCACCGCAGGCACTTGCACCATGACCGAACCCACGACCGCCACCGACTACCGCGCCACACTGAACCTGCCCGACACGCCGTTCCCGATGCGCGGCGACCTGCCCAAGCGCGAGCCGGGCTGGATCGCGCAGTGGACCGAACAGGGGCTGTACAAGCAGCTGCGCGCCGCGCGCCATGGCGCGCCCTTGTTCGTGCTGCACGACGGCCCGCCGTACGCCAATGGCGTGCTGCACATCGGGCATGCGGTGAACAACATCCTGAAGGACATGGTCGTCAAGTCCAAGCAGCTGGCGGGCTTCGACGCGCGCTTCGTGCCGGGCTGGGACTGCCACGGCCTGCCGATCGAGAACGCGATCGAGAAGGCGCACGGCCGCCACCTCTCGCGCGACCAGATGCAGGCCAAGAGCCGCGCCTACGCCACCGAGCAGATCGCGCAGCAGATGGCCGACCGCCGGCGGCTGGGCGTGCTCGGCGACTGGGAGCACCCCTACCGCACGATGGATTTCGCCAACGAGGCCGGCGAGATCCGCGCCTTCAAGCGCGTCATCGAGCGCGGCTTCGTCTACCGCGGCCTCAAGCCCGTGTACTGGTGCTTCGACTGCGGCTCGTCGCTGGCCGAATTCGAGATCGAGTACGCCGACAAGAAGTCGCAGGCGATCGACGTCGCCTTCCTTTGCGCCGAGCCCGACAAGCTGGCCGCCGCGTTCGGCCTGCCCGAGATCGTCGGCGAGGCCTTCGCGGTGATCTGGACCACCACCGCATGGACCATCCCCGCCAACCAGGCGCTCAACCTGAACCCGGCGCTGGATTACGCACTGGTGCACACCGAGCGCGGGCAGCTGCTGCTGGCCGCATCGCTGGTCGAACAATGCCTGGCGCGCTACGGCCTGCAGGGCAGCGTGGTGGCGACGACGAAGGGCGAAACGCTCGCCGGCATCCATTTCCGCCATCCGCTGGCGCATGTCGACGCCGGCTACGACCGCCTCGCACCGGTCTACCTGGCCGATTACGCCACCGCCGAAGACGGCACCGGCATCGTGCACTCGTCGCCGGCCTACGGCCTGGACGACTTCAACTCGTGCACCGCGCACGGCATGCAGGTCGACGAGATCCTCAACCCGGTGCAGGGCCACGGCAGCTACGCGGCCGACTTCCCGCTGTTCGGCGGCCAGAACATCTGGAAGGCGGTGCCGGCGATCATCGACGCGCTGCGCGATGCCGGGCGCCTGCTG
Source organism: uncultured beta proteobacterium (assembly GCA_963751775.1). GTDB lineage: Bacteria > Pseudomonadota > Gammaproteobacteria > Burkholderiales > Burkholderiaceae_C > CADEEN01. The sequence continues at coordinate 71,688 of CAVVVW010000008.1, forward strand.
GCCACCAGCACGCTCACGCACAGCTACCCGCATTGCTGGCGCCACAAGACGCCGGTGATCTACCGTGCCGCGGCGCAATGGTTCATCCGCATGGACGAAGCGAGTGCCGCGACGGCCGGCGTGTTCACGAAGGACAAGCCGGCGCAGACGCTGCGCGAGACGGCGCTGGCGGCGATCGACGCCACCACCTTCTTCCCCGAGAACGGCAAGGCGCGCCTGCGCGACATGATCGCCAACCGGCCCGACTGGTGCATCAGCCGCCAGCGCAGCTGGGGCGTGCCGCTGCCGTTCTTCCTGCACAAGGATTCGGGTGAACTGCACCCGGACACGATGGCCATCCTCGACCGCGCGGCGGCGATCGTCGAGAAGGGTGGCGTCGAAGCCTGGAGCCGCGTCACGGCCGAAGAGATCCTCGGCGCCGCCGATGCCGCGCACTACAGCAAGAGCAGCGACATCCTCGAGGTCTGGTTCGACTCCGGGTCGACCTTCTTCCACGTCCTGCGCGGCTCGCACGCCGCTGACGGCGGGTTCCACGAGGAAATCGACAGTCGCACAGGTGCTCCGGGCCCCGAGGCCGATCTCTACCTCGAGGGCCATGACCAGCACCGCGGCTGGTTCCACTCCTCGCTGCTGCTGGGCTGCGCGCTGGAAGGCCGCGCACCCTACCGCGGCCTGCTGACGCACGGCTTCACCGTCGACGGCCAGGGCCGCAAGATGAGCAAGTCGCTCGGCAACATCATCGAGATCCGCGAGTTCGCGAAAGACCCGGGCGCCGAGGTCGCGCGCCTGTGGTGCGCCTCGACCGACTACGCCGGCGACCCGCCGATCGACAAGAAGATCCTGGCCCGCGTCGTCGACAGCTACCGGCGTATCCGCAACACGCTGCGCTTCCTGCTCGCCAACGTGGCCGACTTCGACGCCACGCGCGACGCGGTGCCCGCCAGCGCGAACTGCTGGAGATCGACCGCTGGGCATTGGCGCGCGCGGCCGAGTTGCAGGCCGAGATGCTGGCCCATTACGAGCGCTTCGAGTTCCACCCGGTGGTCGCCAAGCTGCAGCTGTTCTGCAGCGAAGACCTGGGCGCGTTCTACCTCGACGTGCTGAAGGATCGGCTCTACACCACCGCGCCGAAATCGCTGGCCCGCCGCTCGGCGCAGACCGCGCTGTGGCAGATCACGCACGCCATGCTGCGCTGGATGGCGCCCTTCCTTTCGTTCACCGCCGAGGAGGCGTGGCCGATCCTGGCGCCCGGCAAGTCGCCGTCGATCTTCACCGAAACGTTTGCGCGCTTCGATGCCCCCGACGCCGCGCTGCTGGCGAAGTGGCAGCGCATCCGCGCGATCCGCGACGAGGTCAACAAGGCCATCGAGACGGTGCGCACCGAGAGCAAGAGTCGGCTCGTCGCTGCAGGCCGAAGTCGTGCTGACGGTCAACCAGGCCGACCACGAACTGTTGTCGACGCTGGGCGAAGGCTTGAAGTTCGTGCTCATCACCTCACAGGCGCGGCTCGTGCGCGGCGAGGCGCTGGCCGTGGCGGTGTCACCATCGACCGCCACCAAGTGCGAACGCTGCTGGCACTGGCGCAGCGATGTCGGCAGCGACCCGGCGCACCCGGCGCTGTGCGGGCGCTGCAGCAGCAACCTCTTCGGCGCGCGGTGAAATCCGCACGGTCGCCTGACGATGGCCCGTTCCTCCTCCGCTGCGCCCAGCCTGCTTGTCTGGCTGGGCCTGGCGCTGGTCGTCATCGTCCTCGACCAATTCGCCAAGACCTTGATCCTGGGCTACTTCCAACTCGGCGACAGCCGTCAGGTCACCTCGTTCTTCAACGTCGTGCGGGTACACAACAGCGGTGCGGCGTTCTCGTTCCTGGCCGGCGCGACGGGTTGGCAGCGTTGGTTCTTCATCGCCCTCGGCCTGGTCGCGGCGGGCTTCATCGTCTGGATGCTGCGCAGCCACCCGGCGCAAAGGCTGTTCTGCTTTGCCGTCACGATGATCATGGGCGGCGCCCTGGGCAACGTCGTCGACCGCCTGCTGCACGGCCACGTGGTCGACTTCATACAAGTTCATTGGCAGGATTCGTACTTCCCCAGCTTCAACCTCGCCGACAGCGCGATCACGCTGGGCGCGGTGCTTGCTGATCGTCGACGAACTGCGGCGCGTGCGCCGCGCAGGCGGCTGACGAGGGCGCGCGCATGAACCGCAATGCACTGCGCACGGGCGATGCATTGACCTGGTTTGCGCTGCTCGTCGGGCCCCTGAGCGCCGTGGCGGCCCTGCTCGCCGGGCCGGCCTACCGTGGCGCATTGCTGTCGCTGGGCGATGCATTCCTGCTCCTGCGCTGGGCGACGATCGCCGCCTCGCGGGCGCCGGCCTGGCCGTGCTGGCCCTGGGATTGCTGGCGCTGGGCGGCGCCCGCCGCGGCCGCGCACTGGCCGCGGCGGCCATCGCGATCAACGCGCTCGTCGCCGCGCCCGCCGCTCTACCTGTACGCACAGGCGCAAAGCCTGCCCAAGATCCACGACATCAGCACCGATACGCAGGACCCACCGGCCTTCGTCGCCGTGCTGCCGCTGCGCCAAGGCGCACGCAACCCCGTCGACTACCGGCCCGAGACCGCCGCACAGCAACGCCTCGGCTACCCCGACATCGCACCACTCGTGCTCGGCGTGCCGCCGGCGCAGGCCTTCGAGCGCGCCGAGCGCACGGCGCGGGCGATGGGCTGGCAGATCGTGGCCGCGGTGCCCGACGCGCTTCGCATCGAAGCCACCGATACCACGCTGCTGTTCGGCTTCAAGGACGATGTCGTGATCCGCATCCGGCCCAGCGGCCAGGGCAGCGTGGTCGACGTGCGCTCCTTGTCGCGCATCGGCGGCAGCGACATCGGCACCAATGCCAGGCGCGTGCGCCGCTTCCTCGATCGTCTGGCCAACGACTGAGCGCGCGCAGCCGATCACGCCACGCCATGCCCGCAGGCCGCCGCCAGCGTCATCACCATCACGTCTACGTCGTGGAACTCGCCGATCAGGTCTGGAACGAAGCCGCCTTTCGCAAGGCCAACCCGGAGTACCAACTCGGCAAGCCCTTCGTCTATGTCGGCATGACCGGGCTGGACCCCGACCTGCGGCTGGACCGCCACAAGGCCGGCATCCAGGCCAACCGCTTCGTCTTCAAGTACGGGCTGCGCCTGCTGCCTGCGCTGTACGAGGTCTACAACCCGATGCCCTACGAGGCCGCGCGCGAGATGGAGGTCGAGCTGGCGATCGGTCTGCGCGAAGCGGGCTACGGGGTCTGGCAGGCGTGAGACAAGGCGCGGCAGCATGACGCTGCAATCACTTGCCAGGGCACTTCAGCTCTCCTTGCGGGCGGCAGTGGCAGCCGGCCTCTCGCTACTGCTCGCGCAGATGCTGAACCTCGAATTCCCGATCTACGCCTTCATCGCGGCGGTCATCGTCACCGATCTGTCGCCGGCCCAGACCACCCGGCTGGGTTGGCGGCGCCTGGTCGCAACCATCGTCGGAGCGACCTGCGGCGCCGCGCTCAGTGGGGCACTCCCGCACGGCCCGTGGGCCATCGCATTGGGTGTGCTGATCGCCATGCTGGTATGCAGTCTCATACGCATGCAGGAGGGCGCCAAGGTGGCCGGCTACATCTGCGGCATCGTCATGCTGTCCTACGGCGCCGAGCCGTGGTTCTACGCGTTCTATCGCTTGCTGGAGACCACGCTGGGCATCGGCGTGGCGTGGGTGATCAGCCTCGTGCCCAAGCTCGTGCGCCTCGACGCCTCGGACGACGAGACCCCCTGAAAGGCCTGGCGAAGCGCGCGTGGCCATCTGGTGCGCGCGCAGTGCGTCAGCGTGGCGGCAAGGTGCTCAACAGCTCGGCAAAGCCGGTCCAGAGTATCTGGATGCCGATGCAGATGAGGATGAAGGCGAACAGGCGGCCCAGTGCATCCGAGCCACGCTCGCCGAGCGCGTCCTCGATGCGATCGGCGAACCGGTAGCACAGGTACACCAGGGTCGCGATGCCGAGCACGGCGAGCAAGCCGCCGACCATGGCGCTGGCCACCGCCGCGGCCGACATGCCCTGGTCGCCGGAACCGCCGGTGCCGACCGCGATGGCGACGGCCACCGTTCCCGGGCCGGCGGTGAGCGGCATCGTCAACGGATAGAACGCCATGTCCTCGAGCTCTCGCTCCGCGCCGGCGCCATCGGCCTGTGCGCCTGCGCTCGGCTGCCGTGGCGCATCGAGCGCCCGCCATCCCGACATCGCCAGCACCAGGCCGCCGGCCACGCGCAGCACCGGCACGGAGATTCCGAACAGCTGCAGCACGAATGCGCCGACGAAGAGCGCAACGATCATGATCAGGAAGGCGTAGAACGCGATCTGCCGCGCCAGAGCCGCCCGCAACTGGCGACTGCCGCGCCGGGTGATGGCGAGGAACAGCAGCGCGGACCCCGGCGGATTGACGATCGGCAGCAGCGCGAGAAACACGAGCAGGAAGGACTGCAGCATGGCGGGCGGTACCTCAGGCGATCAGCCAGACGATCACGGTACCCCAGGTGGTGAGCAGGATGTGGCCGATCGCCACCGTGCCGGAATAGCCGAGCACGGCGACCGTGCTGCCAGAGCGCGCCTGCAAGGCGGCCAGCCCGGCCGTCATCGTCAATGCGCCGGCGAGCCCGCCGAGCACCAGCAGCGGATTGAGGCGCAGCACATAGCAGCCGAAGTACAGGCCCGCGACGAGCGGTACCAAGGTCACCACGATGCCGCCGAAGAACAGCCCGACCCCGGCTTCGCGCAGGGCTTGGACAAAGTGCGGGCCGGCGCCCAAGCCGATCATGGCCACGAAGCCCGCCAGCCCGATCGAATTCATGAACGCGATCGCGCCGCCCGGAATGCGGCCAAAGCGCGGCCGGATCGAGTGCAGGTAGCCGGTGAGCAGGCCCGCGAGCAGCGTGCCGACGCTGGTGCCGATGGCGATCTTCATGGCGCCGAGCGGGACGATGATGGCCAGTCCGGCGAGCGAGCCGAGCAATATGCCGAGCGCGAGCGCGACGAAGTCCGTGCTGTCCGTCGGGCATGCAGCACGTCGCCGGCCAACGCGGCGACCTTCGTCACCGCATGCTCCGGTCCTACCAGCCGCAGCACGTCCGCGCGTTCGACCGTGGTGCGCGGCGCCGACCGGGATTTCGTGGCCGCCACGGCGGATGCCGCGCAGGAAGACGCTGCGCACCAGTTCGGATGAGCGCGCGATCTCCTCGAGCGTCTTGCCGGCAAACACATCGCTGCTGACGAACACGTCGTAAGTGGCGGTCGGCACGTCGAGCGCTTCGCGGTCCTCGACTTCCTCCACCGTCGTGCGGCCGATGATCTCGACCAAGGCCTCGCGCCGCCCGGACACGACCACGATGTCGCCGCCCTGCAGCTGCGTGTCCGGCGTCGCGTCCATCAATTGCCCGCCACGCCGGATGCGCTCGATGAAGACCCGCATGCCCGGCACCATCGCTTCGGCTTGCGCCACGGTCTTGCCGGCGATGCGCGCATCGGCCGGCAGCCGGTAGCCGCGCATCTCGAACGGCCGCCATGCCGAGAACACGCCGGGCTGGCTGCGGTCCAGGCCCAGTTCCTGCTCCAGCTTCTGCGCCTCGGCCTTGAGATCGATGCCGAGCAGGCGCGGCCCGACTTCGCTGCAGAACATGATCAGGCCGAAGGTGCCGAACAGGTAGCACAGGGCATCGGCGACCGCAATGTGGCTGACCAGCCGCGCGCGCTCCGCTTCAGGCAGCGCCAGCGTGCCGATGGCTTCGGTCGCGGTGCCGATCGCGGGCGACTCGGTGAGCGCGCCCGACAGCAGCCCGGCGGCGAACCCGGGGTCGAGCTGGAGGAACTTTCGCGACGCCGAACGCCGTGCCGAGGCCGACGGCGCAGATGAAGGCGGCGAGCCCCGCCCAGCGCAGGCCGTCGCCCTTCATCGCCTGAAAGAACTTCGGCCCGACCGAGTAACCGATGCTGAACAGGAACATCAGGAACAGGATCGACTTGGCCGTCGACGAAATCGGTACCTTGAAGAAGTACCCGACCAGCACGCCCACGATCAGCGATCCCGTCACCGGCCCGAGCCCGAACCCGCGGAACTTGAACCCGCCGACCCAGTAACCGATGCCGACGACGAGGAAGACCGGCAGTTCCGGATACTTCGCGAAGATGGCGGCGAACCAGTCCACGGTATTCCGCGCTAGCAGTCGTGGTTCAGTTCGACGCGCAAACGGCTGTCCTCAACCCGCGACGAAGAGCAACCAAGGCGTGCCGATCAGCAGGTAGATCGCCATGAACGCGACGGTGGTGAAGAGCCCGAGCTTGTACAGCTCGCCCTGTTCGAGATAACCGCTGGCCACGAAGATGACGTTCTGGCTGCCGCCCTGCGGGGTGATGACCGAGAAGTAGCTGCTCGCGAACAGCAGCCCCGGCGCCATCAGCGCAGGCGGCACGCCGCCGCGAACGCCGACATCGAGGAAGACGGCGAGCAGCGCCAGCATCTGCGAGGTCTGGCTGACGAAGAAGTAGTGCAGGCCGACGTAGAGCGCGATCAACAGCACGTACAGCACCGGCCATGACAGGCCAGCCAGGCGCGAGGCGAGGCGCTCGCCCACATAGCCCATGAAGCCGAGTTCGTTCAGCTGGGCGCTCAGGGCGAACAGGATCGCGAGCCAGAGGAAGGTCGCCAGCGTGTCGCCCTGCTTGGAGATGTCGTCCAGCGTCAGCACGCCGGCCACCAGCAGCACGCCGAAGCCCATGAACGCGACGCTGGTCGAATTGAGATTCAGCGCGCTGCCGAACACCCAGCCGGCGACCATCACGATGAAGGTCAGGGCCGTGATCCACTCGTCGCGCGACATCGACCCCATGCCGGCGAGATCCTTGCGCGCTGCGGCGGGGGCCTCGGGCGTCGCGCCGACGCCGGGCGAGAAGATCTTCGCCACGAGCAACGGCAGTATCAGGATCGCGGTGAACGTCGGCACCGACGAGGCGAGGAACCAGCCGGCGAAGCCGATCTCGAGGCCGGCCTTCTGCGCGATCTGCACGCCGATCGGGTTGCAGGACGTGGCAGTCAGCCAGAGCGCGGAAGACAGCGCGAGGCTGGCCATGCCGCAGAACATGAGGTAGCCACCCAGCCGCCGCCCCTCCGGGTCGTTGGGTTCGGAGCCCGCGCCCTTGGCCACCGACAGCACGATCGGGAACAGCACGCCGCCGCGCGCCGTGTTGCTGGGAAATGCCGGCGCGATGGCCGCGTCGGTCAGCACGATGCTGTAGGCCAGACCGAGCGGCGAGCCGCCGAAGCGGCTGACCATCAACAGGCTGATCCGCCGGCCGAGCCCTGACTTCACCACCGCCTGCGCGACGACGAAGGCGATCACCACCAGCAGCACGCTCGAATTGGCGAAGCCAGAGAAGGCCTGCGCCGGCGTGATCGTCCCGGTGAGGACGACGGTCGCGACGGCAATCATCGAGGCCGTCAGCAGCGGGAAGGAGCCGATGAGCACGCAGGCGATTGCGGCGACGAAGATCGCGAACAGGTGCCACGCGTGCGGCGTCAGGCCGGCCGGCACCGGCGTGAACCAGATGCCGATCGCGATCGCGAACGGCGCTGCGCGCTTCAGAAGCAATCCGGGTGAGATCATTTGGGCAAGCCTCCAGTGCCGGGCTCGCCGGGCCGAACACGGCCCTTGAGGCCGACGGCGCTGCCCTGGATCGAACCATCCTCGGCCTCGATCACGAAGCGCCAGGCGAACTCATAGGACCCCGTCGCGCCGGCATAGCGGCCCGTGCCGCCCAGGATCGTCCCGGTGATGCGATTCTTTGCGGCGGTGCCTTCGCCCTTGACCTCGCTGAAGACCTGTTCGCCGTTCTCGTCCGTCCAGACGCTGCGGCCGACCAGGCCCGTTTCGCTGTCGGCGAGCGCGATCAGCTCGGAGCGGAATCCGACGCCGGGACGCCCCGGCCCCGCCATCAGCATCGAGCCGCGCAGGTCGATGATCGAGGCGCGGCGGTCTGCGCCCAGGGCCATGATCTTGCGGCTGCCGGCGGCGCTCCACGTGCCCTCGAACTCGCGCCATTCGCCGGCGGCCAGCGCGGCCTTCGGTGCCTCCGGCGCCGGCCCGCAGGCCGCCGCGGCAATGGCCAGCGCAAGCGGCAAGATGCAGCGCCCCAGCCTGCGCGCAGTCGCAGCGCGAGCCCCCGGTTCACCGAGGGACTCGCGATCACGACCTGGCGCACGAATGAAGAGGGCCATGCTTCGCCCCTTTCTGTTGTTGCCCCGGCGGTTACTGCGAAAGCGTCATCGCGAAGTAGCCGAACACGGTCAGCAGCACGCCCGAAACCGCATAGCCCACCGGGAAGCCGATCCACGGCACGGAACTGCCGATCTCCTTCGCGGCCTCGCGCGCCGGGCCGGAGTGCGAGCGCGCGCCGGCCACGCCACCCATCAGGATGGCAGGGTTGATCTTCATGACGTGGTAGCCGATGGCCCAGACCAGGATCGGCGGCACGGTGCAGACGATGAAGCCGGCGACGAAGATCTTGAGCGCGACGGCGCCCGACAGCTGCGTCAGCAGGCCCGCGCCGGCATTGATGCCGACGATGGCGATGAACACGACCAGCCCGAGGTCCTCCAGGATGTTGCGGGCGGCGTTCGGCGTATTGCCGAAGAAGCGCAGCCGCGAGACCAGCGACGAGACGATCACGCCCGACACCAGCAGCCCGCCGGCATTGCCGAGGCCGACGTTCGAGCCGGCGATCGGGAACGAGATCGCGCCGATCAGGAAGCCGAGGATCATGCCGAGCGACAGCGTCAGCAGGTCGGTGGCCGTGCTCGGGCGCGAAACGCGGCCCATCAGCGCCGCGAACTTGTCCACCGATGACTTCAGACCGGCGACGAACAGCACGTCGAAGCGCTGCAGCTTGGTGTTGAGCCCCATCGGGATCTGCTCGCCGGCGCGCTCGATGTGGTGCAGCGCGATCTGGCCGGCGAACTCGGTGCTGCGGAACTCCTTCAGTTCCTTGCCTTCCATTTCCTTGTTCGTGACCAGGATCTCGGCCTGGTCGAGCGGGATATTGAGCACCTTCGAGTCCGGCACCTCGGGGCCGATCAGGCCCATGTTCTCGGTCATGGCCTCCAGCCGGCCGCCGAGCGCGATCACGTCACCCTTCTGCAACACGAGGTCGTCCGGCGCGCCGAGGCGCTCGTCGCCACGCCCGACGTTGACCACCTTGTACTGCGGGTACTTCTGCAGGAATTGACGGATGGTCCAGCCGACGACCGCAGCATTCGTCAGCGTGTAGGCGCGCAGCGCGAGCGGACGGTAGCCGGTCAGGCCGGCATCGTCGACGTTCTTCACGCCGTTCTCGTCTTCGTACTTCTTGGCCGCGGCCTTGGCGTCGATGCCCCACCAGCGCGGCAGGTACTTGCAGATCAGGATGATGCCGACGGTGCCCCAGATGTAGGTCAGGCCGTAGGACAGCGCGATCATGCCGCTCACCTGCTCGAAGGTCTGGCCTTCGGCGAGCTTGTACACGCCCTGCTTGATGGCCTCCTCGGCCGAACCGATCGATGCGGACATGGTCATCGAACCGGCGAGGATGCCGCCCGCCGCGCCAGCCGGAAGGTCCCACCACTTGGCAAAGCCGACCGCGCCGAGCAGGCCCAGCACCGAACAGAACACGGCGAGCACGGTGAACTTCAGGCCGTCGCCCTTCAGGCTGTTGATGAACGACGGCCCGACGCGCAACCCGACGCCGTACATGAACAGGTAATAGAACAGCGACTTCGCGAAGGCGTTGAGCTCCATCTTCACGCCGTAGGTCGAGCCCCAGGCGGAAAGCCCGGCGCCGACGATGATGGCCGACGCCACCATGCCGAAGCCGTAGCCCTTGACGGTGACCTTGCCGAGCAGCACGGCGCCGGCCACGACGGTGAACAACAGGATGAACGAGTTGCTGGCGAGCCAGCCGAGAATTTCTTTCATGGTCGATTACCCCTTCTTGCTGGAGGACTTGCCCTTGGCCGGCGCGGCCGGCGCCGGATTTGCCATGTTCGCGGCCGGATGCGCCGGGGATGGCCGACAGCTTGATCAGCTTCAGGCCGCGCGCGTTGTTGTAGCCGTGGATCTCCTTGACGTCGAGCTTGCGCATGAACCCGATCGTGTCGGCCTCGATCACCTGCCCCGGCACCATGATCGGAAAGCCCGGCGGGTACGGGATCACGAAGTTGGCCGACACCAGTTCCGGGCCGCTCTTCAGCCGCTCGTCGATCTTCGGGCTCATCAGCGGCAGGTACTCGCAGTCGTCCTCTTCGTAGGCGGCAAAGAAGGCGCCGCGCATGTCGCCCTCGAGCGTGATGCTCGCCGGGTCCTCGCGGTAGCCGTCGTGGAAGCGGCTGAAGTTCGGCAGGTCGGGCACGTCCTCCATCAGGTTCTTCACCTGTGCCGCGAACGCCGCGCGCCCGCCCTCGCCGCCCTCGGCGAGGCGCGCCTCGATCTCCTGCGAGATCTCGAGCAGCACCTTGATCAGCAGCGCGACGTCGCTGCGCGTGTTGTTGATGTTGCTCTGCAAGAGCACGCTGTTGCGCGAGGTCTTGTTCATCTGGATGTTGTACTTGGCCGCCAGCAGGCCCTTGAACGAGGTGCCGTCGTAGCCCGCCGTGCCGCACACCAGCGTCATGCGCGTCGGGTCGAGGAAGAACTCGTCCGTCCTGCACCGACTTCAGCGCCGTCGCCCAGGTGGTGCCCGGGGTGAGGAAGTCCTGGAAGCCCGAGGCGCGGTATTCGGCCGGCACCATGGCGTCGGCGCCGAGCACGCGGAAGTACTTCGAGATGATCGGGTGCTCGGCCACGGCACGGCGGATCGCAAACGCGGTCTCGAAAGCGCGCATCACGAGTTCATAGCCCTCGAGCTCCATCTGGCGCCGGGCCAGATCGAGCGAGGCGATGATCTGCTGGTTCGGCGACGTCGAGGCGTGGATGAACACCGCTTCGCGGAAGGCCGAGGCGTGGTGCTGGTAGTCCTCGTCGCGCACCGCGACGATCGATCCCTGGCGCAGCGCCGACATCGACTTGTGCACCGAATCGGTCTCGTAGACGCGGATGCGGATCTTGCGCGGATCCGGGATCAGGTGCCGCTTCAGCAGACGCGGATCCTTCGGGTCCAGGTCCTCGCCGAGTTCGGCCGCCTGCGCCTTCCATGCCTCCAGCGCGGCCGGGGTATCGCGCCATTCCTCGAGCGCCGCCGCCGCACCCAGGCCGGTGCGCGGGCGCAGGAACGGCGACCAGCGCGCAAAGCCGAACCACGCTTCGTCCCACAGGAAGAGGACATCGGGCTTGATGGCCAGGCACTCTTCCATCACGCGGCGGGTGTTGTAGACATGCCCGTCGAAGGTGCAATTGGTGAGCGTGATCATCTTCAGGCGATCCAGGCGTCCCTCGGCCTTCAGATTGAGCATGGCCTGCTTGATGGTGCGCAGCGGCACCGCGCCGTACATCGAGTACTCGGTCATCGGAAAGGCTTCGACGTAGAGCGGCTGCGCGCCCGACAAGACCATGCCGTAGTGGTGCGACTTGTGGCAGTTGCGGTCGGCGATCACGATGTCGCCCGGCGCGGTCACGGCCTGGTAGACCATCTTGTTCGACGTCGAGGTGCCGTTGGTGACGAAGAAGACATGGTCCGCGCCGACGGCGCGGGCGAACTTCTCCTGCGCCACCTTGATGTTGCCGGTCGGCTCGAGCATGCTGTCCAGGCCGCCGGTGGTGGCCGACGATTCCGCGAGGAACAGGTTCTGGCCGTAGAACTCGCCCATGTCGCGGATCCAGTTCGACTTCATGATCGACTTGCCGCGCGCGATCGGCAGCGCATGGAACGTGGCGATGGGCCGCGCGGCATAGCGCTTGAGGTTGTCGAAGAACGGCGTGGAAAAGCGATCGGCCACGCCTTCGAGCACGTTGAGGTGCACTTCCATCAACTCCTCGACCTCGTAGAACACGCGCCGGAACATCGCCGCGGCGGGGTCGCCCGCCAGTTTTTCCACGTTGCGGTCGGTCAGCAGGTAGAGATCGAGTTCGGGGCGGATGCGCCTGATCAATCGCGCCAGCGTCACGCCGACTTCGCGCGGCGCAAGGCTCGACGTGTCGAGTTGGTGCCGCGAGGCCAGCAGGTCGCGCAGCAGCGGCACGTCGTGCTGCGACGGAACCGGGATGCCGTCGAAGATCACCACCGCCTCGATCTTGCCGTTCATGATGGTGGCCAACAGCGCGTCCTCGACGCTGCCGACCAGCACCGGTTCGTAGATCATCGCGTCGTCGGTGCGCCGCAGACGGCGCAGCTCGCCGGCCAACTTCGCGCGGCTTGCGGCCGGCGCGGGCGACACGAACAGCGTCTCGAAATAGGGCCGGTGGTTGTCGCCGCCGCCGAACGTCGTCGACAGCCGATCCGGCGCCGCTTCGGCGGCATCGTCGGCTGTCTCCCACTCGTTGCCGTCATAGCGGTAGCTGCCCGACAGCAGCGCGCCGCTCATGCGCCGCACCATGCGCCCGACGCCGAGCGCGTCGTCGCTGCTGATGCGTTCGGCAAGCGCCTTCATCAGCCGCGGCCCGGGATAGGCGAAGAAATCCTCCAGCGCAGCCAACTCGACCAGTGCCGATTCCACGGCAGCACGCCCTTGGCGCGACTTGCCGCCCTGCGCGTCGGCGGCCCAGGTCTGCGCCCGCGCATTCAGCTCGCGCCAGCGGTCGAGCCGCGCCGCCGAACTCGAAAAGAAGTGATCCAGATTCGTCGTGCCGATGTTGGTCGGGGAAAGCATGAAAATGACTCCTATGAGGCGCCTGGCAAGGCGGATATATCGACCCATTAGGTGCGCCACTATCGCATCACGACTTGATCCAGATCAGTAGTGTTTTCGCCGGCCGGTGGTCGGGATCAAGCCGTGCAAAAGTGTGGTATGCGCAATCGAGGCGCATCGAAGGCGGCGCGCGTGGACGCCGCTCTTGGCGGCGAGCTGGTCAGCCCAAAAGCAGGCGATGCCGATTCATGCCGTCAGAACGGCCGGCCGAGATAGAAGTAGAAGCTTTGCACGCTGTCGGCCGACCGTCCGTAACCGAGATACGCCGGCCTGACGCATTCCCTATCGAAGCCGCCAACACGACACTGGTTTGCGGTTTTTGAGGACGACGTCGTGACCCGAATCCGACCCGGTGGCCAGGGCAGCCTGGTTGACGTGTCAGCTCCTTGTCGCGCGTCGGTGGCAGCGAAGTCGACGCCAACGCCAAACGCGCGCGACACTTGCTGGATCGGCTGGCCGCGTCGCCTGCGTGTCCCTCCGCTCGGCGCTCAAGCTTGCGCTGGAATTGAACGCCAAGTCGGGAGTCAGCCCCTGCCAGTCCGGCCTGATCGGCGGCAGCGATGTCCACATCGGCGTGATCACCCAGCGGGCAGACAACTACTTTGGTGGACGTCCCAATGGGTTGCCGTCGTCAGACCGTTGGAAGGCCCCGTTCGGCTTCATCCACGACGATGCGAAGAATTGGACTGTGATATCGGTCTGGAGCGAACAGGCCGCGGGCCTGGTCGGCGCGTGGCCGCGCGAGAACACGTGGGCGAGATCCAGGCTCCGTCGCCACGCTGGACCGCCCACGACCAGATGTGCCTCGGCATCAGGATGGCCGACTACGTTCTGACGTTCGTTACCGACCGCGCCCATACCTCGGTGACTTCGGACACGCCAGCGAATTGGACAGAGCCCAGTAAAGAGCAAGCCCGGGCTGTGATCTGTCTGTTCGACTCGGGCATTCTGGGCAGCCCATTGCGCGGCTCGCTGATGGTGAGTCAAGCCATTGATCAATTTGGGCCGCAGACAAGGCGGCTGACTGCGAGCAACGTCAGAATGCACCGTTGAGAGAGGCCAACAAGCCCGAGTAGCCGATGCGCAGGTGGCCATCGAAGGTCCTGCGATTGACGTTGTAGGTACTGGTGTACTTGCTGTAGCCGAGGCCGAGGCCGAAGTTGTCGCTGAACATCCACGTCGCACGCACACCCAGTTCTGACAAGCGGCCGTCAGCGCCGTTGGCCTTCATCTTGAAGAACTGGCCCAGCGCATCAACGTACCAGTGCGGAGCAATTGCCCATCCACCACGCAGGCCAATGACCGGTAGCGGAGCGGGGATGTTGCTGCTCTTGACCACGGAAGCCGCCTGGCCGACATTGCCGTTCGCGTCGGTCAGTGTCGCCACGCCCGAAAGCGTGATGCGCATCGACGTGTAGTGCACGCCGACCGTGGCGCCCAGTTCGTACCTGGGTTGGCGCACAAGCGCCCACTCGTACGCCGCCTCGGCGATTGTGAACTTGGTTTGCGAATCAACGTTGGCGCCGACGTGGAACGTGTAGTCGCCCCAGTCGACCGCCCGATCGAGAACTCGAGACGAACTGCGGGTATCGTCGAAATACATCAACCGCACGTGTTGCGTGGGCGTGATGCGCCACAACGCATCGGCGCGGACGGTCGTGGCGCTTCTGGCGCGGCCCAACGTGTCATTGAAGTCGACGTCGGGGTGGGTGGTGGACTGCCCGTTGAGTCCGGCCTTCAGGTCGGATTGCAGCACAAAGGCGCCGACGCTGAAGACAAATTTGCGATCGAGCAGTGGCTGCGCCGTTGCGCTTGGCTGGGCGAGCGCCGGGCCAGGCATGCCGGCCGAGAGCAGCGCGCAGATCGCCGGTGCGATGCACAGGGCGGTGAGTCTCAGGGTCATCAGCCTCCTCCTCTTGCCTGAGCGCGACGGGGTGCAGTGGTCCTCGCCGAGACAGTGAAGTCTCGGCCAAGGCCCTGCGTCCAAGTGCGCACAGCGCGGGTCGCGCCTGCAGCGGCACGCTCAGGCCCGCGGGACTACGTCAAGCGCTTGGCCAGGCCACGCGCCGCGGAGCCGATCGCGACGATTGACAAGCCGCTGAACAACAGATTGATCCCGACCAGCGTGCCGACGGCCCACAGGCCGGACAAGGGCCACTCGCTGAGCAACATATACCCAAGGATCACGCCCAGTGCGGCACTGAAGAACATCCAACCCCAGCCCCGTTCTGGTCGCACGTGGAACGCAAGAATACCGCTCGAGACACCGTCGATCACCAGGTAGGCGCCCAGCAACAGCGTCAGCGTCGCGATTCCGACGCCGGGCCGGGCGGTGAGGACCACGCCGGCCACGAGGGTGAGCATGCCGCCGATGAAGGCGAGCGCACCCTGCCCAAACGAGCCAGCGCTGAAGGCGCCGATGGTTCTCGCGATGCCGGCGATCATCAGGGCGATCCCCATGACGACCGATATGCCGAGGCCCACGCCCAGCGGGGACGCGATCGCCATGATGCCCGCGATCACGGTCACGCCGCCCAGCACAGTGAGCCAGGTTGCGTTCTTGGCCGCGCGTTGGGCCCAGCCGCCGACAGATTCTCTCAGTTCACTCATGTTATTGCTCCGTTGGTTCCTCACATGGCGGCGCCGCTGTCGACACCGCTTCCCATCCGACACACGCGGCGCTACTTCTTCGGTGCTTTCTCCACCTTGATCGCGAGGGCCTCGGCGTAGGTGAGGTCGACCATGTCGCCGACGCTCACGCCCTGCAGCTTCGCGGGATCGCGCACCTTGATCGTCCGTGTGCCGCCGCCCGGGCCCTTGAACGTGACCGACGGAGCCTTGAGGTCGATCGCCGCGATCGCCACCGTCAAGGTTGTCTGCTGCCCGGCGACACCGGCCGGCTTCGCGCCGGGCTTGGCGGTCGCGGCGGCGACGGTCAATTCGGCGCCGGCCGACTTGCCACTCTTCCTCACCTCATAGGCCACGGCCTCGGTATAGGTCGCGCTGACGACGTCGCCCTTCTTCACCTGATCGAGGTTCTTCACGGCGGCGCCGGCGACGAAGCTGGCCTCCTGGCCGTCGGCCGTCTTTAGCGTGACCGCTCGCGTCTTGTGATCGATCTGGGTCACGGTCGCCGTGACCGAGATCGAAGAAAGGATCGCCTCGCCCTGGGGTGCAGTGGTGGGCTTTGCAGCCTCGTCGGCCAGCGCCGCAGTCGCAAGGCAAAGGCATCCGGCAAGCCCGCCGGCAGTGATCCATCCGTAGGTCTTCATCATTCGTCCTCCTCGATGACCTTCCCCCGTCGGCCGGGCTCGGGTCGGTTGCAAACACCCTTCACCTAAGTCGACGCGGCAAAGAGCACATGGGGTCGGTCGGCGCGCGCTCGCGCGCACGACGGGCAAAGCTCGCGGTCCAGCAGCGCCGCCTGATGCTCGGGCAGGCGCTTGCGCACGAACGCCCGGTGCGCCGGCGTCTGCGTCGGAGCGCCGCAGGCGCTGCAGGTCAGCAGCGGCTGTTCGCGCACGACGGTGCCGGTGATGACGGTGCGGCGTATGCCGCCCACGTCCTCGAGATGGATCGCGCCGGTCGGGCAGACCTGGGTGCAGGCGCCGCAGCCGATGCAGAGCTCGGCCGGGCGGGTGAAGTCAAAATACGCCAGCCGGCCCGCCGGCGTTTCGGCCATGCGCAGCGCGTCGACACCCAACTCGCTGCAGGTCGCCATGCACAGGCCGCAGCCGATGCAAATGTCGCAGCGCAGGCAGCGGCGCACCTCGGCCTGCGCCATCGTGTCGCTCAGGCCCTGCTCAATGCGGACGTAGTTGCCCAAGCCGAGCACCTCCTCGACGCTCTTCTCCGGCATCGTGGCGCGGCCCCGGCGCGTGCGATCCAGCGCGACGATGGGCAAGGGCGCCACATCGGCGCGGCGCACCGGCGTGCCGGTGGTCGCGTCCGGCGGCACCCCGCGCAGCCAGGCGTCGATCGACGCCGCGGTGATCTTGCCCGAGCGGATCGCCTCGACCACCGTGCGCGGGCCATGCTGCGCATCGCCGCCGGCAAAGACGCCAGGCACCTTGGTCATCTTGGTCTTCGGGTCGGCGCCGACGAAGCCGCGCGTGTTCTCGACCGCGCTGCCTTCGAGGATGGCGAGGTCGGTGCCCTGCCCGGTCGCCAGCAGTACATGGTCGACCTCGAGTCTCAGCAGACGCCCGTTGTCGAAGCTCGGGTTGAACTTCCCGCTCGCGTCCTTGACGCTCTCGCAGAACTGGAAGACGGCGTCGCCGCCGGCTTCGATGCGCAAGGGGCCCCAGCCCGGGCGCAACTGCACGCCCTCGGCCACCGCGCCTTCGATCTCGTTGGGGCTGGCCGGCATCTCGCGGCGCTTCTCGAGCGAGACCAGGTCGACCTGGCTGGCGCCCTGGCGCAGCGCCGTCAGCGCGACGTCGATGGCCACGTTGCCGCCGCCGATCACGACCACGCGCGGGCCAACGCGCACCTTCTCGCCCGCGCGCACGGCGCGCAGGAAGTCGATGCCACCGAGCACGAAGGGTTGGTGCACGCCTTCGATCGGCAGCATGCGCGAGGTCTGGGTGCCCAGGCCGATGAAGACCGCGTCGTAGTCCTTGCGGAACTGCTCGAGACTCGCGACCTTGGCGCCGGTGCGGATCGGGATGCCCAGCACCTCGATCTGCGCGATCTCCTGGTCGAGCAGATCGGGCGGCATGCGATAGGCCGGGATGCCGTAGCGCAGCATGCCACCGGCCTCGTCCTGCGCCTCGAAGACCTCGACCTGATGACCCTTGGTGCGCAAGTAGTATGCCGCGGTGAGGCTGGCGGGACCGGAGCCGACGATGCCGACGCGCTTGCCGCTGTCGACCGCGATCTCGGGCCGCGGGTAGCCGCCTTCGGCCAGGCAGTGCTCGGCCGCCTTGGCCTTGAGCGGCCGGATGAACACCGCGCCGTCCTTGGCGCCGCGCACGCAGGCCGATTCGCAGGGCGCCGGACAGACCAGGCCGCAGACCAGCGGCAGCGGGTTGTCGCGCCGGATGACCTCGATCGTCGCGCGGTAGTCGCCGCGGCCGAGGTGGGCCATGAAGCTCGGGATGTCGATGTTCGCCGGGCAGGTGCTGTGGCACGGCGCTGCGCGGCGTTGCAGGCACAGCCCCTCGGGGCAGGACTCGCGGCGGACATGGCTTTCCCATTGCCCGCGCCAGTGCCGCAGCGAACTACCCAGCGGCCAGGCCGCTGCGAGGCCCTGCGTCGCCATCTCGAGCGCAATGGCGTCGAGCGCGACGAGGTGCCCGGCCGCGCCGCGGCCGAGGGCGATCTCTGTCGCGAGGCGCGCGGCGCGTGCCAGCAGTGCGCGCACCGGAGCGGCTTCGGCTTCGGCCAGCTGCCAGTGACGGTACAGCGCGCGCTGGGCCTGCTTGATCATGCACACGCCGTCGGCCATCACCACCAGGCTGCCCGGCGCCGGAGCGATGCCGGCCGACGCAAGCGACAACGGATCGCACGGCAGGTCGGCCGCGGACAGCGGCATGAAGCCGCCCAGGCCATCGTCGAAGACGAGCACGGCGTCCTCGCCCTGTACCTCGACGCCGCCGCCCCAGCCGCGGATCTGCTGCCGCAGATTGCCTTCGTGCGCCAGTTCGACCAGGCCGCGCTGCTTCATGCCCTGGCGCAAGGTCAGCAACGACGCGTCGGGGTCCGCCGCGCCGGCGAACAGCCGCGCGATGCGGCACCAGGTCTCGGCACTGTGCACCAGACGCGAGCCGTCGCCGGCCGGGCGTTCGCCCCAGCAACTGGGCCGGCAGTCACGCAGCACCTGCACCTGCCGGCGCGGGGTGGCGACCTGGGCCAGCGAGCGCATCGCGTCGGCCGCATTGAGCAACGCCGCCTCCTGCCCGGTCAACTCGGCCGGCAGGCGCAACTCGACCGTCAGGCTGTCACGCAGCCCGGCGGCGATCATCAGGCCTTCGGCCAGCAGCCACGGCGCGCACTCGAGCACCTTGGCCGTGCCCTGCTCACGGGGATCGAACGCGGTGGCGTCGACGACCAACGTGGACGGCCCGTGACCACGCAGGAACTGCCGCCACGCGAGATGGATCGGCTCTCCGGCGCCGCCGCATTCGGCCAGGGCCGACGCCTGCACGCGCTGCAGACGCTGCAGCGGCGTCAGCGACTGCGCCCGTTCGAGACCAGGCAGCGCGTCTGCGAGGGTTGTCGCCGGCGGTGCCGCGCCAGCCAGGGCCGCCGCGCCCGAGTCGAGCCAGCTCGGCAGCATCTGCAGTTCGCTCATTGCCCGCTCCTCAGGCAGCACCGCTTGCGTCGCTCACCGGCTCGGCGATGAGCTGGCGGGCGTAACGCTCGCGCCGCGGATCAGGCAATTCGTTGGCGACGCCGAAGGACAGGCAGCCGGTCACGCACTTGGTGACGCAGGCTGGCTGCAGTCCGGCATCGAGCCGGTCCATGCAGTAGTCGCACTTGACGGCCTTGCGCGCCGCCGGGTCCCACTGCACGGTACCCCAGGGGCAGGCCGCGATGCAGCTCTTGCAACCGATGCACAGGCTGGCCTGGATGTGGACGATGCCGTCCTTCTCGCGGCGCTGGATCGCGCCGGCCGGACAGGCCTTCATGCACCAGGCCTCCTCGCAATGGAAGCAGGGCATGAAGACATGGCGCACGCGCGGCTGGCCGCCGATGTCGATCGGGCCGATGCTGACGATCTTGCACGGCGCCGGGCCTTCGCCGAGGCCCTTGTTGGTCTTGCAGTGCACCTCGCAGGCCTGGCAGCCGATGCAGTTGGCCTCGTCGTGGCGCAGGATGTACTTGCTCATGGCGTGGTCCTTCCCGTCATCCGACGCGCTTGACCTGGACGATGGTCTCGGTCAGGGCACAGCCGCCGCCGGCGGGATCGAAGTCGTAGAGCTTGCCGTGCTGCAGGCGCTGGTCGGCGATGCCGCGGCCTAGCGCGCGCGTGGCCAGCGGCACCGTGGCGCCGTAGCCGTGCAGCATGAACACCGCCTCGGGGTGAATCCAGGACGTCACCCTGGCCTTGAGCCGGCCCGTGTAGCTGCCGCCGCCGTTGACCTCGACCAGGTCGCCTTCGCCGATCCCAAGCGGCCCAGCGCGATCAGGGTGGATCCAAAGCACCTGTTGCGGCGCGATCTCGGCCAGGATCGGGTTGTTCAGCGACTGGCCATGCGCCAGTGTCGCCGGGCGGCCGAACAGCAGGTTGAAGCGGTCGCCCGCTGGCGCCGTCTTGGCGTCGAAAGCTGGCAGGTAGGGAATGCCGGCCTTCTTCAGCACCGCGCTGTCGATCTCGATCTTGCCCGACGGCGTCGGGAACCTCAGCGCCACGCGCGGTATCGGCTTGGGCCCCGCGGCCAGCGGGACGACCCCCCTCTCGCGCAACTCGGCGATGGTGACGCCGGTGCCTTCGAGCTGCCAGTTCCAGAGCTCCTCGATGGTCTCGAAGTCCAGCACTTCCTTGACGCCCAGGCGACGCAGGATCTCGCGGAAGATCCACCACGCCGGCCGGCTGTCAAAGCGCGGCGCGATCGCCTGGTCGCGCATGAAGAACGCCGGCACCGGGCCGGGCATCTGGGCCAGCAGGTTGGCCCGCTCGAGGTAGGTCGATTCGGGCAGGATGACGTCCGAATACCAGCCGGTCTCGGAGTAGCGCACATCGATCGAGACGAGCAAGCCGAGCTTGTCCAGCGCGTGCTTGACTGCGTCGGCATCGGGCAGCGAGGTCAGCGGGTCGTGGCGATAGGCGACGTAGGCGCCGATGCCGTAGGGCTTGCCGCTCTCGAGCGCGGCGAACAGTTGATGCAGCGCGCCGGCGGCCGGATCCCAGCTCGGATGATCGCTGCCAGCACCGTCGACACGCGGCTCCTGGACCGGCTTCGCGCGCGAAGTGAGGTGCTTCAGGCTCTTGCGGCCGACCTGCTCGGGTGCCTTGGCCAGCATGAGGCCACCGGGGACCTCGATGTTGCCCATCAGCGCATTGAGGATCAGTAGCGTGCGGCTGACGTGGAACGACTGCTTGTGGCGCGCGGCATGCCAGCCCGGGTGGAAGATCACGCGCGGCCGGTCGGCGGCAATCTCTGCCACGAAGGCACGCAGTTGGTCGGCGCCGACGCCGGTATGCGGCGCCTGCCACTCGGGCGTCGCGTCCTTCACCGCCTCGCGCAGGATGTCCATGCCGGAGACGAAGCGGTCGACGAAGTCCTTGTCGTAGGCCTCCAGCCTCAGCAGTTCGTGGATGATGGCCAGGTTGAGCGCGTAGTCGCTGTTCGGCCGCACCTGCCAGTAGCGGTGGGACTTGCAGGCCGTGGCGCTGGCGCGCGGGTCGATGGTGGTCACGCGCATGCCCTGGGCCATGCCGGCCATGAAGGCCTTGGCCTCCTTGACCATCAGCGACTCGACGATGTTGCGGCCGTACAGGACCAGGTGCTTGGCGTTGCGGAAGTCCGGGATCAGCCCGAAGTGGCTGAAGCCGAGCGTGGCCATCGCCGAGTTGTGGCCGTTGCCGGCACAGGTGATGTCGTGATTGAAATAGTTCGGCGAGCCCAGCGCCTGCAGGAAGGTCTTCGTCAGCTCGGTGAACGGGCCACCGCGGTCGGACAGCGCGATGCCGCGCCCGCCCAACGTGGCGATCGTTTCGCGCAGCTTGTCGGCGACGTAGTCGAGCGCCTCGTCCCACGACGCGCGCCGCCACTGGCCGGCGCCGCGCGCGCCGGTGCGGATCAGCGGCGTCTGCGGCCGCTGGTCGTCGGCGTACTCCAGCGCGAGTCCGGCCGAGCCCTTGGCGCACAGGCTGGCGCCGATCGCCGGGTCGTGCAGGTTGCCCTGCACCCAGGTCACTTTGCCGTCGTCGACCGTCACCTCGATCGGGCAGCGCACCGCGCACATGCCACACATGCTGTGGACCGTGCGCCGGCCCGGGGTGTCCACCGCGCGTGCGTTCGGTGCCATCGTGGAACTCATTGCACTGTCCCTTTCGAACTCGCCCGGCCGACGTTTCACGCGGCCAGCGCTACTCCATAAACCAGCCGTGACTCACGATCAGCGACTGCCCGGTCAGCGCGTTGGTCGGGAACGCAGCGAAGAACAGCGTCGCTGCGGCCACGTCCTGGACGGTCGTGAACTCGCCGTCGACGGTCTCCTTGAGCATCACGTTCTTGATCACCTCGGCCTCGCTGATGCCCAGCGCCTTGGCCTGCTCGGGGATCTGCTTTTCGACCAGCGGCGTGCGCACGAAGCCGGGGCAGATCACATTGGCGTGCACGCCGTATTGCGCGCCTTCCTTGGCGACGACCTTGGCCAGGCCAATCAGCCCGTGCTTGGCGGTGACATACGGCGCCTTGAGCTTGGACGCCTCCTTCGAGTGCACCGAGCCCATGTAGATCACGCTGCCGCCGCGGCCAGACTTGTACATGTGCGGCAGACAGGCCTTGGTCGTCAGGAAGGCGCCATCCAGGTGGATCGTCAGCATCTTCTTCCAGTCGGCGTAGCTGAACTGCTCGAGCGGATGCACGATCTGGATTCCGGCGTTGCTGACCAGGATGTCGACGCCGCCGAACGCGGCAACCGTCGCCGCCACGCCGGCGTTGACCGCCTCTTCGCTGCAGACGTCCATCGCGACGCCGATCGCCTTTCCGCCGGCGGCGCGGATCTCGGCCGCGGTGGCATCGGCCGCAGCCTGGTTCAGGTCGGCGATGGCCACGCTGGCGCCTTCGCGCGCGAACGTGAAGGCGATCTCCTTGCCGATGCCGCTGGCGGCGCCAGTGACGATGGCGGACTTGTTTTCGAGCTTCATGTCGATTCCTTTACTTGGCTAGATAGTCGTGCACGACGGTGCCCAGGTTCAGGGTCAGGTCGCACAGGATGTGAGTTGCGGAAAGCACTTCCAGCACCGGCAGCGCAGCGACCGGTGCGAGTGCGTGGTGGAACAGCTCCAGCGCCGCCGGTCCGCTCCACGCGCCGTGCAGGTTGACGTCGCCGCATCGGTAGCGCACCAGTTCGCAGATGCGCGGCGTGCCGTCGACGTGGGGCATGATCTTCAGCAGGAAGCCCGGTGCTTCGACCGACTCCTTGGCCTTGGCGGCGTCAAGGACCCGGTGCTTGTAGCCCATCGTGCCCACCGCGACCGGCACCTGACCGAAGCGCAGCACGCCGCACAGCGTGTCCTTGTCGACCTTGAGCACGGGCGAGGCCAGCTTCTTCGGGAATCCCCACAACTCGCGACCACCGGCGATGGGCGGGTCGCAATCCAGGTACATCGCGTGGACGTAGCCGCCCTTCTCGCCGCGCAAACTCACCGGGATCACCTGCCCGCTCTCGGTGTAGTCGCCGAACCCGGTCGAGTCAGGCATGCGGATGAACTCGTACTTGACGATGGCGTCGGTGAATTCCAGCGGCGCCGGGATCACGGCCCGCAACAGGTCCGGGTCGGTCCGGTAGGCGATGATGAAGAATTCGCGGTTGACGAACCGGTACGGGCCGGGCGGGTACGCCGGGCTGGTCAGCGGCATTGCGAAGGCGCGCTGCCTGACTTCATCCTCGTTCATGGTGAGACCCTTTCGTGATCCAGTCGCTATTGACAATCGAAGACGCGTACGCCGTTGCCCAGCTCGGTCACATGGCAGCTGTCGGGGTTCTTCAGCACCTGCAAGACGTCGGCCTGGCCGGCCTTCCAGAGTTCGTCGACTGTGGCGCGCGAGAACTCGTAGTCCTTGAAGTCCGAAGACTTGGTGTCGTGCCGGTTGACCAGGTGGATCAGCGACACTGGGCCGCGCCGGCTCACTGCCTCGAGCTTCTTGACCTGAGGCTCGGCGCGCAGAGCGGCTGGCAGCTTGGCGATGACCTCGGCCAGCGTGCTGCGCAGCGACTCGATGTTGCGGATCTGGTCGTGCGAGAAGCGCGTCTTGCTCTGGAACTGGATGTCCTTGACCCGCTCCTGCACCTGTGCGAGGTTTCGCGGCAACTCGCCCAGCCCGCTGAACAGGTCGACCTGCACGACCAGCGCGTTCATGCTGAAGTCCTGCGCCGCGTACTGCAGCGGGGTGTTCGACATGATCCCGCCGTCGAAGTAGAACTCGCCGTCGATCTCCACCGGCGGAAAGCCGGGCGGCAGCGCGCCGCTGGCCATCACGTGACTCGCCGTGATCGTGTGCGTGGTGCTGTCGAAGTACACCGATTCGCCGGTGCGCGCGTTGACCGCGCCGAGCGATAGCCGCATGTCACCACCGTTGATGCGGTCGAAGTCGACCAGTTCGTCGAGCGTCGCGCGCAGCGGCTCGGTGTCGTAGTAGCTCAATGCCCCGAGTGTGCCTTCCGGGGCGAACTGCGGCGCCGGCATCCGCGGCAGGTAGAAGCCGGGGATGCCGAGGAACATCGCCGAGGTGGCGGCCATGCGGTTCATCATCGGCCGCGCGAAGTCGAACGCGGCGGGCAGCACGAACGGGGTCTGCGACGACACGCGGCTCCAGAACGTCGCGCAGCCGCTCTAGCCGGCGCTCCGGCGGGTTGCCGGCGATCAGGGCCGAGTTGATGGCGCCGATCGAGACGCCGACGACCCAGTCGGGCGTGAAACCGGCGGCGGCCGTGCCCTCGTAGACGCCCGCCTGATAGGCGCCCAGGGCGCCGCCGCCCTGCAGCAACAGGATGCGGCGCTCATGCGAACTGAAGTCCATCGCCGTATGAACGGGCTGACGGGTCTCGATGGTCCTGCGGGCGACTGCCATTTCGGTCTCCGACTCTTCTTTGCGGGTGCGATGGCTGAGAGTCTTCCCTCTTGCCTTGCCGCAGCCGCTAGCAATCCGCGACAATCCAGGTGGAATGCCCGGCGAGCCAGCCCTCAATTGATCCAAATCAACGTTCAGCAGCAGCTCGACCGTGGCGGCGCGTTTCCGGATCGTCGCCGTCGCCAGCCGCTCGATCAGGACGATTGGTAGTGCCATCGACGACCGTCAATCGAACGCCCGGCAGCGCGCCCGCCACACCCGAATCAGGCACGCGCCTGATCGGCGCCCTGACGGCCGCGCCGGCGGTGATCCGGCAGTTCGGCATCGATCCCGCGCCGATCATTGCGGCGGCAGGGCTCGCGCCGGGGCTCTTCGACGACCCATCCAACCGGATCCCTTACGAAGGCGCGTTGCGCTTCCTGAACGAGGCTGCGGCGCGCACGCGCTGCCCGCACCTCGGCCTGTTGATCGGGCGCATGTGGCGTGTTTCGGACCTGGGCTTGCTCGGCGAATTGGTCCGCCATGCACCGACGCTGGGCGCGGCCCTGCAGGAGTTCGTCGTCAACCACCATCTCAACAGCGAGGGCGCGCTCGCCTTCGTGGTGCAGCGCGACCGCGTGGTCGACATCGGCTACGCAATCTACTTGCCGTTTGCCGGAAGCCATTCGGTGCTCTACGACGGCGCTCTCGCGGCGATGACGAGCTTCCTGCGCGAGCTGTGTGGAGAAGGCTGGTTTCCCGCCGCGGTCTTCATGTCCCATTCGGCGCCGGCCGATGTCGCACCCTATCGCGAGTACTTCCGGGCGCCGCTGCACTTC
Organism: uncultured beta proteobacterium; assembly: GCA_963751775.1. Lineage (GTDB taxonomy): Bacteria > Pseudomonadota > Gammaproteobacteria > Burkholderiales > Burkholderiaceae_C > CADEEN01. The sequence continues at coordinate 97,139 of CAVVVW010000008.1, forward strand.
GATTCGGACGTCTGCGCCCTGCGATTCGGGGCGGACTGGCTGACCCGACCGGTGGTGGGTGCCGACCCCCAGCGCCTGCGACTCGCCCGCGAGCGGGCGCTGGCCATCGGCGAGGCCACGCTCGTCGAGCAGGTGCACCGCAACTTGCGCACCTTGCTGATGCACGGCCGCAGCTCGGGTGCCGACGTCGCGCAATCGCTGGCGATGCACCGGCGCACGCTGGACCGCCGCCTCCAATCGGCGGGCACGAGCTTCCAGCAGGTGCTCGACCGCGTACGCTTGGCGATGGCGAAGGAACTGCTGCAGGAGTCCACGATCGCCCTGGTCGACATCACGGCCGCGCTGGGCTACGCCGACGACGTCTCGTTCATCCGGGCGTTCCGGCGCTGGACGGGGACCACGCCCGGCGCGTGGCGGGACTCGGCACGCTGAGCATGGCCGGCTGCACGGGGCTATCGTCCGCACGAGCCGAGGCCGCGCCCCAGTACGCCTAGGTCCTTTGACTACAGCACCGGCCCCATGGTGGCGACAAGGTTGTTCCACAGCCGCCGCGACCTTGGCCAAGACGCAACCGCTTCGCTGGTGACACGCGTCGAGCGCGCAATGTATTCCTGCTGGCGCTCGCGCAGTGCGGCGGTGAGCCCGGGATCGTGGAACAAGATATTGTTCTCGTAATTGAGGTCGAAGCTGCGCCGGTCCATGTTCGCCGACCCGATCAAGGTCACTTCGCCGTCCACAGTGAGCGACTTCGTATGCAGGAGGCCGCCGACGTACTCGAAGACATTGACTCCGGCGGCGAGCAGATCCGCGTAATAGCTGCGGCTGGCCGCACCGACGATCCATGAGTCGTTCCGTGCCGGAAAGACGATCGTCGTATTCACGCCGCGGTAGGCTGTCGTGCAAAGCGCGCTGAGCAGGGCGTCATCGGGCACGAAGTATGGTGTTGTGACGACGATCTCGCGCCGCGCCGAGAACATCAGGGACTCGAACATCTCGGCCATGGCGGACGGTCGCATTGTCGGGCCAGTGCCGATCACCTGCGCCAGCACACCGCCCGACGTGGCGAAGGGCAAGGGGCCGCTCAGAAGCGCGCTGAGATTCTCGTCCACCCGGGTCATCCAGTCGCTCGCAAATAGGATCTGGTTCTGCCGGGCGATCGGGCCCTCGAAACGCATCACGGCGTCCACCCACGGCGCGTACTTGGCCTTGACGAGGAACTCGGGGTCCGCGCAGTTCTGGCTGCCACAGTAGGTGATGCGATCGTCGATGACCACGATCTTGCGATGATTGCGAAGGTCGATGCGGCCGATGAACGGACGCAGCAACGGACGCAGCAATGGATTGCCGATGGGCAGGCCCACAGCCATGCGCACGCCCGCGGCGCGCATTGCCTGCCAATGCTCGGAACGAATCATCTTGCGCGAGCCCATGTCGTCGGCCATCGCCCGACAGGTCACGCCACGTGTGGCCGCGCGCTTCAGCGCCTCGACGACCTTGCAGCCGTTTCGATCGGCCAGCCAGATGTAGAACAGCAGGTGCACATGATCTCTCGCGGCGTCGATGTCGGCCACCATCGTGTCGATCGTCGCATTGGAGTCCACCATCAGCCGCGCGGTGTTGCCGCCGAGCGGGCGGAACCCGCTGATCGAGTGGCCCAGCTCGAACAGATGCCGGTATCGCTCGGGCGGCTCGCTTGCGGGGTGCGCCACGCCTGCAGCACGTTGACTGGGAGTTGATGGCAGCTGCTGGATGACCGCTCGCAGCCGCTGTAATCGGCGACGCCCGATATCTACCTCACCCAGCAACAAATAGGCCATTGCGCCCAGCAGCGGCAGCACACCGACGACCGCCATCCACGCGATGCGTGAGGCAGGATTGCGATGCGGCCGAAGCAGGATGCGCGCGATGACCGCCAGTTGTAGCAGCGTGATGATGGCAAGCGCAATCAGCGAGTCGTGAAACGCGGCGAGCATATGGGACCCCCATTTGCAGCGGAAGGCGTGACCGATCGCCGAGTCAGCTGCATGCGGTTTCGACCAGGACCGGCGTATGAATTGGATGTCAGGTCTTCGATTCCCGACGACCTGAGCGTACCTGCAAACCGGCACGGGACGAGGGCGGACTGGTGGACGCAGCGCTGCTCGCCGTGCCGCACCTTGCCGGCCTGCGCCGGACGCTCGACAACACGCTCCAACCCGGGCCGATGCTGGAACTCTTCGCCACTATCGGACCGGGATCGATGGCCGCATGCTCACGTGAGGCGGCATCGCACTACTGGCGCCCGCGGGAATCCAGTCAAAGTTACCGGCCGATCACGCCGATCGCACGCAGCGCATTCAAAATGACCTGGACCGCGAACGCCAGTTGCGCCACCGCAAGCACAGCACCCAGGAGTTGCAGTGGAACCAGCAACGAATGCCGTTTGACAATCCGGTCGTTGTAGAACATCACCAAGAAGTTCAGCGTCATCACAAGGACCAGCGCAGACGCCACGACCAAGTGTCCGTCGGGGCTGCCGGATGCCAGCAGCACGAACACCATCAGCGCCGCCACACCCGCCGGCGTCATGATGACCTGCGTAGCCAGCGGCGTCAGTGCGATCTGCACAGCACTGGCATCGTTCAGCAACTTGGCTGCCGCGTCGCTGCGGCCGAAGATCGCGTTCAGCGACCAGATAAGCAGGATCAATCCGCCGGTCAGCTGAAGTGTCGGCACGGCGAGGTGGTATCTGGTGACCAGCGTGCGCGCAAGCAGGCCGATGGCCACACACATCGCCGTCGCGAACAATGTCGCGTAGGCCGCCACGCGCTGGAGATAGGGGCGATCGGCGCCTTGTGTCAGGCGAGCGAAGGCCGGGATGAGCTTGGTTGGTCCAAGGGTCAGGAAGAAGACCGTCAAGACGTACGAGAAGTCGAACATCGCCTCTGGGATCATGGAGTCCTCTTTCGCGCAGTGGACGCAACATTGCCAACCGCAGTATGTTGCCATCGTTCTCGCATCAGCGGCTCAGAGGCCGTCGAACCGCACCGCGGGCACATCTCGGAACGACCGAGATCTGCCATGTCCTGCGATGCGGGACGCGCAGGTCGAATTTGTCGAATCGTGCGATCAAGCTGCGCCTGCTATTGCCCGCGTAACCTGACCGATTCGCCGTGCGCTCACCGGGGCTGGCCCCGACGACCTCGGTCATCTCGCCTTGCAGCACCTTGTGCATCGACTGCCCGAGCAGCCGCTTACTGGCATCGGGCGGGGCAGGCGCAACGCCTGTTCGGCGTGTCGGCCAGCCTGAAACCAGCCGGTGCCGCTGCAGGCCCTCAGAACGGCCGGCCGAGGTAGAAGTAGAAGCTTTGCGTACTGTCCGCCGACCGTCCGTAGCCGAGGTACGCCGGTCCGACGGGGCTGTCGGCAGCGACGAAGAAGGCGATCGACTTCAGCACGCCGCTCGCGTTGCCTGGCACCAGGGGGTTGGTGTAGTTGCCGGCTTCGAGCGACACGCCGCCGTAGGCGCCGTCGAAGATCCCACCGCGCACGATCCGGCGGTAGTACCATCAACTGGCCGTACTGCATGTTCGCGCCGACCAGTTGCCCGGTGGCGTAACCCGACTGCGACAGGAACCCGCCCCACTGAATCTGGTCGTAGGCCGGCAACGGATCGGAGCCGATCTTTCCGCCCGCGCGGGCCGAGAATCGCACCGTGTTCTCGCCGAAAGACTGGACCACGCTGCCGCTGGCCAGCCATTTGGCGTAAGTGGCGTCTGCGCCGAGGCTGCTGGTCGAGTTGTACACCGACACGTTGGCCGACCACCCCTGGCGCGGGAAGTTCACGTTGTCGAGCTGGTCGAAGAACCAGGCTTGTCTTGAACGCGCCCCGGGCGTAGGTGACGTCCGACGGGTCGATGAGTGCCGGCCCCGTGTCGAGCCGGGGAATCAGCTGGCCACCCTCGACGCCGAGCCTGAACATGCCGTACTGGCCGAACTGGACGCCGACGTCCACCGCGGCCAGGCGCGACCCGACGTTGTAGACCGCGACCTGATCCTGGCCCCTGAACAGGTTCACGCGCTCCTGCGAAAACTCCACGCGCGGCGCGACGAAGTACCGGCCCTTGACGTTGAGCGGCTGGTAGAACTCCATGCGCAGGCTGTTGTTGAACCCCACCTGCAGGTCGGTGCGCAGTTCCGCACCGAGCGAGTTCAGCCAGGTCATGCGATGGCCGGCGATGGCGTTGAAGTAGGTTTCACCCGAGAAGTCGCTGGACAAGCCGATGCCCAGGCGCAGGTAGTTCGGGCCCCAGGCCTTCTCGACGGCTTCGACGGCCATCACGCGCTTGCCGGGCTCCTCGAGGATGCGGTAGCTCACGTGCTCGAAGTCGCCGGTGCCGTACAGGCGCAGCATGTCGGCGTCGATCTGGGCCTGCACCAGCGGCTGGCCCACGGTCGTCTCCATGACCGCCTGCGCCGCCTGCGGGTTGACGCGCTCGAGGTCGTTGAAGCGGATCTCGTCGACCGGCTGCAGGGAGGGCGCCATTGCCACCTGCTGGCGCTTGCGCAGCGCTGCGTATTCGGCCGGCGGCAGCGAAAGCTGCGCGAGCCTGTCCGCCACCTTGCGCGCCGCCGCCTCGCCGATCGGCATCGTGATCGACAGGTTGTCGAAATCCCCGGTCGAGAAGTCGCCGAGTTCCGGCGAGATCAGGATGTCGGTCGGCTTCAGCGAGGCCAGCGAGGTCTGCACGTTCTGCTCGGTCAGGATGCTGAGCATCTGACCGGCCACGCCCAGGATCGAGTTCAGCTGCTCGCGCTTGAGCAGCGGCGTGCCGACGTTCACCGCGATGATGACGTCGGCACCCATCGCGCGCGCGGACTCCACCGGCAGGTTGCTGGTGAGCATGCCGTCGACCAGGATCATGCCGCCGTACTCCGCCGGCGCCACGGCGCCCGGCACCGACATGCTGGCGCGCATCACGCTGGCCAGTTCGCCTTCGCTGAAGACCACCGCCTTGCCGGTCACCAGGTCGGTCGCCACGGCGCGGAACGGGATCGACAGGTCATCGAAGCGGTGGTAACCCTGCACCTTCGACAACTCGCGCAGCACGGTCTCGAGCTGCACGCCGGTGACCACGCCCTTGGTCAAGGTGGCCTTGCCCGAACTGGTGCCGATCTCCGGGCCGATGTAGTTCAGCGTAATCGTCCGCCTTGCGGCGAACCGACATTTCATTGCGCGGCGGGTCCTCCTTGAACAGCCGCTCGACGCTGATGCCCTCGATGATCTTCTCCATCTCCGGCACGGTCATGCCCGTCGCGTAGGCGCCGCCGACCAGCGAGCCCATGCTGGTGCCGGTGATGCAGTCGATCGGCACCCGGTACTCCTCGAGGACCTTGATCACGCCGACATGCGCCGCGCCGCGCGCGCCGCCGCCCGAGAGCACCAGGCAGATCTTCGGCCGCTTGGCGCCGGGCGCCGGCTTTGGCGCATCCTCGGCACGGGCCGGCAGGGCCGCGCTGCGAACAGCGTGCCGCGACCGCCAGCCAGGCAACGGCCGCGGCGGCCCGAATGGAGGCTCGCGCAGCCATCGCCGGCAACCCGGTCAGGACAGGCCCGCTGATGTACGCCTTGCATGGTCTATTGACCCTCCCGGATGCGCCGCGAAAAGTCCGCCGCCGTGTCCGCCGCCTGCGCGCGGGTGTTGACATGGGCACGCCGCATCAGTTCGGGGAATGGCACGCGGGTGTCGAGCCGGCCGAGCTCGTAGAGGTACTCCGGCACATAACCGCTGGCCAGGATCTTCCAGCTGAAGGGCACATGTGCCGCGTTGACCAGGGAGTGGCACCAGATATTGGTCGTGCAGTTCGTGGTCAGGGTGTTGTAGAACTCCGGGCGGGTATTGAGCGCGTTGACCTCCTTCATGTAGTCGAGAAACAGCGCCCGTGCGTCGCCGATCTGCCCCTGCACCCGATAGACGTACACGTCTTCGGGCGGATCGTGGCGGTAGTTCGTGCGCAGGCGGATGACATCGCGCTCGTCGGCCACGACGTAGAACAGTTCGTACTGGCGGAAGAACCCCTTGATGGTCGAATAGCCCTCGCCCTTCTCCTTGCGCGTCTCGATCGAGATCGCGAGATGTTCACCGTCGGCAAAGGCGAAGCTGACGAAGGTGTGCGCGATCGCCGGCCCCATCCAGTAGACCGCGACGAGGTCGACGCCCACGAGCTTGCTCAGCTCGAAGCGTTTGTCGTAGTAGGCCGGGGTGTAGTCAGTACTCGCTGCGGTAGTCGAAGTTGCGGATGTTGTGCACCGTGACGACATCGCCTTCGATCGTGGCACGCGACAGCAGCGCCACGTCGGCCTGCCAGTCGCGATCGTTGGACGGCTCGATGCCGCGCCACCAGACCAGCAATGCAATGAAGAGCACCACGTAAGTGCCCATGGCCCGCCAGCGCCAACGACGAAATCCCAGCGCGATCAAGGCCAGCAGCGAGATCAATGCAACGATGGCCGTCGCGCCGTTGCGCAGCGCATCGTCGTGCGGACCCGAATACAGCATGGCCAGCGTGGCCCAGAGTCCCGCCGCTGCCGTCAGCAGCCACAAGAAGCACGATGCCGACGGCCTTGACGATGCTTGTCATCGCGACGAAACCGCCGTTCAGCCCGGTCGGACAATTGATGCTTGGGTGACGGACAGACATGGCTTGCGGGATCGATGCATTCAATGCGGGCAAAGTGTACTTGCACGATGGGCTGGTCCGCGCCAGAGCGACGCGCACCGAAGTGGCGCGGATGACGCTTAGCCTCCCGGGCCGCGACGCGTGGGCCGTGGGGTGCATGGCGGCCGATTCAATGGCCATTCGGCGTTGCCCCGTGCCAGATGGCCAAGCGCGTACGCCGCCGCCTTGCCCTCTTAACATCGCGGATCGACACTCTTACAGGCCAGCCATGACCGAAATTGCCTGCGCCTGCACGCGCGCACGGCGCGCCGCCAGGACACTGACCACTCTCTACGACGCCGCGCTGCAGCCCGTGGGCTTGCAGATCACGCAGTTCTCGCTGTTGCGCACGGTCGATCGACTGGCACCCGTCAACGTATCGGTGCTGGCCGAGGCGATGCTGCTCGACAGGTCCACGCTGGGCAGGAATCTCACGGTCCTCGAACGACGCGGCCTGCTTGTGCTTTCTGGCGGTGCCGACCTGCGCGAACGTGCACTGACCCTTTCGCCAAGCGCCCGGCGGCTGCTTCGAAAAGCCGTTCCGCTGTGGGAGGCGGCGCAGCGCACGGTCGGCAGGCGTCTGGGCAAGCGCGCGGTCGCCGACCTGTTCGAACTGCTGGAAAAGGTCGAGGCACTGCGATAGGCGCTGGCGTTTTCGTCAATGTGGGTATATACCCTCACTTTTTGCGAGGGCCCATCATGCTGCATCGACGACTCACCTACCGCTCGGTCAACGTCAGACCCGTGCTGGTGCCACTCACGCGACCGATCGTGTCCAGGGTCGGTCACTTCGATCACTGGCCACTCATCCTCATCGACCTGCAGACCGACGAAGGCATCGTCGGCAGGAGCTATCTCGAGCCCTACCTGAAGGATGCGGCGCGCTACATCGTCCCGGCCGTGCACGACCTGGCCAAGGCGCGCGCGGGAATGCCGATCCGGCCGCTCGATGATTTCCAGAGCGCGCGCAAAGCACTCAACCTCATCGGCTACGAGGGGCTGTCGATGATCGCCATCGCCGGCCTCGACATGGCGGCCTGGGACGCATTGGCCAAGGCCGCCGGGCTGCCCCTGGCCGAGTTCCTCGGCGGCAGCATCGGGCCGGTACAGGCCTACAACAGCAATGGTCTGTGGCTGACCGACGTGGCGGGACTGGCTCGCGAAGCGGCTGAACTTGTCGCCGAGGGTGATTTCAAGGGCCTGAAGCTGCGCCTCGGGCGCGCGGCGTTGGACGACGATCTGCAGGCCATCCGTAACGTGCGCGAAGCGGCCGGCAAGGATGTGAAGCTGATGGTCGACTTCAACCAGGGCCTGACGCTTGGAGATGCGCTGCACCGCTGCCACGCACTCGATGGCGAAGGCCTGTACTGGTTCGAGGAGCCCATCACCTACAACAATCTTCAGGGCTACGCACAGCTGTCACGCGAACTCAAGACGCCGGTGCAGTTGGGCGAGAACTTCTACGGACCACGTGAGCTGTCGCGGGCACTGGAAGTGCGGGCCGGCGACTACGTCATGCCCGACCTCATGCGCATCGGCGGCGTGTCCGGCTGGTTGCGATCCGTGCCGATCGCCGCGGCACTGGGGGTCGAAGTCTCGACCCATCTCTACCCCGAGGTCGCGGCGCACCTGATGCGTGTGACGGAGACTGCGCATTGGCTGGAATGGCAGGATTGGGCCAATCCCATCCTTGCGCAGCCCTTCCGCGTCGAAGACGGCCAACTGATGGTGCCCGACCGTCCGGGTTGCGGCATCGAGTGGAACGAGAAGGCGGTATCGAAGTACGGCTACGGGACTTGAGGCGGCGCCATCTGTAAGCCCGCATGCAGCCGCCAGGCGGCAGGCGATCGAACGCGAAGCCGCATCAGCCACGCAGCACGAGCTCTGCGGCCGCCAGGTCTTCGAGCGCGGTGCCGACCGACTTGAACAGCGTGATCTGGTCGGGCGCCGTGCGCCCGGCGCAGTCGCCGCGCAGCAGCTCGCTCAGCTCGCCACTGATGCGCTCGGGCGTGATGACGCCACGTGCGAGCGTTTGCACCAGGTCGCCGGCTTCGGCCAGCGCGCCGGCGCGGGTGTCGACGACGATGCGGGTCGCAGCGCGCGATCGCCGCGTCGTCGGCCTCGCGCATGTCGGGGCGATAGCCGCCGACGAGGTCGAGGTGGGTGCCGGGCCGCAGCCACGCGCCCTGCACCACCGGCGCGGTGGCGGTGGTCGCGCAGCTGACGATGTCGGCCCGCGCCACCGCGGCGGCCAGGTCGACGGCCGACTCGGCAGCGATGCCTTCTGTGCGCAACTGGCGCACCAGGGCCTCGGCGCTGTCGGGGCGCCGGGCCCAGACCAGCACACGCGACAGGGCCGGCCGCAACGCCACATGCGCCCGCACCAGCCAAGGCGCCAGGTGCCCGGCACCGACCATCAACAGCGTGTGCGCATCCGTGCGCGCCAGGTGGCGGGCGGCCAGGGCAGAAGCCGCAGCCGTGCGTCGCACTGTCAACGCGTCGCCATCGAGCAGCGCCAGCGGCACGCCGCTCGTGCGCTCGCTGAGCAGGTAGCTGGCCTGCACCGTGGGCAGCCCCTGGGCAGCGGCCTGCGGCATCACGGTGACCAGCTTGACGCCCAGCGCGCCGGCCGACCAGGCCGGCATCAGCAGCAACGAGGCACCGTCGCCGAGGGCATGTGCGTGGCGCAGCGGCACCTGGGTGTCGCCGGCGACGAAAGCGTCCGCGAGCGCTTGCGCCAGTGCGGCCCAAGGCAGCGCGGCGTGGACTTCGGCGGCTGAATACACTCGCAGCGACATGACGGCACCCAGTGTAGTGATCGTTGGCGGCGGCGTGATCGGCGCCGCCAGCGCCTGCTTTCTCGCCCGCGACCATCGCGCATCGGTCACCGTGCTCGAGCGCGACCCGAGCTACCGCCAGGCGTCGAGTGCGCTGTCGGCGAGTTCGATCCGCCAGCAGTTCTCGTCCGCGATCAACATCGCGCTGTCGCAGGCCGGTATCGAATTCCTGCGCCACGTCGGCGACGAACTCGAAGTCGACGGCCAGCGGCCTGCCATCGGCCTGGTCGAGGCCGGTTATCTGTACCTGGCCAGCAGCGCCGGCGCAGCGCAGCTGCGCGCCAACCACGCGCTGCAGCGCGCGCACGGCGCCGACATCGAACTGCTGACTCCCGCTGCGCTGCAAGCACGCTGGCCCTGGCTGGCGACCGATGGCCTGGCGCTCGGCGCGCATGGCGTGCGCGGCGAGGGCTGGTTCGACGGCCCGGCGCTGCACGCCGCGTTCAAGCGCAAGGCGCAGGCCTGCGGCGCGCGCTTCGTGCATGCCGATGCGCGTCGCCTTCGATGCCCGTGGCGACCGCGTGCACGCGGTGCGCGACGCCAACGGCCGGGCCCATGCCGCCGATGCCGTGCTCGTCGCCGCCGGCGCCTGGAGTGCCTCGCTGGCCGCCAAGCTGGGACTGGCGCTGCCGGTGCACGCCGAGAAGCGCGATGTGTTCGTGCTCGACTCGCCCGCGCGCCTGCCCGGCTGCCCGCTGCTGATCGACCCCTCCGGCGTCTGGCTGCGGCCCGAAGGCCGTGGCTTCATCGCCGGCGCACCGCCGCGGGGCGACGTGGCCGACGACGCGCCGCTGGATGCGATCGACCACGACCTGTTCGACGCCGTGATCTGGCCCACGCTGGCCGCGCGCATCCCGGCCTTCGAAGCCTTGCGCGTGCGTTCGGCCTGGGCCGGCTACTACGAGATGAACCGCTTCGACCACAATGGCGTGGTCGGTGCGGTGCCGGGCTGGGCCAACGCGTTCATCGCCTGCGGGTTTTCCGGCCACGGCATGCAGCACGCGCCGGCCGTCGGCCGCGCGATGGCCGAGCGCATCGGCACCGGGCACTATGGCAGCCTGGACTTGACCCCGCTGGCCGCCGAACGGCTGCAACGCGGCGAACCGCTGATCGAACACAACATCATCTGAACATGACCGACGCCCCAAGCCGCGAAGCCGCGTCGCCCGCGATCGAGCTCAACCGCTTGCGCTGGAGCGACCCCTTGCGCTGGCTGCGCCTGGGCGCACGCGACTTCCTTCGCTGCCCCGGCATCGGCCTGTTCTACGGCGGCTGCTTCATGGTCATGGGCTGGGCGCTGATGAAGGTCTATCAGAACGCCGCCGCCTACGTGCTGGCGCTGTCGGCCGGCTTCCTGCTCGTCGGGCCGTTCCTGTGCCTGGGCCTGTACCACGTCAGCCAGACCCTCGAGCGCGGCGCGAAGCCCGACTTCGGCGCCTCGCTGCTGGCCTGGGACGCGCGCACCGGCACGCTGGCGATCTTCGGCTTCGTGCTGCTGGTGCTGGAGATGCTGTGGGGCCGCGCGGCGCTGGTGGTGTTTGCCGTCAGCTTCGACGGCATGCCCGACTTCAAGGGCTCGCTGCTGGCCCTGCTCGACCCCGAGAACCTGGGCTTCATCGTCGCCTACCTGGCGGTCGGCGGCGTCTTCGCCGGGCTGATCTTCGCGATCAGCGTGGTCGCGATGCCGTTGATCCTCGACCGCCCGGTCGACGCCATCACCGCCGGCCTGACCAGCCTGCGCCTGGTGCTGACGCAGCCCGGCGTGATGCTGCTGTGGGGCGCGCTGATCACCGCGCTGGTGGTGGCCGCGATGCTGCCGTGGTTCGCCGGCCTGCTGGTGGCAGGCCCCGTGCTCGGCCACGCCTCGTGGCACGCCTACCGGGCCGCGGTCAGGGCATGACGGTCCGCCAGATCGCGCCCTGTCCTGCGTCAGTTCCGAACTGAGAACCCAGGCCGACAATCCCGGCATCGGCCCGCGCCCAACGCGCGGCCGAGACGGTACCGTGATCCCCAGCGTCCTCCAGGTCGTCCTGATATCGGCAATCCCTGTCGGCGCCGCATTCCTCGGCGCAATGACGGCGGCCTGGCGCGCGCCCGGCCATGTCGTCAGGAGCTGCATCCAGCACTTCGCGGCCGGCGTCATCTTCTCGGTCGTCGCGGTCGAACTGCTGCCCGAGGTGCGGCGTGGCCATGACCCGTTCGAAGTCGGCTGGACGTTCGCGGCCGGCGTCGCGCTGATGCTCGTCATCGACGCCACGGTCAAGCGGTTCAACCATGGCGGCGAACATGCCGGCGCCCGCGGGCCGTCGCCGGGCCAGCTGGTGCCGATCGCCGTCGATCTGCTGATCGACGGGCTGCTGATCGGCATCGCGATGACCGCCGGTCTCAAGCAGGGCGTGCTGCTCACCATCGCGCTGACACTGGAGCTGTTTTCGCTCGGACTTGCGATGGCCGTGCAGTTCGGCGGCGCGAAGTTTGCCGTGCGTGTACTGGCGCCGACCGGCATCGCCTGCCTCATGATCGTCGGCGCGGTCCTCGGGCGCACCGTCCTGGCCGACGCGTCGGTGCACACCCTGGCGGGGCTGCTCTCCTTCGGCTGCGCGGCGCTCTTGTTCCTGGTCACCGAAGAGTTGCTGATCGAAGCCCATGAGTCAGCCGACACCGCCCTTACGACCTCCATGTTCTTCGTCGGCTTCCTGATCTTCCTGCTGCTCGGCATGGTTGAGTAAGGCCGGCAAGACCGTCGCCGGGGCGACGGCCAATACCGCGCACCTTGCCGTCATCCGCCGGAATGCGAGCCCACCGTGTCCGTGGCAATGCCGCGCTTCTTCAACGCGCGCAGGTCGAACATCCCGGGCAGCGTGCGTGGATCGACGTGCGGCGCAAAGATCGTGTGCTTCTGGATCTTCTGCGTCCCGGTGGTCGGCAACGTATCGGTGAACCAGAGCCACCCCGGCGCCTTGTAGTACGCCAATCGCTGGTGGCAGAAGTTGAAGAGGCCGACTGCGGTTTCGCGGTCACCGATGCCGGCCTTGAGCACGACGCAGGCGAGCACCTCCTCTTCGCGCACGTCGTCGGGCAGCGCCAGGACTGCAGCCTGCGCCACCTCAGGATGCGTCAGCAGCAGGGCCTCGACCTCGGCCGCCGCGATGTTCTCGCCCGAGCGGCGAATGATGTTCTTCTTGCGGTCGACGAAGTGCAGCGTGCCGTCGACGGCGCGATATACGGTGTCGCCGGTGTGGAACCAGCCGCCGCGCCAGACCCTTTCGGTCTCGGCCTCGTTCTTCAGGTAGCCGGAGAACGCGCCGCGTCGGGGCGTCTGCGCCGAGTGGCGGATGAGCATCTCGCCAGGCGTGCCATCGGCCACGTCGAGATCGCCATCGTCCACCACGCGCACGTCGATGCCCGGCGTGGCGCGGCCGAAGGCGCGCGTCCCGACCTTGCGCGGCTCGACGCTGTCGACGAGCAGGCGGACCATCTCCGTCATGCCCCAGATCTCGACCAACGGGAATCCGAAACGGGCTTCGAACGCGGCGTGCAGTTGCGGTTCGACGCCGGCGCCGAAGCCGACGCGCACGCGGTGACCGCGTGAGTCGTCGGCCCCTGGCTGCCGCATCAGCGCCTGAATCACGATCCCCAGGTAGTGAACGACGGTGGCCCGGGTCTGGACCACATCGGCCCACCAGCGCTGGGCGTGAAAACGATCGGATTGGATCTGGCAGCCACCGCTGCAGATCGCCCCGAACAGTGAGACCACGCCGGCGTTGACGTGGTACAGCGGCAGCGGGTTGTAGATGCGGTCCTCGCCGGGGCGCAGCCCGCCGAGCCCGGGCAGTCCGGCGTACCAGGCGCCCGCGGAAACCTCGTAACCATGGGAGAGCATGCAACCCTTGGGCCGCCCGGTCGTGCCCGACGTGTAGAGCAGGCTCGCCTCCGTCGACGGGGTGACTGTTCGCCGCCGTCGCCGGTCGCCGCGGCGGCGGTGGCTGCGTGTCCTGGTCGACGATCAATATCCGCGGCTTGTGGGTTGACTCCGAGATCCCCTGTGCGACCTGCGACGCCCGCGAGGCGACGGCCAACAACAGTTCCGGCTCGGCGTGCTCGGCGAGGTAGGCAATCTCATTGCTGCGGTAGTCCGGGTTGATCGGCACACAGGACACGCCGATGGTGTTGAGGGCCAGCTTGTGCACGAAGTGCTCGGCTCGGTTTTCCAGCAGCATCGCCACGCGGTGGCCGGTTCCGTAGCCGGCGCGGCGATAGGCGTCGACCCAGCGTTCGACCGTCGCGCCGACCTGCGCATAGCTGAGTTCGAGCATGCCCGGCACGGCGCCCGGATGGGCGCCGGCGGGAAACGCGATAAAGGGTCGGTCACCGTGGGTGCGCACCGCATCGGTCCAGACCTCCCCGACGGTGGACCCGTCGCGCAGTTCAAGCATCGCCAAGCCCTTCCTTGTTCCCGCTGTCACACCTCGGCCGACGATTTTCTGCGTCTCTGCACTCAGCGGCAAGGATCCCGTGGCCAGCGTCGGAACGAGGCGCAGGATTCGATCGACGACGATGCGGCAGCCATAGCGGCCGCCGACTTCAAGTCGACTGCAGCACGCGGATCAGCATGTCGATCACGTCGTTGCCGTCGGGTGACTTCAGCCGGTGCTGGCGCAGCGAGCGAGCCAGGTCGGCGCGCGCCAGCATCTTGGTGTCGGAGCGGATCAGGATGCCCGCGATCGCGCGCTGAACTTCGAGCGAACGGGCCTGTGCAAACAGGCCGGCGATCTCCTGCAGACTTTGCGGATCGGACACACGTTGTCGCGCCAGCGTTTCGAGCGCACGCACTTGCGCGTCGGCACCGGTCATGCGCGCGATGCCCGTCGTCACGGCACGCAACTCGCCGACGTCGGCGAGCGGGCGCTGGCGCAGGTAGGCCTGCGCGATCTCCAGATCGTCGTCGCGCGCACCCGTCAGCGCGCGAACGGTGCGTTCGTGCGCCTCGGCATTGCCCAGGCACGCCAGCACGGCCGAATGCGCCACGTTGCCGGCTCGCGCGGCACCGCTGGCCAGCAATTGCTGCGCCAGGCCCGCGCTCTCCTGCTGCGGGGTCGCGCAGACGAGGTCGACCTCGTTCTTGCCCAGGTTGCCGCGGGCCATGCGATCGGCGAGCATGTGAACGAACTCGGCCTGCTCCTGCGCCGGCGTCAGCCAGCCCAGGTTGCGCGCCAGCGCCATCATGCGGGTCTGCACCGAGGCCATGTCGGCGTCGCGCGCAAAGGCGAGGTAGCGATCGCGCGTCGCGCGGTCGCGTTCGATCGCAGCGAGTGCCGCGGCCGCCTCCGGCGCCTGCCGCTCGGCCGGGCCGAGCGAGGCCGCATAACGCTCGATGTGGTCGAGAAACATGCGCACTTCGGTCACGTCGCGACGCAGGACCTCGTGCATGAAGGCGATCTTCTGCGCCGTCGAGGGCCGCTCGTCGGCGAAGGCGCACATGTCGCGGCGAAAGCCCATGTGCGGATCCGCGGCGGTCAGGCCGGCGACGGCGATCATCGAACTCGGCCCGAACAGCTTGAGCAGGGTCGGACTCGGGCGGCCACTCGCGACTTCGCCCGCCGGCGCCGTCTGGAAGTAGCGCTCGAGCAGCGGGCCTGCCGTGCGCCCGAGCGGTGCTTTCGACGAAAAGCCGTACAGCACCGGCACGTCCTTGAACACGTGGCGCAGGCGGTCGCGGTTGCTCTGACCGTAGCGTTCGCTCAGCAGCGCAGAAATGCGCTCTGCGTCGGCCTGCGAATGGCCCGATCGGAGCAGGCTGCGCCCTACTTCGGCCGATGCGACATACCGCGGGTCGGACTTCAGGGTGTTGCAGCCGAAGAGATACACCTCCTTGAGTTGCGAGAACAAACCGTTACCGTGCTCGCTGCACGTCGCATGCTGCAACTCGTGCATCGTCAGGAACTCGCGGTCGTCGAAGCGGTCGGTGTAGAACTCGGTGCCGTCGTCGAAATGGCCCGAAATGATCAGCGCATCGCAGGTCACGCCGCGCCGGCGAGCCGATTCGAGCCAATCCGGCTGCCCGCGCTGCACCAGCTCGACGAACTTGTACTCGCCGCGCGGGAGGTGGCGCTGGAACGCCTCCTTCTCGTCGGATGAGTTGATGGTGACCGTGCACACCGTCTTCGGTGCCGCGGCGGCGTGGGGAGACCACGCGGCGGCCAGGCAGGCCACGAGGGCGGCCAAGGTGCCGAACAAGGATCGGCGCAGAGCGGTTCGACGCAGCATGCCCCAGTGTTCCACAAGACGTGCGAGCGACGAAAGGGCATGTTACCGATCGCTCAGGATGATTGCAGCCTTCGTATCAGCGCATCGACGATATCGTCGCCCGGCGGGGACTGCAAACGGTGTTCGGTCAAGGTGCGCACGAGTTGCGGGCTGGCGATCGATCGCAGGTCGGCGCGGATCAGGATGCCTGCGATCGCAGACTGGACGGACGACGACGAAGTGTCGGCGAACAGGCGTGTCAGGCGGTCCAGGATTTCGCGATCGGACACATAGTGCCGGCCCAATGCCTCCAGCGCGCGCACCTGTGCATCGGACGGCGGCATGCGGGCGATGCTGTCGGCGACGCGCCGCAACTCGCCGGCGTCGGTGAGGGGCCGGTGGCGCAGATAGGCCTGCGCGATCTCGACGTCCGCCTCGTGCGGGCTCAGCAGACCCTCCAGCGTTCGCGCATGCGCCTCGGCGCTGCCCAGGCAGGCGCGGACGGCGGCATGCGGCAGGTCGTCGGCCGGGCTGCCCGGCGCCACGCGCCGGTTGAAAGCGCCATCGAGGTCGTGTTCCTGGTTCAACGTGCAGGCCAGATCCACCTCGGCAATGCCAACCTTGCTGCGGGCCTGCAGTTCGCCCAGCATCAGTGCCAATTCATCCCACCTCTGGTCGACCGACAACCAGCCCAGGTCCTGCGCCACCTTGAGCATCCGCACCCGTACCGCCGGCTGATCGGCATCGCGTGCGAAGGCGAGAAAGCGCGCGCGGGCCTCGGCGTCGCCGGCGATGGCCGCGAGCGCCAGGGTCACCTCCGGGGTGCGCCGCGCAGGGGCCTCGAGCGACGTCGCATAGCGCTGGATGCGGTCGAGATGGACCCTGGCTTGGGCGGTGTCGCGTTGCAGTAGCTGGTGCACGAACTCGAGCTTCTTCGCGTCGGACAGACGGTCGTCGGCGAACTGGCACACGTCGCGTCGCACCGACGCGTGCGGATCCTGGTCGGTCATGCCCTGCGTCACGGTCATCGCGTACGGCGCGAAGTGCGCGAGCAGGCGACTGCTCGCGTGGCCTTGTCCGATCTCACGCGCGCCGTTCGTGCGGAAGTAGCTGCTCAACGTCGACGCGGCGATCGGGCCCAGTGGCGCCACCGACGAGAAGCCGTAGATCACGGGCACGTCCTTGAACACCTGGCGCATGCGGTCGCGGCTGCTCTCCCCGTGCCCGGCGCTCAGCAATTGCAGTTGGCGTTCGGCCTCCTTGCGCGAGTGCCCTTCGCGCACGAGGCTGCGAACGATCTCGGCCGATGCGCTGCTCTGCGGCTGCGGATTCAGGGTGTTGCAGCCAAAGAGATGGACTTCCTTCAGCTGCGAAAAGAGCCCCGGGCACGAATCACTGCAGGAGACGCGCTCGAGTTCATCGACGGGCAGGAACTCGCGCACCTCCAGCCGATCGGAAAAGAATTCGTTCCCGCCGTCGTAGTGGCCGGAGATGACGAGCACGTCGCAGGTGACGCCCGCGCGACACGCCGAAGCCAGCCAGTCGGGTCGGTCGCGCTCGACGAGTTCGACGAACTCGTATTTCGAGGCCGGCAGGTAGCGCCGAAACGCTTCCTTCTCGTCGGCGGAATTGACGGTGATCGTGCACACCGTCTGTTTCTCGGCGGCGGCGGATGCCTTCGCCAGCGGCAGCGCCGCTGCAAGCGAGACGAGAAGGATCTGCAGTGCCCGGCGCATACGGCGATCGTAACGATTGCACTGTCGGTCGAGGCCATCGAACGCACCCGCCGGCGTTCGAGGTGATTGACTTGCGTCATTGTTTGTTCAGAAGTCCAGGCCAATCATGTGAAAAGGGGCATTGGTGGAAAACAGGGATCGGGGCAGCATGTGATCAGCGTTCTGCGCACGCTCGGCATCGCGCTGCTGCTGGCGCTGTGTTTCGGAGCGGGCGACCTGCACGCGCAGCCATCGACGCCGGACGCGCTGCGCGCTCGCTTCGCGGCCATACGCGCGAACAACGCCGGCAGCCTCATCGAGCGATCGGTGTACCTGCTCTCGACCGAGGTGTCGGGTCGGATGAGTGGTGATGTCTACGCGCTGGTCGACCATCCGTACGCCGACGTGCGCAGTGCGCTGGCCGACGCGAATCACTGGTGCGGAATTCTGATCCTGCACCTGAACGTCAAGTATTGCCGCGCCGTGACCACAGGAGCACGGCAACAGGTCGTGACCGGCGTCGGGCGCAAGTTCGACCAACCGCTGTCCGACGTGTACTGGGCGAAGTTCGAATTCGCGATGCCGAGCGCCGGCGACGGCTACCTTAGCATCGACCTGCAGGCACCTGCCGGCCCGCTGAACACCAAGGACTACCGCTTCGTCGTCGAGGCCGTGCCATTCGCGGAGCGGCAGTCGCTGCTGCACATGACCTACGCCTATTCCTACGGCCTGGCCGCCGACTGGGCGATGCATGCCTATCTGGCCACGATCGGCCACGACAAACTTGGATTCAGCGTCGTCGGCCGGCGCGCCGACGGCCGACCCGTCCTGGTTGGGGGCGTACGCGGCGTGCTCGAGCGCAATGCGCTGCGCTACTACCTGGCGATCGAGGCCTACGTGCGAGCCCACGCGCTCCCGGCGTCCGCGCAGCTATCGAGGAGCCTGGACGATTGGTTCGCGGCCACCGAACGCTTTGCGTTGCAGTTGCACGAGATCGACCGCGACACCTATGTCGAGATGAAGCTGCGCGAAGTCCGCCGCCAGCAGACGACGGACCCGCCGCCGATCATCCACTGAACCGAGCGCGCGCTCAGGGCATCAGCACCGTCGAGCCGGTGGTCTTGCGCGCTTCCAGGTCGCGGTGCGCCTGCGCCACGTCGGCCAGCGGGTAGCGCTGGTCGATGCGGATCTTCACGGCGCCGCTGCCGACCACGGCGAACAGATCGTCGGCCATGGCCTGCGTGGCCTCGCGCGTGGCGATGTGCGTGAACAGCGTCTGCCGTGTCACGTACAGCGAGCCCTTGGGGCCCAGGATGCCGGGCGCGAACGGCGCCACCGGCCCCGAGGCATTGCCGAACGCGGCCATCAAGCCGAACGGGCGCAGGCAGTCCAGGCTCTTCTCGAAGGTGTCCTTGCCGACCGAGTCGTAGACCACCTTCACGCCCTTGCCGCCGGTGATGGCCTTGACGCGGGCGACGAAGTCTTCCTTGTTGTAGTCGATGGCGTGCGCCGCGCCATGCTCCAGCGCCAATGCGCACTTGGCCGCGTTGCCCGCCGTGCCGATCAATTGCAGGCCGAGCGCCTTGGCCCATTGGCAGGCGATCAGGCCCACGCCACCGGCCGCGGCGTGAAAGAGCACGAAATCGCCGGGCTGCAGGCCCTCGACCGGCCGCGTCTTCTTCAGCAGGTATTGCGCCGTCAGGCCCTTCAACATCATGCCTGCCGCGGTGTCGAAGGCGATGCCGTCGGGCAGCTTGCACACCGTCTTGGCCGGCATCACGCGCACCTGGCTGTACGCACCCGGCGGGGTGCTGGCGTAGGCCGCGCGGTCGCCCACCTTCAGGTGCGTGACGCCCTCGCCCACCGCCTCGATCACGCCCGCAGCTTCCATGCCCAGCGACAGCGGCAAGGGGTTCGCATACAGCCCGGTGCGCTGGTAGACGTCGATGTAGTTCAGGCCGCAGGCATGGTGGCGGATGCGCACCTCGCCGGCGCCGGGCGCGCCGACCTCGACGTCGACCAACTGCATGACCTCCGGGCCGCCGTATTGCTGGATCTGGACTGCCTTGCTCATCGCGCTGCTCCTCGGTTCTGGGACGACAAGCGAGGGATTATGCGAGCGGCGAGAATCGACGCAGACATGCGACTGCCACTTCGCTCGCATCCGCGGGGCAGCCGCGACCGCAGGGGCCATGAGGCCCTTCGTGGCCGCAGGCGGCCCGGCATCGGCCTGAATGCGGCGCCTCGCCCAAGCCCCCAACCTCGCGCTGGCCAGCCTTTGGTGCGACATGCTGGCCCAGGCCGGCTTTGCGGTCAGCGTGCAGCGCGCCTATGCCAGCAGCATCGCCGGCGAAATCCCGCCCGACCAGGCCTTGCCCGAAATCTGGATCGACGACGACAGCCAGCTCGACGCGGCGCGTGCGTTGCTCGCCCAATTGCAGCACCCGGCCTGGCGGCATTGGGTCTGCCGGCAATGCCACGAGCGCATCGACGGCCCGTTCGATCAATGCTGGCAATGCGGCGCGGCGATGCCGGCATGAAGGCCCGCACCGCATTGCTGATGACCATGCCGCCGCTGATGTGGGCCGGCAATGCGGTGGTCGGCCGCCTGCTGGTCGGCCATGTGCCGCCGCTGACGCTGAACCTGATGCGCTGGGTGCTGGCCGCGCTGCTGCTCGCCCCGTTGGGCTGGCCGGCGTTGCGCAGGCTGGCCGACATTCGCGCGGCCTGGCCCTACCTGCTGGCCATCGGCTGCCTGGGCGTGGGCGCCTACAACGCATTCCAATACGTGGCGCTGACCACGTCGACGCCGCTCAACGTGACGCTGATCGCCGCCTCGAGCCCGCTGTGGATGCTGGCCGTCGGCGCGCTGGCCTTCGGCCAGCGCGTCACGGCGCGCCAGATCGCCGGCGCGCTGCTGTCGCTGGCCGGCGTGGTGCTGGTGGTCTCGCGCGGCTCGTGGGCCACACTGGCCCAGGTGCAACTGGTGGCCGGTGACGTCTACATCCTGATCGCTGCCTTGTCGTGGGCGGTCTACAGCTGGCTGCTGGTGCAGCCACCGGCTTGGCTGCGCCCGCCATCGCGCGCCACGCTGCAATCCTGGGGCTGGGCCGGCCTGCTGCTGGTGCAGATGCTGTTCGGCCTGCTCGCGGCGGGCGCCGCCGCGGCCGGCGAGCTGATGCTCACGCCGTCGATGACCATCGACTGGCGCAACGCCTGGGTGCTGGGCGCGCTGCTGTTCGTCGCCGTCGGCCCGTCGATCGTGGCCTACCGCTGCTGGGGCCTGGGCGTTGCGCTCGGCGGGCCGGCGCTGGCGGCCTTCTTCGCCAATCTGACGCCGCTGTTCGCCGCGCTGTTGTCGGCGCTGCTGCTCGGCGAAGCACCCCGCGGCTACCACGTGCTGGCCTTTGCGCTGATCGTGGCCGGCATCGCCGTTTCGGCCAGGGCCGGGCGATGATGCACTGACGCGCCGCCAGTGGCTGCTGATGGGCGTGCTGACGCTGCTGTGGGGCCTGAACTGGCCGATGATGAAGTTCACGCTGCGCGAGGTCAGCCCGCTCTACTTTCGCGCCCTGACCATGAGCGGCGGCACGTTGACCTTGATCGCCTTCTTCGCCTGGCGCGGCGTGCCGCTCGGCGTCAGCCGCGCCGATGCGGTGCGGCTGGCCTGGTTGGCGCTGCCCAACATCATCGGCTGGCACCTGTGCTCGATCATCGGCCTGTCGCAGTTGGCGGCCGGCCGCGCCGCCGTCCTGGCCTTCACGATGCCGGTCTGGACCGTGCTGCTGTCGGTGCTGTGGTTCGGCGAGCGCATGAGCGCGCGCTCGTGGCTGGCGGTGGTGGCGGCGATCGCCGCGGTCGGCCTGCTCGCGGCCAATGAACTGGTGGCCCTGGCGGGCCGGCCGATCGGCGTGCTGTGGCTGCAGGCCGCGGCGCTGTCGTGGGCGCTGGGCACGGTGCTGATGCGGCGCAGCACGCTGGCCCTGCCGACCGAGGCCGTGACGGTTTGGATGATGGTGTTCGGCTCGCTGTTCTTCTGGGCGGCGGCGCCGCTGGTCGAGCCCTGGCCGGCCTGGGGCCAGTGGCATGCCCCGACCTGGTGGGCGCTGGTCTACGGCGTGTTCCTCAACTTCGGCTTCGCGCAGATCATCTGGTTCGGCCTGGTGCGCGTACTGCCGGCGCAGGCCAGCGCGTTTTCGGTGATGGCCGTGCCGGTGGTCGGCATCGCCTCGTCCACCGCCATCGTCGGCGAGGTGCCGCACGCCACCGACTGGCTGGCCGCGCTGTTCATCGCGGTGGCACTCGCCAGCGCCACCGGGCAAGCCGCGCGGCCGCCACGCAGCGACAATCTGCCGCCATGAATCGACGCCCGATGCTCGCGCTGATCGCCGCCGTCGACCGCCGCCGCGCGATCGGCCGCGACGGCGCGCTGCTGTGGCACGAACCCGAGGATCAAAAGCACTTTCGTGCCGTGACGATGGGCTGCCCGGTGATCATGGGTCGCAAGACCTGGGACTCGCTGCCGCCCAAGTTCCGGCCCTTGCCGGGGCGGCGCAACATCGTCGTCACGCGCAATGCGCAGTGGCACGCCGACGGCGCCGAAGCCGCGCCGTCGCTGGATACCGCGCTGGCGATGGCGAGCGGCGCCGCCAAGGCCTTCGTCATCGGCGGCGGCGAACTCTATGCGCGGCCATGGCGCAGGCCGACGAACTGGTGCTGACCGAAATCGACGCCGTTTTCGATCGCGCGGATGCGCACTTCCCGCCGTTCGAAAGTGCAGGTTTCGTCGAAACCTCGCGCGAAGAGCACCGCAGCGCCGACGGCACGCGCTACGCCTTCGTCACCTATCGCCGCAAGCCATAGCCGTGGCTGCGCATGGCCGGAATGGGCGGCGCCTGCATCGGTCGTGCGCGGACGCGCCTACTGGTTTACGCGAGACACCCCGCGACTGGCTGTTGACTCGACGCCCCACCTGTGGTCCAAATGGGCGGGTGCCAATTCCGTCACACAACATGCTTCGCCAGTTGCACGTACCCCGGCAGGGCCGGGCCCGCGCCATGGCGGCAGGCTTGGCATTGGTTGCGCACGGCGTTTGCATGGCGCAGATCTATGCGGGCACGAGCGATGGCAACGCCGGAATCGTGCTGTCGAACTTCCGCTCCGATGAAACGCCATTGCTGGTCGTCACGCTGCCCGGCGATCCGATCGCGAAGGTCGCCGTCGGCTCAGCCGCGAAGGTGATCGCGGCCGGCTCGCAACCGGCGACATTGCGGCTCCCGTCCGCGCCGGCCGAGCTGAAGAAGATGATCGGCGAAGTCGCGGCAAGTGCAGATAGCGCCCGAGCTGCTCCATGCGGTCATCGCGGCGGAGTCGAACTACAACAGCCGAGCCAGGTCGCCAAAGGGTGCCATCGGCCTCATGCAGTTGTTGCCCGCCACCGCTCAGCGCTTCGGTGCCAGCGATCCTTACGTGGCGCGCCAGAACGTCATGGCCGGCGCCAGCTACTGAAGTGGTTGATGGGTCTGTTCCAGAACGACCTGGAGCTGGTGCTCGCGGCATACAACGCCGGCGAGCAGGCCGTCTTGAGAGCGGGCGGCCGGATCCCACCCTATCCGGAAACCATGGCCTACGTCCCACGCGTGATGGCCTATCTGCGCTGCGCTCGCAGCGCCGCGTGCAAGACTGCCTGACGGGACCGCGGGCCTTGGAGCGCGATGCCGCTCTTGATGTTCTGCAGTGCGCGGATCACCGATCTCAGAGTTGTCTCCCATCGGTACCCTCCCCCTTACCTGCGGGGTGCGCCCCCCTGTTTAAGCCGGGGTTAAGCCCGCGGCAAGACTGAATCTCTCGGAACAAGCCTCTCCGTTCGACCGGACGGAGCGACCGCTGTGATCCTGGAGGGCGACTGAATTGACAGCACTTCGACTGCGCGACGGCGGGCATGCATGGCCAGCTTCGCTCATGCCACGTCGCCTCAGGCTTCACGCTTCTGGAATTGCTGGTGGTGATCGTCATCATCGGGCTGCTGGCCGGGCTGGTCGCACCACGCTATTTCGACCAGGTCAGCAAGTCCAACACCAAGATCGCGCGCGCACAGATCGACGCGCTCGAAAAGGCGCTCGATCAGTACCGGCTCGACGTCGGCAGCTACCCGACCACCGAGCAAGGCCTGGCCGCGCTCAATGCGCGAGCCGCAAAACCTCGAGAAGTGGGCCGGGCCGTATCTCAAGAAGGCGGTGCCGGCCGATCCATGGGGCGCTCGGTATGTCTACAAGTCGCCGGGCGACCATGGCGACTACGACCTGTCGTCGCTGGGCTCGGACGGCCAGGCCGGCGGCACGGGCGAGGCGGCCGACGTCAACTCGTGGGGACCGTAGGCTCGCCATGCAGATTCGTTCGAACTCGTCGTGCGCACCGCCGGCGTGATTCGTCAACCTGGTCGTCCGTGCTGCCGACGCCGGCGCAGCCCGAGCCAGGGCCATCAGGACGGCCTGCAGGTGCTGGCCTGCACGCCGCGCGACAGGGCGCGGGCAGGCCGCGCGCAGCTTCTCCGGTCGCGCCACGGGCTCGACATCGCGACCTTCTCGCACGAACTCGCCTCGTTGCTGGCGGCCGGACTTTCGGTGGTCGAGGCCTTGCGGACCCTGGCGGCCAATGAACCCGCCGGCCCGCGCCGCACGATGCTGCTCGACGTGGTCACGCGCGTGTCCGAGGGCTTGCCCCTGTCGGCGGCTCTCGAGCGCCACCCGGGTCGCTTCCCGCCGCTGCTGGTGGCGACGGTGAGTGCCAGCGAGCAGACCGGCGATCTGAGCACCGCGTTGCTGCGCTACGCCGAGCACCAGCAAAGCATCAAGGCCCTGCGCGACAAGGTCGTCGGCGCCGCGATCTATCCGATGCTGCTGCTCGCCGTGGGCTGCGTGGTGGTGCTGTTCCTTCTTGGCGTGGTGGTGCCGAAGTTCTCCGTGCTGATCGAGAGCACACGCCGGGAGCTGCCTTGGACATCGCAATTGCTGATGAGCTGGGGGCGCATGGTTGCCAGCCACGCCGGGCCGTCGGCGCCGGCCGTGCTGGCGCTGGCGGCGGTGTTCTTCGCCGTGCGCCACGCGATCCGCACCGGCGCCCGGGCCGTCTGGATCGAGGCGGTGCCTCTCATCGGCCCGGTGATCCGGCAGTTTCGCCATTCGCAGATGTACCGAACCACCGGCATGCTGGTCAAGGGTGGCATCGCCGCGCCGAGGGCGCTGCAGCTGGGTGCCAACCTGCTCGGCGATGAAGATCGCGCCCGCCTCGCCCGTGCCGTCGCGCTGATCCACGAAGGCCGCAGCATGAGCAGTGCGCTGCAGGAGGCGCGGCTGGCCGATCCCGTGGCGGCCAGCATGCTCGCCGTGGCAGAGCGCACCGGCGCCCTTGCGGAAATCCTCGGGCGCATCGCCGCTTCCACGAGTCGCGCCTGCAGCGCTCGGTCGAGCTGACCAGCCGGCTGTTCGAGCCGATCCTGATGATCGTCATCGGCCTGGTCATCGGCGCCATCGTGGTGCTCATGTACCTGCCGATCTTCGATCTGGCTTCCAGCCTCCAATGACCGCTCACGCGCAATCACCATGTCCATCATCATGCCAACGGCTTTCAAGCACAGCGATACCGCCGGTCCGCAAGGCTCGACGCCTCCATGGTGCTTGAGGCGCTAAGCAGGCCGGGCGCGCCCCCGCATGGTCTGGCTGGCCGAGCACCTGGGCATCAGCGAACATGACCTGCTGCCCCGCTGCGGCCCAGTACTTCGGCCTGCGTCCGCTGTCGATGGGCGCGTTGAGACGCATCCGGCCGGATTTCGGCGTGGTGTCCTTCGCCGATTGCCAGGCGCAAGGGCTGCCTGGTCGGGCGCCACGGCGACGAGGAAATCACCGTGGTCCTGGTCGACCCGACCGACACGCGCCTTCGCCAATGGCTCGAAGTTCGTGTCGGCCAGCGCCAGATCGATTTCGCGCTGACTGCGGCCGGCGACCTGCAGGCGTTCCTGGTCGCCGCCGAGAAGTCCGTGCGCGCGATGGACGCGGTCAAGATGCAGCCCGACCGCGCCGCTGCCGCCGGCGACCAGGGTCTGGCGATCTCGATCTCCAACATCGATGCGACCGAAAGCCCGGTGGTGCGGCTGGTCGACTCGACGCTGTACGACGCGCTGCGCTCGGGCGCCAGCGACATCCACATGGAAACGCAGCCCGGCGGCATGGTGATCAAGTACCGCCTCGACGGCGTGCTCGAGGTCGTCAAGCAGATCGACAACCTCGACATCGCGAACCAGGCCATCTCGCGCATCAAGGTGGTGTCGGAGCTCGACATCGCCGAGCGGCGCATCCCGCAGGACGGCCGCTTCCAGGTCGTGGTCGACGGCCGCGACATCGACTTTCGCGTCTCGATCATGCCCAACCTGTTCGGCGAGGACGCGGTGCTGCGCGTGCTCGACCGCAAGCACCTGACCGGGCAGTTCGAGGCCCTGAGCCTGGAGACGCTCGGCTTCGATGCGCGAGTGCTGAACTTCATCCGCGACGCCGCGCTGATGCCGTACGGCCTGCTGCTGGTCACCGGGCCCACCGGCAGCGGCAAGACGACCACGCTGTATGCCGCGCTGTCGGAGATCAACACCGGCCTGGACAAGATCGTGACGATCGAAGACCCGATCGAGTACCAGCTGCCGGGCGTGCTGCAGATCCCGGTCAACGAGAAGAAGGGGCTGACCTTCGCCCGCGGCCTGCGCTCGATCCTGCGCCACGACCCGGACAAGATCATGGTCGGCGAGATCCGCGACGCCGAGACCGCGCAGATTGCCGTGCAGGCGGCGCTGACCGGGCACCAGGTGTTCACGACGGTGCACGCCAACAACGTGTTCGACGTGATCGGCCGCTTCGCCAACATGGGCGTGGACAGCTACAGCCTGGTGGCCGCACTCAACGGCATCGTCGCACAGCGGCTGCTGCGCATGAATTGCCCGCACTGCGCCACGCCGTACACCGTTCCGCCCGAAGTCACCCAGCGCAGCGGCCTGTCGGCACAACGCATCGCCAGGGCGAGGTTCAAGCGCGGCCTGGGTTGCGCGCATTGCCGCGGCACGGGCTACAAGGGCCGTCGCGCGATCGCCGAGACGCTGCCGATGAGCGACATCCTGCGCGATCAACTGGTTCAGCGTGCGCCGCTGTCGCAGATACGCCAGTCGGCGCGCGACAACGGCTTCACCAGCCTGCGCGACGCCGCCGTCGCGCTCGCACTCGCCGGCGAAACCACCGTGGAGGAGATCAATCGTGTCACTCCCGTGGAATAAGCTGGTTCGGCTGCGCGTCGGTGCGCATTCGGCCTGCGCCATGCTGGAACAGGGGTGGCTGGCGCAAGGTGCTGGCGCGCGCCGAATCATGCCGGCCAGCGATGCGGCCCCGCGGGGCACGTCGGCCTCGGTCGACTGCCCGCGTCGGCCGACAGCATCTCGCCGCAACATCGACGCCGTGCTGGCCGAGCTCGGCAAGACTGCGCCATTGCGGGCGCGCGGCTCGAAGTCGAGTGGGCCGACGCGTTGATGCACTTCGACGTGGTCGCCGGCGACTTCGCGGGCAACAGCGATCGGCAGCTGCAAGCCGTGGCAGCCGCATGCATGGCCGAACTGCTCGGCGAGGCGGCCCCGACGCACGAAATCCGCTGGCAGCTGCAGGCGGACGGCAAGCACCTGCTGATCGGCGCCATCGCGCGCGATCAGCTGGGCGCGCTGTCGGAGGCTGCAGCGCGGCATGGCTTGACCTTGGCCAGCGTGCAGCCCGACTTCTGCCTGCAATGGAACCGCCATGCGCCCGCGCTCAAGCCTGGCGCCGCCGTGTTTGCCGTGGCGGCGGGGCATGAGGCGGTGATCGCCTGCGTGGCCGACGGCGCGGTGGCCGCCATGAGCAGCGGCGCCTGGCTGGCCCGCGTCCACCGGCCTGGCAATTCCACGGTCACCGTCAACCAGCTGATGCACGGACTCGGCCTCGAACCGGCGGCCAAGGAGGTCTTGCTCGACATGCGTGTCGACCGCCTGCTGGCCAGCGTCGGCCAGGACGCGGCAAGCCAATCGGCCTTCGTGCTGGTGGCGCCCGAGATGGCCGGCGCGAAGGTGTCGTCGCGCTGGACCTTGATCAACCGAGACGCTCAGCACCACATGAGGACGCAGCGCCTGCAACTCGAGTTCGCACCGAACCCGCGGCGAGTGTCGCGCATCGGCGTGCTGATGCTGTTCGTGGCCGGCAGCGTGCTGGTCGCCGGGGCGCTCGAGCTCTCGAACGTGCTGGCGGCCAACGCCCGGCTGGCCGACACCCTGGCCGCCGTCGATGCGCGGCGCGGCGCGGTCGCGGCCAGCAGGAGCCAAGACGACGGCGCCCGACCCGAGCGAAGTCGCGCGCATGCGCGCCGTGCGGCAGGTGAGCCAGAACCTGATGACGCCCTGGGCCGATCTGCTCGAGTCGCTGGAGTCGGTGCCGGTGCAGACGGTCGCGGTGCTCTCGATCGAGCCATCGGTCTCCAAGCACACCATCCGCATCACGGCCGAGGCGCGCACTGCGCCTGACATGCTGGCCTACCTCGGCGCATTGCAGAAGGAGCCGCGACTGTCGTCCGTGGTGCTGGTATCGCACCAGGTGCAAGTGCAAGCGCCCGGCGCGCCGGTGCGATTCCAGATCCGCGCCGCGTGGGGGGCAGCCCAATGAATCGCCTCGTTCAACGCCTGTGGCATCGCGCATTGCGGCAGTTCGGCATGGCCGGCGTGGTCGCGCTGGCGCTGCTGGTGCCCGCGCTGGCGATCGGCTTGTCGATCCCGAGCCTGTATCGCCACTCCGACGAACTGCGCGCCACGCTCGTCACGCGCGCCGACGAGATCGCGCGCAAAGCGCAACCGGTGCGACGCCGCGTCTCCAGCGGCGAGCAGGTGGTCGAGTTCGTCGGCGCGTTCCCGCAGCTGTCGCAGAGCGCCGCCGACCTCGAGCAGGTGTTTGCCGCCGCGAAGCAATACAACGTGACCCTGCTCAAGGGCGACTACCAGTTGAAGGCCGAGCCGAACACGCCGCTGGTCGCCTTCACGGCGACCTTTCCGGTGCGCAACGAATATGCCGCGCTGAAGGCCTTCACCGCCGACGTGCTGACGGCCTTGCCTCACGTTTCGCTGGATGAGTTGCGCATGGCCCGTGCCGATGCCGGCACCGGCGTGCTCGATTCGGTGGTCCGGTTCACGTTCATATACCGGAGCCCCTGAGATGGCCCGGGCTCCTGACCGCAAGCTACATCCGAAGCGCTGCTGCTTCATGGCCAGGCGCCGGGAGTCGGTCGGCCGTAATACTTCGGCTGCGCATCTGGTCATCGCGAGCAGGGGCGATATCGTCACGCGGCTGCGACCTGGCGCGCGAGCAGCGCGATGCGCAGAACGAGGTCGTCCAGCCGGCGCCCCGCCTGGCTTCCGCGGCCCTGGCTGCCGCGCCCGGCCGCCGCGAGCGAGGCGGCCTCTGCCGCCCTGCGCGACCCGTCGCTGGCGCTCGGCGACCGGACCCGCGCCATCCCCAAGACCGACGGGCGCCCTGTTTCCCAGCCTGAGCTGGTTGCCGCCGCCACCGCCGCCGCCGCCGCCACCACCACCGCCACCGCCGCCCAAACCGCGCGGAGCCGGTCGCGCCGCCGATGCCCTTCACCTTCGTCGGCATGCTCGAACGCGGCGCCACCAAGCCCTCGGCCTTCCTGGCCAAGGGCGAGGCGCTGCTGGTGGTCTCGGCCGGCGACACGCTGGACAACAACACCTACCGGGTCGACACGCTGACCCCCAATGAAATCGTCATGACATACCTGCCCATGAACATCCAACAAACGCTTCGCGTGCCAGGGGGATCCAAGTGAACTCACACCACAAATCGGTACGGCCACGGCTGGCGCCGCTGATCGCGGCGATGCTGCTGGCCGGCTGCGCGAGCAGCCGAATCCACACCGAAGGCATGCAGCTGGTGGCCGAGGGCAAGCACGATGCGGCGATCGCCAAGCTGCGCGAGGCCAGCCAGCTCGATCCCGGCAATTCCGGATACCGCATCGACCTGCTGCGGGAGACGCAAGGGCTACGCGCGCGACCTGATCGAGACGTGGCGACGAAGCGCGGCGCAGCGGCAATGCCGCCGAAGCCGCCAGCCTGTACACGCAGGCGCTGAAGGTCGATCTCTCCAACGACCGCGCCCGGCGCGGGCTGGCCGGCGCTCGAACTCGATGCGCGCAGCGTCAAGCTGCTGGCCGAATCGGAGCGGCTGCTGCGCGAAGGCAACATCGCCGGGGCGCAGGAAAGGGTCGACGCCGCACTGGCCGACAACCCGGCCAATGCGAACGCCCAGCGGCAGCAGGTGGTCGTCCGCGAGCAGGCGGAAAAGGCGCGCCTGGCGCGCGCGGCGCAAGCGGCGGCGCAGTCGATCATGAACAAGCCGGTGACGCTGCAGTTTCGCGACGCCAACCTGCGCATGGTGTTCGAGGCCTTGTCGCGCACCACCGGGCTGAACGTGATCCTCGACCGCGACGTGCGCGCCGACCTGAAGACCACGATCTTCGTCAAGGACGCGGCCGTCGAGGACACCGTGGACCTGATCCTGCTGCAGAACCAGCTGGAAAAGCGCGCGCTGAATGCCAACACGCTGTTCATCTACCCGGCCACCGCAGCCAAGCAGAAGGAGTACCAGGACCTGCAGGTGCGCACCTTCCAGGTCACCAACATCGACGTCAAGTACCTGCAGACGCTGCTGAAGAACGTGCTGAAGGTGAAGGACATCTCGGTCGACGAGCGCAGCGGCACGCTGGTGATGCGCGACACCGCCGACGCCATCGCCGTGGCCTCCAAGGTGATCGCCGCGCACGACGTGCCCGAGCCCGAGGTGATGCTCGAAGTCGAGGTGCTCGAGATCTCGCACGACCGGCTGCAGAACCTCGGCATCCAGTTTCCCAACTCGCTCACCGTGTCCACGCCCGAAAGCGCGACCACCGTCGGCGCGTTCAAGGCCCTGACGCGCAACGACCTGCTGGTGTCCAGCCTCAGCCTGGGCGTCAACCTGAAACTCGAAGACTCCGACTCCAACATCCTGGCCAGCCCGCGCATCCGCGCGCGCAACAAGGAGAAGGCGCGCATCCTGATCGGCGACCGCGTGCCGATCATCACCAACTCGGTCACGCCGATGTCGACCGGCGCCGGCGTGGTGACCGGCTCGGTGACGTACCAGGACGTCGGCCTGAAGCTCGAGTTCGAGCCGCAGATCTATTCCGACCAGGAGGTCGGCATCCGCATCGCGCTGGAGGTGAGCAACATCGCCAAGGAGATCCCGGGCCCGAGCGGCTCGCTGGCCTACCAGATCGGCACGCGCAATGCGTCGACGGTGGTGCGCCTGCGCGACGGCGAGACGCAGATCCTGGCCGGCCTGATCGCCGCCGAGGACCGCAATGCTTCGGCGCGCATCCCGGGCCTGGGGCACCTGCCGATGGTCGGCAAGCTGTTCGGCAACAACAGCGGCAACAACAAGAAGACCGAGATCGTGCTGTCGATCACGCCGCGCATCGTGCGCCCGCCGGCCATTCTCGATGCCGTCGGTGCGCACCGTGTTCTCGGGCACCGAAAACAGCATTCGCGAACGCGCCTTGCAACTCGACCCGGTCGGCGAGGCACGCGGCCAGTCCACCGGCGGGCCTGCCGCGCCGGGCGCTGGGCCAGCCGCGGCGACGCGGCGCGGCATGCCGGCGTACAGCCGCGGCCCGCTGCCGCCGGCACGCCTGCCGATGCCCGCACGTTGCCCACGAACCGAGCCACGCCGCCGGCGAACGCCGGCGATGCCGCCCGCTGCAGGCCCCGCGCCGGCAGCGCCGACAGACGCCGCCCCGGCGACCGCCGGCGCCGCCCGCGGCCACGCAGCCCGAAGAACCGAAGCCGGCGCAGTGAAGAACGTGACAACGCCTTTCGCCCGCGCGTGGCTTCACGCTCATCGAGCTGGTCATCACGCTGGCCATCGCGGGCCTGCTCGCGCTGGTCGCCTTGCCGATGTACGAAGTCACGTCGACGCGGCTCAAGGAGACCGAGTTGCGCCAGGCACTGCAGGACGATCCGCGCCGGGCTGGATACCTACAAGGCCGCGACCGACTCGGGCGCGCTGGCCAAGTCGGCCGGCGAGTCGGGCTACCCGCCCTCGCTCGACGTGCTGACGCAGGTGCTCGAGATGGCCAGCAAGCGCGACTTCGGCCTGAACGCCAGCGCCGCATCGCAGCGCATGGTCATCCTGCGCCAGTTGCCGCGCGACCCGTTCTATCCGGACCCGCAGGTGCCGGCCGCCCAGACCTGGAACACCCGCGCCTACGCGAGCCGGCGCCGACGACCCGCAACCGGGCGCCGACGTGTTCGACGTGTCGTCGATGTCCAACCGCGTCGGGCTCGACGGCACCCCCTACAACACCTGGTAGCACGCACCATGCATGCACATCTGCAACACCCTCCTTCGCACCCGCTCACGACAGCGCCGCGCCTTCGCGCGCGGATTCACGCTGATCGAAATGCTGGTCGTGATGACCCTCATTGCGCTGCTGCTGACGCTGGCCGTGCCGCGCTACTTCTCGGTGCTCGACAACGGGCGGCTGAACGTGCAGCGGCAGAACGTGGCGACCATCCGCGACGCGATCGACAAGTTCTTCGGCGACCAGGGCAAGTACCCTGACTCGCTCGACGATCTGGTGTCCAAGCGCTACCTGCGCCAGGTGCCGCTCGACCCCGTGACCGAAGCGGCCAACTGGGTACTGATCGCGCCGCAGGACTCGTCGCTGGGGGCCGTGTTCGACGTGCAGCCGGCGTCCAGCGCCGGCGCAGCGCAGCACCCGCGTCCGTGGCCGCGTCCGCTGGCGGCGGCGGCAGCTCCGCACCGGCCACCGAGGGGCAATGAGTGACTGAGCAGCGCGTCATCACCCGACGCCCGCGCCGGCGCGACGCGGGAGTGGTCTTGCTCGCCCTGCTGCTGGCGCTGGCGCTCGGAGGCATCGCCATGATGGCCGCCGTCGATGTCGCGTCGCTGACGCGCCAGCGTGCCAACGAGCAGGAGTTGCTCTTCGTCGGCGACCAATATCGCGAGGCCATCCGGCGCTACTACTTCGGCGCGCCGCCGGGCACGCCGCGCATCCTGCCCGCCAGCATCGACGACCTGCTCGAGGACGACCGCTTCCCGACGCCGGTGCACCACCTCCGGCGCCGCTATCCCGACCCGATGACCGCCAGCCCCGAGTGGGGCGAGGTGCGCGTCGGCACACGCCTCTCGGGCGTCTACAGCCTGTCGGAGAAGCAGCCGGTGAAACAACAAGGCTTCACGCCGGCCTACGAGCCGTTCAGCGGCAAGGCCGCCTACCGCGACTGGGTCTTCGCGTCGCGGCGAATACCGGCGCGGTGACCTTCGTCAATCCAGACTCCGCCAGCACCCCCGCCAGTGGCGCGGCTCCTTCCGTTCCCTCACGGCCGGCCAACCGGACTCCCCCATGAGTATTCGCGTACTGCTCGTCGACGACAACAACCTGTTCCGCCAGGGGCTGAGCGCGCTGATCTCGGCGAACGACGAATTCAGCGTCATTGGCGACCTGCGCGGCGGCAAGGAAGCCGTTCAGGCATCGCTCAACGACAACCCCGACGTGGTGGTCATGGACATCATGCTGTCGGGCGTCAACGGGCTGGAGACGGTCACGCAGATCAAGCGCCGCCAGCCGCAGGTCAAGATCGTGATGCTCACGGCCTTCAATACCGAAGACTACGTGCGTGAGGCGCTGCGTGTCGGCGCCGACGGCTATGTACTCAAGGACGCCTCGATCGACGAGTTGTTCATGGCCCTGCGCTGCGTTTCGCAGGGCAAGAAGTACCTCAGCCCCGATGTGTCGGGCCACGTCGTGCAAAGCTTCCTCAACCCGCAAGCCAACGGCGCAAAGGCCTCGCGGCTGGAGATGCTCACCCCGCGCGAGCGCAGCATTCTTCAGCTCATCGCCGAAGGCCGCACCAACCGCACGGCGGCCGAATTCCTCAGCGTCAGCCCCAAGACGGTGGAAAAGCACCGAGCGACGCTGATGCACAAGCTCGGCCTGCGCAACGCCGCGGAACTGACATTGGTGGCGCTGGAACTCGGGCTGATCGCGCGGCCGTTTGCCATCTCCAGGCTGATGAGCAACAGCCCCACCAGCGACGGCGTCGCCGTGTGACGCGCCGATCCTGCATGTGCCCGCAATCCACCACGGTCTGATTGAGAACCAGCCATGATTCGCCTACTGCTTGCAGATGATCACCAGATCTTTCGCCAGGGTCTGAAACGCTTGCTTGCCGAGTACGACGACGTCACCGTATCGGGTGAGGCCGCGAACGAAGCCGAGGTGCTCGACGCGCTTCGCGCGCAGCCGTTCGACGTCGCGATCCTCGACCTGACGATGCCGGGACGGGGTGGTGGCTGACCTGATCGGCCGCGCGAAGTCGCTGCAGCCCACGATGCGCATCCTGGTCATGACGATGCACGGTGAAGAGCCGTTCATCAGCCAATCGCTGCGTGCGGGTGCCGACGGCTACATGACCAAGGAAAATGCCGCCGATGATCTGATCATGGCCATCAGGCGGGTGGCCGCAGGCGGGCGTTACGTCTGCGCGTCTGTTGCCGAACGGCTTGCCGTGGGCATCGCAATGCAAGACACGGGTGACCAGCGGCATACGCGCCTTTCGGGCAGGGAGTTCAAGATCTTCGAGATGCTGGTGGCAGGCAAGCGGGGCTGGGAAATCGCGCAGGAGCTTTCGCTCAGCGAAAAGACCGTCAGCACGCACAAGGCGAACGTGCTGCAGAAGATGAACGTCAGCAACCGTACCGAGTTGCTGCTGTACGCCATCAAGCACCAGCTCGTGGCGGTATAGGCGCAGCCCGGGCCATTCCTGACGGCCGCGGCGGCCGTCGTGCATCGGTGGATCAGACACTTCCACCATTGCGGTAATACGTCTGACCCGCGTTTCAGAGATGGCCAATAGCCAGTGGCCCGCCGGTGTCGTTAGTCTTTGCGGATGAGCGATACCACTGCAAGCCGCATGCATTTCGATACAACGACAGACGACCGCCCCGGGCGTCGAACTCGAGCCCGGGCCCGGCCCGTGAGGCGGCGCGCGACGGCGCACGCCGGATGCCGCCAGAGGCCGGCCGCCTGGAGCGGCTGTTTGTCGACGCCGACTCGCGCCGGCACGGGCACGCCGACCTGGAGCGCGAATTCACGATCCGTGTCCGGCGCACGTTCACGTTGATCAACGAGACGCGCTTGATGTGCGTGTCCGGATCCGTCGCAGCCAGGCGCGGCGTTGTCGAGCATGCCGCCTTGCTGGAGGCCGTCATCGACGACGCCCAAGCCTGCTTCGATCTGGCTGCGAGCATTGGCGCCCAGGATGCACAGGGCCGCGTGGACAACCAGCATTGCCTGCGAGATCTGCGTGCCGTGTCGTACGCACTGCGTGTTGGCGAAACGCCACCGGCGCGCGAACTCGCGCACGCCATGGATGGCTTGATCGTGCTGTTCGTGCAGTTGCTGCCGAGCGGCGCGATGCGTTTCGAGGTCGGCAGCGCGTCACCCGAGCTCGACCTCGATTCGCGTGCCTTTGCCTGGCGCTGATTCGACGCGAAACGTGCCGCCGATGAAGGCCGCCCGCTCGCGCATGTTGAGCAGGCCACTGCCAGGGTCTTGACCCGCCGGCGCGACGTTGTCGGACACAAAGCCGATGCCGTCGTCGGCGACGCTCAGCGTCACATGCTCGTCACGCTTGGCGAGCGTGACCAGAACCGAAGTCGCGCGCGAATGCTTGGCGCAATTCAACAGCGCTTCCTGGGCGATTCTGAACAACACCACCTCGACCTCGGGCGGGCACCGTTCGGCATAGCCGGCGTGATCGACCTTGAAGTCGATACCCGTGCGTCGGCTGAACTGCGCCGCACTGTTCTCGAGCGCTTGCGCAAGGCCCGCGTAGTCGAGCACGGCCGGTCGGAGATCGCTGCAGAACTCGCGCACGCTGACAATCGTGTCGGCCAGCAGTGCCTTGGTCTCCTCCAGCAGCGGATCTTCGTTGATCGGGTACCTCGTCGTGGCCAGCGAGATGCACTTCAAATTCAGGTTGATGGTGGCCAGGTTGGCACCGGTGCGGTCGTGAAGCTCGCTCGCCAGCCGCCGGCGCTCCGCTTCCTGCACCGACACGACTCGACGCGAGAGTTCCGCCAGGCGTCTGCCCTGGTCGGCGAGCGCGGCATGTGCCCGCTGGATGGCCGCAATGTGGCGCCGGTCGCTCGTCCACCACCAGACCCCCAGCAGCATCAAGGCTATCGCAATCGACGCCGAAAGCAGCGTCAGCAGATTCAGTTCGGCGAAGGCCTCTGCCTCGTCGAACTTGCCCAGCAAGACCCACGGGGTTCCAACAACGGGCTGAGCGTAGGCGAACACAGGCTTGCCTCGGTCGTCATTGCCGCGCAAGGACACGCCCTTGCCCTGAAACAGCTGGGCGCCAATCGACCCCGGCGCACTCAGGCTGATGAGACGTTGTGCGCTTCCCGACGGCGGGTGTCGCGAATCGTTGAGGACCACCACCGAGTCGCCGCGACGCTCCACGAGCAACACTTCGGCGGTGTCGGAGTCGCCTGGCCACTGCTCAATGAGCGGAAAGAGTTCATGCGCCGGGTCGATGCGGACATGCGCCACGACGCCTTGGGCGCCTGTCGGCGGCGTCAGGGCGGCGAAGTAGCCCAGATCGGTCGTCACTTTGTCACCGCCCGCGCGCTCACGGTCAAAGTCTTCGAGCACAGGCGCCGGCGCTGCCGCGGCCTCGATGGCTCTGCGGCGGGCCTGCGGCGAGTCCGGATCGCCACCGATCGCCAACCGCAGCTCACCGCTCTTCGGATCGCGCAACTCGACCGCGGTGTAGCGGGAGATCCTGGCCACACGGTGCAAATAGTCCAGCAGCCGCTCCTTGGCATCGGGGGCGTGTGCACCCGATATTCGCCACTCGTCGAGCAGTCTGAGGAACTCCGGGCTCATGCCCCAGACGGGAATGTCGTCGCCCTTGTCATCGATCCAGGTCTCGACCAAGGACGCCTTGAGCCTGGCCACTGCCTCGACCCGGTGCTGGGCCGAGCGTGCGACGACGCCGCTGCCCATCTGATAGGTGACCGCGCCCAGGGTGAACAGCGCCATCGCCATCGCGATGCTGGCCATCACCGGCGACAGCCAGACCTGGCGCCGCGGCCCTGGCGGGAGCCCGGCCAAGGCGTCGCCTGAGTGCGTGGTTTCGGGAGGCTGCGTAGTCATGTTTGCGGTGGCTTCATCGTAAGAGGCAACATGGTCGGGCCACCCCACCACACAGTGGGGCGTCGGGGTGCCGTCATGTCAACCCCGCATAAGTGGTGGGGTCTCCTCCCCAGCACGCTCAGTGCCGTCTGATTATCGGCACAGACCTCTGACGCTCGAATCAGTGCGGGCCGATGGTCTGCGCAGGACGCGACGGATAAAAACACGCTGTCGCATCGGTGGCAGGCGTTTGCCGAGCCGCCGTGGACGCGAGGCAGGAGGAGCACATGGACTTTGCAGATCGGGCAACGGGTCGTCGCGTGACCGCGCCTTGGAGCGCAACGTGAAGTCTCGCGGCGACATACCGCCCATGGATCGTCGCCCGCATCATGGCCCTGGCGGCCGCAGCGCTGGCCTGTCTGCCGCCGCCTGCTGCGCGCGCGGCGAACGAGGCCGAATCGCATGCGCACCACCACCACGTGATACCGCAGACGACCCGCTCTGCGGTGTCCTACACGGTTCCGGACGTAGCGCTGGTTCGCGACGACGGCAAGGCCGTGCGCCTGCCGCAGGAGCTCAACGATGGCCGCCCGGTGGTGCTGAGCTTCATCTACACCAGCTGCACGACCGTGTGCCCGGTGACGAGCGCCACGCTGGCCGAGTTGCAGCGCAGGTTGGGCGCCGCCCGCGACAGCGTGCACCTGGTGTCGATCACGATCGACCCCGAGTTCGACACCCCGGCACGCCTGCGCGAATACGCGAAGCAGTTCGGTGCCGGCCCGGAGTGGCAGCACTACAGCGGCACGCTGACCGCCAGCCAGACCGCGCAACGCGCGTTCGACGTCTACCGCGGCGACAAGATGAACCACTCGCCGGCGACCCTGGTGCGCGCCGCACCGGGCGCGCAATGGGTGCGCATCGACGGCTTTGCAACGGCCGAGCAGTTGCTCGCCGAGCTGCCCAGCGTGCACGCGTCACGCTAGGCGGAGAGCCGACATGCGCTGCCAACGATTCGACCTGCCGCAAGTTTCCGATGTTCGTTTGTGCGGATGCGCTGTGCGCGCTTTCGCAATGGAGGACTCGCCATGCTGAGCATTTCCCGCTTCGTTCGCCTGCTGCCGCTGATGGCGCTGGTCTTGTTGGCCTGGGACGCGCAGGCGCAGAGCTTTCGCGTGCAGTGCCCGACGCACACGGCGCTGCATCCGTTGGTCAATGCGGCCGGCGTCTCCGGCCAGCCCGACAGCACGCTGCCGAACCCGCACATCAAGTGCCAGCAGATCTCGGGCGGCGATGGTTTCGCCACCATGGGCGACGGCACGCAGACCTACCTGTTTGCGTTCGGCCCGCTGTCGGGCTTGTCGAACATGGTTCAGGGCCTGCCGGGCACGGTGACCGCGGCGGAGTTCAACCAGAACAACCTGGACTCCGTCACCGGCATCCCGCTCGACGTGATCAAGACCGGCGCGCCGTATCCCGGCTACCCGTTCAATGGCGCCATCGGCCTGGTGCCCGACGTCGAGGCCAACAACGGAACCGGCACGGCAGGCGCGATGCTGACGGGCCACGTCGACCCGCGGCTGATCATGGATGTCGGCGTGCTCAACGGCAACATCCCGGCGCCGCTGATCGCGATCGACGAGGGCGACGAGTTGTTCCTCACGCTGACCAACGTCGGCCAGGTGATGCGCCCCGACCTGTTCGAGCAGCACACCGTCCACTTCCACGGCTACGCCAACGCCTCGGCCTTCTACGACGGCGTGCCCGACGCCTCGGTGGCCATCAACATCGGCGGCAGCTTCACTTACTACTATCTGGCGCCCGAGCCCGGCACCTACATGTGGCACTGCCACATTTCGCCGCCGGAGCACCTGCAGATGGGCATGGTCGGCCAGATCTACGTGCGGCCCAGGCAGAACTCGGTGAGCGGGGACCTGCGCAGCGCGCTACAGGCGGCCAACGTGGCGTCGGCGGGTGCCGGCACCGGCAATGGCGGCGCCACCTGCTCCGACATCCTGTGCGCGGGTCAGACGCCGCTGCCGGCCAATGGCGCAACCGCCGCCGCCAACGGCAAGAAGTACGCCTACAACGACGGCGACGGATCGACGGCGTACGACGTCGAGTACCCGATCCAGATGCACGGCTTCGATCCGAACTTCCACTTCGTCGGCATGACGTTCAACCCGGAGTCGTTCGTCGACAACAAGGACAAGTTCTTCCTGCTCAACGGGCGCAGCTACCCGGACACGATCAATCCCGACCCGATGAGCACCCAGGCCACCGACGGCGTGCCGCGCTTCTCGCAGCCGCTGCCCACGGTGATCAACATTCCGGCGGGCGGCAGAGCGCTGCTGCGCTTCTCCGACCTGAACGTGACCGAGTTCCACACCCTGGCCTCGCTCGGCATCCCGATGCGGGTCATCGGCATGAACGCGCGGCTGCTGCGCGACCAGGACGGCAACAACATGGCCTACGACACGAACTCGATCACCCTCGGTGGCGGCGAGTCGATCGACGTGATCCTCGACGCGACGGGCTACACGGCGGGACAGAAGTTCTACCTCTATACGCCGCAACTCGACCACCTGTCGAACGACGCAGAGAACTTCGGCGGAATGATGACCGAAGTGAACATCTGCAGTGCCGTCAACCCGACGACCAAAGTGTGCAGCTAGGGAGCAAAGACATGCGCGACATGAACAGACTCATCGGGCGCCTGCTGAGCAGCACCGCGCTGGCACTGACCGCGCTGCTCGCCTGCACAGCGCAGGCCGCGGTTCCCGGCATCACCGCAGCGGGGGGCGGCAGCGCCGGTACCTTCAATCTGAATGCAGCGGCCGGCCAGATCAGCCAACCCGACGGCGCCAGCATCTACTCCTGGGGCTACGGTTGCACCGCCTCCACGGCGACCTTCGTTCCGGCGAACATCACCGGCGGCGCCACGTGCGGCCCGATGCAGTTGCCGGGGCCGACGCTGATCGTGAACCAAGGCGCCACAGTCACGGTCACGCTGACCAACAACCTGCCGGCCGCGGCGGGCAACACATCGATCCTGTTCCCCGGCTTTCGCGTCACGGCCAGCGGCGGGTCGCCCGGCGCGCTGACGCAGGAAGCGGCACATGGCGGCACGGTCACCTACACCTTCGTCGCCGACACCGCGGGCACGCACTCGTATTACAGCGGGACGCAGGGCGATCTGCAGGTCGAGATGGGGCTCTACGGCGCACTCGTCGTGCTGCCGAGCACCGGCGGCAGCGTCCCGACCGGTTACGCCAAAGGCGCCAATCTGCCCGACACCTGCTTCGCACTGGGCTCGAAACTGGCCACGCTGGACGCCACCGATTACCGCCTCGCCGCCGCGGCCTACGACCACCCGTCGGCCTGCTACGAGCGCGAGTACATGTTCCAGTTCTCCGAGCTGGACCCCGCGATTCACACGCAGGCGCAGGAGCAGGCGGCGTTGCCGTGCACGCAGCCCAACGGCTGCATGTCCGTCATCGACCGAGCCCTACCACCCGGCCTATTTCATGATCAACGGCCGCTCGTTCCCCGACATCGCCGACCCGAACTACACCAGCCAGTATCCGCGCCAGCCCTACAACGGCAATCCGCACATGCACCCCGGCGAGATGGTGCTGGTGCGCGTCATCGGCCAGGGTCGCCTGCAGCACCCGTTCCACGAGCACGCCAACCACCTGCGCGTGCTGGCACGCGACGGCAACATGCTGCTGACTTCGACCAACAAGCTGGCCGGCCCGCTGCTGTTCACCACCACCACCACGCCGGGCCAGACGCTGGACGCGATCTTCCAGTACACGGGCAAGGGCCTGAACTGGGACATGTACGCGCACACGTCGGACACCGCCAACGGTGGGCTGGAGGGCAACGGCGGCGCGCGTGTGTGCCCGACGCGAACGGCTACTACACGACCGGCAGCGGCGCCACCGGCACCGAGCCGAACTACTACGAATGGTGCGCCGACCACAAGAAGCCGCTCGAGGACAAGCCCTTCGGCCAGGTCGGCGGCGGTGGCCCGGTGACGCTGCCCGACCCCAACATCGCTGGCCAACGGCGCCTGGTACAGCGGCAGCCCTTATCTCGGCCCCGACGCGAACGCACGCTCGGTCGGCCCGACACCGATCCCTCCATTCGGAACGGTCGCCAACGACCCGGGCGCAGAAGCCGGCTTTGCCTACATGTGGCACTCGCATAACGAGCGCGAGATCACGACCAACAACATCTTCCCGGGCGGAATGATGATGATGATGCTGGTGGACCCGTGGGTCTCGCCCATCAACGAAGCGAACTAGGGTGAGGAGCAAGACCATGGACACCAACCTGTCGAAGCCGTCCCTGTTCAAGGCGGGGATCGCGGCCTGCGCGTTCCTTCTCGCGAGCGGTGCGGCGATGGCGCAAAGCAGCGTCACACTGACCGCGGGGCCGACCAGCACGACCCTGCCCGACGGGCAGGCCGTGCCGATGTGGGGCTACACCTGCGGCGACGCGCTGGCAGCGCCGATCGCGTCCGTCAACGCGACGTGCACGGCGATGAACGGCAGCGCGCAGTCGGGCACGGCCTGGCAGCCGCCGCTGATCACGGTGGCCAGCGGTCAGCCGTTGACGATCACGCTGGTCAACAACGCTCGCCTTCAACGGCGGCGCCAACACGGTCCCGACCTCGCTCGTGATCGTCGGCCAGCTCGGCGGCGGCCTCGGTGACGCGACGCAGCGCACGACGATGCCCAGCCCCGTCCACGCGCCGCAGGGCACGACCTGGCCCGGCACCTTGGGCACCGCCGATCCGGCCAGCTGCCTTCCCGGTGGCGACCCCGGTGCGGCAGGCACCTTCTGCCCGCCGGCACAGGCCGACCGCGTGAGATCGTTCGGCAGCGAAGTGACGGTCGCCGATGTCGGCGGCAAGGCGCTCGACCTGGAACACGCTGCGCCCCGGCACCTACCTGATCGAGTCCGGCACCCAGCCGTCGATCCAGGGGCCGATGGGCCTGTACGGCGTCCTGGTGGTGACCGAGCCCGACGACACCACCGGCGCGAATCCACTTCACCAGGCCTATGGCACGAAATTCGACACCGACGTTGCGCTGCTGCTGAGCGAGATCGATCCGGTGCAGAACGCCGCCGTCGATCAGGCCGTGAAGACCACCGGCTTCAGCGACGCGCTGGTCTGGAACGGACAGCCCACGATGTGCGGTGACCCGACCGTGCACACCTGTTATCCGCCGGCGGTCAACTACAGCCCGCTGTACTACCTGATCAACGGCATTTCGTTCGACCGCACTGCCGCGGCCGCGTCCGCCGTGACGGTGCCGGCCACTGCTGCCACGGGCAACCTGCTGCTGCGCTTCGTCAACGCCGGCCTGCGCATGCACGTGCCCTCGGTCGTCGGCGCGACGATGACCCTGCTTGCCGAGGACGGCAACAAGCTGCCCGGCAATCCACGGGTGCAGACCCAGGCGCTGCTGACGGCCGGCAAGACCTATGACGTGGCGATCCAGCCCGCGCAGATCCGCGACCGCGGGTCGTACGCCGCGGCCACCTACCCGGTGTTCGACCGCGCACTCAGCCTGTCGACCGCCAACCAGCGCGACGGCGGCATGCAGGCCTACATCAACGTCGCCGGCGGCGGTGCCCAGGCCGCGGCGTACGGAACCGCCGGTTCCGCCGCGACGGCGCTGACGGGTGCGGGCGCCAAGACCTTCTATTGCGTCGCCGGCACGCCGCTGACGGTGTCCGATGCCAGCCAGGGCCTGCTCGCCGGCGTCACCGGCGCCAACGGCGTCGTCGCTCGGCGCTGCGCCGACTTTCAGCGGCGCTGTCAGCGCCGCGAACCTGAGCGTTCAATCGAACGGCACCTTCAGCTACACGCCGCCCACGAGCGGCGTCGTGCATCGGCACGTTCAGCTTCCTCGTCAACAACACGGGGCCGTTCACCGCCACGATCGCCGACTGCACTGGCAATGCCACCTGCGCCGGCGCCGCGCCGACGGCGGGCAACGGCAGCTACACCAGCAACATCGCGTCGCGCTTCCAGGCCGCTCCGCCCGGGGTGCTGTCGTTCGTGACGAACCCGAGTGCGAATGCACTGACGGCCACGGCCGGCGGCGGGGCTTCGACCTGTGCCAGCGTGTCGATCAACCCGGACGGATCCTTCGTCGCCACGCCGTCGACAACGACCGCCGGCCTCCTGCAGCTTCACGTACAAGGCGTCGACGTCGACCAAGATGGCGAGCGCCGACGGCACGATCACCGTGAACTTCCTGCCCGGCTCCGGGCTCGCCGTCAACGTCTACGACGCACCGAGCACACAGCCGGGCAAGGTCAAGGCCGCGATCAACGACTACCGCTGGATCATCGAGGAGGACCGCACCTTCTGGATCGACCCGCAGTGCCAGATCAACAATCCCGGCGCGACGCGGCTCGACTCGCGCGGCCAGGCCTGCCCGCCGCTGCCGGTGGAAAGCCTCGGCTACAACTTCCACACCGCCAACATGCCGGTGGTGGCGCAGGGCTGCGTCGGCCCGATCTCGTGCGAGGCCGGCCAGACGCTCCAAGGCGTCAACGTCGCCTGCGATGTCGGCAACGGCGATTGCCGCCCTGCTGCGCAGAAGGTCGAACTCCTGCCCGGCGCCGTCAACCTCGACCCGAACAAGCGCTACTTCATC
This sequence comes from uncultured beta proteobacterium, assembly GCA_963751775.1. GTDB lineage: Bacteria > Pseudomonadota > Gammaproteobacteria > Burkholderiales > Burkholderiaceae_C > CADEEN01. The sequence goes on from CAVVVW010000008.1 coordinate 140,639, forward strand.
TCCATCCTGCCCGGCGACGGCGTGAACACGACCATCGGCGGCGCCGGCGGTCCGACACCGGATGGCAAGCCCTTCAACATCGCCCGCGACTGCGGCGCCTTCGACCCGGTGAACAATCCCAAGTGGGTGCCGGGTGGGCCGGACTCGCTGTGCGGCCACGGCATGGGCGGCGCGCAGATCGCCAAGGGCCAGACCGCCGTCAACATCGCGCTGCAGCAGACGCCGCTGCCGACGGCCAAGATTTCGGTCTTCGTGTTCCAGGACGACAACCCGCTGAACGGCGAGAACGATGCCGGCGGCGGCGTCGACATCGTGGCGCCGAACGAGGCCGGCCTCGGCGGCTTCGAGATCAAGCTGTTCGACCAGGCCGGCGGCCTCGGTGACAACACCGGGCAGCCCACCTACGACGAATTCAACCAGCCGCTGAGCAATGCGCTGGCGGGCAAGATCGACCCCGTGACCGGGCTCGATTCCTGCCCGATCACCACGCGCAACGACGGCACGGGCAAGAACTTCGTCGGCATGATCCCGACCTGCCCGAAGTACGAGTCCGACGGCAAGACCGTCTCGCCGCTGGCCGGCCAGGTGGTGATCGACGAACCTGTACCCGGGCCTGTACGAGATCCAGGCCTACCCGGCCGCCGACCGCATCGCGCGCGGCGAGGAATGGCTGCAGACCAACACGCTCGACGGCGGCAAGCCGCACGAGGCGTTCATCAAGCCCAACGAGCCCGGCTACTTCCAGGAGTTCGGCCCCGGCGGCTTCCACGTTGCGATCGGCTTCGCCAATCCGGCGATCATCAATGCCCACAAGGCCGCGGTCTGCGCCGGACAACCGTGCACTTCGACGCTGACGGTGAATGTCTCGAACAACCACATGAGCCGCACGCCCGACCAGCGCACCTACAGCAGCGGCAGCTACGACCACTACGCTTGGACCCAGTGCTATGTGTCGGTGGGCCTCCCCGACGCCGAGGACTTTGCATTCGAGAAGTGCAGCCCGGACGGCAAGGCCGTCTTCACCAACATGCCCGCGGGCACGTACAAGATCTCGGTGTTCGACCAGTGGAACGACATCATGCTCGACGGCCTGGTGTCGTCGGTCGTCATCAACGGCAACACGACGAAGAGCCTGCCGGTCACGCAATGGCGCACCAACCTGGCCACGCGCACCTTCATCGACAGCAACGGCGACGGCGTCTCGCAGCCCGATGAGCCGGGCCTGTCGCTGGTCTCCACCAACATCCGTTACCGCGACGGCAGCTTCGGCTTCTTCAACAACACCGACCTGAACGGCTACGCCGGCTTCAACGAAGTCTTCCCGTTCATGAACTGGCTGGTGGTCGAAACCTCGAACACCCGCTTCAAGCCCACCGGCGTGCACACCGTGTACGACGCGGGCGGCCCGACCGACGGCACCATCGGCGGTGGCAATTCGAACATCGCCGCGTTCCTGGCGAACACGATCGAGCGCGTCCCGCTGCCCGCGATCCAGCGCGTTCCGGGTGCCCGCTACTGCGCGAATGCCGACTGCCCGGCGGGCGACAACGCCGGCGGCTCCAGCGGCGCCGTGATGCCGCCGCAACCCTGGGGCGTCTCGCAGGGCTGGCAGGGCCTGCTGGGGCAGAACACCTTCATCGAATTCGGCATGAAGCCGTTTGCCGAGAACGAGAACGGCGGCATCAACGGCCACGTGATCTACGCCTCGACACGGCCATTCGACGACCCGTCGCTGTCGCTGCAGCTGAGTTGGGAGCCCGGCGTCCCACGCGTCAAGGTCAACCTCTACAGCAAGGGCGTCGACGCATTCGGCAACGAAAAGCTCACGCTCGTCGACACGACGACCACCACGAGCTGGGACGACTGGGCCCAGGGCTTCCGCAAGGATGCCGCCGGCAACCTGATGACCGATGGCGCCGGGCATTACATCCCGAACATGAACTGCCCGGGCCAGGATGCCACCAGCCCCTTCTTCGCCACGCTCGCAGGCAGCAAGCAGTGGCTCGACCAGAGCAACCCGAAGCTGCCGCTGGCCAGCAATTCGCAGTTCAAGTGCTACGACGGCTGGTCGCAGCTCAACCAGGTGCAGCCGGCGCCGTACGACGGCATGTACAAGTTCCCGAGCGTGACGACCGTCAACCCGACCAACGGCAAGCCGGCCTCGACCAACTGCACCGCCTGCATACCGAACCCCGACACGACCGACCCGCTGCTGGCCGGCACGCCGATGCTCCCGCCCGGCAAGTACGTGGTCGAAGTCATCGTGCCGCCCGGCTACGAGCTGGTGAAGGAAGAAGACAAGAACATCCTGCTCGGCGACGTCTACATCGCGCCGGTGACGCAGCAGTTCGCCGGCTTCGGCAACATCTACATCATGCCCGACCAGGCCGCAGTGAACGCGCATTACAACGCCGCCAACCCGGGCGGGCTCGATCTGACCAACAACCAGGGCGTGACCGTCTTCCCGCGCCACGAGGGCGACACCGGAAGCATCGAGAGCTTCTGGCCCTGCGTCGGCGCCCTGCGCACCGTTCCCGACCTGAACAGCCTGTTCCCGGGCGCCGGGCAGGCCGCACCGTTCGCCGGCGCGCGGCGCAACCTGTGCGACCGCAAGGAAGTGGTGCTGCAGAACCAGGCCTCGGTGCTGGCCAAGTTCTTCATCTTCAGCTCGACCCACATCGCCGGTCACTTCGCCGGCACGATCACCAACGACTTCGCGGCCGAGTTCGACCCGTTCTCGCCGCAGTTCGGCGAGAAGTTCGGCCCGCCCAACCTGCCCGTCGCGATGCGCGATTTCGCCGGCAACGAGGTGGCGCGTGTCTATTCCGACCAGTGGGGCATCTACAACGGCCTGTTCTTCTCGAGCTGGAGCGTCAACCCGCCCAACCCGACCGGCTACGCGCCGCAGATGTCGATCGCGTGCATGAACGATCCGGGCCCGATCGCCAAGACCAACGCGCGGGCCAGTTCGTCGACGCCAACGGCGCGGTCGTCGCGACGGCCGACCTGGCCGAGCAGATCACCGACCCCGCGTACAACCCCGCGTACAGCGACTTCTGCTACGAGACGCCGTTCATGCCCGGCTTCACCGCCTACATGGACACGCCGGTGATCCCGACGATGGCCTTCGCCGACGGCTACAACCTGCCCGACACCGAATACCCGAACAACACGCCGGCGATCAAGAGCGTCGTGGGCAACAGCGGCGTGGCCGGCCCGTGGGTGAACGCGGGCGGCACGCTGACCATCACCGCCATGGGCGACAAGGTGGTGCAGAACCCGAACTTCTCCGGCCCGAATTCGACGCTGTCGCCGTACAACCAGAAGACGATCACGCGCCACTACGGCTTCGGCAGCACGGCCGGTACCGTCGCGCTCGTCGACGCGGCCGGTGTGTCGCACCCGCTGGTGGGAACGGTGACGTGGAGCGACTCCACGATCACGGGCACGGTGCCCGCCGACCTGCCGAACTGCAGCGCGTCGAATGCGTCCTACAAGGGTGCCAACGCGACGGCGAAGTGCGGCCAGCTGGTCATCACCGCCGCCGACGGCAAGCGCTCGATCGACGCCATCACGGTCACGATCGGCGGCACGGCGCCATGGATCGTGGCGCCAACCGGCGTCACCGCGCCCGCGGGCAAGACCGTCCATGACTACGGTGAGAACTTCGGCCGCATGGGCCCGAGCCCGATCCAGACCGCGATCGACAGCGCCTCGCCCGGCGACCTGATCATCGTGACCCCGGGCACCTACCGCGAGAACCTGATCATGTGGCAGCCGGTGCGCCTGCAAGGCGTGGGCGCGGGCTCGGTGACGATCAATGCCGACGCGCATCCGGCGGGCAAGATGGACCAGTGGCGCCGCCAGGTGGATTGCGTCTTCGGTCTCGACCTGGACGGCATTCCCAACATGAACAACGCGAGCTTCGACAAGAGCGGCGCCTACACCTGCCCGGCCGTGATGCACCAGCGTGTCGACCGCATCCAGTTCGAAGCCATCACCGGCTGGGACGCGAGCGGCAACGGCAACCTGGCACAGGTGCTGCAGGAGCCGACGCTGATGGGCGCCTACGAGGGCGCCGGCATCACCGTGCTCGGCCGCGGCATCAAGATTCCGGCCAACAGCAACGACTTCTGGGGCAACGATCCCGCCGCCGCAGGCGCGTTCCCTGTCGGCTCGGTCTACCTCGCCGGCACGAGCGACTGCAGCACGGCCAGCACGACGCGGGTCGACGGCAGAGACTACGGCAGCGCCAACTTCTACTGCAACCCGTCGCGCATCGACGGCGTGTCGATCATCAACAGCTCGCAGGGCGGCGGCGGCCTGTTCATCCACGGCTGGGCGCAGAACCTCGAGGTGGCGAACAACCGCATCTCCGGCAATCACGGCACGCTGGCCGGCGGCATCAACCTCGGCAACGGTGAGACGCCCGCCGTCTACCTCAACGACGGCACCATCTGCGGCGCCGGCGTGGCGACGGCCGACACGTGCCCGCCGATCCCGAACGGCACGCTGCCCAACGCGGCGATTCCGTTCGCATGGAACACGAACGTGCGCATCCACCACAACATGATCTACAACAACGCGTCGATCGGCGACGCGCTGTTCACCGGCACGCCCGCCGGGGCGGGTGCGATCACGGTCAGCGCCGGTGCCGACCGCTACAGCATCGACCACAACTGGATCGCCGGCAATCTGAGCACCGGCGACGGCGGCGGCATGCAGCAGCTGGGCGTGAGCTTCAACGCCCGCATCGCCAGCAACTACATCCTGTTCAACCAGACCTCCAACCCGACCTTGCCGACCAGCGGCGGTGGCATCGTCATCCAGGCCGCCAACGAGCCGCGCATGCTCAACGGCACCGAGTGCGGCGCGGCGACCGACTACGACTGCCCGCCCGGACTCGGCGAAGGCACCGGCCCCGGCCTGGTGATCGATGCCAACCTGATCCTCGGCAACAGCGCCGAGAGCGGCAGTGGCGGCGGCATGCGCCTGCAGCAGATCAACGGCACCGAGATGGTGAACTTCCCGCTCCTGAACAGCCAGTGGTATGGCGTGAGCGTGACCAACAACATCATCGCCAACAACGTCGCGGGCTACGACGGCGGCGGCGTGTCGCTGCAGGACGCGCTGAAGGTGAGCTTCATCAACAACACGGTGACGTCCAACGACACCACGGCCTCGGCCGGCTCGCTGTTCAAGACGCTCGGCGCGATCAACGCGTCCTCGCCGCCGCCGGGCTGCTCGCCGGTGACGGACCCGAGCTTGCCGCAGGATCCGGGCTGCCTGGGCCAGAACGCCCCGCACGGCCCGCAACCCGCCGGCCTGGTCACGATGCGGCACACATCGAACCTGATCGATGCGCTGGCCGGCGTGACACCGATCCTGGGCGTGAAGCTGGCCTGCCCGCTGCTCGGATACGGCTACACCGGCACGCTGGGCGCCAACGGCGACTGCCAGGTGGTGTCCAAGCCGGGCATGGTGAACAACGTGTTCTGGCACAACCGCTCGTTCAGCGTCGACATCATCAGCCTGGGCAGCGGCAACCAGAGCCAGCAGAACCTGATCGCGCTGACACCCGCGCTGAACCAGACGTCGACGGGCGACTGCTCGACCGGCACCGTGTCGCTGCCGGGCAGCTTCTACTACGACATCGGTCTGCGCACCGACGATGTCACGAGCGGCGTGCTGACGACGACGGGCAACAAGCTGTCGTTGCTGAATTCGATCCTGACCCAGGACTACCAGGGCGTGATCACGGCCAGCGCATCGAACAAGGTCGCGAGCGGATCCCACGTTCGTGGCACCGTACTGCAACGGCGCACGCATCCCGCCGGAGAACTGCGCCGCGCAGGGCAGCCAGACCACCATCGCGAGCTGCAAGGGCTACAACACGCCGGTCGGCGCGTCGGAGACGACGAGCACGTCACAGCTGTTCGCGTTCAACGGCATCCAGCCCACGGCGACGGTCGACGAAGGCCACAACTGGCTCAACCTGAGCTACGGCCCGCTGACGCTGAGCCGGCCGACGGTCGCCGCGGCGACGCCGGGCGAGAAGCTGGTCGGCAACGCGAGCGTCGGCCTGGCCGGCGGCGCGTACTCGATACCCGGTACCTCGCCGGCGGTCGGTGGCGGCCTGGCGACGGTGCCGTTGATCGGGCGCGTCGCACCGGACCACGACTACTTCGGCTCGGCGCGCGGCGCATCGGTCGACATCGGTGCGGTGCAGTTCGTCTCGGCAGTGACGCCGCCGCCACCGCCGCCGGCGATTCCGGCACTGACGCCGGCATTGGACAACTTCAATCGCGCCAACGCCAACACGCTCGGCGCCAACTGGAGCCAACCCACGCTTCTCGGGTTCGCCGCGATCCGCCTCAACACCAACCAGGCGAACGCCAACCTGGCTGGTGCCGCCTACTGGAACGTCCCGACGGCAGGATTCGGCGCCAAGCAGGCCGCGGCGTTCACGATCAGCAACGGCACCTTCACTGGCGATGCGCTGGTGTTGAAGGCCACCGGTGGTACGGCCACGATCCCAGGCACCTTCATCCGTGTCAGGATCGCGGCGGGCTCGGTCATCGTCGAAACGACGACGAACAGCGGCCTCAGCTACACGACGCGAGGCACAGTTGCCGCGACCTTCGCCAACGGCGACACGCTGACGGCACTGGCCGACGCCACCGGAGCGGTGTACGTGTGGAAGACGACCGGCGCGACGACGACCTATCTGGGCAGCGCGGCGACGACGTTCACCGGCGCCGGCCGCATCGGGATGCAACTGCCGACCGGCGCGCGGGTCGACAACTTCGCCGGTGGCACCGTGCCCTGAGTCGCAGGCAACGCCATGCAGGGGCCGGCGCAAGTCGCCGGCCCTGCATGTCGAGCCAGCGGCAAAGAACGGCAACTTGAAAACGCAGACGAATGAGACGACACGAATCAACCACCTTGGCGCAGCGACCCGATGCGGCGCGGCGTCGCGCGGGGCCGTGGCATTGCGGCCACTTCGTGCGGGCGATGGTGGTCCTGGTGCTGATGCCCCACCCTGTGTTGTCGGCGCAAGCAGCCGACATAGGCCCCGGGCCCGCCGCCACGACGCCGCCGGCCAGCGACGCGGGCGCACGCGCGCACCGGGCGCAACGTTCGGGGCTCGCCAGCCGCGTGCAATTGATGACGAAGGAACTCGACCTCGATGTCCGGCAGCAGACCGAGCTGAAGACCATCCTCGAGGCGCAGCGCAGCGAAGTGGCCAGGGTCTGGAGCGACCCGTCGGTACCCTCGGCCGTGCGCGTCGGCGCCACGCAGGCCATCGGCGAGAGAACGGCCGACCGCATCCGCGCGATGCTCAGCGACGAACAGCGCAAGAAATACATCCAGCCGCGCCAGCACGAGGCGCCTGTCGGCGCGCCCGGCGGCGACGTGCAGACGTGGATGAGTGCCACGCAAGGCCAGCAGCCGCCCGCCACGGCATCGGCGGCGGCTTCGGCCACCGCAAGGGAGAACTGAAGTGCGCCGTGGCCATCCATCGGCTGCAGTCGCGTTGGCGGCGCTGCTTGCGTGCAGCGTGCTGCCGCCGGCGCAGGCTGCCGGCACCGCCGATACGGCCAAACCCGCCGCCGCTGCGGCGTCGGCACCAGCGGCAAGCCGCGTATCGCCGTATGCGCTGGCCGCCGCCCGTCATCACGCCGAGCAGGCCGCCAGCGGCATCCCGGTATCGCCGCTGACGATGCGACACCCGCACCACCCGGCCGGACACGCGCCGCAATGATGAACAAGACTTCCCTGCGCAATGCCGCCGTGCACGCGTCCTGCATTGCCGCAGGCGCTTGCATCGCCTGCGCCGCATGGGCGCAGACAGACACGACGGCACCCCCCGCGGCGCAGCCGGTCACGACCGCCGTGGCGCCGACCGCATCCGCGGCCAAGGGGGCCCAGGCGTCGACCCGCAAGCACTCGCCATTCCACCAGCAGCAGGTCACGGAGAAGGCGCAGAAGTACTACGCCTCGAGCTGGGGCGTCGACAAGATGAAGGTCAGCTACACCTCGTCGGGCAACCTGATCCGCTTCAGCTACCGGGTATCCGATGCCGAACGCGCCACGGCGCTCGCCAGCAAGGCCGACGCGCCGGTGATGGTGGGCCAACGCAGCCGCGCCGTGCTGCAGGTGCCGGTGATGGACAAGGTGGGCCCGCTGCGGCAGTCCGCGGCGCCCAAGGCCGGGCAGGAGTACTGGATGGTGTTCTCCAACACGGGCCATCTGGTCAAGCCGGGAGACCGCGTCAACGTGATCATTGGCCAGTTCCATGCGGACGGCCTGATGGTGGAGTGACCGCGACCGCGGCCACGCAACAGGAGCTACAACGATGAAACGAACCGTCTGGTCCATGGTGTTCTGCGCCGCTTCGCTCGCCGCGTCTGCCGCGTCGGCAGCCGACTTGAGCGCGGCGCAGATCGCCGAGAAGAACATCGCCGCGCGCGGCGGGCTCGAGGCCTGGCGCGCCGTCAACACCCTGACGCTGACCGGCGAGATGGATGCCGGCGGCAAGAAGGACATGAAGCTGCCGTTCGTGTTCAGCATGAAGCGCCCGCACAAGACACGCCTGGAATTGCGCTTCGAAGACCAGACGGCGGTGCAGACCTACGACGGCGTCAAGGGCTGGAAGCTCAGGCCCTTCCTCGGGCGCAATGATGTCGAGCCCTTCACCGCCGCCGAAGCCAAGTCGGCCGCCGCGACCGACGAGCTCGACGGCCCGCTGCTCGACTACGCACGCAAGGGCACGCGCATCGAGCTGGTCGGCATGGACAAGGTGGAAGGCAAGAGCACCTACAAGCTCAAGCTGACGACGAAGGGCGGCGAGCCGCGCAACCTGTGGCTCGACGCGTCGACCTTTCTCGAGGCGAAGATCGACGGCGAGCCGCGCAAACTCGACGGCAAGCCGCACAAGGTGGCCGTGTTCTACCGCGACTTCAAGACCGTGGGCACTTTGAACCTGCCGCATACGCTGGAGACCGTGGTCGACGGCGTCAAGGGCAGCCACAAGATGACGATCCAGACCGTGGCCGTCAACCGCCCGCTCGACGACGCCCTGTTCGCCAAGCCGCGGGCCGCGCAGGCCAATGCCGCGGCGGCCCAGTGAGCACGCTGCGCCGATGATGCCGAGGAAATGGATCGCGGGCTGGGTGCTGGCGGCGTTCGCCGCGTCGGCCGCGCTCGCGCAGACGGCGCCGAACATCACCGCGGCCGAGATCGTTGCGAAGAACGCCGCGGCACGCGGCGGTGTCCAGGCGTGGAGCAAGATTCAGACGATGGCCTGGGCCGGGCATGTGGAAAGCGCCAATGCGCCGGGGCGCGATATGCCTTTCATGCTCGAGCAGATGCGCCCGAACCGCACGCGCTTCGAGCTGATGGCGGACGGCAAGAAATCGGTGCGCGTCTACGACGGCAGCGGCGGCTGGAAGCAGCGGCCGAATGCCACCACCGGCGTACCCGAGACGCTGCCATATTCGGATGACGAGTTGAAGTTCGCGCACGGCGCGCAGGTGATCGACGGCCCGCTGATGGACTACGTCGCCAAGGGCGCCGCCGTCAGCTTCGGCGGCTACGCCATGGCCGAGAACCGGCGGGCCTACATCGTCGACGTCAAGCTGCCCTCGGGCGGCAAGCATCGCGTCTGGGTCGACGCAGAGACCTTCCTCGAAGTCCGGCACGAGCGGCAGGTGCGCGAAATCGGCGGCCAGCTCGGCACCGTGAGCGTGATCTTCCGCGACTACCACGACTTCGAAGGGCTGCAGATCCCGACGACGATCGAAACGGGACCCGCCGCGGGCGGGGCGCAGAACAAGCTGGTGATCGAACGCGTCGCGCTCAATCCGCAGCTCGACGAGCGCATGTTCGTCATGCCCGTCCAGCTGTCGGCAAGACGCAGGGGTGTCACGGTCGACACGCGCGGCGCGGCGGCGGCCGCGCCCAGGCCGGCGCCGCAGTGATCTCACGCCACGCGCTCGGCGCCTGGGCGGCGTTCGCGGCGCTGCTGTGGTCCTCGGTGGCGCAGAGCGCCACGACCGCCGGCGACGCGGGCGAAAACATCTACCGACACGGCGTCGTCGCATCGGGCGCGCCGCTCGTGGCCCGCCGCGATGGCGGCACGCCGCTGACGGGCGCGGCGGCAGCGTGCGTCAACTGCCACCAGCGCAGCGGCTTTGGCGTCACCGAGGGGCGCAGCACCGTGCCGCCGATCACCGGCCGCTACCTCTTCCGCCAGGCACCCAAGGACGACCAGGACCGCGGCCTGCCGTTCGTCGAGGGCATGCGCAGCGACCGCGAACCCTACACCGACGCGACGCTGGCGCGCGCGATTCGCGAGGGCGTCAATGCGCAGGGCAAGCCGCTGGGCTACCTGATGCCGAACTACCGACTGAGCGACGCCGACATGGCCGCGCTCATCGCCTACCTGAAGGGCCTCGACCGCCGCCGCGTGCCCGGCGTGACGGACGCGTCGCTGCACTTCGCCACCATCATCACCCCCGATGCCGACCCGGTGAAGCGGCGCGGCATGCTCGACGTGATGAACAAGTTCTTCATCGACCACAACAGCCGCCAGATGGTGCCGACGCCTGCGCTGCAGTCTTCGGGCAAGACGGCGTACAGCAAGTCGATGTTCATGGTCCATCGGCGCTGGGAATTGCACGTGTGGGAGCTCACGGGGCCGGACTCGACCTGGCAGCAGCAACTGGAGAACGCATCTCGCCCGCGAGCCGGTGTTCGCGGTCTTGTCGGGCCTCGGCGGCAGGAACTGGGCGCCGGTGCATGCCTTCTGCGAGCAGTCGGGCCTGCCTTGCCTGTTCCCGAACGTCGAGGTGCCGATCGACAACGCGGGCGACTTCTACCCGGTGTACCTGTCCAAGGGCGTGCTGCTCGAGGCCGATCTGATGGCCAACGCACTGGCCCACGCGGAGGGTGGCACGGCACCGGCGACGGTGTGGCAGGTCTACCGCGCCGGCGACATCGGCGAGGCCGGCGCCGCCGCTTTGGCCAAGGCGCTCGAAGGCAGCGGCGTGGCGCTGTCGAGCCACGTCGTGGCGGCCGGCGCCACAGGCACGGGGCTGGCCGAGGCCTTGCACGGCGCCGCGCAGGCGGGTGCGCTCGTGCTCTGGCTGCGCCCGGACGATCTCGCCGCGCTCGGCAGCGAAACGCTGGCGCCGGGCCGCGTGTATGTGTCGGGGCTGATGGGCGGGCTCGAGCATGCCCCGCTGCCGCCGGCTTGGCGCGGCCGCACGCACCTGGCCTATCCGTTCGATTTGCCGGACCGCCGCCGCGTACGCACCGACTTCGCGCTCGGCTGGTTCAGGATCCGGCAGATTCCGGTCGTGGCCGAGCAGGTCCAGGCCGACACCTACCTGGCATGCGGGCTGGTCTCGGAGACGGTGCAACACATGGTCGGCAACTTCGTGCGCGACTACCTTGTCGAGCGCGTTCAGTCCATGCTCGAGCACCGCATCGTCACCGGCTACTACCCGCATCTGGCACTGGCCACGGGCCAGCGCTTCGCGTCAAAGGGCGGCTACCTGGTGCACTGGGCGCAGCCCACCGGCACGCGGGTCGTCGCCGACGGCGACTGGACGGTGCCCTGATCACGCGCCGCCGACGACGTCATCGCAGCCGCGCCGGCACTCGGCCCGCTACTGCTTCGCGGTGACCGTGCCGCGGTACTCGCGCGCCAGTTCGTCCGGGTTGGCGAAGCCGTCGATGCGTACCCAGCTCTTGCTCTTGGCATGGCGGATCAGCGTCAGCGGCTCGTGGGCCATCTTGTCGATGCGGTAGGTATCGAACGCGCGCTGCACGGTCTTGATGTCCTCCAGCGCGGCCGGTCAGGAAACGCCAGCGCGGGTCCGCGCCCATGGTCTTGGCGTAGGACTTGAGCTGCGCCGGCGTGTCGTTTTCCGGATCGATCGAGATCGAGATCATGCGCAGGTCCTTGGCCTGCGCACCGAGCCGCGACGGCACATCGGCGAAGACCTTGACCATCACCGGGCAGATCGTGCTGCAGGTGGTGAAGATGAAGTTCAGCATCACCGGGTCGTCGGAGGCCAGCAGTTCGCGCAGCCGCACCGGCCGCGCGTCGGCATCGACCAGCGCCACGTCGGGCATCGTGTACGAGCGCACCGAGCGCTGGTAGTCGTTGCCGCCCGCCGGCCACACCGTCGCGTGCTCCTTGCCGTCGTGGGCCGACGCGGCGCCTGCAGCAAACAGCGCTGCGCCGGCGCACGCAGGCGGCCAGCGAGCCTGCGGCGCTGGAATCGGTCATGCATGTTCATGGCAATCCCTTCGAATTCCGTGCCGCTACGGGACGATCCAGTCGGACAACCGGCTTCAGCTGCCGGTCGTCCGCACCGCCGACGGCGACGATGTAGCTGCCCTTGGACGCGTAGCGCTGGCCCGGCCCCAGGCTCAGGTGCGGATAGATCGACAGTTCGTGCGCAGTGCCCAAGCCGGTGCTCCATGCGCTCGATCAGGAACTCGCGCGAATAGGTGTCCATGCTGTGCGATGACCACCATCCCGGTCACCGTCGCCGCCAGGTAGGCGTTCATCTGCAGCTTCTCGTCGCTGGGCGCAATGCCCTTGCTGCTGCAGCCAGCGCCTGACCACCTCGAGCCGCGCGTCGCGCACCGCGGGCAGGTCCTGCGGGTAGACCAGCCGCACCCGGCCACCGCCGTCGGCCGCAAGGCCGGTTCGCGTGCCCGGCGTTGAGGCTCGACGACAGGTAGACGGCCTTGACCGGCGAGCCGGCCGCGGTCAGCGCCTGCGCCTGCGCCAGGTCCTTCGGCGGCAGCCACAGCACCAGCGTCGCGCGCGGCGCTTCTGCTCGCGCCAGCTGCTGCCAGAACGCCTCATCGGGCGTCGCGTCCAGCAGGCGATCCCGCGGCGGCAGCGCCCGCGGCCGCCTGCCATGCCCGGCGGAACGCGTCGGCGCCCGCGGCGCTCGCCTCGTCGCGACCGGTACACCTGCATCACCGGCCCACGCTCGCGCTGCGCCGTGCAGGAACTTGGCCAGCGCCTGCGCCTCCAGCGTCATGCCCCGGAGAGGTAGACGGTGTAGAAATCGCGCTCGGCCAGCACCGGCACATCGGCCTGCGGCAAGATGCAGGGCACCTCGAAGCGCTCGCTGAATTCGTGGATCGGGCGCCAGCTCGCGTTGCCCAGGCCGCTGACCAGCGCGAACACCGGCTGCTGCTTGTTGTAGGCCTCGAGCTGCGCGGCCCCAGGTGTCGCTCGGCGCCGGTCAGGTCCCAGACATGCAGCACCCACTCGCGGTAGGTGCGCCGCAGCCGCACGTTGCCCGCCTGCTTCGCGCCGCACCTCCTCGCGAAAGCCCTGGTTGCGGTCCTGGATGAAGGCCTGCAGCACCTCGAGCAGCGCGCGCCGCTGCGCCGGGTCGATGCCGGGCTGGATCACGGTCGCGAAGTGCACCGCGTCTTCGGTGACGCCCGGGCGACGGTCTGCGCCGAAAGCGTCTTCAGGTAGGCGCTGAGCGACTCGAGCGCGGCCGGCTCGAGCGCGTAGCGCGGCATCGCCGCATTCATGTTGCGCCCGGTCACGTCGATGCCGTCGCGGATCGCCCGCGCGAGCGTTGCCTCGTCGTAGGTGGGTCGCTGGCGCGTGCCGGCGAACACGGCCATGCCGGGCGGCACGCAGCGCGTCTGCGTCTGGCGCGGGCCGCGTCGGCCGCCGAGGCGGCGCCGTGCCAGTGCCCGTGCTGGCCGCAGCCGCCGTGCTCACCGGCGCCGTCGGCGCGACCCGGCTGCCGAACAGCGCCGGGCCGGTGATCGGGCGCACCTCGATCGGGCCCTCGCTCGAGCCATAGCCGCTGCGGCGATGGCAGGTGGCGCAGGCGGCCTCGTGCGCCGGCGAGCGTCACGCCCGCCGGGCCGAGGCCCTGCAGCGGCTTGCCCGGAGGGCAGGATGCCTTCACGGTAGATGCGCCGCCCGATCGCGAGCGGATCGGCGTCCGCATTGCCCGCCGCCTTGCGCCCAGGCGAGAGGCGGCAGGAGAGCCAGGGCACCGCAAGCAACGAACGCTACGCACGCGCGACATGCTCGACGGCCTTGTCGGATCACCTGCCGCGACTTCGGCGCCTTGGCCCGGTGCGCGTTGCTCACGGCGCCTTGCCCGGCGCGGAGGCTCGCGCTCGAGGCCGGCGCGCGGTAGGCGGCCGCGGCGCTGACCGCGGCAAAGGCGTCGACGCGGCCGTGGCCGAAACGCGGGTCGCGGCCCTTGCCGCCGCGGGTTGAACGCCGTGTCCTGCAGGAGCTGTGTCGCCGCCGTCAGGCGTCAGCGCCGGGTTGGCAGCAAACATCAGCGCGGCGACGCCTGCGACGATGGAACTGGCCATCGAGGTGCCCGAATCGCCCAGGTACAGGCCGTACATCGCGGTGGTGGGGATGTTGGTCCCGGGCGCGGCAAGGTCGACGAACGCGCCGGTGGTGGAGAAGCTGGCCACCCGATCCGCTTCGTCGGTGGCCGAGACCGAGAGGATGTACGGCGTCTCCGGCGTCGGGTCGACGCAACCGCAATTGCCCGAAGGGACGACGACCAGCGCGCCATGGTTGAACGCGTACTCCGCCGCAGCACGCACGCGGCGTTCTTGACGACGCCCTCCATGCTGAGGTTCACGACGCGGGCCCCGTGATCCGCGGCCCAGACGATGCCTTTGGCGATGCTCGCCGAGGTGCCGCGCCCTCTGCGGTCCGTGACGCGTATGGGCATGATCGGCGACAGCCCGGCCACGCCCGCGATGCCCACGCCGTTGTTGCTGCGCGCTGCCGCCGCCCCGGCCATCTTCGTGCCGTGGCCGAACTGGTCCGCGGTGCTGCTGGATTTGTCGAAGGTGTTGGCGCCCGGCACCAGCTTGCCCGCGAGGTCGGGGTGGTGCGGGTCGACGCCGCTGTCCACGACGGCGATCACCACGCCGGGCGCGCCCTGCGTCATGTCCCACGCCTGAGGCGCATGGATCTGCGACAGGTGCCACTGGTTCGCGACCTGCGGGTCGTTGGGCAGCAGTGCCGGCAAGAACATTCGCCCTTCTCGGCCGGCCTGATGGCCGCGTTGCGGTTGGACTCGGGCATGGCCGAGGGCTGCGCCTGTATCGAGCCGCCCGCCAACAGCGTGGCAACACCGAGGGCGGCAGCGGAGAGGCGGGAGCCTATCGTCGTGCGCAGGAACCCGGTATGCCGACGAGAATCGACGTTCACCGCACCACCGTCACTGCGCCGTCACGGGGCCCAGGCGAACGTCGCCCACGGCCACCGTGACTTCCGCGCCGGGCTTGACCACGCTGCGCGCGTTGGGGTACAGGATGTAGAAGATCTGGCCCTGGCCGAACTTGGCGCCCTTGAGCGCGTTGTGCGGCGGCATCAGCGGCGGGTTGTCGCCGGCGATCAGCATCGGGGCGTGGGCCGCATTGCCGAGCAGCGCCCTCGCCTTGGCCGCGTCCAGCACCTTGAAGCGCACATCGACCAGCCCGCCGCCGGCCGTCAGGCCGACCTGCGTGATCTGGATCCCGTATTGGGTCTTCGAGCGCGCTGGGCTGCGGCAAGGCTGCGCGGGTCTGGCACGGCCTGCGGCGCAGCCGCGGATCGGTTGTGGCGCTGCAGCGGCTTGCGGCGTGCTCGGCGCGGCCTTCGAGTCGCACGGCACTTCCTTGCGTCGCGCATCCGCCACGATCGAGTGGCAGCAGTGCGGTCAGCAAAGCCACTCTGTAGCAGAGCGCTTATCATGTCTACCTTCCTTCGATTCACGGCGTTCGAGCGCGTTGGCAGTCACGCTGCTCGAGTCCTCGCCGCTCAGTTTGCCATGTGGTACCGGGCAGGAGTCCCGAAGCAGGGGGCGTCCTGCCGAGAAACCTGCCCGGTTTCGTCAACTCTTTCTTATCCGCGGGCCGCGCGATCGGCCCGGTCATCGCCTTCTAGTTCACGGTGATGGTGACCGTGGCCGGTGCGGTCGTCACGCCGTTGAGCGTCTCCGTGTAGGTGAACTGGTAGGTGCCGCGCTTCGACGCATGCCCGCGCAGCATTGGTCGTCCCGGTCGGCGTGAGCGTCACGCGGTAGTTGCCGTTGGCGCAGACGCGCGCCCGCCGCGGCCGGCGTGACGCAACTGATGCTGATGGTGCCGGTACCGTCTCCGGTTCCGTTGGACGTTCGCACCGGGCCGCTGACCAGGGTGGCCGTACGGCCCGCAACACCCGTCGGCAGATCGTTGGTCAGCACACTGGCGTTGCCGGTTCCACCGCCGCCGTCATTGGTCTGCGGTAGCATGTCGCGTGTATGGCGGTGATCGTGCGGGTATCAGCAACCGCCTGCAGCACATACAGCGTCGCAATCTGAACACCGGTACCCGTGCCTCCCGCGCTCCAGTTGCCGGCCGCATCGCGGATCCGCACGCGCACCGTGTAGGTACCAGCCGCGAGCGCCACTCGTGTTGACGGTTGCCGTCGGGCCGGTGAAGGCGGTGCCCGTGCCGAGCAGCGATGTTGCGTCCCGCCGATCCACCACTCGCCGCCGGCGACGCCGCTGCCGCCGGTATCCGCCGTGCCGGTGGGCGTCGCGTTGACCGAGGCGGTCCCGGGCAGGATCGCTGTCGGACTCAGTGCGAGGCCGGTGAAGGTCGGTGCGCTCCGGTCGATCGTGAAGACCGGACCGGTGACCGGCAGACCCAGCAGGGTGTTGCCTGCCGCGTCGCTGGCACTGCCGGTCATGTTGAGACCAAGGGTGCCGTTGCCGGTACCCGTCGTCACGGTGACGGTATACGCGCTGCCGCTACCCGCGAGGGTGGGCGTCGTGGCGCCCGAAAGGTTCTCGACCAGCAGTGAAGTCGCCGGTCGCGACTCCGTCACGCTCTCGGAGAACGTGACGCTGAACTGGACGCTGCCCGCGATTGGTGGCCGCCGAACCGACGCGCGTGATGCTCACCGTCGGCCGCGTCTTGTCGATCGTGAAGACCTGCCCCGTCGAGAACGGCAGCGGAGCCACCGGGTTGCCAGCGGGATCCGCGACCCCCGTGGAAGACGTCATGTCAAGGCGCAAGGTGCCGTCGCCGCTGCCCGTGTTGACCGTCACCGTGCGGGTGTTACCCGGGCCGGCGCTGACGGCCGTGATGGTGGCACCGGACAACGTGCCAGTGGTGGTCAGGCCGAAATTGGCGCTGGTTCCACCGGTCACGCTCTCGGAGAAGGTCACCAGGAACTGCACACTGGCCGCGTTGGTCGTCGCCGCGGCGGCACCGGTGCGGTTGATCGCATTCACCGTCGGCACCGTGCGGTCGACCTGCAGCGTGGCACTGGCCGTGTTCGCGCTCCAGTTGCCTGCGGCGTCGCGGATACGCACGCCGATCGTGTGGGTCCCGTTGGTCAGCGCGCTGACCGAGATGCTCGGAGACGTGGTGGTGAAGGCTGTCCCGCCGCCAGGCGCCGGAGCGGCCGTGTCGAACCAGTACTCGCCTCCAGAAACACCGGAGGCCAGGCCCGCGACCGACGGATCATTCGCGCCATTGACCGTCAGCGTGATGTCAGGACCGCTCGCGGCATTGATGACGGTCGACGACAGGGAAATGCCGGTGAACGTCGGCGCCGTCTTGTCGATCAGGATCGTGACCGACGCCATCGCACCCCAATTGCCCACGGCGTCTTTCCCGCGCACATAGATCGTGTGGTTCCCCACAGACAGCACGTTGATGTCTGCGAGCGGGATATCGCCATACCCGGTCTCGGTTGCGCCGTTCCAGACGCCGTCGCTCGGGACGAACGGGAATCCTCTGACGGTCGTCGGCGGGGTTCGAATCGATGAACCCCTCTGCGGCACTGATGGTGGAGCCGGTGCTGGTCATCGTCGCCGTGATGCGCACGACCGGCTGGCTGGAGTTCAGCGGCAGCGCGCCGTTGTTGGCGGCTCGGCGTCGCGATGACATTGGACGTCACGGGGCACCTGCCGCATCAACCACATTGAGCGTGATCGTCGCGGGGCCCCCCAGTTGCCCAATGCGTCCTGGCTGCGCACCGTGACCGGATGGGCGCCGGCGCGCGAGGCCTGCCGGAATGGTCGCGGTGAGGCTGCGCACGGGTGCAGCGACGCCGCCCAGGGTCATGGCAACCGGCAGCGCCACCGTCGATCGTGTATTCGGCGGCGGTGACGTTCGATCCGCCGGTGGCGCGTGTCGTTGCCCGTGGCGCTGAGGGCCACGGTCACCGAGCCGCTGCTCGGGTTGGGCGTCAGCGCTGAGGCCACTGGTGCGTCGGCCCGGCCTTGTCGAGGTTCAGAACGGCGGAGCTGAACGCAGCCCCATGCGCTGGTGCCGTCCTGCCCGCGCACGTAGATGGTGTGATTGCCGGAGGCGAGCGTCGCCAGCGTGGCGCACGTGCGATGGTGCCAGTGACGGCAGACCGTCGGTGACGCCAGATGGCCGAGCATCGTGCAGTCGCAGTGCCTGCGGTGCTGTCGATGAAGTACTCGGCGGCGGTGATGTTCGAATTGCCGCTGAGCACGTCGCTGATCGAAGCGGCAATCGCACGGCCGCTTCCGTTGGTCTGTTCGGCGTCAGCGCGATGCCGCTGGTCGTCGGCCCGGTGTCGGTCGGTGCCCGTTCCCGGCGGTAACGAAGGTCAGCATGCCGCCGAAGGCGCTGTCCGCGCCGTTGTTGTGCAGCGCCAGGCTGGCGTCGTAGACGGCGAACCTGCTCTCGGTCGTCACGGCCGGCACGGTGACGATGGCGTCGCCGGTCTGGCCGGGGGCGAGTGTTTCCGCCGCGACGTTGTGGTTGAGCGTCGGCAGCGTGCTGCCGTCCTTGGCCACGAAGATCTGGCGCAAGCCGAGCACGCCCATCGAATGGTGCTTGGCGCCGGCATTGACGTAGCGCAGCAGCAGCTTGTTGCCGGCCGTGCCGGCGATCGGGTCGGTGTGTCGGGATAGGCCTTGCCGTTGATCAGGAAGTACTTGGGCGCGTAGTTGCGCATGTCGAAGGCGGCCGGGTTCGGGCAGCTGGGTCCGTTGAGCGCCGGGTCGATCTCGCTCAGCACCAGCACTGCTTCGTCGGTCGAATGCCGTCGGCGGCGTCGCGCGTAGGCCTGACCGGCGCGCCGCGGGCCGCACGATCAGCGCGCCGTACAGGCCCATCGCCACCTGGTGTTCGGCATTGGGCAGACAGCCGGCTTCGTACAGGAACGTGCCTGGATTGCTGGCCGTGAATGTGTAGGACTTCGTACCGACGCTCGGCGCTGCGCCAACCGTATCCGGACACCATGCCCTGGCCCTGGAACAGCATGGCGGTGGCTTCAGCGAGTGTGTTGTGCAGATTCACAGCCACCGTCTCGCCCTGATTCACGATCAGCATGGGGCCGCCGGGCACTGCCACGGTGCCGCCCGCGGTCGTCGGTGTAACCCCAGACGTTCACGGTGGCGCCAGGCAGCGCCGTCGTGCCCGCCTTGGCCCACAGGTCGAAGGTGCGCGTCGATCCCGCGAGCGTACCGGTCGCGGCGGAAGCGTCGCCGCCTGCGCCAGGCCACTGCCCACGAGGATGAGCGCCGCAAGGACACCCAGCAGCCGCGCGCCCCAGATCGATTTGTTTCGCAAGGTGTTCAACATGTTGCTCTCCAGGATTCCTGCGGTGTCCATCGGGTTACGGCTGGCAGCCGCCCGGCGGGTCGACGCGAACGTAGGTGATCGGCCCGGTCATGTTCACGCCCCAGGAGGTGATCTGGTACAGCGCGTGGTTGTGCGAAATGATGTAGAACTCGCCGCACTCGTTGAGCGTCGATGCGCCGGGCGGCAGCGGGCCGGTCTGGCCCAGGTACGGGCTGCCGCTGTAGAACATGCCGAACTCCTGGTTGTTCACTTGCGGCGGCGTCACCGGCACCGGGTTCGACGAGCGAGTAGTTCTCGGCGTCGTACCACTTGAAGATCACGTCCCAGGTCTGGCCGGGGCCGATGTTGATCGCGAACTTCTCGAACGAGAGGTCCTGGCCCGTCGGCCCTTCCAGCGGGCGGCCGTCGCGCCCGATCACCAGGCCGTTGTTGCCGTGCGGGTGGAACGGGAACTCCTCGCTGCCGACGTTGAGGTAGCGGATCGCGCCGGGATACGGATGGGTCGTTGCGTCAAACGGCGTTATGCGCGCCAGCGCGCCGTACGGCTGGTCGGGCAGGAACGGGCTGAAGTTGTCGGCGATCGAGTCGGGGAACCCGCGGCCGTTGATCAGCCAGTAGCGCGGCTGGTAGTCGTTCAGGTTGTAGGCGTCGCCCGAATTCGGCCGCCTGGTGCTGGTAGGGGTCGATTTCCGACAGCAGCACCATGAATTCTTCGGTCGGCGTGTACTGGCTGTCGGCGCGGTTGTAGGCGAAGTTCGCGCCCATGGTCGGGCGCACGACCAGCGCGCCGAACAGGCCCATGCGCACCTGCTTCTGCGGCATCGGTGCCGCTCTCGTAGATGTAGCTGCCCGGGTTGGTGGCCACGAAGCTGTAGGTGACGCTGCCGCCCGGCAGGCGGCCACGTTGGTCAGCGAGGTGAGCGTGCCTGCGCCGTGAACTGCGGCTGCGCCGGCGCGCCGTTGGCCAGCACGTTTTCCTGCCCGGGGAACATGATCGACACGGGCGCGTCGAGCGTGTTGTTCAGAACCACCGTGACGGTGTCGCCCTGGTTGACGCACAGCACCGGGCCCGGGTGCTGGAACGCGCCGCCCCGGCGCGTAGCCCCACATGTACATCGATGTTGCCGTCGGGCAGCTGGATGTAGCCCGTCGTGGCGTCGAGGGTGAAGGTCGGGTTCGGCGCCGGCGCCCGTCGTGCAGGCGATGCCGACCGCGGCTGGGCCTGCGCAGCCGCGGCCGGCTGCGCCAGCAGCGCGAGGCCCGATGTCAGCAATGCCAGGCCCAGCTTGAGGGCCTTGCCGCGCCGGATTCGGTTGGAAGTTGATGCATGCATGGTGGGTCTCTCCTCGCGGATCGTGCGGGTGGCGCGGCTAGGTGTTCGGAACCGTCTGCGGCCGGCAACGTGCCGGCCGCGTAGACGCGCACCTCGGTACGCCGGCCGCCGACTCTTGCCGCGAGGTTGTTCGTCCGCTCGTAGGCGCGGTTGTAGAGCACGTAGGTGTCGTAGCCGGGGCCCGTCTTCGGCGGCGCAGTGAAGATCGCGTCGATGCTCTCGCCCGCGCCGAACGACACGGTGCTGGCTTCGTAGCTGGTGTCGGTGCCGTCGCGGCCCTTCATCGGCGTGGCGTCCTTGCCGACCACCTTCATCTTGATGCCGGCCAGCGTCATCGCCGACTCGCGGAACCCGAGGTTGGCAAAGCGCAGCAGCACGCGCTCGCCGGCGTTGCAGGTCACCAGGGCCGAGAGCGGTTGGTACTGAAGATCGGGCCGGCCGGCCGGCGCGATCAGGTCGCCGTTCGTCGATCGCGCACCGGGTGGTGAACGGGATCGATCGAGCCGTTGGGCGCCAGCGTGTCCGGGTACACGCGCCCGTTCAGCAGCGAGAAGTCGGCGCGGTAGTCGCTCCACTCCGGCAGCTGGATGTGCGCGTCGGCCCAGTGCGATCGCCCCACACCTCGGAGAGCTGCATGCAGAACTCGCGGTCGTAGGCCGGTCGAGCCGTCGCCGTCGTTGTAGGCGTAGCCCATCACGCTCGCCGCGCTGCCCTTGTAGCCGGCTACGTGGCACTGCCGCCGTGCCGTCTAGTTCTGCAGCGGCCGCACGAAGACCGGGCCGGTCATGCCCATGTGGACGTGCTCGACGTCCTCCACGTGGCAGTGGAACATGTAGGTGCCGGGGTCACGCGGCCGGTAGATGTACTGAAGACGCGCCCGGTGGTCACCGCCACCGAGCCGGTCGGCTCGCCGTCGAAGAACGGGATCACGTTGCGGAAACCGTGCCAGTGGATGGTGTGCGCGTCGAACAGGTCGGGGCGCAGCGCCAGGCCCAGGTTGGTCAGCTGCATCCGGAAGTCCTTGCGGAGTCGGCCGGGTCGAACTGGTCCAGCCAGAACAGCGGCGCGGTGTGCTGCGCCTTGTTCTTCTGCTCCGAGAATCTGAGTGGCATCGAGGCCGGTCACGTTCCGGAACCCGAAGATGTAGGTCGTGAAGCCGGGCGGGCGCGAGGTCGTCCGGATGGGTCTTGACGTGCCCAACGATGCCGAATAGATTGCCGGAGCCGCGGCAGACTGATCCAGCCGTCGGTGCCGGCATAGAACAGGTCGGGCGGCGGGAACGTCTGGCCTGGGCCTCGGAGATCCCGATCGGGCTCAGCAGCTTCTTGAACGGGTTGGGCAGCACGCCCATTCCCGCGGCCGCGACGGTGGCGCCACCGGCCATCTTGAAGAAGCGGCGGCGGCTGAGTGAGTTACCTGGCGAGCGCTTGGTCATCTCGAATCTCCTGTTGGGTTCCTGAGGCGGGGCGGGTGTTGCCACCCGCCCTCCTGCGTTCCGTCTTACGGCAGCGTGCCGCCGCTGAAGTTGTCGACCCGGGCGCTGACGTCGGGCAGCATGATGCCGATCCGACCGCCGCCGGTGAAGGGCGCCGGCGCCGCCGAACTGTGTCCGACGATATGTCGTGACGTTCGCGGCTGTCGTCTTCCACACGTCGACCGAGCCGTCCGCATTGGCCACCGCACTCAGCGTGTCGCCAGCGGCGAAGCGTCGCGTTGCGAACGTGCCGCGGGTCGTGTAGCTGCCGCCGGCGTTGGTCGTCGTCGCAACCGTCACCGTGCCTCCACCGTCGTGCTGTAGCGCACGCGGATGAAGTTCGCCGGCGTATTGGCGCTGCCGCCGCTGCGCCTTCAGGACGAGGCACGATCCCGGCCAGTGGCGCGTTGGCGAAGGTGAACGCCGCGCCCTGCTTGGCACCGAAGCACGTTGCCGGCGCCGTTCCAGATTGCCCGATCCCGAGGAGCAGAGCGAATGCCTGGTTGGCATTGACCCGGATCGACGCTGCGCCGAAGCAGAGTCGCCTGGCTCCAGTTCGCGCCGAGCGTGTTCGCGTTCGCCCGATTGAAGTTGTCGAGCAGCGCCGAGCGTCGGCAGCGGGAGCGCGATCGTGTCCGTGTCCGTCGCACTGTTGTTGGCCGTGTTCGAATCCGTCGTTCCGGCCGGTGCCGTCGACCGTGGCGGTGTTGACCAGCGAGCCGCTCGCATTGGCCGCCACCGTGCCATTCACCGTGAAGGTGGCCGTGCCGCCGTGCCGCAGGCTCGACTGACCGTTGCGATGTTGCCGCTGCCACTGGCCGCACCGCAGGCATTGCTCCCGCCCGCAGAAACCGTGCAGGTCCAAGTCACCCGGTCAGGGCAGCCGGCAGCGTGTCGGCCACCTGCGCGCGCCCGACGCAGCGGTCCGGCGTTGCTGACCGTGATGATGTAGCTCACGGCCTGGCCCGCGTTCACACTGGCGACGTTGTCCGTCTTGGTGATCGACAGGTCGGCGAGCGCGCCCGGCGAACTCGTCGGCACCGGCGTCGATGCCACCGAGCGACGGCCGCGACTGGTTGTCGATGTCGGTTGCAGGCGCGTTGACCCCGCTCTTGGACGCCGCACCCAGGTTGAAGGCCGGCGACGCAGTGCCGCTCAGGTGGTAGTTGCCCAGCAGGTTCGGCGGCAGGTCGGCCGAGATCATGATGGCGCCCAGGAAGGCCGGGTTGTTGCGCCAGGTGTTGAACGTCACACCGACGTCGTAGGACGCGATGACTGCGGGTCAGTCGCCGAGTTCGTGGGGCTCGTCGTGTAACGGGTGCGTGCCCGCGTTCTGCTGGACGATCGAGTTCGTCGGTGCCAGCAGGCCAGTGCCATCGGCGACACCCAGGTCCCAGTGGTCGATCGGCGTCGCATCACCCGCTGCACCGATGCCGGTGACCATGCTGCGCCCAGTCCCGCGTGCCGGCCCGGTTGTCCCAGAAGATGTTGTTGAACAGCAGCGGGTTGCTGAAGAGCGGCGAGCCGCCCGGCAACGTGGCCTGCAGCAAGGCGCTGTTCGCCGACGGTCGACAGACCGGCCGGCGCCGGCGGCGCCATTGCTGGTGACCGCCGTGGCGGTCGTCATGTTCTTCATGACCGTGTTGTTGAGAAGCGCACGTTCGGCGCGTCGTTGAGCGCGACGCCGCCGCCTTCGTGGGTCGAGATGTTGTTCACGATGATGTTGTTGTAGACATTCATCGGGAAGTTGCCGGCCATCAGGAAGCGCAGGCCGCCGCCGTCGTCGTTGGCCAGGTTGGCCTGGATCAGGTTGTTGTAGATGTTGACCGGCCCGGAGCCCGGCGACAGCGTGGTCGGTGTTGGCCGGCAGTGCGCCGGCGATCATGATGCCGCCGCCTTCGTCGTACGAGCGGTTGAAGTAGATGCGGTTGTCGTGGATCGCGCCGTTCGGGCTGCAGCCGCAGTGCGCTCATGCCGCCGCCGTACTCGGCCGAGAAGTTGCCGCAGATGTCGTTGCCTGGCCACTTCGTAGCTGTTCGGCGCCGGCGAACAGCCCGATGCCGCCGGCCAGGTTCGTGCCGGCGTTGGCGATGATGCGGTTGTTGGCGATGCGAACGTTGTCGTTGTGGTTGTTCGGCGTCCGGCAGATCCGGCGTGCCGATGCGGATGGTGCCGTAGGCGCCGCCGTTGTTCTGCACCACGTTGTTGGTGATCTGCAGGTTGCGGGCATAGGCGTTGGCGAAGATCGCGCCGCCCTGCGTGATCAGGCCGCCGGGCTGGCCGGTAGGACCACCGCCGATGGCGTTGATGTTGCCGGGGAAGCCCTGCTGGTCGCCACCGCGCAGGTCGAAGCCGTCGATCGATGGCCGGTGCTGGCGCTGCTCGTGCTGACGCCGTGAAGCCGTTGTTGCCGGGTTGCTGCGTGTCCCCGGCGTAGATCGAGATCACGGCGCCGTCGTAGATGGTTGCGTTGCCGGCCCAGAGCGGGTCTGCATTGCCGGTCGCCGGGTCGACGACGTCTCGAGCCGATGCGGGTGTACCAGTCGGTCGCCACCGGGCTGTCGCCGGCGAAGGCGCCGCCGTCGATGATCGAGCCGCTGCACCGATGCCGTCGGGGCTGCCCGGGCCGACGCCCTGCAGCTTGACCGGCTGGTGATGATCAGGTTCTCGTAGTACGCGCCGCGCGGGTTCTGGCGCGGGTTCGTCGCCGGCGTTGTTCGGGTAGACAACCACCAACGCCCACATGGATTGGTGCGCGCGATCGCAACGCGCGCTGGATGGCGTGGTCGGCCGCAGCCGGGAGCGTTTCCGCCGGGGCAAAACGTCCTGCCGGGGCCGACCTCGCAGACCGTCGGGTTGTAGTGTTGCGCGAGTCGCCGTCGCTTGAGCACGTGGAACGTCAGGCCGTTGACCGTGCGTCTGGCCGTTCGACGCGGTGACAGCAGCTGCTGCGGGCCGCGCCGTCGTGCGACCCGGCACGGTCGCCACGATCGCCGTGTCGCTCCACGATGTCGTGGCCAGCGTCGACGCCGTCCAGCGTGACTTGGCCGGCGCCCTTGGTGGCGCCGAAGCCCTGCCGGTGATCGTGAACGACGTGCCGTGTCGTTGCTCACGTCGACGTACGGCACCGAGACCGCGTAAAGCTGCGGCGTGGTCGGTGCCGCGGGTCGTTGACCATGCACATCACCGGCGAGGTGGTCTGCGCGCCGGGCAACTGCACGGTCACGCCCACCTGCGTCGGCGCCAGGTCGGCCGGGATGATGCACGCCGGGCAGGACCTCGAACTCGGCGGCGATGGTGCGGATACGGCGGGTTGAAGTTCAGGTTCAGGCGGCCCGGCACGCCCGGGTCGTTGCCGACGTAGCGGTACAGGTTGGCGCAGACGCCGGACGGCGTCGGGCAGTTGATGCGGTTGGTCGACGGCAGCAGCACGTCGGCCAGGCCGTTGTAGTCGGACTCGACGGTCGTGACCAGCCGGTCGGTGTAGTCGTAGATGCCGACCGGCACGAACGGCATGCCGGCCTTCTCGCCGAAGGTGGTCGACTGCGGGTCGCTCGAGAAGTTGAGGTCGTCGATGATGATGAACCAATGGCGGCCGGGCAGCGGCACGTCGGTGAAGACGTTGAACGCCGGCGCGATCGACTTGCCGTTGCTGAGCAGCGACCAGCTTCATGTCGCACAGCGGCTTGGTCTTGCCCTCGTAGGGCGAGCCGCCGATGTCGCACGGACGCGTCCGGGTGAAGGTGGCGTTGGGCGCCGTCGAGCATCGATGCCGTGCCACGTCGACCGTGTGCATCGCACCGGCGCACGGCGACGGCGGCACGGCCGGGACGAACTCGTCGCCGTTGCCGATGTTGATGTCTTCTTCGCGCGTCACCTTGTACATCGGGCGGCCCGTTGGCGTCGTTGCGGCATCGTCGACCTGGACCAGGTAGTCGCCTCGCCGGGCAGCGCTGCGAGTGACCGTGCGGCGCAAGTGCTCGGTCTGCACACGGGTGCGGTCGGATCGGTGTACGTCGAGCACGTCCGGTGCCAGAAGCAACCATCGCCGAAGCCGTAGTTGCCGTCGACGTTGGCGCCGAAGTTGGCATCGGGGGTTCCCTGGTCGACTTCGTAGGCGCGAACTGCACGCCCGTCATCGGGGCTTCGATGCATCCGGTCGTCCTGATCCAGCGGCAGGAACTGCTCGTCGGCGCCGTGAACCAGCGGCGTGCCGTCGACGTCGCGGGCCGATGCAGCCGGTCGGGCCGGACCCAGGTCTCGGTCAGGTAGGTGTTGAGGAGCTGGCCCTTGGCGAAGCGAGCCGTCGGTGGCGAGCTCGTAACCGGTCCGGTCGCATCGCAGGCGACGCCGCGCGTGTCGTGCCGCACGTCGACTGGGCTGAACAGCTTGACCGTGAGATCGGGCACGCTCGGCTGCCAGTCTTCGACCGCGGCATAGCGCGGGTCGAGCTCGTTGCGCGTGGTGTCGTAGCTGACGGTGCCGACGATGCCGCCGTTGCCGGGTCGATGCCGTTGGCTGCCGTGCGTCGTAGATGTGCTTGCCCCAATCCATGCGGCCGGCGAGGCCGATGATGGGCAGCACGCTGACGTCCACGCCGGCGCCCAGGACCGTGGTCGGCGTCGGCTGGTTGTCGGCCTGGTAGGTGACGCCGGTGGTGTAGTGCAGGTCGTCGTAGGCCTCCATCACCAGCCACTGGGTCATCGGGTAGGCGGCTTCGAACTTGTAGTAGCCGGTCGGGTCGGTGGTCGCGGCCGTCGTGCCGCGGTCCATCAGCGAGTTGTCGCGCTTGCGCATCGTCAGCGTGTAGCCGGCCAGGCCCGGCTCGCCTGCGTCCTTGCACGCCGTTGCGGTTGGTGTCGTTGAAGACGTAGCCGTCGAAGACGGTCCACCAGCCGGCCAGCGGCAGGATGCCCATGTCGACGGTCTCGTTCGCCGCCACGGTGACGTTGACGAGGTCGAGGATGTGGTTCTGCGGCTCGTCCCACCAGGTCAGCGTGTAGGTGCCGGCAGGAACGTTGGGGATCGTGAACTTGCCGTCGGCGTCGCCCTGGCCGGCCCAGACGATCGGTGTCGCCGTTGCCGAGGTTGGTCAGCGTGACCCAGGGCTTGTCGATCGGCTTGTCGATCACGGCGCCCTGCAGGCCGCCCCAGATCTGCGCCGGGAAGTCCGCCCACGCCGCCCGTGGTGGGCACGTAGATCTTGACGGCGTCGACGACGCCCTTGATGGTCGCGTTGCCCGCCAGTGGGCAGCACGGCACCGGCGGTGCCGTCTTGGCCGACGGCGTGTCGGCGCGGGCACGTAGCCGAAGATGATGGCCGGGAACGGCTCGCCGGCGATGACGAACTCGGTGTCGAGGCCGGTGGCGCCTTCCATGACCCACGCATCCCAGTCGTGGTTGCCTTCGAGCGTGGTGGTCTGGACCCAGCCGGAACCATCCGGCGGCGTGACCGACAGCGCGTAGCGGTTCGGGCCGACGTTGGGAATCTTGACCTTGCCTTCGATGACGGCGCCGGCTGGCGCCGTGGCCGCCCTCGAGCATCGCCAGGCCGTGACGCATCGAGCGGGCTGCCGGGCATCGGCCGACGCGTCGACGGGAGCAACCGTCGCCGACATCGTCGCCACCGCTCGACGACATAGCACTTGCTCAGGCAGCGCCGCCGCTGCCGGCGATGTCGCCGTTGCCGCGCTAGCGCATCGTACTGCGTGCACAGCGGGTCGCCATAGACGTTGGTCGTGACTTCGCCGAGGTGTCGGTGATGTGGCCCTGGAAGCCCGCGAGGCCATGTTCGGCCGGCAGGTCGGGCGCGCTGTTGACCGGCGAGATGTCTTCGAAGACGGCGGCCTGGATCGTCGCGTCGGGCAGCGGCGTGGGCTGCAGGTGGACCTTGACGGTCGCGCAGATCGACGTCGCGCCATCCACGATGACGACGGCTGCCTCGGTCACCGTGAAGTGCTGGCCGTCGAGCTTGTAGCCGTCGGCCAGCACCGAGATCAGGTAGCGGCCGTCGGGAACGTTGCAGGGTCAGCGCTCGCACATCAACTGGGGAGAAGTCCGCCTTGGTCGCCCTGCGTATAGATCGGGCTCTAACCCGCCGCGCCGGCGATCGATGTCCAGTTGCAGGTGCCCGGGTATCCCGCGTCTTGCGGGCTGCAGCCGGTGCCCGGTGCCGGCGACCGCTGCGTGGTCGTGCCGGTGTTGTCGATGTTGATGATGTACTTGTATTCGCTGACCGCCTCACCCTTCATCGCGCCAATGCCGCCGAACGCGCTGGCTCAGTGCGGGCGCTGACGACGTTCAGCGTCAGTTGGCGCCGCCTGCGCCGCAGTCACGCCGGCCAGCGCCATGACCGTGAATGCGGTCATCACACAGAGCGCTCGATCGAAGGATGCGAGCCAGGCCTTGGCCCATCTGCCGCGCAAGCGCAGGCATGGCGAGGAGTGAGGCGGTTGCCTGCGACTGGCGTGTCGTCGAGCCTGAAGCTTGTTCCATGACGTCCCCCGAGAAACCGTTGTGCACTCTCATCGCGCTCTCTCCCCAAGACCGATAACTGCTCATCACAGCGACCCACGCGCTTCGTTGAAGCGGTTGTTGGGCCTTGATGGGGCGCGAGGATAGGCATTCGATTCACGCGTGTCTCGAAAAAACGGTCGTTCAACGCGAGGCCCCTCCCCGACTGGGGGGAATTGAGGGGCGATGCGGCGGGTATATGGCCTCAAGTCTTCAGACTTTCGTAAGACTCGAGCCACGACCCGCGGTCTGCGGACATGCGTCGGCAATGCTGCATGCCGATCGCGACGCAGTCGATCGATTCGAACGGCACACCAATGCGTCACGCGCGGTGAGCGATCATGTGCAACCCGACAAGCCGACCGCCTATGAAACTCGCCACCTGGAACGTCAACTCGCTCGCCGTGCGCCTGCCGCAATTGCTGGATTGGCTCGCCGCCCACCAGCCCGACGCGATGGTGCTGCAGGAAACCAAGCTCACCGACGACAAGTTCCCGGCCGCCGAGATCGCGGCCGCGGGCTACAAGGCGCAGTGGTTCGGCCAGAAGACGTACAACGGCGTGGCGCTGCTGTCCAAGGCCGAAGCCAGCGACGTGGTGCGCAACATCCCCGGCTTTGCCGACGACCTGGCGCGCGTGATCACCGGCACCGTCGATGGCGTGCGCATCGTCGGCGCCTACTTCCCCAACGGCCAGGCGCCCGGCACCGACAAGTTCGACTACAAGATGCGCTGGCTGCGCGGGCTGCGCGAGTGGCTGGCCGACGAGCTCGCGGCGCACCCGAAGCTGGTGCTGCTCGGCGACTTCAACATCGCGCCCGACGACCGCGACGTCTACGACCCGGTGGCCTGGGCCGGGCAGATCCATTGCACCGACGAGGAGCGCGATCACCTGAAGAAGCTGATCGCGCTGGGCCTCGTCGATGCGTTCCGCCTGTTCGATCAGCCGCCGAAATCCTGGTCGTGGTGGGATTACCGCAACCTGGCGTTTCGCCGGAACCAGGGCCTGCGCATCGACCTGATCCTGGTCAGCGAGGCATTGAAGGCCTCGGTGCAGTCATGCACCATCGACCGCGCGACGCGCAAGAACGAGCGCCCGAGCGACCACGCGCCGGTGCTGGTGGAGCTCGCATGACGCCGCCCACGCGCTACTACGATGCGCTGGAATGACTGTATGGAGACCGACATGAACACGCGCGAGGCCTACTACGACCGCATCGCCCCGCTGCACATGGCCCCGCTGTGGACGCGGCTGAAGGCGCTGGTGCCGGCCGAGCCGACGCCTGTCGGCGTGCCGCACCGCTGGGCCTATGCCGAGCTGCGCGCGCATGTGCTCGAAGCCGCCGAGCACATCAGCGCCAAGGAGGCCGAGCGCCGCGTGCTGATCCTGGAGAACCCGGGGCTGACCGGCAGCTCGCAGATCAGCAACTCGCTCTACGCCGGCCTGCAGCTGATCATGCCCGGCGAGGTGGCGCCGGCGCACCGGCACACGCAGAGCGCGCTGCGCTTCATCGTCGAAGGCAGCGGCGCCTACACGGCGGTCGAGGGCGAGAAGACGCTGATGCAGCCGGGCGACTTCGTCATCACGCCGAGCTGGACCTGGCACCACCATGGCCACGATAGCAGCGGCCCGATGGTCTGGCTCGACGGCCTCGACATCCCGATCGCGGCCTTCTTCAACAGCACCTTCCGTGAAGACCACCATGCCGACGAGGCCGCCATCACGCGCCCGACCGGCGACGCGCTGGCGCGCTACGGCCAGGGCCTGCTGCCGGTGGGCTACCGCAACGCCTCGCTCAACTCGCCGGTCTTCAACTATCCCTACCAGCGCACGCGCGAGGCCCTGCACGCACTGACGCGCGCCGGCGCGCCCGATGCGCACGCCGGCCACCTGATGCGCTTCGTCAACCCGACCGACGGCGGCTGGGCCATGCCGACGATGGCCACCATGATCCGGCTGCTGCCGCGCGGCTTCACCACCCTGCCCTACCGCGGCAGCGACGGCACGGTCTTCATCGTCGCCGAAGGCCGCGGCGAGTTGCGGGTCGGCGGCGAGCGCTTCGCGCTGACGCCGCACGACATCGCCGTCGTGCCCGGCTGGATGGCCTACACGCTGCAGGCCGCCGAAGACCTGGTGCTGTTCTCGTACTCCGACCGCGTGGCGCAGGAGAAGCTGGGCCTGTTCCGCGAGCAGCGGCTGGCGGCCTGAATGGCTACGGCATCGATCACGCAGGACGACCAGGTCGTCAAGCCATGAACAAATCGCACATCCACCTGGTCGACGTGCACTTCGGCGATTGCGATCCGGCGGGCATCGTCTTCTTCCCGAACTTCTCGCGCTGGATGGACGAGGCCTCGCTGGCCTTCTTCATGGCCTGCGGCGTGCCGCCCTGGCGCGAGCTGCTGAACACGCGCGGCATCGTCGGCGCGCCGCTGCTCGAGATCCACACCACGTTCTCGAAGTCGGCGACCTACGGCGAGACGCTCGAAGTCCACACCAGCATCGAAGCCTGGGCCGCCAAGACCTTTCGCCACCGGCACACGGTCCGGCGCGCAGGCGAGTTGATCTGCGAAGGCACCGAGGTGCGCGCCTTCGTCATCCGCGACCCGGGCAACCCGGCGCGGTTGAAGGCGATTCCGATTCCGGAGGACATCAAGGCGCTTTGTTCCTGAGACGCGCGTCTTGTCTGGGTTTGTTTGACTGCGTTGCAATGCCGGGTCCCGCCCCGGCAAAGCGCGCAGCCAACAAATGCGACCTGCGCGCGATCCTCAGTCGTCCAGGCCGAGCTCCTGGATCTTGCGCGTGATCGTGTTGCGGCCGATGCCCAGGCGCTGCGCGGCCTCGATGCGGCGGCCGCGCGTGGTGTCGAGCGCGGTCAGGATCAGCCGCGCTTCGAACTGGCGCGTCAGCGCCTCCCAGACCTCGGGCGTGCCGGCGTCGAGCAGCACGCGGGCTTCGCGTTCGAGGTCGGCCAGCCAGTTGGCACCGGCGCGTGAGCCGGCAGCCGGTGCCGCTGCGGCGTCTGGCGCCGGCGGCGCGGTTGCCGCGGCTGGCGCGGCTGCGCCGGGTGGCGCGGTTGCGGCGGAGATCGCGGCGGCCATGGCGGCCGGCGCGCCCGCTGCCGTGGGCGAAGGCTCGGCCAGCAACTCGGGCGGCAGGTCCTTGACCTCGACCATCTGCGCCGGCGCCATCACCGTCAACCAATGGCAGATGTTCTCCAGCTGGCGCACGTTGCCGGGGTAGTCGAAGGCCACCAGGCGCGCCAGTGCCGCGTCGGACAAGCCGCTTGGCGTCGACGCCGAGGTCCTTCGCGCTCTTGAGCAGGAACTGCCGCGCCAGCATCGCGATGTCGTCGGGGCGCTCGCGCAATGCCGGCAGGCGCAGGCGGATGACGTTCAGGCGGTGGTACAGGTCTTCGCGGAAGGCGCCGTCCTTGACCCGCTGCTCGAGGTTCTGGTGCGTGGCGGCGATCACCCGCACATTGCTCTTGAGCGGCTGGTGGCCGCCGACGCGGTAGAACTGGCCGTCGGAGAGCACGCGCAGCAGCCGCGTCTGCAGCTCGAACGGCATGTCGCCGATCTCGTCGAGGAACAGCGTGCCGCCGTCGGCCTGCTCGAAGCGGCCGCGGCGCAGGGTCTGGGCGCCGGTGAAGGCGCCGCGCTCGTGGCCGAACAGTTCGCTCTCGAGCAGGTCTTTCGGGATCGCCGCGGTGTTGATGGCCACGAACGGGCCGTTGCTGCCCTGGTCGCCGCGCGGGCTGTGCTTGTGCAGCGCGCGCGCGACGAGTTCCTTGCCCGAGCCGCTCTCGCCGGTGATCAGCACCGTGACGAGGCTCTGCGAAAGGCGCCCGATGGCGCGAAACAAGTCCTGCATCGCCGGCGCCTGGCCCAGCATCTCGGGCGTCTCGCCCGGGCGCTCGCCGGCCACCGCTTCGCGCAGGCTCTCGTCGACCGCACGGCGGATCAGCTCGACCGCCTTGGGCACGTCGAAGGGCTTGGCCAGGTATTCGAAGGCACCGCCCTGGAACGACGAGACGGCGCTGTCGAGATCGGAGTAGGCGGTCATCACGATCACCGGCAGGCCGGGCAGGCGCTGCTTGATCTTGGCCAGCAAGTCGAGCCCGGAGCCACCGGGCATGCGGATGTCGCTGACCAGCACCTGCGG
The DNA here is from genome assembly GCA_963751775.1 of uncultured beta proteobacterium. Classification (GTDB taxonomy): domain Bacteria; phylum Pseudomonadota; class Gammaproteobacteria; order Burkholderiales; family Burkholderiaceae_C; genus CADEEN01. The sequence continues at coordinate 173,751 of CAVVVW010000008.1, forward strand.
CTCGTCGCTGTCGAGCGCGGCCAGCACGTCGCGCGCATTGGCGAAGGCACGCACCGGGAACTGCTCGCGCGCGAGGGCCTTCTCCAGTACGAAGCGGATCGATTGATCGTCGTCGACGACCCAGATGGGTTTCATGCGCGGAGGCTTCGCTGTCAGGGCAAGGGGATGAGGACCGTGAACACCGTGCGGCCCGGCTGGCTGGCGCACTCGATCGTGCCCTGATGCTGCTGCACGAACGTCTGCGCCAGCGTCAACCCGAGGCCCGATCCACCCTCACGCCCCGTCACCAGCGGGAAGAAGATGCGATCGCGGATCGCCTCGGGCACACCGGGCCCGTTGTCCTCGATATGCAATTCGAGTGCCAGGCGCCAGCGCTGCTTGCCGATCGTTACCTGGCGGGCGATGCGCGTGCGCAGCGTCAGCACCGCGTCGCCGCTGGCAATGCGCGGCTCCAGCGCCTGCACGGCGTTGTGGGCGATGTTGAGCACGGCCTGGATCAACTGCTCGCGGTCGCCGCGAAACTCCGGGATCGAGGTGTCGTAATCGCGGTTGAAGGTCAGGCCACGCGGGTGTTCGGCCAGCACCAGCGAGCGCACCCGCTCGCAGACCTCGTGGATGTTGACGTCGGCGACGACCTGGGCATGCCGGTGCGGCGCCAGCAGGCGGTCGACCAGCAACTGCAGGCGGTCGGCCTCGGCAATGATGACCTGGGTGTACTCGGTCAGCTCACGCTTGTCTTCGAGCTCCATGTCCAGCAACTGCGCCGCGCCGCGGATGCCGCCGAGCGGGTTCTTGATCTCGTGCGCCAGGTTGCGCACCAGTTCCTTGTTGGCCTCGGCCTGGCCCTGGGCGCGCTCCTCGCGGTCCTGGCGCGTCTGCTGCTCGATCTCGATCATCTCGACCAGGACCTGGCCGGCATCGTCGGTCTGGTTGACGATCACGTGCACCGGCAGCAGTTCGGTATGGCCGCCGGCGGGCCGCCGGATCTGGCCGTCGAAGCGCCCGCTGGCGATGCGGTTGGCGGCCACGGCGGCCAGCGTCTCGCGCAGCGGGCCGGGATCGGCCAGCCAGGCGGGCAGCGAGGTCGCCATCAGCGCACGCCGGGCCACGCCGAGGGTGTTTTCGAAGCTGGCGTTGGCGTGCAGGCACAGGCCGTCCGGCTGCACCAGGGCCACCATCGTGGCCAGCAGGTCGAAGGCGGCCAGCGGGTCGCGGGCCGGGGCGGGCATGGCCAGTCGTTCCGGTTGCCTAGTTGGCCGGTGGCCGCTTGGACAGTTCGCGCCGCAGCGCCGCGATGTCGGACTGCTTGCGGTCGATGGCGGCCTTGAGCGTTTCGACACGCTCGAGGTACCGCTGGTAATTGCGTTCGTCGCCACGGCGATCGGGCTCGCCGGCGTTGAATTCCTTTTGCAGCGCGGCCAACTGCGCCTCTTCACGCTGCAGTTCGGCCTCGAGGATCTTGCGCGCATCGCTGTCGCGGGCGCGCTGCTCGCCGGCGTCGACCCGCTTGCCTTCGACCGGGCGCGTGGTCTCCCCTGTCGGTCGCGGCTTGCCCGGCGAGACCACCGTGATCGGCGTGCCTTCGATCGTGCGGCAATCGCGCTCCTTGGCCTGCTGCGGGGTGATCTGGTCGGTATACAGGATCGGCGGGCCCGGGACAGCGATAGACGATGGCACTTTGCGGCCGACGGTCGTGCCTGCCGCGCACAGCAGCAGCACGCCGAAGCCAGGACCTGGCCAACAGCGGTTTCGTCATCGTCATTCAACGCATTGTGGCCCAGGCCCGGTGGACAAGAAAAAGGGGGCAGCCTGCGCTGCCCCCTTGACTTGTGACCGAATGGTCGAATCGACGTCAGGCCGCGTAGTACATGTCGAACTCGAGCGGGTGCGTGGTCATGCGAAAGCGCGTCACTTCCTGCATCTTCAGCTCGATATAGGCGTCCAGGTAGGCGTCGGTGAAGACACCGCCCTTGGTCAGGAAGGCGCGGTCCTTGTTCAGGTAATCCAGCGCCTGGTCCAGGCTGTGGCAGACGGTCGGGATCTTGGCGTCCTCTTCCGGCGGCAGGTGGTACAGGTCCTTGCTCGCGGCCTCGCCCGGGTGGATCTTGTTCTCCACGCCGTCCAGGCCGGCCATCAGCATGGCCGAGAAACCCAGGTACGGGTTGCACAGCGGGTCGGGGAAGCGGCATTCGATGCGCCGGCCCTTGGGGTTGGGCACGTAGGGGATGCGAATCGATGCCGAGCGGTTGCGCGAGCTGTAGGCCAGCTTGACCGGGGCCTCGAAGCCGGGCACCAGGCGCTTGTAGCTGTTGGTGCCGGGGTTGGTGATGGCGTTGAGCGCGCGCGCGTGCTTGATGATGCCGCCGATGTAGAACAGGGCAAAGTCGGACAGGCCCGCGTAGCCGTCGCCGGCGAACAGGTTCTTGCCGTCCTTGAACACGCTCTGGTGCACGTGCATGCCGCTGCCGTTGTCGCCGACGATCGGCTTGGGCATGAAGGTCGCCGTCTTGCCGTAGGCGTGCGCCACGTTGAGGACCACGTACTTCTGCAGTTGCAGCCAGTCGGCGCGCTGCACCAGCGTGCTGAACTTGGTGCCGAGCTCCATCTGGCCGGCCGTGGCCACCTCATGGTGATGCACCTCGACCGGGATGCCGAGCTGCTCGAGCAACAGGCACATCTCGCTGCGCATGTCCTGGAAGCTGTCGACCGGCGGCACCGGGAAGTAGCCGCCCTTGACGCCCGGGCGCAGGCCCGAGTTGCCGTGCTCGTATTCCTTGCCGCTGCTCCAGGCCGCTTCTTCGCTCTCGATCTTCGAGAAGCTGCCCGACATGTCGACGTTCCAGCGCACGCTGTCGAAGACGAAGAATTCGGGTTCCGGGCCGAAGTAGGCGGCGTCGCCGATGCCGCTGCTCTTCAGATAGGCCTCGGCACGGCGGGCCAGCGAGCGCGGGTCGCGTTCGTAGGGCTTGCCGTCGCCGGGTTCGAGCACGTCGCAGGTCAGCAGCAGCGTCGGTTCCTCGAAGAACGGGTCGACGTTGGCGGTATTGGGGTCGGGCATGAGCAGCATGTCCGAGGCTTCGATGCCCTTCCAGCCGGCGATCGACGAACCGTCGAAGGCGTGGCCGGCGCTGAATTTGTCTTCGTCGAACGCCGAGACGGGCACGGTGACATGTTGTTCCTTGCCGCGCGTGTCGGTGAAACGGAAATCAACGAACTTGATCTCGTTGTCCTTCACCATCTTCATCACGTCGGCAACGGTCTTGCTGGCCATCAGGGCTCTCCTAGCAGGGCTTTTGGATTGGGGGGATGCGAAAAAAGGCGCAGGGCAATGTAGCAGAAAGCATGCCCGCAGCCGGTGCGTGACGCCTGCCTCTGCACAGCCGCGCGACGCCCCAAATCAAGGCGCGCCGCGGCACCAACTCAGCGCAGCTTGTCGCCGGTCAACGCACCAGTTCGGGGCCCGTGCGTACGCCCAGGGCCGCCAGACCGGCGCGCAGCGCGGCATAGGCCGCGGGCAGCAGGGCCTCACCGCCCTTCACGCCGAGTTCGATGTGGCGGCCATGCACCGGGTGCGCGACGCTGGGCAGGCTGAACACGCGCACGCCGGCGTGGTCGCGCTCGACGGCCTCCATCAGCGGCGTCAGCGCGGCCTCCATCGCGCCGTAGACGATGACCGAGCGCTCGGCTTCGCGCAGCGTGCCGTGCAGCGCGCGGTAGCGGGTGTCGAGCAGGGTCTCGATCATCGGGTGCGCCATGACCGGAAAGCCCGGCACGAAATGCACTTCGCCGATCGTGAAGCCCGGGATCTTGTTGAACGGGTTGGCGATGATCTGCGCGCCGGCCGGGAACATGCCCATGTTCAGGCGGTGGACGTTGTCCGGCGCATCGGGTTCGAACGCGACGCCTTTTTCCGCCGCCTGGTCTTTCATGCGCTGCGTGATCAGTTCCCTGGCCTGCGGGTGCAACTGCAGCGCCACGCCCAGCGCGGCGGCCGCGCATTGGCGCGTGTGATCGTCCGGCGTGGCGCCGATGCCGCCGCAACTGAAGACGGCATCGCCGCTGGCAAAGGCATGGCGCAAGGCCTCGGTGATCAGCGGGCGATCGTCGCCGACATAGCGCGCCCAGGCCAGGGCCAGCCCGCGCTGCGACAGCAGTTCGATGACCTTGGGCAGGTGCTTGTCCTCGCGCTTGCCGGAGAGGATTTCGTCGCCGACGATGATCAGACCGAATCTCATGCGGGGGGCAGCGCCTCGACAGGTTGGATGGGTGGCACGCTGGGCGCGTTGCGCAGCTGGTGCAGCGCCGCCAGCGCGAAGTGCGCGAACCACAGCGCCGCAAACGCAAACACCAGGGTGTAGAGCCACACCGAAACCAATACCAGCAGCGGCGCGAAGATCAGCGTGGCCGCGCCGACGGCCCACAGCAGCGTTGGCGCCGCGCCGAGGAAGCCGCAGACCACGCCGATCGCCAGCAGCGGCCAATGCAGCTCGCGCATCAACGGTGCGGCGCTCGTCGGCGCTGGCGTGCTCGGCGAGCACGTCGTAGGCCATCACGCGGTAGGTCAGCCAACCCCAGATCAACGGCGGCACGATCAACACCAGCGGCGGCACGAACCAGAGCGGAACGCTCAGCGCCAGGGCCAACAGCGCCGCCAGCGTGCAGCCCAGCGACCACAGCAGCGACTGCCACAGCGCTGCACCGCGCCGGGCCTCGAGGCCGGCAAAGCGGCGCTTGACGACCAGCGAGACCAGCGCCGGCACCATCAGCAGCGCGACCATCAACATCGACAGCACCACGATCACCGGCAAGGCCAGCGCAACGACGACCAACGGCGCAACGATGGCGCGCAGCCCCGCGCCACCCAGCGCCTCGAGCCAGTTCAGCAGCGCGCCGATCAATGCCCAGCTCTCCAGCGTGGCCCTGACACCGGCAACCGCAGGCTCCCAGAAGAACCAGCCGACGGCAAACGTCACGCCGCCGGCCACCAGCAGCGGCGCCAGCGACAGCGCGATCACGCGCGGATGCAGGCAGTACGCGGCGGCGCGCCAGAAGGCGTCGAGCAGCAGGCTCATGTGCGGGCCGACTAGCGCAAGTTGCCGGTATGCCCGAGCGAGTAACGCCCCGGCTGTGGCCACACCGTCAGGCCATGCGGCTCGGCACCGACCTTGATCTGCTCGACCGCGCCGCTCGCCGTATCGAAACGGTAGATCACGTCGTCGTAACGTGCGGCCAGCCAAAGGTACTTGCCGTCGGCGCTGACGTTGCCCATGTCGGGGCTGCCGCCACCGGGCACGCCCCAGCGGGCGACGACCTGCTCGCTGGCGAAATCGATCACCGCCACGCCGCCGCTGCCGTTCTTCGGGCCGTGGATCAGGTGCGAGCCGCGATTGGCGACGTACAAGTGCTTGCCGTCGCGGCTCGGGTACAGGCCATGCGCGCCGACGCCGGTGGCAATGAAGCCGACCTGCTTGAACGACGCGCCATCGACCACGTGCACGCCATCGGCGTGCATGTCGGCAATGTAGAAGCGCGAGCCGTCGGGCGAGCTGCGAATGTCCTGCGGCATGCCGCGGTCGACCGTGCACAGCTCGGTCTCGCCGGGCTCCCAGACCTTGCCCGGCTCGATCTTCGCGGCCTTGTAGCGCGTCTTGGGCATGCTCAGCTTCAGGTAGCCCAGCACCTTGCGCGCCGGCAGGTCGATCTTGACCAGGGTGCCCGAGAACTCGCAGGTGAAGATGACGAAGCGGCCGTCGATGGCGAAGTCGGCGTGGTTGACACCGGGGCAGCCGGGCACGTCGATCGAGTATTGCGCGGCCATCGTCTGCGGGTCACGGAAGTCGAGCCGCTTGCGGGCCTCGGCGACGACGATCGCCGATTTGCCGTCGGGCGTGAAGTACATGTTGTAGGGGTCGTCGACCAGGATCGACTTGCCCGGCTTGCCGCTCTTCGGGTCGATCGGCGTGAGGCTGCCGTCGCTGCGGCCCTCGGCATTGTTGGTGACCCACAGCGTGCGCAAGTCCCACGCCGGCACGATGTGCTGCGGGCCGATGCCGACCTTGAAGCGGTCGACGACCTTCATCGCCTGCGGGTCGACGACATAGACGTCGTTGGAGCGCAGGTTGGGCACGTAGATGCGCACCAGGTCAGCCGCCAGCGCGGGACTGATCTTGCCGGCCGCGGTCTCGCTGTACAGGTTGCGCGCGTCGGGCACCGCCGGCATGCCGGGCAGCGCCACCGCCACCGGCGCGGCGGACGCCGCGGCCGCCGGTGGCGTGGCTTGCGCCTGCGCCGCGTTGCGTTGCGCGTCGACGAACACCGCGCCCGCAATCACCGCGGCCGCGCCGGCTGCCGCTGTCACCCATTTCATGCTCATTGCCCAGGCTCCATCGATCTGTGGTTCATGATCTGCTTCATTGCTGCGGCCGGGCCCGAGCGCGGATCGCCGCCACCGAGACCGCGACGATATGCTCGACCGCCGCGCGCCCCAGTTCGGCACTGGCGCGGCGCGGATCGCCGGCCACGCCGTCGGCAACCGCGCCACGCGCACGGGCCGCCGCGACGTCCATGTGCACCTGCGACGGGTCGAGCGCCAGCATCAGCGCGGTGTCGGCCAGGCCCGCATGCGGACCGATCTCGCTGGCGGCAAAACCCTGCGCCTTGAGTGCCGCATCGAAGTCGCCACCGCCGCGCGGTAGTACTCGGGCAGGGCGTGCACGCGCGCCGCGCCGCCCCACTCGCGGTTGAGCTTGGCCGCCACGCGCTCGAGGCTGGCACGGTAGCCGCCGTGGTCACCGAGCAGGACCACGTCGCGCAGGCCATGCCGGCGCAGGCTGCGCGCTGCGCCTTCGAGCGTGGCCTCGAAGGCCGCGTCGGGCACCGTGATCGTGCCGGGGTAACGCATGTGCTGTGTCGGTGGCTCGATCTTGCCTTCGGGCACGTAGGCGATCACCGGCGCCACCACCGCATTGCCCAGCCGCTCGGCGATGCGCGCGGCGAGCAGCTTGACGCGCACGTTGTGCTTGCCCAGCGTCATGTGCGGGCCGTTCTGCTCGGTGCCGCCGATCGGAATCAGCACTGTCGTCGAACCGGCCGCAACGCGGTCGCGCAATTCGGTCCAGGTCAGCTCCTCGAGCTGCACGCTGGCGGCAGACGCCGGCAAGGTGCTGGCTGCGGCTGCCGCCGCCAGCACGGCGGCAACCAGCCAGCGCCATGGCGCCGCCCGGCTACGCTTCGCCATCATCGCCGCCCAGCACCGAACCGAGCAGCCCGCCGGCGGCAAAGCCGCCCAGCAGCGAACCTTCCTCGCGCGAGCCGCCGCGTTGCGGCGCGGCGGCGAAGACGCGGCTGGCCAGGCGCGAGAACGGCAGGCTCTGCAGCCAGACCGTGCCCGGACCGGTGAGCTTGGCGAAGAACAGGCCTTCACCGCCGAACAACGCGGTCTTGATCTTGCCGACGTACTGGATCTCGAAGTTCACCGCCTGTGTCATCGCCACCAGGCAGCCGGTGTCGACGAACAGGGTCTCGCCGACCTGCAGCTCGCGCTTGCAGATGCTGCCGCCGGCGTGGATGAAGGCCAGGCCGTCGCCGTCGAGGCGCTGCATGATGAAGCCCTCGCCGCCGAAGAAACCGACGCCGAGCTTTTGCTGGAAGTACACGCCCAGCGACACGCCGCGCGCCGCGCAGAGGAAGGCATCCTTCTGGCAGATCAGCGTGCCGCCCAGCGTGCGCAGGTCCATCGCCATGATCTTGCCCGGGTAGGGTGCGGCAAACGCCACCTTGCGCTTGTGCGCCGTGGCGTTGGTGTAGACGGTGGTGAACAGCGACTCGCCGGTGATCAGCCGCTTGCCGGCGCCGAGCAGCTTGCCGAGCAGACCACCCGTGCCGCCGCCCGAGCCGTCGCCGAAGACCGTGTCCATGGCGACGCCCGCTTCCATGAACATCATGCTGCCGGCCTCGCCCACGGCCGCCTCGCCGGGGTCGAGTTCGACCTCGACGAACTGCATCTCGGCGCCCTTGATCTCGTAGTCGACAACATCCATGGCCATCCGGCGGTGCTCCAGGCAATTCGCGAAGGCGACCATGGTAGCGAACCCCGGATCCAGGCCCGGCTCGAGATGCGACCGGGCGCAACCGGCCGCAGACCCACGACAGCCCTATCATCGGCGCATGCGCTGCACGGGGCGGTGCTTTGCACCCGAACAGTGGCTGCATGGCCTTCGATGGGGGACGACGCGATGGACATGGCCGTGACTGAACTGGCGGGCAACGTGCGTTGCATCCGCCTGACTGGCCGGCTCGATGCACCCGGCGCCGACCAGATCGGCGCGCGCTTCAACGCCGCGGTGGCGGCACCGGGGCGCAACACCGTCGTCGACTTGTCTGGCGTGAGCTTCGTTGCTTCGATGGGGCTGCGCCTGCTGATTGCCGGTGCGCGTGCACTCGACAAGCAGGGCGCCAGGATGGCGCTGTTCGGGGCCTCGAGCCTGGTGCAGAACGTGCTCGAGCAGGCTGCGCTGGAGCAGATCATCCCCATCACCGGCACCGAGCAACAGGCGCTGGCGCGGCTGGGCACCTAGGGCCTGTTCAGACTGCAGACGGCAGATGCCATCGCACGCCGGCCTGGACCCTCCCGCGACGCCGGCACGGCTGCAACTTTCGGTGGGCAATCGGCTCGCCGCGCTGGAGCCGGCACGGCTTGCCGTGCGCGAGTTCTTGTCGCCCCACGTGCTGGGCGCGCGCACGATCTACGGCGTCGAGTTGGTGCTCGAGGAAATCCTGGTCAATGCCATTGCGTATGCCTTCCCGGCAGGTGGCGAACATGCGATCGAGGTGACCGTCGAGGTTCGACCCGACACGCTGCAGTTGCGGTTCGAGGACCAGGGTCCGGCGTTCGATCCGCTGCGCGCCCCTGCGCCCGCCGCACCGACGGCACTCAGCCAGGCGCCACCCGGCGGACGCGGCCTGCTGCTGGTGCGCAAGTTCGCCCGAACAGCCGAGTACCGCCGCAGCCACGGCCGCAATCAGCTGACGATCAGCCTCGCGCGCGACTGAGGCCGGCTGGCCCGGTCCGCCGCCGCAGCGCGCGGGCTGCCCACTGGCTCGCGCCTGCCCCAGTTGCAGGTAGGGATTTCCCTAGCCACCCGGCCCGTAGCGCGCCTGGCGCTTTAAGGTCCGGCAAAGCTCCACTCGGGAGAATTCCACCGGCCATGAAGATGAACGCCAGTGCCGCGATCGCTGCCCCTGCCCTGGATGTCGACACGCTCGACACGACGCCGTCGTGGGCGCACGCCTCGGGCTGGGCACAGCTATCGGGTACGCGGCGCACCGTCTCCTGCGTGCTGACCTGCAGCAATCAGGCGCCGACCCTGGCCAGGCTGCTGCCGTTCCTGAGCGACACGCTGACCGAGTGCGGCTACCCCTGGGAAATCATCGTCGTCGACATCGCCAGCGTCGACCGGACACGAGCGCTGTTGTCCAAGTGGGCCGAGTTGCCGGGCTTCCAGACGGTGAGCCTGCACGCCGGTGCAGTGCCCAGCAACGCCTTTGCGCTGGGCCTGTACCGTGCCCGCGGCGACGCGGTGATCATGCTCGACGCCACGCTCGAGCACGACCCGGCATTGATCCCACGCATGATCCTGAAGTGGGAGGACCAGGCCCGCATGGTCTTTGCCCTGCCCGACCCGGACGCCGGCACGAGCCGGCTCGTGAGTTGGGACGATGCGGATGTGCGTCGCCAGTCTGCCGGACGCGACTTTCCGTTTCCGCGCGAGGCGACGGCACTCGGCCTGCTCGACCGCGCCCTGTTGACCGACTTGATGCGCGTGCGCTGAGCGCCTGCCGCGGCGGGCCGATCGCAGGCTAGAAACTCGCGATCTGGTAGCCGACGCCGCGCACGGTGCGGATCAAGTCGGGGGAGATCTTGCGTCGCAGGTAATGCACGTGAACCTCGATCGAGTTGCTGCCGACATCCTCGTTCCAGCCGTAGATTTCGGCCTCCAGGTGCTGCCGCGTCACGATGCGACTCTTGTTCTGCACCAGGGCCTCGAGCAGGCGAATTTCGGTCCCCGTCAGCGCGATCGGCACGCCATGCCACAACACGGTGCTGCTGGAGCGCTGCAAGGTCAAGGGCCCGTGCGTCAGCGCGGCTTCGCCATTGGACTCAGGCACGCAACTGCGGCGCACGATGGCCTTGACGCGCGCAGCCAGTTCGGTCAGATCGAATGGCTTGACGAGATAGTCGTCGGCCCCGATGTCGAGCAGGCGGATGCGTTGATCCTTGAACCCCCGCGCGGTGATCACGATGACCGGCGTGGCGTTATCGCGGCCGCGCATCTTGACCAGGCAGTCGTCCCCGCTCATCTCGGGCAGGCCGAGGTCGAGCAGCACGCAGTCGTATTCGTACTTGGCGCTCAGGGCCAGCAACTGGCCGCCAGTGGTGGCCCAGTCGACCGCATGGCCATCGCGCAACAGGAAGCCGCAGATCGCGCGTCCCAGGACATTGTCGTCTTCAGCCAGCAGCAAACGCATTTCGGGTCGGGGTCTCGTGCTGATCGATGGGCGCCAATCGGGGATCTGTTCGATACCCGGGTTTGACCGTCATCCGGATTGGAGCAGACATTCGGCGCCTGCGGGGACTTGCGCACGCTCTGACCATGGGGGCACCGCGCAATGGCGCCGATCGAACGCCCCCGCGACCCGGGGGGCTTGGTGGGGCAGTGTCAGGCAGCGCCGGGCCGCTCCCAAGCGGCCTGAGTTCCCCTCGGGGGACGCGAGCGCAGCGAGCTTGGGGCCGTCATATTGGGCGGCGGCGACGCACGCTGCGCCCCGGCGCACGGCCGGGCTGGCGGCGTGACGGCCGCGTGATGTCCTGTGCTTGTGCAGGCGTGGGCACCGAGGCCGGTGTTGCGCAGATCGATGGGTTGCGTGCACAGTGGCGGTGGCACGGTTGCCATGTCACGATCGCCGCGCGACTGAACATCCGCTCGTCGGGCGGGCCGGCGACACCCGACAATCCTTGCCACGGATCAAGCCCCCTGCCCAATACGACCCCATGCGCCTCCTGATGCTCGAAGACGACGTGCTGTTCGGCGGCGCCTCACAAAAGGCCTTGCAGCGCGCAGGTTATGCCGTCGACTGGATCAAGACGGCGGCCGAGTTGAACGCTTCGATGCGCTCGTTCGAATACGACTGCGTGCTGCTGGATCTGAATCTGGGCGACGCCAGTGGCGAGCAATGCCTGAAGGAAATTCGCAGCCACGACCCGCAGCTGCCGTTGATCGTCGTCAGCGCCCGGGGCGGGCTCGGCGACAGGGTCAAGTTGCTCGAGCATGGTGCCGATGACTACCTGGTCAAGCCGGTCGACCTCGACGAGGTATGTGCCCGTGTCCGCGCGGTCACGCGGCGCGGCCAGATCGCCCGGGCCGGCGCAGCGGGACAGGGTGAACTGTCACACGGCGACCTTCGCCTGCAGCCGGCGCGCCGCACGGCCACCTGGAAGGGCAAGATCGTGCCCTTGACCAACCGCGAGTTCTGGGTCCTCGAGGCCCTGGTTCGAAAGAAGGGCCAGGTCCTGTCGCGCGAGAAGCTGGAAGCGGCGCTGTACGGCTGGGGCGAAGAGATCGACAGCAATGCGATCGAGGTCTATATCCATCATCTGCGGCGCAAGCTGGACTCGGCCCTGATCAAGACCGTGCGCGGCCAGGGCTACCAACTCGGTGCCGACCCGGCCGACGCCTGATCGAGCCGCGCCGCCAGCGGTGGGCGCTCAGTAATGGTCGAGAACCACGACGCCGTCGCCGCCACTGCCCGACACGTAGCCGATCGCGCCCGGCGTCAGGCGCACGAAGCTGCGCACTTCGGCGTCGTTGTCCTTGACCGTCGGCGCGCGCAGGCCTTCGCGGAAAGTCTTGCGCACCCAGCGCGCCTGATAGTGGCGCTGATTGGTCTGCAGGACCGCGGCCAGGAACTCCTCCTGCGCAGATGCGTTGTCCACCGGGATCAGTCGCAACTTGCCTTCGAGCTGCTTCTCACCGAGGTAGACGTCTCGGATGTCGGAGGCACCGAGCTTGACCGACGGATGCGCGATCACTTCGCCGGCGTACGCAGCGCCATGGCCGCATTGCAGCACGATGCCGGCCAGCGCTGCCGCAAGTCTGGTTGTGAGCCGTGACGTCATCGACTAGAACGCGATCGAGTATTGGAACTGGGCGCGGCGGTAGCTCGCCGCATCGACGCTGACCGGCGCGCCGTTCTCGTCGAGCTGGCTGTAGGCCGCGTTGCGCGCGCTGCGCAACTCCAGCTTGAGCGAAGAGCTTGCGTCCAGCGCGTACCTCACGCCCGCAGCCACGTACCGGTAGGGGCGCGCCGAAGCCAGGCTGCGGAAGTAGTTGTCCAGCGGGTCCAGCGCCGCGCTCTCGTAGCGGGCATACGGCGTCCAGGCGCCCACGCTGCGCCCGAGCTGCACAAACCCGGCGTTGCTGCGCCGCGTCTGGCCTCCGTCCAGATCGCGGTTGGCGAAGCCGTAATACTCGGCCCGCAACTCCCAGTCCTGCGCGTCGTACACCAGGTAGCCACCGAGCACGCGCAGCCGCGTCGTATTGCGCAAGGTGTTGTCGAGCGAATACTGGTCGACATCGGAGGCAAAGCCGTGCAGGCCGAACGCCAGCCCGCCAAGACCCTGGTTGGCTTCGTAGCCAAACCTGAAGCCAAGCATCTTGTCGGCGTTGCTGTCGGTCAGCACCCCCGGGTCGAGCTGGCGATCGCGAATGCTCGGCCCGTTGGCCAGGTAGAGGTCATAGTTCAGGCGGCCGACGTCCAGGCGCGACTTGCCCGTCAGCCACAACCCGACCGAATGCGCAGGAACCAGGCCGCCGCGGTCCTCGAATTCGATGACATCGGGCCGCGAGATCGAGGTCTGCAGGTTGGCGCCGTGGTGGAAGTCGGTGTTCCATTGCCCGAAGGGCGAGTGGAAGCGCCCGCCCCAGAGCGTCACCGCGTCGCTGAACGTGTAGCCGAGTTGTATGCGCTCGAGGTCGAGCTCGACGCCTTCCGTGCTTGACTCGACCACCAACTCGATCAATGACTTGACGCGTTCGCCGATCTGCGGCGTGAGGTAGATGTCCAGACTGCCGGCGTTGAAGCCGCGCTCGCGCCGCGGGTCCTGCGCCGACGACCACCCCGCGCCGACATCGATGAAGCCGTGCACCGCGGCACCCGTCTCGCTCGAACCCTTGCCCATCGTGTCGACGATGTGGTTGACGTCCTGCTGCAGCGCCTCGATGGCGCGTGCTTGATCGTCGCGCGAGGCCACCGGCGCCGACGCGCCGGCCTGTGCGGCCTGCACCGGCGCCGCCGCGCGGGCTGCCGACCGCTCGAGTTCGGCCACCCGTGCCGCCAGCGCTTCGATGACCGCGGTGCTGCGTGCCAAGCTCTGCTCGAGCGCCTTGATGCGGTCGTCCTGCGCATCGGCCACGGCCGCGGTCGGGCCGCCGGCACAAAGCGCGACGACGAGCAGGGCGCCGAAGCGCCGGGCAAATCTGGATTGCTTTTTCATCCTTGGTCTCCGCAAGCGAGATCGCGACGGGCCGCACATGCGGCGGCGCAGCGACTCTAGCCGCTGCAGCGCGACTGCGCTGAGCCCGGGCACTGGAATGCGGGTGGCGTTGCGTCGCCGATTTCACGATGCTTGGCGCCGCGACTCGCGTTGCCGCCCGGCCTGCGGTACGCTGACTGTCGCACCTACGGCAAAAGAGGAATGGCAGGATGCGGCTGGTCTGGTTGGCACGGATGCTCATGGCGGTGGCGGCAGCAAGCGCCATCGGTGCGACCGCGGCACAGGACATGTTCCGCCCTGCCGGGCAGTGGCTGGACGAACAGGGTCGGCCCTACCGCCTCGACACGCTGTACGGCACACCGACCGTGATCACGATGGCGTATGGCGCCTGTCGGCGCGTGTGTTCGACGAGCCTGCGCATGATGGAACAGGTGCAGCGGCTGGCAGATGCACGGCACCAGGAGCTGAACTTCGTCGTCATTGGCCTGGACCCGAGCGCGGATCGGCCCGAAGACTGGGCCCAGGTGCGCGCCGAACGCCACCTGGAGCGCGCGAACTGGCACTTCTTGTCGGGCGACGAGGCGTCGATTCGTCAGTTGGCGCGGCGCCTGGGCGTGCGCTACTGGCGCTACGGTGAACACACGCTGCACGATCTGCGCATCGTGCTGCTGTCGGCGCAGGCCCAGCCGCTGAAGAGCGTCGACGCGTTCGACCAGCCGGCCGAGACACTGCTGCCATGACGCCGCAGCGCGTGCCAGGGGTGGTCCAGAGCGATGGCCCCTGGCACCGGGACGCCGCCGCGCTGCTCGCGCGGCACGCCACCTGGTCGCTGCTGGCCAGGCTGGCGTGGATTGCGACGGCCGCGTTGGTGCTTTCGCTCGTCGTCGGCGGTGTGGCGATGTATCGCGCGGCCAGCATCCAGAACGACCAGATCCTCGACTCGCGCCTCGAGCAGTTCGGGGCGACGATACAGGCCATCGTCGCGAACGAAGTCACCAACCACGAGGCGACAACAGGCCCATTCCACGTTGCACCCCTGAAGACACGGCCGACCGCCGCGCTGTTGTACCGCTACCAGGTCTGGACCCGCGACGGCAGCCTGCTGATGCGCAGCCACGAGGCCTCGGCAGACAAGCCGATGGTTGCATTGACGCGATTCGGCTACTCCACCGTCACCATCGAGGGCGAGGAGCACCGGGTATTTTCCTTGCCGGGCAGTGACGGCAGCTTCGTCGTGCAGGTCGCCGAGAACGTTCACGAGGCGTGGGGCCAGGTCGGAGCGACGGCCTTTTACTATGCCGCGTTCCTGCTGCTGCCGTTCGGCCTCTTGCTCGGCGTCACCTGGTGGTTGTTGCGCCGCGCGCTGCGTTCGATCAACGCCCTCGCCGACGCCCTGCGACAACGCAACCCGCTGGACGTGACCTTGCTCCCGGTGGTCGACCCGCCGCGCGAGCTGGTGCCGATCATGAATGCCATCGACTTCCTGTTCGCGCGCATGCAGCGGGCGCTCTCGATCGAGCGTTCATTCACTTCGCTGGCAGCGCACGAACTGCGCACCCCGCTGGCCGGCGTGCGCGCGAATGCACAGCTGCTGAGCTATGAAGAACTGCCCGAGGCGCCAACGATGGCCGTGGCCAGCCTGATTCAGGGCGTCGACCGTGCGTCGCACATGCTCGACCAGTTGCTGGATCTGGCCCGGGTCGAGAGCCTGGCGATGTCGGGCGAATTGCAGATGTCCGAGGTACGGCTGGACAGCGTCTACGAGGAGATCGTGCACGACCTCGAGACGCGGCTGCGCAAGCGCCGCATCCACCTCTCGTCCAGTCTTGGTGACGCGACCTGGTGGTGTCACGGCATCGCGCTGGGGGTGTTGATGCGCAATCTGCTGACCAACGCGATCAACTACTCGCCCGAGGGTGGGCGGGTCGAGATGATCGCAAAGGCGCGGGGCGGCGAACTCGTGCTCAGTGTCGATGACTCCGGCAATGGCATCGCCGCCGAGGACCGTGAACACGCGTTCGAGCGCTTCAACCGACTTGGGCGCACGCAGGCCGACGGCGTGGGCCTGGGCCTGTCGATCGTGCTGCTGGTGGTCGAGATGCACGGCGCGAAGATCCAGCTGCTGGCGTCGCCTCTCGGCGGGCTGCGCGTGCAGGTCACATTCCCGCAACGCACCACGTCGACCGCACCGATGCGCGTGGACGAAGCGGAGCCCTGAGTCGCGGCGCGCGACCCCGCAGCGGCGGCGCCAGCAATGGCAACGCTCACCGCATCCCGCGGGGCAATGAGTGGTGGAGCCGGCGGGAATCGAACCCGCGTCCGCAAGCCATCACCGGACAGTTCTACATGCGTAGCTGGCTGATTTGTTTTCTCACTCCTCGAGTCGCGCAGCAGCACGCTACTCTCGGAGCCAGTCACTTGATCTCGTCCTGAACCGAATGACGCGGCTCAGCACCAGCCGATGTGAATGACCTCTCAGTCGTTGGTCTTGCGACCTTCAACCCGGCCCATCGGCCTGCCGTTGAGAGGCTCACCGGTTTTAAGCGGCGAGTGCGTACGTTTGATCGTTCGCAGTTACTTTGTTTCCAGTGGATTTACGAGCGAACTGGTGCTCGGCATGCCCTGCGTCGGATCCGTACCCGCGTCGAAACCAGGTCGGCCCCTCAGGGCAGTATTTTAGGCCAGTTGCAGCCAATGCAAGAGCGCGGCCGGCTCGGCGAGCACGGCGTGCGCGCCCCAGGCGTCGATCGGCTCGCCCTGGCCGAGGTAGCCCCAGGCAGCGGCCAGTGTGGTCATTCCGGCGGCGCGTCCGGCCAACACGTCGCGGTGATCGTCGCCAACGTAGACGCAGTGCCCGGTGTCGATGCCCACCCGTCGCGCCGCCTCGCGCAGTGGCTCCGGGTGCGGCTTGCTGTGCGGCGTGGTGTCGCCGCTGATGACCACGGCGGCACGGCTGTCCAGGTGCAGCCCTTGCACGATCGGCCGCGTGAAGCGCTCGGCCTTGTTGGTCACGATGCCCCAGCGCCGCCCGGCGGCGTCCAGGCGGTCGAGCACCGGCACCATTTCGGCAAAGACGGTTGTCAACCCGAGCAAGGCCGCTTGATAGCGGTCAAGAAACTCCTGGCGCAGCGCATCGAACGCATCGTCGCCCGGTTTGACGCCCAGGGCCTCGCCGACCATCCCGCGCGCACCGGCGCCGACCATCGGGCGCAACGCCGCCAGCGGCAGCGGCGCCTGGCAACGCGCAATGCGCATGGCGTTGGCCGCGGCCGCCAGGTCTGGGGCACTGTCGATCAAGGTGCCGTCCAGGTCGAACAGCACCAGTTGAGTCGCCAGCGCTCATCGCAGCGGCGCGCGGCAGCCGAAGAGATAGTTCACGCTGGTGTCATCGGACAGCCAGTAGCGCCCCGTCAGCGGGTTGTATTGCATGCCGCGGGTATGTTCGAGCAGCAAGCCGGCATCGCGGCACCATTGCGCCAGTTCGCTCGGCCGGATGAACTTGGCGTATTCGTGCGTGCCCTTGGGCAGCAGCTTGAGCACATGCTCGGCGCCGACGATTGCGAACAGGAACGCCTTCGGATTGCGGTTGAGCGTCGAGAAGAAGACCTGCCCTCCGGGCTTGACCAGTGCTGCGCAGGCGCGCACGACCGAGGCCGGGTCGGGGACATGCTCGAGCATTTCCATGCAGGTCACGAGATCGAACCCCGCGGCCCGCTCTGCGGCCAGCACTTCGACGGCAACTTCCCGGTAGTCGACGTTGCCGACTCCGCCCTCGAGTGCGTGCAACTGTGCCACCCTGAGCGGCTTGAGGGCCAGATCGATACCCAGAACCTGCGCCGCCCCGCGACGGGCCATGGCCTCGGCCAGGATACCGCCGCCGCAGCCCACGTCGAGCACCTGCTTGCCGCGAACGCCGGTGGCGCCGGTCAGCTTCTCGATCCAGTCCAGTCGCAGCGGATTGATCTGGTGCAGCGGCTTGAATTCGCTGGTGGGGTCCCACCAGCGGTGGGCCAGTTCGCTGAACTTGGCCAGTTCCAGGGGATCGGCATTGAGCGTCATGTCGCGATGCTAAGCGACTGCCAACGGATCACCGCGATCACGTCGCGACGATGCGCGGAGTCAAGAGACAGAAAACCCCGCCGCAGCGGGGTTTTCATGGCAGGGATCGGTGAACCGATTACTGCTTGGTGCGCGTACCGACGACCTCGATCTCGACACGGCGATTCTTCGCCTTGCCTTCCTTGGTCTTGTTGTCGGCGACAGGCTGCTTCTCGCCCTTGCCTTCGGTGTAGACGCGGTTCTTCTCGACGCCCTTGCTCGTCAGGTAGTCCTTGACGGCCTCGGAGCGGGCCACGGACAGCTTCTGGTTCAGCGCAGACGAGCCATCGGAGTCGGTGTGGCCGACGGCGATGATGACTTCGAGGTTGATGCCCTTGGTCTTGCTGACCAGATCGTCGAGCTTGGCCTTGGCTTCAGGCTTCAGCACCGACTTGCCGGAATCGAAGAACGCGTCCGCAGCGAAGGTCACCTTCTCGCTCACCGGCGCCGGGGGCGGCGGGGGCGGCGGCGGGCGGCGGCGGCGGGGCGACAACGGCCGGCGGCGGGGGCGGCGGCGGGCGGCGGCGGGGGCGGCGGCGGGGGCGGCGGCTTCAGAGCGCCGTCGCAAGCCGCGTTGGCCGTGGCCGGGGTCCAGAAGCCATCGCGCCAGCAGAGTTCGTTGGTGCCGTTCTTCCACACCATCGTGCCGTCGCCGTTGCGCCAGTTATCGGCACCGGTGGGCGTGCCGCTTTGCGCGGACGTTGCCATGGGGGCAGCGAGCGCGACCGACGCAAAGAGCATCGCTACTTTGTTCAGTTTCTTCATTGATTGTCCTCTCAAGGAAAGCCGCAGTTGCCTGCGAAACGTCTGGATCGGAGGCGAGAAAACCTGGCGAGCGCCCGGTCTGTCGAGCGCCCGCCACCGACCGAGTCATTGTGCCAGAGGTTGTCCACTAAGCCGCATTTTGGTTCTCGTGCGCGCTGATGGTCGTCCCGATGTTGCGCAAGTGCTACAGCCGCCGCCGAATAGAATCGATGGCTATTCATTGCGGCTGCGACACCCACTTCGCCGCCCTGCCCCCTCGCACTTATGACCTCGTTTGCCAAGGAAACCCTGCCCGTCAGCCTCGAAGAGGAGATGCGGCGCTCCTACCTCGACTATGCGATGAGCGTGATCGTCGGGCGGGCGCTGCCCGACGCGCGCGATGGCCTCAAGCCCGTGCACCGCCGCGTGCTGTTTGCGATGCACGAGCTGAACAACGACTGGAACCGGCCGTACAAGAAGTCGGCGCGGATCGTGGGCGACGTCATCGGCAAGTACCACCCGCACGGCGACACGGCGGTCTACGACACCATCGTTCGCATGGCGCAGGATTTTTCGCTGCGTCACATGCTGGTCGACGGTCAGGGCAATTTCGGCTCGGTCGACGGCGACAACGCCGCGGCGATGCGCTACACGGAAATCCGCCTGTCCAAGATCGCCCACGAGATGTTGGAAGACATCGACAAGGACACCGTCGATTTCGGACCCAACTACGACGGCTCGGAGCAGGAACCCCTGGTGCTGCCGAGCCGGCTGCCGAACCTGCTGATCAACGGCTCGGCAGGCATCGCGGTGGGCATGGCCACGAACATCCCGCCGCACAATCTGAATGAAGTCGTCGATGCCTGCCTGCATCTGCTGAAGAACAGCGCGGCAACGATCGAGGAATTGATGGAGATCATTCCGGCGCCCGACTTTCCGACGGCCGCGATCATCTATGGCGTCAATGGCGTGCGCGAGGGTTACCGCACCGGCCGCGGCAAGGTCGTGATGCGCGCCAAGTGCCACTTCGAAGACATCGACAAGGGCGCGCGGCAGTCGATCATCGTCGATGAGATCCCGTACCAGGTGAACAAGAAGACGCTGCTCGAGCGCATCGCCGAGCTGGTGCACGAGAAGAAGATCGAAGGCATCAGCCACATCCAGGACGAGAGCGACAAGTCCGGCATGCGCGTGGTGATCGAGTTGAAGCGCGGCGAAGTGCCCGAGGTGGTGCTGAACAACCTGTACAAGCAGACCCAGCTGCAGGACACCTTCGGCATCAACATGGTGGCGCTGATCGACGGTCAGCCGCGGCTGTGCAACCTCAAGCAGTTGCTCGAGATCTTCCTCGAGCACCGGCGCGAGGTGGTGACACGGCGCACCGTGTTCGAGCTGAAGAAGGCACGCGAGCGTGGCCATGTGCTCGAAGGCCTGGCCGTGGCGTTGGCCAACATCGACGAGTTCATCGAAACCATCAAGACCTCGCCGACGCCGCCGGTGGCCAAGTCCGCGCTGATGGCCAAGAGCTGGGACAGCGCGCTGGTGCGCGAGATGCTGCAGCGCGCCGAGGCCGACACCGCCGGTGGCCGCGCCGCCTACCGCCCCGAGGGCTTGCCGCCGCAATACGGGATGCAGCCTGACGGGCTTTACCGGCTGTCGGACGATCAGGCGCAGGAAATCCTGCAGATGCGCCTGCAGCGCCTCACCGGGCTGGAGCAGGACAAGATCGTCGGTGAATACAAGGAGGTCATGGCGCAGATCGCCGACCTGCTCGATATCCTGTCAAAGCCGGGTCGCGTGACGACGATCATTGCCGAGGAGTTGGCCGCATTGCGGGCCGAGTTCGGCACCGGCAAAGCCGCCGCACGGCGCAGCGTGATCGAGCGCAACGTGCAGGAACTGGGCACGGAAGACCTGATCACGCCCGCCGACATGGTGGTCACGCTGAGCCACACCGGCTACATCAAGAGCCAGCCGCTGGGTGAGTACCGCGCACAACGCCGCGGCGGCCGTGGCAAGCAGGCGACGCAGACCAAGGAAGACGACTGGGTCGACCAGCTCTTCATCGCCAACACGCACGACTGGATCCTGTGCTTCTCCAACCGCGGCCGTGTCTATTGGCTCAAGGTCTGGGAGGTGCCGCAGGGCGGTCGCGCGTCGCGCGGCAAGCCGATCGTCAACATGTTCCCGCTGCTGGGCGACGAAAAGATCACCGTCGTGCTGCCGCTGACGGGTGACTTCCGCACCTTCCCTGCCGACCACTACATATTCATGGGCACCGCGCTGGGTACGGTGAAGAAGACGTCGCTGGACGAATTCAGCAACCCGCGCAAGGCCGGCATCATCGCGGTGGATCTCGACCCGGGCGACTTCCTGATCGGCGCCTCGCTGACCGACGGCAAGCACGATGTGATGCTGTTCTCCGACGGCGGCAAGGCGGTGCGCTTCGACGAGGGCGACGTGCGGGCCATGGGCCGCAACGCGCGCGGCGTGCGCGGCATGATGCTCGAGCCGGGCCAGAGCGTGATCGCGATGCTGGTGGCCGAGGACGAGACGCAGTCCGTGCTCACGGCCACCGAGCACGGCTACGGCAAGCGCACTTCGATCGCCGAGTACACCCGCCACGGCCGCGGCACCAAGGGCATGATCGCGATTCAGCAAAGTGGCCGCAACGGCAAGGTCGTCGCCGCCACGCTGGTGCGGCCCGAGGACGAAATCATGCTGATCACCGACCGCGGTGTGCTGGTCCGCACCCGCGTATCGGAAATCCGCGAACTCGGCCGCGCCACGCAAGGCGTGACGCTGATCGCGCTGGACGACGGTTCCGCATTGAGCGGCCTGCAACGCATCGTCGAGAACGATGCCGGCAACGGCGACGGCGACCTGCCCGCCGGCGAGGAGAGCGTTTGATGTGGCGGTTCGTGTTGCTGGCGGTCCTGATCGCGCTCGGCGGTGCCGATCTCTGCGCAGGCACAAACGAAGAAGGAACTGGTCGCCAAGATGCTGCAATTGCAGCAGTCCGGCGTCGAAAACATGGGGCGGCAGATCGCGGGGCAGATCGCGCAACGCTACCTGCAGGCCACCGAACAGGCCATTGCGCGGCTGCCGGCCGACAAGCGCGAGGCCACGGCCAAGGACGTGCAGGCCGACGTGAAGAAGTTCTACGACGAGGTCGAGCCGCTGCTGCGCAAGCGCGCGATCGAACTGGCGCCGGCCACGCTCTGCGCCAAAGTACGAAGAGCGGTTCAACGAGGATGAGTTGAAGCAGGCCATCGCATGGCTCGAGTCACCGGTGTCGAAGAAACTGCAGCAGGTCGACGGCGAATTCGGCAATGTGCTGGCGCAAAAGGTCATGGACGAGATGCGCCCGACCATCGAAGCCAAGCGCAAGATACTCGAAGCCAGTCTGGACAAGCGGCTGGGTGCACCGACGCCGGCCGCGGCTGGCAGTGCCTCGGGACCGAAGAAGTAGCCCGCGCCGGCACCGCCTGTCAGCTCTCGATGGCCGCCCGCAATCCCAGCGACCCCGACCTGCCGGCGCTGCGCCAGCAGATCGACTCTGTCGATCGCGAACTGCTGGCCTTGCTCAACCGCCGCGCGGGCCTGGCACTGGCGGTCGGTGCGATCAAGAAGCGCGAGGGCTCGGTGGTCTTTCGGCCCGAGCGCGAGGCGCAGGTCATCGATGGGTTGAAGGCCGCCAACCCCGGCCCGTTGCAGACGGCCAGCGTGGCGCCGATCTGGCGCGAAATCATGTCAGCCTGCCGCGCCTTGGAGACGCCCCTGCGCGTCGCCTACCTGGGGCCGGCCGGCACGTTCAGTGAACTGGCGGCGCTGGCCTATTTCGGCTCGTCGATCGTCTGCGTGCCCTGCGCCAGCATCGACGAGGTCTTTCGCAGCACGACCGGCGGCGCAGCCGACTTCGGCGTGGTGCCGGTCGAAAACTCGACCGAAGGCGTGGTCGCGCGTTCGCTCGACCTGTTCCTCACCACACCGCTTGGCATCATCGGCGAGACCAACCTGTTCGTGCGTCACAACCTGCTGCGCAAGACCGAATCGCTCGAAGGCATCGGCGCGGTCTGCGCCCACCCGCAGGCCCTGGCGCAATGCCACGCCTGGCTGGCCAACCACCTGCCGCACGTCGAGCGCCGGCCGGTGGCCAGCAACGCCGAGGGCGCACGACTGGCGTCACTCGACGCCACGCTGGCCGCCCTGGCCAGCGAGCGTGCGGCCAGCGAATACGGCCTGCACGTCGTTGCCCCCGCGATTCAGGACGACCCGCACAACCGCACCCGCTTTGCCATCGTCAGCCACCCCGAGCGGCATCCGCAGCCGCATGCCTCGGGGCACGATTGCACCAGCCTGGTGGTGTCGGTGACCAATCGGCCGGGCGCGGTGCACGACATGCTGGTCCCGCTGAAGGTCCATGGTGTCTCGATGACGCGCCTGGAGTCGCGACCGGCCCGTTCGGGCCAATGGGAGTATTACTTCTATATCGACATCGCCGGCCACCCCGAGGAACCGCACGTGGCCGCGGCTTTGCAGGAATTGCGCGGCGTGTGCGCGTTCTACAAGCTGCTGGGCACGTATCCTCTGGATACCCACTAACTCATTCGCGACGCGATGTTCAACCAGCTTGGCCTGATCGGTTGTGGCTTGATGGGCGGCTCGTTCGCCCTGGCGTTGAAGCACGCCGGGTTGGTCAAGCGCGTGATCGGCTACAGCAAGTCGCCGTCGACGACCGAACGAGCGAAGAAGCTCGGCATCATCGACGACGTTGCCGAGTCTGCGCTGCTGGCGGTGTCGGGCTCCGACATCGTCTTGCTCGCCGTCCCGGTGGCGGCCACCGAAGGCATCTTCCGGGCCATCCGCCACCTGGTCGAGCCCGGCGTGCTGTTCATGGACGTCGGCTCGACCAAGCGCGACGTGGTCGACGCCGCGCGCCGCGTGCTCAAGGAGCGGGTGCCCTACTTCGTGCCGGCGCACCCGATCGCCGGCAAGGAGGTCACCGGCATTGCCCACGCCGACGCCGCGCTCTACAGCAGCCGCCAGGTGATCCTGACGCCGCTGCCCAGCACCAATCCGGAACTGGTGCAAAAGGCGATCGACGTCTGGAGCGCGATCGGCGCGCAGGTGCTGAAGATGACGCCCGAGAACCATGACGCCGCATTCGCCGCCGTCAGCCATCTGCCGCACCTGCTGGCCTTTGCCTTCTTCAGCGCCGTCGTCAAGCAACCCTCGGGCCAGGAGTTCCTGGCCCTGGCCGGGCCGGGTTTTCGCGATTTCACGCGCATCGCCGCCAGCGACCCGACGGTGTGGCGCGACATCCTGGTCTCCAACCGCGAAGAGATCCTCAAGCAGTCACTACGCTTTCGCCACACGCTCGACGCGCTGGAACATGTCATTCGCTCGGGCAACGTCGAAGCGCTCGAAGACTTGCTGCGCCAGGCCGCCGATGCGCGCGCCGGCTGGCAGATGAACGCTGGCGGCACCAAGCCGCCGGCCGCGCGCTGAGCCGGCCGGCCGTGTACGCGATACCGTTTCTCGACCTGCCCCCGTTCGTCGCCGCCGCCGGCACGGTGCAACTGCCGGGCTCCAAGAGCATCTCCAACCGCGTCCTGCTGCTGGCCGGCCTTGGCCGAGGGCACGACCCAGATTCACGACCTGCTCGACTCCGACGACACGCGCGTCATGGTGGCTGCGCTGGCCCAGCTCGGCTGTGACATCACGCGCCACGGCGCCGCGGTGCACGTGCAAGGCCTGGCCGGCCGGCTCGCGGTGCAGCAGGCCGGGCTGTTCCTCGGCAATGCCGGTACCGCGATGCGGCCGCTGGCCGCCGCACTGGCCGTGCTCACCGCCACGCAGGGTGGACGTTTCGAGTTGCACGGCGTACCGCGCATGCACGAGCGGCCGATCGGTGATCTGGTCGATGCATTGCGCCAGCTCGGCTGCGGCGTCGACGAACTCGGCCAGCCCGGTTTCCCTCCGCTGGCGCTGCATGGCCTGGCCGGCGGCAGACTTGGCCATCGGCAGGCCGATCCGCGTTCGAGGCGACGTCTCGAGCCAGTTCCTCAGCGCGCTGCTGTTGGCCCTGCCGCTGGCCAGCGTGGGCGGGCCGGTGGTCATCGAAGTCGAAGGCGAATTGATCTCCAAGCCCTACGTCGAAATCACGCTGGCGCTGCTGGCCCGCTTCGGCGTGGCCGTGCAGCGCGATGGCTGGCAGCGTTTCACGATCCCCGCCGGCAGCCGATACCGCTCACCGGGCGCCATGCACATCGAGGGTGACGCTTCGTCGGCGTCGTACTTCATCGCACTTGGCGCGATCGCGGCAACCGATGCGCCGCTGCGCATCGAGGGCGTCGGCGACGCATCGATCCAGGGCGATATCCGCTTCGTCGACGCGGCGCGCGCGATGGGTGCCGACGTGCGCAGCCAGGCCAATGCGCT
Organism: uncultured beta proteobacterium; assembly: GCA_963751775.1. Taxonomy (GTDB): domain Bacteria; phylum Pseudomonadota; class Gammaproteobacteria; order Burkholderiales; family Burkholderiaceae_C; genus CADEEN01. Next base: position 198,589 of record CAVVVW010000008.1, read on the forward strand.
GGAGGTCCGGCGTGGCGCCTGGCCGCTGAAGGCGATCGCGCTCGACTGCAACCACATTCCGGACGCCGCGATGACGCTGGCGATGATGGCGCTGTATGCCGACGGCCCGAGCACGCTGACCAACGTCGGCAGTTGGCGCGTCAAGGAAACCGATCGCCTCACCGCAATGGCCACCGAACTGCGCAAGCTCGGTGCCGCGGTCGACGAAGGCCGCGATTCGATCCGCATCACGCCGCCCACGCAGTGGCAGTGCGGCGAGCCTGCACACCTACGACGACCACCGCATGGCCATGTGCGCCTCGCTGGCCGCGTGCAACGGCCTGGCCGCCGCGACCCGCCTGCAGGCCCCGGTACCCGTGCGCATCGAGGATCCGGCCTGCGTGGCCAAGACCTTCCCCGACTACTTCGAGACACTCTTCGCGCTGGCGCAGGCCGAACCGCACCAGGTGCCGGTGATCGCCATCGACGGCCCGACCGCCTCGGGCAAGGGCACGCTGGCCGCCGCCGTGGCCGCGCGCCTTGGCTACCACCTGCTCGACTCGGGCTCGCTGTACCGCGTGGCCGCGCTGGCCGCCATGCGCGGCGGCCTGCTGAAGGACGGCATCGAGGCCGATGCCGGCGCCATCGCCGCGCTGGCTGGCGCGCTGCCGCTGCGCTTCGAGGGCGGCCACATCCGGCTCGGCGACGAAGATGTCACCGACAAGCTGCGCGACGAGGCCGTTGGCCTGGCGGCTTCGCGCGTTTCCGCACTGCCCGCCGTGCGCCTCGCATTGCACGGCCTGCAGTTGTCGTTTCGCCGCATTCCCGGCCTGGTGGCCGACGGCCGCGACATGGGCAGCGTGGTCTTCCCCGATGCGGGGCTGAAGGTCTTCCTCACCGCGAACGCCGGCCAGCGCGCCGAGCGGCGCTATAAGCAATTGATTTCAAAGGGAATTTCCGCTAATATCGACAGTCTTCGTGCCGATCTCGAGGCGCGCGACAGGAGCGACCAGTCGCGCACCGTCGCGCCATTGAAAGCGGCCGAAGATGCGCTGTTGCTCGACAACTCCGCAGTCACCATCGAGCAATCGGTTGCGTGGGTGCTGGACACGTGGGCGCGGCGCAGGCCGTTCGGATAATCGATCGGCCACCCAGGCCGCCGCGCCTCTCCGGCGCGGCAATCCGCAACCCACGTCGCCAGCACGGCGACAGACCAGCCGGCACACCACATCCTGAGTTTCGCCGGCGCCAGGAACCACTCCATGTCCCAGACCCAAACCACCACCGCCTTGGCCCCCGACTCGTTCGCGGCCATGTTCGAAGCCAGCCTGCAAAAGCGCGACATGCGCGCAGGCGAAGTCATCTCGGCCGAAGTCGTTCGCATCGAGCACAGCTTCGTGGTGGTCAACGCCGGCCTCAAGAGCGAGGCCTATGTACCGATCGAAGAATTCAAGAACGACCAGGGCGAGCTCGAAGTCCAGGTCGGTGACTTCGTGTCCGTCGCCATCGACGCGCTCGAAAACGGCTATGGCGACACCATCCTGTCGCGCGACAAGGCCAAGCGCCTGGCCTCCTGGCTGTCGCTCGAGACCTCGCTCGACTCGGGCGAATTCGTCGTCGGCACGGTCAACGGCAAGGTCAAGGGCGGCCTGACGGTACTCGTCAACGGCATTCGCGCCTTCCTGCCCGGCTCGCTGCTCGACACGCGCCCGGTCAAGGACATGAGCCCGTTCGAGGGCAAGACCATGGAGTTCAAGGTCATCAAGCTCGACCGCAAGCGCAACAACGTCGTGTTGTCGCGCCGCGCCGTCGTCGAGGCCTCGATGGGCGAGGAACGCGCCAAGCTGATGGAGACGCTGCATGAAGGCGCGATCGTCAACGGCGTGGTCAAGAACATCACCGAGTACGGTGCCTTCGTCGACCTCGGCGGCATCGACGGCCTGCTGCACATCACCGACATGGCCTGGCGCCGCGTGCGTCATCCGAGCGAGGTCGTGACGGTCGGCCAGGAACTGACGGCCAAGGTGCTCAAGTTCGACGCCGAGAAGAACCGCGTTTCGCTGGGCATCAAGCAGCTCGGCGACGACCCGTGGCATGGCGTGTCGCGGCGCTACCCGCAGAGCACGCGGCTGTTCGGCAAGGTCACCAACATCGCCGACTACGGTGCGTTCGTCGAGATCGAGCCCGGCATCGAGGGCCTGGTCCACGTCTCCGAAATGGACTGGACCAACAAGAACGTGTCGCCGGCCAAGATCGTGGCCCTGGGCGACGAAGTCGAGGTCATGGTGCTGGAGATCGACGAAGACAAGCGCCGCATCAGCCTGGGCATGAAGCAGTGCAAGGCCAATCCGTGGGAAGAGTTCAGCGCCACCGTCAAGCGCGGCGACCGCGTCAAGGGCCCCGTCAAGTCGATCACCGACTTCGGCGTCTTCGTCGGCTTGGTCGCGGGTATCGACGGCCTGGTGCACCTGTCGGACCTGTCCTGGCACGAGCCGGGCGAGGCCGCCGTGCGCAACTACAAGAAGGGCCAGGAGGTCGAGGCCATCGTGCTGGCGGTGGATGTCGAGCGCGAACGCATCAGCCTGGGCATCAAGCAGTTGGACGGCGACCCGTTCGCCACCTACACCGCCCTGAACGACCGTGGCGCGCTGGTCACCGGCAAGGTCAAGACGGTCGACGCGCGCGGCGCCGAGATCCAGCTGACCGACGACGTCACGGGTTACCTGCGCGCCTCCGAGATCAGCCGCGACCGTGTCGAAGACGCGCGCAATGTGCTCAAGGAAGGCGACGAGGTCGAAGCCATGATCATCAACGTCGATCGCAAGGTGCGTTCGATCCAGTTGTCGGTCAAGGCCAAGGACAGCGCCGACCAGCAAGAAGCCATGCAGCGCCTGTCGGCCAGCACCGAGCGTGAAAACGCCGGCACGACCAGCCTGGGCGCCCTGTTGCGCGCCAAGATGGACAACAGCAAGGACAACGGCTGATCGGGGCCACTGTCGCTCACATGACCCGCTCCGACCTCGTGGCTGCGCTGGCCGAACGCTTCGGCCAGCTGACCAATCGCGACACCGAGTTCGCGGTCAAGACCATGCTCGATGCGATGTCCGACGCGCTCGCGCGCGGGCACCGCATCGAGATCCGTGGCTTCGGCAGCTTCTCCATCAACCGCCGGCCACCGCGCGTGGGCCGCAACCCGCGCAGCGGCGAGCAGGTCACGATTCCCGAAAAGCTGGTGCCGCACTTCAAGCCGGGCAAGGCCCTGCGCGAAGCGGTCGACGCCAACGTGCCGGTCACCGACGTGCCGGCAGGCCGCTCTACGCGCACCTGAATTTCCAGCCGCGCCCGTAGAATCGGCCGCCGATGCGTGCGTTCGCCTGGCTCGTCAGGGCCTTCATCTTCTTTGCCCTCTTCGCCTTCGCGCTGAACAATCAGCAGGAGGTGGCCGTGCATTGGTTCTTCGGCCTGGCGTGGCATGCACCGATGGTCATCGTCGTGCTTTGTGCATTTGCCGCCGGTTGCGCTGTCGGTGCGTTGGCCATGGTGCCGAGCTGGTGGCGCCAGCGCCGCGTGGCGCGTCTTGCGGCGCCGACCGTCGTCGTGCCTGCCGGCGCATCGCCCTCGACGCAGGCCCCCTCGGCGTTTGGTGCAGAAGCCACCGTGCCGGCACGCGAAACACTGTGATGGACTTCGATCTGGGTTGGCTGCTGCTGGCGCTGCCGGTTGCGTTCGCGCTGGGCTGGATCGGCTCGCGCATCGACCTGCGGCAGTGGAAGCGCGAGCAACGGGGCTCACCAAGAGCCTATTACCAGGGCCTGGTCCTGCTGCTCAACGAGCAGCCCGACAAGGCCATCGACGCGTTCATCGAGGCGGTGCAAGGCGACGCCGACACCACCGAGTTGCACTTCGCGCTCGGCAACCTGTTCCGCCGCCGCGGCGAGTTCGAGCGCGCGGTCCGCGTGCACCAGCACCTGATGCAGCGCGCCGACCTGTCGGCCACCGAGCGCGCACGCGCGCAGGAAGCGCTGGCGCAGGACTACCTGAAAGCCGGCCTGTTCGACCGTGCCGAAGAGGCCTACCGCGCCCTGGAGGGCACGCCGCCGTTCGAAACCGAGGCCCGACTCGCGCTGCTGGCGCTGGCCGAGCGCTCGCGCGACTGGCGCAGTGCCGCGACGGTCGCCGCGCTGCTGGAGAAGAGCGGCGCGGGCTCGTTTGCGACCCGCATCGCACACCACCATTGCGAACTGGCGCTGGAAGCCGAAGCGCGCGGCGACGCCCCCGCAGCCGCCGCCCTGCTGCAGGCGGCCGAAACGGCGGCCCCCCAAGCGGTGCGGCCGTTGATGCAGCGTGCGCAGCGCTCGACGCGCATGGGAGACCACGACGCGGCCTGGGCGCTCTGGAGCGAACTGGCCCGCCGCCATCCCGAGGCCTTCGCGCGTGCGGCCGGCGAGGCCGTGGCCGCGGCGATGGCCGCAAAGCAAACCCGGGCCGCCGGCCAGACACTGGCGGCGCTGTTCGATCAGCAGCCGGGCATCGACCTGCTGCGCGCGCTGGCAACGCTCGAGGGCGTGCCTGCTGGCGCTTCGCCGCGCCTGATGACCCTGTTGCGCGAGCAACCCAGCCTGTCGGCCGTGCTGGAAGTGCTGGACACGCCCGCCGCCGCCTGGCCCGACGGGGCGCGTCAATTTGTGCGCGACGCGGTGGCCCGGGCCGCGCAGTCACAGCAGCGCTACCGCTGCGCCGCCTGCGGCTTCGAGGCGCAGCGCCACTTCTGGCAATGCCCGGTCTGCCTCGGCTGGGACACCTTTCCACCGCGGCACATCGAGGAGCTGTAGCCCGGCGCGCGGCGCGCGGTCGTCAACGCGCGAGCAAGCGCCTGCCGGTCAAACGCTCCAGCACCCGCAACGGCGAGGTCTGCGGCGTCAGCAGGTCTTCGGGCTGCAGCATGAAGGTCTGCTCCATCATGAACTGGCCGCTCATCACCGCGTGCAGTACCTGGTCGCTGTAGACGACCCAGGTGCTGCCCGGAGGAAAGGCTTGCGTGAGCTGGGGCGCGTCCCGCTGCCAGTCCATGTCGGCCTTGGCGCGGTCGTGCAGATGCAGCATCAGATGGTCGTACTCGCTGCGTGCCCGCTTGGTGATGCGCAGCATGCGCATCAGCGCCGCGCTGCCCGGCAAGGGCCGCGGGATCGCCGCCGCATGGCGCCGCGCGAATTGCTCGAAGGGCTCCCCGACGCGCCAGACCCGCGGCTCGCCATTCGGGTTGACGTTGGTGAACACACGCAGCAGCCGCTGGCCGCGCATCGGGTTGGACGGGAATGCGTCGACATGCAGGCGGCTGTCGTCGTGGCGCCAACTGCTCTGCCGTCCGGCCACCGCATACGGCCGGTACGAGGCATTGCCCGGCGTCAGGTGGCCACGGTAATGCGGGAACAGCCGATCCACCAGCGCCTGGGCCTGGTCGCGAAAGCGCGCCACCATCGCGCGCAATGCAGTCACATTTTCGGCGTTGGCATTGGCGCCACGCAGCTCGTCGGTACCGGCACGCAGGCTGATGTTCTTGGCCTTGGCGTCGCCGACCGCCGGATCCAGCAGGCGCAACTCGTCGGGCTTCAAGACGAAGGGCATGTCCGGAAACCACAGCAACTGGCCGCTTTCCACCAGCGACTCGACCGCCCGCGTCGGCGCCACGTCCGGCGGGCCATCCCAGGCGGTGTCTGCGAAGCGCCGGATCGGGTCGTCAATCACGCGTTTCTCCTGCCAATGTCCCCAGCGCCACGTTCACCAGTGCAAGCACGTCGGACAGCGCGGGTACCTGCCCCACGCCGCCCAGGCTGCGCGCAAAGCCGTCGCCGGTGATGCCTGCCTGCGAGGGTTCATGGTCGCAGAAAATGCCCAGCGTGGCCACGCCCAGCGCGGCGGCGAGATGGCTGAAACCGGTGTCCAGTCCGACCACGATGCGCGCATGGCCCAGCACGCCGGCGGCGTCGTGCACCGACAAGAAGGGTGGCACGTCGGCATGCAGCGGCTCGGCGATGCGTCGTGCGCGGGCCTGTTCCTCGGCCGAACCCCAGAACACCACGCGTCTGCAGGCCGGCCTGGGCGAGCCGGTGCCCCAGCGCCACCCAGTCCGGTTCGGGCCAGAGCTTTTCCGGCCGGCTGGCCCCCGGAATCAACACCGCATAGTTCGCCTTGGCCGGCATCCAGGCCGAGGTCGGCGCCACCAAGGCAAAGTGCGGTGGCGTGGACGGCAGCGCATAGCCCACATGCGCGGCGGCCAGGCGCCGGCAGCGGTCGATCGCGTGCAGGTCCTTCGGCACCGAGGCCACGCGATCGTAGAGGCGGCTGGCCAGCGGCTCCCAGATGCTGTGGCGGTCGTAGCCGGCGCGCGGACCGCGTGCCTGCGTCGCCCACAGCGCACTCTTCACCAGGCCCTGCAGGTCGAGCACGAGGTCGTAGGGTTGCGCTCGAAGTTCACGCCTGAATTCAGCCATCGCCCGCCATGTGTCGCGCATGAACAGTCGCTTGCGCCACTTGCGCCAGGCGATCGGCCGCACCTGCGCCACGGCGGGGTGCAAGGCCGGGATGGCGGCGAATGGCGCCTCGACGACCCAATCGATGCGCGCGTCGGGCCGCGCGGCCGCGATGTCGCTGATCGCAGGCGTGGCGTGCACCACGTCGCCCATCGACGAAGTCTTGACGATGAGGATACGCACTTAGCCGCGCGCCTTGGCCTCGAGCACCAGAGCCGGATTGAAGCGCGGGTCGTTGTACATCTTGAACTGACGGTAGACCTTGAAGTACGCGCGGCCCGCCAGCGCGTCGGCAATCAATGCGTCCAGGCAGTCGCCGAGGTCGGCACGTTGCTGCTGCAGCCGCGCCAAGCGGACACGGCTGGACTCGATGTGCGCCTGTGTCGACATCGACACGCCCGGTCTGCGCGCGCATCGCATGCACCTTCAAGGCCATGATCGACATGCGATCGATGATGCTGCCGGCGGTTTCACTGTTCAGCCGCGCGCCAGCCGGCACCGTGGACAGCGGCGCGTCGGTGCGCGCCGACGCGGCATCCACCAGGCCCAGCGCCGTGAGCAGGATTTCGTCGACCCGTTCGGTGGCGTCGTTGCGCGCCTGGTTGAAGCCGTCGATGGCACGCTTGTTGGCGGCGATCTCGGCGTCACCCACCGTGGTGCGGCGCGCCAGGTCTTCCTCCGCCCACAGGCGGCAGTTGAAGCGGTGGTTGGTTTGAACCCAGCGCCACAAATCCACATGGCCGCGCTCGCCGGGCGGTGCGGGCTCGCTGGCGGGCCAACCCGGCGGTCTGCAGCAGGCGGTCATGCAGGGCGCTCAGATCTGCCGCGCGAGGCAGGGGGTGAGACACGGGCTGGCTCATGTGGCTTGTGGGCAGGGCCGACGGGCAGCCGCGCGCAGGGGCAATGGCAGAATGGACCACATTATTTGCCAGATTGCAGGCCCATCGCATCCATGCAGCCCGGTCTCTTCATTCGTGCGCTCGACGACCACCGGGCCTTGTTCGAACGCCTGCACGCGCTGCAGCCCGCTGTCGAGCGCATCGGCAGCACTTTGGCTGCGGCCTTGCGGGCCGGCGGCAAGGTGATGCTGTGCGGAAACGGCGGCTCGGCCGCTGACAGCCAGCACATTGCCGCCGAGCTGAGTGGGCGGTTCGTCGACGACCGCCGGCCGCTGGCTGGCCTGGCCCTGTCCACCGACAGTTCGGCGCTCACCTGCATCGGCAACGACTATGGCTTCGACTTCGTTTTCGAACGCCAGGTGCGTGGCCTGGGGCGTGCGGGCGACTGCCTGATCCTGATCTCCACATCGGGCAAGTCGGCCAACCTGCTGCGCGCCGCCGAGGCGGCGCGGGCGATGGGCATCACCTGCATCGGCCTGCTCGGTCGCGACGGTGGCCCGCTGGGCGCGCTGTGCGATGACGCGGTCGTGGTGCCCAGCACTGTCACCGCGCGCATCCAGGAGGCGCACATCTTCATCGGCCACTGCTGGTGCGGACTGATCGAGCGCGGCCTCGGCTTCACTTCAGACCCGGCATGACACCGCAGCTGCCAAGCCTGGCCGAACTGTCGCGGCACCGCGTACTGGTCGTGGGCGATGCGATGCTCGACCGCTACTGGTTCGGCGCGGTCGAGCGCATTTCGCCCGAAGCCCCGGTGCCGGTGGTGCGCATCAGCCGCGAGGAAGAGCGCCCGGGCGGCGCGGCCAACGTGGCGATGAACGTCAAGGTACTGGGGGCGGCATGCACGCTGCTCACGGTGGTGGGCAACGACGCGGCGGGCCGGCGCCTGTGCGAATTGCTGGCCGAGCATGGCGTGTCGACCGTCGCAGGCACCGATGCGCAGCTCAATACCGTCGTCAAGCTGCGGGTGATCGGGCGTTCGCAGCAACTGCTGCGCATCGACTTCGAGAACCAGCCCGATCATGAGGTGCTGCAGCTGATGCTGGCCGACTACGAACGCCTGCTGCCGGAGCACGATGTGGTGCTGTTGTCGGACTATGGCAAAGGGGGTCTGACGCACGTCGCGCGCATGATCGAGTTGGCGCGGCAGGCAGACAAGCCGGTGCTTGTCGACCCCAAGGGCGGCGACTTCAGCCGCTATGCCGGCGCCACCGCCATCACACCGAACCGCTCCGAGCTGGCACAGGTGGTTGGCCAGTGGCAGGGCGAGGACGACCTGCTCCAGCGCGCCGAAGGGCTGCGGCAGCGCCTGGGTGTACAGGCCCTGCTGGTGACGCGCTCGGAAGAAGGCATCAGCCTGTTCGACGCCGAGGGCCATTTCCGCCTGCCGACCGAGGCCCGCGAGGTGTTCGACGTCACGGGCGCGGGTGACACCGTCATCGGCACGCTCGCCGCCTTGTTGGCCTGCGGCCTGCCGATGCGCGGTGCGGCCGCGCTGGCCAATCGCGCCGCGGGCATCGTGGTGTCGCGCTTCGGCACGGCAGCCGTCAGCCATGCCGAGCTGGCCGGCTGAGCGAGCGCGGATTGCGGCCTTCCTCGACGCCCCGCCGTGCGTGATCAGCCAGACGCCCTGCTCAGCAAGTTGCTGCGCGCCGACGATGCGGCGGCGCTGGCGCGCCTGCCGCGCCCGATGGTCTTCACCAATGGCGTGTTCGACATCCTGCACCGTGGCCACGTCAGCTATCTGCACGCTGCCCGCGCACTCGGCGCGAGCCTGGTGGTTGCGCTGAACAGCGATGCCTCGGCCCGCGGCCTGGGCAAGGGCCCCGGCCGGCCTTTGAACAATGAGCTCGACCGCGCGTTCGTGCTGTGTGCGCTGGCGGCAGTCGATGCGGTGTTGCTGTTCGACGAATCCACGCCGCTGGCCGTGTTGGCCACGTGCAAGCCCGAGCTGTACGTCAAGGGCGGCGACTACGACATGGAGTCGATTCCCGAAACGGCACTGGTGCGCAGCTGGGGCGGGCGCGCGTTGGCGCTGCCATTCGTCGCCGGCTATTCCACGACCAAGCTGGTGCAACAGATCCGCAACGACGAGGCGTCGGCGTGAGTCGGCGCCCCGCCGCATTCATCGATCGTGACGGCGTTCTGAACGCCGACCTGGGCTACGTCGGCCGCATCGAAGACTTCCATTGGCTGCCCGGCGCAGTCGCGGCGATGGGGCGGCTGCAACAGGCGGGGCATGCCTTGGTGGTCGTGACCAACCAATCGGGAATCGCCCGCGGCCTGTACACGCTGGAAGACTTCGATCGATTGACTGCGCACATGCGTGCCGAGCTGCTGGGCCATGGCATCACGCTGGACGGCGTCTACGCCTGCCCGCACCTGCCTGATGCCTCGGTGGCCGCCTACCGCAGCGACTGCAATTGTCGCAAGCCGCGGCCCGGCATGATCCTGCAGGCGATCGCAGACCTGGGCCTGGCGCCCGAGCATTCCAACGTGTTCGGCGACAAGGCCAGCGACATCGCCGCGGGCCGTGCCGCTGGGATCGGCCATTGCTGGTTGATCGGCGAGGCCGCGGCACTCGCGGGCTCCGACGCCGACGGCGTGTTCGCCAGCCTGAGCCTGGCAGTGGACAGCCTGCTGGCCGCGGCAATCCAGCGTTCGGCGACGCGTTAGCAACTGCCGACTCCGCAGCGCAACGCGACCCGGCATGCTCCATTCCGACCGCCCCGCAGTACCCATTCGACCGTTGGTCGTACGCATCCGCAATTGGGTCGGCGACGTGGTGCTGGGCGTGCCGGCGCTCAAGCTGATCGAGTCGCACGGATACTCGCTGACCATCGTGGCCCGCGGCAAATGGGCACCGGCCTTGCTGAGCGGCTACGACTGGCCGGTGCTGGTGCAACCATCCTCCGTGGCCGACAAGCTGGCGCAGTTGCGCGAGCTGCGCGCGCAATGCCGGCGCATCGACCCGCAGTTCGACCGCCGCGAGAACACGCTGTTGATGCCGGAATCGTTTTCGAGCGCACTCGAGATGCGCCTGGCAGGTCTGCGCGCGGTCGGCTACGCGAGGGAAGGACGGTCGCTGCTGATGGCGCGCGGCGAAACCTTGACCCGCGGCGGCCACAACCTCGTCAATTATTGGAACCTGGCGTGTCGCTTCCTGCGGATCGAACAGCCGGCGCCGAGCCACGTCGACTTCCAGGTGTCTGCCGGCAATGCCGAAGCAGCCGGCCGATTGCTCGCTGCGCATGGCGTGGCTGGTGATTTCGTCATGATCTGCCCATTCGCCGCCGGCCTGGCGACGGCGAAAAAGCTGAACAAGAAGTGGCCGGCGTTTGCCGACTTCGTGCGCCAGGCCGCTCGCACATTGGGCTTGCCATTGCTGGTCTACCCTGGCCCGGGCGAGCATGCGCAGGCACGCGAGTTGTACCCCGCGGCAATCATGATCGACGGATCGGACATGGGCATCTACGGCGCGCTGCTGCAACGCGCGACCTTGGTCGTCGCCAACGACACCGGCCCGGCGCATATGGCCGCGGCCCTGGGCACGCGCCTGCTCAGCGTGCTCGGCCCCACGATCGCCAAGGAATGGGCGCCCTGGGGCCCTCGGGTGACGGTGCTGCAACGGCCGCAAGCCGGTGACCAGACCGATTGGCCGACGGCCGACGAGGTGATCATTGCGGCGCAACAGCAGTTGGCGGCCGCAAGGGCTGATCGTATGCAGGCGTGATGCATGGCGACCACTCGGCCGCCGCACCGCTCGACACAACCCGCACTCGGTCCGATAACAACCTGGAGCATGGAGCATGGAGCAGCTGCTGACCTTGGTCATCAACCTGGATCGGGCCACCGAGCGGCGTGCGCGCATCACCAAGCAGCTCCTCGACCTGGGGATGCCATGGACCCGCCTGCCGGCCATCGACGCCCACCAACTCAGCCCAGCACAGCACGCATTGCTCGACGCACCGGCTTTCCGCCGCAAGCACGGCATGGCAACCCTGCTCGGCGAACTGGGATGCTACCTGTCGCATCTCGAAGCCATGCGCGTGTTCCTGGCAAGCAGCGCCTCCTACGCGCTGATCTTCGAAGACGACGTGCTGACGGGACCGCAATTGCCGGCCGTGCTGCAATCGCTGATCGAACACCCGAAGCGCTGGGACATGGTGAAGCTTTCGGCCGTTCATTCGGGCACGCCGGTGTCGGTGCTGCGCCTGACCGAGACGCACAACCTGTGCGTGATGCTCAGCCGTTGCACAGGCGCAAGTGCGTATCTGATCAATCGACGCGCAGCCGAGGCGTATGTCACCGGACTCTTGCCGATGAGCCTTCCGTACGACCACGCGGTCGACCAGGGTTGGCGCTGGGACTTGAAGGTGCGGCTGGTCACCCCGCAGCCGTGCCTGCACGACCAGGAAATCACGACCACCATCGTTGGCGATCCCAGCCAGCCACCACGCAAGTTCCACTGGACACGACGATGGTCGACCTACGTATACCGCCTCGGCAATGAATTGCGCCGGCTGCAATACGGGCTGCGCGAACTCTGGCGCGAACGCCGCGCCGCGTCCGCACCCTAACGGTTCAACAGGTTGCCGATGTCGAACACCTGTGTGACGCATGGCTGGTGAGCGCCTCGTGACCGCACCAGTACATATCGGCGTCAGCCTGGGCCAGATCACGCACTTTCAAGACGGCCTTGGCGAGTTCAGCCGCCAGTTGTGTCAAGGTCTGGCGGCGCTGGCGCCGCGGCTGCACGAGCGGCATGGCATCGTGTTCTGGTTTCACATGCACGAGTACTTGCATGGCAGTTTCGGCGATGCGGTTCAGTACCTGTCGATATCGAAGTGGCAACGCCTGCGGCACCGACAAGCCCACCCGTTCGCCATCTGGCACAACCTGAACCAGTTGAACAAGACCCTGCCGCCCAGCGGCACCACGCATCGGGTCGTGACGGTGCACGACCTGAACTTCTTCTACTTCAAGGCCGGTTACAGCTTCTACCGCGATCTGCTTCGCACCCGACGCATGCTCGCACGCACGGATCGCGTCGTCGCCATCACCGATTACGTGCGCAAGGACGTTCAACAACGGCTGGCCTGGCATGGCCCGGCCGACGTGATCCACAACGGCGCTCGAAGCCTTGTCGATCACGAGCAAGCGCCTTGCCCACCGCTGCTCGGCAAGGACTATCTGTTCCATCTCAGCCGCATGTCACCGTCGAAGAACATCCAGGCCATTCTCGATCTGGCGGCGAGTTGGCCCGAGCAGCACTTCGTACTGTCCGGGCCGCAGGGGCGCGACACGCGCAAGGTGCAGGCCCGGCTGGAGGCGCATCCGCTGGGCAATGTCAGCATCATGTTGAACATCAGCGACGCACAGAAGGCCTGGCTGTATGCGCACTGCGGCGGGTTCGTCTTCCCGTCGATCACCGAGGGCTTCGGTCTGCCGCCGATCGAAGCGATGCATTTCGGCAAGTCCGTGTTCCTGTCGCGGTTGACCTCGTTGCCGGAGGTGGGTGGCCCGGTGGCGCACTATTTCGACAAGTTCGATCCGGCGTCGATGCGCGCCACCATCGAAGCCGGCCGTGTCGCGGACGCCAGTCCCGGCCGCAGCCAGGCGATCGCGGCGCACGCGAGCCAGTTCAGCTGGGAGCGTTGTGCCGCCGCATACGCGGCGCTCTATGTCAAGCTGGTGGCAGCTTGACCGTGCCGGATTCGAGATGCTGACCCTGCCCGATGTCACGCTGCTCTGCGTCGACACGCGCACACCCGGTCTCGCGATCGACCGCGATGAATCGATGTCTCGCGCAGATCCGCTTCGCCGAGGCCGTGCTGCTCACCGATCCGGCGCAGGTCGCCGATACGCCAGCCGGCATTCGCCTGCAGCCGGTGGTCGTCGATTCGGTCGAGGCCTACTCGCATCTGATTCTGCGTGGCCTGTTGCCGCACGTGAGCAGCTCGCACCTGTTGGTGATGCAGTGGGACGGCTATGTACTGGACGCCGGCCAGTGGGATGACGAATTCCTGCGGGTCGACTACATCGGCGCCGTGTGGCGCAACCAGCCGCCCGGTCGATCGACCGTCGGCAATGGTGGCTTCTCGCTGCGCTCGCGCCGGCTGCTGCAGGCCCTGCAGGACCCGGCCATGCTGCTTCGCCACCCGGAGGACACCTGCATCTGCCACGACAACCGGCGCCGCCTTGAAAGCGTGCACGGCATCCGCTTCGCGCCCCCCGAACTGGCAGCACGTTTCTCGTACGAGCGCATCGAACCGAGCGCGCCGACCTTCGGCTTTCATGGCATGTTCAACATGCACCGGGTCCTCGGCCCCGAAGCGTTGCACCGGCTGGTATGCAGCCTGCCCGACAGCCTGGCTCGCGGCGTCGATGCGCACGACCTTTGCCGTACGCTGATCCGCACGGGCCAACTCGACACCGCGGCGCAACTGCTGGACAAGCGCCATCGGCTGGGCATGCGGGACCGGCGCACGTTGTGGCTGCGTTGGCAACTCCAGCTGGCGCGATGGCGCCGTCTTTGACAACGCCAATCATGACTGCGAGCCTAGTCAGACGGACAATGGCTGCAGACGCGACGCGCAAGACAATTTGTCCCAGCCGCCCCTGCTCAAGCGATGAACCATGTGAACGAAGCCCATCGACGCCGCAGCCACGTACAGCTGTCTATGCCGAGCCACCTTCTTGGCCGGTGCAGGAATGGGCTCAACGGCCGCGTATCACGCCCGCGCGTCGAACGGCGTGAAGCGTTTTACCCTGCTTGTCACGCAAGTCGGACACCTGTCCGGATAGGTGCAGACGTTGCAGGCGCAACTTGTGTCAACAAGATCGACCGGCGCGCGCCGGGAACGAAGCGACAGACGTGGAAATGAGAGGTTGCACGCCCGAATTCCGGCTGGTGTGTCGCCAGTGCGCTTCTGAGGCATTGGACGATCTTGGCGTCATTCCGGCAGCAGGCATATTTGCAGGGCAACTCTTAGAGCCGCCCTGGGCTGGTGGCTCGCTCTATCGCTGTCGGCGTTGCCACCTCGCCTTTCGACATCCGATCAGGTCTGAAAAGGAATACGAGCGGCTGTACTCACAGGCGTCAGAACAAGTCTGGGTATCTAGCGAGCCGCGGCTGGATCAGCGGCTTGTGGTGGGTCAAATTGAATCGGACTACGCTGCAGGAAGTGTCTTGGATGTTGGTTGCTACGATGGCGCGTTGCTCGCGACACTTTCGCCGCGATTCAGTAAGTACGGCATAGAAGTCTCGGCCGCCGCTGGCAAGGTAGCTCAACTCAAGGGTATTGAGATTCTCGGAACGAAAATTCGGGATATCCCTTCGATTGCAGAGAAGTTCGACGTGGTGTGCGCCATCGACGTCATCGAACATGTGGCCAATCCACTTGGCCTGCTCGCGATGTTGTCCAACCTCCTGCTACCCAACGGAACTTTGTTCATCTCTACCGGCAACGCAGACACGCCTGCATGGCGGGCCGCAGGCGGCCTCTTCTGGTACTGCAGTTTTCCGGAGCACATTTCATTCATTTCACATCCATGGGCCTGCGCGGCTGCAGCCGCGACCGGGCTCGAAGTCGTCGCAGTGCGGCAATTCGCCTACAGTGAGATCGACTTTCGCTCTCGTGTTCGGTTGCGGCGCCAATTCAACCGCAAGATCGCATGGGCGAAGTACCTGACGTGGATTCGGACGTGGTTACCTGTCCTGCCAGCGAGCAGTAGCCAGCCCAAGAGTCGCGGTCGGCCGGGGATCTTCGAAGACCACATCCTCATTTCGTTCAAGAATGCCCTTGCCAAGCCCCGGACCCAAGTGAGCCACCACCCTCTATCCCATCCATAGCAATCATGGCCACACGCTCAATCCTGCCAGCAGGCCGCGCCTTGTACGATCTTGAACTATTGCGCGCGCTTCGCGGCACCAGACTGTCGCGTGAGTTGACGGTGCTTTGCGTGATCGGCGCCCATCGCTTTGAGGAGTTGCGTCTGATCAACCGCGTGTTCCCCGCACTGCGCCAAATCTACCTGTTCGAGCCTCAATCAGCCCCACTGGTTTCCCTGCGTATCCTGGCCGCGAACGACAGTCGCATCAAGGTCTTTCCAGTGGCGGTTTCTGATGTCGACGGAACTGCATCATTCAACGTCGCAAGTAATGACGGTGAATCCAGTTCCTTGTTGCAGTTGGGTTCGCATAGTCACCTGTTCCCCGAAGTCACGATGCAGGAAACGATCGAGGTACCGACACGACGCCTCGACTCGGTACTGGCAGAATGCGGACTCAATGCTCCTGACGTCCTCATCATCGACGTGCAAGGCGCGGAATACCTGGTCCTGAAGTCCCTGCCACCATCGGTACTCGATCGGGTACGACTCATCTACACCGAAGTCAGCACCGAGGCCGTCTACGAGTCGGCTGGCTTGCTGGCGGATGTCGAGGGTGTATTGACGCCGCGATTCCGCAATGTCGGCTTCGCGGCCATCCGCCCGACCGTGCCAATGCACGGCAACGCCGTTTTCGTTTCAGATGCAGACGTCGATGCTGTCCTGGCGTTGAGCCCCGGAGAGCGCTTGCGGCGTGCATTCGACCGATTCAAGCGTGCGCGGCGCGCGCGCACACCCCGAATCCGGGCCGTCACACGATGAGGCAACTTTCGAGCGGCAGTCGGCCGCTGTTATCGATCGTGGTGCCGACGATGAACAGTGCAGCGGTCCTGGCCCAGGCGCTTCAATCCTTGGTGGATCAGACCTGGCGCAACTTCGAAGTCATCGTCAGCGACGGTGATTCGGCCGACGACACAGTAACGATCGCGAAGCGCTTTGCGGTACAACTGCCTGCGATTCGTATAGATTCCCGGCCCGACACGGGCGTATACGACGCGATCAATCGCGGTGTACGGTTCGCCCGAGGGGATTGGGTTCTGGTGCTTGGCAGCGACGATCGAATCCACTGCGCTGCCACGTTGGGGATGGTGGCGCCACACCTTGCGGCCAACGGCGCGGCTTCGATCGTCTACGGCGACGTGCGGATGATGGCAGTCAATCAATGCGGGGTGCAACCCGGTGAACGATACGCCGGGGCTATGCCATTGAGCCGCCTATTCGTCAATAACATCTGCCAGCAATCGGTGTTCTACCGACGCAGCCTGTTCGACACGCTCGGCGGGTTCGATGTGCGCTATCGGCTATACGCCGACTGGGACTTCAACCTGCGCGCCGCATTTCGGTCGCCCATGCAATGGATCGATGTCGTGGTCGCAGACTATGCGGCGACCGGAATGAGCGCCTCCAACACTGATGCCGCATTCCTTGAGGCTCTGCCAGAGATAATTCGCTTCGAACTGACACGCTGTTCGGATCAACGCGACACGTGGCCACTGCAAAGTCACTTGCTGCGCTGCGCCAATCGGTTGCGACGACACGGTGAGTGGAGCACCGCCTTCGCCTATGTCGGCAGCTATCTGCACTTGCTGGCACAAAGAGTCTCGATTCTTATGCACCGACGCCGTGTACATTCGTAAATCCTAGGAATGGGCGCAAGATCCCGCTGCAATCTGCAGCAGTGCCTGTGGCCCGCCCTCACACATGACATCGACGACAGGTTTCCCTAGCGTCAGCATGTTGGTGCTGACGTATCAGCAGCATGACCTGCTCGACCAAGCCGTCGCCAACGCCTTCGCACAAGACTGTGGACCGATCGAAATCGTCTTGTCGGACGACGGTTCAATGGATGGCAGCTACGAGCGCTTGCAGGCACTCGCAGCCAGCTATCAAGGGCCGCATTGCGTCGTGGTGCGGCCACGCACGCCAAATCTCGGCATCGCTGAGCACTACAACGAGTTGCTGAAATTCGCGCGTGGCGAGTTGTTGGTCACTGCGGCCGGCGACGACGTGTCTACGCCCGACCGCGTGCAGCGCCTGGTAGAGGCCTGGGATGCAGACGGGCGGCGCGCCGACCTGATCGCGAGCCACCTGATCGACATGGACATCTCGGGCGGTCTGCATGACTTGATACGTGTGGACGACCTTGCCCAGTGGCATGGCATCGACGACTGGATGCGAAGCCGGCCTTACATCGTCGGTGCAGGACACGCTTTCACTCGCCGAATGTACGAGCGCTTCGGGCCCATGCTACCCACGGTTGCGTACGAAGATCAGATCATGGTCTTTCGAGCAATGGCCATGGGCGGCGCAATCACCGTCGATGCGCCGCTCGTGCACTATCGGCGTGGCGGCACGTCGGCCAGCCCGAAGATCACCAGTGTCGAGCAGAAGGCAGCGTGGACCGAGCGCCGACTCGACCGCTGGTTGGCCGAATCGAACCAGCTAATCACCGACGCGAATTTCATCGGCTGCGGCGAGCGCATGCGTGCAGTACTGGACGAATCCTTGCGGCGCGACCGTTACTTGCGCGTGCTCCTAACTCACCCCACGTGGAGCGTATGCTGGCGCGCTATGCGAGAGGCTTCCCCGCTGTCACTGGGTTGGCGCCTGCGCAGGCTACTGGACACCGTGTTTCCCGATGCAGCGCTCCGGGTCAAACGCGTACTTCAGGTCTTCCACCGCAGATACTGGCGGAGCCGGCGCGCCGACATTCGCACTGTCACCAAGCGGCAACGCCCGAACACCTAGAGCCTATCCGCACGTGAGGTGCCCCGGTAGCGCGACCAAATCGAACGCAGGCTCTGGCGTAAGGCACGCTGGCGACATCTTCGTTCGACAAATTGGGCATGACCGGCAATGCAGGCACATCCCAAATGGATTCCTTTCGCTAAATCGATATGTCGCTCTAATCCCTCGGGTGCAGGAACCACAAGCCGCGAATCAATGCCTTCTGCTCACAGCGGCGCCAGATCCGTCGGGCAATCCAGCCCACCCGCCTGCGTCGGCCAGGCGTCGCGCCGCTCGCGCGGCACGATCCTGGTCGGCCAATCGAAGAAGGCGATCACCTCGTCGCGCCGTGCCATGGTGTCGGCAGCTCCCAGTTCGATCAGCTCGCGCGTGTATGGCGCCTCGAACAGCAGGTAGCTGGCCAGCGCCGCGCCGCCACTTGCCTCGCGCCCTTCGCCACCCACGCCCACCGCGCGCAGCATCGTGCGCACTGGCGTCGGCAGGCTGTGCACGTGGCGAGCCGCGATGTCGTCCAGGCGCTTGCTCGGTGCAATGACCAGCACGTCGAGCGGCCTGAGTGGCGTGTGCGCGCGCGAGGTAGGGTCGAGCAAGGCCAGCGTGCGGTTGATGCGTTGCGCGCGTTCGACATCGACGGCCAAGGCGTCGAGGAAGATGTTCGACAGTGCGTGGCCGGCGATCTGGGCCAGGCTCGGGATAGTCGTCGCTGACCACATGGCGACCGGCCGGCTCATCCATGCGGCCCGCACCGATGACCAGGATGCGCTCGGCGCCCAGGTGGACTGCCGGTGAGATCGGCGACGACTGGCGCATCGAGCCGTCGCCGAACCACTCTTCGTGGCCGACCATGTCCAGATGCACGGCCGGGAAGACGAATGGGATCGCCGACGACGCCATCAGGTGCGGCAGCCCGATCTGGCTCGGCACGGCCACGCGCTGCGAGCGCAGCCAGGGCTCGAAGGGCCTGGCGGTCTGACAGAAGGTGACATGCTCGCCGCTGCTGTAGGACGAGCCGGTGACGGCCAGCGCGCGAAGGTGGCCCTCGCGCAACAGTTCGGGCAGTCGATCGAAGTGCACCACCCGCTGCACCAACTCGGCCAAGGGGCTGTTGTCGAGCAGCGAGCGCGGTCGCGCGCGGCGCCAGCGCGCGATGGCCCAGCCCAGCGTCAGCATCGTCAGCCAGCGCGCACCGGTGCGCACCACGCCGAAGGCGTCGGCGCGATAGATCTGGTCGGCGCTGAAGTGGCGCCAGATGTTCACGACACCGGCCACCGCGAGGTCGAAGCGGTCGGCGTGGCAGGCCAGCGCGGCAGCGTTGATCGCGCCAGCCGACGTGCCGGTAATGACGCCGAACGGGTTGTGGCGCGGTGCGCCGGATTCGCGGCGGATACGCGCCACGGCCTTGAGCACCCCGACCTGGTAGGCCGCGCGCGCGCCGCCGCCGGTGAGCACCAGCCCGGTGGTCGAGTTGTCGTGCGCGACGTTCATGCCCGCAGAGTCTAGGCACTTGGCGTCATGCAATCGATCGATCAGAGCGGGCAAATCGCATCAGTTCGTGAACGACTGGCGCCGAAAAGCGCCCTGCCCCATCCAGCGTCGGCGCCGAACGCGCCGCTGCGCCCTACTCGTAAACCACCGCGGCACGACCATCGTGGGCCAGCGTCTTCCAGCGCGCGAGCGCCTCGTCGCTGGGCCAGAACCGTGCCGCGTCGCCGAGGTCGAGCTCGACCTGCACCGCTTGGCGCTCGAGCTGCAGCCGAATCGCCAGACCCTGTTGCGTCTGCCCCTGCTCGGTGGCCAGTGTCTTCGCCGGCCAGGTGCGGATCACGTCGGCCACCGGCGGCGCCTTGCCGTTCACCGCCACGGCCAGGTACTTGCCGAAGCGTGCGCGCGCGGCGGGCAGGTCCCACACCTGGTTGACGTTCAGGCGCAGGCCGCCGGCAAAACGGTCGGGCTGCACCTTGCCCTGCACGATGACGAGTTCGTCGTCGCGCAGGCGTTCGCGGTTGGCCTCGAGCAGGTCTTCGTTGGCCACCGCTTCGATGTATTCGCTGCCGTCGTCGAGCTTGAAGATCGCGACCCTGCCGCGCTGGCCGTTGACCACGCGCAGGTCGCTGACGATGCCGGCCAGCAATTGCGGCTCGCGCGTATCGACCAGGTCGGCGATGCGGCGCTTGGCAAACAGCCGCACCTCGCTCGCACTCTGCTCGAACAGGTGGCCCGACAGGTAGAAGCCCAGCGCCGACTTCTCCAGCGTCAGCCGCTCCTTGACGCTCCATGGCTCGGCCGGCACCAGCGCCGGCTCCTGCGTGCTGGCGGCGTGCGAGTCGGCGAAATCGAACAAGCCACCCTGGTCGGCATGCGCCGCCTGGGTCTCGGCCCAATCGAAGGCCAGGCTGACGCTGGCCAGAAGCGCTGCGCGCCCCCCAGCGCCTGCGGCGCTGCCCCCCGAGGGGGCGTCGCCGGCTTGGGACGGCCCGGCGCCGGCAGCGCGTTCGGGGTGCAGCGCGTCGAAGGCGCCGGCCTTGATCAGCGCCTCGACCACGCGCTTGTTGACGCGCTGGCGGTCGACGCGCGCGGCAAAGTCGAACAGGCTGCGGTAAGGCCCTCCGCCCTCGCCTTCGCGCTCGCCGGTGCCGTCACGCGCGGCAACGATGGCTTCGATGGCCCCCTGGCCGGTGCCCTTGATGGCACCCAGGCCGTAGCGCAGGGACTTGTCGTTGATCGGCTCGAAGCGGTAGACGCCGTGGTTGATGTCGGGCGGCTCGAAGCCGATGCCGAACTGCTTGGCGTCGCCGAGCAAGGTCTTCAGCTTGTCGGTGTCGCCCAGCTCGACCGTCATGTTGGCGGCGTAGAACTCGGCCGTGCAGTGCACCTTCAACCAGGCGGTGTGGTACGCGAGCAGGGCATAGGCCGCGGCGTGGCTCTTGTTGAAACCGTAGCCGGCGAACTTCTCCATCAGGTCGAAGACCTCGTCGGCCTTGGCCTGCGCGATGCCCTGCCTGGCCGCGCCGTCGCGGAAGATCTGGCGCTGCTTGGCCATCTCTTCGGGCTTCTTCTTGCCCATCGCCTTGCGCAGGATGTCGGCGCCGCCCAGCGAGTAGCCGGCCAGCACCTGCGCCGCGAGCATCACCTGCTCCTGATAGACGAAGATGCCGTAGGTCTCGGCCAGCACCGGTTCGAGCAGCGGGTGCGGGTACTCGATGGCCTCGCGGCCATGCTTGCGCGCGCAGAACATCGGGATGTTCTCCATCGGCCCGGGCCGGAACATCGCGTTCAGGGCCATCAGGTCCTCGAAGCGGCTCGGCTTGGCGTCGCGCAACATGCCCTGCATGCCGCGGCTTTCGAACTGGAACACCGCCTCGGTCTGCGCATTGGCGAACAACTGGTAGACCTTCGGGTCGTCGAGCGGCAACTGGTCGTAGTCGAACTCCTCGCGGCCGCGCCGGCGGGCCCGCACCAGGTGCTTGGCCTGCTCGAGGATCGTCAGCGTGGCCAGGCCCAGGAAGTCGAACTTCACCAGGCCGATGGCTTCGACATCGTCCTTGTCGAACTGGCTCACCGCCGAGTCGCTGCCCGGCTGTTGGTACAGCGGGCAGAAGTCGGTGATCTTGCCCGGCGCGATCAGCACGCCGCCGGCGTGCATGCCGACGTTGCGCACGATGCCCTCGACGCGCATCGCCAGCGCCAGCAGCTCGGCGACCTCCTCTTCGGCGGCCTCGCGGCGGTCGATCTCGGGCTCTTCCTTGCGGGCGTAGATCAGGCCCGGGTCGGGCTCGGCCGGCACGCGCGCCAGCGTCACCGATTTGCCCGGCGGCGCGACGATCAGCTTGGCGATGCTGTCGACATGGCCATAGCCCATGCCGAGCACGCGGCCGATGTCGCGCAACGCGGCCTTGGCGGCCATGGTGCCGAAGGTGGCGATCTGGCTCACCGCATCGCGGCCGTACTTGGCCTTGACGTAGTCGATCACGCGCTCGCGATTGGCCTGGCAGAAGTCGATGTCGAAGTCGGGCATCGACACCCGTTCGGGGTTCAGGAAGCGCTCGAACAGCAGGTTGTAGGCCAGCGGGTCGAGGTCGGTGATCGACAACGAATACGCCACCAGCGAGCCCGCGCCCGAGCCGCGGCCCGGGCCCACCGGGCAGCCGTTGGCCTTGGCCCAGTTGATGAAGTCGGCGACGATCAGGAAGTAGCCCGGAAAGCCCATCTTGACGATCGTGACGATCTCGAACTCGAGGCGCTCGGCGTAGCGCGGGCGCTGGCGGTCGCGCTCGGCGGCATCGGGGTAGAGCTTCGCCAGGCGCTGCTCGAGGCCGGCGCAGCGACCTGCCGGAAGTGCGCCTCGATCGGCACCGGGACGCCGTCGACCAGCGGCGTCGGGAAGTCCGGCAGCCGCGGCTTGCCCAGCGTGAGTTGCAGGTTGCAGCGCTGCGCCACCGCCAACGTGTTGGCCAGCGCGACGCGGCAGGTCGGCAAACAGCGCCGCCATCTGCGCCTGCGTCTTGAAATACTGCTCGCGCGAGAAACGCTTGACCCGCTTCGGGTTGGCCAGGGTTTCGCCTTCGGCGACGCAGACGCGGGCCTCGTGGGCCTCGAAGTCGTCGGGCTCGGCGAACTGCACCGGATGCGTCGCGACGACCGGCAGCGACAGGCGCACCGCCAACGGCACGGCGGCGCGCACATGCGCTTCGTCGCCGGCCAGGCCGGCGCGCTGCACTTCGATGAAGAAGCGCTGCGGAAACGCGCCCGCCAGGCGCCGCGCAAGCTGTTCGGCGCGCGCCACGTCGCCGGCCAGCAGCGCCTGCCCGACCGCGCCGCCGTCGGCGCCTGACAGGGCCAGCAGGCCGGCGCCCAATTCTTCCAGCCAGGCCCACTTGACCAGCGCCTGCGCGCGTTGCGTGTTGCCGGTCCAGGCCCGTGCAAGCAACTCGCACAGGTGCAGGTAGCCGGCGTCGTTCTGCACCAGCAGCAGCAGGCGGCTGCCCTGCTTCTCGGCGCCCTCCGGCTCGAGCCAGATGTCGCAGCCGATGAGCGGCTTGACGCCCGCGGCGCGGCAGGCGGAGTAGAACTTGACAGTGCCGAACAGGTTGCACAGGTCGGTGATCGCGCAGGCGACCTGCCCATCGGCACGCGCCGCCGCCACGGCGTCACCGATGCGCAGCGTGCCGTCGACGACCGAGAACTCGGTGTGCGTGCGCAGGTGAACGAAGGACATGGCCCGATTGTAGAGAGCGTCAGCCTCGGCTCTGCGCTGCGCCGCACTCCTAGAATCGCAGCGTGCACCGCCCGCTTCCTGAACCTCAGCGCCTACGCCTTCGTGGCGCTCGATTGACCTGCCCGAGCGGCGCGAAGCGCTGTACCGGCAGGCGCTGGCCTGCGGCCTCAAAGGCACCGTGCTGCTGGCCGCCGAAGGCATCAACCTGTTCGTCGCCGGTGCCGAAGCGCGGCGTGCGCGAATGGCTGGCCCAAGTGCGCGAGACGCCGCGCGCTGGCGACGCTCGAAGGCAAGGAGAGCTGGAGCGACCGGCTGCCCTTTCGCCATCTGCGCGTGAAGATCAAGCGCGAGATCATCCGCATGAACCAGCCGCAGGTGCGCCCCGGCGCCGGCCGCGCGCCGGTGGTCGACGCCGCCACGCTGGCGCGCTGGCTCGACAGCGGCCACGACGACGCCGGCCGCGAAGTGCGGTTGCTCGACACGCGCAACGCGTTCGAGGTCGACGCCGGTGCGTTCGAAGGCGCCATCGATTGGCGCTTGAACAAGTTCAGCGAATTTCCGGCCGCGCTGGCCGCGCACCGCGCCGAACTCGAAGGCCGAACGGTGGTCAGCTATTGCACCGGCGGCATTCGCTGCGAGAAGGCGGCGCTGGCGATGCAGGCTGCCGGCCTCGAACATGTCTACCAGCTCGACGGCGGCGTGCTGCGCTACTTCGAGCGCCTGCCCGCCGCGCCGCACTGGCGCGGGCGCTGCTTCGTCTTCGACGGCCGCGAAACGCTGGGGCCCGACCTGGCGCCACCAGCGGCACCGATCAGGCCGGGTCGTGGTGGATGACCCGCTCGATGCGCTTGTCGGGCACCAGCCAGATCAGTGCCACCAGCACGTACAGCGCCTGCGCCAGCCCCTGCTGCCAGAACGCCAGCGCAATCGCAAGCAGGTACGCGAGCGGTGAAAACTTGCCCTTCCAGTCGCCACCGACCGCCCGCTTCAACAGCGACTCGGGCCCCTGCGAGGCAATGATCAGTTGCTGCAGGATCCAGTAGGCGATGGCCGACATCAGCAACACGCCGCCGTACAGCGCCGTCGGCACGGCCGCGAAGTGGTTCTCGCCCATCCAGCCGGTGGCAAAGGGCATCAGCGAGAGCCAGAACAGCAGGTGCAGGTTGGCCCACAGGATGGTGCCCGTCACCCTGTGCACGGCGTGCAGCATGTGGTGGTGGTTGTTCCAGTAGATGCCGATGTAGACGAAGCTGAGCACGTAGCTCAGGAACACCGGCAGCACCGGCGCCAGCGCGTCGAGGCTCTCGCCATGCGGCACCTTCATCTCCAGCACCATGATCGTGATCAGGATCGCGATCACGCCATCGCTGAACGCTTCCAGCCGGCCCTTGCCCATCGCAGCCTCCCCACCGTCGAGCTATGGACGAGAATTGTGGGTCGAACTTCGCCGGCATGCCGACGTCAGTGCCGCCCGTTGCAGCCCGCAGAATTTCTTGCAGCCGAGACAACCATGAGTGACTCGCGACACCAGTACGGCGCCGAAGTGCTGTGGCAACGCGCCGCGCACGAAGCCTTCACCGACAACCGCTACAGCCGCAAGCACAGGCTGCGCTTCGACGGTGGCAGCCGAGGTGCCTGGATCGGCGTCGCCGTCGGTGGTGCCGCTGCCGATGTCCGATGCCGCTGCCGTCGATCCCGAAGAAGCATTCGTCGCCTCGCTGGCCGCCTGCCACATGCTGTGGTTCCTGTCGATCGCCGCCGGCGCAGGCTACGTCGTCGACCAGTACCGCGACGCGGCCGATCGGCGTGATGACCAAGAACGCACAGGGGCAAGTGTGGATGTCGACGGTCACGCTGCGCCCCGAGGTGCGCTTTGCCGGCCCACGCGAGCCGGGCCCGACGAGTTCAAGCAACTGCACCACCGCGCGCACGACGCCTGTTTCATCGCCAACTCGGTGAAGAGCGAGGTCCGATGCGAGCCGGTGCAGCGGCCGCGGTGAGCCGGACGATCTGACCGCGGGCGGGCAGACGCCCGCCCTGGCGCCGCCCGACGGAATCCGTCACCACCGGCGCAGCGCTACTTGCGTTTGCATACACATGCGGCGCTCGCCGTCGGGCGCAATTCCAACGGTCACGAACTGTTCGGCGACAGCATGTAATTGCTACCCCGTTTGCACACAATTCCACGCAGTCCGTGCACATAAGTCGCTGAAGATTCGCCCGCTGGATCAGGCCCGGGTTGGGCCGGTCCGGATGGAGGGTTCGCGACGTGCTTGTTTGGATTGCCCGTAATGCCTGCCGGAGTGCACTGAGGTGCACGCCGTCGCCACGTTCGCTTCGCGCAGCGCCGCGCTGGTGCGGCAGGCACAGCGTGCATTCGTCACGCCGGCCGGCTGGTTCAGGCGCGAGGAGGCCATCATGGGCACCGCCATCACGGTCGAACTGTGGGCCGAGGACGGGGCCGCCGGGCACGCGGCAATCGACGCCGTGATCGCCGAGATGCACCGCATCGACCGCGTGATGAGCCCGCACAAGGCCGATTCGGAACTCTCGCGCATCAACCGCCTCGCCGCCGCACAGCCGGTTCGCCTGTCGAGCGAGATGTTCGGACTGATCGAGCGGGCGCTGGCCTTCTCGGCCGTCTCACGCGGCGCCTTCGACATCAGCTACGCCAGCGTCGGCCAACTCTACGACTACCGTGCCGGCGTCGCACCGGGCAGCGCGGCACTGGCCGCGGCCCGCCTGGCGATCGGCTGGCGCGGCCTCAAACTCGACCGTGCCGCGCGCACGCTGGCGTTTGCACACCCGGGCATGCGCATCGACCTCGGCGGCTTCGCCAAGGGCCACGCCGTCGACAACGCGGCGGCGATCCTGGCGCGAATGGGCATCGCCCATGCCCACATCAGCGCCGGCGGCGACAGCCGTGTCATCGGTGACCGCCGCGGCCGCCCCTGGACCATCGGCGTGCGCCATCCGCGCGACGCCAAGGCCCTGGTCGCCGTGTTGCCGCTCGAGAACACCGCCGTCTCGACCTCGGGCGACTACGAGCGCTACTTCGAACAGGGCGGCGTGCGCCACCACCACATCATCGACCCGGCCACCGGCCAGTCACCGGCGGCGATCCACAGCGTGACGATCCTCGCCGCCGATGGCTTGACCGCCGAGGCGATGTCCAAGAGCCTGTTCGTGCTCGGCGTCGGACGCGGCATGGCGCTCATCGAATCACAACCCGGCGTCGACGCCATCGTCGTCGACGCGCAGGGGCGACTCCACTATTCGACCGGCCTGCAGCACCACTCCGGTGCTGCAGAACAAGACCGGCGTCAGGTCACTGTCATCGACCGCTAAGCGGGTGCAAGTGCAAGCCAGGGGGAATCACATGAACAAGTCCATGGGAATCGTCGGCATCATCGGCCTCGCCGCGGCAGTCGTCGTTGCGGGCTGCGGCAGCGGCAGCAACGACGCTGCCAACGCCGTCATCGTCAACGGCGACGTGCCGCTGGCGTACGCCAAACGCCTGAACACGGTCGGGCTCAATCCGACCGACGCCACGCCCAGCGCGCCGGGCGGCGACCTGATCATTCGCGAGAAATCGTCGGCCAGTGCGCGCGAGTTCAACGTCACGGCGGGCATCACGCAGGGCCGCGGCGACGTGTCCGACCCCGAGGTCTCGTACGACGGCAAGAAGGTCGTCTTCGCGCTGACCTGTCCCGCGAGCAACACGTCGACCATCCATGGCGTGGCCGCCTGTACCGGGCGCTGGAACATCTGGGAGTACGACACCACGAGCGGTGGACTGGCGGGTGGCAGCCTGCGCCGCATCACGTCGTCGGCCAACGACGACGACGTCGATCCGGCCTATCTGCCGGCGTCCAGGGGCTTCGTCTTCTCGTCGAACCGGCAGGGTCTGACAAAGACCATGCTCAACGGCGTGACCGCCTATGCCGTCGACGAATACGAACGCGAGCGCGTGGTCAACCTGCATACGATGGACCCGCAGGGTGGCGCGATCACGCAGATCTCGGTCAACCAGAGCCATGACCGCAACCCCGTCGTGCGCCCCAACGGCGACATCATGTTCTCGCGCTGGGAGCATGTCGGACCGCGCAACCGCTTCGCGATCTTCCGGACCAAGCCCGATGGCACCGACATGTTCGTGCTCTACGGCGCGCAGAGCCCCGGCAACAGCTTCCTGCACCCGCGCGACATGGACCCCAAGGGCGCCTACGCCGGCCAGGTGGTTTCGTCGCTGATGTCGCTGTCGCGCACGCACGAAGGTGGCGCGCTGATGATGATCGACGCGGCCAACTATTCCGAGCAGAACACGCCGGCCAACAAGTCAGCCCTGGCCACCGGCGGCCAGGTCCAGATCACCGACAAGCCGCTGAACATGGACCGCGGTTTTTCGCAGTTCGGCCGCGTCACCACGCCATATCCGCTGTGGGATGGCACCGACCGCGTGCTGTTGTCCTATCGACCCTGCGAAGTCACGAAGGACGGCAATGTGGTGCCCTGTGCCACGCTGACCGCGGATGAGATCACACGTTTGACTGCCACCGAAAGGCCGATCGCCGAGGCGCAGGCCGATACGGTGCAGGACAACGTGCCACCCTCGTATGCCGTCTACATGTACGACCCGAAGGCGCAAACCTGGCTGATCGTGGCGGCGCCACCCGCGGGCTACATGTACACCGACCCGGTGCCGCTGCAGGTGCGCACCGAAGCCAACCCGACACAGCCGACCGTCATTGACGAGGATCTTAGGCTGCAGGGTTTGGCACTGATTGAGGTGCGCAGCGTGTACGACACCGATGGTCTGCAGCGCATGGGCGAAACGGTGCTGGCGGCGGTCGACCTGCCTGCCGGTTGCGCACGCGGCATTGCGCAGACCACGCCGATCGACACCACCGACACACGCGCCAGCGTTGCCGACCTGGTGAAAATGAAGGACCCGTCGGACCCCGCCTACCTGTGTGCCCCGGCGCGCTTCGTGCGCGCCACCCGCGCGATGGCGCCCGTAGCGGGTATGACCGGCATGCGCCAGGCGATCGGCGAAACCGAGTTCGAGCCGCAGCAGATCCTGGGCTATGCGCCGGTCGAGCCCGACGGCTCGTTCAAGCTGCTGGTGCCCGCCGACACGCCGCTTGCATTGTCGATACTCGACCGCCAGGGACGTTCGCTGCAAACGCACCTGAACTGGATCCAGGTGCGCCCCGGCGAGCGCCGCACCTGCGACGGGTGCCACAGCCCGCGCCGCGGAGCCGCATTGAATTCGGGCACGATCGCCGACAGCATGCCCAGTGGCATCAAGGCGGCTCTGTCGAGCCAACACCAGGCGGGTGAAACGATGGCCGCACTGCGCAAGCGTCTGGGCGAGCTCGACCTCAATCTGGCGCCAACCGCGCGCAGTTGGATTCTGCAGGCCGACCCGGCCTACAGCGACATCTGGGCCGACACCGCGCAAGGCGGGGTGCAGGCGCGCGCGCCGATCGTACTGCGCTATGCCGGCAATGCCGTTGCGGCCGATGACCTGGCAACACCAGCGCCGAGCGGCGGCATCATCAACTACCCCGACCACATCGCACCGATCTGGGCCCGCGCGCGCAGTGCCGGCGGTGTTGCCGGCGCCGGCACCTGCACCAATTGCCATGCCGATCCGGCAATGCTCGACCTGCGTGCCACCTTCGGCGGCAGCGGCCGCATGGTTTCCTACGACGAATTGCTGATCGGTGACCCGCGCCTCGACGCCAATGGCCAGCCGGTCACGCGCCTCGAGGATGGCGTGCCGGTGATCGTGCGTCTGCCGGCATTGGTCGAGAACATGGCCGGCGGTGCCGACGGCATCGCGCGCAGCAGCCGCCTGACCGAAATCATGTTCGGCGAACAGCTCAAGGCCAGCCCTGAGGCGCGCAGCGTGCACCCGAATCCGCCTGCCGGTGCGCCGAACCACGCCAGCCTGCTCAATGCGGCCGAAAGGCGCCTGATCAGCGAATGGATGGACCTCGGCGCACAGTACCTGAACGACCCGAGCCAGAGTGCCAGCGTGCGCAGCGTCGCGGCGCTGAGCCGCACCACGTTCGAAGCCAGCGTGCTGCCGGTATTGCAGAGCACCTGCGTCGCCTGCCATCAGCCGGTCGGCAACGCGGGCGCGGCGCAAACCACGACCTCGTTCGTGCGCAACCGCTTCGTGCTCACCGGCAACCCGGCGGGTGACTTCAACGTGACGCTGACGATGGTCACCGACACCTGCAACGCCGCAGCCAACGCGCTGCTGATGCGGCCTTCGACGGTGCCGCACCCGGCCGGTGCGATCGGGCAGACGACACCGGTGCTGGCCTCGGCGAGCGCGGGTTACGCCGCGATCGCGAGCTGGATCTCGTCGGGGTGCACACCTTGACGCGACGGCGAACGACACTCCTGACGGCAGCGCTCTGCGCTGCCGTTTTTGCGGGTTGCGGCGGCGGAGGCAATAACCCGCTCGGCAACCCGCCGACCTTGTCGAACCCGCCCGCCGCTGGCGGGCAAAAGCTTTCGTTCGTCTACTTCCAGAAGTGCATCAACCCGATCCTGCTGGCCCAGTTGCAGATCAACCAGGGCGGCGTGATCTCGACCAACACCTGCGCTTCGTCGGGCTGTCACGACAACACCACCGGTACCGGTGGCGCCTTCCGCGTGGTGCCCAGCGCGGTGGCGGTCGACCTGGCCGACCCGGCCAACACGGCCGACGTGGTCCACAGCACCGACATGTACAAGAACTTCTACTCGGCGCAAGGTTCGGCGGTGATCGGTTCGCCGACACAAAGCCGCCTGCTGGCCAAGCCGCTGACGCTCAACGTGCTGCACGGCGGTGGCGTGGTCTTTGCTGACCATTCCGACCCCAACGCCAAGCTCATCGCCTACTGGATCGGGCGTCCGATGCCACAGGGGCAAGACGAATTCAGCAGCGCGGCCGACACCATGTTCACGCCGCCGAATCCCGTGACCGGCAGCTGCAACAGCCAATGACCACCACGACCTCGTCGCGCCTAGCCGCCGCGCTGCTATGCCTGGTTGCCGTGCTGTTGCCGGCGCAGGCGCAGCAGCAGGCCGACCAGCAGGGCGGCACGGCAGCCGGCACCAGCGAGCAGCTGACGGTCGCCGACCCTTATCTGGAGATGCGCACCGGACCCGGTCGCGGCTACCCGGTCTTCTTCGTCGTCGCCCGCGGCCAGGCGGTGGTGGTCGAGCTGCGTCACACCGATTGGTTCAAGGTGCGTGCCGAAGGGTGGCCAGACCGGTTGGGTCCAACGCGCGCAGCTCGAAGCCACGCTCACCGCCGCCGGCGTCAACAAGACGTTCCGCGACATCGCGCTCGACGACTACCTGGCGCGCCGCCTGCAGATGGGTGCGGCCATCGGGCGTTTCCAGTCCGAGCCGATGTTGAAACTGTGGACCAGCTACAAGCTCTCGGACACGCTGTCGATCGAGGGCACCGCGGGCCAGGTGCAAGGCGTGTTTTCCGGCACCAACTTCTGGCATGCCTCGCTGCACAGCGAGCCGTGGAGCGATCAGCGCCTGTCGCCGTTCTTCGGCATCGGCGTGGGCAAGTTCAAGAACTTCCCCAATCAGAGCCTGGTCGGCGCCACGGTCACCGACGCCAACCTGGCCCACGCCATCGTCGGCCTGCGCTACCACCTGACCGAGCGCTTCATCCTGCGCGCCGACTGGGCGCTCTACACCGCCTTCGTCTCGGACCAGCGCAGCACCGAATACCGCGCCGTGACGGCGGGTGTGTCGTTCTTCTTCTGAGCCACTGCAACCCAAGCCGACAACATGAACAAGATCTGCCTGACCTGCCTGTCTGCCCTGGCCCTGCTCGGCAATGGCGGCGCGTTCGCGCAGTCGACGGCGCGCCCCGACAGCAACCAGGTGGTGGTGCCCGAAGTCGAGCGCCGCGAGTTGAAACTGCCGAAATTCCCGTCCAACGACATCGCCGTCGGCGTTGTTCGCCGGCACCTACGCGACGCAGAACTTCGGCACCTCCCCGGTGGTCGGCCTGCGCCTGGGCTACCACGTAACCGAAGACTGGTTCGTCGAAGCGGCGCTGGCGCAAACCTCGGTCACCGACGAAGCCTTCCGCCAGGTGCTGCCCGGCGGCATCTTTGTCGACCAGAAGGAGAAGCTGCAGTACTACAACTTCTCGGCCGGCTACAACCTGCTGCCCGGCGAAGTCTTTCCGACCGCCAAGAGCGCCAAGGCGACGGCGATCTACCTGATCGCCGGCGTCGGCAGCACCAAGTTCAACGAGCAGCGCAGCCAGACCATCAATTTCGGCCTCGGCGGGCGACTGATGCTGTACGAGCGTGCGGCGCTGCAGATCGACATGCGCGACCACGTCTTCTCGCTCGATCTGCTCGGCAAGCGCCAGAGCACGCACAACCTCGAGTTGACCGGCGGCTTCACCTGGTACTTCTGATGCAACACACCCAAGCCAACCGCCTCGCCTGCCGCTGGCTGCTGGCATTGCTGCTGGCGCGTCAGCGCCGGCACCGCCGCTGCCGCGGTGCAACTCTCGGCCACCGCGCCCGACTTCACGCTGCGCAGCGTCGGCGGGCCCAACCTGCGCCTGGCAGAGCAGCGCGGCCAGGTCGTGCTGGTCAACTTCTGGGCCACCTGGTGCGGCCCGTGCCGGCAGGAGATGCCGCATCTGAACCGCCTCTACGACCGCTATCGCTCGGCGGGCTTCGTGCTGCTGGGCGTGAACATCGACGACGATCCGCGCGCCGCGGCCGACCTGGCCGCCAAGCTCGGCGTGCAATTCCCGGTCCTGCTCGACACCGACAAGCGGGTCAGCCGCGCCTACGACATGAGCGCGATGCCCGCCACGCTGCTGATCGACCGCGACGGTCGCGTGCGCCACATCCATCGCGGCTACCGCGATGGCGTCGAGCGAACCTACGAGGAGCAGGTGCGCAGCCTGCTCAGGGAGTGAAAGATGACCACCCCCGAAGCGGCTTCGCCGCTGCCCCTGTGGACCGGAACGGGCCACTGCGTGGCCCTTGGGGCACCGCTGGCGGACCGCCGGAGCCGGCTCCGCGGCGGTCGCTTGGTGATTACATTGCTGGCCGCGGCTCTGCTCGGCGGCTGCGCCGCGCCCGAACCCTGGGTCAAGCCCTTCGAGCGCGAGCGCCTGGCCGATCCGATCATGCGTTGTCAATCGCGACGCGCTGGTGGCCAAGCACAGCGAGCACGTGCATGACATTCGTCGAGGCGTCGCGCGGCGCGACCGGCGTGCAGGGAGGCGGTTGTGGCTGCAAGTGAACACTGTCCGCCGCGTCGTGGCGGCGCTCGGCGGCCTCGCCACCGGGCTGATCGGCGCGCTCTTCGCCGGCGGCGCGGCGCGCGCGGCCACGCTGCCGGAGAACAGTGCCGAGGCCTTGTTCCACACCTACAGCGGCGGCGGCGTCACGGCCAACGGCCCGGCCGTGCTGGTGCGAAAGAGCATTGCCGACAAGGTCTCGCTGACCGGATCGATGTACGTCGACGCAGTGAGCAACGCCTCGATCGACGTCGTCACCACCGCCAGCCCGTACAAGGAGCGCCGCAACGAATATGGGCTGGGCCTCGACTATGCGGTGCGCGACTCGCTGATCACATTGGCCGTCGGCGCCAGCAGCGAGCCCGACTACAAGACGCGCAGCCTGTCGCTGGACATCGCGCAGGAGACCTTCGGCGGCATGACCACCGTCAATGTCGGCTTCACGCGAGCCGCCGACGACGTCGGCAAGACCGGCGATCCGACTTTCAACGACCGCGCCACCCATTGGCAGTACCGCGTCGGCGTGACCCAGATCGTGACCCCCAAGTGGCTGGCCAGCGTCAACCTCGAGGCCATCTCCGACGACGGTTACCTCGGCAATCCGTATCGCGTCGCGCGGGTGTTCGGCGCCGCGGTGCCCGAGCGTGCACCGACGACGCGCTCGTCGCGGGCGGTCAAGATGCGCGCCATCGGCGACCTGGGTTCGCGCGACGCCGTGCGGGCCGAGTACCGCTACTTCTGGGACAACTGGGACATCAAGGCGCACACGGTCGAAGCCGGCTACAGCCGCTATCTCGGCGAGTCGTTCCTGGCCGACGGCTTCCTGCGCTACTACAAACAGAACGCCGCGCTGTTCTACAGCGACAACGCGACGGCCGAGACGACCTACATCTCGCGCAATCGCCAGCTCTCCGACTTCAACAACGTGGTCATCGGCGGCAAGCTGAGCTACGACTGGAAGAAGCAGCCCGGCCAGTACGACCTGAAGGCCAACGCCGGGCTCGAGTTCTACAACGTGCACTACAACAATTTCACCGACATCCGCAACGGCGAGCTGTACTCGCTGCGCGCCACCGTTCTGCAGCTGTACCTGACAGCCACCTACTGATCTACCGGGGCCCCGCATGATGCGCACCTTCCACCACACCCTCGCCGCTCTCACCTTGTCCGCCGTGGCCACGCTGGCCGCTGCGCAATCGGCCGACACCAAGGCCGCGCCCACGCCGACGCCCGTGGCGGTCGCGCCAACCGCGGCAACGAGCGCCGGCCTGGACGAGCGCGTGCAGCAAGCCAAGAGCGACGTCATCAAGCTCAACCGCGACCTGCTGGTGCTCGAGGAGGAATTGCTGTTCCCGGCCAGCACCCAGGTGGCGCTGTTCGTCTCGATGGACGTCGGCAAGCTGTTCGAACTCGACTCGGTGCAGATCAAGCTCGACGACAAGCTGGTGGCCAACCACCTGTACACGCCACGCGAAGTCGAGGCCCTGCAGCGCGGCGGCGTGCAACGCCTGTACCTCGGCAACCTCAAGAGCGGTGACCACGAGATCGTGGCCTTCTTCACCGGCCGCGGACCGCACGAGCGCGACTACAAGCGTGGCGCGACGATCAAGTTCGACAAGGGCACCGGCGCCGGCTACGTCGAGCTGCGCATCAAGGACTCGAGCGGCAAGTTGCAACCCGAGTTCGACGTCAAGGTCTGGCAATAGGCGTCGCAATGGCCCTGCGTCTTCCGCTCTCCCCCGGTGCGCTGCTGATGGCCGGCGTGCTCGCCGCGGCGTTGCCGACGCGCGCGGCCGAGGCCGATGAACCGCCGCGCGCCGAGGGCATGTCGACCTCGATCGAGGCCCGGCCGGTCAGAGCCCTGCACTACGGCGACACCTTGTTCAACTTCTTCCAGCAAAAGCACTTCAGCGCCATCACCGGGCTGATGACCTCGCAGTACTTCGACCGCGTGGCGCCGCAAGGCGACGAGGCCGAGGTGCTGCGCGGCGGCCTGCTGCTGTCGTACGGCGTGCACAACGAGGCCGGTCAGATCTTCGCCGCGCTGATCGACAAGGGCGCCGCACCTTCCGTGCGCGACCGCGCCTGGTTCTACCTGGCCAAGATTCGCTACCAGCGCGGCCTTCACGCCGAGGCCGAAGCCGCACTGGCGCGCATCGAAGGCCGGCTGCCCGCGCCGCTGCTCGAGGAACGCGACCTGTTGCAGGCGCAGCTGCTGATGGCGCGTGGCGACTATGCCGGCGCCGCCAACCTGCTCGGCGCGATGACGGGCGACGCCAAGAAGGCCAGTCCGTTCGCGCGCTTCAATCTCGGTGTGGCCCTGATCAAGGGCGGTGACGTCGCCCGCGGCACAGCGCTGCTCGACGAGATCGGCCGCACGCCGGCCGACAACGAAGAGCAGCGCAGCCTGCGCGACCGCGCCAACCTCGCGTTGGGTGTGGCCGCGCTGCAGGACGAGCGCCCCGACGACGCAAGCCGCCTGCTCGAGCGCGTGCGGCTGAATGGTCTGCACGCCAACAAGGCCCTGCTCGGGTTCGGCTGGGTCGCGGCGGCGCGCAAACAGCCGGCGCAGGCGCTGGTCTCGTGGAACGAGTTGGCCGGCCGCGACGGCAGCGATCCGGCGGTGCTCGAGGCGCGCATCGCCGTGCCGTTCGCGTACGCCCAGATGGGCGCCTACGGCCAGTCGCTGAAGTTCTACGAACAGGCCGTCGACGAATTCGACGACGAAGGCCGGCGCCTGGATGCGTCGATCGCCGCGATCCGCAGCGGCCAGATGATCGAGGGCCTGCTCGAGCGCAATCCGGCCGACGAGATGGGCTGGTTCGGCAACCTGAGCAAGCTGCCCGCAATGCCGCACGCCGCGCACCTGTCGCAGGTGCTGGCCGAGCATGACTTCCAGGAAGCCTTCAAGAACGTGCGCGACCTGCGCTTCCTCGAAAACAACCTGCAGCAGTGGCGCGACTCGCTCGACGTGTTCCGCGACATGCTGGCCAATCGGCGCCAGGCCTTCAACGAACGCTTGCCGAAAGTCCTCGCGCAATTGCGCGACAACGCGCTGGTCGATCTGTCGGTGCGGGGCGCACTGCTGGCGGGCGAGCTGACGGTCGTCGAGTCCGCCTC
Source organism: uncultured beta proteobacterium (assembly GCA_963751775.1). Taxonomy (GTDB): domain Bacteria; phylum Pseudomonadota; class Gammaproteobacteria; order Burkholderiales; family Burkholderiaceae_C; genus CADEEN01. The sequence goes on from CAVVVW010000008.1 coordinate 234,271, forward strand.
GGACGCGACGGCCTTTGCCGACCCGCGCGAGCGCGACCTGCTCGCACGTCTGGCGGCCGTGCAGGCGATCCTCAAGCAGTCCGGCAACGCGCCGGAGTTCGACAACATGCGCGAACGCGCGCGGCTGGCCGCCGGGGTGCTGAGCTGGCAATTGGCCGAGGCCTATCCGCAGCGCCTGTGGACGACGAAGAACAACCTGCGCCAGACCGACAGCGCGCTGCACGAGGCCCGCCAGAAGGAGGCCGCACTGAGCCAGGCGCAGCGCGACGAGCCGGCACGCTTCCAGCGCTTTGACGCACGCATCGACGCGCTGGCGCGCCAACTCGACACCACGCTGCCGCGGGTGGTCGCGCTGAAGAACGAGCAGCAGGGCGTGGCGCAACAGATTGCCGAGGCCGCCTTGACGGGCCAGAAGCAACGCCTGCTGGCCTACACCATGCAGGCGCGATTCGAGATCGCGCAATTGATCGACCGTGCCACCGTGGCCAGGAGCAATGACAGTGCGCAGCACTAGCTTCACGGCAGTCGCCGCCGCCGTGCTGCTGGCCGCGTGCGCCAGCAAGCCGCCCGTCTCGACGGACAACGAGCCGACGCTGGCTGCGTTGGCGAGCCGGGCCGCAGCCAAACAGCCGCCGGTGCCCGAGGCCCTGGCCACCACGACGCCGGAACAGGCGTCGGCGGCCTACAAGCGGTTCCTCGATATCGCGCCGCGTGCGCCGCAGCGCGCCGAAGCCTTGCGCCGCATCGGCGACCTGGCGATGGAAAGCGCCGACAACCAAAGCGCCAATGCCGGCACCAACCCCGACTACCGCGCCGCCATCGTGCAGTACCAGGCTTACCTGAAGGCCTACCCGGACGACCCGAACAACGACCGCGTGCTGTACCAACTGGCACGTGCGCACGAACTCGGCGGCCAGTTGGAAGCCGCATTGGCCACGCTCGACAGGCTGGTCGCGCGCTACCCGGACACGAGCTTCCGCGACGAGGCCCAGTTCCGTCGCGGCGAGTTGCTGTTCAACACCGGCCAGTACGCCAAGTCGGAGCAGGCCTACGCCAGCCTGACCACGCGCGAGACCCCGACCCCGTACCACGACCGTGCGCTGTACATGCATGGCTGGGCGCTGTACAAGCAGGGCCGCCTCGAAGAGGGCTTGCAGTCCTTCTTCGCCGTGCTCGATCTGAAGATCGCCGGCCGCGGTGACGAGCCGTTCGAGACCCTGAAGGGCTTGTCGCGCGCCGACCGTGAACTGGTCGAAGACACGATGCGCGTGACCAGCGTCAGCCTGGCCAACCTGCGCGGCGCCGAGTCGATACCGCCCTACATCGTCAACGACACACGCCGCTCGTACGAGTTTCGCGTGCACGAGCAGCTCGGCGAGCTCTACATCAAGCAAGACCGGGCCAAGGACGCCGCCGACACCTTCGGCGCGTTCGCCAGGCGCCAGCCGCTGCATGCCCAGGCCCCGGTGCTGCAGGCGCGCGTGATCGGCATCTACGAACGCAGCGGCCTGCCCACGCTGGCGATGGGCGCAAAGAAGGAGTACGTGCAGCGCTACGGCGCGACGAGCGAGTTTCGCCGCGCCAACAACAGCGCCTGGGAGGCCACGGCGCAGCCGCTGGTCAAGGCGCACCTGGCCGAACTGGCGCGCCACTACCACGCCGCTGCGCAAAAGAGCAAGGCCGCGGCCGACGTCGACGAGGCCGCGCGCTGGTACCGCGAAATCGTGGCCTCGTTCCCGCAGGACAGCGAAGCCCCGCGCTTCCAGTTCCTGCTCGCCGAATTGCTCTACGACGACAGCCGCTTCGCCAGCGCAGCGGTCGAATACGACAAGGCCGCATACGACTACCCGCTGCACGCCAAGAGCAGCGACGCGGCCTACACCGCCTTGCTGGCGCGCACGCAACTGGAGAAGCGCGCCACCGCCGCCGAACTGCCCGCCCTGCAGCAGTCCGCCATCGCCAGCGCGCAGCGATTCGGCGACACCTTCAAGGGTGACCCGCGGGTCGGCCCGGTGCTGACGCAGGCGGCCGAGAAGATGTTTGCGCTGAAGGACATCGAAGGCGCCGAACGCGTGGCGCAGCGCGTGCTCGCCCTCGACCCGCCGGCTGCGGACGAGCAGCGCCGCGTGGCCTGGACGGTGGTTGCGCACGCCGCTTTCGAGGCGGCGGCGTTCGATCGCGCCGAGCGCGCCTATGTGCAGGCCCTGGCACTGACGCCGGCAGCCGCCGCCGGGCGCGGCGAACTGGTCGAACGCCAGGCCGCCGCGATCTACAAGCAGGGCGAGCAGGCCCGCGCCGCCGGCCAGCCGCGCGAAGCCGTCGCCCTGTTCGCACGCGTGGCCCAGTCCGCGCCGCAATCGAGCGTGCATGCCGCGGCGCTGTACGACGCGGCAGCGACCTTGATCAGCCTGAAGGACTGGGACGGCGCAGCGCAGGCGCTGGAGAGCTTCCGCACCGCGTTCCCCAAGCACGCGCTGGTCGGCGAGGCCGGCAGCAAGCTGGCCGCGATCTACCTCGAGCAGCGTCGCTGGGCCCCGGCGGCCACCGAGTTCGAGCGGCTGGCAGCCTCGCAGAGCGACGCCGTGCTGGCCCGCGAGTCGCTTTGGCAGGCCGCGGAACTGTTCGAGAAGGCCGGCTCGCGTGCCGACGCGATGCGGGTCTACGCCGCCTACGCCAAGCGCTACCCGGCACCCTTCGAGCGCTACCTCGAAGCGCGCTGGCGGCTGGTGCAGGACCTGAAAGCCGAGACGCGAACGCCGGCCGTCGTCGCACGCGAGGGCACGCAACTGCGCGAGATCCGCGACGCCGACCTGCGCGCCGGCGCGGCCCGTACCGATCGCACACGCACCATCGGCGGGCTGGCCGCACTGGCCCTGACGCAGCCGCTGTTCGACGACTACCGCAAGGTGGCGCTGGTCGAGCCGTTGGCCAAGCAGTTGAAGCTGAAGAAAGCGAAGATGGAAACCCTGCTGCAGGCCTACGCCCAGGCCTCGGGCAACGCCAGCGCCGAGGTCGTGACCTCGGCCACCTTCCACACCGCCGCGCTGTACCAGGATTTCGGCAAGGCGCTGCTGCAGTCGCAGCGGCCCAAGGGGCTCAAGGGCGCGGCCCTCGAGCAATACGACGTGATGCTCGAAGAGCAGGCCTTCCCGTTCGAGGAAAAGGCCACCGAGTTGCACGAGGCCAACGCACGCCGCGCCGCGGCCGGCCTGTACGACGAGTGGGTGAAGAAGAGCTTCATCGCGCTGCGCGAGCTGCGCCCGGTGCGCTACGGCAAGAACGAGCGCAGTGAAGGAGCGATCGATGCGATCCGCTGAACGTCGCCTGCCGCTCGCGCTGATGCCCGCGCTGCTGGCCATGCTCGGTGGCTGCGCCGTGCTGGACGCGCCGACCCCGCCCGCGCCAGCGGCGCCGGCCGTGGTCGCCGCTGCCGCCCCCGCCCCGGTGCCTGCCTCGGCACCGGCGGCAGCGCCTGTCGCGGCTGCGCCCACGCACCCCGCCGCCGCCACGCGTTCCGGCCGCGGTGCAGGCGCAGTTCGAGCAGGCACTGCAAGCCCAGCGCGCCGGCCGCAGCGACGAGGCCGAACGCGCCCTGCGCGTGCTGGCGCAGGCCCATCCCGAACTCGGCGGCGTGCACGCCAATCTCGGCCTGATCCTGCGCAAGGCCGGTCGCAACGAAGAGGCCGTGGCCGCGCTCGAGCGCGCGGTGCAGGCCAGCCCGGAACAACCGCTGTACTTCAACGAACTCGGCATCGCCTACCGCATCGGCGGCCAGTTCGCCAAGGCGCGCGAGGCCTACGAACGCGCGCTCGAACTCGACGCCGGCTACGCGGCCGCGACGCTCAACCTGGGCATCCTGTACGACCTGTATCTCGGCGACGGCGCGAAGGCGCTCGAGCTCTACGACCGCTACCTCGCGCTGGCCCCGGCCGGCGACGCAGCGGTCACCAAGTGGGCGGCCGACCTGCGCCAGCGCAAGCCTGCGCCGCAAAGCGCGATCAATGTCCAGGTCGCCAAGGGCGGCAAGGAGGCGCCATGAAGCTGCCTGCCGTGATCATGGCCACGCTGGCGCTGCTCGCCGGCGCCAGCCTGGCACAGGACCGCGCCGACCTCGAACGCACCCAGGTCATCGGCAACCGCGAGTTGCCCAAGGTGCTCTACATCGTGCCGTGGAAAAAGCCGCTGCCGGGCGAGCTCTCGGGCAAGCCCGTCAACAGCGTGCTCGACGGCCTGATGACGCCGGTCGACCGCGACGTGTTCCGCCGCCACGTGAACTACGACCAGCAACTCCACGCCTCAAAGACCGATCCGATTGCCACGCCAGCCGCACCGCGCTGACACTCGACAAACCCGTTCCGAACCCGACCGAACCTGCCTCAAGGAGCCCCACCATGACCCTCATCGACACCTCCGTCAAATTCTTCCAGGACAGCGGCCTGGCCATCTACCCCAGCATCCTGATCATGGCCGTCGGCCTGGCCATCGCCGTCGAGCGCTTCGTCTTCCTCAAGCGCGCCGGCAGCCGAGAACCGCAAGCTGTGGGCGCACCTGCTGCCGATGCTTCAGGGCGGGCGGCTGAAGGAGGTGCAGCACGCGGCCTCCAACTCCGACGCCGCGGTCGGCAAGATCGTCAGCAACGGGCTGCAGCGCATGCAAAGCCCGGCCCGCCGCGAAGACATCGACGCGGCGATGGAGGAAGGCATGATGGAAATCGTGCCGCGCCTGGAGAAGCGCACCCACTACATCGCCACCTTCGCCAACGTCATCACCCTGGTCGGCCTGCTGGGCACCATCATCGGCCTGATCAAGGGCTTCACCGCGGTGTCGCAGGTCAACCCGGCCGAGAAGGCCGAGCTGCTGTCGGCGTCGATCTCGATCGCGATGAACAACACCGCGTTCGCGCTCACCGTGGCGATCCCGTTCCTGCTGATCCACGCCTTCCTGCAGGCGCGCACGGCCGAGATCGTCGATGGGCTGGAAGCCGCCAAGATCAGCTTCCTCAACGTCACGCAGCGCCTCAAGTCCGAGGCCGGTGCGTCACCTGCGGCGCGCTGAATCCCACTCTGACGACAAAGACCCTGCCATGCGCTCCCGCCGCATTCGCCGTCACACCGCCGAACTGGACGTGACGGCCTTCATCAACCTGATCGTGGTGCTGGTGCCGTTCCTGCTGTCGACCGCGGTCTTCACGCGGCTGTCGGTGATCGACCTGTCGTTGCCGGCCAAGGCTTCGAACGCGGTCGAGCAATTGAAGGTCAATGACCTCAAGCTCGAGATCGTGCTGCGTCCCGACGCACTCGAAGTCGGCGATCGCATCGGCGGCCTGATCCAGCGCATCCCGAACAGCGCCGCCGGCGTCTACGACCTGGCCACGCTGTCGCAGCTGATGCAGCAGATCAAGGCCAAGTTCCCGGACACCGCCACGGCCACCCTGCTGGCCCAGCCCAATACGTCCTACGACACGCTGATCCAGCTGATGGACGCCGTGCGCGAGGTCCCCGCCGGGCCCGCGGGCAAGGCCAAGCCGGTGCCGCTGTTCCCCGACATCTCGATCGGCGACGCGCCGATCGCCACCCGAACCTGAGGGGCGACCCGATGAAGCTGACCCCGCTGGAAAAACGCGCCGCACGCAAGGAGCGCAACAAGACCGGCCTGGACATGAACCTGGTGTCGCTGATCGACATCTTCACGATCCTGATCTTCTTCCTGATGTCGAGCGCTGCAGGGGTCGAGATCCTGACCCCAGGCAAGGCCGTGACCTTGCCGCAATCGAGCGCCGACAAGCCGCCGCGCGAAACCCTGGTCATCACCGTCAGCGGACCCGACATCCTGGTCGAGGGCCGGCGCGTGGCCACGGTCAAGGACGCGCTCGCCACCGATGGCGATCTGATTGCCGGGCTGAAGGACGAACTCGACCTGCAGGCCAAGCGGCAGACCCTCCGGCCCGAGAACCAGACCCAGGGCAAGACCGTCACGATCATGGGTGACAAGGACATTCCATACAGCCTGCTGCGCAAGGTGATGGTCACCGCCGCACGCGCCGACTTCAACGACGTGTCGTTTGCGGTCACACGAAAGGCAGTCAAGACATGAGCCCGCACGGCCGCCCGCGGGGCGATTACACCGCAGTGCGCAGCACGGAGGTTGTCTGATGAGCGCCGCAACGGTCTCGTTCCGCGCGCCGGTGATCGCGTGGGCGATCGCCTTCGACGACGAAGCGCGGTTCAAGCGCATCCTGCGGCGGGTCGTGGGCACGGCGGCCCTGGCCTGCCTGGTGTTCTCGCTGATGCCGCGCCCGCATGAAGATCGCGCCAAGCCCGAGGAATTGCCGCCACGGCTGGCCAAGCTGGTGCTCGAACGCGAGCCGCTGCAAACGCCGAAGAAGGCGCCCGAGGTGCAGAACCTGGCCAAGGCCGACATCCCCGCGCCCAAGCAAGAGCCGATCAAGCAGGCCCTCGTGCCCGAGGCCCGCCAGCCGCAACCGAACAAGCCGCCGGGCGAGATCGAGAACGCGCGGCGCAAGGCGGCAGGCGTCGGTCTGCTGGCGATGAAGGACCAGTTGGCCGAGTTGCGCGGCGCGCCGGTTGCCGTGCAGCTGAAGCAGGACATCAAGCCCGGCCCGGGCGTGGGCAGCGGCGTCGGACCGGGCGTGGGCGCGGGCAACGAGGCCGGCCTGCCGGCGCGCGCGCTGATCACCTCCAACCTCACCGGCGGTTCGGGCGGCATCAACACCGCCTCGTACAGCCGCAACACCGGCGGCGGCGGCCTCGCCGGCCGCGCGACGACATTGGTCGAAGGTGTCGCGGGCGGCGGTGGGGGCGGCGGCTACGGCGGCGGCGGAGCGCGCGGCGGCGGGCCGGCGGCGACGGTGCCGGCGGCGTGCTCAGGAAGAGCGGCAGCGGCAAGGCCTCGCGTTCGATCGAAGAGATCAAGCTGGTGTTCGAGCGCAACAAGGGCGCGATCTACGCCCTGTACAACCGGGCGCTGCGCGAAGAGCCTTCATTGCAGGGCAAGGTGGTGGTCGAGCTGAAGATCGCGCCCGGCGGCGAAGTCGTCGGCTGCCGTGTCCTCTCGACCGAACTGAAGACGCCCGAGCTCGAACAGAAGCTGCTCGCGCGCATCCGCCAGTTCGACTTCGGTGCCAAGGATGTCGACGTGATGGTCGTCAGCTGGCCGGTCGACTTTCTGCCCTCCTAGATCGTCAACCGTTCACGATGCGGCCGGCTTCGATACGAAGCTGGCGTTCGCAGCGCGCCGCCAGCGTGTCGTCGTGGGTGACCAGCAGCAGCGTCGTACCGGCCTCGCGGTTCAAGTCGAAGATCAGCTTCATCACGGTCTCGCCGGTGGCGAAGTCCAGGCTGCCGGTGGGTTCGTCGGCGAGCAACACCGAGGGCTGGACGACGAAGGCCCGCGCCAGCGCCACGCGCTGCTGCTCGCCACCCGACAGTACCTTGGGATAGTGCGACAGCCTCTCGCCCAGGCCAACGCGGACGAGCATCTCGCGCGCCAGCGTGCGCGCCTCGCTGTGGCCCTGCAACTCGAGCGGCAGCATGACGTTTTCCAGCGCGTTCAGATTGCCCAGCAACTGAAAGCTCTGGAACACGAAGCCCAGCCGTTCGGCGCGCACCGCGGCACGGCGGTCTTCGTCGAGCGTGAACATGTCGATGCCGGCCAGACGTACCGTGCCGCTGGTCGGCACGTCCAGGCCGGCCACAATCGACAGCAGGGTGCTCTTGCCCGAGCCGGAGGCGCCGACGATGGCCACCGATTCGCGTTCGCGCAATGAAAAGTGAATGTCGTCGAGAATGGTCAGCACACCGGTGGAATCGCTGACCTGCTTGGTGACGTGCTCGACTTCGATCAGGGATGATGACGGCATGAAGGATGGCGTGTTGTTGTGGCTGTGGCGCCGGACACACTGTAGCGTGATCGTGCTCGCGGCGGCCGTTGCCGCCGCGATGCCCGCGTACGCCGCAGGCGCGAGCGCCAGGCCGTCGCTGATCCTGGTCGTCGGCGACAGCCTGTCGGCTGAGTACGGCCTGGCACGCGGCAGCGGCTGGGTCGCGCTGCTCGAACAGCGCCTTGCCAAGGAGCATGTCGCCGCCAGGGTGGTCAATGCCAGCATCAGCGGCGACACCACCTCGGGCGGGCGCTCGCGCCTGCCGGCGCTGCTGGCCACGCACAAGCCCACGCACGTGGTCCTCGAACTCGGCGGCAACGATGCGCTGCGTGGCTCTGGCGACGGCGCAAACCCAGGCCAATCTGGCGGCGATGGCCCGCGCGGCCAAGGCCGCTGGCGCACGCGTCGTGCTGGTCGGCATGCAGGTGCCGCCGAACTATGGCCGCAAGTACAGCGACGACTTCGCGGCCGTGTTCGTCACCGTCGCGCGCAACGAAGGCACGGCGCTGGTGCCGTTCCTGCTCAAGGGCGTGGCCGACAACCCGGATGCCGACGCGATGTTCCAGCCCGACCGCATCCACCCGAAGGAGGCGGCGCACCCGATCATGCTCGGCAACGTCTGGCCGGTGCTGCGCCCGCTGCTGCGCTGAGCCGACAGCGGCGCGCCGTCGATCGCGGCGCGCGCCCGCTCACTGCAGCGCAGTTGGCCTGCGGTAGCTCAACAGCCGGCCCTTGTAGGCCTGGCGGCCGGCCACCGCCGGGCGGTCGAGCCGCTCCGCGTGCATGGCAAAACCCTGCGCCGCCATGTGCCGGGTGAACGCACTGCGATTGCCACGATCGGGATCGACGATCCACACCAGCGCGCCGGGCGCAGCATGGCGGCCGATGAAGGCGGCCAGCTTGCCGCCGTCGTCGCGTTCGTACAGCAGGTCGCTGCCGATGATCAGGTCGAACCGCCCGCGCAGCGCGTGCAGGCCGTCGTCGCTGGCGTCTCGTCGCTGCGCTGGCGTCGCGCTCCAGTGACCATGGCGGTACCGGATCGGCGCCAGCGCATTCAGGCGAATGTTCTCGGCCATGAACGGGCCGGCCAGCGGGTGGTTGTCGCTGGCCGTGACATCGGCGCCGCGGCGGTGGCCGACCAGGCTGGCCAAGCCCGAGGCCGCAGCCGATTTCGAGAATGCGCTCGCCGGGCCGCACCGGCCGCGCCCCGAGGCGTGCCGCCAACTGCGCGCCCGATGGCCACAGCAAACCGAACAGCGGCCATGTGGCCGACGAGATACCCAGCCGGTCCGCCGCGCCATGCGGGTCGGCGAACTGCTGGCGGTCGAGCAGTGAGCAGATCAGCAGGTCATCGACGCCGGCAACGCTGATCTGCTCTTGTTTGGTCTGGTAGCCGGGCATTTGCGGGGGTGCGGAAGTCTTGCGCAAGGTCCACGCAGGGGTGGTCGACGGTCGAGTATGAGGCCGCCGGCGCGGCAGCGCCCGCGGCACGCAAGGTACATTGCCCCCATGCGACGGCCCGATCGCCCGCGAGGCGATCGCCGGCACGCGCAGTGCGGAGGTTGCCTGATGAGCGAGGTGCGGCACGGCCTGCTGTCGACGCGGGACATGGCGCTGATCCTGGAGATCACGCGCCGGCTGGCCGCGCCGTTCGAACTGGACGCCATGCTGACCGAAGTGACGGGCGCGGCGCGCCAGGTGCTCAAGGCCGAGCGCTGTTCGGTCTGGCTGCGCGACGCGGCCGGGGCCGATCTCGTGCTCAAGGTGGCCAGCGACATCCGTGATGTGCGCATCGCCGTCGGCACCGGGTTGGTTGGAACCTGTGCACGCGACCGCGAAATCATCAACGTGCCCGACTGTTATGCCGATCCGCGCTTCGACCCGCAGGTCGACCGCAATTCGGGCTTTCGCACGCGCTGCTCGCTGACGCTGCCGCTGATCGATCACCGTGACGGGCTGGTCGGCGTGATGCAGGTGCTCAACCGCATCGACGGTGTGTTCGACAGCGCGGACGAGCCATTGGCCGCGGCCCTCGCCGCGCAGTGCGCCGTGGCGCTGCAACGCGTGCAGGCGATCGCGGCGCTGATCGAAGGCGAGCGCCTGCGCTATGGACTCGAGATGGCACGCCAGGTGCAAATGAGCACCCTGCCGCAGGTGATGCCCAGCCTGCCCGGGTACGACGCGTTCGCGGCCTTCCAACCCGCGGAGCAGACCGGCGGCGACACCTGCGACCTGGCGCTGGCGGGCGGCCAGCTGCTGGTCGTGCTCGGCGACGCCACCGGCCACGGCATCGCGCCAGCGCTGTCGGTGACGCAGATGCACGCGATGCTGCGCATGGCCCTGCGTCTGGGCGCCGACCTCGAGACCGCCTTCGCGCAGGTCAATGACCAGCTCGCCGACACCTTGCCCGACGGGCGCTTCATCACCGCCTTCATCGGCCTGCTCGACCCGAGCAGCCACCGTCTGCACTACGTCTGCGCCGGGCAGGGGCCGGTGCTGCATCGGCGGGCGGCCGATGGCACATTCGACTCGCTGCCGCCGACCAGCTTTCCGCTCGGGGCCATGCGCCTGCCCGGGCCGCGGCCGGCGAGCACGCTGGAGCTGCAGCCGGGCGACCTGCTGGTGCTCGTCTCCGACGGCGTCTACGAGCAGCAGGGCGAAGACGGCGAGATGTTCGGCGAGGACCGCGTCCGGCAACTCGTGAGCGCGCACGCGCACTCGAGCATGGCCAGCCTGGCGGCCAAGTTGCTGGCCGAGGTCAAGGCCTTTGCCCGCAACACGCCGCAGCAGGACGACATCACGGTCGTGCTGCTCAAGCGCGACGCGCCGTCCTGCTGAGGCCCGCGTCTCGCGCCAGCGCCCGGCGGGCGCTGCTGGCGGGCACGGGATGGACCTCGGCTCACGCCGCCAGCAAGGCCGCGAAGCGCTGCATGTCGACGTTGCCGCCGCTGACGATCACGCCCACGCGCTGGCCCTTCGAGGCGTACCTGCGCGCCGCGGCAAAGCCCAGGCAACCGGTGGGCTCGACGACGATCTTCATGCGCTCGGCGAAGAAGCGCATGCAGGCCACCAACTCGGCGTCGCTGGCGGTGTGGATGTCGTCCACATCGCGGCGGATGATCTCGAACGTGATGCGGCCCAGGTGCTGCGTCTGCGCGCCGTCGGCGATCGTCTGCGGCGTGTCGATGTGCACGATGGCGCCGCTGCGCAGCGATTGCTGGCCGTCGTTGCCGGCTTCGGGCTCGACGCCGTACAACTTGGTGGCCGGCGACAAGGCCCGTGTCGCCAGCGCGCTGCCGCTGAGCAGGCCGCCACCACCGAGGCAGACGAACAGGGCGTCGAGCGGGCCGACCTCGTCGATGAGTTCCTTGGCCGCGGTGCCCTGGCCGGCGATGACGCCTGCGTGGTCGTACGGCGGCACCAGGGTCATGCCGTGCTGTTCGGCCAGGCGCGCGCCGATCGCCTCACGGTCTTCGCTGTAGCGGTCGTAGAACACGACCTCGCCGCCGTACCCCTTCGTGGCGGCAACCTTGGCCTGTGGTGCGTCGTGCGGCATGACGATGGTGGCCGGCATGCCGAGCAAGCGCGCCGCCAACGCGACGGCCTGCGCGTGGTTGCCCGACGAGAACGCAACCACGCCGGCGCGGCGCTGGCGCGCGTCGAAGCACGACAGCGCATTGAATGCGCCGCGGAACTTGAAGGCGCCCATGCGCTGGAAGTTCTCGCACTTGAAGAACACGCTGGCGCCGAGCTCGGCGTCCGCCGTGCGTGAGGTCAGCACCGGCGTGCGGTGGGCGTGGCCTTCGAGGCGGCGCGCGGCGGCGGCGACATCGTCGTAGGTCGGCAGTTCGGGCATGGCGGTCCTCTCGGTGGCGACAAGCGCAGCGTAGCCGAGCCGCGAACTGCCGCGTCCCGCGCGACGCCGGCGTCACTGGTTCTGCTGGCCGGGCCGCTGCTCGCGGCGCCGCTCCTGCGCCGGCGGTTGGCGCTCGTCCTGTTCGTCGGCGCTTGGCCCGCGCGCGGGCGGCGGCGCTGGCTGCGCGGCCGGTGGCTGCGGCGCGGGTGCGGGTCGCACGCCCTGCACCGGCGGCGGCGCTGGCGCCGGCTGCGCCGCCGGCGGCGGCGCGATGCGCTGCGGCTCGCCCCGCGGATTGCTCTGGCCGGGTGGGGCCCGCCGATCCGAAGCGTCGCGCGGCGGCGGAGCTTGCGGCGGCGCGGCACGGCCGGGGACCGGGTTGGCGCGCGACTCCGCCGCTGGCGGCTGGCCGCGCTGTGTCTGCCCGCCGTCGCCCCGCGTCGCCGTCGTCGCGGGCGGCGCCGCCGGTTGCGACGGCGGCGGCACGCGTCCCCACGGCGTGGTGTGCGCGCCGCCCGGCGCGGGTGGCACGGCCGGTACCGCGCCGCCCGGCACGGCGATCACACGCGAAGGTGCGGCAGGCGGAGCCGGGGGTGCGGCATTGCCCGGTCGCCGGTCATTGCTGCGCGCGGCCGGCTGCAAGGGCAGCGTCTGCCAGCGACGGATCGTGTTCTCGTCGACCGGCGTGATCACGGCCTTGCTGATCGGCTTGCGTTCGCGCAGCACATTCTGCGATACCACCGTCACGCCACCCGGCACACCCTGGTTGCTGTACATGATCGGGCCGGTGGGCACGGGCTGGTTCGGTCGCTGCGGCGGCTGCCAGCGGCGATGCGCATTGTTGATGTTCGTGATGTAGACATTGGTCACGCTGTAGCTCGGGTGGTAGACCTCGCGCGGCGACAGCGGCACCCAACCCACGGCCGGGCCGCCGAGGTTGATGCCGATGCTGAGATGCGGACCACCGATCCAGGCCACCAGCGCCGGTGCGTACACCGGGCGCGCCACGTACTGGCCCGGGCACCAGGCCCAGCGGCCGTGCCAGGAGATCCAGCGGCCATAGTGGAACGGCGCAAAGCCCCACGGCGCATCGTCGACCCAGGTCCAGCCCCAGGGCTGCACATAGGCCCAATGCCCGTAGCGGTATGGCGCCCAACCGGCGTCGACGCTGGCCGGGTACCAGATCGCGCCGTACTCGGGGTGGCGGTCCCATTCGCCGTAGCGATCGAGATCGCCGGCGCCGGTCATCTCGGGCGAGACATAGGGGCTGGGCCGCGCGGCGCGTTCGTCCTCGCGGTCCTGCTGTGCGACCCAGGTCGGAGAAGCGGTCATTGGCCGGCGTCGACCAGCTGTAGTGGGTCGTGCCCTGTTCGAGCCAGAACTCGGCACGCTGGCCGGCGTAGATATCGAGCGCGCTGTCGGCGGCCTCGAAGTGCAACGCGCCGACCATCGCGCCGGCGAAGCTGCCGTTGTTCTCCTGGTCGATCCGGTAGTGGCCGGCACCCAGGGGCGTGAAGCGGCCTTCGGCGGTCGTGACGACGAACTCTCGCGCCGATTCGCTGCGGCGCAAGCCGCAGCGCCAGGCTGCCGTGGTGCAGGTGCAAGCCAACCTGGCTGTCGTTGAGTTCACTGACCTCGAGTTCGCTGCCACCGTCCAGGTGCAAGGTGGCCGAGCCGATCTGCAATTCGGCGCGCGCGTCGCGCTCGCTCGAAAGTCGGTCACCGGCGGTCAGCGGAAGGTTGGGCTGCGCGGCGATCCATTCGCCCTGTTCGGCGTCGAAGATCCAGACCGCACCGTAGGTTTGCGCAATGCGGCCGACGCGGCCCGGCGGGTCGGCCCAGGCCGACGCGCTGGCCAGCAGCGCTGCGGCGGCCAGGCCGAGCAGCAGCAGGTGGTTGATGAGGGCGCGGGCGAGCGGCTGTTTGCTCGCCAGCGTCACGGTCGACAAGTTCGGCATGGTCGGTCTCCTGGGCAGGCACTGCAAGAGCGGCGCCTGCGTGCGGGTACAACGCCCCAGTCTGCACCGGGGCTGACCGCTTCACATCGCTTTACAGATTCAATCGTCGACCGACTGCGCCGGGTCGAGATCGGGGAACAGCACGCTGGTGAAGCCGAACTGCGTCAGGTCGCGCATGCGGGTCGGGTACAAGCGGCCGATCAGGTGGTCGACCTCGTGCTGCACCACGCGAGCGTGAAATCCTTCCGCCTCGCGCTCGATCGGCTGGCCCTTCGGGTCGACGCCGCGGTAGCGGATGCGCGAGAAGCGCGGCACCAGGCCGCGCAGGCCAGGCACCGACAGGCAGCCCTCCCAGCCCTCCTCCTCGTCGTTGCCCAGCGGCAGGATCAGCGGGTTGATGAGCACCGTTCGTGGCACCGGCGGCGCGTCGGGGTAGCGCACGTTGGACGCGAAGCCGAAGATCACCAACTGCAGGTTCTCGCCGATCTGCGGCGCCGCGAGTCCGGCCCCGTCGGCTGCGTGCATGGTGTCGAACATGTCGGCGATCAGGGCGTGCAGCGCGGGCGTGTCGAAGGCGCGAACCGGTTCGGCCATGCGCAGCAGGCGGGGATCGCCCATCTTCAGAATTTCGCGAATCGTCATCGTTCGGCACTCCGGTGCTGCAATGCGATTGTCGCGCAAGGACCCATCGCTGCCGAGACCGGCCAAGCCGCCAGCGCGATCATGCGCGCCACAACCAGGCCGCGCCGCGCACGCCCGACGAATCGCCGTGCACCGCGGCGCGCAACGGCGTGGTGACCACATCGGAAAAGACATGTGGCGCGCAGCGCTGCGGCACGATGTCGTACAAGGCCGTGATGTTGCTCAAGCCACCACCGAGCACGATGACATCGGGATCGAGCAGATTGATGACCTGCGCCAGCGCGCGCGCCAGGCGTTCGGCATAGCGATCCAGCGTGTCCTGCGCGGTTGCGTCACCACTGCGCGCTGCGCTGGCGATCGCCCGCGCATCGAGCATCGCGCCGCCGTGCCGCAGGTGATCGGCCGCCAGGCCGGGGCCGCTGAGCACGGTTTCGACGCAGGCGCCGCGACCGCACCAGCAATGCGTCGCCGGCGCGCCGCGGTCTTCGCTCAGGCGCGGCGCGGGGTTGTGCCCCCACTCACCGGCGATGCCGTGCGCGCCGGCCCAGGCCTGGCCCTTGAACGCGATGCCCGCGCCCACGCCGGTGCCGAGGATCGCGGCAAAGACCATGCGCGCGCCGGCCCCGGCGCCGTCGACCGCCTCGCTGACGGCCAGGCAATTGGCGTCGTTTTCGATGCGCACCGGGCGCGCGAGCACCCGCGCCAGGTCGCGGTCCAGGGCGCGGCCGTTGAGCGCGATCGTGTTGGCGCCCTTGACCAGCCCGGTGGCGGGCGAGACGCAGCCGGGAATGCCGACGCCGAGCGGCAAGCCCCGCACGCCGAGCTGGGCTTCGGCGCGATGGATCAGGTCACCGGCAGTCCACAGCAACGCGTCGTAGCCGCCCGCCGGCGTGGCCACGCGCTCGCGCAGCAGGAAGCGGCCGTCGTCAGGCGCCAATGCGGCGACTTCGATCTTCGTGCCGCCGACGTCGAGGCCGAGCAGGGGTTGGTTCATGGTGCTGCAAGCATCGCACGCAATGCCTCCTCGTCGATCACGGTCACGCCGAGCGCACGCGCCTTGTCGAGCTTGTTGCCGGCTTCTTCACCGGCGACGACGAAGTGCGTCTTCTTCGATACCGAGCCGGCGACCTTGCCGCCCGCAGCCTCGATCATCGCCTTGGCCTCTTCACGCGAAAGCGCGGGTAGCGTGCCGGTGAGCACGAAAGTCTGGCCGGCCAGCGGCTGCGGCCCGTGATCGGCACTGCCGGCGTGCTCGGGCCAGGTGATGCCGACCGCGCGCAACTGCTCGAGCACTTCGCGGTTGTGTGCCTGGGCGAAGAAGGTATGGATGCTTTGCGCAACCACCGGGCCGACGTCGTCGACCGCCAGCAATTGTTCGACGCTGGCGTTCATCAGCCGCTCGAGGGCGCCGAAGTGCCGGGCCAGATCCTTGGCCGTGGTCTCGCCGACATGGCGAATGCCGAGGGCGTAGAGGAACCGCGCCAGCGTGGTGTGCCGGCTCTTGGCGAGCGCCGCCAGCAGGTTGGCCGCGCTCTTGTCGGCCATGCGCTCGAGCGCCGCCAGTGCGCCCGCGTCGAGCCGATACAGCTCGGGCAGCGTGCGGATCACGCCGCCGTCGACCAGTTGTTCGACCAGCTTGTCGCCCAGGCCCTCGATGTCCATCGCCCGCCGGCCGGCGAAGTGCAGGATCGCCTGCTTGCGTTGCGCGGCACAGAACAGGCCGCCGCTGCAACGGTGGTCGATGCCACCCTTTTCGCGCACCACGGCGCTGCCGCAGACCGGGCATTGGCGCGGCATGCGAAAGTTGGGCACGTAGCCGTCGCGCCGGCCCGCGACGCGGCCGACGACTTCCGGAATCACGTCGCCGGCACGACGCACGATCACGGTGTCGCCGACGCGCACGCCCTTTCTGCGCAGCTCGAAGACGTTGTGCAGCGTGGCGTTGCTGACCGTCGTGCCGCCGACGAAGACCGGCTCGAGCTTGGCCACCGGCGTCAGCTTGCCGGTGCGGCCGACCTGGATTTCGATGCCGTTCAGGCGCGTGTGTTGCTCCTGCGCCGGGTACTTGTGCGCCACCGCCCAGCGCGGCTCGCGCGAGACGAAGCCAAGCTGCTCCTGCAGGGCTGCGGCTATCGACCTTGTAGACCACGCCGTCGATGTCGAACGGCAAGGCGTCACGCCGCTCGGCGATGCGCCGGTGGAACTCGACCAGGCCCGACACACCCTGCACCACGCGGCGCTCATGGTTGACCGGCAGCCCCATCGCGGCCAGCGCGTCGAGCACGCGCGCTGTGCGTGGCCGGCACGGCCCAGCCCTGCACCTCGCCCAGGCCATAGGCGAAGAAGCTCAGCGGCCGCTGTGCGGCGATCGCCGGATCGAGTTGGCGCACCGCGCCGGCGGCGGCATTGCGCGGATTGACGAACGTCTTCTCGCCCTTTTCGCGCTGGCGCGCGTTCAGTGCCTCGAAGTCGTCGCGGCGCAGGTAGACCTCGCCGCGCACTTCGAGCACCGCGGCCTCGCAGGCGATCAGGCGCAAGGGAATCGCACCGATGGTGCGGATGTTCTGCGTCACGTCTTCGCCGGTCTCGCCATCGCCGCGGGTCGCCGCCTGCACCAGCACCCCGCGCTCGTAGCGCAGGCTGATGGCCAGGCCGTCGAACTTGAGCTCGCAGGTGTAGGCGAGGGGCGGCGCTTCCGGCCCGAGCCCGAGTTCGCGGCGCACGCGGGCGTCGAAGGCCTCGGCGCCGCCCGCGGTGGTGTCGGTCTCGGTGCGGATCGACAGCATCGGCAGCGCATGGCGCACCGGTGCGAAGCCGGCGAGCACGCGGCCGATCACGCGTTGCGTCGGCGAATCGGCGCTCAGCAGCTCGGGATGCGCGGCCTCGATCGCCTGCAACTCCTGGAACAGCTTGTCGTACTCGGCGTCGGCGATCTCCGGCGCGTCGAGCACGTAATAGCGATGGGCGTGATGGTTGAGCTGCGTGCGCAACGCGGCCGCACGCGCTGCCGGGTCGATCGATGCCCGCTGGGCCGACATGCCGGCCTGCCTACTGGAACAAGCGCCGCGCCACCGCCGTTCCGGCGGCCATGTCGTGCGACTCGAGGGCGCGGTAGAGCTTGTTCAATTCGTCGGCAATCGACGCGAAATGCTGCAGCGTCAGCGGACGGCCTTCGTCGTCGACGGCGCTGGCGTCCATGTCGTCGACCAGCGCGTTGATGGCCTGGTGCCAGGCGGCGAACGGCTCGACCTCTTGCGGCGTTTGCGCCACGTCGAGCACCAGGCTGAGTTCGCGCACCGGCGCCGACGCGGGATCGTCGGCCAACGCGGCCTGGGCGTCGAAGGCCAGCACCAGCACCGGCGGCGCCCCGTCCTCCGCCGCAGGCAGGACCAGGCGGCCGGCCGTCGCACCAGGCACGAAACCGTGGCGCGCCGCGCATTGCTGGATATAGCCCACCGACCAGGCCGCCGAATTGGCGCGCAGCCGCACCGACAGCGTGGCGTCGTGCGGGCTGGCAAAGGCATCGAGTTCGCGCGCTCGCGCCACCACGTCGAGCATGTCGGGAAAGTCGGCAACGGCACCGATGGCGTCGGCCATCGCCTGCAGCTTCTGCACGAACTCGGAGTATTCGATCTCGTTCAGTGCGCCGCTGCGATTGGCCAGTTGCACGCCGGCCTGCAGTTCGCCATAGCGTTGGCCCAGCGACACGGGTTCCCACTCGCCACTGGCGGCGTTCAGGCCCTCGATCTGGAACGGCTTGCTGCCGGCGCGGCGCGACGCCGGCAGATGCGCCAGCAACATCTCGCCGCTGACGGGGGCCTCGAGCGCCAGCGTGGCAATCGCATCGATCAAGGCGTCGATGCGCGCGCCGCTGCGGCGCGCGATCGCGGGCAGCACGGGCGCGGCGACACCGGCCGCAGCCGGCAGCACGCCGAACGACGGTTCGACGCGTTCGGGCCCGGCCGTCGCCGCTTCGGGCTCTGCCCGCCGCGGCAGGGCCCGGCGCGTGCTCCACAAGCCGTGCCCGGCCAGAACCGCCAGCAGCGCGACGGCAACCAGGATCAGCGCCGTCGTCAGGCTCACGGCCGCGACCCCGTGCTGGCTGAGCGAGGCTGGCGCGGCGCGGTCATTCAGGCCGCCTCGGCCAATGTGACCGCCGTGTCCATGTCCACGGCCACGATGCGCGAGACGCCCTGCTCCTGCATCGTCACGCCGATCAGCTGACGCGCCATTTCCATCGCGATCTTGTTGTGGCTGATGAAGAGGAACTGGGTGGCCTGGCTCATCTCGGTGACGAGTTTGGCATACCGCTCGGTGTTGGCGTCGTCGAGCGGCGCATCGACTTCGTCGAGCAGGCAGAACGGCGCCGGGTTCAACTCGAAGATCGCGAACACCAGCGCGATCGCGGTCAGTGCCTTCTCGCCGCCCGACAGCAGGTGGATGGTGCTGTTCTTCTTGCCCGGTGGCTGCGCCATGACCTGCACGCCGGCATCGAGGATCTCGTCGCCGGTCATGACCAGGCGCGCGGTGCCGCCACCGAACAGGGTCGGGAACATGCGGCCGAAATGTTCGTTGACCTGGTTGAAGGTCTGCGCCAGCAACTCGCGGGTTTCGAGGTCGATCTTGTGGATCGCGCCTTCGAGGGTCGCGATCGCCTCGGCCAGGTCGGCGTTCTGCGCGTCGAGGAAGGTCTTTCGCTCGCGTGCACTGGTCAGCTCCTCGAGCGCCGCCATGTTGACGGCGCCCAGGGCGGCGATGTCGTGCTGGATGCGGTCGATTTCGCCCTGCAGGCCCTGCAGCTTGACACCTGCGTCGCCAATCGACTGCTCCAATGCGGCCAGATCGACCGCTGCCGCGCTGAGTTGCTCGAGGTATTGGGCGCCGCCCAGCGACGCGGCCTGCTGTTCGAGCTGCAGCTTGGTGATCCGCTCGCGCAGCGGCTCCAGGCTGCGCTCCGCAGTCAGGCGCTGCTCGTCGAGTGCGCGCAGCTTGGCCGTCAGGTCGTCGTACTGGCTGCGTTGCGCGGCCAGCGCGGCCTCGCGCTCGAGCTTCACGGCCAGCGCGGCCTGCAAGCCCGGCCTGCGCCACCGCGTCGTCGAGCGCGCCCAGATCGGCACTGATCTGCGCCGCCGCCTGTGCGTTGGCCGCCACCTGCTCGGCCGCGGTATCGATGGCGCGCTGCAACTCGGCGCGGCGCGCAGCCAGCGTGCGCGACTCGAACTGCGCTTCCTGCGCCTGGCGTTCCAGTGCGCGGCCCACGTCGCGTGCGGCCGCCAGCGCGCTGCTCGGCAGCGATCACCGCCTCGTCGAGTTCGGCATGCCGCTCCTGGGTCGCAGCCAACTGGGCGTCGCATTCCTCGAAACGGGCTTCGCCGCCGGCACGCCGCTCGGCCAGGACTCGCAGCCGCGCGTCGATCTCGGTCACCTCGTCGTCGAGCTGGCTGCCGCGCGCCTGCGTGGCCGCGGCCAGCTGCGTCAGCCGCATCAGCTCGACCTGCATCTGGTGCGCACGGGTTTGCGCGTCGCCGGCTTCCCGGCGCACACGGGCCAGCTGCATCGATGCTTCGGTGTAGGCCGCCTCGGCGCGTACCAGCGCACTGCGGGCTTCGTCGGCAATCAGGGACTGGGCCCGCTGCTGGCGTTCGAGATTCTCGATTTCCTGCGCCCGAGCCAGCATGCCGGCCTGCTCGCTGTCAGGGGCGTAGAAGGCAACGGCAAACTGCGACACCGCGTGGCCGTCGCGGGTCATGATGACCTCGCCGTGCGTCAGCGAGCCACGCGCGGCGAGTGCCTCGTCGAGGCTGGCCGCGGTATAGACGCCTTCGAGCCAATCGTTGAGCAGCGCCTTCAGGCCGGCGTCGCCCAGACGCAGCAGATCCGACAGCCGGGCCAGCGCCTGGTGCGTGTTGGCGATCGCCGCAACCGGCTTGGTGTAGAAGGCCAGCCTGGCCGGTGGCGCATCGCCGGCAAAGGCGCGCACGCTTTCCAGGCGGCCGACTTCGAGCGCGCTCAGTCGCTCGCGCAACGCCGCCTCGAGCGCAGGCTCCCAACCGGTCTCGATGTGGACCTGGGTCCACAGGCCATGCAGCCCCTGCAGCCCATGCTTGCCCAGCCAGGGCTTCAACTTGCCTTCGGTCTGGACCTTTTCCTGCAATGCGCGCAATGCGTCGAGCCGCGCACTGATGTCGGCCTGCTTGCCCGACTCGCGGTTGGCGGCCTCCTGCTGCGTGCGTCGGCCGGCGTCGAGCCTGGGCACCTCGTCGCTGAGCGCTGCGAGTTGGGCATCGAGCAGCGCATGGGCCTCGACGGCCTGGCCGCTCGACAGCTCGAGCGCCGTCAAGCGCGCGCTGTCGGGTGCGCTGAGGCCCTGGCGCTCGCCAGCCAGCTTCTCGCGCCGGTCGCGCAGCGAGCGCACTTGCTCGTCGATGTTGCGACTGTCGGCGGCCAGCAACTGGATCTGCTGTTGCACCTCGGCGACCCGGTCGCGTTGCTCGTTGCTGCGCACCTGCGCGGCACGCAGCGCGTTGTCCAGCGCGGGTTGTTGCTGCGCCTGCATCTGGGCCTGCGCCGCCAGCCGCGCGGCCTGCTCGTCGGCGGCAGCGATGCGCGCGCCGGCGGCAGTCAGTTCGGCCGCGGCGTCGACGCTGCGCTGCTGCCAGGTGGCGTCCTGGGCCTTCAATTCGTCCAGGCGTTGCAAGCCGCGCTGCCGGCTCTCGACCACGTAGCGGATGCGCTCCTCGAGCCGGCTGACTTCGAGTGCCGCCTCGGCCAACACGCCCTGCGCGCCGTGCAGGTCGTCGCCGGCCTGGTAATGCGCCTGGCGCACGCTTTCCAGGTCGGCCTCGACCTGGCGCAGCTGCGCCATGCGCTCCTCGAGCGCGGTGGCCGCAGCAGCGGCGGACTTCTTCACGCGCTCTTCTTCCCTGGCCGCGTCGCGGTGCTTGAGAAACCACAGCTGATGCTGCTTGAGCGCGCCCTCGTCCTGCAGCGCGCGGTATTGCTGCGCCACCACGGCCTGGCCCTCGAGCTTGTCCAGGTTGGCGTTCAGTTCACGCAGGATGTCCTCGACGCGGGTGATGTTCTCGCGCGTGTCCTTCAACCGGTTCTCGGTTTCGCGGCGTCGCTCCTTGTACTTCGAGACACCGGCGGCTTCCTCCAGAAACAGGCGCAGTTCTTCGGGCTTGCTCTCGATGATGCGGCTGATGGTGCCCTGGCCGATGATGGCGTAGGCGCGCGGGCCCAGGCCGGTACCGAGGAACACATCCTGCACGTCGCGCCGGCGCACCGGCTGGTTGTTGATGTAGTAGCCCGACGAGCCGTCACGCGTCAGCACGCGCTTGACGGCGATTTCGGCAAACGCGTTCCATTGCCCGCCCGCGCGCGCATCCGCGTTGTCGAACACCAACTCGACGCTGGCCCGGCTGGCCGGCTTTCGCTGGCCCGAGCCGTTGAAGATCACGTCCTGCATCGACTCGCCGCGCAGCTCGCTGGCCTTGGACTCGCCGAGCACCCAGCGCACCGCATCCATGACGTTGGACTTACCGCAACCGTTGGGCCCGACCACGCCGACCAACTGGCCCGGAAGCTCGAACGTGGTGGGGTCGGCGAAGGACTTGAAGCCCGAGAGTTTGATCGAATTCAGGCGCATGGGCGGGCCGCAAAGGGCAACGGCGACGAGAGCCGTCGCCGTTGCCAAGTGATTGATTCGTAAGGTAAAACTCGCTTCGCAAGGGCGTCGCGAAGTGGCCGGATGATAGCATCGCGGCCTCGCGAATCCCGCCTTGCATGAGCCGCCCGCCGATGGCCAAACCCACCCCCAAGCAACGCCTTGCACCGGCCACCGCGCCCAGCGCACCGAGCAAGCAACTGCATGTCTTCGCCAACCCCGCGCCGGGGCGCGACTACACGATTCGCTTCGCCATCGACGAGTTCACCTGCCTGTGCCCACTGACCGGCCAGCCCGACTTCGCGCGTTTTCGCATTGAGATGGTGTGCGACAAGCTGTGCGTCGAGTTGAAGAGCCTGAAGATGTACTTCTGGAGCTACCGCAACGAAGGCGCGTTCCACGAGAAGGTGACCAACACCATCCTCGACGACATCGTCTCGGCGACCAGGCCACGCTTTGCGCGCATCGTCGCCGACTGGAACGTGCGTGGCGGCATTCACACCGAGGTCGTTGCCGAATACCGCAAGAAGGGCTGGACGCCGGCGGCGCGCATCGCGCTGCCGCCGAGCCGCGTCGATGGCTGACGCGGCGCCGCGGCCGAATTACCAGAAATTCGCCGTCGACGTCGCGCCCAGCCCGATCGACGGCCAGGGCGCGTTTGCCGCCGAGGCGATCCCGCCCCGGCTGAAGATCGGCGAGATTCGCGGCCAATCGCTCAGCGTGGCCGACGCACGCATCCGTGCAACGCGGGTCGAGCGCATCATGATCGTCGAGGTTTCGCCGCGCAAGGCGATCGACTTCTCCAAGTCGGCCGATCCGATGCGGTTCACGAATCACAGCTGCCGGCCCAACGCGCGCCTCTGCATCCGCCAGGGTCGGGTCGAGTTCTTCGCATTGCGCGCCATCGCGGCGGGCGAAGAGATCACCGTCAACTACGGCGAAACCCATCACAAGGGCAAGCTGGCGTGCCGTTGCGGGGCGCCGGGCTGCGTCGGACGCCTGTAGCAGAGCGCGCTCCGAGATGCGCGCCAGCGCTGGGCGCCGCTGGCGGCCGCCATGCCAGTCTTTCGTTATATCCGACTGATCTAGTCGGCAAATTGCTTGCGAGTTTTGCACTATTTGGGCAAAATTTCCCAAATGGACGCCGAAATCAACATCCTTCGCACGTTGAACACCGCCATCACGCGGCTGCTTCGGCCACTGTTCCGCGTGCTGTTGCGGCACAACGTGTCGTTCGGCGCGTTCGAAGAATTGGCCAAACGTGCCTACATCGATGTGGTGATCAGTGATTTCGGCATTCCTGGCAAGAAGCCCTCCATCTCGCGCGCGTCGGTCGTGTCAGGGCTGACCCGCAAGGAAGTCCAGCGACTGCTGTCCGTATCGAGAGACGCCACAACACCCGACAGCGAGCGATACAACCGCGCCGCGCGCGTCCTCACAGCGTGGACACGTGATCCGGAATTCCTCGCTACCAACGGCGAGCCGCTGGCCCTCGACCTGCAGGAGAACGCGACCAACTTCGCATCGCTGGTGCGGCGCCACAGCGGTGACGTGCCGGCACGCGCGGTGCTGGACGAGTTGCTGCGTGTCGGTGCAGTGCGCCGGCGCGAGGATGGGCGGCTCGAGCTCGTGGTGCGCGCCTACGTGCCGCAGCGCAGCGCTGCGGACAAGGTCGAGATCCTCGGCACCGACGTTGCCGATCTGATCAATACGATCGACCACAACATCCAGCACGGCGGCACCGACCCGCGCTTTCAGCGCAAGGTCATGTACCGCAACGTTCCGGTCGCCGCGCTGCCGGAGTTCCGAAATCTCAGTGGCGCGCAGGCGCAGGCCCTGCTCGAACTACTCGACAAATGGCTGGCCGCGCAGCAATTCCCTGATTCACCCGAGCAACCGGACCCGCCCCGCGCACGCGTCGGCATGGGCATCTTCTATTTCGAGGAACAACTCGAATCTGACTCTCCAAAGGAGAAATGAAATGAATCTTTCTATCTTTCGGACCCTCGCAGCCGGCGCGATCGCACTGGTTATCTCGGCCTGCGGCGGCGGCGGCGCTGACGGCGGCATCGGCGGCACGGGTGGAGGCGGTGGGGCGGCACCGCAGCCGATGTGTCGGTCGGTGCGATCACGCGCTTTGGCAGCGTGTGGGTCAACGGCGTGGAATTCAAATCGAACACCGCGACGATCAAGATCGACGACAACCCGCATCCGGAATCCGATCTGCGCGTGGGCATGGTTGCCCGCGTCGACGGCTCCATTTCTGGCGCCAGCGCGACCACGATCACCGTGAGCAGCGCGGCCAAGGGCTACGTCGAATCGGTCAATGGCAATCAAATGGTGGTCATGGGCCAGACGGTCATCAGCGACGGCGCAACCACGATCAGTAACGGCCCGATCGCCGCAGGCAACTACGTCGAGGTGCACGGCCTGGTCGTGTCCGACGGCACGATCTCGGCCACCTACATCGAGAAGAAGGCAACCCAGGCAAGCCCGCCGTTCGCTGTGAAGGGCTTCGTCAAGGCGCACAACACGACCACCAATGCCTTCACCGTCGGCGCACTCAATATCACGATGGGTGCGAGCCCGACGCTCAGCGACATGCCGGCAGGTTCCTGGAACGGCCTGCAAGTGGAGGTCAAGGGCACGGCATGTGCCGGCAACCCACCCGCCTGCGGCACGTTGACGGCAAGCAAGGTCGAGCCGCACGGTCCGCGCGGCACCGTCGCGAAGGTGGAGGTCGAGGGCTTCGTCACCAGCTTCGCCTCGATCAGCAGCTTCACCGTCGGCAACCAGGCGGTCGTCACCACGGCCAGCACCGTGTTCCAGGGCGGGCTGGCTACCGACCTGGTGGCCGGCACCAAGGTCGAGGTCGAAGGCTCGCTCAGTGCCGGCGTCCTCACCGCGACCAAGGTGTCGTTCCGCGAAAACATCCGCTTCGAGGCCAACATCGAGAGCCTCAACAAGGGCAGCAATCGTTCACGCTGACGGGGCTCGGCGGCATCACGATCGAGACCAACTCGCTGACGCGATACAAGAATGTGGCCTTCGCTGGGCTGGCCGTCGCAACAATCTGAGGGTCCGTGGCCGCCCAGGCAGCAACGGCAACGTGATCGCCACCGAGGTTGAGCAGAAGAGTGGTCACCGACACTCGCGTGATCATGCAGGCGGTGGCCACGCGTCAGTCGCCCAACGTGACGCTGTTCGGCATCATTGTCGACACGACTCCAATCTCGAATGACAGCTTCAAGGATGTCAACGACGCGATCATGGAGTGCCGCCTTCTTTGCCGCAGCAGCACCCGGAAAGCTGATCAAGGTGCGTGGCACTCTCAGTGACGGCACGATCACCTGGGACCAGGAGATCCAGTTCGAGGACTGAGCCGACGCGTGGGGCCTGATTCGCCCCGCGTCTAGCTACAGCAGCCCGCCTTTCGGCGGGCTGCTTTTCTTGGGCGGCAGCACCAAGGCTTCGCGCGGCCGCCAGTGGTCGACCCGGCGCTCAAGAGGCGCGCGCGGGGCCAATCGCCCGCCGCGTGTCGCCTATCATGGCCCGCATGAATCCGCTGCTGGCGCGCCTGCACCCCTACCCGTTCGAGCGCTGGCGCACGTTGACCGCCGGCATCGTGCCCTCGCCCGCACACCGGCCGATCAGCCTGGGCATCGGTGAGCCGCGCCACGCCACGCCGGCGCTGATCGAGCAGGCGCTGGTCGCCGGCTTGAGCGGCTTGTCCAGCTACCCCGCCACCGCCGGCGCGCCGCTGCTGCGCGAAGCCATCGCGGCCTGGGTGGGGCGCCGCTATGGCGTCACGCTCGATGCGGGCACCCAGGTGCTGCCGGTCAATGGATCACGCGAGGCCCTGTTCGCGCTGGCGCAGACCGTGATCGACCCAACGCGGCCCGGTGCCACGGTCGTCTGCCCGAATCCGTTCTATCAGATCTACGAAGGCGCGGCGCTGCTCGCCGGCGCGCAGACCGCGTTCGCCAACAGCGACCCGGCGCGCAATTTCGCGGCCGACTGGGCGCAGATCGACGAGGCCACCTGGTCCCGCACGCAACTGCTCTATGTCTGTTCGCCGGGCAACCCGACCGGCGCGGTGATGCCGCTGGCCGAGTGGCGCATGCTGTTCGAGTTGTCGGATCGCCATGGCTTCGTCATCGCCAGCGACGAGTGCTACAGCGAGATCTATTTCCGCGACGATGCGCCGCTCGGTGCGCTGCAGGCGGCCAAGGCGCTGGGCCGCGACGACATGCGGCGCCTGGTGACCCTCAGCAGCCTGTCCAAGCGCAGCAACGTGCCCGGCATGCGCTCGGGCTTCGTCGCCGGCGACGCCTCGGTGCTCAAGCAATTCCTGCTCTACCGCACCTACCATGGCAGCGCGATGAGTCCGCTGGTGCAGGCCGCGAGCATCGCGGCCTGGAACGACGAGGCGCACGTGGTTGCGAACCGCGAGCTGTACCGCAGCAAGTTCGCGCAGGTCACGCCGCTGCTGGCCGGCGTGCTCGACGTGGCGCTGCCCGACGCCAGCTTCTACCTGTGGGCCGTCGCGCCCGGCGGCGACGACATCGCTTTCGCCCTCGGGTTGCTGGCTCAATACAATGTCACGGTGCTGCCGGGCAGCCTGCTCGCACGCGACGCGCATGGCGTCAATCCGGGCCGCGGCCGCATTCGGATGGCGCTCGTGGCCAGCGTCGAGGAGTGCATCGAAGCAGCGCGGCGCATCGTCTCCTATACAAGAAGCCTCTCATGACCCAGCAACTTCAATCCGTCATCGACCTGGCCTGGGAGTCGCGGGCCAAGCTCGATGCCGCCAATGCGCCCGAACTTCGTGCCGCGGTCGAGCAGGTCATCGCCGATCTCAACAAGGGCCGCGTGCGCGTGGCCGAACGCCAGGGCGTGGGCCAGTGGACGGTCAACCAGTGGGTGAAGAAGGCGGTGCTGCTGTCGTTCCGCCTCAACGACAACCAGCTCATTCGCGCCGGCGACCTGGGCTTCTTCGACAAGGTGCAGACCAAGTTCGCCCATCTCGACGAAGCGCAGATGCGCGCCACCGGTGTGCGCGTGGTCCCGCCCGCGGTGGCGCGGCGCGGCAGCTACATCGCCAGGAACGTGGTATTGATGCCCAGCTACGTCAACATCGGCGCCTATGTCGACGAAGGCACGATGGTCGACACCTGGGCCACCGTCGGCTCGTGTGCGCAGATCGGCAAGAACGTGCACCTGTCGGGTGGCGTGGGCATCGGCGGTGTGCTCGAGCCGCTGCAAGCCAACCCGACGATCATCGAGGACAACTGCTTCGTCGGCGCGCGCAGCGAGGTCGTCGAGGGCGTGATCGTCGAGGAGAACTCGGTCATCTCGATGGGTGTCTACATCGGCCAGAGCACCAAGATCTATGACCGTGCGACCGGTGAAGTGAGCTATGGCCGCATCCCGGCCGGATCGGTCGTGGTTTCCGGTAATTTGCCCAGTGCCGACGGCAAGTACTCGTTGTACTGTGCCGTGATCGTCAAGAAGGTCGATGCGCAGACGCGCGCCAAGACCAGCATCAACGAGTTGCTGCGCACCTGAAGCTGCGCGGCGCGACCCAGGAGCGGCAAGACATGAGCGGCGGCAATGTGATTGGCGGCGGCAGCAGCCAGCGGCAGCGGCAGCGGCAGCATGGAGCGCGTGTTGCGCCTGATGGCGGAGAAGGGCGCGTCCGACGTCTACCTGTCGGCCAACACGCCGATCCTGATCAAGATCAACGGCCAGATCATGCAGCTGTCGGATCAGCCGCTGTCGCATTCACAGCCGCGCCAGTTGTTGGCCGAGTTGCTGACGCCGCAACAGCTCGAGGAGCTCGACGACACCGGCGAACTCAATGTCGGCGTCGGCATCTCCAAGGTCGGCAGCTTTCGCCTGTCGGCGTTCCGCCAGCGCGGCTCCATCGCCGCGGTGTTCCGCTGCATTCCCTTCGTGATCCCGACGCTCGAGTCGCTCAAGTTGCCCGCGATCCTCGGCGAATTGGTGCTGGAAAAGCGTGGCCTGATCCTGTTGGTCGGCGCCACCGGCACGGGCAAGAGCACCACTGTGGCGGCGATGCTCGAGCAGCGCAATCAGCAGATGGCCGGCCACATCCTGACCATCGAAGACCCGATCGAATTCCTGTTCGCGAACAAGAAGTCGATCATCAACCAGCGCGAGGTCGGACGCGACACCAACAGCCTGCAGATCGCGCTGAAGAACGCGTTGCGCCAGGCGCCCGACGTGATCCTGATCGGCGAGATCCGCGACCGCGAGACCATGACTTCGGCGATCTCCTACGCGCTGTCGGGCCACCTGGTGCTGGCCACCATGCACGCCAACAACAGCTATCACGCGCTGGGCCGCATCCTGTCGTTCTATACGCCGGAGGCCCGCCCTGCGCTGCTGTCCGACCTGGCTTCGGGCTTGCGCGCGATCATGTCGCAGCGCCTGGTCCGGGCGCAGCCGGGCGGACGCATACCGACCGCCGAGGTGCTGATCAACAGCAAGCTGATCGCCGAGTTGATCGAGCGCGGCGACATCGGCGGCGTCAAGGAGGCCATGGAGAAGTCGCTGGCCGAGGGTTCGCAGACGTTCGAGGCCGATCTGGCCAAGCTGATCAACGAAGGCACCATCACCCGCGACGAAGGCCTGGCCTTCTCCGATTCGCCGACCAACCTGCTGTGGCGCCTGTCGAACGAATCCGCACCGGTATCGCGCCAGCCGCCCAAGGCCGACGAGTCGGACCCGCAGTTGTTCACCGAGATCGTGCTCGACGTGCAGCCGGTCACGGAGCAAAGGCACGCGACCAATTTCGGTCGATTGGCCTGATGCCCTCGGCCTTGCGGCTGGCCGAGGCCCTGATCGCGCGGCCTTCGATCACGCCCGACGACGCAGGCTGCCAGGAGTTGCTCAAGGCGCGCCTGGCGCCACTCGGCTTCGATTGCGAGACCCTTGTCTGCGGCCCGAGCGACTTTCGCGTCACCAACCTGTGGGCACTGCGGCGCGGCCGGCGGCCGGGGCCGACGCTGGCCTTCGCGGGCCACACCGACGTCGTGCCGACCGGCCCGCTGGCGCAGTGGACCAGCGACCCGTTCGTGCCCAGCCACCGCGGCGGGCGGCTCTACGGCCGCGGCGCCGCCGACATGAAGAGTTCGATCGCCGCGATGACGGTGGCGGTGGAAGGTTTCGTGCGCGCCGCACCCGACCATGCCGGCGCGATCGCGCTGCTGATCACCAGCGACGAAGAAGGCCCGTCGATCGACGGCACGGCGCGTCTGGTCGAGCTGCTGCAGGCGCGCGGCGAAAGACTCGACATGTGCATCGTCGGCGAACCGACCTCGGTCGACGCCTCGGCGACATGATCAAGAACGGCCGCCGCGGCACGCTCTCGGGCAAGCTGCGCGTGATCGGCGTGCAGGCCACGTCGCCTACCCGCAGTTGGCGAACAACCCGATCCACCGCTTCGCGCCGGCCCTGGCCGAATTGGTGGATACCGAATGGGACCGCGGCAACGAGCACTTCCCGCCGACCACCTTGCAGGTCTCCAACATCCACGCCGGCACCGGCGTCGGCAACGTGATCCCGGGCGACGCGGTGGTCGATTTCAACTTCCGCTTCTCGACCGAGAGCACGGCCGCCGGCCTGAAGGCCCGCGTGCAGGCGCTGCTGGCACGCCACGGGGTCGAGCACGAACTGGCGTGGGTTCTGGGCGGCCAGCCGTTCCTGACCGCGCCCGGAACGCTGACCGAAGCCGTCAGTGCCGCCGTCGAGGCCGTTTGCGGCCACCGCCCGGTGCTGTCGACGACCGGCGGCACCTCGGACGGCCGTTTCATTGCGACAATCTGTCCGCAGGTCATCGAACTGGGCCCGCGCAATGCGAGCATCCACAAGATCGACGAACATGTCGAGGCGGCCGACATCGACCGCCTGGCCCTGATCTACCGCGGTGTTCTGGAGCGCGTGCTGACGTGACCCTGATCGAGACGATCGAGCAGCAAAGCGCCCGCCTCACCCAGGCGGGCGTTTCGTTTGGGCATGGCACTACCAACGCGTTCGACGAGGCGGCATGGCTGGTGCTGTGGCAGCTCGGCCTGCCGCTGGACGAGCTCGACGCCGTCGCCGAGCGCGAACTCACCGCCGCCGAAAGCGCGGGCATCCAGGCGCTGGTCGAGCAACGCATCGCCACGCGCCAGCCTGCCGCCTACTTGACGCACGAGGCCTGGCTGCAAGGCGTGGCGTTCTATGTCGACGAGCGCACGATCGTGCCGCGCTCGCTGATCGCCGAGGTGTTGGCCGACGGCACCGCCGACGCCTGGTTGCCGGTCCCGACGCGCCAGGTGCTCGACCTGTGCACCGGCAACGCCAGCCTGGCCGTGTTGGCCGCGCTGGCCTGGCCCGATGTGACGGTCGACGCGGCCGATCTCAGCGCCGATGCGCTGGCCGTCGCGCGCATCAATGTCGAGAAGCATGGCCTGGCCGGGCGCATCAACCTGCATCACGGCGACGGCCTGGCCGCCGTCGCCGGCCGGCGCTACGACGCCATCCTGTGCAACCCGCCGTATGTCAACGACGCGGCGATGCTCGCACTGCCGGCCGAGTACCGGGCCGAGCCGCGCATTGCGCTGGCCGGCGGCGTCGACGGCATGGACTTCATTCGCAAGCTGATCGCCCGCGCGCCGGACCACCTGAACGAGCATGGCGTGCTGGTGCTCGAGGTCGGCCACGAGCGAGCCCACTTCGAAGCCGCCTTTCCGACACTGGAAAGCGTGTGGCTGCCGACCAGCGCCGGCGAAGACCAGGTGCTGCTGTTCACCCGCGAAGCGCTCGCCAACGGTGCAAGGACAATCCGGTCATGAAAGCTGCCGTTCTCCAGGCCTTCGGCCAACCCCTGGCCTGGCTCGACCTGCCCCGGCCCGTTCCACTGGCCGACGAGGTGCTGCTCGAAGTCCTGGCCTGCGGCGTCTGCCACTCCGACCTGCACATCATCG
This sequence comes from uncultured beta proteobacterium, assembly GCA_963751775.1. Lineage (GTDB taxonomy): Bacteria > Pseudomonadota > Gammaproteobacteria > Burkholderiales > Burkholderiaceae_C > CADEEN01. The sequence goes on from CAVVVW010000008.1 coordinate 265,286, forward strand.
ACGGCGACACGCCCGGCTTCAAGGCCGGCACCAAGGCGCAGTTGATTCCCGGCCATGAAGTGGTCGGCCGCGTCGTCGCCCGCGGTGCCGATGTCTCGCACCTGGCGGTCGGCCAGCGTGTCGGCGTGGCCTGGTTGCACCATGCCTGCGGCGCTGCGAGTGGTGCCTGGGTGGGCGCGAGAACCTGTGCCGCAAGGGCACCGTCACCGGCATGACCGTCGACGGCGGTTATGCCGAATTCATGCGCGCCAAGGCCAGCCACGCGCTGCCGGTGCCGGACGCGCTCGACACGGTCGAGGCGGCACCGCTGTTCTGCGCCGGCGTCACCAGCTACCGCGCGCTGCACAACGCCGGCATCGGCCCCGGTCAACGGGTGGCCGTCGTCGGCGTCGGTGGCCTCGGCCACCTGGCGCTGCAGATCGCATTGGCGGCCGGCGCCGAGGTGATCGCGATCGACGTCGCCGCCGACAAGCTCGATGCGGCGCGACAACTCGGCGCCGCGCACGTGTTCGACGCCCGCTCGCCCGACACGCCCAAGGCCGTGCGGGGGCTCGGTGGCGCGCACATCGCCGTCGTGACCTCGGCCGCGCGCGCCGCGTTCGATCTCGGCTTCAAGTGCCTGCGCCCGACCGGCACGCTGGCCATCGTCGGCCTGCCGCCCGAGCCCTTGCAGTTCTCGGCGCTGGCCATCGTCAGCGGCGAGTACCGCATCGTCGGCAGCGCGGTCGGCACGCGCGACGACCTGCGTGCCACGCTGGCGCTGGCCGCGGCCGGCAAGCTGCGCTGCCATTGCCACACGCGCCCGCTGGCCGAGGCCAACGCGGCGCTGGACGCGCTGCGCGCGGGCAGCGTGCAGGGTCGCACCGTGCTGGTCCCGGCATGATCACGGTTCGCAACGTCACGCTGCGTCGCGGCGTCAAGGTCGTGCTGCAGGGCGCGACCTTCACGCTCAATCCGGGCGAGAAGGCGGGCCTGGTCGGACGCAACGGCGCCGGCAAGTCGAGCCTGTTCGCGCTGCTCGCCGGGCGCCTGCACGCCGACGCCGGCGACGTCGAGATGCCGCCGCGCTGGCGCCTGGGCGAAGTGGCGCAGCAGATGCCCGAGACGACCCAAGGCGCCACCGACTACGTGCTCGAAGGCGACGGCCCGCTGACCGCCGCCGTCGCCGCGCTGGCCGCCGCCGAGGCCGCGCACGACGGCCACGCGATGGCCGACGCGCACATGGCGATCGACGAAGCCGGCGGCTTCGACGCGCGCTCGCGCGCGCAGGCCATGCTGCTCGGCCTGGGCTTTCGCAGCGACCAGCTCGACGCGGCGGTGAACAGCTTTTCCGGCGGCTGGCGCATGCGCCTGCAGCTCGCCCGCGCGCTGATGTGCCCGGCCGACCTGATGCTGCTCGACGAACCGACCAACCACCTCGACCTCGACGCACTGGTCTGGCTCGAGGCCTGGCTGCAGCGCTTCGCCGGCACGCTGGTGATCATCAGCCACGACCGCGAGTTCCTCGACGCGGTGACGCGCGTGACGCTGCACGTCGACGAGGCGCAGGTCACCCGCTACGGCGCCAACTACTCGGGCTTCGAGGAGATGCGGGCCGAACGCATGAGCCAGCAGCAGGCCGCCTTCGGCAAGCAGCAGGAGCGCATCGCGCACCTGCAGCGCTTCATCGACCGCTTCAAGGCCAAGGCCAGCAAGGCCAAGCAGGCGCAGAGCCGGGTCAAGGCGCTGGCGCGCATGGAGCGCATTGCGCCGGTGCTGACGGCGAGCGACTTTGCGTTCGAGTTCCGCGAGCCGCAGAACCTGCCCAACCCGATGCTGGCGATGCGCGACCTCGAGTGCGGGTACGGGAAGACCGTCATCGTGCGCGACGTCAACCGCACCGTGATGGCCGGCCAGCGCATCGGCATCCTCGGCGCCAACGGGCAGGGCAAGTCGACGCTGGTGAAGACCATCGCCCGGGCGCTGAAACCCATCGCGGGCACGATGACCGAAGGCAAGGGCCTGGCCATCGGCTACTTCGCCCAGCAGGAGATGGATCTGCTGACCGAGGACGACACGCCACTGCAGCGCATGACGCGCCTGGCCCGCGAGCTCAACGTGGCCGGCCAGGACGGACGCGAACAGGGCTTGCGCAACTTTCTCGGCCAGTTCAACTTCGCCGGCGACATGGTGCACCAGACGGTGGGCACGCTCTCGGGCGGTGAGCGCGCGCGGCTGGTGCTGGCCGGCATCGTCTGGCAGCGGCCGAACCTGCTGCTGCTCGACGAGCCGACCAACCACCTCGACCTGACCACCCGCGAAGCGCTGTCGATGGCCTTGAACGAGTTCGAGGGCACGGTGATGCTGGTCAGCCACGACCGCGCCATGCTGCGCGAAGTCTGCGACGAATTCTGGCTGGTCACCCGCGGCGGCGTGCTGCCGTTCGACGGCGACCTCGACGACTACCAGAAGTGGCTGCTCGACGTCTCCCGCGCGAATTCACGCGGCCAGCCGGCGCCGCCGGTGCCCGGCGCTGCGGTGGTGGCGCCGCCTGCACCTGTCGCACCCCGCGCCAAGCCCATCACCAAGCCGGCGGCCGCGCCGCCTGCCAGCCACTCGCGCGACGATCGCAAGGCCAAAGGCCAGGCGCGCTCCAGGCTGGCCGACCAGACGAGACCGCTGCGCAACGAGCTGGCAACGATCGACCAGCGCCTGGCCAAGCTCGCCACCGAGCGCGCACAAACCGAGGCCACGCTCGCCAGCAGTGGCGTGGCCCCCGCGTCTATCGCCGACGCCGGCCGGCAACTGGCACACATCGCCGCCGAAGTAGCGATGCTCGAAGAGCGGTGGCTGGAGTTGCATCAGCAACTGGAGGGCATGACGGTCTTGCGCTGAGCCGCACCATTCGCCCTACCAGTTCGCGATTTGCATGACCGCTCTTCGAGCCCTTCAGTAGCTGGAACCGACCCGATGGAACGCATTCCATAGCGACCCAGAGCTGCCAGTGAACAAGTCAAATTGAGCGTCCGCATTCGGACATTCGAGTCGGGCTACGCATCTGCCTATGCTCGATCAGTGACATTCGCTGCCCGGGTAACAATTTGGTAGAAGCATTCGCTTTCGATCCAGCGCACAAATGCGAGCGCCGCCAAGCCTGACTACGCCTAGCGCAATTCCAATCTCGCCCACCGTGGCCACTCCGCGGAAGTTCTCGGCTTAGCCCTCAATGCTCGCTTCTCGACGACGTGCCACGAGATCAGGGCAAGCACGACGACGAGCGGCAGCGATATGGACAGCAGTCGCCAGAAGCCCACACCAACACCCATCTGAGTCGCAACGACCTGTTGAGCCGGCCAGCCCCAAGGGTAGATGCCATAGGACAGGTCCCCAAAACGCGCTGCCTGCCTGAACACAGGCCAGGAACTCCGTCCGACGACCACCGCCACTGTCGGAATCACCAGTGCAAGCCCAATCACCTCAGAGCCGGCCAAGTAAGCAACTGCCCCGACCAATACGATTGCCGCCGAAGCCTTCGCCATGCGAAGTGCCGGCAACCCAAGCAACACCGCGCCAACCGCGAATACCGCACCGAATAGCGCCCAGTCAGTGCCCACTGAGGCTTCCGAAGGATCGAGCGAACGCAGGCCAACGCCCCATGCCGCGAAGGCAATCCCGCCCACTGTCACGAGCGCCACGGCCCACCACTTCCGAGCCAACATCGCCACGGCAGCAAACGCGACGTAACAGCCGACCTCGAACGGGATCGTCCAAATGGAGGCGTTGAGCCGCGGATCGTGCAGAGTCGGGAAAAAGTCCCACTCAAATTGCGCGAACTGCAGATGTTTGAAAACGTACATCCACGCTCCTGTCACCGCGAGCGGACGCGGATCGGTGCACGCAACCCAAACGGCCGCACCGACGATCGCGACGAAATAGGCCGGCCATATACGCAGGAAACGGCGCGCGGCAAATCGCCAAAGTACCGGGTCGGCAACCCAGCTCGACGCCACAAGGTGGCCGCTAATCGCGAAGAACACCAGCACCGCTAAGCTACCCAGCGTCATCGGGCCAAATGTATGAGGCTCCTGAGTGCCGGCGATCAAGAATTGATGGCTGACCAACACCGCAAGAGCTGCAACGAGTCGCACACCATCAAAATTGTTAAGGGTCTTCATCCGATCCTTTGGCGCTCGCAGTCGTGCAGCGGGACGTGCCGTGTTTCAGACCCAATCGCGCCCATCCGATGATAGGACATAGGACTGCCGCGAAGCAGACGATCGCGACCGACGGGTTGTGGCCGAGGCTGTGTGAAAACCCCCTCCCATTGATGCTGGTGCGTTCGTAGACTGTGGTGCCATATCGAGGGCGGGAGTCGATATGACGCGATTCATTGAAGGTCGAGACAGGCAACAAGTGACGTTGCTGCCCGAGTGCCTGGATGACTTCATCACGGAAGCCAATCCGGTGCGCGTCGTCGACGCGTTCGTCGCCGAGTTGAATCTTGCGTGCGTTGGGGTTCGAAGGCGCGACGCCTGCAGTCACAGGCCGCCCCTCGTACCAACCGGCGGTGCTGCTGAAGATCTACATCTACGGCTACCTCAACCGTGTGCAGTCCAGCCGCCGCCTGGAGCGGGAGTGCCAGCGCAATGTCGAGCTGATGTGGTTGACGGGCCGCTTGGCGCCGGACTTCAAGATCATTGCCGACTTCCGGCGCGACAACGGCCGCGGCATCCGCAACGTGTGCCGCCGCTTCGTCGAGATGTGCCGCGAACTCAAGCTCTTCTCGCAGGCACTTGTGGCTATCGATGGCAGCAAGTTCAAGGCCGTCAACAATCGCGACCGCAACTTAACGCCCGGCAAGATCGACAAGCGCCGCGAGCAGGTTGAGCAAAGCGTCCAGCGCTACCTCGACGCGCTGGAGACGGCCGACCGTACGCAGCCAGCAGACCTGGAGGCCAAGACCGAACGACTGCACGAGAAGATCGATCGGCTACGCCAGCAGATGCGGCGGCTCGACCAGATCGAGGAGGAACTGAAGACGCAGCCCGAAGGGCAGATCTCGCTGACCGACCCCGACGCGCGCTCCATGAACAGCACCGGCAAGGGCACGGGCGTAGTGGGCTACAACCTTCAAGCGGCCGTGGATGCTAAGCACCACTTGATCGTGGCGCACGAAGTCACCAACGTCGGCCATGACCGCTACCAACTCAGCCTCACGGCGCAGGCAGCGCGCCAGGCGATGGGCAAGAAGCGGCTGCAAGCATTGGCCGGCCGCGGGTATTACTACGGCCCGCAGATTAAGGCCTGCCAAGACAATGGCATCGTCGCGATCGTGCCCAAGCCGATGACCTCGGGCGCCCGCTTCGAAGGCCGATTCGAAAAGGCCGACTTCATCTATGTGGCCAAGGATGACGAGTACCAGTGTCCAGCCGGGCAGCGTGCGATCTACCGATTCACCGGGGAAGAAAACGGCCTGCAGATTCGCCGCTACTGGAGCAGCGCCTGCCCGCAGTGCCCCATGAAGGCGCAGTGCACACCCAGCGCCTACAGGCGCATCGCACGCTGGGAACACGAGCCGGTGATGGAGGCCGTGCAACGACGGCTAGACGCGCAACCGCAGGCGATGACGATACGAAGGCAAACGGTCGAACATGTGTTCGGAACACTGAAGTACTGGATGGGTTCAACGCACTTCCTGACGCGCACGCTGGCCAAGGTGAGCACGGAAATGAGTCTGCACGTCCTGGCATACAACCTGAAGCGCGTGTTGAGCATTCTTGGCATGACCAGGACGATGAACGCGATGAGATTGGCGGGCGCGTGAGCGCTGATTCATACCCAAATCAAGCATTCCGGCGTCGACGAGACCGCTGAAGTTGCATCACAACACCAAGCGCCCACTGTGCGCCGATTCGACCCATTGCACGAAATCGACCGCCTATGTGGTTCGGCAGACCCTGCCTGACGTTCTGAGCATCCCAAGCCCATGAATGTGCCCGGCGTTCGCGAAGAAACGGCTATGCGCTACAAGGCGAACGGCAGCGCCGGTATGACCGACACGTCATTGGTGCGAGCCCGTGGCGTTATCGGACGCCGCGGTGTGAGCCCGCTTGTGAGCATGGTCCGGGAATCGTCGGCGACAGTGGCGAGCGGCGCGAGCCGCATCCCGTTTGAGAGATCGAGTCGAATTCGACGCTTCCCATGGCGCTGCCGTTCATCAACGATGGTGGAGCAAGTCATGGCAATGCGCAAGCGAGACGACGAGGTGTTTGCCAACGCGGCGGGGATCGATGTCGGTGCATCCAGTCACTGGGTGGCCGTGCCGCGACATCTGGCCGAGCAAGCCGGTTGCGAGCCGGTGCGCGAGGTCGGTGCGATGACCGATGACCTCAACGCCCTGGCCGACTGGCTGCTGGCATGTGGGGTGGACACGGTGGCGCTGGAGTCCACCGGGGTGTACTGGATCCCCGTGTACGAGGTGCTGGAGCAACGCGGGCTGAAGGTCTGGCTGGTGGACGCGCGGCAGATGAAGTACGTGCCCGGGCGCAAGAGCGACGTACAGGACTGCCAGTGGCTGCAGAAGCTCATGGGCCTGGGGCTGCTGCGCGCGGCTTGGCGACCCGACGGCGAGGTCTGCGTGGTTCGCGCGGTAGCGCGCCAGCGCGAGGTGCTGATCACCGAGCAGGCCAGCTGGGTGCAGCGCATGCAGAAGTCGCTGGTGCAGATGAACATCCAGCTCACCGAGGTGCTGGCCGACGTGATGGGGATGACCGGCCAGGCCATCATCCGCGCCATCGTGGCCGGTGAGCGCGACCCCAAGGTGCTGGCCCGGCACCGCCACAGCCGTGTCAAGGCCAGCGCCGAAGAGATCACCAAGGCGCTGACGGGCAACTGGCGCGAGGAACACCTGTTCGTGCTGCGCCAGGCGCTGGCGATGTATGACGACATCGCCAAGCACCTGCTCGAGTGCGACGCCAAGCTGCGCTCGCTGCTGGAGCAGCGCAGCCAGGCACGGGTCGATCTGGGCCGTGCGCCCAAGGCTGGAGCCAAGTCCCGGGTTGAATTCGACGTTCGCCAGGCGCTGGCCAACTGGGCCGGCGTCGATCTCACGCGCATCAACGGCCTGGGCGTGGCGGTGGTGATGAAGCTGCTGTCGGAGATTGGCCCCGATGTAAGCCGCTTTGCCAGCGTCAAGCACTTCTGCTCGTGGCTGGGTCTGTGCCCGGGCACCAAGATCAGCGGCGGCAAGGTGCTGTCCTCGGGGACCAAGCGCTCGGCCAACCGCGCTCGACAGGCGCTGAAGATGGCGGCGATGAACCTGTCGCACAGCGACTCCGCGCTCGGGGCGTTCTACCGCCGACTGTGCGGCCGAATGGACAAGCCGCGGGCCAACACGGCCACGGCTCACAAGCTGGCCCGGATGGTGTACTTCATGCTGACCCGCGGCGAGGCCTTCGTCGACCAGGGTCAGCAGCGCTACGACGAGCAGCAGCGCCAGCGCAGCATCGCCGCCCTCAAGCGCCGCGCCGCCGCACTGGGCTTCCGGCATCAACCCCATGGAGGCCGCCGCGTGAAATCGACCGCCTTCAGTTTTGTTTCTTGAGAGCGTTCTCACACGGCCTCGGCCGCGAGCCGTCAATTGCCTTACGCCCATAGAGCCGCCGTTCGATACACGAGCGCGCTGTCGTCCCTCATGGTGGCAAAGGGGCTTCGGGGTACAGATTGCTCAACAAGTCGGCGCTCACCGATTCGAGCAGGTCGCGCAACGCGATCGTGACGGCGGCGTTCGACGTCGATGACGCGCCAGCATCGGCCCCTCGCATCGCCGATGGCGCAGAAGCGAGTGCACCCACGCGCTGTCGCCACACGGCATCGATCTCGCCGCGCCGCGCATCCAGCACCGCCTGTACCGCCGCCGTCCAGCGCGCCGGCGGCGCCTCGTCGACCCACGCGCCGCGCCCGCGGCCATGGTGCGCCACCGCAAGGTAGCCGAGCAGCGCGCTGGCCAGCAGCGCATCGAGCACTCGCACGTCCCACGCCAGTTGCGGCCGCTCCAGCCCTCGCACCAGGTTGACACCGCGCGCAGCGCCGGCCGCGGCCAGTGCGCCGATCACGCCGCCGGCGAGCAGGCCGCCGCCGAGCGTGAGGCCGCCGCTGGCGATATCGGCCTTCAGCCCGGCCAGTGCGCCGCTGAACACGCCGCCCCACAGTGCGGCGCGGCCTTCGTCGAGCGGCTGGCGCAGCGCATAGTGGCGCGCCAGCTTCTCCAGCACTTCGCCGCCGGCGCGACCGTCCAGGCCGTGCAACGCGATCAGGGTGTCGGTCGACTGGCGCAGGTCGCTGTCGAGGCGTTCGGCCAGCGCCGCCATCGCGCGAGCGCGCGCCGAGTCGGCACCGTCGCCAGCCAGGCCGAGCAGCTTGCCCAATGCGTTGCCCACCTTGCGCAGCGGGCCGCGCCAGCCTTCGGCTTCGAGCGCCTCGACATCGAGCGCCGCGCGCGCCATGCGGCGCGCCAGCTCGGCCATCGCGGTGCGCCAGATCGCCGCCTGGCGCTGCTGCCAGGCCGTTTGCAGGCGCGCGAACGCGGCGCGCCTGGAGGCCGGCATGGCCTGGGCTATCGCGCGCCACAGCACGCCCTCCTGGACCCAGCAGCGCGTGAAGGCGTCGAGCGGCAACACCGCCTGCACGCCGGGCGCGGCGGCCAGGCGCAACTGCCAGCGCGCGGCCAGCGAGTCTTCTGCCTCGGCGTTGGCGGCCGCGCCCGCCGGGCCGAGCTGGTTCAACAGCGCCAGCACCGGTTTGCCGATCAGGCCGAGCACCTGCAACTCCGCATCGAGGTAGCCGGCGTCCTCGGGGGCCTCGGCGGCATTGACCAGGTACAGCACCACGTCGGCCTGCTCGAGCACGTGGCGCAGCGCGCGCTGGGTCGACCAGAAAGCGCGGTCGCGCCAGCGGTCCCAGACTTCGCTCAGAAACCAGCCAAGCGGGTTGCCGGCCAGGGCCAGCCGGCGCGCCAGGCGCAGGCTGTCGCCGAAGCCCGGCGTGTCCCACAGCAGCAGGCGGTCGCCCGCCGGCGATTCAACCCACAACTGCGACTCGGCGCTCTCGGTCACGTGGGCCTCGTCGCGCACTTCGCCGATGTCGCGCGCGAGCAGGGTGCGCGCCAGCGTGGTCTTGCCCACGTTGGTGTGCGACACCAGGCTCAGCGAAAGGGTCTGCGGGCCGGCGCTGGCCGGCGATGGTGCGCCGCTCATTCCGTGCGGTCGCCGCCGAGATCGACGAAGTGCGGCGCCGGCAGCGACAAGGCCTGCAGCATGCGTTGCCAGGCTTCGCGGCGCTGGCGCAGGCGCAACGCCGCGTCGCCGGCCGCGCCGAACTGGCGGCGCAGGCCCGACTCGTCGACCAGCACCGACAGCGACGAAGCTCGCAACGCCGACGGCGACGCCGCGGGCCGCCACGCGGCCATCGCCTGCACGAACGCACCATGCGTTTCGCGCTCGGGGGTGGCCGTGGCTGCGAACAGCAGCGCGACGCTGTCGGCGAGGTCGGCGGGCAGGTGGCGCGCCAGCTCGTCTTCGGCGCCGAGCGGCAGCGACGCGACCAGCCGCGCTTGGGCGCCGGCCCCCAGTGCGGCGGCCAGGGCCGGCCCCAGCGCGGCCTGTTGCTCGGCACCGAGCCGGTAGCTGTAGGGCAGCACCGTCACCGGCCAGGGTTGCGCCGGCCGCTCGCGCAGCAGCCGTTTGAAGTACGGCGCGTCCAGCGGCAGCGCGATCTGCCGCGCCGCGCGGCGCGCACGCATCCAGGCCATCGCCGCCAACAGGACGCGCGGCACGATCACCACGCCGGCAAGCGTCAGCGCGTACAGGTGGATCCAGCGCGCCGCGCTCTCGCCGGCGCTGCCTTCGGCCCAGCGCAGCCGCGCCAGCGCCGACGCATCGGGCAACTCGATGCCGCCGAGCGCGGCCGCCGGGCCGAACACCGTTTGCAGCAAGCGCTGCACCTGCGACGCATCGAGCCAGGTGCTGTCCCAGCCGGCGCGAAAGTCCAAGGCCAGGCCGAACAGGTACATCGACAGCACGACGCCCAGCGCCAGCAAGGCCGCCGCGCCATGCAGGCCGACGGCCATGCGATGCGCCTGCAACGAGGCGCTGGCCAGCGCCCAGTCGGCCGCGTGGCGGGCCCGCACCGCCGCCATCGGCGCAGCGCCGGCGCGCGCAGCCACCGCCGCCGAAATGCGCCGCACGACGCCGGCCCAGCCTGAGCCCGTCGCATGGTTCACGACGGCGGGCTCGCGCCATCGACGCAGCGCACCGATGGCGAGCGCGACGTAGACCAACAGGTTCCACGCCAGCAAACCCAGCACCGGCGGCGCCAGCAGGTTGATGCGCCGCTCGGGGCCGAGCACGTTGCCGACGATTGCCGCGGCGAGCACGAGGCCCATCGACACCAACCCGATGGTCAACGCGCCCTGCCCCGGCCGCAACGGGTCGCTGCGCCACGCCGCATCGCGCTCGCCCAGGCGTTGCAGCGCGAGATCGGCGCGCGCGGCGAGGTAGGTCTCGGCGCTGGCATGTTCGCCGACGCGCCGCCGCGCTTCGGCGCCGGCCCATGCGGCATCCTCGTCGCGCCAGAGCGCCGCTGCATCACGCGCAGGTGCGGTTTCCACGGCCCGCACGAGCAGTACCTGGCGCGCATCGGATTCGGTCATGCAGTGCGGCGGCGTGCGGGTGACGGTCGGCTCGGGTCAGCGCGCGAGCAGTTGCAGCAGCAGCTCGACGCGGGCCTGCACCGCCGACAGGGCACCGGCCGACGGCAAGGCGCCTGCGTCGCCACCGAGCACCGGACCATCGGCGCAGCGGCTGGCGCGCAGCACCCGCACGCCGGCCTGCGCGGCACGCCGCAATGCGCTTTCCAGGCCGGCGCTGAGCGTGCCGTTGCCGGTACCGGCCGCGATCAGGCCGCCGACGCCCTGTGCCACCAGGGCATCGACGATGGACCCGCTCGCGCCGGCGTGGTTGAGCACGATCTCGACGCGCGGCCAGGCGGCGCTGTCGCGCGCGATCGCATCGAGGCCGACACCCGGGCCCGCGCGGCGCGCCACGCAAAGTGCCCGCACACGGCCCTCCTCGATCACGGCCGCGGGCCCGGCGTCGCCACCGCCGAATGCGTCGAGCCGGTAGGTGTGGCGCTTGCGCACGTCGGCGGCGGCCCAGGCGCGGCCGGCCATGACGACGCTGACGCCGACCACCTGCCCATCGCGCGCCAGCGTCACGGCGTCGAGCAGGTTCTGCGGTCCGTCGGCCTGCAACGACGTCGCGGGGCGCATCGCTGCCGTCAGCACCAGCGGTTTGGTCGGCGCGAGCACGCGGTGCAGGAAGTACGCCGTTTCTTCCAACGTATCGGTGCCGTGGGTGATGACGATGCCCTGCACCTCGTCGCGCCCCAGATGCGCAGCCACACGCTGCGCCAGGCGCTGCCAGGTGGCGAAGTCCATGTCCTTGCTGTCGAGCTGGGCCACCTGCTCGCACTCGATCGGCGCCTGTGCCAGCGACGGCACAGCAGCCACCAATTGCGCCACGCCGAGCTGCGCCGCCGTATAGCCGACGGCATCGGCGGGGCTGGCGGCCGTGCCTGCGATCGTGCCGCCGGTGCCCAGGATGACGATTTTGGATTGCATTGCTGCGCGATCTGGATAAAAATACAGCCACTGGACAAACGACCAGCTTTGATTCGAACGGTGGCCCCGATGGAAGAACGCCCCAAGCTTACCGACCGCCAGCAGCAAATCCTCGATCTCGTGCAGAGCGCGATCGAGCGCACCGGCGCCCCGCCCACCCGGGCCGAGATCGCCGCCGAGCTCGGCTTTCGCTCGCCCAACGCGGCCGAGGAACACCTGCAAGCCCTGGCGCGCAAGGGCGTGATCGAACTGGTGGGCGGCACCTCGCGCGGCATCCGCCTGCGTGCCGACACGCTGCGCCTGGTCAACGAGGCGCGCGGCAAGCAGTTCAGCCTGCCAGGTCTGGCGCAACTGTCGCTGCCGCTGGTCGGCCGCGTCGCCGCCGGCAGCCCGATCCTGGCCCAGGAGCACATCGACCAGACCTACATCGTCGAAGCCAGCATGTTCGCGCGCCGGCCCGACTACCTGCTCAAGGTGCGCGGCATGAGCATGCAGGGCGTCGGCATCATGGACGGCGACCTGCTCGCGGTGCAGAAGTCCAAGGAGGCCAAGAACGGCCAGATCGTCGTCGCGCGGCTGGGCGACGAAGTCACCGTCAAGCGCTTCAAGCGCGGCCGCCACGGCATCGAGCTGATCCCCGAGAACCCCGACTTCCAGACCATCATCGTCACGCCGGGCGAGACCCAGTTCGAGCTCGAAGGGCTGGCCGTCGGCCTGATCCGCAACAACATGATGATGTGAGCCGTGGCACAGGCAGCCCGCGCCAGTCGCATGCGCATCAAGCAACCCAAGGCCCCGCACGCTGGCGCCTGTCAGGCGCTCGAGCAACTGCCCAACGTGGGCCCGGCGCTGGCCGCCGACCTGCGCCTGATCGGCGTGCACACCCCGCGCGACCTGCGCGGCCGCGACCCCTTTGTGCTCTACCAGTCCTTGTGCGCCGCCACCGGTCAGCGCCAGGACCCCTGCGTGCTCGACACCTTCATGGCCGTCACCGAGTTCATGCGCGGCGCCCACGCCGCGCCTTGGTGGGCCTACACGGCGCAACGCAAAGTGCTGTACGGCAGCGTCTGACGCTTGCCCGACTGTCGCGCGGGCCGCGTCAGCGCCCGCCCAGGTAGTCGCTCTTGCCGATCTCGACCCCGGCGTGGCGCAACAGCGCGTAAGCGGTGGTGGTGTGGAAGTAGAAGTTCGGCATCGCGTAGTGCTTCAGGTAGGCCTCGCCGTTGAACTTCAGTTCGCCGTTGCGCGTCGCGATCGTGATTTCGCGACCCTCGCTGCCGTCGATCTGCGCGGCAGCTGAACGACTTGACATAGTCGATCGTCTTCTGCACCCGTGCGCGCAGGTCGGCCAGCGTGACCTCGTTGTCTTCCCACTTCGGCGACCTCGACACCGGCCAGGCGCGCCATGCAACCCTTGGCGCCATCGCTGGCGATCTGGATCTGGCGCGCAAATGGCAGCATGTCGGGCGCCAGGCGCAGGCCGAGATAGTTGTTGGCGTCGAACTTGCGCACCTCGGCGTGCGCCTGCGCCTTGTCGAGCCAGACCAGCAAATTGGAAAACATGCGAATAAAGACCGGTGCGCTGGCCGAATGCATCGTGATGGACATGTGTGTCTCCTTGTGAAAGCGTCCCACATCGTAGCGCGCAAGGCAGAATCGCGTGTGCGAGCTGCGCCATGAACATCATCATCCTCGACGACTACCAGGACGCCGTGCGCAAGCTGCGCTGCGCGGCCAAGCTGGACCGCCTCAACGCAAAGGTCTTCACCAACACCGTGAAGGGCATCGGCCAGTTGTCGATCCGCCTGCGCGACGCCGAGGTGCTGGTGCTGATTCGCGAACGCACGGTCTTCCCGCGCCAGTTGCTGGAAAAGCTGCCCAAGCTGCGGCTGATCGCGCAGACCGGGCGGGTCGGCCCGCACATCGACGTCGAAGCCTGCACGCGGCTGGGCATCGCGGTGGCCGAAGGCGTGGGCTCGCCGGTCGCGCCGGCCGAGCTGACCTGGGCCCTGATCATGACGGCCATGCGCCGGCTGCCACAGTACATCGGCAACCTCAAGCACGGCGCGTGGCAGCAGTCGGGCCTGAAATCCGCCTCGATGCCGCCCAACTTCGGCATCGGCATGCAGCTCGAGGGCAAGACCTTGGGCGTATGGGGTTACGGCAAGATCGGCCAGCGCGTGGCCGGCTACGGCCGCGCCTTCGGCATGAACGTGAGCGTGTGGGGCAGCGATGCGTCGCGCGAGAAGGCAAGTGCCGACGGATTCATGCCGGCACCGACGCGCGAGGCCTTCTTCGAAACCAGCGACGTGCTGTCGCTGCACCTGCGGCTGGTGCCGGCCACTCGCGGGTTGGTGACGGCAGACGACCTTGCGCGCATGAAACAAACCGCGCTGTTCGTGAACACGGCGCGCGCGGAGTTGGTCGCCGAAGGCGCGTTGGTCACGGGGCTGCATCGCGGCCACCCCGGCATGGCCGCGGTCGACACCTTCGAGACCGAGCCGATCCTGCAGGGCCACCCGTTGCTGCGGCTGGAAAACGCCATCTGTACGCCGCACCTGGGCTATGTCGAGCAGGAAAACTACGAGCTGTATTTCGGCGCGGCGTTCGACAACGTCGTCAACTTCATCAACCAGAACCCGACCAATATCGTCAACCCCGATGCGCTGAAGGTGCTGCGTTGAATGCAACCCGCGCTGCCGAGCGCGAAGGCCTGCGCCGGGCGCGCCGCGCACCGCTGGCATGGACGCTGGCTTGAGCCCGGCGGTCTCCGACCCGCGGCCCTCGCCGCGCTCGCCCACCGACTTGCTGCGCGCCTTCAGCGTCTTGGCGCTGCAGGGTTTCGGCGGTGTCCTGCCGGTGGCACAGCGTGAATTGGTCGAACGCCGGCAATGGTTGACGCGCGAGCAGTTCACCGAGACCTTGTCGATCGGGCAGATCCTGCCCGGGCCCAACGTGGTCAACATGGCCCTGATCGTCGGTGACCGCTACTTTGGCTGGCGCGGTGCCTTTGCCGCGCTCGCCGGCCTGCTGGCGTTGCCACTGGTCATCGTGCTCGGCGCTGGCCGCCCTGTACGGGCAGTTCGCGACCCAGCCGCATGTGGCTGGCGTGTTGCGCGGCATGGGTGCGGTCGCCGCGGGCCTGATCATTGCCACGGCCTGCAAGTTGTTGCCCACATTGGCTCACAACCCGCTCGGCCGCGTGCCCAGCGCGCTGGTGCTGCTGGCGACATTGGCCAGCGTCGGCGGTCTGCGCTGGCCGATGGCCTACGCGGTGCTCGGAATCGGCAGCGTTGCGGTCTGGGTCGCCTGGCGCCGGCTGGGGCGCGGCGCATGACGGCCGCGCGAGCGCAGGCCGCGCGCGGGGCACCCGCATGACGCTCGCCGGGCCCGACGGCTGGGCGTTGTTCGCGCATTTCCTGTCGATGTCGATGCTGGCCATCGGCGGCGCGCTGGCAACCGCACCCGACATCCACCGCTACATCGTCGACGAGCGCCACTGGCTCGACGACAGCCAGTTCAGCGCCGCTGTCGCCCTGGCCCAGGCGGCACCCGGCCCGAACCTGTTGTTCGTGCCGGTGATCGGCTACGCGGTGGCCGGACTCGGCGGCGCGATGGTCGCCCTGTCCGGCATGCTGATTCCGAGCACGACGCTGGCGCTGGCCGTCTCGCGCTGGGGCAGCAGGCGGCGCGAGCAGCGCGGCGTGCGCGCCTTCGTCGCCGGCATGGCACCCATCACCATCGCCTTGCTGCTCACCAGCGGCGGCCTGCTGGCATTGCCACTGGTGCGCCTGCCCGCGGCGTGGCTGCTGGTCGCCGCCACGCTCGGCTTGTCGCTGAAGACGAAGATCAACCCGGTGTGGCTGATCGCGGGTGGCGCCGCGGCAGGCGCGCTCGGCTGGGTCTGAGCGACGCGTCAGCGAGCCGAAGGCGGTCGCCGCTGGCGCAGCGCTTCGTACAGGCACACGCCGGCGGCGACCGACACGTTCAAGCTCTCGACCGCACCGGCCATCGGGATGCGCACCAGCTCGTCGCAGGTCTTGCGCGTCAATTGGCGCAGGCCGCCGCCTTCGGCGCCGAGCACCAGCGCCACCGGGCCGCTGAGATCGAGCTCGTAGAGCGTGCGCGGGGCATCGTCGCTGGTGCCGATGATGCGGATGTCGCGCTCCTTCATCTCGTTCAGCGAGCGGGCGAGGTTGGTGACCATCAGGTACGGCACGGTCTCGGCGGCGCCGCTGGCGACCTTGGCCACCGTGGCGTTCAGGCCGACCGCATGGTCCTTCGGCGCGATCACGGCATGGGCCCCGGCGCCGTCGGCCACGCGCAGGCAGGCGCCCAGGTTGTGCGGGTCGGTCACGCCGTCGAGCACCAGCACCAGCGGCGGGCCCGTCACGGCATCGAGCACGTCGTCCAGCGAGTGGCGCAGCGCCAGAGGACTGACGCGCGCCACCACGCCCTGGTGCCTCGCGGTGCCGGCCAATTGCGTGAGCTGCGCATCGCTGCTGTCGACCAGCCTGGCGCCGACCTCGCGCGCGCGCTCGGCGAACTGGCGCATGCGCGCGTCGCGGCGCTGGCTGTCGAGGTGGATCTCGAGCACCGATTCGGGTGCCGTCTTCAAGCGCACGGTCACGGCGTGAAAGCCGAACAGGATGCGGCTGCTCATCGCACGGGCGGTGCATGGCGCGCGGCGGTGTCGCGCTCGGGGTGGCCCGGCGCGCTCACGGGCGGTTGTGTGCAGGCGCGCGTCGCATGGCGCAATGGTAGCCGCGCCGCGGTGCGTGCACGGCCGCGAACATTTCACGCCGGCTACGCGACGGCCCAACGCCAAGCCAGCAGGGCGCCGATCAGGACCGGCTGATGGATCATGTAGAAGCTGAGCGACCAACGGCCGAGCACCGCCAGCGGCCGCAGGGCGGCCGGCACGCGGCCGGCGACGACGCCGCGCCGATGCGCCAGCAGCCATCGGCCGCCGCCAGGCCCCACAGCATGACTCCCAGCCAGGGCAGCAGCGGCGCGAAATCCTCGGTAACGGGCTTGCGGGTGACCAGGCCGATCCAGTTCGTCCAGCGGGTATCGAACCACGGGTGCTGCAGCCAATGCGGCAGCAGCAGCAGCAGCAGGCCGAGCGGCCACAGCCAGCCGCGCAGCGGCGCTGCCCACCGCGTCAGGATCAGCATCAGGGCGATGCCATGCAGGATGCCGAAGCTGATCCAGCTGCGCGGGAACATCAGCGCCGAGCCGGCCGACACCAGGACCGCGCAGCCAGCGATCTGCGCCCAGCGCCGCCAGAAGCGCGGCCACGGCTGGCCCGCGTCGAGCGCCACGGCCTGCGCCAGCCCCGCGGTGAACAGGAACAGGCTGACGATGGCCACGCGCTGCTGGGTCCAGAACGGATCGACGTAGAAGTTCTGCTTCGGATCGAGCAGCCCGAAGTAGTTCAGGTCGAAGCCGAAATGGAACAAGGCCATCCAGACGATCGCCACCCCACGCAGCGCGTCGAGGCGGTCGTGGCGTTCGGGGCCGGTCGGGGCGCTCATGCGGCGAGTGTGGCGCAGATTGCGGCCCGCTGCCGGGCCCGCGCCCGCTACGATCGCTGCATGACCGTGCATACCCCTGCCCCGCGCCGCGGCGCTGAAGAACAGGCCCGCCTCGACGCCGCGCTGGCCGACCTGTTCCAGCGTCGCATCACCTTCAATCAGGTGCTTGGACTGGAGATCGAGTCGGTGGCCGCGCCCGAGCCGCGCATCCGCCTGGCGATGCGGCCCGAGCTGGTCGGCCACTACCTCTACGGCCGCCTGCACGGCGGCGTGATCTCGGCAACGCTGGACGCGATGGGCGGGCTGGCGCTGATGGTGGCGATCGGCGAGAAGCATGCCGAGGAAACGACGCAGCAGGTCATGCACCGGTTCGCCAAGATGAGCACCATCGACCTGCGGGTGGACTATCTGCGACCCGGGCATCGGCACGTCGTTCATCGCCACGGCGGCAGTCACGCGCCTGGGCGGGCGCATCGGTTCGACGCAGATGCGCCTCGTCAGTGACCAGGGCACGCTGATCGCCACCGCCGCGGCGGCCTACGTGATCGCTTGAGCTGCGTGGCGGCCTACTTGGCCGCGGCGCTGCCGAACTGCGCGTCGAACCACTCGTCGAGCATGTGCTTCTCGTAGCGCAGGGGCTCGCCGCCGGCGTAGCGGTTCAGGCGCTGAAGGTAGGCCATGTCGTAGACGGTCTGCTCGACACGCCGCGCGCGGCTCGCCAGCCGTCTCCAGCGTGTAGCGCAGCGTGATGCGCGGCCAGTCGGCCATGCCGCGCAGTACACGTACGTCGTCCATGCGGCGGCGAGTCGAACCGGACTTCGCCGGCCAGGTCGACGTCGAGTACCTCGATGCTCAGGGCCTGGCCGTCGCTGAGGTGGCGGCTGGCCAGTTCTTCGAGATAGCTCTTGAGCCGACGCAGGTTGTCGCGAACTGTCACGGCGCACGTCCTCGGCATCGACGAACTTTTCCGGTTGCACGAAGGACACCCGCACCGTGCCGGAGGCATGCGCCGCGGCAGATGCAAGCACCAAAGCCGATCGCAGCCGCGATGGCGCGGATCGTGGGGCGCATGGCACCTCCTGTGGAGCGACGATCAGGCCTTGATCGTATCTCCAACGGGGTGCCGGCACACGCGCGTTTACAGGCTCTGGGCCAACTGCTCGAGAATCGCCGGGTTCTCCAGCGTCGAGGTGTCCTGCGTGATGGTCTCGCCCTTGGCGATCGAGCGCAGCAGGCGGCGCATGATCTTGCCGCTGCGCGTCTTGGGCAGGTTGTCGCCGAAGCGGATGTCCTTGGGCTTGGCGATCGGGCCGATCTCCTTGGCCACCCAGTTGCGCAGCTCGGTCGCGATGCGCCGGGCCTCGTCCCCGGTCGGGCGCGCGCGCTTCAGGACCACGAAGGCACAGATCGCCTCGCCGGTGGTTTCGTCGGGCCGGCCGACCACCGCCGCCTCGGCGACCAGTTCGGTGCAGCTGACGAGCGCCGATTCGATCTCCATCGTGCCCATGCGGTGGCCGCTGACGTTGAGCACGTCGTCGATGCGGCCGGTGATGGTGAAGTAGCCGGTGTCTGGGTCCCGGATCGAGCCGTCGCCGGCCAGGTAGTAGCCCTTCAGTTCGGGCGGGTAGTAGCTCTTCTTGAAGCGCTCGGGGTCGCCCCAGATGGTGCGGATCATGCTCGGCCAGGGCTGCTTGATGACCAGGATGCCGCCCTGGCCGTTGGGCACGTCGTTGCCGGCCTCGTCGACGATGGCGGCGTCGATGCCGGGGAACGGCAGCGTGCACGAACCCGGCACCAGCGGCGTCACGCCAGGCAAGGGCGTGATCATGTGGCCGCCGGTTTCGGTCTGCCAGAACGTGTCGACGATCGGGCAACGGCCGCCGCCGACATGCTTGTGATACCACTCCCATGCCGCGGGGTTGATCGGCTCGCCGACCGTGCCGAGGATGCGCAGGCTGTTCAGGTCGAATCGCTTCGGGTGCACCGCCTCGTTGGCCTCGGCGATCTTGATCAGCGCGCGAATCGCCGTCGGCGCGGTATAGAAGATCGAGACCTTGTGCTTTTCTATCGTCTTCCAGAAGCGCGCGCCGTCAGGATAGGTCGGCACACCCTCGAACACGATCTCGGTGCCGCCCAGCGCCAGCGGGCCGTAGGCGATATAGGTGTGGCCCGTCACCCAACCGATGTCGGCGGTGCACCAGAAGACATCGTTGTCCTTCAGGTCGAAGGTCCACTTCGTCGTCAGCGCCGCGAGCAGCAGGTAGCCGCCGGTGCTGTGCTGCACACCCTTGGGCTTGCCGGTCGAGCCCGAGGTGTAGAGCAGGAACAGCGGGTGTTCGGCCCCGACCCACTCGGGCTCGCAGGTCTCAGGTTGCGCTTTGGCGTCTTCGTGCATCCAGCGGTCGCGCGCTGGGTTCCACGGGATCGTGCCGCCCGTGCGCTTGTAGACCACCACGTCCTTGACCGACTCGCAGCCGCCCATCGCGATCGCCTCGTCGACGATGACCTTGAGCGGCAACTGCTTGCCGCCGCGCAACTGCTCGTCGGCAGTGATCACCATCACCGCGCCGGCATCCTGGATGCGGTCACGCACCGACTGCGCCGAGAAGCCACCGAAGACGACCGAGTGAATCGCGCCAATCCGCGCGCAGGCCTGCATCGCGACGACACCCTCGACGCTCATCGACATGTAGATCAGGACCCGGTCGCCCTTCTTGATGCCGCGCGCCTTCAGCGCGTTGGCGAACTGGCAGACGCGGCCCAGAAGCTGGCGGTAGGTGACCTTGGTCACGGCGCCGTCGTCGGCCTCGAAGATGATCGCCACCTTGTCGCCCAGGCCCCGCTCGACATTGCGGTCCAGGCAGTTGTAAGAGACGTTCAAGGTGCCGTCCTCGAACCACTTGAAGAACGGCGCGTTGTCGCGGTTCAGGCCCTTGGTGAAGGGCTTCTTCCAAGTCACGAACTCGCGCGCCAGGCGCGACCAGTAGCCTTCGTAATCGGCCGCGGCTTCGGCCACCAACTTGTCGAAGGCCGCAGGGCCTGCGACATTGGCCGAGGCCGTCAAGGCGGCGGGCGGCGGGTAAAGGCTGGCTTGGGTGCTCATGCTTGTCTCCTGCAGGGTCGGGTTTGATCTTCGCGACAAGTTAGGGCCGCGCGCTGACCGGGCCCTTACTCTGCCGCAAATCCGGCGCTGCGACCAGCCTGCCTACAATCCGCGGCCGCAATTGCCCCGCTCGCCAGCCGAAATGACCCGACGCCCCGACTCCCTGACGCCCGAGATGCGCACCCTGCCCAAGCTCATCTTCATGAGCCGCTGGCTTCAGCTTCCGTTGTACCTGGGCCTGATCGCGGCGCAGGGCGTCTACGTCTGGCATTTCCTGCTCGAACTCTGGCACCTGCTCGAAGCCGCCTTCGGCAACCAGGTCGGCGACCGCGCTGCTGGCCAAGCGCATCGGCTACTTCGGCGATGCCTTGGTGCTCAACGAGACGATCATCATGCTGGTCGTGCTGGCACTGATCGACGTCGTGATGATCAGCAACCTGCTGATCATGGTCATCGTCGGCGGCTACGAAACCTTCATCTCGCGCATGAATCTCGAAGGCCATCCCGACCAGCCCGAGTGGTTGAGCCATGTCAATGCCTCGGTGCTGAAGGTCAAGCTGGCCACCGCCATCATCGGCATCAGCTCGATCCATCTGCTCAAGACCTTCATCAATGCCGCCAATTACTCCGACAAGGTGCTGATCGCGCAGACCGCGATTCACATCACCTTCCTGCTGTCGGCGATGGCGATCGCCTACACCGACCGCCTGATGTCGCACCCGTCTCCGGCGCTGCAGCACGATTGACGCGGCTGGCGGCGCACAAGGTCGATTGCACATACACCGCGGGGAACCGCACGCGCCGCATGGCCTCTTGCATCGATCCCGGCCGACAACGAGGAACACCGGCGCGACGCGACCGTCGTCGCACTGCGTGCCGCGGCAGGGTCGGCGGGCGAGCCGTCGAGGTGACGTCCTTCGGCGCCAGCGCGCGCCGAGGCGTCAGGTCTTTGGCAGCGTCACGCCACGCTGGCCCTGGTACTTGCCGCCGCGATCCTTGTACGAGGTCTCGCAGACCTCGTCGCTCTCGAAGAACAGCACCTGGGCGCAGCCCTCGCCGGCATAGATCTTGGCCGGCAACGGCGTGGTGTTGCTGAATTCCAGCGTGACGTAGCCTTCCCACTCGGGTTCGAACGGCGTGACGTTGACGATGATGCCGCAGCGCGCATAGGTGCTCTTGCCCAGGCAGATGGTCAGCACGTTGCGCGGGATGCGAAAGTACTCCAGCGTGCGCGCCAGCGCAAAGCTGTTGGGTGGGATGACGCAGACATCGGCATTGATGTCGACGAAGCTCTTCTCGTCGAAGTTCTTCGGGTCGACGACCGTGCTGTAGATGTTGGTGAAGACCTTGAACTCGGGTGCGCAGCGGATGTCGTAGCCGTAGCTCGAGGTGCCGTAACTGACGATGCGCTGGCCGAGGGCGTTCTCGCGCACCTGGCCCGGCTCGAAGGGTTCGATCATGGCGTGGTCGCGGGCCATGCGCCGAATCCACTTGTCGCTCTTGATCGTCATGTCGCTTCCGTATGGCCGCCCCAAGCAAACCGGCGCCGCCCGCGAGGAATTGCGGGCAGCAGCGCGCTTGAGGCATCTCGACAGCGATTGTAGGCACGGCGCCACGGCCGCCGCGGGGCGGGTTGGGCCGCGCTAATATCGTGGCACGCTTGTCCGCAGGAGACCGCCATGAGCGCTGCGACCGAACTGATGACGAAGTACGCGGCCTATCACCGCGACCGCCGCAACATTGCGACCCACTTCGTCGGCATCCCGTTGATCGTGTTTGCCGTCGGCATCCTGCTGGCGCGGCCGAACATCGCGGTCGCGGGCTGGCCCGTCACGCCAGCCACCGCGCTCTGGGCCGCTTCGGCACTGTGGTACCTGACGCGCGGCAATCTCGTGCTCGGCCTGGCCGTGAGCCTGGCCAACCTGGCCTTGATCCTGGCCGCCCTGCCGCTGGCGCAACTGCACACCGCGGCCTGGCTGGCCTGGGGCCTGGGCACGTTTGTCGTCGGCTGGGTGATCCAGTTCGTCGGCCACTACTACGAGGGCAAGAAGCCGGCCTTCGTCGACGACCTGCGCGGCCTGCTCGTCGGCCCGATGTTCGTCACCGGCGAGGCCCTCTTCGCACTCGGCTGGGGCAAGGCCCTGCTGGCCGAGATCGAAGCCCGCGTCGGCCCGACGCACCTGCGCGACCTGCACACCCCGGCGATGCGCTGAGCTGCGCGCCGGCATCCCCTCCCTCGCTCAGGCGCTCAACACGCGCACCTGCGAGCGCTCCGGCTCCGGGTCGGCGTCGAAGCGCTCGAAGCCGCAGTAACAGATGAAATGCCGCTGGCTGGCACGGCCGAACAGCGTCATGCCGAGCTTGACCGCGAGTTCGTATCCCATCTGCGTCACGCCATTGCGTGAGACGATGATCGGCACGCCGAGCTGGGCCGACTTCATCACCATCTCGCTGGTCAGCCGGCCGGTCGTGTAGAAGACCTTGTCGGCGCCCTGTCCCAGCGCGGCGTCGCCCTGCAACCACATCCAGCCGGCGATGGTGTCGATGGCATTGTGGCGGCCGACGTCCTCGACGAAGTTCAGCATCTCGGTGCCGCGAAACAGCGCGCAGCCATGCACCGAGCCGGCGCGCCGGTGCACGCTGTCGGTCTTGCGCATGGCTTCGTTGAGCTGGTGCAGCGTCGACTGGTGGATGCGCGCCGTGGCGGCCGACGGCAGCTGGATGGCATCGAGTTCGTCCATCAAGTGGCCGAACATCGTGCCCTGGCCGCAGCCGGTGGTGACGATGCGGCGCGCGGTGCGGGCCTGGATCGATTGCTGCGTGGCACCGCGACGGGTCTTGACCGCGGCCGCCTCGACCGCCCAGTCGACCGTGATCGACTCGACGTCGTCGACCGCATCGACCAGCCGCTGGTTGCGCAGGTAGCCCAGGGCCAGCAACTCGGGCGCGGCGCCCAGCGTCATCAGCGTGACCACCTCGCGCTTGTCGACGAACAGCGTCAGCGGCCGCTCGGCAGGGATCTGGATCGTGCGCCGCTGGCCGAATTCGTCGCGCACCTCGACTTCGCGCGTCAGCGCGACCTTGGCTTGTGTCAGGCGCGGCAGGCGCCGCGCGCTAGGCGATTCAGGCAGGGGCAGCAACATGCGGTGGCTCGGTGCGTGGGCGCGCCCGGCGCGCCGACGCTGCCGTTATAACCGCCCTGCCCTCAGCTCTTCTTGGCAGGGGCTTTGCCGGCTGGCGCCGCAGCGGCGGCGGGCGCGGCGGCCGGCGCGGCCCCAGCCACGGGCGGCGGATAGACGAAAGCACCCGGGTCGGCACAGGGCGGCGTGGCCGTCGGTGCCTTGGCGTCCTTGCCGGCCTTCTTCGCCTCCGCAAGGTAGCGCTGCGCCGCACGGTCCATCGACTTGCACAACTGGTAGTCGGCGACCTTGTTGCCATGCGCCGTCTTCGCGGCGGCTTCGGCGGCCTTGGCCTTGGCCTCGTCGGTCAGCACCGGCGCCGGCAACTTCGCGAGCGCGGAGCCGGCCGCGACGGCGCCCAGCAACAGCCCGGTGGACAGGGTGATCAAACGCTTCATGCGCCCTCCTCAAGTCTTCTGGCCGGCCAACGGCGGCGCGGCCGATGGCGTGCGCTGCGCCGGGATCTTGCCGGCCCGGATGTCGTCGTGCCAGAGCCCGTGGTGCTCCTGGGCCCAGGCTTCGTCGACATAGCCGGTGCGCATGCCGTCGTAGGCACCCTTCATGCCGACCGTGCCGAGGTAGATGTGGCCGCAGAACATGGCCATCATCAGCACCGACGCCACGGCGTGAATCATCTGCGCGATCTGCATGTCGCCGCGCAGGTAGGCCAGGCCGGGGACCAGCTTGTCGAGCACCAGCCCGGAGCCGACCACCGTGACGCCGAGCAGGAGCACGCCGCCCCAGAAGACGATCTTCTCGCCGGCGTTGAAGCGGTGCGAAGGCACCTCGGCGCCACCGAAGAAGCCGCCGGCATTGGCCAGCCACTTGATGTCGGCACTGCGCGGCAGGTTGTCGCGCAGGTAGCTCACGATCATGATCAGCAAGGCGACCGCGAACAGCGGCCCGGCAAAGTTGTGCGCCGTCTTCAGCGCGTAGGTCAGCCAGCCGAACAGGGTGCCGCCGATGACCGGCAGCAGCACGAACTTGCCGAAGGCCATCACCAGGCCCGATACCGCCAGCACGACGAAAGCGATCGCCACGCTCCAATGCGTGGCACGCTCGAAGTAGGTGAAGCGCTCGATCATGCGCCCGGTGTCGGCGACATGGCCGCCCATCGGGCCACGGCGCCAGTAGAACAGGCCGATCGCCAGGGCCGCGATCAGGAGCAGCGCGCCACCATAAGGAATGATCCATTGGTTGCGCACCTGCCGCCAGGCTTCACCGGCACTTGCCAGGCGCGAACCGGGATACTGCACGAACGGCTGGATCAGCATGCCGGTCTCGGCACCGGGCAGGCTGCTGTAGCCCTGCTGGTTGCCTGACTCGCGCACTGCACGCCAGAACGGCGCGTTGTTGCCGGGCTGGGATTTGCCGCGCTGCGCGTTGTTCTCGTCGGGCTTGGGTTCGGCCGGTGCGACGAAGTCGGCCGGCGGCGCCTTGGCAACAGGCTCGGCCGGCGCCGCCGTCTGCGCCTGCAGCAGCAGCGGCAGCGCCAGCGCAGCCGCGGTCAGGAGCTTTCGCATCAGCGCGTGCATGGTGGCTCCCGGCGGCGTCATGGCGTCTTGGGTGGCGCCGCAGTCTGCGGCACCGTGCGCGTACTCGTTCTGCCCCTGTACGCGCAGCCGCATCTGCGCCTCCCAGCTGTCCTTGTCGCCCGGCTTCCAGCCTTCGGCGACATAACCGCTCTGCGAACCGGCCCAGGCCTTGGCGTCGGCCTTCTTGGCCGTCCCGGCGGCCTGCGGCTTTTCGCCGCAACCCGCCGCGCACACGGCCATCATCGCCAACGCGATCGTGCTGCGCATCATCATGACTTGGTTCCCTGCGTCGGCTTGCCGTAGGCGGTGCCCCAGCCCCAGACTTCGCTGCCCTTGCCGCGATGCAACACCCGATTGCGGAAGATGTCGGCCACCACATCACCGTCGCCGCCCAACAGGGCCTTGGTCGAGCACATCTCGGCGCAGGCCGGCAGCTTGCCTTCGGCGAGCCGGTTGCGGCCGTACTTGTCGAATTCGGCGTCGCTGCCATGGGCCTCGGGGCCGCCGGCGCAGAAGGTGCACTTGTCCATCTTGCCGCGCAGGCCGAAGGCGCCGTTGGTCGGGAACTGCGGCGCGCCGAACGGGCAGGCGTAGGAGCAGTAGCCGCAGCCGATGCAGACGTCCTTGTCGTGCAGCACGACGCCTTCGTCGGTGCGATAGAAGCAATCGACCGGGCAGACCGCCATGCACGGCGCGTCGCTGCAATGCATGCAGGCCACCGAGATGCTCTTTTCGCCGGGCACGCCGTCGTTGAGCGTGACGACGCGGCGCCGATTCACGCCCCAGGGCACGTCATGCTCGGCCTTGCAGGCAGTGACGCAGCCGTTGCATTCGATGCAACGCTCGGCGTCGCAGATGAACTTCATTCGGGCCATCTCATGCCTCCTGCAGAGCCGCCTCAAAGGAGGCATGCGCCCTCGGGGGGCAGCGAACGTAAGTGAGCTTGGGGGTTCAAGGTACTTCTCCTTAGGCGCGTTCGATCTGGCAGACCGTGGTCTTGGTCTCTTGCATCATCGTCACGCTGTCGTAGCCGTAGGTCGTGGCCGCGTTGACCGACTCGCCGCGCACCACCGGCACCGCGCCCTGCGGGTAATACGGCGCCAGATCGACGCCGCCCCAGCGGCCGGCAAAGTGGAACGGCAGGAACACGGTTTCGGCGTTCACGCGCTCGGTGACCAGCGCCTTGACGCGCAGACCCTTGAATTCGGGCACCGCGGCCATCGGCGGCGTCTTGACCCAGACGTACTCGCCGTTGCGGATGTTGCGGTCGTTGGCGGCCTTGGGGTTGATCTCGACGAACATGTCCTGCTGCAACTCGGCCAGCCAGGGATTGGAACGCGTCTCGTCGCCACCGCCCTCGAACTCGGTCAGGCGCCCGCTGGTCATGATCAGCGGGAAGGTCTTGCCGATGTCCTTGTTCTTGTCCTGCACCGTCTTGTACAGCGTGGGCAGGCGCCAGAACGCCTTCTTGTCGTCGTGCGTCGGGTACTTGGCGACCAGGTCCGCGCGCGTGCTGTACAGCGGCTCGCGGTGCTGCGGGATCGGGTCGGGGAAGTTCCAGACCACCGCGCGCGCCTTGGCATTGCCGAACGGGTGGCAGCCGTGGCCGACCATGGCCACGCGGATGATCGCGCCCGTCGGGTCGGTCTTCCAGTTCTTGCCCTCGGCCGCCTTCTTTTCGTCCTCGCTCAATTCGTCCCACCAGCCGAGCTTCTTCAGCAGCAGGTGGTCGAACTCGGGATAGCCGCTGGTGAGGTCGGCACCCTTGCTGTGCGAGCCGTCGCCGGCCAGCAGCGAAACGCCGTCGCGCTCGACGCCGAAGTTGGCGCGGAAGTTGCCGCCGCCGTCCATCACGTGCTTGCTGGTGTCGTACAGGTTCGGGCTGCCCGGGTGCTTCATCTCGGGCGTGCCGTAGCAGGGCCAGGGCAGGCCGAAGTAGTCACCGTCGAGCTTGTAGCCGGTCTCCTTGTCGATGCCGCCCTTGGCCTTCAGGGTCCGGACGTCGAACACGTTCATGTTGCGCATGTGCGCCTTCAGCCGCTCGGGGCTCTGACCCGTGTAGCCGATGGTCCAGACGCACTTGTTGATCTCGCGCAGGATGTCCTCTGGCATCGGCTCGTCGTTGCCCTTGACCTTCTGGAACTTGTAGTTCTTCGTCAGCTCCTTGTCGAAGCCGAGCTTTTGCGCCAGCTGGTACATGATCATGTGGTCGCTGCGGCTCTCCCACAGCGGCTCGATGACCTGCTCGCGCCACTGGATCGAGCGGTTGCTCGCCGTCGCCGAGCCGGTGGTCTCGAACTGCGTGCAGGCCGGCAGCAGGTACACGGCCTGGTTCGGGTTCTTGTCCTCGGGCTTGCCGGGCATCGCCGCCATCGCCGCGGTGGCCGATGGGAAGGGATCGATCACGACCAGCAGGTCGAGCTTGTCCATCGCCTTCTTCATCTCCAGGCCGCGCGTCTGCGAATTCGGCGCATGGCCCCAGAAGAACATGCCGCGCAGGTTGCTGTCCTGGTCGATCAGGTCGTTCTTCTCGAGCACGCCGTCGATCCAGCGCGAGACCGTCATGCCCGGCTTGGTCATCATGCCCGGCGCGTACTGCTTCTTCATCCACTCGAAGTCGACCTTCCAGGTCGCGGCGAAGTGCTTGAACGCGCCCTCGGCCAGGCCGTAGTAGCCGGGCAGCGAGTCGGGGTTGGGCCCGACATCGGTGGCGCCCTGCACGTTGTCGTGGCCGCGGAAGATGTTCGCGCCGCCCCCCGACGTGCCGATGTTGCCGAGCGCCAACTGCAGGATGCACGACGCGCGCACCATCGCATTGCCGATCGTGTGCTGGGTCTGGCCCATGCACCAGACGATGGTGCTCGGCCGGTTCTCGGCCATCGTCTTGGCCACCCTGAGGCAGGTGGCTTCGTCGACGCCGCAGGCTTCCTCGACCTTGTCGGGCGTCCACTTGGCGAGCACGTCTTCGCGCACCTTGTCCATGCCGTAGACGCGGTCCTCGAGGTACTTCTTGTCTTCCCAGCCGTTCTTGAACACGTGGTACAGCACGCCGAACAGGAACGGGATGTCGGTGCCGGAGCGGATGCGCACGTAGTCATCGGCCTTCGCGGCGGTGCGGGTGAAGCGCGGGTCGACGACCATCAACTTGCAGCCGTTTTCCTTGGCGTGCAGCATGTGCAGCATCGACACCGGGTGCGCTTCGGCGGCGTTGCTGCCGATATACAGCGCCGCCTTGGCGTTCTGCATGTCGTTGTAGGAGTTGGTCATCGCACCGTAGCCCCAGGTGTTCGCCACACCCGCGACCGTGGTCGAGTGGCAGATGCGCGCCTGGTGGTCGGTGTTGTTGCTGCCCCACAAGCTCATCCACTTGCGCAGCAGGTAGGCCTGCTCGTTGTTGTGCTTGGACGAGCCGACGACAAAGATCGAATCGGGGCCGCTCTGCTTCCTCAAGTCGAGCATCTTGGCGCTGATCTCGGTCAACGCCTGGTCCCAGCTGATCTTCTGGTACTTGCCGCCGACCAGCTTCATCGGCGTGCGCAGGCGGAATTCGCCATGGCCGTTCTCGCGCACGGCCGCGCCCTTGGCGCAATGCGCGCCGAGGTTGATCGGCGAATCGAACACCGGCTCCTGGCGCGTCCAGACGCCGTTCTCGACCACCGCGTCGATCGCGCATCCCACCGAACAATGGCCGCACACGGTGCGCTTGACGACGATCTTCTTCGCGCCCTCGGCGCCCTTGGCGGCGTCGGCCGCCTCGGCCTTCTTCACCAGCACCAGCTGCGACGCGGCCATGCCGGCGCCGACGCCCAGGCCCGAGCGGCGCAGGAAGGCGCGGCGGTCCATGGTCGGGATCGCGCGGCCGAGGCCCCGCGACAGACTCGATACCAGCGCGGACGAACTGGCGCCGGCCGTTGATGCGGACTTGCGTGTGAGCAACATGAAAGCTCCTGGATGCGATGGCAAGACAGGTCGGGCGCGGTGCGCGCGACGCTCAGACGCGGGTCGTCTGGTAGTAGTCGAGCACGTGTTGCGTGACCTGGTAGCCGCCGCCCTTGTCGGGCGCGGGCTTGGTCGTCACGGCCACGGCGGGGTCGGTGGATTTCAGCGCGGGCAGCGCCACTGCGGCTGCGGCCAATGCCCCTGCGGTACCGGCGCCGGCAAACAGGCGTCGTCGAGACAGGTCACTGGATTTGGAATCACTCATGCATGTCTCCTGGTCCCGCGTCACAACCGTGCGGGCTGCCCCATATTAGGGTCATTCCGTAGTGTGGAAGCAATCAGGTATGCCCCTAGTTTCATAACGTACAAGAATCGATTGTGCGCTTGACGCCCGGAACTTTCGGTGCTTGATACATGGCGTCGGTCATCGAATCCAGGCGCCAGTTTGACGACGACCGGCGCGTCAGTGCTCGACGCGACGGCTGTTGCTGTCTTCGAGTTCCTTGCGCGTGATGCAGATCGGGTCCTTGGCGTGGGCCGGGTTGCGACATTCGCTCGACAGGCAAAGTTGCTCACTGATGAGGTTGCGACCCGCGCAGATCTCAGTCACTGACTTCGGCGGCACGGGTCTCGCCGCGACCGACGCGGGCGCCGCGGCCGCAAGCGGCGCCGGCTGCGGCGCCGCAGCCGGCTGCCGCGCCGCCTGCGCCTCGCGCTCGACACGTTCCTGTTCAGTGTGCGTTGCAGATCGGCGGCCGCACGCGCGCGCGCCTCACGCTCGCGCTTTTCGCGCTCACGCCGTTCGCGCTCCGGCGCGGCTGCATCCGACATCGCGCTGCTGGCCGCGGCAAGCGGCGCAGGCGCGGCGGGCGCAGCGACGGGTGCATCGCCGGTCGCGGCGCCCTGGGCCGCGGCGGAAGTGGCATCGTCGGCGGGTCGACCGGCGCCGGCCCGGCCAGCGCCGGTGCATCCGCGTCTGTGTCCGAGTCCGACTCCGATCCGTCGTCGCCCAGGACGAACCAGGCCGCAGCCGCGACGACGACGATCGCAACCATCGTGGCCGCGATCCAGATTCCGCTGCGTGCAGGCGTGACAGGCTCGAGTACCCAATCGGGGAGTTCGACGGCTTCACCGACCTGCCGCTCGACGTCCGGCTCGCGCGAGCGCGGCGCCGCGGCTGGCAGCGGCGCCGGCGCCGTCAGGGCGCTTGCGCCGAGCAGCGCCGTGCCGCACTTGACGCAGACGGCGGCGCCGGCCCGGTTCAGCCGCTTGCAGGCGGGGCAAGGCACGACCAGCGGCGGGCGACGCAGCTTGGAGGAGAGCTTGAAGTTGCTGCTGCCACAGCCGACGCAGATCCTGGCCTCGGCGCGACTCTCGGCGCCGCAACGGGCGCAAACCTTGCTCATCCGGCTATTCCAGCATATCGAAACCCTGCGTCTCGACCTGCACGAAGGCCCGCGTGAATGCTGCGACTTCGCGCCACAGCACGGCGCCGGGATGCGCACCGACCGCGTCGGCGAGCTTGTCGACCCAGGTCTGCACATGGGCGCGGAAGAAGCGCCGCTGCCGCTCCAGGTTGGCGACCGCCACGTCGTCGCCGGCGATCAGGTAACGCATGACCTCGAAGACGCAGGCGATGTGGTCTTCGGTTTCGCCACGGCTCTCCTCGCGTGTGAGACCGAGTTCGGCCAGGTCGGCGCGCAGCACCGCCAAAGGGCGCTCGTTGAGGAACCCGGCCAGGTAATACGAGCCGTACAGAAAGACCTCGGGCTTGCCGACGCCGCCGAACAGCGCGTCGTACTCGGCCGCGGCGGAGGCCGGCGTCGCCGCGCGCATCGCCGCCACCAGCGACTGCCACGGCGCTTCGAGAAAGCCACCGGGCTGCGGCGCTTCGGTCACTGCGACGCCGAATTGCGCCAGCAACGGCGCGTCGGGCGGCGCGATCCACAGCCTTGCCAACAGGCCGTACAGCTCGGCGCGCGCCAGCTCTTCGCTGTCGTCGGCAGCGGCAAACGAAAGCGGCTGGTTCATAGGTCCGTGATCTTCAATTCGTTCGGGTTGGTGTGGATGTCGATCACGCGGCAATCGCCGCACATCTTCAGCCGCTCGGCGCCGGCGCCCTGGAATGCCGGCGTGAGCGCCGATCTTGGCCGTCATGGCCTCGATCGCTTTCAAGGTGCCGAAGGGCTTGCCGCAGCGAACGCAGCAAAACGGCTCGGCCTCGTGCAGCACGCGCGCCGCCTTGCGCGCCTTGCCGCCGTCGGCCAGCCACAGTCGCGGCGCCAGCGTGATCGCGCCCTCGGGGCAGGTCTTCTCGCACAGGCCGCATTGCACGCAGTTCTTCTCGATGAAGCGCAGTTGCGGCTTGTCGGGGTTGTCGGCCAGCGCGGCCTCGGGGCAGGCGCCGACGCAGGACAGGCACAGCGTGCACTTGTCGCTGTCGACGACCAGGCTGCCGAAGGGCGCGCCGGCCTTGGGCAATGCGATCGCTTCGCTGGCTTGCGGCGCCACGGCGAGCAGGTGGTCGAGCGCCATATCGAGCGTGGCGCGCTTGTCGGCCTGCATGGCCAGCAGGCGCGGGCCTGGCCACGCCCTGCGCGGCGGGCGCCTGCAGCGCGCGGTCGAGTGCGGCCAGGTCGCGCGCGTCCTTGGCCTGGATCAGCTTGAAGTGCTCGCCGCGATAGCCCAGCCCGGCCAGGATGGCTTGCGCGACTTGCATCTGCTCGGCCAGCGCCTGGCGGTATTCGGGCGCCTCCTCGGCCGTCAGCAGCACCCAGACCTGGCTGGCGCCGAGTGCGACGGCCGCCAGCCACAGGTCGATGCCGGTGCTGGCGGTGTGCCAGAGCGCCTGCGGCAGCACGCGCGCCGGCACACCGTTCAATGCCGGGTCGACGCGCGCGGCGCGGCCGAGTTCGCCGATCAGCCTGGCACCGGCGCCTTCGCTGTGCAGCAACAGCGCGGCGTCAACGCCGCCCGCGTTGCGGTAGGCCGTGAGCAAGGTGCGCAGGCGCTTGCCGTGGTCGACGGTATTGGGCGTGGCGTAGGCCAGGGCCCCGCTCGGGCACACCGTGGTGCACGCGCCGCAGCCCACGCACAGGTGCGGCTCGACGACGATGCCGCCGCCCTGCCCGCCGGGCTGCGGCGTGGCCGGCGTGATCTTCGACGCCGCGCGCACGCGGCCGCCGCCCTTGCCCTTCAGGCTCGCATCGCTGCGGATCGCGCGCGTCGAGCAGACATCGATGCACGCCGTGCAACCGATCTGCTCGTTGCGGCTGTGCGCGCACAGCTTGGGCTTGTAGTGGAAGAACTTGGGCTTCTCGAATTCGCCGACGCGCTCGCGCAATTGCAGCACGGCGTCGAACAGCTTGGCGCCGTCGTTGCCGACGTGGAAGTAGCCCTGCGGCGGCTGGTGCATCGCGAACGCCGGCTGCGCGCGCAGGTCGAGCACGAGGTCGAAGCTTGCGGTGGTGGATTGCGCGGCGCGCTCGAAGTCGATCGCGCCGGCCGCGTCGCAGGCCACGACGCAGGCGCGGTGGCTCTTGCACCGCGTCAGGTCGACGCGGTAGCTGAAGTCGATCGCGCCCTCGGGGCAGACCGCGATGCAGGCATTGCAGCGCGTGCACAGGTCCAGGTCGATCGGGTTGTCGGCTGTCCAACTGGCTTCGAAGGCGCCGAGCCAGCCGCGCAGATCGGTCAGCCGGCCGCTGTGCACGGCGCGATCGTGGCCCTGGCCGAGCGCACCGCCCGCGCCGTCGCCGGCCTCGACGAGCAGGCTGACCTCGAGCTCGTCGCCCAGCATCGCCGCCGCGTGCTCGGCGGCGGCAGCGCCGCCGATCACCAGGCAGCGCCCGCCGCTGCGGTAGGTGACCGTGGCCACAGGGTCGGCCGGCGGCAGTTGCGCCGCGGCGATCAGGGCCGCGAGCTTGGGCGTGGCGCCCTTGGCGTCCTTCGACCAGCCACCGGTCTCGCGGATGTTGACGAAGCGGATCGGCCGCTCCTGCACGCCTGGCGCGCCTTCGGTCTGGGCGTTGAGCTCGAGGAACAGCCGCGACTCCTGGGTGCACGCCACCAGCAGGTCGTCGCCGGCCTTGGCTGCGCGCTGGAACGCGCCGGCTTCGCGCCGGCACAGCAGCGTGTGCGCCGCCGCGACGCCCTCAGCGCTCGCGCCCGGCGTCTTGGCCAGCGCCGCCTGGATCGCCGGGCGGTCCAGCGGCATCGAGCGGTTGCAATCGCAGAGCAGCGTTGTGGTCATCGTCCAAGGTGTTGGAGGTTTCGGGAGGTGACTGTGCCGCGCCGCCGTCGGCCGTGCCATCCGGGGTCGCCCGTGCGGCAGCTTCGTCGAGCGCGATCTTCTCTTCGTCGGCAAACAGCCCCAGCGCTTGCGACTGCACCATCCGGCGCAGCATCGACGCGGGAATCGGGTCGGGCTTGCCGTAGTCGTCGATGTAGGTGTCCAGCCCGTCCATGACGTTGAAGTGCGGGTCGCTGAACAGCTTTCTCATCGCCGCGTTCTTGACCTCGGGCGTCGCATCGGCGGCGACGAAACGGCGGAAGTCGGAGTCGCGGTCGAGCGCGGCCACGTCGTCGAGCGTGGGCGGTGGCAGGGTCGGCGCTTGGCGCCGTATCGGCGCGCGCAGGGTCCAGGTCCGTTCGCCCCGGGCTTGTCGAAGGGTCTGGCGGCAGTGGGGCGACGACCGGCTCAATCCGCGACGGCCGCGGGTTGCGCCGGGTCGGCAGCCAGCTCACCCTTGCGCAGCTTGGCCTTGCGCTGCGACCAGCGCGCGAGGAAGCCGTCGGGCGCGTCGCTCACCGCCGGTCCTCCGGGCGCTGGAACGAGGCCGGCCGCTTGCGCTGCTTGATCTCGGGCTTGTAGTGTTCCTGCGCGAAGGCCGCGAGCCACTCGCGCACCTGCGGCGGCAGCGGCACGTTGTCGACATGCTCCTGCGCGTCGAGCAGGCGGGCGGCCTCGTTGTACGACAGCGTGACCAGCTCGGGCCGCGCCGCCGAGGCGTCGTCGTCGGCGACGCGCCACATCACGAACCACACCGGCGTGCCGGTGCTGAGGTTGAGGTGGTAGCCCTCGGCCTCGTCGGCGTGCAGCGTGACGTCGAATCCCGGATGCAGGGTGCGCGCCCGCTTGCCGTCGTCGCGCAAGGTTCGCGGCGCGGCACCGAAACCGCCGTCATCGTCGAGCACCACCTCGGCAACGCGAAAGCGCCAGTCTTCCCACCGGTTCGGCGCCTTCTCGCGCTCGATCAGCACGGCCACGCGGATCGACGGGCGATCCATCTCAATCCTTCAGGTCGTCTTCGAGATCGAGATCGTCGGGAACTTCGAGCTGAAGTCCTTGGCCTTGGCGGCGATCTTCACCGCCACCTGGCGCGCCACGGTCTTGTAGATCGCGGCGATCTCGCCATCGGGGTCGCTGACCACGCTGGGCCGGCCGGCGTCGGTCTGCTCGCGGATCGACAGGTTCAGCGGCAGCGCGCCGAGGTAATCGACGCCGTACTGCTCGGCCATCTTCTTGCCGCCGTCGGCGCCGAAGATGTGCTCGACATGGCCGCAATTCGTGCACACGTGCACGGCCATGTTCTCGACGATGCCCAGGATCGGCACGCCGACCTTCTCGAACATCTTCAGGCCCTTCTTGGCGTCGAGCAGCGCGATGTCCTGCGGCGTGGTGACGATGATCGCGCCGGTCAGCGGCACCTTCTGCGACAGCGTCAACTGGATGTCGCCGGTGCCCGGCGGCATGTCGACGATCAGGTAGTCCAGATCGTCCCAGTTGGTCTGGCGCAGCAACTGCTCCAGCGCCTGCGTGACCATCGGGCCGCGCCAGATCATCGGGTTGTCGGCATCGACCAGAAAGCCGATCGACATCACCTGCACGCCGTAGTTGTGCATCGGCTCCATGGTCTTGCCGTCGACGCTTTCGGGCCGGCCCTCGATGCCCATCATCATCGGCTGGCTCGGGCCGTAGATGTCGGCGTCGAGGATGCCGACGCTGGCGCCCTCGGCGGCCAGCGCCAGCGCCAGATTGACGGCCGTCGTGCTCTTGCCCACGCCGCCCTTGCCCGACGCCACGGCGACGATGTTCTTCACCTTGGGCATCAGCTGCACGCCGCGCTGCACCGCGTGGGCGATGATCTTGCTGCTCAGGTTGACGCTGACGTTGGCGATGCCGGGCAGCGTGCGCACGGCGGCGATCAGCGCCTTGCGCAGCGCCGGGATCTGGCTCTTGGCCGGGTAGCCGAGTTCGACGTCGAAGGCCACGTCGCCGCCCTCGAACTTCAGGTTCTTCACCAGCTTGGTCGAGACGAAGTCCTTGCCGGTGTTGGGATCGATGACGCTCTTCAGGGCGTCGGTGACTGCAGTTTCAGTGAGGCTCATGGAGTACTTGCATTGCGTGGACCCGTAAGTCTAGGGCCTGCGGGCTCCTAGAATCCCCCTATGACCCGTAAGCTCTTCGTCACCACCGCCCTGCCCTACGCCAACGCGCCGTTCCACATCGGCCACATGATGGAGTACATCCAGGCCGACGTCTGGGTGCGCTTCCAGCGCATGCAGGGCCACGAGGTGCATTTCGTCTGTGCCGACGATGCCCACGGCGCGGCGATCATGATCGCGGCCGAGAAGGCCGGCCAGACGCCGCAGGCCTTCGTCGCCGGCATCGCCGCCGGCCGCAAGCAGTACCTCGACGGCTTTCACATCTCGTTCGACAACTGGCATTCGACCGACGGGCCCGAGAACCACGAGCTGGCGCAGGACATCTACCGCGCGCTGCAGGAAGCAGGGCCTGATTGCCGAGCGCAGCGTCGAGCAGTTCTTCGACCCGGTGAAGGGCATGTTCCTGCCCGACCGCTACATCCTGGGCGAGTGCCCGAAGTGCGGCACCAAGGACCAGTACGGCGACAACTGCGACAACTGCGGCGCGGTGTATGCGCCGACCGACCTGAAGAACCCGGTCTCGGCGCTGTCGGGCGCGACGCCGGTGCGCAAGATCAGCGTGCATTACTTCTTCCAGCTCAGCTCGCCCCGCTGCCTCGAGTTCCTGCAGCAGTGGACGGCCAGCGCCGGGCCGCCTGCAGCCCGAGGTGCTGAACAAGATCCGCGAGTGGTTCGCCACCGACGAGTCGGGCCATGTCAGCCTGGCCGACTGGGACATCAGCCGCGACGCGCCGTACTTCGGCATCCGCATTCCCGACACCGAAGACAAGTACTTCTACGTCTGGCTCGACGCGCCGGTGGGCTACCTGGCGTCGCTGAAGAACTACTTCGACAAGGGCGGCGCCCGAGCCGCAGGCGAGCCCATTGACTTCGACGCCTTCATGGCCGACCCGGCGGTCGAGCAGGTGCACTTCATCGGCAAGGACATCGCCTACTTCCACACCCTGTTCTGGCCCGCGATGCTGCACTTCAGCGGCCGCAAGACGCCCGACAAGGTCTACGTGCACGGCTTCATCACGCTGGGCGGCGACAAGATGAGCAAGAGCCGCGGCACGGGCCTGTCGCCGCTGCGCTACCTGGCGGTGGGCCTGAACGCCGAGTGGCTGCGCTACTACATCGCCGCCAAACTCAACGCCAAGGTCGAGGACATCGAGTTCAACCCCGAGGACTTCGTCGCCCGCATCAACAGCGACCTGATCGGCAAGTACATCAACATCGCCAGCCGCGCGGCGGGCTTCCTGACCAAGCGCTTCGGCGGCCGGCTGTCGGGCGACCTCGGCGTCGAGGGCCGCACGCTGCTCGACGGCCTGCGCGCGGCCAGCGGCACGGTGCGCGAGTTGTACGAGGAGCGCGAGTTCGGCAAGGCGCTGCGCGAGGTGATGCTGCTGGCCGACCGCGTCAACGAGTTCGTCGACCAGCACAAGCCCTGGGATCTGGCCAAGCAGCCGGGCATGGACGCCGCCCTGCACGACGTGTGCAGCGTGTGCATCGAGGCCTTCCGCGTGCTGACGGTGTACCTGAAGCCGGTGCTGCCGGCGCTGGCGGCGCAGGTCGAGGCCTTCCTGAACGTCGACGCCGCTGGATTGGCACGCTGCCTCGCGCGCGCTCGGCGCGCACAGCATCGGCGCCTACCAGCACCTGATGCAGCGCGTCGACGCCAAGCAGGTCGAAGCCCTGTTCGAAGCGCCCGCGGCCGCGCCGGCCGCTGCCCGGCGGCGAGGCGCTCGCGCCCGAGATCAAGATCGACGACTTCGCCAGGATCGACCTGCGCATCGCGAAGATCGTCAACGCCGAACTGGTCGAAGGCAGCGACAAGCTGCTGCGCCTGACGCTCGACGTCGGCGAGGGACAGACACGCGCAACGTCTTCTCCGGCATCAAGAGCGCCTACAAGCCCGCCGATCTGATCGGCAAGCTGACCGTGGTGGTCGCCAACCTGGCGCCGCGCAAGATGAAGTTCGGCGTCAGCGAAGGCATGGTGCTGGCCGCCAGCCATGCCGACGAGAAAGGCCCACCCGGGGCTGTACGTGCTCGAGCCGTGGCCGGGTGCCGTGCCCGGCCTGCGCGTGCGCTGAAGCAGCGCCGACCGCCATCGTCCAGCGCCCATGCTGCTTGAACGCCGCGAAGCGCTCGACCAACTGTCGCAGCTGCTGACGCAGGCCGCCGGCGGCCGCGGCCGGGTGGCGCTGATCGGCGGCGAGGCCGGCATCGGCAAGACGTCGCTGCTGCGCGAATTCGCCGGCCACGCGCAGGCGGCATCGGCCGCGCCGCTGTGGGGCGCCTGCGACCCGATGTTCACGCCGCGCCCGCTCGGCCCGCTGCACGACATCGCCAAGGCGCTCGGCGGCTGGCGTGGCGGCGGCCCTCGGCCGCGACAACGGCCGCCTCGAGGTCTTCACCGCGGTGCTCGACGCACTGGGCCGCGACACGCATTGCCTGGTGTTCGAAGACCTGCATTGGGCCGACGAGGCGACGCTCGACCTGCTGGCCTACCTCGGCCGGCGCATCGAGCGCACGCGCACGCTGCTGCTGTGCACCTACCGCGACGACGAGATCGGCCGCGCCCATCCCTTGCGGCGCCTGCTCGGCTCGCTTGCAGGGTGCGGCGCGCATCACCCTCGCCGCCGCTGTCGGCCGATGCCGTGCGGCGCCTGGCCGGGCAGCGGCGCGCTCGACACCGCCGCCCTGCACCGCAGTCAGCGGCGGCAACCCCTTCTTCGTCACCGAGCTGTTGGCGCTGGGTGCCGCGTCGGCGGTACCGCCGACGGTGCGCGATGCGGTGCTGGCACGCGTCGCACCGCTGCCGCCAGCCGCGCGGTCGGTGCTCGAGGCCGCGGCCGTGCTCGGGCCGCGCATCGAACCGGCGCAACTCGAGAGCGTCGCCGGCGCCGACGCGGCCACGCTCGACGCCTGCCTGGGTGCCGGCGTGTTGCGCGAGGTCGGCGCCACGCTGGAGTTTCGCCACGAACTGGCGCGGCAGGCGATTCTCGAGTCGTTGTCGACGCCGCAACGGCGGGCCCTGCACCGGCGCGTGTTGCAGGTCCTGCGTTCGACGAACGGCGTCGACGCGGCGTGCCTGGCCCACCACGCCGAGGCGGCGCAGGACCGCGACGCCGTGCTCGAATTCGCGCCCCTCGCCGCGCGCCAGGCCGTCGGCCGTCGGCGCGCGCCGCCAGGCCCACGCCCAGTACGCCCGCGCGCTGCGCTTTGCCGACGCTCTGCCGCCCGCAGCAGCTGGCCGACCTGCTCGAGGCCTTCGCGCTCGAGTGCCTCGCGGTCGGGCGCCGCCAGCGCCGGCATCGATGCGCGGCAGCAGGCGATCACGCTTGCGCGCACCAACTCGGCGAGCCGGCCCGGCAGGCCGAGAACCTGTGCCGCCTGAGCAATCTGTGCGTCGATGTCGCGCGCAGCAGCCGAGGCGCGACGAAGCCTTGCGCCAGGCCTTCGAACTGCTGGCGCCTCTGCCGCCCTGCCGCGAGCTGGCCTATGCCTGGCGCACCCAGGCCCACCTGAGCATGCTGCGCGGCGACAACGACGCGCGCCGTCGCCGCGGGCCAGCGGGCGATCGAGCTGGCCGAACGCTTCGGCGACGTCGAGACCGTCATCTCGGCCCTGAACTCGCAGGGCACGGCGACGACGCAGTTCGACTTCGAGGCCGGCTGCGCGCTGCTCGAGCGCAGCCGCGCCATGGCGCGGGCGGCCGGCCGCAGTGCACAGGTCTTCAACGCCGAGATCAACCTGGGCGAGAGCTGCGCCGACGACGTACCAGTTCGAGCGCGCCGAGCGCCACCTGCATGCGGCCGATCGGCGTGCGCGAGCGATCTGCAGATGGATACGTCGATCCCGCAAGGCATCCTCGGCCATGTGCCGGCTGCACCAGGGCCGCTGGGACGAGGCTGGCGACCTGGCAATGCACGTGTTGGCCGAATTGCAGCGAACCGCGCATGTCGCGCATCCTCGGCGCAGCTCGTGCTGGGCCGCTTGCGCGCACGGCGCGGCGACGCCGGCGTCTGGAGCGCGCTCGACGAGGCACTGGCCCTGGCGCGCGCATGTCCGGGCAACTGATCTACATCGCCCCGGCGCACGCGGCCCGCGCCGAGGCCGCCTGGCTCGAGGGCGACCGCGCAGCGCTGCCTCGACGAGGCGCGCGCGGCCTACGACCTGGCGCTGGCAGCACCGCCACGGCTGGTATGCCGGCGAGCTCGCGCTACTGGCGGCGGCTCGCCGGCGACAGCCTCGTCACTGCCCGACGTGCGCCGCACCCCCGTACGCGCTGCAAGCGGCCGGGCCGCTGGCGCGAAGCGGCCGCGGCTTGGCGCGGCGCTGGGCTGCCCCTACGAGGAGGCACGCGCGCTCGCCGACGGGCGACGCCGATGCCTGTCGCGACGGCGCTCGCGACCTTCGAGCGCCTGGGCGCGCGGCCCGCCGCCGAGTGCGCTGCGTCAGCGCCTCGCAGGGGGCCGGCGTGCGCGGCCTCGCCCGCGGGCCGCGCGCGCCGACGCGCGAGCAGCCCGTTCGGCCTGACCACGCGCGAGCTGCAGGTGCTGCAACTGCTGTGCGCCGGCCTGCGCAACGCCGAGATCGCCAGCGCGCCTGCACCGCTCGGTGCGCACCGTCGACCACC
Source organism: uncultured beta proteobacterium (assembly GCA_963751775.1). Classification (GTDB taxonomy): domain Bacteria; phylum Pseudomonadota; class Gammaproteobacteria; order Burkholderiales; family Burkholderiaceae_C; genus CADEEN01. Next base: position 305,305 of record CAVVVW010000008.1, read on the forward strand.
ACGTGGCCGCGGTGTTCGCCAAGCTCGGCGTCGACTCGCGCGTGCGCCGCGCGATCGCAGGCTGGCTGCGGCGCGCCGGGCTGGCCGCCGCAATCTGGGCAGGCACCGGGCGCAAAGTAGGCAAGCGCTACCGACGCGCGCGGCAGCGCGTCACGGCGATCCTTCGCGACATCGACGGCACAGGTGCCGTCGACACTCGACAAGGAGACCGCATGCCCCGCTACCTGATCGAACGCAGCTTCCCCGACGGCCTGTCGATCCCGATGAACGCCGACGGCAAGAAGGCCGTGGCCGGCGTCGTCGCCAACAACGCCGAGCACGGCGTGACCTGGGTCCACAGCTACGTCACGCCCGACCGCAAGAACACGTTCTGCATCTACGACGCGCCGGCGCCGGAGACGATCCGCAAGGTGGCCGACCGCAACGGCCTGCCGGTGGGGCGCATCACCGAGGTCAGCGTGCTCGATCCGTACTTCTACCAACCTTGATTCACAGGAGACGAACATGAAGTTCATTGCCATTCCTGCCTTCGCCCTGATGCTGGCCGGCGCGAGTGCCCTGGCCCAGTCGGCGCCGCCGTTGAAGCAGTTCCTGATCGAGCGCGAGATCAAGGGTGCTGGCGACATGACGCCGGCGCAGTTGCGCGACGCCGCGCAGAAGTCCAACGGCGTGTTGCATGCGCTCGGCCCCGACATCCAATGGGTGCACAGCTATGTCGCTGGCGACAAGATCTATTGCGTCTACAACGCGCCGAGCGAAGCGTTGATCAAGAGCCACGCCGAGCAGTCCGGCTTCCCCGCCAACCGGATCACGCTGGTGTCGGCGGTGATCGACCCGACGACAGCCAACCCCAGACGCTGACTTTGGGACGCCGATGCAGCGCGCGCGACGCGCGCGCTGCATCGACCGGTTGCACGGTGCACCCAGTCACGCAGGCATCGACCCGCGGCCGGGCGCACCTGGGCCACGGAAATGCGGCGCCGGCAACGCGCCTTGCATGCAACTGGCATGGGACTCGAACGCACATTGCGTTAACATGCCGCCGTGCGCATGGAATCGAAGACAGCCCGGCTCACGCTGCTGATCGACCCGGCCAAGAAGGCGGCCTTCGAACACCTGTGCGCGCGCCAGGACAAGACCCCTTCGCAGGTGGTGCGCCAACTGATCCGCGATTACCTGGCACAGCATGGCGTCGCCTACGTGCCGAGCGGCCTGAGCGCCGAAGCCGGCCAGACCCCGGCCGCAGCCGACGAGCCACGGCGCCGCGGCCGCGCGCGCGCGCAGTGCCAAGATCGCCGCGCCGCGGCTGACGCGCAGCGTCGCAGCCCGGCATCGAGCATCGACCAATGAGCGGGCCGACTGCCATCACGCAATGGATCCACCTCGACTGGGTACTGGTCGTGCTCGCGGCCTGGCTGCTGGTCGGCCTGGCCGGGGTGTTTGCGCTGCGCCGCTTCAGGTTCGTCTCGCGCATCCTGTTTCCGGCCGGCGGCGCGCTCGGCGTCCTGCTCTTCGGCGTGGCGCTGGGCGCGGTGTTCGGCGGCGCCGAGGTGGCGGTGCTGCCGATCGGCCTGCCGACGCTGCCGTTCCACCTGCGGCTCGACAGCCTGTCGGCCTTCTTCCTGGTCGTGATCGGCGCCACCTCGGCCGGCGTCTCGGCCTTCGCCGCCGGCTACTTCCGCAAGGGCGAGGGCACGCCGCCGGGCCTGCTGTGCCTCGAGTACCACGTCTTCCTGGCCAGCATGGTCGGCGTGATCCTGGCCGACGACGCCTACGCCTTCATGGTGATGTGGGAGACGATGGCCTTGTCGTCGTTCTTCCTGGTCACGGCCAACCACCGCATCGCCGAAATCCGGCGCGCGGGCTACATCTACCTGCTGGTGGCCCATGTCGGCGCGATCGGCATCCTGATGTGCTTCGGCGTGCTGCAGGCCAATACCGGCGACTACACCTTCGCCAACATGCGCGCGCAGTCGCTGTCGCCGTTCTGGGCCTCGGCCGCGTTCGGGCTGGCGCTGTTCGGCTTCGGCGCCAAGGCGGGCATCGTGCCGCTGCATGTCTGGCTGCCCGAGGCGCACCCGGCGGCGCCGTCGCCGGTCTCGGCGCTGATGAGCGGCGTGATGCTCAAGACCGCGATCTACGGCCTGTTGCGGGTGATCTTCGATCTGCTGCACACGCAGCTGTGGTGGTGGGGCGTGGTGCTGCTGGCGCTGGGCCTGGCGAGCGCCCTGTTCGGCGTGGTGTTCGCGGCGGTGCAGGTCGACATGAAGCGCCTGCTGGCCTATTCGTCGATCGAGAACATCGGCCTGCTGGTGGCGGGCATCGGCCTGACCGTCGTCTTCTCCGCCTACGGCATGAAACCGATGGCCGCGCTGGCGCTCACGGCCAGCCTGTACCACGTGGCCAGCCACGCCATGTTCAAGAGCCTGCTCTTCCTCGGCACCGGCTCGGTGCTGCACGCGACCGGCGAGCGCAACCTCGGCAAGCTCGGTGGCCTGATCCGCACCATGCCCTGGGTGGCCTGGGTCACGCTGCTCGGCGTGCTGGCCAGCGCGGGCCTGCCGCCGCTGGGCGGTTTCGTTTCGGAGTGGCTGCTGCTGCAGAGCTTCCTGTTCACGCCGGGCCTGCCGCACTCGGTACTGAACATGCTGATTCCGGTCTTCGCGGCACTGATCGCGCTGATCGCCGCGCTGGCGGGCTACGCCATGGTCAAGTTCTTCGGCATCATCTTTCTCGGCCAGCCGCGTGAAGACAAACTCGCCCGCGCCCACGACGCCGGGCGCTGGGAGCGCGCCGGCATGCTCTGGCTGGTGGTCGGCTGCCTCGCATTGGGCCTGCTGCCGAACCAGTTCATCCAGCTCATCGATCCGGTGACGCAGCAACTGGTGTCCGCCGGCCTGGGCGAGGCCGTCGCCGCACACGGCTGGCTGCTGGCACCGACCGGCGTCGAGCGGGCGAGCTACGGCCCGGTGATCTTCCTGCTCGGCGTGGCGGCCAGCTTCGCGCTGGCCTGGCTGCTGGTGCGCAAGCTCTACCACGGCCGCTCGCGGCGCGCGCCGCCCTGGGCCTGCGGCTTCCCGTGGCCGAATGCGCGCATGCAGGACACGGCCGAAGGCTTCGGCCAGCCGATCCGGCAGATCTTCGAGCCGTTCTTTCGCATGCAGCGCGAGTTGCCGAGCCCGTTCGATGCCCAGCCGCGCTACCGCGTCACGGTCGAAGACCATCTCTGGCATTGGCTGTACCTGCCGATCGCCGCGGTCGTGGCGCGGCTGGCCCGCCTGGTCGGTCTGCTGCAGCAGGGCCGCATCGCGGTCTATCTGCTGTTCAGCTTCCTGACGCTGATGACCATGCTGTTGCTGGTGACGCACTGAGCGCGCTGACATGACCGCCTACGCCTTCACGTCGCAATTGCTCGAGATCGTGGCCGCGCTGCTGCTCGCGCCGCTGCTCTCCGGCTGGGTCAACCAATGCCGCGCCTGGCTGCAGAACCGCTCGGCGCCCAGCCTGCTGCAGCCGTATCGGTTGCTGCACAAGCTGTTCAACAAGGAGTCGGTGCTGGCCGAGCACGCCTCGCCGATCTTTCGCACGGCGCCCTACATCGTGTTCGGTTGCATGACGCTGGCCTGCGCGATCATCCCGACGCTGTCGACCGACCTGCCGATGTCGGGGGTGGCGGACGCGATCGCGCTGGTCGGCCTGTTCGCACTGGCCAGGGTCTTCATCTCGCTGGCCGCGATGGACATCGGCACCGCTTTCGGTGGCCTCGGCGCACGGCGCGAAATGCTGGTCGGCTTTCTCGCCGAACCTGCCCTGCTGATGGTGCTGTTCTCGGCCTCGCTGATCTCGCAGTCGACCTCGCTGACCACGATGGTCGAGACCCTCGCCCACCGCGAGCTGGCGATCTACCCCGGCCTGGCGTTCGCCGGCGTGGCCTTCATGATCGTGTCGCTGGCCGAGAACGCGCGCGTACCCGTCGACAACCCGTCCACGCACCTCGAGTTGACGATGATCCACGAGGCGCTGATCCTCGAATACTCGGGCCGCCACCTGGCGCTGCTCGAGTGGGCGGCCAGCCTCAAGTTGTTCGCCTACGCCTGCATCGGCCTGGCACTGTTCGTCCCCTGGGGCATTGCCGAAGCGCACGCGCCACTGGCGCTGCTGCTGGCCCTGCCGGTGCTGGTACTCAAGCTGGCCGTCGTCGGCGCGGGCCTGGCCGTGCTCGAAACGGTGAGCGCAAAGATGCGCATCTTCCGCGTGCCCGAGTTCCTGGCCACCGCCTTCCTGCTCGCCGTGATCGGCCTGCTGGTGCACATCCTGCTGGGCAAGTGAGATGACGGCACCGCGCCCAACAGGTTCGTTTCCCCGATCGTTCGTCAGGGACCACTGCGCGGAAATGGCCTGCTGCGGCTGTTTCGGAAACGCAGCCTCACATGCGGGGTCAGCGCGTCGCGGCAGGCGGCACCCGGCAGGGGCTCATGGTGGAGCGGTCGGCGCTTTGCGCCGACTCCACTGCGGTGCTCGGCCTGGGGTCGCGCCGCACAACTCGCTACGTTCGCTGCGCTCACTGCGCTCGGACAGGTGCGGCGAGTCAGTCCACGAAGCGCGCTGCGCGCGCCGACCCCAGCCCTGTGCTCCTCGCCGCCCCACAAATCGCCCCTGCCGGGTACCGCCTGCCGCGAAGGCCACCTGGAGTGGTGTTCCAGCGCGCACCACCACTGCTCCCGCAAAGGCGCGCCCGGGCAGGTGGCAGCGCGCCTGCGGGGCGCCGAGGAGCAGCAGGCTGCTTGTGGCCCGCGCGCGCAGCGCGCCACGTAATCTGACTCTGTCGCACCCTGTCTGAGCGTAGCGAACGCAGTGAGCGCAGCGAGTTGTGCGACGGGCCACAAGGCCGAGCACCGCAGGGCAGTCGGTGCGCAGCACCGACCGCTCCGCCGAAGCGCTGCCGCCTGCCCGGGCGCGACTTTGCCGCACCGCGGTGGCAGCGAGGCAAACGGAGTTGCGGCAACGGGCGACAAGGCATTGCCCGCAATGCGATGCGTCTAATGCATCGCATGTCGCACGAAGCGCGAGCGGGGCGATTGACATGAACGACCTGTTCACGCAGTTCATCAACCTGCTCGGCGCGGTCTTGCTGTTGCTGGCCTTCGCGATGATTTCGCAGCGGCGCATCCTGTCGCTGATTCACCTGTTCACGATGCAGGGCGCAACGCTGGTTGTCTCGACGGCGGTCGTCGGTTACGTGACGCAGCAGCCGCACCTGTACGTGTCGGCGGCCATCACCTTCGCGCTCAAGGTGGTGCTGATCCCGTTGTTGCTGCACCGGGTGATCGCCCGCCTCGACGTGCGCTGGGATCTCGAGACGCTGATCAACATCCCGACCACGATGCTGATCGGCATCGGGCTGGTGATCTTCGCCTTCAACCTGGCGATGCCCGTGGCCCAGTTCTCGTCGAGCATCGCGCGCGGCTCGCTGGGCATCGCGCTGGCCTGCGTGCTGCTGTCGTTCCTGATGATGATCACGCGCGCCAAGGCGGTGCCGCAGGTGATTGCCTTCCTGTCGATGGAAAACGGCCTGTTCTTCGCCGCCACCTCGGCCACCTACGGCATGCCGATGGTGGTCGAGCTCGGCATCGCGCTGGACGTGCTGATCGGCGTGCTGATCCTGGGCGTGTTCATGTTCCAGATCCGCGAGCAGTTCGACAGCCTGGACATCCGCCACCTCGAGAAACTCAAGGAAGACTAGGATGTTGAGCCCCCACGTTTGCGGCTTTGCCGCAGCACTGCCCCCGGGCCGCGAAGGGCCCCTACTGACCCGGGGGCGCATGCCTCCCTTGGGACGGCCCAGCGGAAGGCATGATGGAGACCCTGTTCTTCGTGCTCGGCATCCCGCTGGCCGGCGGCGTGGTGCTGGCGCTGTTCGGCCACCGCAATGTCGCGATGGAGATCAACGTCGCCTTCAGTCTGGCCACCTTCCTCGCGACCTGCGTGCTCACCGCGCAGGTCATCGCCGGCGGCCCGATGTTCGCGCTGGGGCACGAGTTCTCCATCGATGCGCTCAACGTGTTCCTGGTCACGCTGACCGCCTTCGTCGCCATGACCACGGCGATCTTCTCGCGGCCCTACATGCGCATCGAGCGCGACCACGGCAAGATGACGCCGCCGCGGCTGCGCCTTTATCACAGCATGTACCAGCTGTTCAGCTTCACGATGCTGCTGGCGCTGACGACCAACAACATGGGCATCCTGTGGGTGGCGATGGAGGCCGCCACGCTGACCACCGTGCTGCTGGTCAGCGTCTACCGCACCGCTGCCAGCCTCGAGGCGGCGTGGAAGTACTTCATCCTCTGCGGCGTGGGCATCGCGCAGGCGCTGTTCGGCACCGTGCTGCTGTACATGGCGGCCGAGCGCGTCATCGGCTCCGAAGGTGGCGCTTTGCTGTGGACCAACCTCGACGTCGTGAAGGCGCAGCTCGATCCGCACATCATCACGCTGGCGTTCGTCTTCCTGTTCATCGGCTACGGCACCAAGGTCGGGCTGGTGCCCCTGCACAACTGGCTGCCCGACGCCCACGCCGAAGGCCCGACGCCGGTCTCGGCGGTGCTCTCCGGGCTGCTGCTCAACGTGGCGCTGTACGCGATCCTGCGCTGCAAGATGCTGACCGACGGCGCGCTCGGCAGCCCGCTGGCCGGCCGCATGATGATCGGTTTCGGCCTGGTCTCGGTGGTCGCCGCCGCGTTCCTGCTGATCCGGCAGCGCGACGTCAAGCGCATGTTCGCCTACTCGTCGATCGAACACATGGGACTGATGACCTTCGCCTTCGGCCTCGGCGGGCCGATCGCCAACTTCGCCGGTCTGCTGCACATGACGGTGCACTCGCTGACCAAATCGGCGATCTTCTTCGCCGTCGGCCACGCGACGCAGAAAGCGGGCACGCAGATCATGGACGACATCCGCGGCCTGATCAAGGTCAGCCCGACCGTCGCCTGGGGCCTGATGCTGGGCTCGCTGGCGATCCTGGGCATGCCGCCGTTCGGCGTCTTCGCCAGCGAGTTCCTGATCATCACCACCGCGATGCGCGAGCAACCCTGGGCCACGCCGTTCCTGCTGATCGCGCTGGGCGTGGCCTTCGCCTCGGTCTTCAGTCGGGTGCAGCCGATGGTCTTCGGCGAGACCACGCTCAAGCCGCTTGGCGCATGCGCCGGCACTGATTCCGGTCTTCGTGCACCTGGCGCTGGCGCTGATGCTGGGGCTGTACATCCCGCCCTACCTCGACGCCTGGTACCGCGAGGCCGCACGAATGATCGGTGGCTAGACAGTGATGAAGATTCCTGGCCTGGACCTCGACCTCGTGCGGCTGCCCGCGCCGCTGCCGATCTGGCACGCGAGCGTCGACCGCGACGGCTGGCTGGCCGCCGCCCGCGCGGTGGCGGCTGCGGGCGGGCGCCTGGTGTCGACCTGGGGCGCGGACCGCCGACACGAGTCCGGCCGGCGGTTTCGCCGCCTGCGCGGCGTACGCGCTGCCCGGCGGCCTGGTCTGGCTGGACCTGAGCCTGGACACTTCGGCGCCAAGCTGCCCCGACCTGGCCGCGATCTTTCCCGCCGCCGGCCGCATGCAACGCGCGACGACCGACCTGCTGGGCATCGAATTCGCGGGCGCCGCCGACACGCGCCCGTGGCTGGACCATGGTCTCTGGCCCGAAGGTCTGCGGCCATTGCGCGACGGCATGCCGGCCGTCGCCACGAGCCCACCCGCCCTGCCGGCCAACTACCCGTTCGTTCGCGTCGAGGGCGACGGCGTGCACGAGATCGCCGTCGGCCCGGTCCACGCCGGCATCATCGAGCCCGGGCATTTCCGCTTCTCGGTCGTCGGCGAGAAGGTGCTGCGCCTGGAACAGCACCTGGGCTACAAGCACAAGGGCATCGACCGCCGCTTTGCCGAACTGCCGCCGCTCGAAGCCCACCGCCTGGCGGGCAGGGTTTCGGGCGACTCGACGGTGGCCTTCGCCTGGGCCTACTGCATGGCGCTCGAATCGGCCGCGGCCTGCAGCGTCCCGGCGCGGGCCGCAGTGGCTGCGCGCGCTGATGCTCGAGCGCGAACGCGTCGCCAACCACCTCGGCGACCTCGGCGCGCTCGGCAACGATGCGGCGCTGGGCTTCGCGCTGACGCAGTTCTCGCGCCTGCGCGAAGACTGGCTGCGCCTGTCGATGCAGGCCTTCGGCCACCGCCTGATGATGGACTGCGTCGTGCCCGGGGGCGTCGTCGGTGACTTGGATCGGCCGCTGCAGGAGCGCATGCGCGCAGCAATGCGACGCGATCGAATCCGAGCTGCGCGTGATGCGCGCGGTCTACGACGAACATGCCGGGCTGCAGGACCGCTTCCTCGGCACCGGCCGCGTGACGCCGCAACTCGCCGCGCAGCTGGGCCTGACGGGCCTGGCCGGGCGCGCCAGCGGCCAGGCGGCCGACCTGCGCTGCGACCACGCCTGGCCGCCCTACGACCAGCTCGCCGTCAAGCTCGCCAGCCACCGCGACGGCGACGTCGCCGCGCGCGTCAGCGTGCGCTTCGACGAGGCGATCGAATCGCTGCGCCTGATCCGCTGCGCTGTGCAACGGCTTGCCCGACGGCGCGCTGCGCGCGCCGATCACGCTGCCTGCGCGCGACGCGATCGGCGCCGGCTGGGTCGAGGGCTGGCGCGGCGAGATCCTGGTTGCGCTCGAACTCGGCGCCGACGGCCGCATCCGGCGCTGCCACGCCCACGACCCGTCGTGGCAGAACTGGCCGGCGCTGGAGCACGCCGTGATCGGCAACATCGTGCCGGACTTCCCGCTCATCAACAAGAGCTTCAACCTCAGCTACGCTGGGCACGACCTCTAGCGCGACGATTCGGTATGTGGACCATCGTCAAGCAGATCGTTCGCGCCGGCATCGTCACCGAGCCGCCGCCCACCGACCACGACGCGCTGCGCGTGGCGGTCGAGAGCATCCAGCGCGAGATCCTCGACATCCTCGGCCAGGCGCTGACGATCCGCGAGGTCGACGCCGGTTCGTGCAACGGCTGCGAACTCGAGATCCACGCCCTGAACAACCCCTACTACAACCTCGAAGGGCTGGGCATCAAGTTCGTCGCCAGCCCGCGCCACGCCGACATGCTGCTGGTCACCGGGCCGGTGTCGCGTCACATGCAGGAGGCCCTGCGCCGAACCTTCGATGCGACGCCCGAGCCGCGCCTGGTGGTCGCGATCGGCGACTGCGGCTGCAATGCGCGGCATCTTCGGCCAGAGCTATGCCAGCTGCGGCCGCGTCGCCAACGTGATCCCGGTCGATGTCGAGGTGCCCGGCTGCCCGCCGGCGCCGCTCGAGATCCTGCGCGGCATCCTGACGGCGGTGCGCCGCGCGGCGCCGAGCTTGGCCGGCGCGCGCGAGAACCCGCCGACCGGGCTGACCCCAGGGGCGAAGCAGGCACGCCGCTAAAATGGCCTGCCCCGCGCCTTCTCTCGTCAATCACCGGCCCATCCCATGCCCCTGTTCTGGAAACCCTATCTGTCCGACGTGACGCAGTTCATCGGTCGACTCAAGGCCAGCAAGCCCACGCTCGAGGCCGAGCAGCGCGCCGGCCGTGCCTTGCTGTGGGACCGCGCGATCGATCGCGAGGCGCAGGCCGAGTGGCGCGACGCGGATGTGCCGCAGCAGCCCTACGTCTACCAGACCAAGACGAAGTGATGCTCGCCGCCGTGGTGGTCGATGGCGACTTGCCGCCGCCACCCGACCCCGATCTGGCCGCCACGCTGCCGCCTGCCGCCATGGACGCGATCGCGGTGGCCCGCCTGTACGGCGAGCCGCTGTTCGCGATGCCGGCCGACCTGTACATCCCGCCCGACGCGCTGGAGGTCTTTCTCGAAGCCTTCGAGGGCCCGCTCGATCTGCTGCTGTACCTGATCCGCAGGCAGAACTTCAACATCCTCGACATCCCGCTGGCCGACGTCACGCGGCAGTACCTGGCCTACGTCGAGCAGATCAGGAAGCGCAATCTCGAACTGGCCAGCGAGTACCTGCTGATGGCGGCGATGCTGATCGAGATCAAGAGCCGCATGCTGTTGCCGCCGAGGAAGAGCGCCGAGGGCCGCGAGGCCGAAGACCCGCGCGCCGAACTCGTGCGCCGACTGCTCGAATACGAGCAGATGAAGCTGGCCGCGGCGCGGCTCGATGCCATGCCGGTGCTGGGCCGCGACTTCCTGCGCGCGCAGGTTGCGATCGAGCAGGCACTGGCGCCGCGCCTGCCCGACGTCGCGGCCGACGAGCTGCGCCAGGCCTGGCACGCCATCCTCGCCCGCGCGCGGCTGGTGCAGCACCACCACATCGGCCGCTCGCAGCTCTCGGTGCGCGAGCACATGAGCCTGGTGCTGCGCAAGCTGCAGGGCCGGCGCTTCGCCCTGTTCGAGGACCTGTTCGACGCCCAGCGCGGCGTGGCCGTGGTGGTGGTGACCTTCATCGCCCTGCTCGAACTCGCGCGCGAGCAGCTGCTCGAAGTCACGCAGGCCGAGGCCTTCGCGCCGATCTACGTGCGGCTGGCCTACACGCCGAGCTGAGCGCCGCGACGGCGCAGTTCAGCGCAGTCCGAGCTTGAAGGCGACCATCGCGCGCAGCTTGTTCGGCAGCACCGGCTTGATCAGCAGGTGGAAATCGTGCCGGCCGGCCTCGTCCTCGTGGCCGCCCAGGCTGCTGCCCGTGACCACGATCGCCGGCAGCACGCGCTCGGGCCAGCGTGCGCGCAGCGCGGCCAGCGCCTCGATGCCGGTACGGCCCTGCGGCAGCCGGTAGTCGACGAGCAGCAGGTCGGGCGGCGCGATGTCGGGCGCGGTCCAGCCACTGCTGCAGCGAGGCGATGTCGGCCAGCGCCTGAACCTCGGCGCCCCAGGTCTCGAGCAAGACGGTCAGGCCCTCGCGCACGGTGGGCTCGTCTTCGACCACCAGCAGGCGGCGGCCCTGCAGCGTGACGCCGAGCCTGGCGCCGCCGCTCGGCACCGCCGGCGCCAGGCCACGCGGCTCGCGCCCGGCCGGTACCTCGAGCGTGAACACCGAGCCGCGCCCCGCCTGCGAACGCACCGTGAGCGGGGCCTCGAGCAGATCGGCCAGCCGCTTGACGATGGCCAGCCCCAGGCCCATGCCCTTCTTCTGGTGGGCCTCGAGCGGGCGGCTGGTCTGCACCTGGTAGAACTCGTCGAAGATGTGCGGCAGGCTGGCCGGCGCGATGCCGATGCCGCTGTCCCAGACCTGGAACAGCAAGCTGCCGACGATCACCGGGTTTGGGCCGGCAAGCCACCAGCACGCCACCGTCTTCGCTGTAGCGGATGGCGTTGCTGACCAGGTTGCGCAGGATGCGTTCGAGCAGCAGGCCGTCGGTGTGGGCAAAGCGCTGCGCGCCGTGAAAGGCGAGCGCCAGGCCCTTCTCGAACGCGGTCGCCTCGAAGGTCAGGCGCAGGCGCGCGAACAGGTCCTTGACGCTGACCGGCCCGGGCTGCACGTCGACGCCGCCGCTGTCGATGCGCGTGATGTCGAGCAGTTCGCCGAACAGGCCCTCGAGCGCGTCGACGCTCTGGTTGATGCTGTTGACCAGCGAGGCGACCTCGGGGTCGTTGGCGCGCTGGCGCAAGGCCTCGGCAAACAGGCCCATGGCATGCAGCGGCTGGCGCAGGTCGTGGCTGGCGGCGGCGAAGAACTGGCTCTTGGCGCGGTTGGCGGCCTCGGCACTGCGCCGCGCCTCGTCGGCGGCCGCCTTCTCGACGCGCAACTGCGCGGCCAGCTGCTCGGTGCGCTGCTTGAGCCCGATCGCCTGGCCCAACGCACTGCGGTAGGCACGGCCGAGCAGCATGGCAATGGCAAACACCAGGCCCAGCACGCCGGCCAGTTGCCAGTGCCACGGCTGGGTCGTGTCGCTGGCGACGCGGGCAATCGTCGGCAGCAGGATCATGCAGCTAAAGACGATGAACAAGCGGCGCTGCGGCGCCAGCAATTGCACCGAAGCCAGGGTGTAGCTGTTGGCGATCACGATCAGGGCCAGTTCGTGAAACGGCGCACCCAGGCCCCAGAACAGCCATACCGCGAGCGGCCACATGGCACCCTGCGCCAGCACCAGCGCGCGCCAACTGGTGCGCCAGGCCAGCAGCGTGTCCTGCCCGCTGTCGCGCGCGGCGCGATAGCGCTGGTAATGCGCCAGGCGCAGCAGCCACAGCACGCCGGCCACCGCCAGCCAGGCCAGCAGCCGCGGCGGCTCGGCCAGCGGCCAGAACGCCAGGCCGACCACGCCGATGCCGATCGCGTTGCCGCCCAGGCTGGCCGGCGCCTGCTCGTACAACGCGCGCAGGCCGTCGACATGCAGCCCGCCGTCCGGGCGGTCGTCGGCCATCAGCGCTGCGATCGCGTCCAGGCCGGAACGGCGTGACCGGCGGCGTGCTGCGTCATCTGGCTGACGGCCAACACCGCCTGCGTCCGCGACGACACGCCGAGTGCGCGCAGCACCGCCGCCACATGGTCCTTGACGGTGTCGACGGACAGGTGCATTTCGCGGGCGATCAGCTTGTTGGGCATGCCCTGCAGCAGGTAGGCCAGGACATCGGTCTGGCGCTTGGACAGGCCCAGCGAATCGAGCGACGTCGCGGGCGCCGGGTGTGGCGCGGTGCCGGGCTGCCGATCGACGCCCTCGCTCGGATGCGGGCGCATGACATCGGGCATCGTGTCGCCGTCAGTGGGCGGCTCGATCGACCCGTAAGCCCCGCCCAGCGTCATCGGCGGCACGTAGATGCCGCCCGACATGACCAGGCGCAGGGCATCGAACAGCGTCGCGTTGCTGGCGCGCTTGGGCACGAAGCCCATGGCGCCGGCATCGATGGCGCGAATCACGTCGCTGGCGCGATCGGATGCCGACACGACCACGATCGGCAAGGCCGGATAGCGCGTGCGCAATTCGGACAACAACTCGAAGCCGTCGCCCTCGCCGAGGTACAGATCGAGCAGCACCAAGGTCCTGGTCGGGATCGCTCTTCAGCGCCGCGCGGGCTTCGGCCGGACTGCCGACGCCGACCATCGTCACGTCGTCGCCGAGGCCGCGGATCACGGCCTGCAACGCCGCCAGGATCAGCGGGTGGTCGTCGATCAGCAGGACCTTCATGGGCTGACGCAACTCTAGCGGTGGTGGCGGCTGACCATTTCGGCGATGCAGACCGGTTTGCCGCCGCCCTCGCGCTCGATCGTCGCTTCGACGATCAGCTGGGCCCCGTCGGCCAGCGGCTTCGAACGCCAGCAGCCGGAAGCGCGCCCGCAGCCGGCTGCCGGCGGGCACCGGCGCGGGAAAGCGCACCCGGTTCAGCCCGTAGTTGACGCTCATGCGAACGTCGTCGATCGCGAACGCGCTCGCGCGCAGCACCGGCAGCAGCGACAGCGTCAGGAAGCCGTGCGCGATCGTGCCGCCGAACGGCCCGGCCGCAGCGCGCGCGGGATCGACATGGATCCACTGCTCGTCGCCGGTGGCCGCGGCAAAGGCATCGATGCGCGGCTGATCGACGCTGACCCAGTCGCTGTCGGCCAGCGGCTCGCCGACCGTGGCGGCCAGGTCCTGCAGGTGCGCGAAATGCCTCACGCCTGCAGCCAGTCGAGGATCGGTTGCCACTGCGCCAGGTCGCGCTCGGCGCGGCCGGGGGCGATGTCCCACAGCGTCGCGCCGCGCGCGGCAAGCTGCACGTACAACTGCGTGTCGCGCAGCATCGCCAGCACCGGCACCCCCAGCCCATCGAGAAAGTGGTGCAGCTGATCGGTGGCGATCGTGCCCTCGCGCACCCGCATGCCGACCACTGCCGACGCGCACCTGGTCGCCGCGCTTGTGCGCGGCCAGCTCGCGGATGAAGGCGTGGCTGGCCTGGATGTCGAACAGGCTGGGCTGCAACGGCACGATCACGCGTTCGGCAATCCGCATCACCTCGTCGAGCTTCTTGCCGTGCAGCCCGGCCGGCGTGTCGAGCACGACATGCGTCGTGCCCTTGGGTGGGCGCACGACGTCGTCGTGCACCTGGTCCCAGCTGCGGATCGGCGGCAACTGCGCCGGGCGCAGGCCCAGCCACTGCCGTGCCGACTGCTGGCGGTCGGCGTCGCCCAGCATCACCGCGTGCCCGGCCCGTGCCAGCGCACCGGCCAGGTTGGTGGCCAGGGTGCTCTTGCCCACGCCACCCTTGGGGTTGGCGACGACGATCACTGGCATCGATTACCTCCTGTTCGTTCCCGGTTATGGTAGCGGTGGCCCGCCATCCGCGGCCTAGCGCCAACCCCCACCCTTCGCCGTCCGTGGCCCGCATCGTCGTCCTTTGTGCCCACCCGCACCTGGAGCATTCGCGCGTGACGCGGGACATGGCGCGGGCCGCCGCCGGCGTTGCGCACGACCGACGTGCGCGACCTGTACGCGCTCTACCCCGACTACCTGATCGACGTCGCCGCCGAACAGGCTGCGCTGGCAGACGCCGCGCTGATCGTCTGGCTGCACCCGACCCATTGGTACGGCATGACGCCGCTGCTCAAGCTGTGGGCCGACGAGGTCCTGTCCTTCGGCTGGGCCTACGGCCCGGGCGGCAACGCCTTGCGCGACAAGGATCTGTGGTTGGTGACCTCGACCGGCGGCAGCGCCGAGGCCTACCGCCCCGACGGCCTGAACCGCTACTTCTTCGACGCCTTCCTGCCGCCGTACGAACAGACCTGCGCAGTTGGTCGGCATGCGCTTTCTGCCGCCGCTGGTATTGCACGGCGCGCACCGGGCCAGCGAGGCCGAAGTCGAGGCCCATGCGCAGACCTTCGCGTCGCGCCTGCAGAGCTATCCCGACTGGCCCGAGATCGAAGACATCGCACCCTGCGATGTGCGCGAGGTGCCGAGCATCGACCGACCGGCAGAGACCCGCCTGATGGACCCCGCCACGAGCTGGCTCACGACCAGCCTGATCTACCTCGCCGCGGCGGTGATCGCGGTGCCGCTGGCGCGTGCGCTCGGGTTGGGGTCGATCATCGGCTACCTCGGCGCGGGCATCGTCATCGGCCCCTGGGGCCTGGGCCTGGTGACCGATGCACAGACCATCCTCACGGTGGCCGAGTTCGGCGTCGTGCTGATGCTGTTCCTGGTCGGACTCGAACTCGAGCCGCGGCGGCTGTGGGCCATGCGCCGGCCGATCTTCGGCTGGGGCTCGTTGCAGGTCGGTGCCAGCGCGGCGGCGATGACGGCCATCGCCATCGCCTTCGGCGTGGCCTGGCCGGTGGCGCTGGCGGCGGCGCTGGGCCTGGCCATGTCGTCGACCGCGATCGGCCTGGCCGTGCTGGCCGAGCGCAACGTGCAGCGCACGCCGGCCGGCCAGGGCGTGCTCGGCGTGGCGCTGTTCCAGGACGTGGCGGCGATCCCGATCCTGGCGCTGCTGCCACTGCTGCCCGCGGTCGCGCCGCAGGCCACGCCGGGCAGCGATGGCAGTGCCTGGTGGGCGGCGGGCAAGGCCGTCGCCGTCATCGCCGCGCTGCTGCTCGGCGGCCGCCTGGCCCTGCGCCCGGCCCTGCGCTGGATCGCGCGCAGCCGCACGCCGGAGATCTTCACCGCCGCGTCGCTGCTGCTGGTGCTGGCCACCGCGGCGCTGATGCATGCGGTCGGGCTGTCGATGGCGCTGGGCACCTTTCTGGCCGGCGTGCTGCTGGCCGAGAGCGAGTACCGGCGCGAACTGGAAACCGACCTCGAGCCGTTCAAGGGCCTGCTGCTCGGCCTGTTCTTCATCGCCGTGGGCATGAGCATCGACTTCGCGGTGGTGCTGGCCAGCCCGTGGCGGGTGGCGCTGGTCGTGCTCGGCTTCCTGGCCGTGAAGACGGCGCTGCTGCTGGCGATGGCGCGCGCCATGGACCTGCCGCTGGCCGGGCGGCCGTTGTTCACGGTGCTGCTGGCGCAGGGCGGCGAGTTCGGCTTCGTCGTCTTCCAGGCGGCGACGCAGGCCGGCGTGATCGATGCAGCCACCTCGTCGTTGCTGCTGGCCGCGGTGGCGATCTCGATGTTGCTGACGCCGCTGGCCTTGCTCGCCGTCGACCGCCTGGTCGCGCCGCGGCTGGCGGCGCAGCGCGGGGCCAAGCTGAGCGAGATCGACGAGCCGCAACAGGCTGCGGTGATCGTCGCCGGCTTCGGCCGTTACGGCCAGGTCGTCAGCCGCCTGCTGCTGGCCAACGGCATCGCACCGACCGTGCTCGACCACGACAGCGAACAGATCGAAGGCGTGCGCCGCTTCGGCTGGCGTGCCTTTTACGGCGACGCGACGCGGCTGGACCTGCTGCGCGTGGCCGGTGCGGCGCAGGCCCGCGTGCTGGTCGTGGCCATCGACGACATCGAGCAGAGCCTGGCCCTGGTCGACCTGGCGCGCGAGCACTTTCCCGCAACTCACGCTCGTCGCCCGCGCGCGCAACGTGCAGCATTGGTACCAGCTCAACGAGCGCGGCGTGGCCCACATCGAACGCGAAACCCTCGACTCGGCGTTGATGAGCGGGCGCAGCGTGCTCGAAGCGATGGGCTTCGAGCGCCACCAGGCGCGCAACCTGGCGCTGCGCTTTCGCCGCCACAACCTCGAGCAGTTGCGCGAGAGCGCGCCGCATTTCCGCGACGAGTCCAAGCTCATCGCCATGTCCAAGATCGGCCGCCAGCAGATGGAGAAGTTCATGGCCGACGAGCGTGCGCGCAAGGACAGCCGCAGGCAGACGGCCGTCTGGGCCGACCATCAGGACGCGGACGTGACCGCGCGAGCCTTCGCTGACTGACAGCGTGCCTTGCCGGGTCCCGCCTGGCAGTCAGCGCCGCTACCGCAGCCCATCCCACAACAGCTTGACCCCGGTCAGGAACATGCCGCCGTAAGCGATGCGGTAGAACCAGTCCGAGGCGATGCGCCGGGTGGCCCAGATGCCGAGCCAGACACCCAGCGGTGCCAACGGCATCAGCACCAGCGAGGTGAGCAGGATGCGGGCGTCGAACAGGCCCAGGCGCGGCGTAGGGAATCCACTTCGACAGGTTGATGAAGCCGAACAGCACCGCCAACGTGGCCGCCAGGCGCAGCGGCGCCAGGCGCAACGGCAGCACATAGGCCGCGATCGGCGGGCCGCCGGCATGGGCCACGAAGCTGGTGAACCCGCCCGCGATGCCGAGCAGGAAGCCGACGGCCCTGGACGGCGGGGCCGAGTCGCTGCGCGGCGGGAAGGCCAGGCGCTGGGCCAGGAACAGCAGCGTCAGCCCGCCGACCACGGCGGCGACGGTCTTGCCCTGCAGCAGGCCGAACAGCAGCGTGCCGACCACGGTGCCGATCAAGGACGCCGGCAACAGCAGGCGCAGCAGTTCGCGGTCGCGTTCGCGCCAGAGTTGGCGCACGCCGGTGGCATCCATGGCCAGCAACAGCGGCAGCATCAGCGCCGCCGCCTGCGGCGCCGGCAACACCAGCGCCAGCAGCGGCGTGGCCAGCGAGCCGAAGCCCATCAGGAAGCCGCTCTTGGCCAGCCCCATCAGCAGGACGGCGGGCACCGCCACCGCATAGAACCAGGGATCGGTGATGAGGGCGGGCATCAGACCAGGCTGCACGCGTCGGCGAACGGCAGGCGCGGGCTGCGCGCCAGCACCTTGCCCGGATCACCCTCGCCGAGGGTAGCAGATGAAGTTGGTGCGCACCGTGCTGTCGGGCCAGAAGGCGGCGTCCATCTTGGCGCGGTCGAAGCCGCTCATCGGCCCGCAGTCCAGGCCCAGCGCGCGCGCCGCGATGATGAAGTAGCCGCCCTGCAGGCTGGAGTTGCGAAACGCGGTCTCTTCGATCTTCGCCGGCTGGCCGACGAACCAGGCGCGGGCGTCGGTGTGCGGGAACAGTTGCGGCAGCTTGTCGTAGAACGCCATGTCCATGCCGATCACCGCGGTCACCGGCGCTTCCTGCACTTTGCGCACATTGCCCGGCGACAGGCAGGCGATCAGCCGCGCCTTGGCGGCGTCGCTCCTGACGAAGACGAAGCGCGCCGGCGAGCAATTGGCCGAAGTCGGGCCCCACTTGACGAGCTCGTACAGCGCGCGCAGCGTGTCGTCGGCGACCGGCGTCGGCCGGTAGCCGTTCTGCGTGCGCGCTTCGGTGAAGAGTTGTTCGGTACGGACCTGCATCGGGCCTCCGCGGGGTTGACCGCACAATTGTCGGACCATGTTCACCCCTTCCCAGCACGATGTGCGCCGCTTCTTCTGCACAACGCACGACAAGCAGCGCCAGGCCCTGCCATTGACGCCGATGGAGGCGCTGGCGGCGCAGTGGATCGCCGAGCACCCCGAGTACCACACCGAACTGGCTCGACGTCGACGGCCGCGCTGGCCGCAAGCTACACGGTCGAGGACGGGCGCACGAATCCGTTCCTGCACCTGTCGATGCACCTGACCATCACCGAGCAGGTCGCGATCGACCAGCCGCGCGGCATCAAGCAGGCGTTCGAGTTGCTTCGCGCGCGGCTCGGCTCGGCGCACGAGGCGCAGCACCAGGTCATGGAATGCCTGGGCGAGATGGTCTGGGCCTCGCAGCGCTCGGGGCTGCCGCCCGACGGCCTGGCCTACCTCGAATGCGTGCGCCAACGCGCCACGCGCTGACGGCCGGACCGCCGAGCTCGCTGCATGGCCGGCATCCACATCACTGACATCGAATGCGCCATCAACTGGTGGCGCGCGCGATCCCCTTCCGCCGACGGCATCACCGCCTGCGCCCCGGTGCGTGCGCTGGCCGAGGTCTATGGCCTGATGGTCTTCCATCATGCGTCCGAGTGCGACGAGAACTCGATGCCGGAGCTGGCCAAGCGGGCCTGGCTGGACTGGTATGCCGGCACCCCCGACGCGCCGTGCATCGCGATCTGCTCGACCGCGCAGGGCGACGCCGTGTGCAAGGGCTGCGGCCGCACCGAGCACGAGGTGCAGCATTGGCCCGAACTGAGCCCGGGCGCCAAGCGCGCGGTGTGGCGCCGCATCACGATGGCGGGCACGGCCTGGCGCTTCAATCGCTACGCCGAGCGTGCGGCGGCCGACATGTCGCCAAATCGGCCCGGCGTGAGCAATTTGGCCTGAGTCGCGTGTTTTCCACGGCGCGGGCCGGCCGCCGCGTGCGCAGGCACGAATAGAGTTCGAGCGGTCGCAGCCAGTCGCCTTCGGGCTCGCTGTCCATCGCTGCCGAGGTCACCGCCCATGAACCCCATTCGCTCGTTCTTGTCGTCTGGCCTGATTGCCGTCGTCTCGGCCTGGACCCTGGTTGCCTGCGGCCCCAGTATCGGGCCGGTGATCAAGAT
Organism: uncultured beta proteobacterium; assembly: GCA_963751775.1. Lineage (GTDB taxonomy): Bacteria > Pseudomonadota > Gammaproteobacteria > Burkholderiales > Burkholderiaceae_C > CADEEN01. The sequence continues at coordinate 324,642 of CAVVVW010000008.1, forward strand.
CGGCGTGGCGCAGCCCTTGTCGGGCTCGTCCGCCGCCCGCGGCCAGGACCTCGTGAATGGCGTCAAGCTCGCGGTCAGCGAGATCAATGCCTCCGGCTACAAGGTGGCTGGCAAGGCCGTGCAGTTCGAGGTGTTAGATCTGGTTTTGTTCCTACGTCAGCGTCTACGAGCGGCGCGATGGGCGCTGGCAGCCGCTGGTGCGTTCCGACAACTGGTAGCGAGCGCCGCCGCCGTCTGTCGTGTGAACGGAGCCCTAGCCCGCCGGCAGGCTCAGCACGAAGCAACTGCCGCCGCCGTCGCGCGCCTCGCAGCGCACGCTGCCGCCGTGGCGCTGCGGCGATCTGCCGCACCAGCGCCAGGCCCAGGCCCACGCCGCCCTCGCGCTCGGCGTGGCCGGGCAGGCGGAAGAAGGGCTCGAAGATGCGCTCGCGCAGCGCCTCGGGCACGCCGGGGCCGCGGTCGCAGACGCGCAGCTCGGCCCGCGGCGACGGCGCCTGCCTGCGCGCTCGGCATGCAGCGTCGATCTCGCCGCCGCCATAGCGGCGCGCGTTCTCCAGCAGGTTGCGCAGCGCGCGGCGCAGCAGCCGCTCGTCGCCGGGCACGACCAGCGCGGCCTGCGCCGTCTGCAGCTCGGCGCCGCGCGCGCCGCCTCCTCGGCAGCCAGCGCGAGCAGATCGACCGCGCATCGCCGGCGCTCGAGCGCTGCTGCGCGTCGAGCCGGCTGGCCAGCAGCACCTCTTCGACCAGCGCGTCGAGCTCGCCGATGTTGGTGTCGATCTCGCGCCTCGAGCCGCTCGCGCTGCGCGCCGGCAGGCGCGTCTTCGAGCATCGACACCGCCATCTTCAGCCGCGCCAGCGGCGAGCGCAGTTCGTGGCTGGCGTTGGCCAGCAGCGACTGGTGCGAGCGCACCAGCGCCTCGATGCGCTGCGCGGCCTGGTTGAAGCTGGCGGCCACCGCGGCCACCTCGTCGCGGCCGGTCGCGTCCACGCGCTGGTCGAGCGCGCCGGCGCCGAAGCGCTCGACGCCGTGCTTCAGCGTTCAGCCGGCGCGTCAGGCGCCGCACCACCGGATAGGCGCCCGCCGCCACGGCCACGAACAGCAGCAGCAGCACCGCCACCAGCCCGACGCCCGGCGGCACGGCCAGCGGCGGCAGGAACGCCAGCCGGGCCGCCGCGGCCGTCGGGGCCGCGCGCATGCGCCGGCCGCCGGGGCGCATCGGGCCCTGCATCGGCGCGCGCATGACCCACAGCGTGCGGCCGTCGTCCAGCTGCACCGGCAGGCCGCGCGGCGCGCCGGGCATCGTCGCTGCGGCGCAGGTACGACTCGCTGGCGCCGATGCGCGCGCCGCGCGCGTCGTCGAGCGCCAGCGGCAGGCGCAGCCGCTGCGACCAGTCGCTCAGCGCCTCGGCCTGCTGTCCGGGCGGCGCATCGGCCGCCGGCAGCGAGCGCTGGATCAGGTCGGCCCAGGCGGCGATGCGCTCGCTGGCCTGCGCCTCGAAGCGCCCGCGCTCGCTCTGCACCTGGCGCTGGAACAACCAGCCCGACGCCACAGCGCGAACAGCGCCAGCGCCAGCACCACCGTGAGGTAGATGCGCAGCGTCAAGCGAGGTCATGCGCGTCGCTGCCTCGCGTCCTGTCCTGCTTGGCGAACAGGTAGCCGACGCCGCGCACCGTCAGCACGCGCCGCGGGTTCTTCGGGTCGTCTTCGATCGCCGCGCGGATGCGCGAGATGTGCACGTCGATCGAGCGGTCGAAGGCCTCCATCGGGTGGCCGCGCAAGCGCGTCCATGATCTGGTCGCGCGACAGCACGCGCCCGGCGGCCTGCGCCAGCACCGACAGCAGCTCGAACTGGTGGCCGGTCAGGTCGCAGGCCTTGGCCGTCGATGCGCGCCTGGCGCGCACCGAGGTCGATCTCCAGCCGGCCGAAGCGCAGCACTTCGTCGGCCGCGGCCTCCGGCTGCGCCCGGCGCAGCAGGGCCTTCACGCGCGCCAGCAACTCGCGCGGCTCGAACGGCTTGCCCAGGTAGTCGTCGGCGCCGAGTTCGAGGCCGACGATGCGGTCCAGTCGGCTCGCCGCGCGCGGTCAGCATCAGCAGCGGCAGGCGCCTCGTGCGCGCCGTCGGCGCGCAGTTCGCGCGTCAGGTCCAGGCCGTCGCCGTCGGGCAGCATCAGGTCGAGCAGCAGCGCGTCGTAGCTTTCGCCGGCCAGGCGCTCGCGTCCGGCCGCCAGCGTGCGGCGCCACGTCGACCTCGAAGCCGGCGCCGCGCAGGTAGTCGCCGACCATCGCGGCCAGGCGCGCGTCGTCGTCGATCAGCAGCAGGCGTTGCGCTTGGGCCATCGTCACTTCGGGCGGTGATTGCACGCAAGGGCCCCGACGGCCATCGCGCGTCGGGGCCCGTTGCCGGCAAGCATAAGGCAGCCGGCACGCGCCTCAGCGCTTGGCGGGCGCGCCGTCGAGCGACTGGCGCTCCTGCAGGTGGCGCTGCATCATGTCGCGGCGCGCGGCCATGCGCTCGGCCAACTGCTTGCGCTGCTCGGGCGTCAGCACCTTGCCGACGTCGAGCATGGTCTGCAGCATGCGGCGCGAGGCCTGGTCATGCTGCGCCAGCATTTGCTGGCGCAACGCTTCGGCGGCATTGGCGTCGATCGTCGGCTGCGTGAACAGCTTGACGCCCTGCTCGCGCAGCGCGCGGCCGGCCTCGCGCTGTGCCTTCATGTCGGCCGCCGCGCGCTCGGTGATCTGCTTGATCTGGGTCCGCTGGTCGGCCGTGGCGTTGACGCTGTCGAGCATGCGCTCGACCATGCGGCCCTGCATCGGCATGCCCATCATGTCGGGGCCACCATGCATGCCCGGGCCGCCGTGCATGCCAGGCCCGCCGTACATGCCAGCGCCCCCTTGGGCCCAGGCCGACAGCGCCGCGGTGGCGAGCGCGGCAACGAGAACCACGCCACCGAACAGGCGCGTGGAGGTGAAGGTGGAAGGTGTGGTGTGGGCCATCTGACAGCTCCATTTGTGGTTGCGATGGACACACAATGCGCGCCGCCGGTGAGCGGCTGACGGCTGGCGGGTAAAGCTGCGTAAACACGGCGCCCGTCCGGGCCCGGCTCACTGCCGCGCGGCTTCGATGCGTGTCAGCGTGCGCCGCAGCGCGAATTCAGGGTTGCCGCTGTGCAATTCCAGGCGCAACAGCACGCCGCTCTTGCGGTCGACGACCAGCACACCGTCGAGTCGCGTGCCGTGGCCGTCCTGCGGCGCGTCGCCGAACAGTTCGATCACCGCCGCGTCGAACGGCCGCCCGAGCGAGGTTTGCACGCCCAGCGCGATGACCTGGCCACGCAGGCGGCCGCTGCTGCCACTTTCGCCACCGATCACGTCGCCATGAACCACGTCACCCAGCGCCAAATCGGGTTGCAGCAGGCGCTTCCAGTGCAGCCAACCGCTGCCGGCCGGCAGTTGCGGCTGGTTGCCCCATGGATCCTGCTGCCAGCGCACGCCGAGCGCCTGGCCGCCAGTGTCGGCAGCGAACTCGATTTCATCGCGGCGCAGGGCCAGGACACGCAGTCCGAGTTCACGCGCCGGCCCGCCCGCGGCGGCGCGTTCCTCGTAGACCAGGCGCTCGCCGAGCGCGATCGGCAACGCCGCCACGCGCGCCGGCGACAGTTCTGCGGGCACCGGCGGACAGGCCTTGCCGCGCCTGCGCCACCCGCAAGGCCTCGTCCTGGCCGCGCAACTCGGCCAGGGTCTGCGCATCGACGCCGTTCGGGCGCATCGCCAGCAGGGCCGGCCAGAACACGGTGACGCCCAGGCTGAGCGCGACGATGTTGTTGCCCGATCGCTCGTCGACCGCGTAGGCCACCTGTGCCGCGCGCTGCCGCACGCGGTCGGCTTCGTCATAGAGCGCGTCGCAACTCCACGCCGCGTAGCGCGCCGGGGTCGCTGGCCAGCGGCACGACGTCGGCCGAACGCGTCGCGCAGGCACCCAGCAGGGCCAGCAACAGCAGCGACCAGGGCCTGGAATGGCGCACAGCGGACATGGTCGCGATTCTGCCGTCAATCGTCGCCGATTCCCGCCAGCGAGCGGCCGATGGTCCGCTGCGGCGGATCGACGCATACTCGAATCCCTGGCGGTGTGACCCATGACCCCGATCATCGAGCGATACCACCGCGCGCCGTCAGCGCCGGCATTCATGGCGCGGGCGCTGCTGCCTTTGCGCTGGCTGCGCAAGGACACGGCATTCCCGCCACTGGTATTGCGCTGGTCGGGCTTGCGCATCGCACCGCGCCACTGGGCGGCCTATTGCGCCGCCACCGGCACGCGCGAGGCCGAGCAGGTTCCGGTGCTGTATCCGCACGTGCTGGGCTTTCGGCTGCAGATGGCGCTGCTCGCGCACCCGGCATTCCCGCTGCCAATCTGGCATGCACTGCAGGTCCGCAATCGCCTGGTGCGCCACGCACACATCGACCGCGCCGCCAGCTTCGAACTCGAGACGCGCATCGCGGGTCATCGGCCGGTGGCCAAGGGTCTGGAAGTCGAGCTTTCCAGCCACCTGATGCGCGGCGCGTCGTGCGTATGGGAAAGCCGCGTCACCTTCTTCTACCGCGGCCACCACAGCCGGTTCGACGGCGACCCATCGGCCGCACCGCCGCTGCCGGCGCCCGACCTGTCAAAGGCGCCTATCGTCGAGCGCTGGCGCATGCCCGTCAGCGGCGGCTGGCGCTTCGGCGCGCTGGCCGGCGACTACAACGGCATCCACTGGTCGCGCTGGTACGCGCGCCGCTTCGGCTTTCAATCGGCGTTCATCCACCCCCAGCGTGTCGCCGGCCTGTGCCTGGCCCGGCTGCAGGAGCCGTCGTCCGAGGCACAGACGCTGGATTTGTGGCTGCGCGGGCCTATTGCGTATGGCGCCAACGTCGAACTCGCCGCCGGCATCGGCAACGACGGATTGCAGTTCGCCCTGTCGCTGGCCGGCGATCAGCGACGGGCGCTGGTCGGCTCATGGGCGCCGCGACCGATCGGCGCCGACGCGCTCAGCGGCGAAGCATGAGACGTGATCACATGCGCGAGCGCATGTTCACGTTCAGGCAAGACCCAGCAGCCGCTTTGCGTTCTCCTTCAGGATCAAGGGCTTGACCTTGTCCTTGAAGCCGGCTTCGTCAAAGTCCTTCATCCAGCGCTCCGGCGTGATCAACGGGTAGTCGCTGCCGAACAGCATGCGATCCTTGAGCAACGTATTGGCGTACTGTACGAGTTGCGGCGCAAAGTACTTGGGGCTCCAGCCCGACAGGTCGATCCAGACATTGGGCTTGTGCAGCGCAAGCGACAGCGCCTCGTCCTGCCACGGCCAGCTCGGGTGCGCGATGACGATCTGGATGTCGGGGAAGTCGATCGCCACGTCCTCCAGCAGCATCGGGTTGCTGTTCTGCAGTCGCAGGCCACCGCCGCAGCGCATGCCGCTGCCGATGCCCGAATGGCCGCTGTGGAAGATCGCGGGCAGCTTGTATTCGGCGATGACCTCGTAGATCGGCCAGGCCATCTTGTCGTAGGGCAGGAAGCCCTGCACCGTGGGGTGGAACTTGAAGCCCTTGACGCCGTGCTCGTCGATCAGGCGGCGCGCCTCGCGCGCGCCCATCCTGCCCTTGTGCGGGTCGATCGACGCGAAGGCGATCATCATGTCGCTGTTCTTCTGCGCCGCCTCGCAGATCTCCTCGTTCGGGATGCGGCGGCGGCCGAGTTGCGCCTCGCTGTCGACCGTGAACATCACCAGGCCGATCTTGCGCTCGCGGTAGTAGGCCACCGTCTCCTCGATGGTCGGCCGCCGGTTGGAGCCGAAATACTTGTCGGCGGCGCGGTCGTATTCCTCGCCGTAGTTCTCGAACGGATTGCGGCACGACACCTCGGCATGCGTGTGGGTGTCGATGGCGATCAGGTCTTCGGTCTTCATGGCGGGTCCTCGGATGGCAGACAAAAGTTTCTCTGGTGAACTAGATTTCGAAAGTCGGTACAGGGTTTCTGCTCATTCTTGCATCATGAACTATCACCGTGCTCCGGGTTTGCCCCGATCATCTATTTCAGTTGCTTAACTATTATTGGAATCGCTTCCAAGGCCCGCGCGATGACCACCGCCTTCACCCCCGCCACCGGCCTGCTGGCCTCGCTGGACCTGCTGCAGGTGTCGCACGGCGGCCCGGTGCTGCATGTGCGCCTGAACCGCCCGGCCAAGCGCAATGCGCTGAGTGATCCGCTGATCCAGCAGTTGCACACGGCGTTCGTCAACCTGCCCGATGGCGTGCGCGCCGCAGTCGTCAGCGGCGAGGGTTCGCACTTCTGCGCCGGGCTCGATCTGTCGGAACTGGTCGAACGCGACATCCACAGCGGCGTGCTGCATTCGCGCATGTGGCATGCGGCCTTCGATGCGCTGCAGTTCGGCCGGGTGCCCGTCATCGCCGCCCTGCACGGCGCCGTGGTCGGCGGCGGGCTCGAGCTCGCGTCGGCGTGCCACATCCGCGTCGCCGACAGCAGCACCTACTACGCCTTGCCCGAGGGCCAGCGCGGCATCTTCGTCGGCGGCGGCGGTTCGGCCCGCATCCCGCGCCTGATCGGCGTGGCGCGCATGACCGACCTGATGATGACCGGCCGCGTCTTCGACGCCGAGGAAGGCCTGGCCATCGGCCTGTCGCAGTACAGGGTCGAGGCCGGTCAGGCGCTGGCCAAGGCGCTGGCGCTGGCCGAACGCATTGCGCAGAATGCGCCGATGTCGAACTTTGCCGTGATGCACGCGCTGCCGCGCATCGCCGACCAGTCACAGAGCGAGGGCCTGTTCACCGAGTCGCTGATGGCCGCTGTGGCCGAGAGCACACCCGAGGCCCAAGACCGACTGCGCGCCTTCCTGGAAGGGCGTGCCGGCAAGGTGGTGAAGGCGTCGTGAGCAGCAGCCCGTCGACCGCGCATCCGGCCCTGCGCGGTCGGCGGTTGCACCTCGGCCACGCTGACGCGCCGCGCCGACGGCGCATTGCTGATCGAGCCGGTGGAAACGCTGCACTGGTATCCCGAGCGCCTGACCGACACCCTCGAGCAATGGGCCGAGCGCGCCGGCGACCGCATCTTCGTCGCCAAGCGGCGCGATGGCGGCGACTGGGAGACCATCACCTACGCCCAGATGCTCGAACGCGCGCAGCGCATCGGCCAGGCCATCGCAGCGCGCGGGCTGAGCGCCGAGCGCCCGATCGCCATCCTCTCCGACAACGACCTCGAGCACCTGTCGCTGGCGTTCGGCGCGATGTGGGCCGGCGTCCCGTTCGCGCCGATCTCGGCGGCGTATTCGCTGCTGTCGCAGGACTACGGCAAGCTGCGGCACATCCTCGGCAAGCTGACGCCGGGCCTGGTGTTCGCCAGCGGGCCGGCGTACGCCAAGGCGATCGCCGCCACGGTCGCGCCCGATGTCGAGCTGGTCATGACCCGCGGCGGCGTCGAAGGCCGCACGGTCACCGCCTTTGCCGACCTGCTGGCCACGCCGGCCGGCGCCGCGGGCGCGGCCGCGCATGCCCGCGTCAACGGCGACACGATCGTCAAGTTCCTCTTCACCTCGGGCTCGACCAAGCTGCCCAAGGGCGTCATCACGACGCATCGCATGCTCAACGCGAACCAGCAGATGATCCGCCAGTCGAGCGTGTTCCTGACCGAGCAGCCGCCGGTGCTGGTCGACTGGCTGCCCTGGAACCACACCTTCGGCGGCAGCCACAACGTCGGCATCGCGCTCTACAACGGCGGCACGCTCTATATCGACGAGGGCAAGCCGACGCCGGCCGGCATCAAGGAGACCCTGCGCAACCTGCGCGAGATCCCGAGCACGGTGCACTACAACGTGCCCAAGGGCTTCGAGGAGATTGCGCTGGCGATGGACAGCGACGAGCAGTTGCGCCGCACCTTCTTCAAGGACCTGAAGGCCATGTTCTTCGCTGGCGCCGGCCTGTCGCAGGTGGTGTGGGATCACCTCGACCGCCATGCCGAGGCCACCATCGGTCAACGCATCCGCATGATCACCGGCCTGGGCATGACCGAGACCTCGCCGACCTGCACCAACGCGATGCACGACGGCGTCGGCGCCGGCCACATCGGCCTGCCCAATCCGGGCTGCGAGGTCAAACTCGTGCCGCTGGACGGCAAGTGGGAAATCCGCTTCCGCGGCCCGCACGTCATGCCCGGCTACTGGCGCGAACCCGAACTGACACGCGAGGCCTTCGACGAGGAGGGCTTCTACCGCACCGGCGACGCCGCCCGCTTCGTCGATGAGAGCGACCTGTCCATGGGACTGCTGTTCGACGGCCGCATCGCCGAGGACTTCAAGCTCTCGACCGGCACCTTCGTCAGCGTCGGCCCCCTGCGCGCGAAGGTGGTCACGATGGGCGCGCCCTGCGTGCAGGACGTCGTCGTGACTGGACTCAACCGCGACGAGATCGGCCTGCTGATCTTTCCGCGCGCCGACACCTGCCGTGCGCTGTCGGGGCTCGCCGCCGACCGGCCGCTGCCCGAAGTGCTGCACAGCGCGCCGGTGCGCACGTTCTTCCAGGACCTGGCCGACCGGCTCTGGCGCGCCGGCAGCGGCAGCGCCAACCGGCCAGCCCGCCTGCACGTGATGGCCGAGCCGCCGTCGATCGACAAGGGCGAGGTCACCGACAAGGGCTCGATCAACCAGCGTGCCGTGCTCACGCACCGCGCCGCGCTGGTCGAGGCGCTGTACGAGGGCCGTGAGTCCGACCCCTTCCTGATCCTGCCGAACAAGGCCAAGGCATGAACATGCAAGAAGTGATGCGCCTCGATGGCGCGTTGCGGATGGCACCCCGATGAGCCCTTTTCCACCCCGCTCCACAGGAGACAAAGCAATGAAGTCGTTCCAACTCAAGACCCTGGTGGCCGCCGCCAGCCTGCTGCTGGCCAGCGGCGCGGCACTGGCCGACGTCAACATCGGCGTGAGCCTGGCGCTGACCGGGCCGGGCTCGGGCCTGGGCATCCCGATGCAGAACCAGTTCAAGCTCTTTCCGAAGCAGATTGCCGGCGAGAAGATCAACCTGATCATCCTCGACGACGCCACCGACCCGGGCAAGGGCGTGACCAACGCGCGCCGCTTCCTCACCGAGGACAAGGTCGATCTGATCATCGGCTCGTGCATCACCGCCACGTCGGCGGCGATGACGCCCGTCATCGCCGAGGGCAAGACGGTGCAGTTGTCGGCCGCGCCGGTGGGCGTGCCACCGGGCCAGGATCAGTGGATGTTCCGCCTGCCGCAGGGCTTCGAGGTGATGGCGCACCCGATCATCGAGCACATGAAGAAGTCGGGCGTCAAGACGGTCGGCTTCCTCGGCTACACCGACGCCTACGGCGAGCTGTGGCTGAAGGAATTGACGGCCCGGGCCGAGAAGGCCGGCCTGAAGATCGTGGCCACCGAGCGCTTCGCGCGGACCGACACCGGCGTCACGCCGCAGGCGCTGAAGCTGACCTCCGCCAACCCCGACGCGATCCTCGTGGTCGCCTCGGGTTCCGGCGCGGCCATGCCGCACATGGCACTGATCGAGCGCGGCTACAAGGGCAAGATCTACCAGACGCACGCGGCCGCGACACCGGACCTGGTGCGCATCGGCGGCAAGGACGTCGAGGGCTCGTACGTCGTCTCCGGCCCGGCCGTGATCGCCGAGCAGCTGCCCGAAAACCACCCGTCGAAGAAGGTGGCGGTGGACTTCGTCACCAAGTACGAGGCGGCCAACGGTGCCGGCTCGCGCAACCAGTTCGCCGCCCACGCCTACGACGCGGCCGTCGTGCTCGAAAAGACGCTGCCGGTGGCGCTGAAGAAGGCCAAGCCCGGCACGCCGGAGTTCCGCGCCGCGCTGCGTGATGCGATCGAAGGCATGGGCCGCACGATCTTCTCGCACGGCGTGATGAACTGGACCAAGGACGACCACTGGGGCTACACCAACGAGACCGGTGTGCTGCTGAAGGTCGTCGGCGGCAAGTTCGTCGTCGAGAACTGACGGCCCGCAGGGCGCCGTCGACGACGGTGCCTGACCCTTTCATCCGCAGTCAGGCCAGGCCGGCGCCTCCCGGCCTGACGCGGTGACTGCTCGAAGGAACCGGCCGCGGGACGACGATGGACTTCAACATAGCCAGCATCCTTGCGCTCGACGGCCTGACCAACGGTGCGGTCTATGCGCTGCTGGCCCTGGCCACGGTGCTGCTGTTCACCGTGACGCGGGTGATCTTCATCCCGCAGGGCGAGTTCGTCGCCTTCGGCGCGCTGACCCTGGCACTGCTGCAGACCGGCAAGGTGCCGGGCACGGTGTGGTTCCTGCTCATCCTGGCCGGCACGGCGGCGCTCGCCGACATCGGGCATGGCGTGCAGCGCCGCCACGGTGGCTTGGCGCATCGCCAAGGCCGTGCTGCGCAGCGTGGCCTACCCGATCGCGATCTCGCTGGTGGCGCTCTGGGCCGCGCCCAGGGGCTTGCCGCTGCTGGCGCAAGCCGCGCTCACGCTCGCACTCGTCACGCCCTTCGGCGCGCTGATCTACCGGCTGGCCTACGAGTCGCTGGCCGACGCCAGCGTGCTGGTGCTGCTGATCGTCTCGGTCGGCGTGCACTTCGCGCTCGTCGGGCTGGGCCTGTACTTCTTCGGCGCGGAAGGCTTCCGCAACCCGAGCTTCTGGGACGAGCGTTTTGCGCTCGGCCCGCTCGGCGTCACGGGCCAGACACTGATCATCTTCTGCGCCTCGCTCGCGCTGATCGTGATGCTGCGCCTGTACTTCGACCGCACCCTGTACGGCAAGGCGCTGCGCGCCACGGCGATCAATCGCCTCGGCGCGCGGCTGATGGGCATCTCCTCCGTCACCGCGGGGCGCCTGTCGTTCACGATGGCGGCCTTCATCGGCGCGCTGTCGGGTCTGCTGATCGGGCCGACCACCACCGTCTTCTACGACAGCGGCTTCCTGATCGGTCTCAAGGGCTTCGTCGCCGCGGTCTTCGCGGGCCTGTCGAGCTACCCGCTCGCGCTCGCCGGCGCGCTCGGTGTGGGTCTGCTCGAGAGCTTCGGCTCGTTCTGGGCCAGCGCCTTCAAGGAGGTGATCGTCTTCGGCTCGATCCTGCCGGTGCTGCTGTGGCGCAGCCTGCGCGACCCGCACGGCGAGGACGATTGAGATGAAGTCTCTTCACCGCTGGGGCTTCCCCGCCTTCGCCCTGTTCATGCTCGCGCTGCCGGCGCTGCCGGTGCCGGATTTCTGGATCACGCAAAGCAGCTACATCGGCCTGTATGCGCTGGTCTCGCTCGGCCTCGTGCTGCTCACCGGCGTGGCTGGCCTGACGAGCTTCGGCCAGGCCGCGTTCGTCGGCATCGGCGCGTACACGGCGGCGTTCCTGGCCACCAAGGTGGGCGTCTCGCCCTGGCTCACGCTGTTCATCGGCGTCGCGCTCGCGATCCTGGCCGCCCTGGTGCTGGGCGCGATCACGTTGCGCATGTCGGGCCACTACCTGCCGCTGGCGACCATTGCCTGGGGCCTGGTGCTGTACTACTCGATGGGCAATGCCGACGCGCTGGGCAAGTACGACGGCCTGCTCGGCATCCCGGCGCTGCAGGCCTTCGGCTTCGAGCTCGGCACCGGTCGCGGCCTGCACGACCTGATCTGGATCTTCGCGCTGCTCGCTGCGCTGGCCGTCACGCACCTGCTCGACTCGCGCCCGGGCCGCGCGATCCGCTCGCTCAAGAGCGGCTCGACGATGGCCGAGGCGATGGGCATCTCGACCTTCCGCTACAAGCTCGTCGTGTTCGTGATCGCGGCGGTGCTGGCCGCCGTCTCGGGCTGGCTGTTCGCGCATTTCCAGCGCACCGTGAACCCGACGCCGTTCTCGATCGGCAAGGGCATCGAGTACCTCTTCATGGCGGTGCTCGGTGGCGTCGGCCATGTCTGGGGTGCCTTCCTCGGTGCCGGCGTCGTGCGCATCATCGACGACCAGTTGCAGGTGCTGCTGCCGCGGCTGATCGGCACCAGCGGCAATTTCGAGACCATCGTCTTCGGCATCATCCTGATCGTCGTGCTGAAGTACGCCCCCGACGGCCTGTGGACATTCGTCGGTCGCTGGCTGCCGGCGCCGCCGCGCGAGCGCAACTGGGCGGACGCCGCGCCACTGCCATCGCGCGACAAGCCGGCGCCCGGCGAGCTGCTGCTCGACGTGCAGGCGCTGCGCAAGGAGTTCGGCGGGCTGGTCGCCGTCAACGACGTGAGCTTCCAGATCCGCGCGGGCGACATCGTCGGCCTGATCGGCCCGAACGGCGCCGGCAAATCGACGACCTTCAACCTGATCACCGGCGTGCTGCATCTGACGCGCGGCGCGGTGACGTTTCGCGGCGCGTCGATCGCCGGCCTGACATCGCGCCAGATCGCGCGCCGCGGCGTGTCGCGCACCTTCCAGCACGTGAAGATGATCCCGGAGATGACGGTGCTGGAGAACGTGGCGCTGGGCGGCCACCTGCGCAGCAAGTCGAACAGCGTGCAGGCCATGCTGCGGCTCGACCGCGAGGAAGAGAAGCGCCTGTTCGCCGAGGCCGAGGCCCAGTTGCGGCGCATCGGCATGGCGCATCAGATGCACGAGCTGGCGGGCAACCTCGCGCTCGGCCCGCAGCGCCTGACGGAGATCGCGCGAGCGTTGTGCACCGACCCCGCCCTGCTGTTGCTCGACGAGCCCGCCGCTGGCCTGCGCCACAAGGAAAAACAGGCCCTGGGCGACGTGCTGCGCCAGCTTCGGTCCGAGGGCATGAGCATCCTGCTCGTCGAGCACGACATGGATTTCGTGATGGGCATGACCGACCGCATCGTCGTGATGGAGTACGGCACCCTGCTGATCGAAGGCACGCCGGCCGAGGTGCAGGCCAGCCCGGCCGTGCGCGCCGCCTACCTGGGCACGGAGCACTAGGATGGTTGCAGCGCAAAGCTCACTTCGCATGCGGCGCGCCGGCGGGCGCATCTGCCGCTCTGGGCGGCCGGGTGGCGCGGACATGACGAACGCGCTGCTCCAGGTCAGGGACCTGCACGCCGGCTATGGCCGCGCCGCGGTGCTCACGGGGCTGAATTTCCGCCTCGAGCGTGGCCAGGTCGTCACCGTCATCGGCCCGAACGGCGCCGGCAAGTCGACCACGCTGAAGGCGCTGATGGGCGTGCTGCCCTCACGCGGCACGATCGTCTTCGACGGCCAGGACCTGGCCGACCTCTCGCTCGAGGAACGGGTGATGATGGGCCTGTCACTCGTGCCCGAGAACCGGGAGTTGTTCGGCACGATGCCGGTGGAAGACAACCTCGTGCTCGGCGGCTACCGCGCGATGAAGCAGCGCGTGCCGAACTGGCGGCGTGAGCTCGAACGCGTGTTCGAGCTGTTCCCGCGCCTGAAGGAGCGCCGTGCACAACTCGCCGGCACGCTGTCGGGTGGCGAGCGCCAGATGCTCGCGGTCGGCCGTGCGCTGATGTCGGTGCCCAAGCTGCTGATGCTCGACGAACCGAGCCTGGGCCTGGCGCCGCTGATCGTGCGCGAGATCTTCCGCATCATCGAGCGGCTGCGCGCGCAGGGCACCAGCATACTGCTCGTGGAGCAGAACGCGCGCGCCGCGCTCGAGGTGGCCGACCACGGCTACGTGCTCGAGACCGGCAGCATCGTGCTCGAGGGCCCGGCCGCGGCGCTGGCCGGTGACCCGCGCGTGATCGAAAGCTACCTCGGCGCCGCCGCCAGAGGACATTGACGGTGTGGACTTACCGCGCTCCGGTGGCCGACATGCTGCGCCTGATGACGCAGGTGCTCGACGCGGGCCGATCGGGGTCCGCGCTGCCATTTGTCGACGCATGAACACGCGCGCACGCAACCCGACCACCGGCGCCGATGCCGCCGAGGTGGACGCACGGCCCACGCCGCTGTCGCTCGGCCCACTGGCCAACATCGCGGGCTTTCACCTCGCGCGTGCGGCGGTGACCACCTACGACGCGTTCGAACGCTTCATCGGCAAGCCGTTCGACCTGAAGAAGGTCGAGTTCTCGCTGCTGATGCTGGTGCAGGCCAACAGCGCGATCGCGCCCAAGCGGCTCGCGCGCGCGCTCGCCGTGACGGCGCCGAACCTCACGCTGCTGCTCGACCGGCTGCAGCAACGCGGCTTGATCAAGCGCGAGCGCAACCCGCTCGACGGACGCTCGCAGCACGTGGTGCTGACCGAGAGGGGCCGCAAACTCGCACGCGACGCGGCCGCCGCGGCCGATCCGATGGAACGCGAACTGCAGGAACGATTGAGCCGCGCCGAGCATGCGATGCTGATCGAACTGCTCGACAAGCTCGCAGCCAGGAACCCGCCTTGAAGGGCCGGGCAGTCCCGATCCAGGACCACGACAGACGAGTACACCGCCATGCAATTTCATCTGAACGGCTTCAGGCCGGGGGACCCCCACATCGCCGAGGCTTCTTCCCAAGCGAGCCCAGCCACGGATGCGGTACCCGCGCAGGTCGACGTGCTGATCGTCGGCTGCGGACCCGCAGGCCTGACCCTGGCCGCGCAGCTGGCGGCGTTTCCCGACATCCGCACAGCCATCGTCGAGCAGAAGGACGGTCCACTGCAACTGGGGCAGGCCGATGGCATCGCCTGCCGGACGATGGAGATGTTCGAGGCCTTCAACTTCAGCGAGCGGGTGCTCAAGGAGGCCTGCTGGATCAACGAAGTGACCTTCTGGAAGCCGGACGAGAAGCAGCCCGAGAAGATCGTGCGCCATGGCCGGGTGCAGGACACGGAAGACGGTCTGTCGGAATTCCCCCATGTGGTGCTCAACCAGGCGCGGGTACACGATTTCTATCTGGACTTCATGCGCCATTCACCGAGCCGGCTGGAGCCGCACTATGCCCGTCGCGTGCTGGATCTTGCGGTGGACCACGGCTGCCGCGGATTACCCGGTGACGGTGCGGATGGAGCGAACGGACGCGGCGCATGCGGGGCAGGTGGAAACGGTGATGGCGCGTTATGTCGTCGGTTGCGACGGCGCGCGCAGCGTGGTGCGCAAGTGCATCGGCCGGCAGCTGGTTGGCGACTCGGCCAACCAGGCCTGGGGCGTGATGGACCTGTTGGCCGTGACCGACTTTCCGGACATCCGCTACAAGGTGGCCGTGCAGTCCGCCAACGGCAACCTGCTGGTCATTCCGCGCGAGGGTGACTATCTGGTGCGCCTGTACGTCGAGATGGGCAAGCTGGGCGAAGAAGAGCGGGTCGCCGACCGCGATATCACGCCAGACAAGCTCATCGCCGCAGCACGGCGCATCCTGCACCCCTACACGCTGGACGTGAAGGAGGTTCCCTGGTGGTCGGTGTACGAGATCGGGCAGCGCATTTGCGACAAGTACGACGATGTGCCCGCCGAGCAGGTCGGCTCGCGCCTGCCGCGCGTGTTCATTGCCGGCGACGCCTGCCACACCCACAGCCCCAAGGCCGGCCAGGGCATGAACTTCTCGATGCAGGACACCTTCAACCTGGGCTGGAAACTCGCCGCCGTATTGCGCAAGCAGTGCGCGCCCGCGTTGCTGCACACCTATTCGGCCGAACGCCAGGTCGTCGCGCAAGAGCTGATCGACTTCGACCGCGAGTGGGCCAAGATGTTCAGCGATCGCCCCAAGCAGGGCGGCGGCGGCGAGTCCGCAGGCGTGGACCCGAGAGAGTTCCAGAAGTACTTCGAGCAACACGCGCGCTTCACGGCCGGCATGGGCACGCACTACCGCCCTGCCGTCATCTGCGCAGAGGCCACGCACCAGCAGCTGGCCACGGGCTTCGTGATCGGTACGCGGTTCCATTCCGCGCCGGTGGTTCGCATCATGGATGCCAAGCCGGTACAACTGGGTCATGCCGGCAAGGCCGACGGCCGTTGGCGCCTGTATGCCTTTGCCGGCGCGAACGATCACCTGGACGCCGGCGTGGGACTGCGTGCGCTGTGCAAGTTCCTGCAGGAGTCCGCGGATTCACCGGTGCGCAAGTACACGCGCACGGACCAGGACATCGACGCGGTGTTCGACCTGCGCGCCATCTTCCAGCAGGGGCACCGCGAGGTGGCGATCGAATCCATGCCGGCATTGCTGCTGCCGCCCAAGGGGCGCTACGGCTTGCGCGACTACGGCAAAGGTGTTCTGCCCGGATCTGAAGAACGGCCCGGACATCTTTGACCTGCGAGGCATCGATCGCGGACAGGGTGCCTTGGTCGTGGTGCGCCCCGACCAGTACGTCGCCCATGTGCTGCCGCTGGGCGCGCATCGGGCCCTGGCCGCCTTCTTTTCCGGCTTCATGCTGGAATGACCTTCCAGGCCGCTCACCGGTAGAAGGCCTCGACCCTGCCCTTCAGCTTGATCAGCAGCGGATGCCCTTTGCGATCCAGCGTCTTGCCCGCGGCCACCTTGACCCAGCCCTCGCTGATGCAGTACTCCTCGACGTCGAAACGCTCCTTGTCATTCAGCCGGATCCCGATCGCGTGCTCGAACACGGCGGCGATGTGATGCGGGCTGCTCGGATCCGTCGATAGCCGGTCCGGCAGAGAGGGCGCTGGCACGGGGTCGTTCACGGGCGTGTTCCTTCCTGACTGCGCGAATGGTCTTCCAATTTGAAGGATTCTGCCTGTCCCGACCCGATGCGCGCGTGCGTCACGGGTTGGGCGGCGACAACCCGAGCGGCGGCATTTCGAGTACGCTTATTGCCTGATCGATTCCAGCGACAGCGCGATGAGTCGCCACCACGCCAATCTGATCCGCTCGATCTTCCACGATCCGCCCAGCGGCAACGTCCATTGGCGCGACGTCGAATCGCTGTTGAGGCATGTCGGCGCGGCGCTCGAACCCCTCTCGGGGGCCCGGATCCGCATCAAGCTCGATCGCATGGAAGGCGTGCTGCACCGGCCGCACCACAGCAATGTGCTCGACGCGAGTTCGCTGCTGCACCTGCGCGGCCTCCTCGCCCGCGGCGGCGTCACGCCCTCGCAATACGAGGCCAAGGGCACCGAGCCCGGCTGAGGCAAGCGCGCCCTCAAACCCACTCGCACTCGCAACTGAAGTGGCGTAGATACTTGGGCTGCTTGACGATGCGCACGCCGCGGATGCTGGCGGCGTGCGCCTTCGCGTCGGCGATGACCTCGGCCGCGTAATCGAAGTGCGACTGCGTGTACATGCGCCGCGGGAAGGCCAGGCGCACCAGCTCCATGCTGTGGAAGGTCTCCTGGCCGTCGTCCAGGCGCTTGCCGAACATCACCGAGCCGATCTCCACGCCGCGGATGCCGCCTTCCAGGTACAGCGCATTGCACAGCGCCCAGCCCGGGTAATGCGCCAGCGGCATGCCGGGCAGCACGGTCTTGGCATCGATGTAGACGGCGTGGCCGCCGGTCGGCCGCACGAAGCCGATGCCCGCCGCGTCGAGCCGCTCGCCCAGGTATTCGGCGGTGCGCAGCCGGTAGCGCAGGTAGTCTTCGTCCATGCCTTCCTGCAGCCCCACGGCCATCGCTTCCAGGTCGCGCCCGGCCAGGCCGCCGTAGGTCGGGAAGCCCTCGGTCAGGATCTCCAGGTTGCGCACGGCGTCCATCCATTCGTCGCTGCGCAGCACGATGAAGCCGCCGATGTTGACCATGCCGTCCTTCTTCGCGCTCATGGTCGCGCCGGCGGCATACGAGAACATCTCCTGCGCGATGGCCTTGATCGGCGTGTTCTCGTAGCCCGGCTCGCGCATCTTGATGAACATCGCGTTCTCGCAGAAGCGGCACACGTCCATGATCAGCGGCTTGCCGTGGCGCTCGAGCAGGGCTGCGTAGGCGCGGATGTTGGCCATGCTCACCGGCTGCCCGCCGCCGGTGTTGTTGGTCACCGTGAGCATGCCGAACGGGATGCGTTCGCCCTGGCTCTGCAGCAGCGCCTCGGCGCGCGCCAGGTCGATGTTGCCCTTGAACGGGTACACCAGGGCCGGCTGCAGGCCCTCGGCGATGACCAGGTCGACCGCTTCCACGCCCAGCACTTCGAGGTTGGCACGCGTGGTGTCGAAGTGGCAGTTGTTGGGCACCAGCTGGCCGGCCTTGCACACCGCGCTGAACAGCACCCGCTCGGCCGCGCGGCCCTGGTGCGTGGGCACGAAGTGCTGCATGCCGGTGATCTCGCGCACCACCGCCTGCAGGCGAAAGAAGCTGCGCGCGCCGGCGTAGCTCTCGTCGCCCTCCATGATCGCGCCCCATTGGCGCGACGACATCGCACCGGTGCCCGAATCGGTGAGCCAGTCGATCAGCACGTCTTCGGCGCGCAGCTTGAAGACGTTCAGGTGCGCCGCCGCCAGCAGCCGCTCGCGCTCGGCGCGGCTGGTCATGCGGATCGGCTCGACGCTCTTGATGCGGAACGGTTCGATCAGTGTTCTGGGCATGGTGCTGGTCCGGTCCTCGGTGGGGCGACCAAGGTAGCACCGCCGGCACGATCGTGGTGTCGGTTGCCGGCAACGCGCGCTGCGGTGGCGCGGTGGCGCGGCCGCCCGCGTCGGCATCCCTGCCGGCGGCGGTACGCGCCCAGCGGGCCGGATCAGTTCAACAGGGTCAGCAGCACCAGCGCCAATGCCAGCCCCTGAAACACCACCCGCATCGTCATCCACTGCTCGCTGGTGCGGTGCGCGGCCACGCCGTCACGGGTCATCGCCGTGAGGCCCATGACGAGCGACCCGACAACGCCCAGCAGGGCGGCGATCATCAACAAGGCCATGATGTTCATCATCTCTCCTTGACGTCGCCGGTGGCGCGGGCGGGCCGATATCGGTCCGGCCGGCCTTCGGCGCGGTGGATCCCCAGCCTCCCTCGCTTCCAAGCTACTCCACGAGGCCCCGGGCACATTGATCTGGCGCAATGCGCGCGCCCACGCAGCGGGTCGCATAGAGTCGACCCTGCACCGACACCCCATGCCGACCATGCCCGACAGCCCCATCCGCCACCGGCTCGAGACCGCGCTGGCCGCGCAGCGCCACGCCTACCTCGCCGACCCGGTACCCAGCCTCGCGCAGCGCCGGCAGGACCTGCGCACCCTGCGCCGCTTCGTGACCGAGCAGCGCCAGGCCTTGTGCGACGCGATCAGCGCCGACTACGGCCACCGCTCGCCGCACGAGACCCTGCTCGCCGAGATCGTCCCCGTCATCGGCGGCATCGACCACGCCTTGGCCCACCTGCGCCGCTGGGCGCGGCCGCAACGGCGCCCGATCGACCACCTGACCTTCGGCCTGGCCAGCAACCGCGTGATACCGCAGCCGCTGGGCGTGGTCGGCGTCATCGTGCCGTGGAACTTCCCGCTCAACCTGAGCCTGCTGCCGCTGACCTATATCTTCGCCGCCGGCAACCGCGCGCTGGTCAAGATGAGCGAGAACTCGCGCCACCTGGCGCAACTGCTGATCGAGAAGATGCCGGCCTACTTCCCGGCCGAGAAGCTGCAGTTCTTCGACGAGACCGGCGGCGTCGGCATCGAGTTCTCGCAGCTGCCCCTCGACCACCTGCTGTTCACCGGCTCGGGCGCCACCGGCCGCGCGGTGATGGCCGCCGCGGCGGCGAACCTGTGCCCGGTCACGCTGGAGCTCGGCGGCAAGGCGCCGGCCATCGTCTGCGACGACTTCCCGCTCGCCACCGCGGCCGAGCGCATCCTGCATGTCAAGTGCCTGAATGCCGGCCAGATCTGCACCAGCGTCGACCACGCCTGGCTGCCGCGCTCGCGCATCGGCGAGTTCGTCGAACTGGCGCGCCGGATCGTGCCGGCGCGCTACGCCAGCCTGGCATCGCCGGACTACACCGCCATCATCGACGCGCGTGCCTTCGAGCGCCTGCTGCAACTGCTCGCCGATGCGCGCGAGCGCGGCGCGACGGTGATCCCGCTGCTGCCCGGCCCGCCGTTCGACCGCGAAACGCGCAAGATCGCGCCGCACATCGTGCTCGACGCAGCCGCCCGATTGCCTGCTGATGCGCCACGAGATCTTCGGCCCGATCCTGCCGCTGATCGGCTACGACGATCTGAACCAAGTGGTGGCTGGCATCAACGCCGGGCCGCGGCCGCTGGCGCTGTACCCGTTCAGCCGCGACGCGGGCACGCTGCAGATGCTGCTCGAGCGCGTGATGTCGGGCGGCGTCACCATCAACGACGCGCTGTGGCATGTCGGCCAGCACGACCTGCCCTTCGGCGGCGTCGGCGCCTCGGGCATGGGCCACTACCACGGCCGCGAGGGCTTCGAGACGTTCTCCAAGCTGCGCCCGGTGTTCCACCAGGCGCGCTGGTCGAGCCTGAAGTTCCTCGCGCCACCCTATGGCCGGTTCGCCGATCGCGTGCTGGCCTGGTTGACACGCTGAGCGCCTTCCCCGCCGATGGTGTCTCAGCTCTCGATGGCGGCAAATGCCACCCGCAATACATGAACCAAATGTCTTCCCAAGCAACCGCCGCGGATCCGGCTTTGCCGGTCCGCCAGCGGTGCCCCCTCGAGGGGGAGCGGCGAAGCCGCTTCGGGGGTGGTCAATTTCAGCGCCGGCCAATCCACGGTCACGGCCAGGCCACCGAGTTCGCTCGAACGGCCGACACCAACCTTGGCCTGGTGCGCGGCCGCGATGCGCCGCACGATCGACCAGCCCAGGCCGCTGCCGCTCTGGCCGCTGCCGATGACGCGAAAGAAGCGCTCGCCCAGGCGCGCCAGGTCGGCCTCGGCCAGGCCGGGGCCGCTGTCCTCCACGCTCAGGCGCACGCCACCGCCGTGGCGCGCCACCGCGACGCGAATCCGCGCCCCCGGCGGGCTGTAGCGGATCGCGTTGTCGACCAGGTTGCGCGCCAGCACGGCGAGCAAGGTGGCGTCGCCTTGCACCGGGCAGGGTCGGCGGCATCGAGCTCGATCGTCTGTTGCAGCGCCAGCGCCCGTGGCGCCGCTTCGGCCACCTCGCGCCGGGTCAGCGCGCTGAGGTCGACGCGGCCGGTCGGCGCAGCGGCGCCCTCCTCCAGCCTCGAGAGCGTCAGCAACTGCTCGACCAGCCGCGTGGCGCGGTCGCAGCCGGCCAGCGTGGCCTCGAGCGCATGGCGGCGCAGCGCGTCGTCGGCCTCGGCCATCGCCACCTGCGCCTGGGTGCGAATCGCCGCGATGGGAGTGCGCAGTTCGTGCGCGGCGTCGGCAGTGAAGCGGCGTTCGGCGTCCATCAACCCGGCGATGCGCCCGAACAGCGCGTTCAGCGAGTCGAGCATCGGCATCATCTCGGCCGGCGCACCGGCAACGACCACCGGGTGCAACGCCTGCGGCTGGCGCTCGGCCAGCGTGCGCGCGAGCCGGCGCAACGGCGCCACGCCGCTGCGCACCGCCCACCAGGCCGCCAGCGCCAGCAGCGGCAGCGCCGCGAGCATCGGCCACAAGCGTGCCGCGCAGCACCGCCCACAGGATCGCAGCGCGCGAGTCGGTCTGCTCGCCGACGTAGACCTGCACGTTGCGCTTGGCGCCCTGCGTGGCGAACACGCGCCACGTCAGGCCGTCGATCGTCAGCGTGCGAAAGCCGGCCTTGAAATGCTCGCCGTCGGCGACCATCGGCGCGGCCGGCGCGTTGGCCGAGCGCAGCGCGAGCCGGCCTTTGTGGAAGACCTGGAACGCCACCTTGGGCGCGTAGTGGTGCAGCGAGGGCGTGTCCACGGCCGTCGTCGTCGTCCTCGATCTCGTGCACCTGCTGCACCACCAGCAGCGCCGCGGCCTGCGCGAGGTGGCCGTCGAGCAACTCGTCGAGTTCGCGCCGCACGTCGAACCAGGTGACCACCGCGGTGACCAGCCAGACACCCGCCACCATGCCGAGCACCAGCAGCAGCAGCCGGCCTTGCAGCGACGCGGGCGCCTTCATCGTGCGCGGCCTTGTCGGGCATGCCCGGCCGATCCCGCGGCACCAGGTAGCCGACGCCGCGCACGGTCTGGATCAGCGCGCTGCCGAGCTTGCGCCGCAGGTGGTGGATATGCACCTCGACGGCATTGCTGTCGACCTCCTGGCCCCAGCTGTACAGATGCTGCTCGAGTTGCTCGCGCGACAGCACCCGGCCGGCGTTGAGCATCAGCGCGTGCAGCAGATCGAACTCGCGCGTGGCCAGCGCCACGTTGTTGCCGGCCTGCAGGACCGACCGCGCCGCCGGATCGAGCACCACGCCCTGCGCCGTCAGCGTCTCCTGCGGCTGGCCATGGGCACGGCGCACCAGCGCGCGCAGGCGCGCCGCCAGTTCGTTCAGGTCGACGGGCTTGATGACGTAATCGTCGGCACCGAGATCGAGGCCGCGAATGCGCTCGGGCACCGCGTCACGCGCGGTCAGCACCAGCACCGGCAGCGTGATGCCGGCGCGACGCACGGCCGCCAGCACGTCCATGCCGTCCATCAGCGGCAGGCCGAGGTCGAGCACCGCCGCGGCATAGGGCTGGCCGCGCAGTTCGCGCTCGGCGGCCCGGCCATCGCGCACCCAGTCGACGACGAATCCGAGCTGCCGCAGGCCGGCGCGCAGGCCGTCACCGAGCAACGGGTCGTCTTCGGCGAGCAGGATGCGCATCGGCTGGATTGTGTTTCACGGCGCGGCAGGCCCAGGCCGCAGCGGTCAATCGTCGTTGCGGGCCTGGCGGTCGTTGGTGCCTTGGCCTGCGCCTGCGTCGCGACGGCTTCGCGGCCGCCGGCACGTCGGTGCGCCCTGCCACTGCAGCCACCAGAAGCCGAGCACCGCGGCGAGCATCAGCGCCGCGACGCTGCGCCAGGCGCTGCGCACGCCGTCCTGCGGCCGCACGGCCTTGCGCCCGTCGATCATCGCGCCGACCAGGTTCTCTCGGTGCAGCCAACTCGACAGCACGACGGCGGCAACATGTACGCCGACAAGGAACAACATCAGGTTGGCACTTCCCTCGTGCAAGTCCGCCAGCCATTCACCACCGACATCGTTGAACGCCGCCCAGCCCGATGCCGCGACCGCCAGCGTCAACCCGAGCAGGGCGACGATGGCCAGCGCCCCGGCCGGGTTGTGCCCGGCGTGGTGTTCGGGCCGGCCGCGCAGCAGCGCGACCAGGTAGCGCCGCACGGCGGCCGGGCCGCGCACGAAACTGGCAAAGCGCGCATGGCGCGTGCCGATCAGGCCCCAGACGATGCGAAACGCGACCAGCGCGGCCATCGTGTAGCCCAGCGTCACGTGCAGCAGGCGCCAGCGCTCGCTCTCGGCGCTGAGGTAGGCGCCGGCAAAGCTGGCCACCATCAACCAGTGGAAGACGCGCACCGGCGCGTCCCACACCAGCACCTTGCGCTTGGCCGCTGCGCCGTCGGGCGCCGCGGCCGGCAGCTCAGCGTGGGATGTGAACGTTTCGTTCATTGAAATCTCCTTGATCGGCGCCGGTATGGCAGGCGGCGCAGTTGGCGGCGCTCTTCACCGCCGGCAGCCGCCAGGTCGCGGCGGACACTTCGTCGTGCTTGCGGATGAACCAGGCCGAGCGCGTGATGCGGTCTTCGGGCGGCACTTCGCGCGCCCGCTTGGAGGTGCCGGCGTTGGCGACGAGCCAGTTCGACAGCGCCTTGGTCGCCGCCGGATCGAGCGAGGCATCGGTGCCGAAGTGGCGCGGCAGGTTGTTCATCAGCCGCTGCCACGACGCGGCCGGCAGCAGCCCGGGCGGATAGGCCACGTGACAGGCCGCGCACTCCTGCTTGTACTGCGGCAGCAGCGGCAGCGCTTGCTGGTGGTGGTCGTCGTCGGCCCAGGCGGCGGACACGCAGCCGACGGCCAGGATCAGGCCGTGGGCGACGGCGCGCAAGCGATGATTCATTGAGTGAGGCATGGCGGGATTCGATTCGGTTGTGGCAGTGATGTGGACGCCGTGCTCAAGGCCGCAGCGTCGTCAGCCAGGCGATCACGTCGGCCTTCTCGCCGGCGCTGCATTCGCGCCCGACCACGTCGTTGCAATTGCGGCGGAACCACTTCTCCACCTTGGCCGCGTCGGTGAAGCGCTCGGCGTTGAAGGCCGGCGCCATCGGCTTGATCTCCTTGCCGGTCGAGGCGTGTTTGCCGATGCCCGTGGGGGTGGCGCCGTGGCAGGTCGAGCAACTCCATTCACGGCCGTGGCGGGTCGTGAACAGCTGCTGGCCGCGCTCGGCCACGGCCGGCCTGGCCGGCCTGCGCGCTGTAGCCGGCGATCAACTCGGCCGGCGTGGTGGCATGGGCTGCAGCGGCCAGTGCCATCGTCATGGCGGCAAGGGCGAATCGGTTTCGGGTTGGATGGTTCATGGCAACTCCTTGATTGCCATGTTGGCGGCTGCGCCTTAGCGTTTTCTTAGCGCCTGTTCACGTCAGCATGAGGTGGATCGCCCGCGTCCCGCCCTCCGGCTGCTCCTTGTCGAACTCGAAACCGAGCAGGCGCGCCAGCTCGAGCATGCGCTCGTTCTCTCTGAGCACCGTGGCCACCAGGCGCCGCGTGCCGCGCTGGCGCAGGTGCTCGATCAGCTTGCGCATCAGGCGCTCGCCCAGGCCGCCGCCCTTGAGGTCCGAGCGCACGACGATACCGAACTCGGCGTCCTCGTTGTCGGGGTCGCTGATGGCGCGCGCCACGCCCAGGGTCTCCTCGCCGCCGTCGGCCAGCGCGCCGGTGGCGATGAAGGCCATCTCGCGCTCGTAGTCGATCTGCGTCAGCCGCGCCAACTCGCTGCGCTCGATGGCGCGCCGGCTGTAGAAGATGCGCATGCGGATGTCGACCGGATCGAGCTGTTCGAGGAACGCCAGGTGCTGGGCTTCGTCCTCGGGCCGGATCGGACGCAGCGTGAGCGTACGGCCATGCCACTCGATGGTCTCGACCAGCTCGGCCGGGTAGGGCCGGATCGCGAAGTGCGCCGCACCGCCCGGCGCCGCGGCGCTGACGCGCACCCGCGCGTCGAGCGCGATCACGCCGGCCGCGTCGGCGAGCAGGGGGTTGATGTCGAGCTCGGCGATGCGCGGCTCGTCGGCCAACAGTTGCGACAGCGTCGTCAGCACAGCCACCACGGCCGCGACGTCGGCCGGTGGCACGTCGCGCCAGCCCGCCAGCAGCCGCGCCACGCGGGTGCTGGCGATCAGCGCCTGCGCCAGCGGCACGTTCAGCGGCGGCAGCGCCACCGCGCGGTCGGCCACCACCTCGACCGACGTGCCGCCCTGGCCGAACAGCAGCACCGGGCCGAACAGCGCATCGACGCTGGCGCCGACGATCAGCTCGAGCGCCTGCGGCCGGCGCACCATGGCCTGGACCGTGAAGCCGGTGATCACGGCGTCGGGGCGCAGCCGGGCCACGCGCTTGCGCATCGCCGCCGCAGCGTCGCGCAGCATCGCCGAGTCGACGAGGTCGAGCGCCACGCCGCCGACCTCGCTCTTGTGCGTGATCTGCGGCGACACGACTTTCAGCGCCACCGGGTAGCCGATCGCCGCCGCCGCCCGCTGCGCGGCGCGGGTATTGTTCGGCACCGACCGCGTACCGGCGACCGGCACGCCGCAGGCGGTCAGCAAGTCCTTGACTTCGGGTTGGCTGAGCCACTCGCGGCCATCGGCCAGGGCGGCATCGACGAGCGCATGCACCTGCGCGGCGTCGACGGTCGCCTGCGGGGCACGCGCCGGCGGCGCCTGCATCAGCTGCTCCTGGTTGCGCCGGTAGGTCGTGAGCAGCGAGAACGCGTGCACGGCCTGCTCGGGCGTGTCGTAACTCGGAATGCCGGCGGCGTGGAAGGTCTCGCGCGCGGCCTGCAGCGCCGGGCCGCCGAGCCAGCAGCTGAGCACGCGCCCCGGCGCCGCCTTCACCACCGGCACCAGGGCGGTGGCGATCTCGGCGCTCGGCACGATGGCCGTCGGCGCGTGCATGAACAGCAGCGTGCCGCTGGCGCGTTCGGCGAGCAGCGTCTGCAGTGCGCTGACGTAACGCTCGACCGGCGCGTCGCCGATGATGTCGACCGGGTTGGCGCGACTCCAGTTGCGTGGCAGCACGGCATCGAGTTGCGCGCGCGTGGCGTCGGACAGCGCGCGCCAGCGGCACGCCGGCCAGCGCCGCGGCGTCGGCGGCCATCACGCCGGCGCCGCCGCCGTTGGTGACGATCGTCAGGTGCTCGAGCGCCTCGAGCCCGTTGCCGCGGTGCAGGCCGGGAAAGTGCGCCAGCATCTCGGCCGCCACGAACAGGTCCTGCAAGGTGTTCACGCGCAGCATGCCGGCGCGCCGGATCGCCGCGTCGTAGACCAGGTCCGACCCGGCCAGCGCCCCGGTGTGCGAGGTGGCGGCGGCCTGGCCCTGCGGCGAGCGGCCGGCCTTGACCACCAGCACCGGCTTGTTGCGCGCCGCCGCGCGCGCCGCCGACATGAACTTGCGTGGCGAATCGAGCGACTCGGCATAGAGCAGGATCGCGCGTGTGCGCACGTCGCTGGCCAGCCAGTCGAGCATGTCGCCGAAATCGACGTCGGCATGCTCGCCGAGCGAGACGAAGTGCGAAAAACCGATGCCGCGGCCGCTGGCCCAGTCGAGCATCGCCGTCACCAGCGCGCCCGATTGCGACACGAACGCCAGGCTGCCGGCCGGCACGCCCACATGCGCGAAGCTGGCGTTCAGGCGCGCATGCGGCGACAGCAGGCCGAGGCAGTTGGGGCCGAGGATGCGCAGCAGGTGCGGGCGCGCCGCCGTGCACATGGCCTGCTTCTGCGCCGCATCCATGCCGGCGCTGAGCACGATCGCGGCGCGCGTGCCGCGCGCGCCCAGCGCCTCGATCAGCGCCGGCACGCTGGCGGGCGGCGTGCAGATCACCGCCAGCTCGGGCGCCTCGGGCAGGCTGGCGACATCGGCGTACACGGTCTCGCCCGAAAGCGCGGTGTACTTCGGGTTCACGGCCCAACGCGGGCCGGTGAAGCCGCCTTCGCGCAGATTGCGCCAGACCGTGGCGCCGACGCTGGCCGGCTGCTCGCTGGCGCCGATCACGGCGACCGAGCGCGGGTCGAACAGGGAGTCGAGATGGCGAATGCTCATAGTGACGAATCGATGGGTTGTTTTCGCTACCGCCGGGACGGCGGCGCACACCCGTTACGGTACACGCTGGACGAGCAAGGGCGTCAGCGATCGATCAATGAAGGCCTGCAGGCCAGCCCGGTTCAAGTGGTCGGTGTCGAAATACGAGCGGGGATCGTCGATCGCGGCGGAGAGATCGGCGAGGCGGGCGCCATGCGCCGCCAAGACGTGCGCGAGGCGCCTCGTCGAAGGCCGTCTCGTCGGGCAGTTGCTGACGAAATTCCCGCGGCAACGGCATCTTGACGACCAGCACCTGCACGCCCTGCTGTCGCGCCAGGGCCAGCAGGGTGTCGAACCCGCGCAGGTAGCGCGCCAGCGCCTGAGGCGTGGTCTTGTCCGGGTACAGGTAGGCGATGCGCTTGGCCGATGGCGCCACGCGCCGGTCGCGCTGCACGCTCGAACTGCGCCTCGCCTTCCCAGACATCGCGCTCGAAGCGCTCGCGGTTGTTGATCTTCGAAAAACCACTGGCGTAAGT
Organism: uncultured beta proteobacterium; assembly: GCA_963751775.1. Taxonomy (GTDB): domain Bacteria; phylum Pseudomonadota; class Gammaproteobacteria; order Burkholderiales; family Burkholderiaceae_C; genus CADEEN01. Next base: position 352,186 of record CAVVVW010000008.1, read on the forward strand.
CGAGCAGCGCACCCACTTCGACACCCTCGTCGCGCACGTAGCGTGCGAGCCGCGCAGCCAGGGCCGCGTCCCAGGGCGTGCGCCGCAGCAGTTTGGCGTCGGAGAAGCGGTCTTCGTTCCAGGTCCGCGAGTAGAACGCGAAGGCGTCGACGACATAGAGCAGATTGCGCGTGTTGTGGCGATGCAGGAAGTGCTCGAACACGAAGCGGTTGTAGAGCGGACCGGTACCGGGCGCGGCGAGTTGCACGATGCGTTGCCCGCGTGGCGCGCTCGATGCCCGCGTTGAAGTCGTCGAAATCCAGCGGCATCGCGTGCGACGCGCCGAGCATCGACCCAGTCGACGCTCGCTCTTCGCGCAGTTGGCGATCTTGAAGAGCGGGTTGCTGTGCCCATTGCGCCGCAGCAACTGCTCGGAGGCGACATACAGCGCCGCGTAGAGCGCGAGCGCAATCGCCATGAACAGCAGAGCGGATTGGCCGAGCAGTCGCTTCATCGCGGTGCCTAGAACTGCATGTAGATGAACTCGCGCGCCTGCCAGCGGCCGAGCACCAGCAGCACGGCCAGGAGCCGAGGTACCAGACAGCCCAGCGCAGCGCCGCCGGCGCAGCGGCCAGGCGCGCGAAGATCGAGCGCCGTTCATCGACGATCTCGATGGCGAGCAGGAACAGCGATCAAGACGGCGCCGATGATAGTGATCGGCGGTGAACGGGTAGCTGCGCGATCAGGCCCGGCATCGCGGCGAGGCCGTTGCCGATCTCGCGTCAGGATGAGCCAGGCATCGCCGACCGACTTGGCGCGGAAGAAGACCCAGGTGATCGCGATCAGGTGGAAGGTCAGCAGCACGCGCAATACCAGCCAGGGCGTGCCGGCGGCGACGCGCGGCAGCCGTCGGCCAGACGCGCTCCAGACCGGCCGCGTCGCCACGCCGACCCATTGATAGGCGCCATTGAGCGCGCCCCAGACGAGGAAGGTCCAGCCGACGCCGTAACCCAGCCCGGCGTGCCACAACCCGCTGGCGAGGAACACCAGCATCAGGTTGATGTACTGCCGCACCGGGCCCGGCACGGCTGCCGCCGAGCGGCATGTAGAGGTAATCGCGAAACCAGCGGCCGAGCGAGATGTGCCAACGCTCGCCCCAGAACTCGGCCGTGCTGCGCGACAGATAGGGCCGGCGGAAATTCTCCATCAGCGGCAGGCCGAACAGCAGCGAGACACCGATCGCGATATCGGTATAGCCGGAGAAGTCGCAGTAGATCTGGAAAGCGAAGAAATAGACGCTGAGCAGAAGTTCGATCGGCGAGGCAAAGGCCGCGATGCCGAAGCTCTTGTCGACGATCGGCGCCAGGTTGTCGGCGATCACGACCTTCTTGAACAGGCCCCACCGCATCAACTGCAGGCCCAGCACCACCCGCTCGGGATCGGCGCGCAGGCCGGCCGGCACACTGCGGCAGCAAGGCCGGTGGCCGCGCTCGATCGGGCCGGCCAGGATCTTCTGGAAACCAGGCCAGGTAGAGCGCGACATGCCCGGGTGCCTGCCTCTCGGGCAGGCGCCGCGCAGAACGCGTCGATCAGGTAGGCTCGCCGCCGAGAAGGCATAGAAGGAATAGCCGACCGGCGTCGACGAGGCCGAGCCGCGGCAGCGCGGCTCGGGCCACGCAGCGCCTGCGTGCGTTCGAGCTCGCCGGCGAGGAAGTCGTAGAACTTGAACGCGAACAGCGAGCCCAACACCGCGACCAGGCCCGCGGCCAGAGAGCAGCGCGCCGCGAAAGCTCGCGCGACGTGCGCTCCAGCGCCAGGCGCGCAGCACCAGACGACGAGCGTGACCGCGCCGAGGTAGAGCGAGGTTGGACGGTCTGAAAGGCCCCGTAGAAGAGCTAGCTGGCGAGCAGCAGCCACGATCCAGCGCTGCGCGGCCGGCAGCGCCGCGAAAGCCACCAGCGCGAGCGGCAGGAAGACGAAGAATTCGAGCGAGGTGAACAGCATGCGTCACGCCCAGCCTGCGCAAGCGCTCAGTAGGTCGCGCCGCCGGCGCGCAGCTCCTCGGGCACATCGTCGATCGGGATCGCCGCCGTTGAGTGACGAGGTAGCTCGCGAGCGCCTCGCGCTGCTCGCGGCGTCAGCTTGATCTGCACGTGGCTGGGCTTGTTCATCGAGCCCAGCCAGGCATCCTTGGTGCGCTTCTGCGTGATCACGACGGTGATGATGTGGCAACTCTGGCAATACTCGAGCGCGAAGTCGCGCCCGTCGGGCGGCAGGAGCCTTCTCCCAGTTCGCCTGCGCGGGATTCGCGGGAACCTTGGCGGCCGGCAGCGGCATGTTGAACGACAGGTAGTCGGCAAGCGTCAGTCAGCTCCTTGTCGTTCAGGCGCTTGCAGCCCGGTGATTGCCTTGCCGTGGCTGCGCAGGTAGACCAGCCATTCTTCGCGAGTGCGTTTGGCGCCCAGCAGCGCGCTGCACTTCGTCAGCCGCGCGGACGGCTCGCAAGGGCCTTGGCCAGCAGCGTGCGGCCGCCCGGCGGGAATGAAGTCGAACACGTCGGCGGCCCAGGCCGCGATCGGCATACGCGCCAGGGCCAGCACCAGCGATGCGGCCAGCGGCAGCGTCGATGGCGCGCGGACGATATTCATGAAGCTTCATCGCGCACCCCTTCGGTCAGAAGCGCAACTCCTGCGGGACGTCCTCGATCTTCATCGGCATGTTGAGCGCCGAGTAGCGGGCGAACTCCTCGCGCTCCTGCGGGGTCATCTTCAACTCGCGATGAAAGGGCGACAGGAACATGTTGCGCCAACCCTGCACGTCGCGGCTCTGCGTCAGGTGGCTCGGAGAACAGCGAATGGCAGAACTGGCACTGCGTTCCAGGCGAGGTCGCGTCCGTCGCGCGGCAGCGCGGCGGCGATGGCCTCGCTCGCGGCCTGCAGCGCGCGCCGTCGGGCAGCGGCATGTTGACGGCTGAGATAGGCGGCCAGCGTGCGCCAGCTCGCGCTCGCTCAGCGGCCTTGCCGCGCGCAGCGACGAAGTCGCGCCACTCCGCCTCGGTGCGTTCGCGCTTGCGACGATCTGCGCGCCATTGCTCGGTCGGCCGGGCGTGCCCGAGCAGCCTCGAGCAGCAGCGTGCTGCCGCCCTTCGGCATGAAGTCGTCGTCTTCGCCGGCCGCCTGCGCAAACGCGACAGGCGAGCGATGCCGAACCAGGCCAGGAACGCCGACCCCACGTGCCGTGCCGCGATCATGTCATGCGCGCTCTTGGCCGTCAGCCCTGTCGTCGAACGAGAACACGGGCACGCGCAATTCCGCCACGCGCCTTTTCCGGCGGGAAACCCGTCGCCGCGCAGCAGGTCGAGCCCGACGACCGTGCTGTCGTCATAGAATTGCTCGCCGCAGCCCCGCAGACGCAGCGCCGGGAATGTCCTCGACGACCACCAGCCGGTCGTCCTGCCAGAACGCGGAGCGCACGTGCGCTGCTGCGCACACGTTGGCGCTGCCGCAGTTCGTGCAGCAGCAGCCTGTCGACCCTCCATCTGCATGCTGCGTGCTCCGGTGCCGCGGCATGCCATGTCAGCCGACCAGCTTCTTCGCCGCGGCGACGATGTGATCGGCGTTGGGCCGCATCCACAGGAACATCTCCGGCGAAGCCGGCGGCGGCGCGTCGGGGAAGGCGATGCGCTTGAAGCGCGCGCCGTCGACATTCTCCGCCAGCGGGCGATCACCTCGGCGCCCGGGCACAGCGTGTAATAGGACTGGTCGACGGTCAGCAGCCGCTTGGTCTTCTGCACCGACTTGACCAGCGTCTCGGTGTCCATCGGCTTCAGGCAGCGCAGGTCGATCGTCTCGACCTTCATGCCCTGCTTCTGCAGCTGCTCGGTCGCCTTGAGCACCTCGGGCATGCCGCCGCCGGAACCGACGATCGTGATGTCGCTGCCGGTCGTGCGCACCGCGGCCTTGTCGAGCGGCGTCATGTACTGCTCGTCCGGCACCTCCTCGATCAGTTCGCGCAGGCCGCCGGCATAGAGGTAGCACGACCGGATTGGGATCGCGGATCGCCGAGACCATCATGCCCTTGGCATCCGTCGGCGTCGACGGAATGACCGTCTTCACGCCGGGGATATGGGCGTAATACGTGTCGATCTCGTAGTCCGAGTGCTGGCCGGCGAAGCCCGGCGTCTGCCCGGTCATCTCCAGGATGAACACGATCGGCATCGACGCCATCCCGCCGGTCATGGAGCGCAGCTTGCCGGCGTGGTTCTGGATCATCTGGAAGCACATGCAGTTGCCCTGGTAGGGGATGTAGGTCACGGCCTTACGAGCCGGCGAGGCCGGCAGCCGAGCGACGCATCCCGCCATCCAGTTCTCGTCGATGCCGGTGTTCACCACGCGCTTGCGCCCGAACTCCTTCTCGAGATTGATCACCGGCTTGCCCGGAGTGGAAGCCACCGGCGGCGTCAGCTCGAAGATCCAGACCATGTTCTTGTCCTGGCGCATCTCGTACTGCACCGCCTCGAGGACCGAGTACATGAAGCTCTTGCGTGCCATGGTCTTCTCCTCAAGCCGAATTGCGCGGGCACGGCACCGTGCCCTCGACAAACACGTTCTTCGAGACCGTCCTCCGGCTTGCACAACGGCTGCTTGTCCGCCCACGCGAAGGCTCGATCACTTCCTGCTTGGCGGCGGCTTCGATCTGCATCGGCCCTCGCGCGAGTCGAGCACGCCCCAGTTGATCGAGGGTGTTGCGGCAGATGTCGACCGGATCGCGCTGCATCCAGGCGCGCACCTCGCGCTCCGGACGGAACGAGGAGATCGCCAGCGGATCGTAACCGAACGCGCCGAGCTCGCCGGCCTTGGCGCCGGGCGCGCCCCAGTGGTTGTAGTAGCGGTAGGTCTTGGCCTCGATCAGCGTCGGCCCTTCGCCGGCGCGCGCGCGATCCACTGCGGTCTTGGCGGCGTTGTAGACCTGGAACACGTCCTGGCCATCCACGACCACACCCGGGATGCGGTAGGTCCTCGCCGCATCGGCGATGTCCTTCATCGGGCAGGAGTACGAATAGTGCGCGTACTGGTGATAGAGGTTGTTCTCCAGCACGTAGATGAACGGCAGCTTCAGCAGCGCCGCGTTGTTCAGCGCGCTGTGGAAGTGCGGCGTGGCATAGGTGCCGTCGCCGCCGAAAATTCACCGACCACCTGCTTGCTGCCGCGGGCGCGGAAGGCGAAGGCCGAGCCGGTCGCGATCACGGGGCCGGGGCCGATCATGCCGTCGGCGCCGATGAAGCCGCAGGACTTGTCGGACGATGTGCATCTCGCCGCCATAGCCGCCGTTCAGGCCGGTGGCGCGGAAGTCGTACTCGGCCGCCATCTTCTTCATGTCCACGCCCTTGGCGATGGCGTGGCCGGTCGGCCGGTGCGTGCTGTAGACCAGATCGACCTGGTCGAACGAGCCCTTGTTGTTCAGGGCCGCGCAAACGCCCGACGGCGACCGCTTCCTGGCCGGCATAGAAGTGGTTGTAGCCGCGATACTTGGGGTCGGTGAGCATCTTGTCGACCATCGTCCGCTCGTACCAGCGGATGCGCACGATGGTCGGTGAACATCTCGATCAGCTTGTCGTTGGGCAGGTCCTTGGCCCAGAAGCCGATCTCCTGCGCCCAGGCGCCCTTGCTCACCAGCGAGACCGCAGCGCCGACACTGGCCACGGTCTTGAAGAATGTGCGCCGGCTGGTGGGCAGGAACGGCTCCTTGACCGGTACCGCTTCTGAACTCTGTTCGCGGATAACGTCTGTCATGGCAGCTCCTTGTTCATCGATGACGTACGAACCACACGCGCGAATGCTGCGCCGCCTCCGCAGCGAAGTGTTGATGGATCGCAATGCAAATCAGGATGACGACAGGACCTTCGTCTGCGCATTCGCAACATTGCTCGCGGTCTGTGCTTGCGCGTCGATCACGGCGGAGATCGCGCGGTGGTCGCTGTCGTGACGCTCACAGGCTGGCGCAAGGTGCCGCAGGGCATCAAGGCGTCCGCTACGTCGACCGACGGCGGCGCATCGCCGCCGAGATGCATGCTCGCCAGGCCCTAGCGTGCGCCGAGCCGTTGCGCGATGGCCCGCTGCGTCGCCGTACGCAGGGCCAGCGCCGCGGCAAACCCGTCACCGGCGTCGTCGGCGGGCATCAGCGGCGCGCAGAGCTCGACTTCGAGCGGCGCCGGCCGCGGCCACCAGCTGCCATCGGGCAGCATTTCGCGGTTGCCGCGCAGCACCAGCGGCACCAGCGGCACGCGCGAGCCCGCACCGCGGTCAGGAAAGCCCCGAGGTGCAATGGCAGCAGGCCGGGTCCCGGCGAGAACGTGCCCTCGGGAAAGAACAGCAGCGAGCGCCCCTGCCCTGCGGCCATGGCCAGCCGGGCGGCATCGGCAACGCCGCGCTCGGCGTCGATGCGGTCGACGAATTCGGCGCCCAGGTGCTGCAGGAACAGCCGCGGCACGAAGTTGCTGCGCAGTTCGCCCTTGGCGACGAAGGCGAACGGCCGCGGCAGCGCGGCGACGAGGATCGGCGCCGTCGATGTAGCTGCCGTGGTTGCAGGCCAGCACGCAAGGCCCGGCGGGCAGCCGCTCGAGACCGCGCACGGTGAGCGTGGTGCGCGTCAGCCACAGCCACAGCCGCACGAGCCAACGGTTGGCGCGCCACGCGAGATCGGGCCGCGGCAGGCAGGCCGTGAGCGGCCAGGCCACGGCCACCAGCAACCAGAACAGCAGCCCGGCAGCGGCGCCGAACAGCCATCTTGCGTGCCGGCGTGACGGCGAGTCGCGTGCGCGCCACCAGCGCGCCGCCCGCCAGCCGCAGCACCTGCCGTCGCGCGCTCGGCACGGCGGCACCGATGCGGCCCTCCTCGTAGGCCACGCGGCAGGCGGAGCGCCGCACCTTGCCGCTGGAGGTCTTCAGCACGCTGTGCGGCGGCACGAGAACGACCTCGTCGGCGGGCTCGCCGATGGCGGCGACAACCGCGCGCGACACCGCGTGGCGCCACAGCGCCTGCGCTGCCGCATCGCCCGGTTGCGTCTCGGCCAGCACCACCAGGCGCTCGGTGCCGGTGGCCGGGTCGGGGCTGCCGAACACGGCCACGCAGCCCTTGCGCACGCCGTCGACACCGCCGACGGCCTGCTCGACCTCCTGCGGGTAGATGTTGCGGCCGCGGCGGATGACGATGTCCTTGACGCGCCCGGTGATGTAGAAATCGTCACCGGCGCGGTAGGCCAGGTCGCCGCTGTCGAGCCAGCCGTCGTGGAACAGGCGCGCGGTCTGCGCCGGATCGCGGAAGTAGCCCTGCGTGGCGGACGGGCCGCGGAACTCGAGCCGGCCCTCGACGCGCTCGCCGACTTCGTGCCCCTCGTCGTCGACGAGGTGGACGGCGTGCCCCGGCAGCGGCGCGCCGCAGGCCGTGAAGCGCAGCGCGCGTGTCATCGGCGGCGGCGGCGGGCAGCGCGCGATGCTCGCGAGCGAAGGCCTCGCGCTGCACGCGATCGACGCGCACCGCACGGCCGAGTGGCGGGAACAGCAGGCCCAGGCTGGCCTCGGCCAGGCCGTAGACCGGCGTGACCGTGCCCGGGCGCAGGCCGCAACGCGCGAAACGCTGCTGGAAGCGCTCGGCGGTATCGGCACTGACCGCCTCGGCGCCGTTGAATGCGATGCGCCAGCAACTCAAGTCCAGACCGGCGAGCGCCGCGTCGTCGATGCGCTTGACGCACAGCTCGTAGGCGAAGTTCGGCGCCGCCGACAGGCTGCCGCGGTAGCGGTGGATGGCCTGCAGCCAGCGCTCGGGACGCGCCAGGAAGGCCAGCGGCGACATCACCACCAGTGCATAGCCGACGTAGAGCGAACCGAGCCAGGCGCCGATCAGCCCCATGTCGTGGTACAGCGGCAGCCAGCTGACGAACACGTCGCGCGGCGTGGCCTGCACGGCCTGCTCCATCGCGCGGATATTGGCCAGCAGGTTGGCGTGCGTCAGCGCCACGCCCTTCGGGTTGCCGGTGCTGCCCGAAGTGAACTGGATGAACGCGATGTCGTCGCCGCGCAGCGCCACCGGCGTCGGTGCGCCGCCACGCGCTTGCAGTTGCTGCGGCGTGACGACATGGCGCAGCCCAGCCACGCGGGCCTGCAGCAAACGCGCGACGACCATCGCCTCGGGCACCGTCACCAGCAGCACGGCGCGCGCATTGTCGAGAATGCCGCTGTGGCGCAGCACATGCTCCTCGAGCTGCGAGGCGCGCGCCGGTGGATAGATCGGCACCGGTATCGCGCCGACACGCAGCACGCCAAGGTAGGTGCTGAAGTACTCGGGCGAGGTCGGCAGCATGATGGCCACGCATTCGCGCGGCAGCACACCGGCCTGCTGCAGGCCAGCCGCCACGGCTGCGGCAGCCTCGGCGAGCTGGCGGTAGCTGAGCGCATGCTCGGCCTCGTCGACCAGGCAGGTCAGGTGGATGCGGTCGGGGTGCGCGCGCAGGTGCCAATCGAGCACCTCGAGCAGGGTCTCGGCGCCGGCCGGCGTCTGCCCATCGGCGACGTCCTCGCTCGTGCGCGGCGCGGCGCGCGGCAACGGCCGAACGGCAGGCCGGTCGGCAGCCTCACCCGCAGGCGCCGGCGCCGCCTGTTGGGCCGCGCGCAGCAGGTCGCCGACGGTCTCGACCTGCTGCAAGGTGTCGTCGGGCCAGCGGATGCCGAAGGCGCGCTCGGCGCGCAGCAGCAGTTCGGTGCGCGCCAGGCTGTCGAAACCGAGGTCACGGTCGAGCACGCTGTCCAGCGACACGGTCGGCAGCCCCGGCGCCCCGGCATGCCATTCGCGCAGGGTGTCTTCGACCAGCGCCAGCATGTCCGACGCGGTGCATGGCGGCGCACGCAGCGCGGGCGCCCCCACATCGCCACCATGGTCGGGCTTGTTTCGCGCGAGACTCTCACCAACATGTGTTTCAGACAGGACCGACGCAGCAGCATAGGCTGCGACCGTCGATCATCCGGCCCGGACGGCGCAGCGCGCTTGACGCATCGCAATGCCCGACGGCCCAGCGTCGCGATACTGTTGGTCGTGAGGCCATCGGAGATGGCGATGCTCGAAACCCTCGTCAGCCCGCGTCTGCAGGTCGGTGCACCCGACCCCGAACTCGTAACCTCGCCGATCGTCGGCGAGGACGACATCGACGCCGAGCCCAATGTGTCGGAAGGCGGCTGCAGTTTCAATGGTGTGGCCTTCGCGATTGGCGAAGCGTGTTGAGCGGAATCGAATGGCTGCAATGCGAGGCGCCGGGCGTCTGGGTCGCGCAGGGGCTGAGGTCGGCCGGGCAGCGACCTTGGCGAGGCTACGCGGTGCGGGGGCGCGGGAACCTCTCGAACAGGGCGACGAGCGCCGCCGCCGCGGCACCGCGAGCCCGACGCGCAAGACGACAACCACCTCATCGGCCAGCGGCTGCGCGAGATGGCCGAGTTGCTCGACGCCGAGGGTGCCAACCCCTACCGGGCGATCGCCTACCGCGCGGCGGCCGACATGCTCGCGCGCCTGCCGCGCAGCGTGCGCGAGATCCTCGACCGCGAAGGCGTGGCCGGCCTGGATGCGCTGCCGGGCATCGGGCCGAGCATCGCCGCGTCGATCGCCGAAATGCTGGCCAGCGGGCACTGGTCGCAGCTCGAGCGCCATCGCCGCAGCGCCGATGCGCCGGCGCTGCTGCGCACCGTGCCCGGCGTGGGGCCGGAACTGGCGCGCCGCCTGCACGAAACGCTGGGCGTGCAATCGCTCGAAGCGCTGGAGACGGCCGCACGCGATGGCCGGCTGGAACGGCTGCCGCGCGTCGGCGCGCGGCGCGCTGCCGCGATCGCCGCCGCGGTGACGCAGCGGCTCGACCAGGGCCGCGCACTGCAGCGAAACGCGCAGCCCAGGAGCACGGCACCCGAGCCGCCGATCGAGTGGCTGCTCGACATCGACCGCGAGTACCGCGCCGCGGCCGCAGCCGGCACGCTGGCGAAGATCACCCCACGCCGCTTCAACCCCGAAGGCAAAGCCTGGCTGCCAGTGCTGCATGCGCGGCGCGGCGAATGGCAGTTCACCGCGCTGTACTCGAACACCGCGCGCGCGCACGAACTCGACCGCGTGCACGACTGGGTGGTGCTGTACGGCGTGGACAAGGACCACGCCGAACGCCAGTACACCGTCGTCACCGCCGCGCGCGGCGCGCTCGCCGGGCGCCGGGTGGTGCGCGGCCGCGAAGCCGAGTGCCGCGCCTGGTACGCGACGCAGTGATTGGCTTGCCTGCGTGCAGCATGTTCGGCATGCGAACCGTGGTCGGCGGTGGCCGACCGAACATCTGCCTTGCTGGCGCAGCAAGCTCTCACTTCGGCGGCACGGTGGCCGGCGTCGGCAGCGGTATGGGCAGAATGTTCGCGATGCGCCAGCCCGCCGCGGTCTTCACCAGCGTCTGATTCATGAGGAAGGGTGCATCGGATGCCGGCTGGCCGGGCGGCCCGATGTTGAAGGTGATCGGCACGTGAATCTGTGCGGTCGTGTCGCTCACCAGGACCGCTTTGAGGTTCGAAGTATCGGGCGAAAGTTTCCAGGTTCCCTGATACAGCGCCTCGAATCGCTTGAGGGCTGCGTCGCGCCCCCAGATCGGCGAGCCGCGCGTGACCCAGAGGAAATTCGGTGAATCCAGCAGCAGCTCGCGCACAGCGGCAATGTCGTGCGCGTTCTGCGCCTTGACGAACTGATCGAAGGCCGCGCGCACGTCGTCCTCCGGCGATGCCCTCACACCGCCTGCCGAGAAGGCGAGGAGGCCTGCAGTGAGCAGAGCCGCGATGAAATTCATGCAAGGTCGGTGGAACAGTGTCGGTGCGTTCATGGTCGTCTCCGAAAGGTGGGATTGGAGGCTGCGGGTAACCCATGCCATGATCCGATCACCCTTCGCATCCGTCCCTGCAGTTCGGTTGGATTTCTCCTGCAAATCGCCTAAAGGGAAGCATGAAGCCCCACGAGCAAGCGTTTTCCGCTTTGGCGACTTCGTGCTGGTGCCTGGAGAGCGTCAGCTGCTTCGCGATGGAAAGCCGCTCGCGCTGACGGGCAAGGCGTTCGATCTGCTGGCCACTCTGGTCCGCCAGGCCGGTCACCTGCTGACCAAGGACGAATTGCTGCGCGCGGTCTGGCCCGACGTGGTGGTCGAGGAGGTGAACCTCAGCGTCAACATCTCCGCGTTGCGCAAGGTGCTCGGAACGGCGCCAGGCGTCGTCGAATGGATCGAGACCGTACCGAGGCAGGGTTACCGATTCAACGCCGCGGTCGAGGTTGGTGATCTCGCCACCGCCCAGCACACGCCACCCGCGGAGGTTGCGATGTCGCCCGCTGTCGAAGGCGCCTCGCACGTTGCCGGCGTGCCCCCGCCGCTCTCGCGCCGCCGAGTCGCCTGGCTCGTCGGAGGCATCTCGGCAGCGGCGCTGGCGGTCATCGCCGGTGCCCGATGGCTGGGCAGACGGGCACCGTATCGGTCCGTGGCCGTACTGCCCTTCAGCGTCGACGGAGTACCGAACACGTATCTCGCAGATGGCCTCGTCGAAGCGGTGATCAGCGGCCTGACTCGGCTGCCGGCGTTGCGCGTCACACCCAGAGCCTCGGCGTTCCGATTCAAGGATGCTCTCGGCGATCCGGTCGCGGCAGGTCGCGTACTGGACGTCGCCGCTGTCGTGACGGGCTCGCTGTCGAGAGACGGCGACGGCGTCAAGCTCCAGGTCGAGCTGGTCGACGTGGCGCGCAGCGCCCAGGTCTGGAGCACGGCGTACCAAGTGGCCGCCGCAGACATTGCGCAGCTGGAAATGCGCGTCATGCATGACCTCGCGCGGGCCATGCAGGTCCAGTGGGCGGCCGCCGAAACGGTCGGCCTCGCGGGCCCGCCCACGTCGCATGCGCAGGCCTACCAGGCCTATCTGCAGGGGCGATACCTTTGGAACCAGCGCTCCGAGGCGAGCCTCCAGGGTGCGATCGCTCAATTCAGCCGCGCCGTCGATCTCGACCCTCGCTTCGCACTGGCCTACGCCGGGCTGGCCGACGCGCACACGACGCTCGGTTACCTGGGCTACGTCAGCCCGGTCAGCACCTTCCCTATCGCCCGCCCCTACGCGCTGAAAGCGCTCGAGATCGATCCGTCACTCGCACAGGCGCACGCCTCGCTCGCCTACATCAAGTTCTATTTCGACTGGGACTGGGAGGGGGCGCGCCGGGAATTCGCGCACGCGATCGAACTGAACCCGAACGACCCTGTCTCGCACCAGTGGTACGCCGTGTACTTGCTGGCGAGTGGCCGTTCGGGCCGGGCGTTCGACGAAGTCCAGCTTGCCCACCGGCTCGATCCGCTCTCGCTCGCGATCAATACCGACATCGGCTTTCACCACTACTACAACGGCCGCTACCATGAAGCGGTCTCCCAGCTGCAGTCCGTGCTCGCCATGAAGAGCGACTTCCTGCTTGCTCACCTATGGCTGGCACGCACGCTGCTCGAAATGCGCCGCTTCGACGCAGCGCTCTCCGAAACGGCCGTCGCGGAAGCCAAGGCGCGCGACTGGCCGGTACTCGTCACCGCGCGCGGCTTTACCTACGCCATGGCGGGCATGACGAGTGAGGCGCAAGCCGTGCTGCGCGAAATGGATGCGCTTGCGAAGCAACGCTTCGTCACCGCGTACGGCATCGCGCTCGTGCATGCCGGCCTGGGACACAAGGACGAGGCGTTCAGCTGGCTCGACAGGGCTTTCGAGGAACGCTCGCACTGGCTGGTCTGGCTCCGCCTTGACCCGCGCTGGAATGGCCTGCGCGACGACCCTCGATTCGCGACGCTGATTGCGAAAATGAAGTATCCAACCTAGGTCCGTGTCCGGCTCGACCAGGGCCGTGCGCTGCAGCGTAACGCGCAGCGCAGCAGCACGGCACCCGCGCCGCCCATCGAGTGGCCGCTCGACATGGGCCGCGAGTACCGCGACATGGCCTGCGCTAGCATCGCCACCATGCCTGCAGTTGTTGCGGACTCGCCGCCCCCGCCCGACCCGCTGCTCGGCGAGCCGCTCGTGGCGTTCGTCGAGTCGGGACTGTCGATCACCGTCGCCTCGCGCGGCGAGCGGCTGGTGCCGTCGATCGCCAAGGCCGCGGGCCTGCGCGTCGCAGCCGACCGGCGCAGCGTCAGCGTGCTGGTCTTCGCCGACGCGGCCGAGGCGGTACTGCGCGACATCGCCCACTGTGCGCAGGTGGCGGTGTGCCTGACGCGGCCGAGCACCAATCAGACGGTGCAGCTCAAGGGCCGCGACGCTCGGGCGCAGCTGGCCACGCCGCAGGACGTGGCCGCCGCGCGCACCAGCATCGACCGCCTGATCGACGACCTGCTCACGCTCGGCTTCAGCCGCTCGATGCTCGAACCCTTCTTCTGGCACGACCCGGCCGACCTGCTGGCCGTGCACTTCACGCCCGACGGCGCGTTTGCCCAGACGCCAGGCCCACAGGCCGGGCGCCGCCTCGAGCCCGGCGACGTGCGCTGACCCGATGGCCGCGACCTCGCTCGACGCGATTCGCAGTTGCCTCGAGGGGGTGATCCCGGCGACGGTGGCAACCTGCTCGCTCGCCGGCGTGCCCAACGCCACTTACGTCTCGCAGATGCAGTACGTCGACGCACGGCACGTGGCGCTGTCGTTCCAGTTCTTCAGCAAGACGCGCGACAACATCCTCGCCAACCCGCAGGCCACGGCGCTGGTGATCGAGCCGGTGACCGGTGCCTCCTACCGGCTGGACCTGCTGTACCTGCGCACCGAGACCGCGGGCGCGCTGTTCCAGAGCATGAAGGCCAAGCTCGCGGGCATCGCCTCGCACACCGGCATGAGCGGCGTATTCAAGCTGCAGGGCGCAGACGTCTATCGCGTGCTCGGTGTCGAGCGCGTCTCCGCACGGGTGATCGACGCGCCGGTACCCCCACGCAACTTGCTCAACGCATTGCGCAACACGAGCATGGTGCTCGCGGAGTGCACGCGGCTCGATGCGCTTGTCGACCAGACATTGGTCTCGCTCGGCAGCGAGTTCGGTATCGAGCATGCGCTGCTGCTGATGGCCGACGACAGTGCACGCCGGCTGTACACGGTGGCGAGCCGCGGCTATGCCGCCACCGGCGTGGGCAGCGAGATCGCCTTTGGCGACGGCGTGATCGGCGTGGCCGCGCAGTACCGCACGCCGATCCGCATCAGCCACATGACGCTGGAGTACCGCTACGGCCAGGCAGCGCGCGACAGCGCACTCTCGCTCGCCGACGCGCCGGTGCTCGACGTGGAGATCCCGTTCCCCGGCCTGGCCGAACCGCACAGCCAGCTGGCGGTCCCGATCCTCGCCGCCGGGCGGCTGCTCGGCGTGCTGTGCGTCGAGAGCCGGCAGGACCTGCGCTTCAGCTACGACGACGAGGACGCGCTGGTGACGCTCGCGGCGCAGATCGGCGTGGCGATCCACGCGATGCAGCAGGAGGCCGAGTCGGCGAGCGCGCCGCTGCCCTCGGCCGCGGCGCCGCTTCCCGGCGGGCGGCCGATGGAGGTGAAGCACTACGCCGCCAACGACAGCGTGTTCGTCGACGGTGAGTACCTGATCAAGGGCGTACCGGGGGCGATCCTGTGGAAGCTGCTGCGCACGTCGGTGGAGACCGGACGGCGCGACTTCAGCAACCGCGAACTGCGGATGTCGCCGGAGCTGAAACTGCCGGAGATCACCGACAACCTGGAGGCGCGGTTGATCCTGTTGCAGCGGCGGCTTGCCGAGCGCTGTCCGCCGTTGTCGATCGAGAAAACGGGGCGGGGGCAGTTTCGGTTGCGCATCGCCCGCGCGCTCTCGCTCGTGGAGTCTTGAGCGTCGCGCTGGAAGGCTTGCGCTGCCAACGCGCGCAACGGCGTCGGCAAGCGCTCAAACGGCGTTGCGCAACCCGAGTTCGCCGGCAGGCTGCGCAGCCTGCTGCGAGGCATTCCGATACACCGTCACGACGAACGTGACGATGGCCATCAGCATCGCCACACTGCTCGCCGCCACCGCCGGCTCGAACCTCGGATCGCCGAGCAGCAGCCCACCGAGCGACACCGCCATTACCGGCAGCGCCGCGTTGTAGAGCCAGAAGTGCACCCGCGCCCCGAAGCCTGCGCAGGCCGCCGGGAACAGCCGGTAGACGAAGGCCGTCAGCGCCATCGACACCCAGCCCAGCAGGTTGAGGTGCACGTGCACGCCCTTGAGCCGGAAGTCGTGCGAGGCGGCCATGAAGACGCCCAGCGACACCGCGGCGACGAAGTAGACGAGTGCGACAAGCACCCAGCGGCGGATGAAGCGGTCCTGCATTTGCATATCGATCTCTCCTCGTGTGCGATGATGAATTTCAGAGTCCGAGCGCGACGCTCAGCTTGCGCCAGTCGCGCCCGCCGAGCAGCGGCCTCAGCAGCCCGAGCGCGCCTTCGAACACCGGCGCCGGCGCGCTGGCGCGCATGCCGCCGAGCATCGCGGCGCGCTCGGCCGGGTTCATGTGCGGCAGCATCCAGCGCAGCGCGAGACCCATCTCCTGCGGTGTGTGGCGCGCGATGATGGTGTGCTCCAGCGCGCGCAGTTCGTCATCGCTGTGGGTGGCCCAAAGCACGGCGTTGTGCGCGGTCTCCTCCTCTTCCATGTGCTCGAAGTTGTGCGCGACGAAGGCGCCGAGCGCGTGGTAGAGCGCGTGCGTGCCCTCGGCGCTGCCCGCGGCACGATCCAGCAGATCGGCAAGCCGGCCGATCGCATCGGCGTGCTGCACGTGGTCGGCGGCGATGCTGTCGCTGGAACCCGGGCGCCGGGCTTCCATCGCGGCATGGATCACCTCGTTCTCGTTCTGCAGGTGGTCGGCGCAGATTTCCAGCAGCGCGTGCAACTCCTCGGCGACTTCGGCGAACTCGGCCTCGTCGTGCGGATCGACGCGGCCGACGCGCACCAGCGTGTGGGCCATGAAGGCGCGCAGGCCCTTGTGGATGAAGGCATAGATGTCGTGGCGGGGGGCGGTCATGAGGTTCTCCTCGGTGGTTTCGAAGTGAACGGGATCATCGAAAATTCTCGGGCGCCGCGTTCGTAAATCTTTGCTGGCGCAACCCTAAGAATTTGCTAACGCCCTCGCCCGAGAGGCGTCGGCCACGTCCGGCGCGGTTGGAAGCATGCGCGAGACGAGCTGCCGGGTCGTGCGCCGCGCGAGTGACTAGCACCAACGCGGTGCAACTGCGGTGGATCGGCAAGCGCGAGCGAGAGCGCGTGGCAGTCGTGTCTCCCGACACCGATGACGACCGGTTCCAGCGATCGCCTGCTGCGCTCCGCGAGCCGCAGCGGGCGACGCTTGCGGCTCAGTTCTGGCAGCCCGTCGCGGCCAGGCGGTCGTAGGCGGCCTTGGCCTGCACCAGCCCGAAGCCGAACTCGGGGTCCTTGCCTGGACGGCCGAGCTCCATGGCGCTGGCGTTCAGCACCTGGCGGATCTGCTTGGCGCTGCACTTCGGGAAATAGCTCCATACCAGCGCGGCAACGCCGGATACGTGCGGCGTTGCCATCGACGTGCCGTTGAAGAAGGCATAGAGGGCAGGATCGGGTACCACGCTCACCGTGGTGCTCTGGCCGACCAACCCCACCAGCACGTCGCCGATGGCGTTGCTGGTACCGATCGACGGAATGGTCGTCACCGCGTCACCCAAGGTGCCGAACAGCATGCCGCGCCCCAGGCTGTTGTAGACGACGGCGGCAACGCCGCCATTGGTCTGGCAGCGCAAGACCTTGTCGGCAAAGCTGATCGCGCCACGCTGGATCAGGCACACCTTGCCACTGACGCCCGCATCATCGGGTCGCCGATGCCGAAGTTGTAGAGCGCCGCAGTGGCACTGAGCCGCGGCGAACCGTCCATCGCCGCCGCGTCGTAGTCCGTGCCGCCCACCGAGAACAGCCCAAGGGACGCGATGTTGGGCGGAATCGTCGACAGCGTGGCCACTCCCGGCGCCGCGATCTCGACGTCGTTGTTGACCTGCGAGAAGCCGGCCCGGACCATGTTCGCGTCGAGTGCGGCGACGGACATCACCTCTTCGTAACCGGCCGGGAAGGAGGTGCTGGTGTCGCCCGCATTGCCGGCGGCCGCGATGGCCAGCACGCCCTCGTTCAACAGGCTGCGGAACACGCGGCGCTCGGCCTGGCTCGGGTCTCCGCCGCCGAGCGACATGCTGATGATGTTGGCGCCGGCGTCGGCGCACTTGCCCACCGCATCCATCACCACCGACGACGGCGTCGATCCGCTGGCATCGAACACCTTGGCGATGTGCAGCTTGATGTGGCCGCCCGGATTCACGCCGACCACGCCGACCGCGCTGCCGCCGCTGCCGCCCTGCGCCGCGATCGTGCCCGCCACATGGGTGCCATGCGAATTCTCGTCGGAGTCCCAAGTGCCCGAAGCGGTCAGGTTGACGCCGCTGACATTGCCGTTCGCGTAGTTACGGGCCAGATCCTCGTGGGTGCGGTCGTAGCCCGAATCGACGATGCACAGCTTGCGGTTGCCGGTGAGGGCGTCATTGATTTGATTCGCCTGCACCATCGTGATGCCGTAGGGCAGCACCTCGGTGCCCGTGGTCGGTGTATCGACGGCGGTCGCAAGGGGCTGGGCCGATGCCTCCATCGTGCGCGTCGGGACACCGAGCAAATGGCGCTCGACGTCGGGCTCGACGAAATCGACGCTCGGGCTGGCCTGCAGGGCCGCCAGCCCGGCCGTCGGCATGCGCACGGCGAAGGCGCTGGCGCGGCCGAGTTCGCGCACGATCTCGCCGCCCGCACTCAAAACCATGCGCCGCACCGCAGCGGCGTTGCCGGCCTTGTAGGCCACGATCACCGATTGCGAGCCATTGCCGCTGTTCGATTTCGGGGCGGTGGCAGCGAAAACGGATATCGACAGGGCCATCACAGCGAGCGCCAACGCGCTGTGAATGACCGCTTTCTTGTGCTTCCTCATGGGTTGCTCTCCTGGCAGGGTCGTTGGGAGCGTGACTTTCGCCGCTGGGCAGAGGTCTGGTCTATAAGTGCAATCCACCCCCCTATTTCGACGAGGGGCGCGCACCTCCTGGGCGCCCGTCGACCGCGCGCGGCGCGGCCACCTCACTCGTGGCGCAGCGCCTCGATCGGATCGAGCCGCGCCGCGCGGCGGGCCGGGAAGTAGCCGAACAGCACGCCGATGGCGGCCGAGAACACGAACGACAGCAGGTTGATCGCCGGGTCGAACAGGAAAGGCACGTGCATCAGGTCGGCCAGCACGATCGACGCGCCGGTGGCGATGGCAATGCCCACCAGCCCGCCCAACGCCGCCAGCACCACCGCCTCGATCAGGAACTGCAGCAGCACCTCGCGTTCGAGCGCGCCGATGGCCAGCCGCAGGCCGATCTCGCGCGTGCGCTCGGTCACGCTGACGAGCATGATGTTCATGATCCCGATGCCGCCCACCAGCAGGCTCACCGCGGCCACCGCGCCGAGCAGCATGGTCATCACCTGCGTCGTGCCCGACAGCGTCTCGGCGAGTTGCTGGGTGTCGAGGATGTTGAAGTTGTCGTCGTCGGCGTCGGCGAGCTTGCGCCGCTCGCGCAGCAACTGGCGCAGGCCGGCCTTGAGCCGCGTGCTGTCGCTGCCGTCCTCCATCGACACCTGCAGCGTGTTGATGCGCCGATTGCCGGTGACGCGGCGCTGCAGCGTCGCCAGCGGCACCAGCACGGTGTCGTCCTGGTCGTTGCCGAATGCCGCCTGCCCCTTGGCGGCGAGCACGCCGATCACCTCGCAGGAGAACTGCTTGATGCGCAGCTGCTCGCCCAGACCGCGCGTGCCGCCGTAGATCTCGCGCCGCACGGTCTCGCCGATGATGCAGACGGCGGCGCCGGCAGTCTGCTCGTCGTCCTCGAACGCGCGCCCGCTGCCGAGTTTCCAGTTGCCGGTGGTCAACCAGGCGTTGCTGCTGCCGGTGACGCTGGTGGCCCAGTTGCGGCCGTTGCCGACCACCGTGACGCCGGCGCGCGCCTCCGGCGCCACCGCGGCCACGCCGCCGATCTGCGCCAGGATCGCCTGCGCATCGGCCTCCTTGAACGACGGCGCGCCGGCCCCGCCTGCGCCGGGCCCCAGGCGCTGGCCCGGGCGCACCATCAGCAGGTTGCTGCCCAGGCTGGAGATCTGCGTCTGCACCGCCAGCGTCGCGCCGTGGCCCAGCGTCACCATCGTGATCACCGCGCTGACGCCGATGACGATGCCCAGGATGGTCAGGAACGAGCGCAGCAGGTTGCGGCGGATCGAACGCAGCGCCAGCAGCAGCGTGTTGAGCAGCATCAGGGCACCTGCGCCGTTGTCGGCGCCGCGACCGTGGGCGGCGGCTGCGGGTTGGCCTCGTCGCTGTCGATGCGGCCGTCGACGAAGCGCACCCAGCGCCGCGCGTAGGCGGCCATGTCGGGCTCGTGCGTGACCATCAGCACGGTGATGCCGCGGTCGACGTTGAGCACGCGCAGCAGTTCCATGATCTCGCGACTGCGCACGGTGTCGAGGTTGCCGGTCGGCTCGTCGGCCAGCAGCACGGCCGGCTCGGTGACCAGGGCGCGCGCGATCGCCACGCGCTGCTGCTGCCCGCCCGACAGCTCGGCCGGCGTGTGGTGCTCCCAGCCCGCGAGGCCGACCGAATGCAGCGCCTTGGCCGCCGATGCGCGCCGCACGGCCGCACTCTCGCCACGATAGAGCAGCGGCAGCTCGACGTTCTCCTGCGCCGAGGTGCGTGCCAGCAGGTTGAAGCCCTGGAACACGAAGCCCAGGTAGCGCCGGCGCAGCCGTGCGCGCTGGTCGCGCGACAGCGCCTCGACATGGGCGCCGCGAAACAGGTACTGGCCGGCGCTCGGCGTGTCCAGGCAACCGATGATGTTCATCGCCGTCGACTTGCCCGAGCCGCTAGGCCCCATGATGGCCACGAACTCGCCCGCGGTGATGTCCAGATCGATGCCCTTCAGGGCCATCAATTCCGCCTGCCCGCTGCCGTAGACCTTGGTCACGCCACGCAAACGGATCAGCGGCGTGGTCATTTCGCGGCGGCGGTCTTCTGGTCGGTGATGACCTGCATGCCGGCCTGCAGCTCGCCGCCGGTGATCTCGGTCATGCGTCCGTCGCTGATGCCGGGCCGCACCGCCACCGGCACGGCGGCGCCCTCGCGCAGCACCCAGACCTGGCGCACCGCCGCGGTGCTGGCGCCGGCCGCCGCCGAGCGGCGCGGCGTGCGCGCGATGCGCGGAATCAGGCTGGAGACGATGCCGCCGCTGGCCGCCGGCGCGGCCGCGCCGGCATCCGCCGCCGTGGGCGCGAAGCGCAGCGCGGCGTTGGGCACCAGCAGCACGTCGTTGCGCTGGGTGGCGGTGATGGTCGCGGTGGCCGTCATGCCGGGGCGCAGGCTCAGGTCGCTGTTGTCGACGTCGAGATAGGTCAGGTAGGTGACGACGTTGTCGGTGATCGTCGAGCCGAAACCGACGCGGGTGATGCGCGCCGGAAACCTGCGCCCCGGATAGGCGCTGACCGTGAACGTCGCCTCCTGCCCCAACTTGACCGCGCCGACGTCGGCTTCGTCGACATACACCCACAGCCGCAGCCGGGTCAGGTCTTCGGCCACGGTGAACAGCGTGACCGCCTGCAGCGACGCCGCCACCGCATTGCCGGGGTCGACGTTGCGCGTCAGCACCGTGCCGTCGGCGGGGGCCGTGATCGAGGCCTTGCCGAGGTTGATCTCGTCGGTCGACAACGCGGCCTGGGCATCGCTGACATTGGCCCGCGCGCTCGCCTCGTCGGCAATCGCACGCTCGAGCGTCGCGTGGCCGCCGTCGAGCTCGGCCTTGGACGGCACCTTGCCCCCCGACAGGCGCGCGACCTCCTCGAACCGCGCCTGGCTGGCCCGCGCCTCGTTCACCGTCGCGACGGCCTGCGCGACCTTGGCGTTGGCCGCGGCCAGCGAGGCCCGCGAGCGCAGGATCTGGTCGCGCAACTTGGCGGTGTCGAGCTCGACCAGCACCTGGCCCTTCTTGACCTTGTCGTTGACGTCGACGTTCACATTGCGCACCGTGCCCGAGAGTTCGCTGCCGATGTTGATTGCCCGCGTCGGCTGCAACGTGCCGTTGGCGGTGACCGTCAGCGTCAGGTTGCCGCGCGTCACCGTCTGCGTCGTGTAGCTGGGTGCGGCGGCGGCGGTCGCGCGGCCCTGCCAGTACCACCAGCCGGCCACGGCCAGCACCAGCACCAGCAGGCCGGACCAAAGCGCCGGCCGGCGGTACCAGCGGTGCGCCGCAGGCTCGTCGAGCAGCGCGGTCAGGCTGGTCGCCGCGGCGGCCGAGGCGGCCGCTGCGCCCTCGCGCACGGGAACGTCCGGCGGGCTCACTGGACTCCCCTCCGCGCTGTGCGCTCCGGGATGAGCGCTTTGGAGCGGCCATGCGCGCTCACTGGACTACCCTCCGCGCGGTGCGCTCCGGGATGAGCGCTTTGGAGCGGCCATGCGCGCTCATGAGCGGGGCGCCGGCGAGGCCTGCGGCGCGGGTGCCGCCGTCGCGTCGCCGGTGTCGGCAAGCCAGCCGCCGCCCAGCGCCTTGTACAGGCGCACATGGTCGGCGCTGACGTCGGCGTGCGCACTGGTCATGCTGTCCTGCGTCAGGAGCTGGCTGCGCTGTGTGTCGAGCACGGTCTGGAAATCCACCAGCCCGCCGTTGAAGCGCTGGCGTGCAAACAGCGCGGCGTTGCCGGCCGCATCGGCAGCCGCCTGCAGATGGGCCAGGCGTTCGCGATCGCCGCGCAGCGCCACCAGGGCGTCCTCGACATCCTTGAGCGCCGTCAGCACCACCGCGCGGTAGGCCGAGCCGGCCTGGTCCAGCGCGGCCTGCTGAGCGCGCACCCGGGCGCGCGCGGCACCACCGTCGAACAGCGGCAGCGACACGCCGGCCGCCAGCGCGCTCACGGCCGACGAGCCCGAGGTCAATGCGCCCAGCGTCACCGAGGCCAGACCGAGCGACCCGCTGAGCCGAAAGCTCGGCAGCCGCGCCGCATCGGCTTCGGCCACGCGGGCCAGCGCGGCGCTCACCTGGTGCTCGGCCGCCCGCACGTCCGGCCGCTGGCGCAAGGTCTCGGCGGGAATGGCCAGTGCCAGATCGTCGGCGGCCTGCGGCACCGGCTGCATCGGCGCCAGCGCCGCGGACAAGGCCGCCGGCGGCTGGCCGGTCAGCACCGCGAGCGCGTGCGCGTTCTGCTCGATGCTGGTCTGCAGCAACGGCAGTTGCGCGCTGGTCTGTTCGGCCGCGGCGCGCGACTGCTCGGCCTCGAGCGACGACAACAGGCCGGCCTGCAGCCGCCACTGCGCGATCTGCGCGGTCTCGAGTTGGGTCGCCAGGTTTTCCCTGGCGCTCGCCAGCCGCGCCTGCGCGCTGCGCAGTGCGATGTAATCGAGCGCCACCTCGGCGGCGACCGAAACCTGGATGTCACCGAGGCTCGCCGCGCTGGCCTGGGCCGATGCCTCGCTGGCGTCGAGTGCGCTGCGATTGCCACCGAAGACGTCGGGCTCCCAGCTGGCATCCAGGCCGGCCCTGAAGGTGTTGCCGGCGGCGCCGTTGCCGGTGCGCGCTGCGCTGCGCCGAGGCAGAACCGTCGAGCGTGGGCAGCAGCCCGGCGGCCGTGACATCGCGCGTCGCCCGCGCCTGACGCAACGCCGCCTGCGCGCCGGTCACGCTGGTGTTGGCGCGCAGGGCCTGGCCGATCAGGTCGGTCAGCAGCGGATCGTCGAATCGCGACCACCATGACGCCAGCCGCGTGGCGCCGTCCGGTGCCGCAGCGGCGTCTGCCGACCAGGCGGCCGGCACGTCGACGGCGGCCTCGGCCGGCGCCGGCGGCACCGGCGCGGCGCAAGCGAACAACGCGCCGGCCAGCGCCAGCGCGAGGAAGGCGTGGCCATGACCGGGCCGCAGCGTCTTGTCCATCGCTGCCACGATTGACGCATGGCGGCTCATTGCGACGCTTGACCATGGTCAATCAGCCGCCAGATGACGCGCTTCACGCCCTCGAACCAGAGCCATCCGAGCCCTGCCGCCGCGACGCCGGCGAGCAGCAGCGCGGGTGTCGGCACGACGAATCCGAACAGGCCGCTGACCACCGGGATGCCGAGCACGGCCGCCAGCAGCGCGAGCGTGGCCGACGCGATCCAGCCGAACGACGGGTTGGATCCGGCGCGCTGCTGCGCCCGCGGCGCCCACCAGCGGTTGGCATGGATCAGGCCGATGTTGCTCAACACCAGCACCGTGAAACCGAGCGCGCGCGCCACGGCGTCCGAGCCCGACACCGAGCGCGCCGCCAGGTAGGCCAGCAGCACGATCGTCAACAGGCCCAGGCCTTGCGCCAGGCCCCGCAGCAGCACCTCGCGATCGAACAGGCGCGCATCGGTCCGGCGCGGCGGGACGCGCATCGCATCGGCCTCGGGCGGCTCGGCTTCGAAGACCACCGAGCAGGCCGGGTCGATGATCAGTTGCAGGAACAGGATGTGCACCGGCATCAGCACCAGCGGCCAGCCGAGCAGCAGCGGTGCGATCGACAGGCCGACGATCGGCACATGTGCCGCCAGCACGAAGGTGATCGCCTTGCGCAGGTTGGCGAAGACGCGGCGGCCGTGGCGCACGGCCGTGACCAGCGAGGCGAAGTCGTCGTTCAGCAAGACCAGCGCCGCGGCTTCGCGCGCCACGTCGGTGCCGCGCGCCCCCATCGCCACGCCGATGTGCGCCGCCTTCAGCGCCGGCGCGTCGTTGACGCCGTCGCCCGTCATCGCCACCACCTCGCCGCGGGCCTTGAAGGCCTGTACCAGCCGCAGCTTCTGCGCCGGCTGGACGCGGCAGAAGACCTGCGTGTCGGCCAGCCGCGCGGCCAGGCCCGCGTCGTCCAGGGTGTCGAGTTGCGTGCCGGTCAGGCACCCGCCATCCACCACCAGGCCGGCCTGGCGGGCGATCGACAGCGCCGTCTGCGGGTGGTCGCCGGTGATCATCACGACGCGGATGCCGGCCCCCCGGCATTCGGCGATGGCCTGCACGGCGTCGGGCCGCAGCGGGTCTTCGAAAGCCACCAGGCCGAGCAACTCGAAGTCGAAGTCGTGCTGCGTGTCGGGCAGGCTGCCGGCGGCGAAGACGGCCCGCGCCACCGCCAGCACGCGCAGCCCGTCTCGCGCCATCGCGGCCACCTGCGCCGCGATGCGCTCACTTTGCGCGCCGTCGAGGTGGCACAGGTCGACCACCGCCTCGGGCGCCCCCTTGGCGGCGATCAGGCGCTCCTGCCGATCGGGCGATTGCCAGACCCGCGACATCGCCAGCATCTCGCGCGACAGCGGGTAATCGTCGACCAGCGTCCAGTCGTCGTGCAGATGTTCGGTGCCCGCCAGCCAGCGCTGCCCGGCCGCGCCGATGGCTGCTTCCATCGGATCGAAGCTGCGCTGGTGGCTGGCCAGCAGCGCAAATTCGAGCAGCGGGTGCAACGCCTCCGGCAGTGCCGCCGCGCCGGTGCGCCGGCCGTCGAAGTCGACATCCGCCGCCCACAGGCGGCTCACGGCCATGCGGTTCAGCGTCAAGGTGCCGGTCTTGTCGACGCACAGCACCGTGGTCGCGCCGAGCAGCTCGACGGCCGGCACGCTGCGCGTCAGCACCTTCTCGCGCGCCAGCCGCCGTGCACCCAGGCCGAGAAAGATCGTCAGCACGACCGGCAACTCCTCGGGCAGGATGGCCATCGCCAAGGTGAGGCCGGCAAGCAGGCCGTGCAACCAGTCGCCCCGCGTCGCGCCATAGGCCAGCGCCAGGCCGGCGGCCAGCGTCAGCCCGACCGCCGCCACCCAGCGCACGACGCGCTGCGTCTCGTGCTGCACCGGCGTGCGCTCGATGGCGATGGCCTGCAAGGACTGGCCGATGCGCCCGAGCGCACTGTGCGGGCCGGTCGCCACCACGACGCCGCGCGCCGTTCCCTGCGTGACCAGGGTGCCGGAGAACGCGCGCGTGGCCGGCGCCGATCTCGGCAGTCGATGCCGGCGGCTCGATCGGTCGGCCCGGCCCGCTTGGCCACCGGCGCCGATTCGCCGCTGAGCAGGGATTCGTCGACGCTCAGGTTGGCGGCCGCCAGCAATTGCAGATCGGCCGGGACGCGGTCGCCTTCGGCCAGCAGCACCACGTCGCCGACGACCAAATCGCGCCCGGCGACGCGGCAGGCGACGCCGTCGCGAACGACCATCGCCCGCGGGCTGGACAGGTCGCGCAGCGCCTCGAGCGAGCGTTCGCTCCGACGCTGCTGGATGAAGGTGATGGCGATGACGACCAGCACGAAGCCGAGCAGCATTGCCGCCTCGTGGCGGTCGCCGAGCAGCAGGTAGATCGCGCCGCAGGCCACCAGCAGCAGGAACATCGGCTCGGCGAACACCTCGCGCAGCAGGCGCAGCGCGCTGCGCGGGCGCGACAGCGGCAACTCGTTCGCGCCATCGCGCTCGAAACGCCGCTGCGCCTCCTGCGCCGTCAGTCCGTCGCGCTCGCCGTCGGGCATGGCCTGTTTCAGCGCGGCCCGGCCCGCGCCTGGACCGGGTGGCCGAACCTCGTCACACGTGCGTTGTTCATCGCTGCATCGATTGGCGCATGGCGGTCGGGTGCATCGCTTGCGGGCGCTCAATGTGATGTCCGGCTGATGGGCGTCAACACGGGCTGGCAGCCCGTGCCCCTAGACTGACCGGCGACGCACGCAAGGAGTTGCCATGTATGGATTTCACACCACGATCGACGGCCCGTTCGACCTTGCCGTCAAGCAGGTCATCGACGCCTTGAAGGTCGAAGGCTTCGGTGTCCTCAGCGACATCGACGTGCAAGCCACGCTGAAGGCCAAGCTCGGTGCCGATGTGCGCCCCTATCGCATCCTCGGTGCCTGCAACCCGCCGCTGGCCCACAAGGCCTTGCAGGCCGAGCCCGACATCGGCCTGCTGCTGCCCTGCAACGTGGTCGTGCGGCAGGAGCCCGACGCACGCATCACGGTCGGCTTCATCGACCCGCAAGTGATGGTCGATCTGATCGACAAGCCCGAAGTGCGCGAAGTGGCCGACGACGCCAAGACCCGCCTGCAACGCGTGCGCGACGCGCTGCAGCGCTGAAGCGCCACGGGTCTGCGGGCCGCGATCCGGCCTGCGCGCCGGCGCCGCTTTCGGCGCCCCGGCCGGCGCGCCGTCAGGGCCGCGCCCGCTGCTCGCGCTGCTGTTCGCTCTCGATCGCTTGCGACCAGCGCGCGCAACTGCTCCGAGACCACGCCGAGCAGATCGTCGAGCGTGATCACGCCGAGCAGCACGCCCTTGGAGTCGGTGACGGGCAGGCGGCGCACGCCCTTGTGGCGCATGACCGCCAGCACGTCGAGCACGGAGTCGCCCTCGCGCACGGTGATCGGGTTGGTGCTCATCACGTCGCCGACGGTCAGCGCACTCGGGTTCATGTCGCGGGCCACGACGGCGGTGACGATGTCGCGGTCGGTCAGCACCCCCACGGTCAGGCGGCCGGCCACCGTTTCCTCGACCACCACCAGGTTGCCCACGTGCTGCTCGCGCATCAGCCGCGCGGCCTCGTTGAGGCCGGTGTTGCGGTAGGCAATGACGGTGCTGCGCGTGCACAGTTCGCCAGCGGTCAGCGGTTGAGCCAGCATGGAGAGCCCCCGTTCGTTCAATACTCCGGCGCCATCGCCGCCGCTCGCTCGGCCACCGGCGCCGCCGGCGTCGCGATCAGGCAATCGGTGGTCAGCAGCAGGCTGGCGATCGAGGCCGCGTTCTGCAGCGCCAGCCGAGTCACCTTGGCGGGGTCGATGACGCCCATTTCGATCAGGTCGCCGTATTCGCGCGTGTTGGCGTTGAAGCCGTAGTTGCCGCTGCCCGCGGCCACCTGCTCGAGCACCACCGAGGCTTCCTCGGCGGCGTTGAGCACGATCTGGCGCAGCGGCTCGCCCAGCGCGCGCTCGACGATGTGCACGCCGGCCTGGATATCGGGGTTGGCGTCGTGCAGGTCGGCCAGGCCACGGCGGCAGCGCAGCAGCGCCACGCCGCCGCCAGGCACGATGCCTTCTTCGACCGCGGCCCGGGTGGCGTGCAGTGCGTCCTCGACGCGGATCTTGCGTTCCTTCATCTCGGCCTCGGTGGCCGCGCCGACCTTGACGACGCCGACGCCGCCCGACAGCTTGGCCAGGCGCTGTTCGAGTTGCTCGCGGTCGTACTTGCTGGTGCCGGTGGCCGCGATCGACTGCTTCAACTGGGCCACGCGCGCGGCGATCGCCTGCGCATCGCCCATGCCGCCGACGATGGTGCAGTGGTCCTTGTCGACCTCGATGCGCTTGGCCCGGCCCAGTTGCTCGAGCGTGATGTGCTCCAGCGTGCGGCCGGCCTGCTCGGAAATCACCTGGCCCCGCGTCAGCAGCGAGATGTCTTCGAGCATCTCGCGGCGCCGGTCGCCGAAGCCCGGCGCGCGCACCGCGCAGCACTTGATCACGCCGCGCAGGTGGTTGACGACGAGCGTGGCCAGCGCGTCGCCTTCCATCTCTTCGCAGATCACCAGCAGCGGCTGGCTCTGCTTGGTCACCAGTTCGAGCGTGGGCAGCAAATCCTTGATCGACGAGATCTTGCGGTCGGCCAGCAGCACCAGCGGGTCCTCGAGCACGGCCACCTGCTTGTCGGGCTGGGTCACGAAGTAGGCCGACAGGAAGCCGCGATCGAACTGCAGGCCCTCGACGACCTCGAGTTCGTTGCCGACGCCCGTTCCGTCCTCGATCGTGATCGCGCCCTCGCGGCCGACCTTGTCCATCGCCTTGGCGATCAGGTCGCCGATCGAGCGGTCGTTGTTGCCCGAGATCGCCGCCACATGCGCGATCTCGGCCGACGTCTGGCACGGCTTGGCCAGTGCCTTCAGCGCCGTCACGACATGCGCGGTGGCGCGCTCGATGCCGCGCCGCACGTCCATCGGGTTCATGCCGGCGGCAACGACCTTCATGCCCTCGCGCACCATCGCCTGCGCCAGCAGCGTGGCGGTGGTGGTGCCGTCGCCGGCCATCTCGCTGGTGCGCATCGCCACTTCGCGCACCATCTGCGCGCCCATGTTCGCGAACGGGTCGGCCAGTTCGACCGACTTGGCCACGATGACGCCCGAGTTGACGACCGCCGGCGCGCCGAAGTCGCGCTGCAGCAGCACCGTGCGCCCGCGCGGCCCGAGCGTGAGCTTGACCGCGTCGGCCATGACGTTGACGCCTTCGATGATCTTGTGGCGCGCGGCTTCGCCGAACAGAAAGGCCTTGACGCTCATCACTCTGGCTCGGCGACGTCCGTGGCCGGCGCGACGGCGCGTTTGGCCGGCGCCTCGTGCTGCTTGACCTGCCCGCGCCGTTGACGGGCGTAGTCCTCGAGCTGGCGGCCGACCGCATCGAAGGCGCCATGCACGGCGCGATGGATGTCGAGATCGTCGTGGTGCGTGACGGCGGTGATCTCGGCATCGGGTACGCGCACGCTGACCGTCACGCTGTATTCATGGCCCTGGCGATGGCGGTTGCCGGTGGCGGCCACCACCACGTGGCAGCTCATCACGTCGGCGGTCCATTGATCGAGCTTGGCGGCCCGGCGTCGGATTTCGGGTTCCAGCGACGGCAGCGGCACCAGGTCGCGGAAGGTGACTTGCAGGGGCAGCTTCATGGTTTCGGACTCGGTTCATCGGGCTCCGATGGCGAGCCTGCGCGCGAGTTCGCGGTCATCGAGCGCGGTGTAGTCGGCATCGATCGTGCGCAGGACGGCCTTCTTCGATTGCGCGCCAAGGCGCGCCTTGAGGTGGCCGAGGAACGGGCTGCTGGCGACCAGCACCAGGCCCGCGCATTCGCCCGCGGCCACGCCGGCATCGAGCCGATGCGCCACTTCGCGCGCGAAGCGATCGTGCTCGCGTTCGCGTGCATCGGTGTGGGCCGCGTAGGACGTGCTGCTCAGGCCGAAGCCCAGGCGCTGGACATGGCCGGGGCGCTCGTCCGTCAGGTCGTGGCCCTTCTGCCGGCTCTGCGGGTGCACCAGGTCGGCCACGTGCACGTACGCGCGCTTCCTGCCGCCCTGCCCGCCCGGATCCTCGAGCACCCTTGCACGCGCCGCATTGGCGATCACCAACCAGTTCTTCATGACGGACATCTCGCGATCTGTGCCTTGCACTGCACGCACCAAGCAGACACCAATGCGTCGCCGTTGTCGTTGACGCGCCGCAACCGTCGCGGCGCGTGGTGCGGCGGGGCATTGCGCCGCGTCAACGCAACGACGCCTGCATCGCCTATAGTGAAATTGCCGGCTGCCCAAGGCTGAAGACCCGAGCCAGTCGGTGAAAGTGAGGTTCTCCACGCCGTGGGGAAGTTCCCGGTGTCCGCGACACCGAGAGGGATGAAGACATCCTCAGACTGTTCTCGCTGTGCAAGGCAGATCAGGGGTCTTCACCGGACCCGCCACTTCGACATGAGGTGGCGGGTTTTCAACTTCCGGGCTTGTCAATCGGGAAGCTTGGTGTCGTACAGGGCCTGCGCCCACATGCGCGACATCTCGTTCAGCGCGGATTGGGCCTGGCCCATGAACAGCCAGCGGCGCGCTGAACTCGGCCGCGACTCGGCCGCTCGCGCGTTGCCCCGGCGGCTGCATCGCCGAGCCAGCGCTCCGACAGGCGCGTGGCGTCGGTGCGGCCCTGCTCGACCAGTCGCGACTCGATCCGCATCGCCCGCTCCATCAGGGCCGAACCGTCGTCGAGCGCCTGCGTCCATTGCGTGCCGCTCGAGCTTGGCCAACGAGGCCCACAGCGCCGGCCAGTCCGGTGCACGCTTGGCCTGCTCGGCGATCTGCTCGATCGCCAGACAAGCGTGTCTGAGCGCAGCGGCCTGCGCCTGCTGCCATTCGCCCACGCCCTCCAGCCATTGCGCGTGAACCGTCGAGCGATGCGCCGAGCATCGTGCGTGTCGTCTCCAGCGATTGCTGCCAGCCATCGCCGGCGGCCGCGAATGGTGCGTCCGGTGTCTCGGTGGCGGCGGCCGGTGATGAGGCGTTGGCGGCGGCAGCCGGACGCCGCTTGCGTGGCACGTTGCGGTTCATGTGACTCTCCTGTAAGTGCACAATGGCCAGTCTAGGCAGCAGGCGCGTGACGTCATTGATGCCGCGCAATGCACCTTCTCGCCTGCGACCTACGATGAATTCGTTCGTCCACCACTCGAGGAGTACCGCATGGACACGACCACCACCACCACCGACACGAACGCCCGCGAACGCCTGGCGCAGAGTCTGAAGCACATGGTCGACGAAGCCGACCACCTGCTGGCCAAGGCCGAGCGCACCGGCAGCGACCAGTTCAATGCCGCGCGCGAAAAATTCGAGGCGCAGTTGCTGCACGCCAAGGAAGAGTTGCGGCGGCTCGAGCTCAGTGCCATCGACAACGCCAAGCGCGCCGCCCGCGCCACCGATCACGCCGTGCACGAGCATCCCTACGCCGCGATGGGCATGGCCGCTGGCGTCGGCCTGCTGATCGGCATGCTGATCTCGCGGCGCTGAACCGCGGCAGCCTGGTCCTGACCTTGAACGCCGACGTACCGCAGGGTCTGTTCGCCTCGGCGCGCAACGTGCTGGCGGCACTGGTCGACATCGGCCAGACGCGGCTGCAACTGGCGAGCACCGAACTCGAGGAAGAATACCTGCGCCTGGCCGCGTTGCTGTTGCTACGCAGCGGCCGCGTTGTTCTTTCTGGGCCTCGGCATCGTGCTGGCCACGCTGCTGCTGGTGCTCGTGTTCTGGGACGGCCCGCGCATTCTCGTGCTGTCGCTCGCGGCGCTGGTGTACCTGGGCGCCGCCGCTGGCCTGGCGCTCACATTGCGGCACAAGGCGCGCAGCAAACCGCCGCTGCTGGCCACGACGATCGCCGAATTGCGCCGCGACCGCGATGCGCTGTTGGGCCAGCCGGCGGATGCGCCATGAGCGCGCATGGCCGCTCCAAAGCGCTCATCCCGGAGCGCGCAGCGCGCAGGGTCGTCCAGTGACCGCGCATGGCCGCTCCAAAGCGCTCATCCCGCGAGCGCACGGCACGCGAGCGTCGTCAAGTGAGCAACGCCGACCGCCGCCTGTCGTTGCTGGCCCTGCGCCGTGCGCAGTTGGTACGGCAAGCGGCCGCGCAGCGGCAACAGCTCGGCATTGCCGTGGCCCCGATGGCCCAGGCGCTGGGCTGGGTCGAACGCGGCGCCTGGGCATGGTCGCAATTGCGGCGCCGGCCCTGGCTGGTGGCGCTGCCGGTCGCGCTGCTGGTGTGGTGGCGCCCGCGCGGCCTGGGGCACGCCACCGCGGCGCTCGTTCCTGCGCTGTGGCTCGCGCGAGCGGCCTGGGCTCTGCGGCGATGACGGCCAGGATGCACACCGCGGGTCGCCCGGTCGCGCCGGCAGCGCGCGCCGCAGCCACCCTTACGCTGCCGCGCGAGGGCAGACCGCCGATGGGCTGGAATCAGATGTTCATCGTCATTGCGGCGCTGTTGATCGTGGCCGGACTGGCGCTGGCCTGGGCTGATTCGCGCTGGCAGTCCGACACCCACGCGCTGCGCGGCGAACTGGCGGCCAGCCGCCAGCCGATCACGCCCGCGCGCTTCGATGCGCGCGAACTCGATGGCCTTCCGGCGCCGGTGCAAGCCTACTTCCGGCGCGTACTCAAGGACGGCCAGTTGATGATCGCCGCCGCACGTCTGACGCACAGCGGCACGTTCAACCTGGGCCAGACCGAGCCGCGCTGGAGCGACTTCACGTCCGATCAGATCGTCACCACGCGCCGCCCCGGCTTCGACTGGGACGCCCGCATCGCCGTGGCCCGCGGCCTGACCGTTCGCGTGCACGATGCTTATGTCGCCGGCGAGGGCCGCCTGATCGCCAAGCTGATGGGCCTGGTGACGGTGGCCGATATGCGCGGCACGCCCGCCGTCGCGCAAGGCGAGTTGATGCGCTACCTGGCCGAAGCGCCGTGGTACCCGACGGCGCTGTTGCCCAGCCAGGGCACGCAATGGCAGGCCATCGACGACTACTCCGCACGTGCCACCCTGAGCGACGGCGCGACGACCGTCAGCCTGGTCTTCGGCTTCGGCGCCGACGGCCTGATCGAGACGATCCGCTCCGACGCGCGCGCACGCACCGTCGGTGAGCGCGTCGAGATGACACCGTGGCGCGTGCGCTTGTGGGGCTATGCGGCGCGCGACAACGTGCTGATCCCGCTCGATGGCGAGGTCGCCTGGCTGCTGCCGCGGGGACCCTATCCGTACTGGCGCGGCCGCATCGAGAGCGTCAGCCTCGAGCCGGCGCGCAAATGACGCGCCGCAGCTTGCCGCTGCGGCCCTCGTGCAGCGGCGCGGCGCGGCTGAAGGTGACGCGCGTCGGCACCACGCCATGCGCGGCCAGCAGGCCATCGATGGCTGCGTGGCAGCGTTCGAACGCGATCCTGGCGTCGGGCACCACCGCTTCGAATCGCAACTCCAGCGCGCCGCCGCGCTGGCCGATGACCTGGAACTGCGTCACCTGCGCGGCCTCCTCGATCGCCGTCTCCAGCGCCAGCGGCAGGATGGTCACCGCGCGCCGGCGCGCGTCGCGCAGCGTCAGCGTGTCGGCGCAACGGCCCTGGACCTCGATCGCCGTGAAGCGGCTGCCGCAGGCGCAGCCGCCCGGCAGCACGCGGATGCGGTCGTCGAGCCGGTAGCGGATCAAGGGCTGGGTGCGGTTGGCCAGGTTGGTCAGCAGCGTGTTGTGCGACAACACGCCCGCGGGCACCGGCCGCAATTGCGCATCGACGGGCTCGAGCAGCAGCCAATCGTCGTTCACATGCAGGCAACCCGCGGCACACTCCAGCGCGATCGAATAGCACTCCGAGGCGCCGTAGTTGTTGCGCACCTTGCAGCCGAAAGCCGCCCGCACCAGCTCGCGCTGGGCGGGCGACAACTGCTCGCCGCCGAGCCAGACCTCGTGCAGGCTCAGCTCGAGCGCGCCGGCCTGCTGCAACTGCGCCAGCGCCGCGGCGCAGCTCGGATAGGTGATCAGCACCGTGGGCTGCAGCGCCGCAAGCTCGGCAGCGATCTGCAGCAGCGGCCGCTGCACCGACAGCAAGTGAATCTGCGGCCGCAGGCCCGCCGGCGCAATGCGCCGCAGCCGCTCCAGGCTGACCCAGCCGGCAAAGTGCCCGCCGCTGGCGCCGACGAATGCAAAGCGTTGGCCGGGGCCCCATGCGCCCAGGCCGGTCGGCAGCGGCTCGCCCCCGCGCAGCCGCAACGCATCGATCGCGTCGTACGCCGCCAGGCTGCGCGCGTCCTGCACGAACCAGCCCGGCACGCCACTGGTGCCGGAACTGGTCCAGAGCAGGTACTCGCCGAGCCAGGCATCGGCAACGCAGGACGTGTCGGCAATGAACGGCGCCGCCGCGGCACGCGTGATGCGGCGGTCGGTGGCCCAATCGTCGAAATGCTGCATCAGTTCGGCCTTGCCGACCGCGGCGAAGTCGGCCAGCAGCGGCCCCCGCGCGTGCGCGCGGTAGAACGGCGAATCGGCGCGGGCACGAGCCAGCAGGGCGGCCAGGCGCTGCTCGCGCAAGCGCGTCGCCAGCGCCGGTGCAAGCCCCGCAGCCCAGGTCTCCTGCCAGGCCTGCAGCCAGAGCCAGGCGTCGAACGGTGGCGCAGGGTGCTTGCTCATGCAGCGCACAGTGTGCGCCGCGGCCGCGCCCGCGCCGCGGCCGCGGCGCCGCTGCATGGCATGCGCTTGCGCTAGCGCAAACACACGCTGCCCTCACTGGCCTAGGGTGGCGATGAAAGGAGTACCACCGTGAGCGAACTGAAGTCGATCCTGCTGCATCTGGACGCCGCGGCCAACGGCAATGCGCGGATGGAACTGGCGATGCGCCTGGCGCGGGTCTACGGCGCACGCGTCGACGCCTTGTACGCGGTGCTGCCGGTCGTGCTGCAGTACCCGTTCGCCTTCACGGGCGACGTGCCGGGTGCGGCGCTGTTGATGAACTACGAGGTCGAACAGCGCGAGCGCATCAAGGCCGCGTTCGAGGCCGGCAAGCAGCTGCCGTCGGCGGTGCCGATGCGCCGGCTGTGACCTGGCACGAGACCTCGGACGACCCGGTGCACGCGTTCACGCAGCTGGCCTGGGGTGCCGATCTGATGCTGCTGGGGCAGCACGACCCGACACCCAACGCCTACTCGGGCGTCGCGCCGGACTTCGCCGCATCGGTGCTGGTGGCCAGCGGCAAGCCCGGCCTGGTGATGCCCTTCATCGGCATCGGCGACAAGCTGGGCGAGACGGTGCTGATCGCCTGGAAACCCAGCCCCGAAGCCGCGCGCGCCGTCACCGCCGCGCTGCCACTGCTGCAACGCGCCAGGCGCGTGCACCTGGCGCTGTGGGACGAAGCCGACGACGTCAGGAGCGACGCGCCGCAGCCGATCGAGCGCTATCTGGCCAACCACGGCATCGCGCCGACATTGCATCGCAACCGGCTGACCGGGCCCGAGGCCCACGCGGTCGGCGAGTTGCTGCTCTCGCTGGCTGCCGACGTGCAGGCCGACCTGCTGGTGATGGGCTGCTACAGCCACGGCCGCGCCCGCGAGTGGGTGCTCGGTGGTGCAACGCGTACGGTGTTACAGGCCATGACGCTGCCGGTTTTCATGGTCCATTGACAGCCGCGCCCGAGACGGCATACTTCGGGGTGTGCCTCTCGCCCATATCGCCATCCTCGACGACGAGCCGGACATCACGGCCATGCTCGGGCTCTACCTGAGCAGCCATGGTTACCGTGTCAGCGAATTGCACCAGGGCAGTGCGCTGATGGAGCTGATGCAGCGCGATGCGCCGGCGCTGGTGCTGCTCGACCTGGGCCTGCCCGGTGAAGACGGCCTGGCCATCGCACGCCAGTTGCGCCAGGCCGACGCGACGGCGCCGCTGGGCCTGGTCATCATCAGCGGGCGCGGCGATGCGGTCGACAAGGTCGTCGGACTGGAGATCGGCGCCGACGACTACATCACCAAGCCGTTCGACCTGCGCGAGTTGCTGGCCCGCGTCAAGGCCGTGCTGCGACGCATCGAGGCCGCGCCGGCCGCCGTGGCGCCAGCGCCGGCCGGCCGCACGCCGGCAATGGCGGCGGCACCGCCATCGCCACCGCTTCGCCGACTTCACGCTCGATTGCGCGGCGCACCGCCTGCTCGGGCCCGATGGCAATGAAGATCGCGCTGACGGCCGGCGAGTTCGACCTGCTCTCGGTCTTCGTGCAGAACCCGGGGCGCGTGCTGTCGCGCGACTTCCTGCTCGAACACACGCGCGGCCGCGAGGCCGCACCGTTCGACCGCGCCGTCGACGTGCTGATCGGCCGCCTGCGCAAGAAGATCGAAGCCGACGCGCAGCAGCCGCAGATCCTGAAATCGGTGCGCGGTGCGGGCTACATCCTGGTTGCCGCCGTGAGCGCCGGGTTGAACACGACCACCCACGCCAACGATCCGCAGGTCTTCAGCGGCCTCTTCGACGCCTACCCCGACGGCGTGCTGCTGGTCGACCCGCGGGGTCGTCATCGTGATGGCCAACCAGGCCGCGGCCAACGTGCTCGGCTACAGCGTGAATGCGCTCGAGGGTCTCTCGGTCGATGCGCTGGTGCCCGACAGCGTGACCCCACGCCACGCCGGCTACCGCCATGGCTACGCGCAGGCCCCCAAGGCCAGGCCGATGGGCACCGACCTCGAGCTGATGGCCAAGCGCGCCGACGGCAGCGAGGTGATGGTCGAGATCGCGCTCAGCCCGCTGCGCGTCGGCGCGGTCGACTACGTGGTGGCCTCGCTGCGCGGCATCGGCGCCTACCCGCGGGTCAGGCGCGCGATGCTGCGCGCGCATTACAACGAATTCCTGGTCCGGCTCGGGCGCGTGGCGGTCGACACGCGCGAACCCGAAGAACTGCTCAAGCGCATGCCGGCGATGGTGCGCGAGGCGCTCGAGACGCAGGCCGTGGCGGTGTTCATGCTCACGCCCAGCCGGCTCGAACTGCGCCCGGTCAGCTACAGCGGCGTGCACGCCGACCAGGTCGACCGCATCGCCTACGCCAACCGTCCCGACACCCTGGTCGGCCACGTGGTGGCGCAGCACGCGCCCGTGCTGGTCAGCAACCTGCCGCGCGAACAGCGCTTCGAAGTGCCGGCCAGGCTGCTCGAAGCCGGCGCGAAGAGTTGCGTCGGCGTGCCGATCATCGACCGCGGCCGCGTCGTCGGCGTGCTCGCCGCCTGGTCGAACCAGTCGCGCAAGTTCGGCGAAGACGAGGTCGTCTTCCTGCAGGCATTGACCAGCCTGCTGTCGACCAGCCTGCAGCGCGCGCAGGCCGAGGCGCAGACACGCCATGTCCAGCGGCTGGAGACGGTGGGCCAGCTCACGGGCGGCGTGGCCCACGACTTCAACAACCTGCTGACCGTGATCCTGGGCAACCTGCAGTTCCTGCAGGACCAACCCGCGGTGCAGGGCGACGCCTTGCTGCGCCAGTTGGTCGCGGCGGCGGCGCGCGCCGGCCAGCGCGGCGCCGACCTGACCGGCAAGCTGCTGGCCTTCGCGCGCCGCCAGGCGCTCGAGCCG
The DNA here is from genome assembly GCA_963751775.1 of uncultured beta proteobacterium. Classification (GTDB taxonomy): domain Bacteria; phylum Pseudomonadota; class Gammaproteobacteria; order Burkholderiales; family Burkholderiaceae_C; genus CADEEN01. The sequence goes on from CAVVVW010000008.1 coordinate 388,882, forward strand.
ACCGCGGTGGACCCGATCGCGATGCTGCACTCGATGGCCGACATGTTGCGCCGAACCTTGGGCGAGAACATCCGCGTCACCGTGCAGACGCCGCGCAGCTGCCCGCAGTGCATGGCCGATGCGATGCAACTCGAATCGGCGCTGCTCAACGTGGCCGTCAACGCGCGCGACGCCATGCCCGGCGGCGGCACGCTGATCCTGCGCTGCGGCAGCGGCAAGCCAGCCGACGCCGAAGGCGCGCGCACGGGGCCGGTCCCACTCGTGGCCCACGCTGCGGACGGCGAAACACCGCCGGACCAGGTCTGGATCAGCGTGCAGGACAACGGCAGCGGCATGACACCCGAGGTGCTCGACCGCGCATTCGAGCCGTTCTTCACGACCAAGGAGGTCGGCCGCGGCACCGGCCTGGGCCTGTCCACCGTGTACGGCTTCGTCAGCCAGTCGCACGGCCACATCGACCTCGTCAGCGCGCCCGGCGCCGGCACCACGCTGACGATGTACCTGCCCGCAGCCGATGCCGCCGCCGGTGCGATCGAAGAGCAGGCCCGCCGCAGCCACGAACTGCCGCGCGGCCTGCGCGTCCTGCTGGTCGAAGACGACGACGACGTGCGCAGCGTGGCGCAGGCGTTCCTGCGCTCGATGGGTTGCGAGGTCGCTGCCTACAACAGCGCCGAGGCCGCGCTGGCCGAACTGGCGGCGGCCCAGCGCGGCATGGGCTTCGACCTGCTGTTCAGCGACATCACGCTCGGCGCGGGCATCGACGGCCAGGAGTTGGCGCGGCGGGTCGACGCGCTGTACCCGGCACTGCGCGTGCTGTTGACATCCGGCTACTCGCACCACGTGGCCGGCACCGGCAGCGGCGGCGTGCCGCTGAGGTGGCCGGTCCTGCCCAAGCCGTACACACGCCAGGACCTGGCCCACGCGGTCGCGCAGTGCCTGCCGGACGGCACCGGGTCGACGTGACCGCCCTGCCGCACCGCTACACCGCGATGGCGCTGACACGGGCGGACGACCCCGTGCTGCAGGCGGTCGAACGCGCGATGCCGCTGCCCGGCCCGGGCCAGTTGCTGTTGCGCGTTGACGTGTGCGGCGTCTGTCGTACCGACCTGCACATCGTCGATGGCGAACTGACCTGCCCCAGTTTGCCGCGCGTGCCGGGCCACGAGGTGGTCGGCACCGTGGCCGCGCTCGGTGCTGGCTGCCGGCGCTTTGCGCCCGGCGTGCGCGTCGGCGTGCCCTGGTTGCATGCCAGTTGCGGCGCATGCGCATGGTGCACCAGCCAGCGCGAGAACCTGTGCACGAGCGCGCGCTTCACCGGCTTTGACGTCGACGGCGGCTACGCCGAATTCATGCTCGCCGAAGAGGACTTCTGTTTCGCCTTGCCCGAGCGCTACACCAACGAGCAGGCCGCGCCGCTGCTGTGCGCCGGCTTGATCGGCTGGCGCGCGCTCGGCATGGCGGGCAACGCGCGCAACCTGGGTCTGTACGGCTTCGGCGCGGCCGGACACCTGGTCGCGCAGGTCGCGCTGCAACAGGGCCGGCGCGTGTTCGCGTTCACGCGGCCGGGCGACGAAGCGGCACAGGCGCTCGCGCGCTCCCTCGGTGTGCAATGGGCAGGTGGCTCCGACGAAGCGCCGCCCTCGCCGATCGACGGCGCGCTGCTGTTCGCGCCCGTCGGCGCGCTGGTGCCGATCGCGCTGCAGCACAGCCTCCCGGGCAGTGCCATCGTCTGCGCCGGCATCCACATGAGCGATATCCCGCGCCTGCCCTACCGGCTGCTGTGGGGCGAGCGCTGCGTTCGGTCCGTCGCCAACCTGACACGGCGCGACGGCGAGGCGTTCTTCGCCTGGGCCGCCGGCCACCCGCTGGTCAGCACTACGGAGCCGTTCGCACTGCGCGACGCCAACCTGGCGCTCGACCGCCTGCGCCAAGGCGCCGTCACGGGCGCCGCGGTGCTGCGCATTTCGCACTAGGGCCCGTTCGCACGGCCGCCCGGCTTGCGAACAGGCCCCAGCCGGCGCGATCGCGCGCGGCTGGCGCCGCTCAGCCCGGCGCGACGGCCGCGCGCGGCGCGATGAGCAGCACCACCGCGCCGATGCCGGCCAGCACGGCCAGCAACGCGACCAGGCCGCCGACAAAGGGCACGCGGCCGAGAAGCGCCAGCGCCAGCACCGCCGCCATTGCCGATGCGATGCGCCAGCCGATGCGGCCCGCCGCATCGGCCTTGAATCGCGCCAGCGTCCACTGCCCCAGCGCGACCGCGCTGCCGACGTAACCCAGCAGCAGCAACGCCAGGTAGAGCAGCACGACCAGCAGCGCCAGCGGGATGCCGACGATGGTGATCACCAGGATCAGGGCCGCGATCGGAATGCAGACCAGTGCGACGAAGCCCCACAGCAGGGCCCAGGCCCATCGGCTGCGCAGCCCGTCGGCCACACGCCGCGAAGTCACCGGCAGCACGGCAACGAGCGTGGCCGCGATGGCCATCAGGCCGAACGTCCACCACCACGATGGCCCGACCCGGTGCGCACGCGCGCGCCAGCCGGATTCGCGCTGCGCGCCCGACGCATCAGCGCCGCCGGACAGCCCCAGCTGCTCGATCGCACCGGCCACCTGCGCGGCGGGGTCGCGTACCAACTCGTCGCCGCTGCGGTAGCGCAGCGCGCCGGCCAGCCGCGCGTTGGGCCCGAGTGTCAGGCGCCCGGCGTTGGACACCACGTCGCCATCGACCGGCCCGTCGATCAGCACGCGGCCCCCGCTGGCCGTGACCGAACCCATGACCGCGCCACGCAGCGACACCTGGCCGGCGCCGACCGTGACGTTGCCGCCCACCGTGGCCATCGGACCGACGTCGACCTGGCCGCCGCCGACGCGCAGGTTGCGGCCTATCGGTGCGTCGAGCGTCAACCGGCCGCCGCCGGCGTAGACGCTGCGCTCGACCTTGGCCGTCACGCGCAGGTTGCCGCCGGCGAGCATCGCGTCGCCGGCCACGGGCGCATCGACATCGACGTTGCCGCCGGCGGCGATCAGATCGCCCGGCACGGGCTGGTCGATACGCACCGAGCCGCCGAAGACGAGCGTATCCGAGCCGACGTGGCGCGGCGCTGCGGGCTGCGCGTCCTCGGCGCGCGCACAGGCCGTGACCAGCATCAGCAAGCCGCCCAGGATCATCGCACTGCGCTTGAACATGCGGCCTCCGCGGTTAATCAGGACGAGCAGAATACGGCAGCGCACACCGCCGCAACACGCATGGCTTGCGCGCAATCAAGCGCCACGCCTTGCGCGCAGCCGGGCGCCGTCGTTGATCGCGCGCAATGCTGCATTGCAAAAACTTCCTAGACTTTCATAGGGGGTCGCATCAATCTCTGCTGCGCACTCCCCCGCTCTAGTGAAGGAGTTGATGATGAACGCGCTGACAAGGTTCGAAAGGCTCGACGACATGTTTCCGGACATGTTCCGCCGCTGGATGCGCCCGATGGCGACCGCCGGCTTCGAGGCCCCGGCCGAGATCCGCATCGACGTGTCGGAAAGCGACAAGGGTTATGAAGTGCGCGCCGAAATCCCCGGCGCCAAGAAGGAAGACATCCGGGTCACGATCGACGGCAACTACGTTTCGATCAGTGCCGAGGTCCGGCGTGAAAAGGAAGAAGAGAAGAAGGCCAAGGGCGAGCGCACGCTGGTCAAGGAGCTGTTCTTCGGCAGCGCCTCGCGCGGCTTCTCGCTGCCGTTCGAAGTCGACGAGAAGGTCTCGTTTGCCAAGTACGAAGACGGCGTGCTCAAACTCTCGCTGCTGAAGAAGCAGGAGGCCGCGGCCCGCACGCTGAACATCCAGTAGGCACTGGGTGTCCACGCCCGGCATGCGCAGCGGCCGCGCCGCCCCTGCCGGGCCCGCATCACCGGGCGCAGCGGCGTCCGCGGTGGGCGAGGCGGTGTTCGTCGCCCACGGCCTGGCCAAGACCTACCGCACCGGCGAAGTCGAGGTGCAGGCGTTGCGCGACGTCGATCTCGAAATCCGGCGCGGTGAGTTCGTCGTGCTGCTCGGTGCGTCGGGCAGCGGCAAATCGACGCTGCTCAACATCCTGGGCGGGCTCGACGTGCCCACCCGCGGCGAGGTGCGCTTTGCGAACCATGTGCTTACCGGCGCGAGCGAAACCGAGTTGACGACCTACCGTCGCGAGCATGTCGGCTTCGTGTTCCAGTTCTACAACCTGATTCCGAGCCTGACGGTGCGCGAGAACCTGGCGCTGGTGACCGACATCTCCGAGCACCCGATGCCGATCGACGAAGCCATCGACCTGGTCGGGCTGACGCCGCGGCGCGATCACTTCCCGGCGCAGCTCTCGGGCGGCGAACAGCAGCGGGTGGCGATCGCGCGCGCGATCGTCAAGCGCCCCGAAGTGCTGTTGTGCGACGAGCCGACCGGCGCGCTCGACTACCAGACCGGCAAGCTGGTGCTCGAAGTCATCGCCCGCATCAACCAGGAACTGGGCACCACCGCGGTGGTGATCACGCACAACGCGGCCATCGCCGGCATGGCCGATCGGGTGATCCATCTCGGCGATGGCCGGATCCAGAAGATCGAGACCAACACGCACAAGATCAGTCCGTCGGAGCTGAGCTGGTGAAGGCACTGGACCGCAAGCTGCTGCGCGACCTGGTCGCTTTGTGGAGCCAGGCGCTGACGATCGCGCTGGTGGTGGCCAGCGGCATCGGCGGCTTCATCACCACGCTGTCGGCGGTGGACTCGCTGGCGCTGGCCCGCGATCGCTTCTATGCCAGCGGCCGCTTCGCCGACGTCTTTGCCAGCGTCAAGCGCGCGCCCAATGCGCTGGCCGACACGCTGCGCGCCACGCCCGGCGTGGCCGACGTGCAGACCACGATCGAGCAGATCGTTCGCATCGAGCTCGACGGCGTGGCCGACCCGGTGATCGGCCAGCTGATCGGCATCGACGCGCGGCAGCCGCAGCGCATGAACCGCATCAGCCTGCGCAGCGGCCGGCCACTCGACCAGGCGCACCAGACCGACGGCGCGCTGGCGGCGCTGGTCTCGGCCGGATTCGCCGATGCGCGCGGCCTGGTGCCCGGCTCGCGCATTGGTGCGCTGATCAACGGCAAGCGGCGCACGCTGGTGATAGCCGGCATCGCCCTGTCGCCCGAGTTCATCTTCGCCGGCATGATGGGTGTGCCCGACATGCGCGGCTTCGGTGTCTTCTGGGTCGACCGCGACGCTCTCGCCGCCGCCTACGACATGGACGGCGCGTTCAATCGCGTCGCGGTCAAGCTGGCGCCCGGGGCCAGCCCACCGGCGACGATCGCCGGGCTGTCGCGCCAGCTCACGCGCTACGGCGGCCGCGAGGCCCATGGCCGCGAAGACCAGCCTTCGCACGCCATGCTCGACAACGAGATCAAGGAACAGCGCGTGATCGGCACCGTGCTGCCGTCGATCTTCCTCGGCGTGGCGGCATTTCTGCTCAACGTCGTCGTGTCGCGGCTGGTGGCCACGCAGCGCGAGCAGATCGCCGCGCTGAAGGCGCTCGGCTACCCGAACCACACGATCGCCGCGCATTACCTCAAGCTGGTGCTGCTGATCGTGACGGCCGGGCTGCTGATCGGCATCGCACTGGGCGACCGCCTGGGCACCATGTTGACCGGCCTGTATACCGAGTTCTTCCAGTTCCCGAGCTTCGAGCACCGCATCGCGCCGTGGCTGCTGATGGTCAGCATCGGCATCACCGTGGCCACTGCGGTGCTCGGCACCCTGAACGCGATCCTGGCCACCGCGCGGCTGGCGCCGGCCGAGGCGATGCGGCCGCCGGCGCCCGGGCGCTACCGGCGCACGCTGGTCGAGCGGCTGGGCATCAAGCGCATCGGGCCGTCGCTGCAGATGATCTTGCGCAACATGGAGCGCCGGCCCTGGCGCACGTCGCTGTCGATCGGCGGCGTTGCGGCCGCGGTGGCGATCGTCGTGATGGGCAACTTCTTTCGCGACGCCATCGATTACATCGTCGATTCGCAGTTCAACGTCGCGATGCGCAGCGACGTGATCCTGTGGATGACGGAAGCGGCCGACGACAGCGGCCGCCACGAAGTGGCGCGCCTGCCCGGCGTGACCGCGGCCGAGTCGGGACGCGACGTCCCGGTGCGCTTCGTCAACGGCCACCTCAGCGAGCGGGGGCAGATCCGGGGTCATCCACGGCATGGCCAGTTGACCCGCATCGTCGACGTGAACAACCGCGAGGCCAGCCGGCTCGAGGGCGATGGCCTGGTGATGACCGACCGTCTGGCCGACAAGCTGGCGCTGCACATCGGCGACCTGGTGCGCGTCGAGGTGCTCGAAGGCCGGCAGCGCACGCTGCTCGTGCCGCTGACCACCACCGTGCGCGAGATGATGGGCCTGAACGCCTACATGGAGCGTCGCGCGCTGAACCGCCTGCTCGAGGAGGGCGACCAGTCGACCTGGTATGCGCTGGGGCTGGAGCACGGCCGCGAATCCGAATTGCTGGAGGCGACCAAGCAGTTGCCACGCGTCGTCGGCGCCTTCAGCAAGGCCACGCTGCTGCGCAACATGCAGGAGGTGAGCGCACGCAACATCCGCATCATGAGCACGATCCTGACGGTGTTTGCCACCATCATCGCCGTCGGCGTGGTCTACAACAACGCGCGCATTGCGTTGGCCGAACGCACCTGGGAGCTGGCCAGCCTGCGCGTGCTCGGGTTCACGCGTGCCGAGGTGTCGGGCCTGCTGCTCGGCGAGATGGCGATCGGCATCGCGATCGCGATGCCGCTGGGCATGGCGCTGGGCTACGGGCTGGTGGAGTTGATCACCGTGCTGCTCAAGTCCGACCAGTTCTACTTCCCGGTGGTGATCCGGCCCCCCACTTACGCCTGGGCCGGCATCGCGGTGCTGGCCTCCGGCGTGGCCAGTGCGCTGGTGGTGCGCCGGCGCATTGACCGGCTCGACATGGTGGCCGCACTGAAGACGCGAGAATGAGCTGAGTATGACTGCCCCCACGCTCACCTTGTTCGCTGCCCCCCAGGGGGCGCTCAGTCCCTTGGGACTGCCCGGCGGGACTGAGATGAAACGCAAGACCTGGTTCACCGTCGCGGCGATCGCTCTCGGGCTGGCCCTCGCGCTGGCGTGGGCCTTCGCGCCGCGCCCGGTCGAAGTCGAACTCGCTGCGGTGACGCAGGGCCGCTTCGAGAGCACCATCGACGAGGACGGCAAGACGCGCCTGGCCGATCGTTATGTCGTTTCGGCACCGCTGGCCGGGCGGCTGGCGCGCATCACGCTGCGCGAGGGCGACACGGTGACGGCCGAGGCCTTGCTGGCGACGCTGACCCCGGTGCTGCCCGCCATGCAGGACGAGCGCACCCTGCGCGAGCTGCGGGCGCGCGTCGACAGCGCGGACGACAACGTCCAGCGCGCCGCCTCGCGCCTCGAACGCGCCAAGGTGGCCATGGCGCAGGCGCAGAACGACGCCCGCCGCACCGAAGAGCTGGCCAAGCAGGGTTTCATCGCACCGACCAAGCTCGACAGCGACCGCCTGGCCACGCTGGGCGCGCAACGCGAGGTCGAATCGGCCCTGGCCGAACAGCGCATCGCGGCGCACGACCTCGAGCAGGCGCGCGCCGCGCTCGGCGCCGTGCGCCCGGGCGCCGGGGCGGCGTCGACCCAGCGCGGCTTTGCGCGTGCGCGCCCCGGCGGCCGGCCGCGTGCTGCGCGTGTTGCAGGCCAGCGAGACGGTCGTCGCCCTCGGCACGCCGCTGCTCGAACTCGGCGACGTCAGCCGCCTGGAGATCGTGGCCGAACTGCTGACCACCGACGCGCTCGCGGCCAAGCCCGGCAGCCGCGTGGTGATCGAACGCTGGGGCGGCCCGGCCACGCTCGAAGGCCGTGTGCGCAGTGTCGAGCCGGGCGCCTTCACGAAGGTGTCGGCACTCGGCGTCGAAGAGCAGCGCGTGCGCGTGCTGATCGACATCACCAGCCCGCGAGATGCATGGCAGGCGCTCGGCGACGGCTACCGCGTCAGCGTGCGCATCGTCACGCTGGCCGAAGACAAGGCCGTGCAGGTGCCGGTGAGCGCGGTGTTTCCGCTGCCGGCCGGCAGTGCCGGAGCCGGGACCGATGCCGAGTCCGCGCCGAGCTTTGCCGTCTTCCTCAGCGACGGCGGCCGCGCACGCCTGGTGCCTGTCGTGCTCGCCGCCCGCAACGGCAGCGCGGCATGGATCCGCAGCGGCCTGGCGACCGGCCAGCAGGTGATCGTCTACCCACCGGCCGCAGTGCGCGATGGGGTGCGCATCGCGGCACGAAAGGTGTGAGCCCAGCAAGGCGCTGGCGCGGGCCGGCTGTCACGCACAATGGGCCCCGGATGGAAAATGCCCGATGCGAACCAAGCTCAATGTCGTGCTCGCGCTGCTGCTGGGTTGCACGGCGGCCTCGGCCACGACATGTGAATCACTGCGCCTCGAGATCGAGTCGAAGATCAAGAACGCCGGGGTGACCGGGTTCTCGGTCACGACCGTCGAGGCCGGCGCGTCGGCGCCGGGCAAGGTCGTCGGCACCTGTGATCAAGGCAACAGGAAGATCATGTACCTCCGGCCCAAACCCGCGGGCAGCGACGCCACGGTGGCGCCAGAGCCGGTCAAGCCCGCCGCGCAGGCCAAGCACAGCGCCGATGCGATCGTCACCGAGTGCAAGGACGGCTCGGTGGTGACCAACGGCGACTGCAAGAAGTAGGTCCCGAACGTTCTTATGCACTTGCCCGTGGGAGCGCGCTGATGGCCATTGGTTGGTTCACGGTCTTGAAGAGCGTCCCCTGGTCGACGGTCATCAGCAATGCGCCGGTGATCGCCGACGGGGCGAAGAAGCTGTGGAAGGCGGTGGCAAAGAAGCCGCCGTCGCCCGAGCCGCTGCCTGCCCGCGAACAAGTCGCGGCCGACGCCGGCGACCGGGCCGTCGCCACCCTGCGCACGCAGCTCGCCGCCGTGGAATTGACTTCGTCGCGGCTGGAGGAGCAGATGCTGGCGTCTTCCGAGCTGATCAAGGCGCTGGCCGAACAGAACACCCTGCTGATCGGGTTGGTCGAGGCCAATTGCCTGCGAACCCTCTGGCTCGCGCGGGCGGTCGGCGTGCTGGGCGTCGTCGCCGCCGCGGGATTGGCCGTCTTCTTCGTTCGTCTGTACGCCGGCTAGCCCGGCATTCGCGCCGCTGCCAGCGCGGCCAGCACCTCGTCGTCGCCGACCTGGTGAAAGTCGCGATAGTGCAGGCCGATGGCGTGGAACGGGTAGGGTTCGGCCAGACAGACGATGTCGTCAACCTCGGCGCGCAGGGCGGCCAGCGTGTCGCTCGGCGCCACCGGCACGGCCAGCACCAGGCGCGCGGGGTTGCGGCGGCGCAGCGCCTTCAATGCGGCACGCACCGTGGTGCCGGTGGCGATGCCGTCGTCGACGACGATGGCGGTCGCCCCTTCGACGCTGACAGGCGTGCGCCCACGCAGGTAGGCGTGGCGGCGGCGCTCGATTTCCTGCAGCTCCTGCGCGGCCTGGGCCTCGACATAGGCCCGATCGACGCCGGTCGCGGCCATCGTCTCGTCGTCGAGCACGATATCGGGCGGCTGGCCGTCGACGACCGCGGCCACCGCCAGTTCACGCTGCCATGGCGCGCCGATCTTGCGCACCAGCAGCAGGTCCAGCGGCGCGTTCAGCGCCCGCGCGACCTCGGCGCCGATGGGCACGCCGCCGCGCGGCAGCGCCAGCACGACGATCGGTGGCGGCAGCGACATGCGCGACAGCCGTTGCGCCAGCGCGCGGCCGGCTTCGGTGCGGTCGGCGAAGGACTTGTTCATGCTGCGGCGGCACTCGCGAGCTGCTCGGCAAACCAGCGCGCCGCAAGTTCGGCGACGGCATCGAGCGCGCCCGGCTCCTCGAACAGGTGCGTCGCTCCAGGCACGACCTCGAGCCGCTGCACGCAGGCCAACTGGCGCATCGCCTGGCGGTTGAGCGCCAACACCTCGACGTCGTCGCCACCGACGATCAGCAGCGTCGGCGCCCGCACACGCGCCAGGTGCGCTGCGGCCAGATCGGGCCGTCCGCCGCGCGAGACGACCGCCGCCACGCGCTGCGGCGCATCGGCCGCGGCGCACAGCGCGGCGGCGGCCCCGGTGCTCGCGCCGAACAGGCCCACCGGCAGCGCGCGCAGATCGGGCCGCGATTGCAACCAGGCCAGCGCCTCGGCGACGCGGCGACTGAGCAGGGCAATGTCGAACACATTGCGGCGGTCGTCGGCCTCGGACGCGGTCAGCAGGTCGAACAACAGGGTCGACAGCCGATGCCGCTGCAGCACGCCGGCAACGTGGCGGTTGCGCGGGCTGCTGCGGCTGCTGCCGCTGCCGTGCACGAACGCCACCACGCCCAGCGGCTCCGCCACCGCGTCGAATTCGCCGGGCAAGGCCAGCCTGCCGACCCGAACCTGTTCGCGCTGCACCGATAGCACCATCTCGACCTCGTCAGCGCATCTTGCTCATCCCTGGTGGCAGCAACTTTGAGGCACCTCAACTGCAGTCGTAGCGCACACCATCCTGCTGCAACGCGCCATTGCCCGCGCGCAATGCGGGTCATCCGATTGGGCGTACCTTGATGAAGAGCATGAAGAGCATGAAGAGCGCATGGGTATTGCCGAGAAGGGTCAAGAGCAGCCCGCTTCTGAAGTCCGCCACGGCCGGGTGCGTCGTGACGCGGACGGCGTTTGGGCCTGCGAATCAACCAACACAGCGAGTTGGGAATGAAGGCTAGAGCGTCGCCTGCGGGCAAGTCCAAGGCGGCCGCGCAGACCGCGTGGCACGCTCTGGGCGCCGCGCCGGCGTGCGCCGCTCTGAGTGTCGACGCCGCCACCGGGCTGTCGGCCAGCGAGGCTGCGCAGCGGCTGCGCCAGCACGGGCCCAACCAACTCGCCGAGCGCGCGCCGCGCCACCTGGCGCGCCGACTGTTCGACCAGTTCAGCGATTTCATGGTCGTCGTGCTGATCGTGGCCGGCGTGATCGCCGGGCTGATCGGCGAGCCGCAGGACACCATCGCCATCGTCGTGATCGTGCTGCTCAACGGCCTGATCGGCTTCGTGCAGGAACTGCGCGCCGACCGCGCGATGGCCGCACTCAAGCGCCTGGCCGCCATTCACGCGCAGGTCTGGCGCGGCGGCGAACGGATGCAGGTCCCGAGCGCCGAACTGGTGCCTGGCGACATCGTCGCGCTCGAGGCCGGCAATGTGGTCGCTGCCGATCTGCGCCTGCTCGGCGGCGCGCAACTGCGCATCGACGAATCGGCGCTGACGGGCGAGTCGGTGCCGGTCGACAAGGACGGGGCGCAACTGGTGGACGGCGATGCCGGCGTCGCCGACCGCATCAACATGGCCTACAAGGGCACGACGGTGACGCACGGGCGGGCGCGCGGCGTGGTCGTGGCCACCGGCATGACCACCGAGCTGGGCAAGATCGCCGCCCTGCTGGCAGGCGACGGCAGACAGCGGACGCCGCTGCAACGCCGCCTGGCCGACCTCGGCCGCCGCCTGGCGCTGTCGGTGATCGCGATCTGCGGCGTGATCTTCGCGGCCGGCCTGATCCGCGGCGAGCCGCCGCTGCTGATGCTGCTGACGGCCGTGAGCCTGGCGGTGGCGGCCATTCCCGAAGCCCTGCCCGCCGTGGTGACGGTGCTGCTGGCGCTGGGCGCGCGCAAGCTGGTGCAGCAGAACGCGCTGATCCGGCGCCTGCCTGCGGTGGAGACGCTGGGTTCCGTGACCTTCATCTGCAGCGACAAGACCGGCACGCTGACGCAAAACCGGATGCAGGTCCGCGAGCTCAACGTGGCCGGCGTGGCGTTGCAGGACGGGTCTGCGCAGGCTGGGACCGAGCCGTGGCGCTCGCTGCTGGCCGCCATGCTGCTGAACAACGATGCGCACCGCGCCGCGGCCACCGACGTCGCGATCGGCGACCCGACCGAGATCGCGCTGCTGGCCGCCGCCGAAGACGCCGGCCTGGACCGCGCCGACGCCGAGCGCGCGTGCCCGCGCGTGATGGAGTGGCCGTTCGACGCCGAGCGCAAGCGCATGACGACGCTGCACCGCTGCGGCGATGGCTTCGTGGCCTACACCAAGGGCGCACCCGAGGCGGTGATCGCGCGTTGCACGGCGCTGTGGCTGGGTAGTGAGGCCAACCCAGCCGACGCCGCGGCGCAACGCCAGCAGGCGCTGGCCACGGCCCAGCGCATGGCCGGCGCCGGCCTGCGCGTGCTGGCGGTCGCGCAGCGCCGATGGCCCGCATCGCCTGCCGACGCCAGCGCCGACGGTGTCGAACGCGAACTGGTGTTGCTCGGCCTGGTCGGCATGGCCGACCCGGTGCGGCCGGAGGCGCTGGCCGCCGTGCGCGCCTGCCGAAGCGCCGGCATCGTGCCGGTGATGGTCACCGGCGATCACCCGGTCACCGCACGCGCGATCGCCGAGCAGCTGGAAATCCTCGCGCCCGGTGATCGCCTGCTCAGCGGCGCCGAACTGGCGGGGCTCGACGACGAGGCCTTCGCGGCCAGCGTCGAGCATGTGCGCGTGTACGCGCGGGTGGTACCCGAGCAGAAGATCCGCATCGTGCGCGCGCTGCAGGCGCGCGGCGAGTTCGTCGCCATGACCGGCGACGGCATCAACGATGCACCCGCGCTGCAACGCGCCGACATCGGCGTGGCCATGGGGCGCGGCGGCACCGACGTGGCGCGCGAGTCGGCCGGCCTGGTGCTGCTGGACGACAACTTCGCCACCATCGTGGCCGCGGTGCGCGAGGGCCGGCGCATCCTCGACAACATCCGCAAGTTCGTGCGCTATGCGCTGACCGGCAACGCGGCGGAGATCTGGACCATCGCCCTGGCGCCGCTGGCCGGCATGCCGATCCCGCTGCTGCCGATCCACATCCTGTGGATCAATCTGGTCACCGACGGCCTGCCCGGCATCGCGCTGGCCGCCGAACCGGCCGAGCACGGCGTGATGCAGCGCCCGCCGCGGCCGAGCCGCGAGAGCCTCTTTGCGCACGGGCTGTGGCAGCACATCGTGTGGGTCGGCCTGCTGATGGGCGGCGTGACGCTGGCCACGCAGGCCTGGGCACTGACCAGCGGCAGCGCCCATTGGCAGACGATGGTCTTCACCGTGCTGACGCTGTCGCAGATGGCGCATGTGCTGGCGGTGCGCTCCGAGCGCGATTCGCTGTTGACGCAGGGTCTGTCGTCGAACCGGCCCTTGCTCGGCGCGGTCGCACTGACGGTGGCGCTTCAGGCGGCGACGATCTACGTGCCGGTGCTGCAACCGGTGTTCAAGACCCAGCCGTTGACCGCGGGTGAGTTGCTGCTGTGCCTGGCGCTTTCGAGCCTCACCTTCCTCGCCGTCGAAGCGGAAAAGGCGCTGGTCCGGCGTGGCGTCTTGTACGCCGGCGCGGCGCCGCGCCCGGTGCGGCGGGCTTGATGTTCGTCAAGCGGGCGCGTGGTGGCCGCGACCGAGCGCCGGGACCGACAGTTTTCGACGCGGTGCCTTGCGTTGCATCAACGACACCGCGGCTGCCGCCGATCCAATCAATGGCAGGCACGCAGAGTCGAGTTATGAACCAGGTCGCGGCACCCCATGTCGTCTCGCCGGATCGGCAGATCGATCGCCGCGTGGCCGTGCAGCGTTCGCAGCTGCCTGCGCCGGCGGCCGCGGACGTCACGATCCTGGCCGGGCGGCAGCGCCTGCCCACGCTGTCGTGCGTCATCCCCTGCTACAACGAAGCCGCCAACCTGTTGCAGTTGCTGCCCGAGTTGCGCCGCTCGCTCGGCGCCTGCAGCCGCGCCTGGGAGGTGATCGGGGTCGACGACGGCAGCACCGACGCCACGGCGCTGGTGCTCGAAGGCTGGGCGCGCCGCCCCGGTTTTCGCATGCTGCAGTTGTCGCGCAACTTCGGCAAGGAAGCGGCACTCAGCGCCGGCCTGCAGGCCGCCAACGGCGAAGTCGTGGTGCTGATGGACGCCGACCTGCAGCATTCCCCGGCGCTGATTCCGACCTTCGTCGGCCATTGGCAGGCCGGCAACGACGTGGTCTACGCGGTGCGCGAAGACCGCCGTGACGAGAGCGTGTGGAAGCGCCTTGGCGCAAACTGGTTCTACAAGCTGGTCAATGCCGCCGATCACGTCAAGCTGCCGCCGGGCGCCGGCGACTTTCGCCTGCTCGACCGCAGCGCCGTCGATGCGCTGCTGTCGCTGCCCGAACGCAACCGCTTCATGAAGGGCTTGTATGCCTGGGTCGGTTTCGATGCGCTGGCCGTGCCCTACACGCCGTCGGCGCGGGCGCATGGCACAAGCCACTTCCGCCCGCTGCGCCTGTTGCACCTGTCGATCGACGGCCTGACCGCGTTCACCACCCTGCCGCTGCGCGCTGTCAGCATCGTCGGCTTCACGCTCGCACTGCTGGCCTTTCTGTACGGCGGCTTCCTGACCCTGAACCATTGGCTGTACGGCAATGACGTCAGCGGCTGGACGACGATCGTGGTCTGCCTGCTGCTGCTGGCGGGCATTCAGCTGATCTCGCTGGGCATCGTCGGCGAGTACATCGGCCGCATCTTTGAAGAGGTCAAGGCGCGGCCGCTGTTCATCGTCAAGCGCGCGCTGGGCCAGGGCCTGCCGCCGTAACGCCCGCTCACGGTTGCGCCCGCGGCCCCCCGAACAGGGGTGTGGTGACGTATGCCATTGACGCCATTAGTGCGAACTTGCACGCGGTTGCGGGGTGGCGCCGGGCGCGGCGGCAGGTCACGCTTGGCCGGGCACACAACCGCGACACATGACAGAAGAACTGACCAGCCCCGAGCCACGAGCGCCCGGGTGGGTTCCATCGGCACTTTTCGCCCCGCTGCGCCCGGCCGAGCAGGTGCTGCTGCGCGCCTATCTCGCCGGTGACATCGCGCGGGTGGGCCTGCGCCGTCCGTTGGTGCCGACACCCGGGATCACGGTGCGCGGCGAGTTCGTCGCCTACCTGGCGCGCAGCAACCCGCACGAGCACTTCACGCCGCGGCGCGTACAGATCGTCGGCGCGTGGATCGAAGGCGGCATCGACATGCGCAACGCCACGGTGCCCGAGGCGTTATGGTTCTATCGCTGCGTGTTCAACGCGGCGCCGCGCCTTGACGGTGCGCGCGTCGGCGGCAGCGTGAGTTTCCCGGGCTGTTTGCTGCCGGGTCTGCGCGCCGACGACTGCACCGTCGCCGGCAACCTGGCGTTGAACTCGGGCTGCACCGTGCGCACGGAGCTGCGCTTGGCGCGCGCCAGGATCGGGCGCGACCTCAATCTCGAAAGCCTGCAGCTGCGCAGTACCGCGCACTCCGAGATGCCGATTCAACGGCGCATTTCTGCCGAAGGTGCCCGCATCGATGGCCACGTCATCATGCAGGGCGGTTTCGAGTCCGATGGCGACCTGCACCTGGTCGGCCTGCGCGTGGCGGGCGATCTGCGGGCGAGCAACGCGCGCGTGAGCGGCGGCGTGGACGACCGAGGCCTGCGCGGCGATGCATTGAACCTGGACCACGCGCGCATCGCCGGCAACGTCACGCTGGACCAGCGCTTTTCTGCCACCGGGCTCGTGCGCCTCAATCAGGCGCAGGTCGGCGGCGACCTGGACTGCAGCGGGGCGAGCTTCGACGCACTGGGCGAGCTGGCCTTGCGCGGCGCGACGACCCTCTCGCTCGAGCGCGCACGCATCGGCGCCACACTGTCGCTGAACAAGCAGGCGCGACCGCTGCATCGGGCGTCGCTTGCCGGCGCGCGGGCCGCGACGCTCGTCGACGACGAAACAACCTGGGGCGAAGGCCTGGCGATCGACGGGTTCGTGTACCAGCGCTTCGGTGCGGCGTCTGCCACCGATGGTGACTCGCGGCTGCGCTGGCTGATGCGGCAGAGCGCCGCGCACCTCGGCGCTGACTTCCGGGCGCAACCCTGGCGCCAACTGATCAGGGTGTTGCGCCAGTCCGGGCACCACGTTGCAGCCCGCGAAGTGGCGGTCGCGCTCGAGGCGCACTGGTTGCGCATCGGGCGGGTCGGTGCGGGAGCGCCGCGCGGCCTGCGCTGGCTGGCGCGCGGGACGCATCGCCTGTTCGGCGCGCTGGTCGGTTATGGCTACCGCCCGCAGCGCCTGGTGGCGGCGATGGCCGTACTCTGGCTGGCCAGTGGCGCTCTGTATTGGGCCGCCGCCGAATACGGCGCCATTGCGCCGTCCAATCCGGCCGTCTACAACGACCCGCGCTACGCCGACTGCCGCGGCGATGTCGTGTCGGCCGATGGGGCCAACTGGACGCGGTGCCCGGCGCTGCCGGTCGAGCATTCGGCGTTCAGACCGTTCGCGTATTCCCTCGAGATGCTGTTGCCGTTCGTCGATCTGCGCCAGCGCAATCAGTGGACCACGATCGACATCCACCGCACCGACGTGCGACGCGACACGCCGTCCGCGGCAAGCAACTGGGGCGTGGCGAGCCGCGTCTTGTCGTGGTACGAGATGTTCGTCGGCTGGCTGGCGCTCGCCCTCTTTGCGCTGCTGGCACTGCGCTTGTTCGAGCGCGACCGATAGCGGCTCAGCGAGGTCTGGATCGCAAGGTTTCTGCGGCAATCTGACGCCGCGATTGACGCGACCAGTCTGTCGGACTCCAATCGATGGCGCGACCGGACGGTTCCGGTGGCATGAATGCCGACCATCGGCCCGCTGCGAGGAGGGAAGTCAAATGGAGCAATTGCTGTTGCACCTGGTTGGCGACTACGTCACGCAGACCGACTGGATGGCGAAGAAGAAGTTCGAGAGCTTCCCCGCCGCATTGCTGCATGCCGGCGTCTACTCGCTGCCCTTCTTCCTGATCACTTCGTCGGTTGCGGCGGTGGCCGTCATCTTCGCGACCCACACCGTGATCGACCATTACCGTCTGGCGAAGTATCTGATCTATGCGAAGAACTGGACGACGGATCGCAGCCTGCGCTGGGCGGATTGCTCGGCAACCGGGTATCACAAGGACACGCCGCCATGGCTTGCCGCAGTGCTCTTGTTCGTCGTCGACAACACGGTGCACCTGGCCATCAACTACGCGGCATTGCGGTGGCTTTGAGCTGCTCGACGCGAGCTGTGGCGAAGTCATTACTGGCGGAGAGGGAGGGATTCGAACCCTCGTTACTGCATAACAGTAAACCGGATTTCGAGTCCGGCGCGATCGACCACTCTGCCACCTCTCCGGAGGAATGCATGCAACTTTGCGTGGCTCCGCCCTGCGGCGAAGGGCGCGATTCTAGCGCAGCACTTCCAGCCCGCCGAGGTACGGCCGCAGCGCGGCGGGCACGGCGATGCTGCCGTCGGCCTGCTGGTGGTTCTCGAGCACGGCCACCAGCGTGCGGCCGACGGCCAGGCCCGAGCCGTTCAGCGTGTGCACCAGCTCGGTCTTGCCTTGCGCGTTGCGAAAGCGCGCCTGCATGCGCCGGGCCTGGAAGGCCTCGCAGTTCGAGCAGGAGCTGATTTCGCGGTAGGTGTTCTGCGCCGGCAGCCAGACCTCGAGGTCGTAGGTCTTGCTGGCGCCGAAACCCATGTCGCCGGTGCACAGCAGCACCACGCGGTAGGGCAGCTCGAGCTTCTGCAGGATCGCCTCGGCGTGGCCGACCATCTGCTCGAGCGTTTCGTAGCTTTTCTCGGGCTGCGTGATCTGCACCATCTCGACCTTGTCGAACTGGTGCTGGCGAATCATGCCGCGCGTGTCGCGGCCGGCGCTGCCGGCCTCGGAGCGAAAACACGGGCTGTGCGCGGTGAGCTTGATCGGCAGCGCCGCGGCGTCGAGGATCTGGCCGCGCACGGTGTTGGTGAGCGGGATTTCGCTGGTCGAGATCAGGTACTGCGGCTCGGCCGTTTCGCCGCCGCGCCCTGCGTCTGCCCTCGCCGCCCCGATAGACCCAGAACATGTCGTCCTTGAACTTGGGCAGCTGCCCCGTGCCTTCGAGGATTTCGCGGTTGACGATGTAGGGCGTGTAGCACTCGGTGTAGCCGTGCTGCTGGGTCTGCACGTCGAGCATGAACTGCGCCAGCGCGCGGTGCAGGCGCGCGGCCGGGCCGCGCAGGAAGCTGAAACGCGAACCCGACAGCCTGGCGCCGGTGTCGAAGTCCAGGCCCAGCGGCGCACCGAGGTCGACATGGTCCTTGACCGCGAAGTCGAACGCGCGCGGCTGGCCCCAGCGGCGAACCTCGGCGTTGGCATGCTCGTCGGCGCCGACCGGCACGCTGTCGTGCGGCAGGTTCGGCAGGCCCATCAACAGCGCGGAGATCTCGGCCTGCAGGGCATCGTTGCGCGCGGCGGCGGCGGCCAACGCGTCGCCCAGCCCAGCCACCTGGGCCATCACCGCCGCCACGTCCTGGCCCTTGGCCTTCAACTGGCCGATCTGCTTTGACAGGCTGTTGCGCTCGGCCTGCAGGGTCTCGGTGCGCGTCTGGATCTGCTTTCTCTCGGCCTCGAGCGCGACGAACTGCTCGCGGTTCAGGAGCTCCTGCGGCGACTTGCGCGTTTGCAGTTTGGCGATCACGCCGTCGAGGTCGCGGCGCAGTTGGGTGATGTCGAGCATGGTTCAGTGGTTGGTCGTCGTTGAATGCAGCGCCGACCGGTCGACCGCGTCGTTCGAGCCCTTCAGCCCCTTGGGCAGCGGAAAGTGCACGGTCTCGACCACACCGTCGAGCTTGCGCAGCGAAACCGCGCCCAGTTCGCGCAGGCGTGCAATCACGCGCTGCACCAGGATGTCGGGCGCCGAGGCACCGGCGGTCAGCCCCACGCGCTGCGCACCGGCGAACCACTCGGGCCGCAGGCCGGACGCGTCATCGACCATGTAGGCCGGCCGTCCCAGCCGCTCGCGCCAGCTCGCGCAGGCGGTTGCTGTTGCTGCTGGTCGGGCTGCCGACGACGATCACCACGTCGACCTGCGGGCTCAGCACCTTGACCGCGTCCTGCCGGTTCTGCGTGGCGTAGCAGATGTCCTGCTGCTTGGGCTGGCGCACGTTGGGGAATCGCTGCTTGACCGCGCTCAGGATCGCGGCGGTGTCGTCGATCGACAGCGTGGTCTGCGTCACCACCGCCAGGCGCTGCGGATTCTTCACCGGTGCCAGGGCCACGTCGGCGACCTCCTCGACCAGGTAGATGCCGTCGTAGAGCTGGCCCATCGTGCCTTCGACCTCGGGGTGGCCCTTGTGGCCGATCATCAGGAATTCGTAGCCTTCCCTGTGCAGCTTCGCGACCTCGACATGCACCTTCGTCACCAGCGGGCAGGTGGCGTCGAAGACCGAGAACCCGCGCTCGGCGGCCTCGCGCCGCACGGCCTGGCTGACGCCATGCGCCGAGAAGACCAGCGTCGCGCCGGGGGGCACCTCGGCCAGCTCCTCGATGAAGACCGCGCCCTTGGCCTTCAGGTGCGTCGACCACATAGGTGTTGTGCACGATCTCGTGCCGCACGTAGATCGGCGCGCCGAACTTGGTCAACGCGCGCTCGACGATCTCGATCGCGCGGTCGACGCCGGCGCAAAAGCCGCGCGGTTCGGCGAGCACGACTTCGTTCATGTCACGCAGCCCCGGCCGGCGCCGCGGATCGGGCTTGGCCTCGTCGCGGGGGAGCGATGAATCCGCAATGGGGGTGGGTCATAGAACCCCGATCACGTGCACGTCGAAACGCACCGGCAGGCCCGCCAGCGGATGATTGAAGTCGAACAGCAGCCAGTCGCCGCCCGACCTCGCGCACGACACCGGCGTAGCTGCCCTGCCCGTTCGGCGTCGGGAACCGGACCACGTCGCCGACGCCGTAGCGCGCTTCGGGGTCACCCACCTCGCGCAGCAACGCCAGCTTGACCCTCTGCAGCATCTGCGGGTTGCGCTCGCCGAAGGCCTCGCCCGCGGCCAGCTCGAAGCTCTCGCGCGCGCCCTCGGCCAGGCCGATCAGGCGCGCCTCCATCGCCGGCGCGAGTTCGCCCGTGCCCAGCGACAGCGTTGCCGGCGGGCCATCGAAGGTGTCGACCACGGCGGAGCCGTCGGGGCCGGCGAGGCGGTAGTGCAGGGTCAGGAACGAACCCGGTTGGATGGCGGTCACGGCGGGGACACAGGCCCGTGCGGGCGATAGACTGGCCGCGATTTTACGGGGCCGCTCCTGAACACCCGCCCGCACTCCCTGACACACCTGCCTGCCGACGCCCGGCCGCGCGAAAAGCTGCTGGCCCGCGGGGCCGGTGCGCTGGCCGATGCCGAGTTGCTGGCATTGCTGTTGCGCACCGGCCTGCCGGGCCTGGGCGTGCTGCAACTGGCGCAGTCGCTGCTCGATCGCTTCGGCGGCCTGGCCGGATTGCTGCACGCCGACGCGCCGGCACTGGCCAAGGTCAAGGGCCTGGGTCCGGCCAAGCGCGCCGAGGTGGCCGCGGTGCTGGAAATCGCGCGCCGCGTGCTGGCCCAGCAACTCGCCGAGCGGCCGCTGTTCGACTCGCCGCAGCGCGTCAAGGACTACGCGGCGCTGCATTTGCGCCCGTTGGCGCACGAGGCCTTTGCCGTGCTGTTCCTCGACACCGGCCACCGCCTGCTCGGGCTCGAGGTGATGTTCCACGGCACGCTGGCGCAGACCAGCGTGCACCCGCGCGAGATCGTCAAGCGCGCGCTGGCGCTGAACGCCGCCGCCGTCGTGCTGGCGCACAACCACCCCAGCGGCGCGGCCGAGCCGTCGCGAGCGGATGAGTTGGTGACGCAGGGCGTGCGTGCGGCGCTGCAGCTGGTCGATGTGCGCGTGCTCGACCATCTGGTCGTCGGCGCCGGCACCGTGCTGTCGTTCGCCGAACGGGGCTTGATGTGAAGGCCGCCAACCTCGCCCGCCTGGCCGCGCTGAAGGAGCGGTTGGCGCGCAGCGCTGACGAAGCCGCCGCGCGCCGTGCGCAGGAGGCCGAGGCCGCCGCCCGCGAGCACGCCGAGCGCCACCACTTCGCCCTCACCGTCGGCCCGGTCACGCCGCAGGCACGCGACCAGCGCGCCGAACTGCCGCGTGCGCCGGTCGCACCCGAGCCACGCCAACGCCAGCGCGACGAAGCCCAGGCCCTGGCCGCGACGCTGTCCGACGAACTGGACCTGAGCACCCTGCTCGACACCGACGAAGGCCTGAGCTTTCGCCGCGAAGGCGTCGGCCCCGACGTGCCGGCGCGCCTGCGCCGCGGCCAGTGGACCATCCAGCGCCAGCTCGATCTGCACGGCCTGCGCCGCGACGCCGCCCGCGACGCGCTGGCCGCCTTCATCCGCCAGGCCGAACGCGACGGCCTGCGCTGCGTGCGCATCGTGCACGGCAAGGGCAACGGCTCGCCGGGGCGCGAACCGGTGCTGAAGGACAAGGTCAAGCGCTGGCTGGTACAGAAGAACCAGGTCATCGCGTTCACCCAGGCCAGCGCCGCCGACGGCGGGCACGGTGCGCTGCTGGTGTTGCTGGCAAGCCGCTGAGGTCAAGGATCTTTCCGTTGCGGCGGCTGCGTATTGCGGCCGATCAAGGGCCGACTTCCGTAGCATTCGGTTACGGTGGCGTCAGCATCCGGGTCACAGCCAGCTGTCATGGGTCTTCCAAGAGCGATCGTTGTCACGGCAGGCGCACTGATCCTGCTTTCGGCGCAGGCGCAGCCGGTCAGCGCCAGTGACGGCAACGGTGGTCTGGCCCAGCCGCTCTCCGGCGTCTCTTTCGCCGCAGCCGCCAGATCACTGCGGCTCGGAAATGCCGCCCGCTCAGCGATGAACCGCGGCGACAGGACGGCCACGGTACAGACAGTGGCCGCTGTCACCACGACGGGCTGTCGGTGGCGGCGCGTGCGGGTCGAGCGCATGCACCGATCAGGCCGCGCGCCAAGGCGTCAACGCGCCAGCGGCGCCGACAATGCCAACGACCAAACCATGTGCTGCTGCTGGCCGCCGTGGGCGCAGTGGCCTTCATGGCCAGCCGCCGTCACATCGGCGGCTGAGATACGACGCGGCTGCCGTCGCGGCGCTCAACCGCCGCGGTTGCGCATCCAGTCGGCGGTATTGAAGAACGCCGCGCCGAGGCGCTGGGCCAGTTCAGCCATCGACGCCGCACTCGTGCATCGCCTGCGTCATGCAGGCCAGCCACTGGTCGCGTTCGGCGATGCCGATCACGTAGGGCAAGTGGCGTGCGCGCAGCCGTGGGTGGCCGAAGCGCTGCGTGTACAGGTCGGGCCCGCCGAGCCAGCCGCTCAGGAACCAATGCAGCTTGTCGCGCGAGTTGTCGAGCGTGGGCGGGTGCAGCGCGCGAATGCCGGCATAGCCCGGCTCGAACTCCATCAGGTCGTAGAAGCGGTCGACCAGCGCCCTCAGCGCCGCGTCGCCGCCGAGCCGGGCGTGCGCCGTGGCGCTGGCATCGGTCATCTGGTTCGGCGCTGGGCCGTTGTTGCGAACGGCCCATTTTGCGCCGGCGCGGCCTTCACCAGCCGTGCAGCTGCAGGATGCGCAGGATCTGCCTGCCCTCCTGCTCGTCCTGCCAACGACGTTGGCCGATCAGGCCCTGCGGCGCACCGATGTCGCGCAAGGTCTCGGGGCTGAGGCGGGCCAACGCCCGTTCGGCCTCTGCGCTGCGTCGCCATTCGGCGCGCACGGCGCGTCGTGGCCTGCCAACGGCGGTGCAGCGCAGTCAGTCGATCGACGGCGATTTCGAATGCGCGCAGCAACGACGGGCGATGCAGCGGGATCGGGCGTGGCAGGCTGGTGCTGGTCATGGTGGGCTCCGTTGGGTGTCGGTATTGGTCAGAATAGTTGCCAATCCATCGGCAGAAAAGCGATTTGTTCTGGCTAGCTTGGTCAGTTATGCTTACCAAACGAGGACGCACCCTATGCCCCGACTGCCACTCCAGACCCTGCCCGCATTTCGTGCCGTTGCGCGCGGCGCCAACCTGCGCGCCGCGGCCGAGGCGCTGCACCTGACGCACAGCGCCATCAGCCAGCAGATCAAGCTGCTCGAGGAGCAGGTCGGCTTCGCGCTGTTCGACCGCCGCGGCCGTCGCGTCGTGCTCAACGCGGCCGGTGCCGCGCTGCTGCGCGCGGTCGAGCCGGCGCTGGCGCAGCTCGACGACGGCCTGCGCGCGGCGGCGGCGGCATCGGGCGACGAACAGCATCGCATCCGCATCACGCTGCTGTCGTCGTTCGCTCAGCGCTGGCTGCTGCCGCGCATGGGCCGCTGGCGCGACAAGCACCCCGACATCGGCATCGAACTGCACACCTCGCAGAACGTTGTCGACCTGCAGCGCGAGGGCTTCCACGCCGCACTGCGCCAGGGCCGCGGCAACTGGCGCGGGCTGGAAGCGGTGTGCCTGACCGATTCGCCGCTGATCGTGCTCGGCTCGCCCGACGCCGCGCACCGCCTGCAAGGCCGCGGTGTCGCGGCGCTGGCCGACGAGCCGCTGCTCGGCAGCGCGGCCCTGTGGCAACGCTGGTTTGCGCTGAGCGGCGTGCGCGCCCGCGTCAACCCGGTCGCGGATTTCAACGATGCCGGGCTGATCTTGCAGGCCGCCGAGCAGAATCTCGGCCTGGCGCTGGCGCGCGAGATCCTCGCCGCCGACGCCCTGCGCGACGGCCGCCTGGTGCGACTGTCGCCGGTGCTGATGCAGGAGGAGGAGGCCTACGCCTACTGGCTGGCGTTCGTGCCCAGCCTGGGCGACTGGCCGCCGCTGCTGGCGCTGCGCGCGTGGCTGCTCGACGAACTGGCGCTGTCGCAGCGCCAGCTCGACGGCATCAAAGAAACAGCGCCTGCAGGTCGTTCAGGAAGTCGAAGCCGCGCACCGTCGGCCGCCAGCGTTCGCCGTCGCGCTCGATGAGGCCGCGCTGCTCGGCCTGGCGCAACGCGCCGTCGATGGCGGCGATCGACTGACCCGTGCGCTCGCAAAAGCGCGCCGGCTCGAAACCCTCGGCCAGGCGCAACGCGTTCATCATGTACTCGCCAGGCAGTTCGGCCGCCGTGATCTCGCGTTCGTTGGACACCGCCTTGCCGGCCAATGCACGCTCGATGTACATCGCCGGTTCGCGCCAGCGCACCTGGCGCACGATGCGGTCGGCAAAGCTCAGCTTGCCATGGGCCCCGGCCCCCAGCCCCAGGTAGTCGCCGAAGCGCCAGTAGTTCAGGTTGTGCACGCAGCGCTGGCCCGGCCGCGCGAAGGCCGAGACCTCGTAGCGCGCCAGGCCCGCAGCCGCGGTACGCGCGGTGATCAGGTCGAGCATGTCGCTCGCGGCGTCGTCGTCGGGCAGGGCCGGCGGTGCGTTGGCGAACGCGGTATTGGGCTCGATCGTCAGGTGGTAGATCGACAGGTGCGGCGGCGCGAACCCGAGCGCGACGTCGAGGTCGGCACCGAGTTGCGCCAGGCTCTGCCCGGGCAGCGCGTACATCAGGTCGAGGTTGAAGGTGGTAAAGGCCGCGCGCGCTTCGGCCAGCGCGGCGCGCGCCTGGGCGCCGTCGTGGACGCGGCCGATGCGGGCCAGCAGTTGGTCGTCGAAGCTCTGCACGCCCACCGACAGCCGCGTCACGCCCGCGGCGCGGTAGGCGTGAAAGCGCTCGCGCTCGAACGTGCCCGGGTTGGCCTCGAGCGTGATTTCGCAGCCCGGCATCGAGCGGCAGGCGGGCGCGGATGTCGGCCAGCAGGCGGTCGATGCTCTCGGGCGCGAACAGACTCGGCGTGCCGCCGCCGATGAACACGCTGCAAACGTGGCGGCCCCAGACCTGCGGCAGCGCGGCGTCCAGGTCGGCCATCAGCGCTTCGAGGTAGCGCGCCTGCGGCAATGCGTCCGGCGCCTGGTGCGAATTGAAGTCGCAGTACGGACACTTCTTCAGGCACCAGGGCAGGTGAACGTACAGCGCCAGCGGCGGCAGCGCTGGCCAGCTTGACCTGCGTGCCAGCGGCCCGGCGGATGGATGCGGATCGGCGCCCGGGTCTCACGTCAGCCAAGCAACCAGGCTTCGGTGCATCAAGTCGTCGCGCATCTGCGCAGCGCGCCAAGGCGCGATGGCTGAAGGTGTTCTTGCGCGCCGTGTCGAGTTCGGCGACGCTGGCGCCGAGCGCGGCGATCCAGACCAGCGGGTCGTAGCCGAAGCCGCCGCTGCCGCGCGGTGCGTCGAGCAACGTCGCCTCCCAGCGACCCTGCGCGATCAGCGGCTCGGGGTCGGCGGCGTGGCGCAGCGCGACCAGGGTGCTGACGAAGCGTGCGCGCCGGTCGGAGCGGCCCTGCATGCGTGCCAGCAGCAGCGCATTGTTGGCGGCGTCCTGCGCGCGGCGGCGCTGCTCGCGATCGTCGGCCGGCGTCAGTTCGCCGGCGTAGACGGCCGATTGCACGCCCGGCGCACCGCCGAGCGCGTCGACGCACAGCCCCGAGTCGTCGGCGATCGCCGCCAGCCCGCTTTCGTGCGCCGCATGCCGCGCCTTGGCCAGGGCGTTCTCGACGAAGGTGTGGTGCGGCTCCTCGGCCTCGGCGAATGCCCAGCCTGCCCTGGGCCACGAGTTCGAGCCGCCAGCCCGGCGAACAGCGTCTGCAGCTCGGCCAGCTTGTTGGCGTTGTTGGACGCCAGCACCAGTTTCATGGGCCCACGCCGCAGCCGCTGCGCCTGCTCGCTCATCGCGGCAAGTCTTGTCGCCAACGCGGCCTTCTGCGCCGCAACCAGCTCGGCGATGCCGCGCTCGGCCAGCATCAGCAGCTCGTCCATCTGCGCGCGCGTGAACGCCGCACCCTCGGCCGTGCCCTGCACTTCGACGTAGGCGCCGGCGCCGGTCATGACCACGTTCATGTCGGTGTCGCAGGTCGAGTCTTCGCTGTACTCGAGGTCGAGCAGCGGCACATCGCGCAGCAGACCGACCGACACCGCGGCGACATGGTCGCGGATCGGGCTGGCCGCGATGCGCCCCTGCGCCAGCAGCCAGCTCACGGCGTCGTGGGCGGCGACGAAGGCGCCGGTGATGGCCGCGGTGCGCGTGCCGCCGTCGGCCTGCAGCACGTCGCAGTCGAGCGTGATCGTGCGCTCGCCGAGCGCCGCCAGGTCGAACACCGCGCGCAGCGAGCGGCCGATCAGGCGCTGGATCTCCTGCGTGCGGCCGCTTTGCTTGCCGCGCGCGGCCTCGCGGTCGCTGCGGGTGTGCGTGGCGCGCGGCAGCATGCCGTACTCGGCCGTGACCCAGCCCTGGCCGCTGCCGCGCTTGTGCGGCGGCACCTTCTCTTCGACCGACGCCGTGCACAGCACCTGCGTGGCGCCGAAGGCGATCAGCACCGAACCCTCGGCATGCTGCGTGTAGCCGCGCTCGATGCGCAGCGGCCGCAGGGCGGCGGCGGCGCGGCCGCCGTTGCGTGCATGGTGCAGTCATCACGCCTTCTTTTCGTTGGAGCGGCGGATGGCGTCGTTGATCTCTTTGATCGAACGCTCGATCTCCGCTTCGTCGAGTTCGTCGCCACTCACATCGCCGAGCACGCTGGCCTGGATGGTGGAGGCGAAGACTTCCTCGCCCAGGCTCTGGGTGGAAATGCCGGTGGCGGTTTCGCTGCCTTCGGCCGACTCCCACTCGACCGAGAGCACGGTCACGTTGTCGCTCTTGGCGCCGCCGTTGCGCAGCGCCAGCTCGACCAGTTCGGGCACCGCATCGGCGATCGTGCGCCTGGACAACTGCTCGGTGATGACGCTGTCGGTGACGCTGCCCCACAGGCCGTCGGAGCACAGCAGCAGGCGATCGCCGGCATGCAGCAGCAGGGGGCCGGCGGTGTCGACCACCGGCTTGCCCGGGCTGCCCAGGCAGGTGAACAGCACGTTGCGATTGAACTTCTCGCCCATCGGCACCACGTGCGAGAGCGTCTCCTGCAGCTCGGTGTACGAGTGGTCGCGGGTGCGGGCGATCAGCTTGTCGCCGCGCACCAGGTACAGCCGCGAGTCGCCGCAATGGGCCCAGTAGGCCGTATTGCCCTGCATCACGCAGGCCACGACGGTCGTGCGCGGCGTGTCCATCAGCGCCTTCTCGGTGGCGTAGCGCAGCAGCTGGTGGTGGGCCGAGACGATGGCGTCGTGCAGGAAGCGCAGCGGATCGGGCAGCGTCGGTTTGGCGTCGCGCTGGTACAGCGCGGCCAGCGTCTGCAGTGCAAGCTGCGACGCCACTTCGCCTTCCGGGTGCCCGCCCATGCCGTCGGCCAGCGCAAACAGCCCCGAGTCGCGCGTGTAGCAATAGCCCATGCGGTCTTCGTTCTTCTCGCGGCCGCCCTTGCGGCTGACCTGGTAGACGGAGAACTTCACGCCTTGGCCCCGGCCTTGAGGTTCTCGAGCTGCAGCTTGAGCCGCTCGCTGAAACTCAGCCGGGTGTAGCGGCGTTCGGTTTCGCGGGCCAGCTCCTTCTGCAACGCGAACACGCTCTGCGGGCGTGACAGCGGGTCGAGCGACATGCACCACTCGGTGACTTCGATCAGGTTGTCGGAGTAGACATTGCGCAGCCTCGACAACGAAAGCGCCAGGCGGTCCTTCTCGATGCGCTGCGGCGCGTCGTTGGGCGGGTAGCCCTGCATGCAGGCGTAGATGCAGGCGCCGATGGCGTAGATGTCGGTCCACGGCCCGAGCGAGCCGTCGCGGCGGTACATCTCGGGCGCGGCGAAACCCGGCGTGTACATCGGGCGGATGAAGTTGCCCTCCTTGCTCAGCACTTCGCGCGCGGCGCCGAAGTCGAGCAGGACCGCCTTGTTCTCATTGGTGACGAAGATGTTCGCCGGCTTGATGTCCAGGTGCAGCATCTTGTGCTGGTGCACGATGCGCAAGCCGCGCAGGATCTCGTCGAACAGCGAGCGAATGGTCGATTCGCGAAACACCTTGTCACGCTTGAGGTCGCGCGCGGTGACGATGAAATCCTGCAGGGTGTCGCCCTGCAGGTAGTTCATCACCATGTAGACGGTTTCGTTCTCGCGGAAGAAGTTCAGCACCGAGACCACGCTCGGGTGGCTGATCTGGGCCAGCGAGCGGCCCTCTTCGAAGAAGCTCTTCAGGCCCAGCCGGTACAGCGGCAGCTTGTCGGGCTTGACACGCGGCGTCAGTTCGCCCGCGGAGCGCTCGGCCAGCGAGGCGGGCAGGTATTCCTTCAGCGCGATCAGGTGGCGCTGCTCGTCTTCGGCGAGGTAGACGACGCCGAACCCGCCCGCCGCCAGCTTCTTGACGATCTGATAGCCGCCAACCACGGTACCCGCGGGCAGCGGGGCGGGTTTGGGCTTTGACATAATTGGCGGCGGCGTTTGAGTGGTTGCAATTCCCAAGGACGCCGTCAAACGGTGTCCGCCCCCGACGGGAACAAGGAAACTTGGGCCAGACCGGCGTGTCCTTGAGAGGGTCAATGTCAGTTTACAGCATGACCGGTTACGCCAGCGCCAGTGCTGGCGCGGCTCGACACGCCGACGGTGGCGTGTCGACGGCAACCGGCGCGGCGGCACTGGTGAGCGCGGAACTGCGTTCGGTCAATGGCCGGTTTCTCGACCTGTCGCTGCGCCTGCCCGACGAATTGCGTGCGCTCGAGCCGGCGTTGCGCGAACTGGTGGCCGGCGCCGTCAAGCGCGGCAAGGTCGAACTGCGCATCACCGGCGCGCGCGACGCCGACGGTGTCGTCGCCACGCCCGGCGCCGACCAACTGAGCCATCTGTCGCGCATCGAGGGCACCGTGCAGAGTTGGCTGCCGAAGGCTGCGCCGCTGTCGGTACACGAGGCGCTGCAATGGTGCCGCGGCGGCACATCGTCCGATCGGCTCGATGCGCCGGCCATGCAGGCCGCACGCGACGCCGTGGCCGCCCTGCGCGAGGCGCGGGGGCGGGAGGGTGAACGCCTGGCCGACGTGCTGCACGAACGCATCGCGCACCTGCGCACGCTCACCGATCAGGCCCGGCCGTTGTTGCCCGCGGTGGTGCAGCGCCAGCGCCAGCGCTTCCTCGAGCGCTGGCAGGAGGCCTTGTCGGCCAGCGGCGCGACGCAATCGGTCAGTGCCGATGCCTTGCAGGAGCGCGCCTTGAACGAAGCCGCGGCGTTCGCGATCCGCATCGACGTGGCCGAGGAACTGGCCCGTCTGACGGCCCACCTCGACGAGATCGAGCGCCTGCTGCACAAGGGCGGCGAAGTCGGCAAGCGGCTGGACTTCCTGATCCAGGAACTGCAGCGCGAGGCCAACACGCTGGGCTCGAAGTCCGCGGCGCTGGAGCTGACCGGCTTGGCCGTTGAAATGAAGGTCGCGATCGAGCAGATGCGCGAGCAGGTGCAGAACATCGAATAGGGCCTGGCCGACGCCCGCAGTGCGGCGCGCACGCAGCACGCCCGGCACCAGGTATTTCAGCGCGGTTGCGCTTGTGGCCACGACAGCCAGCGGCCGACACGACTCGAGTAATCCTGCCATTGCGCGCCGAAGGTCGCGGCCAGCCAGGGCTCCTCACCGAACACCACGCGCAGATGGAATGCGGCGGCAACGATGGCAGCGTAAAGCAACAAACCCGTCGACCCGAAACTCAGAGCCCATCCGACCAAAATCATGAGCACGCAGACGTACATCGGATTGCGCGAGCAGCGGTACAGGCCGACCACCACCAGCCGTTCGGGCGGCGCCCACGGCGCCAGCGTACCCTTGCCGGCGACGTAGAAGTCGCGCACGCACCACAACAAACCCGCCAGGCCGACGACAAGCAGGGCCAGGCCAGGCGGCCAACGAAGCAGCAGATTTGACTCGTATGCCAGCCAGGCGACGGGCACGCCGAGTGCGACGATGCCGGGGCAGGCCAGGAATGCGAAGACGGCTCTTGCAAACATGATGTCGCTTTCCGGCCCGTTGCATCACTCCAGTTCAGTCTTCGACGGCAAGGTTGGGATGCCCGATCGGGCCCGTGCGGGCGTTCCCAACATCGACTCAACCCAGGTGTTTGCTGCCCCAGTCGCGCATGGCCTTGACCACCGGGCCCAGGCTCCTGCCCAGGTCGGTCAGCACGTACTCGACACGCGGCGGGCGCTCGCTGTAGAGCACGCGTCGCACGAGGCCGTTGTCTTCCAGCGCCTTGAGGCGCGCCGACAGCGTGTTCGGTGCCACGCCGGGCAACGAGTCCTGGAAATGCTGAAAGCGGCGCGGACCGTGTAGCAGCAGGTCGCGCATCAGCAGGATCGTCCAGCGTTCACCGATCAGGTCGAGCGTACGCGCGACCGGGCAGTCGTCGATGCCGTAGGTCTTTGCCATGGCCCCAGTTTAGTGGCTTGACTTTTGTTTCGCAAGTGCCTACTGTTTAGCAAGTCACTACTTTTTAGGAACTGACGTGCCAACCGATCTGCTCAAGAGCGCCTTCCTGCGAACGCTCGCTGCGCTGCTCTGCGCGGTGCTTGCCGCCGTACCGGATGGACATGCGAACGCCACCGACGTGGCCGAACTCGACCGAATTCGACCCGAGCTGGCGTACTTGAAGCTGGTCAACGGCTGGCGTCCGCCAGCCGATCCACAACTGGTCTACCTGTTGATGGGGCAGTTCGCGAACGCCAATCGGCACGCCGAAGGAGCGGCATTCTTCGACGCCCTGCGCCGGCGCTTCGACGCCCAGCTGAGCGACCCGCAACGCGCCGTCTACCTGACCGCCATCGGCTCGCTGCGTGCCGGACATGCCAAGCAGGTCGGCTTGATCAAGCGCTACGGCTGGGTGCGCGAGACCCTGCACACGCTCGACGAAGCCAAGCGCCTGACACATGGCGAAGGCTTTGCAATGCGCTGGATGTCGGGCCTGGTGCGCGCCCAGTTGCCCGCTTTCTTCGGCGAGCGCGAGACGGCCCTGGCCGACCTCATGTGGTGCACGACGCACGCCGAATTGGCGCCGCAGCCGGGCTGGCTGCGCGAAGTCCACTTTCACCTGGCAATGCTGCAGCGCCAGCTAGGCAACATGCAAGAGGCACAGCGTCAGCACTCGCTCAGTGGCTACCTCGCTGACACCAAGCCGGCAATCTTCACGACACCGTTCTCAGGCGGGTCGGGCACTGGCCACCAATTCTCGGCACGTACGGTTCGCGAACCCATGCCGGGCACGGTGTACACGCTGTCCGGCTTCGAGTTCACCGAATACCACTTCGTCGTCTCGGCCGACCGGCGCGAGCTGATTGCCATCGACGCCGGCACGCGGCCCGACGCGGCGCGCGAAGCGCTCGAGGCGTTGCGCACGCTGCACCCCGGGCTGCCGCCGTTGACGACCGTCTTCGTCACGCACGCGCATTGGGACCATGTTGGTGGCCAGCGCTACTTGCGCAGCCTGAAGCCAGCGCCGCGCTTCGTCGGCCGCGCCAACTTCGCCGACGAACTGGCGCTCGACGCGCGCGCCGATCCCGCGATATCGAAGAGCTTCTTCGGCGAGGGTTTTCGACTCGCCGACGTGCTGGCCTACAAACCCGACGTCGCGATCGACCAGCCGACCGAGATGACCATCGGCGGCACGCGCTTCGCGCTGCGGCCTACGCGCGGTGGCGAAACCGGCGATGCCCTGCTGATCCACCTGCCCGATCACGGCGTGCTCTTTGTCGGCGACATCCTGATGCCCTACCTGGGCGCGCCCTTCATCGAAGAGGGTAGCGTCGAAGGCCTGCTGGCGGGCATCGACCAGGTGCTTGCCTTGCAGCCGCGGCTGCTGCTGCACGGGCACGAACCGCTGACACGGCTGTTCGACTCGACCGCCATGCTCGCCGACCTGCGCGTGCAGCTGGCCTGGCTGCGCGACCAGGTCGGTGCGGGCATGGCCGCGGGCCAGACCCGCGCCGCGCTGCAGCAGGCCAACCTGGTGCCGCCCACGCTCGCGCAAAGCCCGTCGGCGGTGCACCTGGCCTATCTGGTGCTGCGCGAGAACCTGATCAACCGGCTTTTCGACCAGGGCAGCGGCTATTGGCAAGTCGGCCTGCAGGGCCTGGACGCGCTGAGCGATGCCGACCATGGTGCGGCGCTCGTCGACTACCTGGGCCTGGACGAATCACGGATTCTCGACGCCACCGAACGCATGGTCGCCGACGGCCGCCACGAACTCGCGGCCGCGACGCTGCGCTGGGCACAGGCACGCCTGCCGGCCAGCCCGCGCGGATGTCATGTGCGCGAACTGGCCTATCTCAAGCTGATGGAGAAGTACCAGGAGTTCAACCCGTTCAAGTTCATCCTCTACGCGGCGCAGATCGGACAGGCGACGGCGCAGATGCCGCCTCGATCGGCCGACCGCTTCTCGGCGGGGGCAGTCGCGGGTGCAGGTGCAGCGCCGCCGGCCGGGTCGCGCACCGCTTTGGCCATCGGCACCTGCGGACCCGACCGGCCCCCAGGCACCCCGGGCCCGGTAGCGCGCAGTCGGCCGTGAACGCGGGCTTGCAGTCTCGCGCACATGTGCCGCCGGCCGGCCGTGAAATGCTGCCGCAGCGCGGCGCGCGCAGCGGCCACGCCAACCCGGCGGGCGGCGGCGCGCCCGATTTGGCCGCACGGCGCGCGCCACTGAGCCAAAATCGGGCCATGCAGACTCCCGGCAACCTGTTCGTCGTCGCTGCGCCCAGCGGGGCCGGCAAGTCGAGCCTGGTCAAGACCCTGCTCGAGGTCGATTCGCATCTGGCGCTGTCGGTTTCGCACACCACACGCGCGCCGCGCGGCCAGGAGCAGCATGGACGCGAATACTGGTTCGTCGACGAGGCCGAGTTCCGCGCCATGGTCGCGCGCGGCGAGTTCTTCGAGTGGGCGCATGTGCACGGCCACCTGTACGGCACCTCGCGCAAGGCCATTGCGCAGCGGCTGGAACTGGGTGAAGACGTGGTCCTCGAGATCGACTGGCAGGGTGCGCTGCAGATCAAGGCCCTGTTCGAGCATGCGGTGCTGATCTTCATCCTGCCGCCGAGCTGGGACGAGTTGCGCCAGCGCCTGACGCGCCGCGGCGAGGACCGGCCGGAGGTGATCGAGCAGCGCATGGCCAATGCCCGCAACGAGGTGCCACATGCGCGCGACTTCGACTTCGTTATAATCAATGCCCTGTTCGAGACGGCGCTGTTCGACCTGAAGACGATTGTCCATTCGCAGCGCCTGAAATACGCCGCGCAGCAGCGCAACAAGTCGCAGGTGTTCGCGGCGCTGAACCTGATCTGACCCTCCCACCCGCTTTTTCGCAAAGGCCCTCATGGCTCGCATCACCGTCGAAGACTGTCTGGAGAAGATCCCGAACCGCTTTCAGCTCGTGCTGGCCGCGACCTACCGTGCGCGCATGCTGAGCCAGGGCCATGCGCCCAAGGTCGACGCCGGGCACAACAAACCCGGTGTGACCGCATTGCGCGAAATCGCCGCCGGCGCCGTCGGCATCGAGATGCTGCGCAAGGTGCCGATCTAGTCCGCCACCGTTCCTACCGCCATCGGGCGCCTGCCGGCGACGGCGAGGCGCCCGTTTTCATTGGCGCACCAGACCCGCCACGCACAGTGGCAACGGGACTCACGCTACATTCCGGCCGTGGGCATTCGATCCTTCGCCGCTGACCTGCTGCCGAGCGCGCTGCAGCAAATGGCGTCGCGTGCGCCCGTAGCCAAGCCGGACGAACGCCCCGAAGTCGCGACCTTTGCGGCGCTGACCGACAAGCTCGGCTACCTCAGCAAGGCCGAAGTGCGCCAGGTGCGAGAGGCCTTCAAGTTCGCCGACGAGGCCCACCTGGGCCAATTCCGCGCCAGCGGCGAGCCCTACATCACGCACCCGATCGCGGTCGCCGGCCTGTGCGCCGACTGGAAGCTCGACGTGCAGGCCATCATGGCCGCGCTGATGCACGACGCGATGGAGGACTGTGGCGTCACCAAGTCCGAGCTGATCGAGCGCTTCGGTGCGCCGACGGCCGAGCTGGTCGACGGCCTGACCAAGCTCGACAAGCTGCGCTTCTCGACCCTCGAGGAGTCACAGGCCGAGTCCTTCCGCAAGATGCTGTTGGCGATGGCGCGCGACGTGCGCGTCATCCTGGTCAAGCTTGCCGACCGCCTGCACAACATGCGCACGGTCGGCGCGATCGTTGCCGACCGGCGCGGCCGCATCGCCCGTGAAACACTCGACATCTACGCCCCGATCGCACACCGGCTGGGGCTGAACCAGCTCTACCGCGAGCTGCAGGAGTTGTCGTTCGCGCAGCTCTATCCCTGGCGCCATGGCGCGCTGGCCAAGGCCGTGGCGCGCTCGCGCGGCACCCGCCGCGACATCGTCGAGCGGGTGCAGAAGGAAGTCGAAAAGGCGTTTGCCGCGGCGAAGGTGAAGGTCCAGGTCACGGGCCGCGAGAAGACCGTGTACTCGATATTCCGCAAGATGCGCTACAAGCACAGCAGCTTCGCCAACGTCAGCGACCTGTTCGGCTTTCGCATCGTGGTCGGCCAGTTGTCGGATTGTTACCTGGCGCTCGGCGTCCTGCACCAGCTGTACAAGCCGGTGCCGGGCCGATTCAAGGACTACATCGCGATCCCCAAGGCCAACGGCTACCAGTCGCTGCACACGACGCTGGTCAGCCCGCTCGGCACCGCGGTCGAGTTCCAGATCCGCACCGAACCGATGAACGCGGTGGCCGACAGCGGCATCGCCGCGCACTGGATGTACAAGACCAAGGGCAGCGGCGCCGGCAGCGAAGAGGCGCAGCACCTGGGCGCAAGCTGGCTGCAGTCGCTGATCGACATCCAGGACGACACCCGTGACGCGGCCGAGTTCCTCGAGCACGTCAAGATCGACCTGTTCCCCGATGCGGTCTATGTCTTCACGCCCAAGTCGCGCATCCTGGCCCTGCCCAACGGCGCCACGCCGGTCGACTTCGCCTACGCGATCCACTCGGATGTCGGCGACCATTGCGTGGCCGCCAACGTCAACGGCGAGGCGGTCGCGCTGCGCACCGAGTTGAAGAGCGGCGACGTGGTCGAGATCACGACCGCGCCGGGCGCCAAGCCCAATCCGTCGTGGCTGAACTTCGTGCGCACCGGCCGCGCGCGCTCGAAGATCCGGCATCACCTCAAGAGCCTGGAGCACGAGGAGTCGCGCGCCCTGGGTGAGCGGCTGCTGGCCCAGGCCCTGCGCGGCGAGGGCCTGCTGATGCCCTCGCCCGACCCGAACGACGAAGCCGCTGCCGCGTTCTGGCAGCACCTCACGCGCTGGAGCGGCAACCGCACGCGCAGCGACCTGATGGTCGACCTCGGACTCGGCCGCAAGATCGCCTCCATCGTGGCCAAGCGACTGGCCCAGGTCATGGCCGAGCGCGGTGGCAAACGCCCCGACGCGGTGACGCTGAGCCGGCGCCATTTCGGCACCCAGGAAGGCGACGAGCCCACGGCCAGCCACGGCCTGGTCACGATCGACGGCAGCGAAGGCGCGTCGATCCAGTTGGCCGCCTGCTGCCGACCGATCCCGGGCGACGACATCGTCGGCTACCTCGGTCGTGGCGAGGGACTGACCGTGCACACCGCCGAATGCTCGGTCGCCAAGCGACTCGGCGAGCGCGACCGCGAACGCTGGCTGGCGGTCGAATGGTCCGAGCAACCCGCGCGGTCGTTCGAAACCGCGATCACCGTGCTGCTGCAGAACAGCAAGGGGGCACTGGCCCGCGTGGCGGCGGCGGTCAGCGGCGCCGAGGCCGACATCACGCATCTGGACATGGGCAACGAGCCGGCCGCCGAGGCCACCGAATTGCGCCTGCTGCTGTCGGTGCGCGACCGCCAGCACCTGGCCGATGTGTTGCGCACCCTCAAGCGCGCGCCCTCGGTGCAGCGCGTCGCGCGCGACAAGGGCTGATCCCGCGCCGCCGTCGGCTGCCGCCAACCTGAGTCATGAGCGTTTTCGACGAGCCCAAGATCGATTGCCACAACCACGTGCTCGATCCGGCACGTTTTGCCTATGGCGCCGACGTGGCGTACCGGCCGGCCGGCCAGGAAATCGCCACCCGGGCCCAGCACCTGGCCGTGATGGACGCCTACGGCGTGCAGCACGCGTTGGTGGTCGGCCCCAACTCGGGCTACGGCAACGACAACCGCTGCCTGCTCGACGTCATCGCGCAGGGCCGCGGCCGATTCAAGGGCATCGCGGTGGTGGCCAACGACGTCGGCCGCGCCGAGCTCGAGCGCCTGCAGGCCGCCGGCGTGGTCGGCGTGGCATTCAACGCCACGGTGCACGGCGTCGACCATTACACCGGCACGGCCGGGCTGCTGCGCATGCTGGCCGAGCTGGGCCTGTTCGTGCAGATCCAGGTCGAGCGCGACCAGCTGGTGCCCCTGGCGCCGTTGCTGCTGGCCAGCGGCGCGCGCATCCTGGTCGACCACTGCGGCCGGCCGACACCGTCGGCGGGCCTGTCGCAGCCGGGATTCGCCGCGCTGCTGGCGCTGGCGCAGAGCGGCCGGGCAACGGTCAAACTGTCGGGGCTGCAGAAGTTTTCGACCCAGGAAGCGCCGTACCGCGACGCCGAGCCCTTCGTCCGTGCCCTGGTCGAGGCGTTCACGCTCGACGCCTGCCTGTGGGCCTCGGACTGGCCCTATCTGAAGGCGACGCAGCGGCTCGACTACGGCCCGCTGCTCAAGCTCGTCGAGGCCTGGTTTCCGGACGCCGCCGACCGCAAACGCCTGTTGTGGGACACCCCTCGGCGGTTGTTCGGCTTCGGCGCCTGAGCCGCCGCGCCGGCCCGGCTACTTTGGCGAGGGGTCGGGCGGGCTGCCCTTGTCGAACACCACCAGCCAGCGGCCATCGGGCGAACGCATCCAGATCGAATTGAATCGCGCGATCACCTGGCCCTGCGGGTCGCGCACCGGCCCG
Organism: uncultured beta proteobacterium; assembly: GCA_963751775.1. Lineage (GTDB taxonomy): Bacteria > Pseudomonadota > Gammaproteobacteria > Burkholderiales > Burkholderiaceae_C > CADEEN01. Next base: position 425,718 of record CAVVVW010000008.1, read on the forward strand.
GTCGACAGTGCCAGCTGGCCCGACTCGAGCACCTCGACCTGGTCGGGTTGCCACGAGAACGGTGCGGTCGGGCCGTCGAAGAACGGCTTCCATGCCGCGAGCACGGCATCGCGGCCACGGTGCACCTTGCTGCTGCCGAAGAACAGCGTATCGGGCGCCACGTGGCGGCCGAACGCTGCGAAGTCGCGGTCGGCCATCGACTTGGCGAACGCACGCTCGGCGGCAAAGACCTCGGCCTGCCAGCCCTGCGGCGTGCCGCCCTGCGCCAACGCGGCACCGCTGGTCATCACCAAGGCGCCGACCAGCGCCGCGCGCCAGATTGTTCGAGATGCATGCCATCGTGAGTCCCCGCGCCTGTGCATGCGCCCATTGTTGACGAAAATCCGGCCATGCCCACACCGCCCCACGGGCCGCGACGCTGGATCGCCCACCTCGACATGGACGCCTTCTATGCGTCGGTCGAGTTGCTGCGTTACCCCGAGCTGGCCGGTCTGCCGGTGGTGGTCGGCGGCGGCCGGCGCCACCAGCCGGTGATGCTGGCCGACGGCACGCGCCGGTTCGCCACGCTGGCGGGTTACACCGGCCGCGGCGTCGCCACCACCGCCACCTACGCCGCGCGCGACGTCGGCGTGCACTCGGGCATGGGCCTGATGAAGGCCGCGCTGCGTGCGCCCGACGCGGTGCTGCTGCCGGTCGACTTCGAGCAGTACGGCCTGTACTCGCGGCGCTTCAAGGCCGCGGTGGCCGAAGTGGCGCCGCTGATCGAAGACCGCGGCATCGACGAGATCTACATCGACCTGACCGACCTGCCCGGCGCGCAGGACAGCGTCGGCCACGACCCCTGCGGCGGCGTGCGCGCGCTCGCGCAGGAGATCCGCAACAACGTGCGCCGCAGCACCGGCCTGACCTGCTCGGTGGGCGTGACGCCGAACAAGCTGCTGTCCAAGATCGCCAGCGAACTCGACAAACCCGACGGCCTGACCGTGCTGACGCTGGACGACCTGCCCACGCGCATCTGGCCGCTGCCGGTGCGGCGCGTCAACGGCATCGGGCCGAAGGCCGCGACCAAGCTCGAAACCCTGGGCATCCGCACGATCGGCGAGCTGGCGGCGCGCGAGCGCCACTGGCTGGTCGAGCATTTCGGCGTCAGCTACGGACGCTGGTTGCATGACGCCGCGCACGGCCGCGACGACCGCGCGATTTCGACCAGCAGCGAGCCGGTGTCGATGAGCCGCGAGACCACCTTCGACCGCGACCTGCATGCGGTGCACGACCGGGCCGAGCTCGGCGCCGTGCTCGACGAACTGGTGCAGCAACTGGCCCACGACCTGCAGCGAAAGGGCTACGCCGGCAAGACCGTCGGCATCAAGTTGCGCTTCGCCGACTTCAAGACCGTCACCCGCGACCTGACGCTGCCCGAGCCGACCGCCGAGGCCGAGGACATCCGCCAAGCCGCAGGCCAGTGCCTCAAACGCGTCGATTTCTCACGCCGCCTGCGCCTGCTGGGTGTGCGCATGGCTTGCCTGCGCCACGCAGGGAGGTGACACTCCAGCCCCCATGATCGACAAAGACAACCAGCGCCGACGCCAGCGCGTGTCGCGCACGCCACAGGGCCGCCTGCCCAACTGGCTGCTGGTGGCTGTCGCCGGTGCGGTGACTGCCGCGGCCCTCCTGGCCCATGCGCTGACCTGAATCAGCCATTGCCGCCCCGCGGCGGCTACGATGCGGGCCGAGGAGAACCCAGCCATGCCCGTCATCACCAACATCGAAGACCTGCGCCAGCTTGCCCAGAAGCGCGTGCCGCGGATGTTCTACGAATACACCGACAGCGGCTCTTGGACCGAGAGCACCTACCGCGCCAACGAGAGCGACTTCGGCAAGATCCTGCTGCGCCAGCGCGTGGCGGTGAACATGGACAACCGCAGCACGGCGACGACGATGGCCGGCACGCCCGTCAAGATGCCGGTCGCGCTGGCTCCCGTCGGCCTGCTGGGCATGCAGCATGCCGATGGCGAAATCCAGTGCGCCAAGGCGGCCGAGAAGTTCGGCGTGCCGTTCACGCTGTCGACGATGAGCATCTGCTCGATCGAATCGGTGCGCGCACAGACCACGGCGCCGTTCTGGTTCCAGCTCTACTGGATGCGCGACCGCGACTTCATGGAGCGCCTGATGGACCGCGCCAAGGCGGCCGGCTGCTCGGCGTTGGTGCTCACACTCGATCTGCAGGTCATCGGCCAACGGCACAAGGACCTGAAGAACGGCATGACCGCGCCGCCCAAACCGACGCTGGCCAACATCATCAACCTGCTGCTGAAGCCACGCTGGTGCCTGGGCATGGCCGGTACGCGCGAGCACAGCTTCGGCAACCTGATCGGTCACGCCAAGGGCGTCAGCGACATGTCTTCGCTCGGCGCCTGGACCCGCGAAACGTTCGACCCGAGACTCAACTGGAGCGACGTCGAGTGGATCAAGAAGCGCTGGGGCGGCAAGTTCATCCTCAAGGGCATCATGGACGTCGAAGACGCGCGCCTGGCCGCCGACAGCGGCGCCGACGCGTTGGTGGTCAGCAACCACGGCGGCCGCCAACTCGATGGCGCACCGAGTTCGATCGCGGCCGTGCCGGCGATCGCCGACGCGGTGGGTTCGCGCATCGAGGTCTGGATGGATGGCGGCATCCGTTCGGGACAGGACGTGCTCAAGGCCTGGGCCCTGGGCGCGCACGGCACCATGATCGGCCGCGCCTATGCCTACGGCCTGGGTGCGATGGGCGAGGCGGGCGTGGCCAAGGCGCTCGAAGTCATCCACAAGGAGCTGGATGTGACGATGGCGTTCTGCGGCCACACCCGGATCGGCGACGTGGACCGTCGCATCCTGCTGCCGGGCACCTACTGAGGCTTCGCGGCTTCACGCGCGGAAGCGGCGCGCGGACCTGGCGCGGGCCCGCAGCACCTCGACCTCGCGCTGACGCGGATCGGCACGCGTCACCAGCGAGCCGATCAGCACGCGGGCAGCGGCAGCACGTCGGCCACCGCACGCTCGAACGCGGCCTCGTTGGCCTTGGACGGCACATTGAAGCCACTCAGTTTCCTGACGAATTGCAGCGACGCGTCGCGGATCTCGAGCTCGGTGGCCGGCGGCTCGAAGTTGAACAGGGTCTTGATGTTTCGGCACATGGCAACTCCGAAGGCGGATGCGGGTCAGCCCGGCGCAGCGAGGGCGCCGGCGCGCGCCAACCCGATGGCTTCGCGCAGCACGGCGAGCTCCCCGATGTGGTTGGCCAGCAGCAGCACCAGGCGCGCGTTGAGCAGCTCGCTCTGCGCGTCGGTCAGGCCGCGGTGGGCGGCGACCAGCGCGTCGTAGAAATCGTCGCCAGGCGTGTAGGCGTGACGGTGGCGTTCGCCGGGCGTGCCGAAGTTCGGCTGGGTGTTCAGTGTGGTCATGGCATCGGTGTGTGTGTGGCACGGGCCAGCGCGGCGCGCACCGCGGCGGCGTCGAAGTGGCGCCAGCGCGCGGCCACATGCTGGTCGGGGCGCAGCAGGTAGGTGGTACCCGGCCGCGCGTCGCAGCGCTTCGCCGCCAGGCCGTCGACATCGTGCACCCAGGCGTGGCCCGCCGCGCCATGCTGGCCGGCCGGCAGCACCATCAGCGGGTGCACGGCGATGCGCTCGCGCAGCAACGCGTCGAGTCGCCGCGGTTTCGATCGCGCCCGGCAGGCCGAAGTGCATCAGCACGAAGCCCTGCCCGGTGTGCGGCAGCAGCCAGCCATCGCGGCCCGCCGCGTCGCGCACCGGCGCATCGTCGAGTGGCGCGCCGGGAACCATCCAGCCGTCGAACGGCTCGCTGTCGGGTGTGTTCAGCGGCGAGTCGGCGGCCACGCTGGGCACCGACAGGCGGCCGCTGTTGACCAGCGCGCGGCCGGCCGGCACCTCGGCGGCCAGCGACAGCACGGCATCGCGCAGCACGCGAGCGGCGTGGCTCTTCGGCGTCATGAAGTCGGTCGAGCGGGTGGAATTGAGGATGTTCTCGTCGGCCGCCGCACCGCGCTCGTGGTCGTAGCTGTCGAGCAGCGATGCGGGTGCGTCGCCGTCGATCACCAGCTTCAGCTTCCACACCAGGTTGTCGGTGTCCTGCACGCCCGAATTGGCGCCGCGGGCGCCGAACGGCGAGACCTGGTGCGCGCTGTCGCCGGCAAACAGCACGCGGCCATGGCGGAACCGGGCCATGCGCCGGCACTGGAAGGTGTAGACGCTGACCCACTCGAGTTCGAAGCCGATGTGCGCGAAGCCCTGGCTGTCGAGCATCGCGCGGACGCGGTCGCGCACGCGCTCGGGGTCCTTCTCGGCCTCCGGGTCGGCGTTCCACCCCAGTTGGAAGTCCAGCCGCCAGACGTTGTCGGCCTGGCGGTGCATCAGCGCGCTCTCACCGGCGTGGAACGCGGGCGCGAACCAGAACCGGCGCTCGGTCTGGGCCAGCGGGAACGGCTCGCCGTCGAGCACGACGTCGGCAATCAGGAAGCGATCCTCGAACACATGGCCCTGCGCATCCAGGCCCATCTGCCGGCGCACGCTGCTGCGTGTGCCGTCGGCGGCCAGCAGCCAATCGGCCTGCAGCGCGTAGCGGCCGTCGACGGTGTCGATGGCCAGCGCCACACCGTCGTCGCCCGGCGTCACCTGCACCAGCTTGTGCTGCCAGCGCAAGTCGATCGACGGCAGCGCCATCGCCCGCTCGACCAGGTACTGCTCGAGGTGGTACTGCTGCAGGTTGACCATGCCGGGGCGGTGGTGTCCGGGCTCGGGCAACAGGTTGAAGCTGAACACCTCGCGCTCGCGGTGGAAAGTGCGGCCGACGTTCCAGGTCACGCCCTTGGCCACGACGCGGTCGCCCAGCCCCAGGCGGTCGAAGATCTCGAGCGTGCGCTTGGCGTAGCACACGCCGCGCGAGCCGATCGACACGGTGTTGTCGTCGTCGAGCACGATGACCTGCAGGCCGCGCAGCGCGGCGTCGATCGCCGCGGCCAGGCCCACCGGGCCCGCGCCGACGATCACCAGTGGCACGCGCCTGGCGACCGCTGCGCCGAGTTCGGGCGCGCGCCGGTAGGCGTAGCGCGGCCAAGTGTAGGTGGAGAGCACCGCCGCCTAGGCAAACAGCGGTATTCCCAGGCGAACACCGCAGATACCGGCTCTGCCGGGCCGCTGGTGTTGCGCCAGGGCACCGCGGGCGCCCTATCGGTCGCCATCGGGGGAGCGGCGAAGCCGCGTCGGGGGTAAGCGTCATTTCGCGTGCATCCAGGCCGCGTGTTTGGGCGCGCGCTTGGTGCGGCTCCACTCTTCGAGCATTTCCCACTTCACCAGATCGAGCTTGGCATTCATCTCTGGCGTGGCGGTGTCGGCGGCCAGCTCGAGGCGGTGGCCGTTGGGGTCGAAGAAGTAGATCGACTTGAAGATGGTGTGCTCGGTCGGGCCGATCACCGCGACGCCGGCGGCCTCGAGCCGCGCCTTGGTGGCTTCGAGCGTGGCCAGGCTGTCGACCTTGAACGCGATGTGCTGGACCCAATCGGGCGTGTTCGCGTCGCGGCCCATCGGCGGCGAGTTCGGCAGCTCGAAGAAGGCCAGCACATTGCCCCGGCCGGCGTCGAGAAAGACATGCATGTACGGGTCGGGGGCACCGGTCGAAGGCACCTGGTCTTCGGCGATGGCCAGCACGAAGTCCATCTGCAGGTGCTTGCGGTACCACTCGACGGTGGCCTTGGCGTCGTGGCAGCGGTAGGCGACATGGTGGATGCCGTGGGTGATGCTCATGCTGCTCTCCTTTGCGCCGCTTGAATGCCGGTTCAGCCTTCCAGCGCACGCCACATCTCGATGTCGCGCTCTGCGGTCCAGATGCGCGGGTCGCGGTATTGCGTGGCCTCGTCGAACGCGCGGGTCACGTCGAACGGCATGCAATGGTCGAAGATGACCCAGTGCCCGTACTTCGGCCTGAGCCCGGCCAGCGTCTGCTTGTAGACCGCGTTCAGGTCCTTGCCCTGGGCCACGCCGGCGCGCACGCTGGCGTACAGCTCGCTGATGAAGCCGCGCGTGCCGGCCAGGCCGGCCGCCACCTGCTCGGGCGTCGTCAGCGCCGCACCGCGGCCGGGCACCAGCGCGCGCGGCTGCAGCGCGGCGATGTTGTCCAGCGTCTGCGGCCAGTCGCTGAAATAGGCGTCGCCGGCATAGGGCGTGGCGTCGAACTCGACCAGGTCGCCGGAGAACAGGATCTTCTGCTCGGGCAGCCAGGCCACCGTGTCGCCTTTGGTGTGGCCGCGGCCGAGCTGGATCAACTGCACCTCCAGTTTGCCGAGCCAGATCGACATCCGGCCGCTGAAGGTGATCGTCGGCCAGGTCATGCCCGGCGGCACCGATTCGACGGCCTGGAACAGGCGCGGGAAGCGGCCGATCTCGCTCGCCTTGTCCTGCTCGCCGCGCTCGACGATCAGGTCATAGGTGTCGCGGCTGGCGACGATGTGCTCGGGCGCGTAGCCCGCTGGCGCCCAGCACGCGCACGGCGTGGTAGTGCGACAGCACCACGTACTTGATCGGCTTGTCGGTGACGCCGCGGATGCGCCGGATCACGTCCTGCGCCATCACCGGCGTGGCCTGGGTGTCGATGACCATCACCGCGTCGTCGCCGACGATCACGCCGGTGTTCGGGTCGCCCTCGGCGGTATAGGCATAGGCGTTGTCGGACAGCTTGGTGAAGCTGACCTTCTTGGCCTCGAGGTCGGCCTGCGAGGCGAAGGTCTTGGCAGAGGTCATGCACCGCACTCCATGGCTGGAGCGACATTGTCGCTATTTCGCGTTTCCAAAGAACAATTGTTCGCCGCCGATCTTGTAGCCGGCGATCGCCGCCTGCCCGGCTGGCGACACCACCCAGTCGGCAAAGGTCTGCGCCAGCGCGACCTTGACATGCGGGTGCTTGGCCGGGTTCACGACCATCACGCCGTACTGGTTGAACAGGCGCGAATCGCCCTCGACCAGCACCGCCAGTTCGCCGCGGTTCTTGAAGTTGAGCCAGGTGCCGCGGTCGGCGAGCGCGTAGGCGTTGCTCGACGATGCGATGTTCAGCGCCGGGCCCATGCCGCAGCCGCAGGCCTGGTAGCCCTTGTACGGCGCGGCGGTCACGTCGAGGTTGGCCATCTTCCAGTAGCGCAGCTCGGCCGCATGCGTGCCGCTCTTGTCGCCGCGCGAGACGAATGGCGTGCCCTGGCCGGCCAGCTTGGCCAATGCCGCCACGATGTCCTTGCCCTTCACGCCGGCCGGGTCGGCCTTGGGGCCGATCAGCACGAAGTCGTTGTACATCACCGGCAGGCGCTTGAGGCCGAAGCCCTCGGCGACGAACTTCTCCTCGGCCGCTTGGTCGTGCACGAAGACCACGTCGGCGTCGCCGCGCCGCGCCGCGTCGAGCGCCTGGCCGGTGCCCAGCGCCACGACGCGGATGTCGATGCCGCTGGCCGCCTTGAAGGCCGGCAGCAGGTGCGCGAACAGGCCCGACTGTTCGGTGCTGGTGGTCGACGCCATGACGATGAAGCGCTCCTGCGCCGACGCGACAGCAGCTGCACGCCAGCAGCAGACCCGCAATCCAGATTCGACGTTTCAAGTTGGCCATCCCAGTTCCCCTTTGACGAAAGACGCCGCCGGTTCGGGCAGCGATTGGTTGAAAAACGTCGCCGTCGGCAGATCGACGATCACGCGCCCGGCTTCGAGATAGACCACGCGCGTGGCCAGCCGCTTGGCCTGGCCCAGGTTGTGGGTGCTCATCACCACGGCCATGCCTTCCTGCGCGAACCCGGCGATCAGCTGCTCGACCTCGCGCTTGGCGCCGGGGTCCAGGCTGGCCGTCGGCTCGTCGAGGAACAGCAGCCGCGGACGCACGGCCCAGGCCCGCGCCAGCGCCAGGCGCTGCTGCTGGCCGCCCGACAGCACGCGCGCCGGGCGGTCACGCTGATCGGCCAGGCCGACGCGCGCCAAGGCCTGCGTCGCGCGCGCCGCGCGCTGCGGCACGCGGCACCGCGGCCAGCCACAGCGCCACCATCAGGTTGTTCCAGACCGACAGGCGCAGCAGGAAGGGGCGCTGGAAAGACCATCGCCTGCGCCGGCTCGCGGCCCGCCGCGTCGATCTGCGCGCGGCGCGTGCCCTCGTGCGCGAGCTGGCCGTGCAGCACGCGCAGCAGCGTCGTCTTGCCCGAGCCGTTGGCGCCGACCAGGGCCACCCGTTCCCCCGCCTGCAGCGTGAAGTCCACGTCGGCCAGCGCGGTGACGGCGCCAAAACGCACCGCCGCGCCGCTGCAAGGACACCAGCACCGCGCTCACTTGCCAAGCGCCTCGGTGTGCGCGCCATGCTGGCGCTGCGCCAGCGCGATGGCCGCATTGATCGCGCCGACGCAGGCCAGCAGCACCAGGCCCAGGCCGAGCGCCAGCGGCAGGTCGCCCTTGCTGGTCTCGAGCGCGATCGCGGTGGTCATGACCCGCGTCACGCCCTCGATGTTGCCGCCGACGATCATCACCGCACCGACCTCGCTGATCGCGCGGCCGAAGGCGGTCAGCAACACCGTCACCAGCGCCAGCCGTTCATGCAGCAGCAGCAGTGCGGCGCTGGCCAGCGCAGACGCGCCCATCGAGCGCAACTGCTCGCCGTTGCCGCGCCAGGCGTCGGCGATCAACTGGCGCGTCAGCGCCGCCACCACCGGCAGCACGAGGATCGTCTGCGCGACGACCATCGCCCGCGGCGTGAACAGGATGCCCCAGGTGCCGAGCGGCCCCGAGCGCGACAACAGCAGGTAGACCACCAGGCCGACCACCACCGAGGGCAAACCGAGCAGGGTGTTGAGCGCCGCGACGATCAGCCGTTGGCCGCGAAAGCGCGATACCGCGAGCCAGGCGCCACCGGCCATGCCCAGGCCCGCCGCCAAGGCACAGGCGCTCGCGCTGACGCCGAGCGACAGCGCGACGATCTCCGCCAGGCGCACATCCCAACCCGTCACCAAGACCCACGCTGCGCGCAGGCTGTCGGCGAAACCGCCACCCATGAACACCTTTCGACTCTTGACGCGCATGTTTGCATGCCAGCCGCGCCATGTCGCTATGCCGGCAATTGCATAGGTGCGGGTGTGCGCGGCAAGGCTTGTGGCACAGTCGGCGCCCCATGGCCCTCAAAGCAACCATCTTCAAAGCGCAACTGCAGATCGCCGACATGGACCGCGGCATCTACGGCGACCACCTGCTGACGCTGGCGCAGCACCCGTCGGAAACCGAGGAGCGCATGATGGTGCGGCTGCTGGCCTACGCGCTGAACGTGCCGGCCGACAACCACCGCGGCGACCTGGTGTTCGCCCGCGGCCTGGCCGACACCGACGAGCCCGACCTGTGGCAGCTCGACCTGACCGGCCAGCTCGTGCACTGGATCGAGGTCGGCCAGCCCGACGAGCGCCGCATGCAGCGCGCCGCGTCACGCGCCGAGCAGGCCACCTTCATCGCCTACACCGCCAGCACGCCGATCTGGTGGGCGGGCGTGAAGAACAAGCTGACGCGCACCGAGCGCCTGGCGGTGTGGCAGTTGCCTGCCGAGCAGAGCGCCGCGCTGGCCGGCCTGGCACAGCGATCGATGCAGATCCAGGTCACCGTGCAGGACGGGCTGATCTGGTTCAATGACGGCCAGCGCTCGGTGGAGCTGTCGCTGCAACCGCTGCTGAGCTGAGTCGATCACGAAGCGGCCGCCACACGCAACAATGAGACAACCACGAACGCAAACCACGCGCTTGAGCACGACATGAACATCCCGGTTCACCACGACATCGCCGCAAGTCGCTTTGCAGCCGAGGTCGACGGCCAGCTCTGTGTCGCCGACTACAGGTTGTCGGGTGCGGTGATGACCATGACCCACACGCTCGTGCCGCCGCCGCTCGAAGGCCGCGGCATCGCCGCGGCTCTGGTGGCCGAGGCGCTGGATTACGCACGCCGCGAGGGCCTGCGCGTGCGGCCGGCGTGCAGTTATGTGGCGCGCTACATGCGACGCCACCCGGCCACGCTCGATCTGCTCGCGCCCTGAGTTCCCGCGCCACGCCGCGATGATCACGCCCGACGCCCAGCAGGTCCTGGATTTCTGGTTCGGCACGGCCGACGACCCCGGTCACCTGCAGCAACGGCCGCAGTGGTTCCGCAAGGATCCAGGCTTCGACGCGGCGATCGTGCAGCGCTTCGGCCGCCTGATCGAGCAGGCGCTGGCGGGCGGCATCGACGACTGGGCCGCAGCGCCACTGGCCGCGTTGCCGGCGCTGGCGCGCGTCATCGTGCTCGACCAGTTCACGCGCAACGCCTACCGCGGCAGTGCGCGCGCCTTCGCCGGCGATGCGATGGCCTTGCAGACGGCCCGCGCGCTGGTGGCGTCGGGGCTGGACCGCGAGCTCACCGGCGTGCAACGCATGTTCGTCTACCTGCCGTTCGAGCATGCCGAGGACCGGTCGCACCAGCGCACGTCGCTGCAGTTGTTCGAGCAGCTCGGGCGCGATGAGCCGGCGCTGGCGGGCCTGAGTGAATGGGCGCAGCGCCATCACGACATCGTCGAGCGCTTCGGCCGCTTTCCGCACCGCAACGCCGCACTCGGCCGCGCCAGCAGCAGCGACGAACTCGAGTTCCTGAAGCAGCCGGGCTCGGGCTTCTAGCCCGGGCGCGCCGACGTGGCCCTCAGCGCGCCGTGCCCATCACTGCACTGGGCAGCGCGGTGACGATGGCCGGGAACACAGTGATCAACACGACCCCGGCCACCATGCAGAAGAAGAACGGCAGCGTGACGCGCGCGATCCAGCCGATCTCGCGCCCGGTCATGCCCTGCAGCACGAACAGGTTGAAGCCCACCGGCGGCGTGATCTGCGCCATCTCGACCACCAGCACGATGAAGATGCCGAACCACAGCGGGTCGATGCCGGCCTTGATGACCGTGGGCATGATCACGCCCATCGTCAGCACGACCATCGAGATGCCGTCGAGAAAGCAGCCGAGCACGACGTAGAAGACCAGCAGCGCCGCCAGCAATTGCCATTGCGACAGGCCGAGCGTCGCGATCCATTCGGCCAGGTGCCGCGGCAGGCCGATGTAGCCCATGCTGAGCGTCAGGAACGCGGCCCCGGCCAGGATCAGCGCGATCATGCAATACAGCCGCGTGCCGCCGAGCAGCGAGGCCTTGAAGGTCGGCCAGTCGAGCGAGCCCTGCATTGCCGAGATGCCCAGCGCACCGACCACGCCGACGGCGGCGGCTTCGGTCGCCGTGGCGATGCCGGCGTAGATCGAACCGAGCACGGCAACGATCAGCAGCACGACCGGGATCAGGTGCCGCGACTCGTGCACCTTCTGCGTGAAGCTCATCGCGGCGTCGGCGGCCGGCACCTCGCCGGGATGGCGCAGCGCCCAGAACACGAGGTAGCCGGAGAACAGCGCCGCCAGCATGATGCCGGGCAGGATGCCGGCCATGAACAGCTGGGCGATCGAGACCTCGGCCGCGACGCCGTAGACGATCATGATGATCGACGGCGGGATCAACAGGCCCAGCGTGCCGGCACCGGCCAGCGAGCCGATCGCGATGCCATCGGGGTAGCCACGCCGCGACAGCTCGGGCAGGCTCATCTTGCCGATCGTGGCGCAGGTGGCGGCCGAGGAGCCCGACACCGCGGCGAAGATCGCGCAGCCGACCACGTTGGTGTGCAGCAGCCGGCCGGGCAGCGACTGCATCCACGGCGCCAGGCCGCGGAACATGTCGCTCGACAAGCGGGTGCGAAACAGGATCTCGCCCATCCAGATGAACAGCGGCAGCGCAGTCAGCGTCCAGCTCGACGAGCTGCCCCAGATCGTGACGGCCATCGCGTCGCCAGCCGGCCGCGAAGAGAACAGCTGCATGCCGATCCAGGCCACGCCGGCCAGCGACAGGCCGATCCAGACGCCGCTGCCCAGGATCGCGAACAGCGCGACGATCAGCAGCGCGGTGATGGCGATGTCGTTCACGCGCCGCTCATTCGTTGCGCAACGCTTCGCCGCTCTGCACCTGCACGCGCCGGCCGCGCCACTCGAGCACCAGTTCGTCGACGCAGGCGATGGCCAGGATCGTCGTGCCGATGGCCATGCCGAGCTGCGGCAGCCACAGTGGCGTGGCGTCGTTGCCGGTGGAGATGTCGTTGAAGGCGTGCGACTGCCAGGCCAGGCGCAGGCTGTAGTAGGCCACCAGCCCGGCCAGCAGCGAGGCCGCCGACAAGGCCCACAACTCGAGCCGGTGCCGCGCGCCCGGCGCCAGCGACTGCAGCAGCAGCGTGACGCGGATATGCTCGCCGCGCTTGAAGGTGTGCGCCAGGGCCAGGAAGCCCGCCGCGGCCATCATGTAGCCGGCGTAGGCGTCGGTGCCGGGGAGGTTGAAATGGAACTGGCGGCCCAGCACCGAGGCCAGCACCGCCACCAGCAGCAGCACCATGGCCAGCGCCGCCAGCGCCGCAGCGCCGTCGTACAGGGCATCGAGCGCGCGGCGCACGGCGCGGTGCAGGCTATTTGCGGAAGGCGTCGATCAGGGCCTTGCCATCGGGCCCGGCCTTGTCGAGCCACTCGGTCAGCATCGTGTCGCCAACCTTCTTCATGTCGGCCTTGAGTTGCGCCGACGGCGGCATGATGCTCATGCCGTTGGCCTTCAGCTTTTCGACCGATTCGGTGTTGACCTTGCGGCTGGCCGCCCAGCCCCGCACTTCGGCGTCGGCCGCTGCCTTCTGCACCGCGGCCTTGGTCGGTGCGTCGAGTGCGTCGTAAGCCGCCTTGTTGACGATCACCGCGTTCTTCGGCAGCCAGGCCTGCGTGTCGTACCAGTACTTGAGCGACTCGTAGGTCTTGGTGTCCAGCCCGGTCGAGCCGCTGCTCATGTAGCTTTCGACCACGCCGGTGGCCATCGCCTGCGACAACTCCGCCGCCTGCACGGTCACCGGCTGGGCACCGACCAGCTCGGCGATGCGCGCGGTGGCCGGACTGTAGGCGCGCCACTTCGAGCCCTTCAGGTCGGCCGCCGAGGCAATCGGCTTCTTCGAGTAGATGCCCTGCGGCGGCCAGGCCACCGCGTAAAGCAGCAACATGCCCTGCTCAGCGAACTTCTTCTCGAGCAGCGGGCGCTGGGCCTTGTACAGCTTCATCGCCTCGTCGTAGCTGTCGGCCAGGAAGGGCAGGCCGTCGGCGCCGAACAACTGCCACTCGTTCTGGTAGTTCACCAGCAGGATCTCACCCGCCTGTGCCTGCCCGCCCTGCACCGCGCGCTTGATCTCGTTGGCCTTGAATAGCGAGGCGTTGGCATGCACGGTGATCTTGAGCTTGCCGGCGCTGGCCTTGTCGATGTCGGCGGCGAAGGCATTCAGGTTCTCGGTATGGAAGTTGGTCGCAGGATAGGCTGCGGCCAGGTCCCACTTGGTCTGGGCCATGGCGCCGACGGCGGCGGCCATTGAAATACCTGCGAGCAGCAGGGTCTTGATCGGGTGCATCGGGTCTCCTCGGGCTGGTCAGGGCGGTGGCGGCTAGCATAGGCTGCACCGGGTACCGTCCTGCCCCGGGCTTGCCCGAACCTGTGACGCATGAATCCTGTGATCAACCCTTCCCGCTGGCAGTTCTGGATCGACCGCGGCGGCACCTTCACCGACGTCGTCGGCCGCGCGCCCGATGGGTCGCTGCGTACGCTCAAGCTGCTGTCGGAGAACGCCGAGCAGTACCCCGACGCGGCGGTCGAGGGCATCCGGCGGCTGCTCGGCCTGGCGGCGGGCGCGCCGATCACGCCGGCCCAGGTCGAGTGCGTGAAGATGGGCACCACGGTGGCCACCAACGCGCTGCTGGAGCGCAAGGGCGACCGCACGCTGCTCGTCACCAGCCGCGGCTTCGGCGACGCGCTGCGCATCGCCTACCAGGCCCGGCCCAAGCTGTTCGAGCGCCACATCGTGCTGCCCGAACTGCTTTACGAACGCGTGCTCGAGGCCGAGGAGCGCATCGGTGCGCATGGCGAGGTCTTGCTGCCGCTGAACGAGACGCACCTGCATACCGGGCTGCAGGCCGCGCACGACGCCGGCATCCGCGCCTGCGCCATCGTCTTCATGCATGGTTACCGCTACACCGCGCACGAGGCCGCGGCCGCGCGGCTGGCGCGTCGGATCGGCTTCACGCAGGTCAGCGTCTCGCACGAGGTCAGCCCGCTGATGAAGCTGGTGGCGCGCGGCGACACCACCGTGGTCGACGCCTACCTGAGCCCGATCCTGCGCCGCTATGTCGACCAGGTGGCCGGCCAGATGCCCGGCGTGCGCCTGTTCTTCATGCAAAGCAGCGGCGGCCTGACCGAGGCGCACCACTTCCAGGGCAAGGACGCGATCCTGTCGGGCCCGGCCGGCGGCATCGTCGGCATGGTGCGCACCGCGGTGGCGGCCGGCCACGACCGGGTGATCGGCTTCGACATGGGCGGCACCAGCACCGATGTGTCGCATTACGCCGGCGAATTCGAACGCGCGTTCGAGACCCAGGTCGCCGGCGTGCGCATGCGCGCACCGATGATGAGCATCCACACCGTCGCCGCCGGCGGCGGCTCGCTGCTGCAGTTCGACGGCGCCCGGCTGCGCGTCGGCCCGCAGAGTGCGGGCGCCAACCCCGGGCCGGCGAGTTACCGCCGCGGCGGGCCGCTGACGACCACCGACGCGAATGTGTTGCTCGGCCGGATCGTCCCCGCCCACTTCCCGAAAGTGTTCGGCCCCAAGGCCGACCAGGCACTCGATCGCGACGTGGTGCTGGCCCAGTTCGAGCAACTGGCCGAACGCGTGCGCGCCGCCAGCGGCCGCGACATCACGGCCGAGTCGCTGGCGCAGGGCTTCCTGCAGATCGCGGTGCAGAACATGGCCAACGCCATCAAGCGCATCTCGGTCGCACGCGGTTACGACGTGACCCAGTACACACTGCAATGCTTCGGCGGCGCCGGCGGCCAGCATGCCTGCGCGGTGGCCGATGCGCTCGGCATGGGCCGCATCTTCGTGCACCCGCTGGCCGGCGTGCTGTCGGCCTACGGCATGGGCCTGGCCGACCAGATCGCGATGCGCGAGGCTTCGGTCGAGCTCGCGCTCGACGACGCCGGCCTGACGGCCGCGACGGCGCGCTTGACCGCGCTGGGCGAGGCGGCGCGCAGCGAACTGCTCGGCCAGGGCGTCGCGGCCGCCGCGGTCGAACTGCGCCGCAGCGTGCACCTGCGCTACCAGGGCACCGACACCGCGCTGGTGCTGCCGCTCGGCACCCTCGCCGCCCTGCGCGAGGCTTTCGCGGCCGCTTACCGCCAGCGCTTCGCCTTCCTGATGCCGGGCCGCGGGCTGGTCATCGAAGCCGTTTCGGTCGAAGCCGTCGGCGCCGGCGCGCGCCTGGACAGCGCCAAGGGCGGTGCCGAGCCCGCGCCCTACACGCCGACGCCCGACGCCGGCGTGCGCATCTACAGCGAGCGCTGGCTGGCGGCCGGCCTGTACGTGCGCGAGTCGCTGCGCGCCGGCGCGACCATCGAAGGCCCGGCCATCGTTGCCGAGCGCAACGCCACCACCGTCGTCGAGCCCGGCTGGCGCGCCAGGCTCGGCGCCGCCGGCAGCATCGAGCTGCAACGCGTGGTGCCGCGCGCGACCCAGCACGCCATCGGCACCGACGCCGACCCGGTCATGCTCGAGGTCTTCAACAACCTGTTCATGAACATCGCCGAGCAGATGGGCCTGCGGCTGCAGAACACCGCCTACTCGGTCAACATCAAGGAGCGGCTCGATTTCTCCTGCGCGCTGTTCGATGCCGACGGCAACCTGATCGCCAATGCGCCGCACATGCCGGTGCACCTGGGTTCGATGAGCGAGTCGATCAAGACCGTGATCGCACGCAACCCGGCGATGCGCCGCGGCGACGTGTATGTGCTGAACGACCCGTATCACGGCGGCACGCACCTGCCCGACGTGACGGTCGTCACGCCTGTCTATCTCGACGCGGCCCGGCCGGGCTTTTACGTCGCCTCGCGCGGCCACCACGCCGACATCGGCGGAATCACCCCGGGCTCGATGCCACCGTTCTCGACCACGATTGCCGAGGAAGGCGTGCTGTTCGACAACTTCCTGCTCGTGCGCGACGGCGTGTTGCGTGAAGCGGAGTTGCGCGCGCAACTCGGCGGTGGCGCCGAGCGCCGAGCCGCCCCAAGCTCGGCACTCCCCTCGGGGGACGGCGCGCAGCGCCAAGGGGTCAACATTTACCCCGCGCGCAATCCCGACCAGACGATCGCCGACCTGCGCGCGCAGATCGCGGCCAACGAGAAGGGTGTGCAGGAGCTGCACGCGATGGTCGCGCAGTTCGGCAACGCCACCGTGGCGGCCTACATGACGCATGTACAGGACAACGCCGAAGAGTCGGTGCGGCGCGTCATCGGTGCGCTGAAGGACGGCGCCTTCACTTTGGCGCTGGACAACGGCGCGCAGATCGCCGTCAAGGTCAGCGTCGATGCGCCGCGGCGCGAAGCGACGATCGACTTCAGCGGCACCAGCGCGCAACTGCCGAACAACTTCAACGCCCCCAAGGCGGTGACGATGGCCGCCGTGCTGTATGTCTTCCGCACCCTGGTCGACGACGACATCCCGCTCAATGCCGGTTGCCTGAAGCCATTGCACGTGATCGTGCCCGAGGGCTGCATGTTGAACCCGCGCCCGCCGGCCGCGGTGGTGGCCGGCAACGTCGAGACCAGCACCTGCGTCACCAACGCGCTGTACGGCGCGCTCGGCGTGATGGCCGCCGGCCAGTGCACGATGAACAATTTCACCTTCGGCAACGCGACCCATCAGTACTACGAGACGATCTCCGGCGGCTCGGGCGCGGGCCCGGGTTTCAACGGCACCAGCGTCGTGCAGACGCACATGACCAACTCGCGCCTGACCGACCCGGAGGTGCTCGAGTTCCGCTTTCCGGTGCGGCTCGAGAGCTACGCCATCCGCGCCGGCTCGGGCGGCGCGGGCCGCTGGCGCGGCGGCGACGGCGGTGTGCGGCGCGTGCGCTTCCTCGAGCCGATGACGGCGTCGATCCTGTCCAACGGGCGCCATGTGCCGGCGTTCGGCGGCGCGGGCGGCCAGCCGGGCGCGCTGGGCATCAATCGCATCGAGCGTGCAGACGGCTCGGTCGAGATGCTCGACCACATCGGCTCGGCCGAGTTGCACGTCGGCGACCAGTTCGTGATCGAAACGCCGGGCGGCGGTGGCTGGGGTCGACAAAATTCCTGAGTCCGGCTGCCTGAACTGCGGCCACGCCTTCGGTGCCGAGCGGCCGCGCTACTGCCCCGACTGCGGCCAGGAGACCCACATCAGGCCGCCGCGCATCGGCGAGTTCCTGCAGCAGTTCGGCGGCGCCTACTTCTCCACCGAAGGCGCGTTGTGGCGCACCATTGCGCTGTTGTTGTTCAAGCCGGGTGAACTGACCAGGCAATACCTCGCCGGCCGCCGCCGGCACTACGTACTGCCCTTGCGCTTGTACCTGACGGTGAGCCTGCTCGCGCTGGTGCTGGTGCGCCTGGTGGCCACGGCGGAGCTGGCGATCGAAGGCCCCGGGCGCGCCGCGCCGCCACGCCCGGCGCAGGCACAGCTGGCCCTCGGTCCGGGCCGGGCCGGACTGAAAGATGGGGTCTTCTTCTGTCAGGACCTGCCCGCCTGGCTGTGTCAGCGGTTGAAGAAACGCATCGACGTCGACGCCAAGGGCATGACGGACCAACTCGAGCGCTTCAACGACCGCTTCCTCGGCAACCTGGGCGGGGCCATGTTCGTCCTGCTGCCGATCTTCGCCCTCTGGCTCAAGCTGGCGTACTTCAATCGCCGCATGCGCTACACCGAGCACCTCGTGTTCGCGCTGCACCTGCATGCGTTCTGGTTCCTGCTGGTTGCGCTGTTCACCACCGGCATCGACGCGCTCATTGCCTTGGGCATGCTCGTGCTGCCGGTCTATTCGCTGCTGGCGGCGCGCCGCGTCTATGGCGGGCGTTGGGGCGTCACGCTCTTGCGCGGCATGGCCATTGCGCTGGCCTACGGCCTGACCCTGTCACTCGGCCTTGCGCTGGTCGCCCTCTGGTCCTATCTGGCCTGATCAGGTCTTGACCAGGCTGCTGGCCAGCGACTGCACCGCTTCCTTCAGCTTTTCGGCGGCCAGTGCGCTGCACTGCGCCGCGTCTGAATTGGGCTTGACATCGAAGGTGGTGGATGACTTTGCCGGCTCCCAGACCAGGCGGCGCGTGGGCGATGTGCGCGGCAGCATGACGGCACGCGCCGTGACGACGCAGGTCTGGCCACCCACCAGGCCACCGACCACCTGGCTGAGGAAGCCCCAGCGCTTGGGCGGATAGAGCTTGGCCACCCGCGCCTCGGGCAGGTGGGCCTGCCAGATCGCATCGACGGCCGGCTTGTCGATCAGCGTGGCCGTCGAGAAATCCGAGATCACGAAGGGCGGATCGGCAGCCCATGCCGGCACAGCGAGCAAGAGTGAGAAGGCGGCAGCAGCCAGTCGGTGATTCATCGTCGTCCTCGCTGTGGCGGGTGGGGAGGCGATCGAGTGTAGTGAGCGTCGGCCAGCGACGCCATAGCACTCGCCCGGCCCGCGCCTGTCAGTCGGCGCTGTCGCGGTAGGCCCGCCAGCGCGGCAAGGCCTGGCGCATCAAGGCCACCTGGCGGCTGAACTTCGGGCAGGCGGCGCAGATCTGCAGGTGCAAGCGCACGGCCACGCGTTCGACCGGGCCGAGACGGCGGTCGAGCCCCGCCAGCACCAGCTCGGTGACTTCGCGGCAGTTGCGGAAGATGAGGAATTTCATGCGCTGGCCCCGGCGCGGTCGCGGCCGAACCAGTGCTCCTGCAGGCAGCCTTGCAGGCGCAATCGGGCTCGGTGCAGCAGCACCCACAGGTTGGTCGTGGTGATGCTCAATTCCTTGCAGATTTCGGCCGAATCGAGTTCCAGCCACTCGCGCATCATGAATACGCGGCCCTGCACGCCGGGCAGCTTGCTCGACGCAAAGCTCCAGCACCTCGAAGAACTCGCGCCGCCCGCAGGCGGCCTCGGGGTCGCCCCATTCGGCGGGTGCGCTGCGCCAGTGGCCGGTATCGTCGAACAACAGACCGTCGATGTCTTCCTCGTCGTCGGGCGTGGTGGCCGAGACCTCGCGGCTGTGACGCCGGATCTGGTCGATCAACTTGTGCTTGAGGATGCCGACCAGCCAGGTCTTCAGCTGCGACTGCCCGGCAAAGGCCTGCGGCTTGGCCAGTGCCGCCAGCACGGTGTCGGACACCGCGTCCTCGGCCCAGGCTTCGTTGCGCAACTGGGCAAGGGCAAAACGCAGCAGCTGCGGGCGCAGGGTCTGGACGGCGAGGGCAAAATCGGGCATCGGCTGTTGGCGTGAAACTGCGCGGCAGTGTAAGCATTGCGACCGAGCGCCGACCTATGGCAGCTGGAACACCCGGCTGTCCTGACTCTCCACCCAACCCAACCTGGAACCATTGACATGAACCACCGCCTCATCGCTTCGTCCGCCCTCGCCTCCGTTCTCGCGCTGGGTCTGGTTGGCCAGGCCGCCGCCCAGATGCCCAAGGACCCGGGCAAGAGCAATGAAAAGTGCTTCGGCATCGCCAAGGCCGGCCAGAACGACTGCGCCAACGCGTCCGGCACGCATTCGTGCGCCGGCCTGTCCAAGGCCGACATGAGCCTGGACGACTGGAAGTACGTCGCCGCGGGCACCTGCGCGGCCACTGAAGGGCAAGACCGCCGACCAGGTCAAGGCCATGAAGGACGGCAAGAAGAGCTGAGCCCGTTGCCGAGCGGTCCGACGAGCGAGCCTGCCGATGTCGTCGCTGAGCACGGGCATCGGCTGGCGCCTGCCGCACGAGCGCGAGCTGCTCGACCGGCGGCCGCCGCTGGCGTTCGTCGAAGTCCACTCCGAGAACTACTTCGCGGCCGGCGGTGCGGCACTGGCGGTGCTCGAACGCGGGCGCGCCCTGTATGACGTCAGCCTGCACGGCGTCGGCTTGTCGCTGGGCTCGGCTGCCGGCCTCGACGCCTGGCACCTCGACCGCCTGGCCGCGTTGGTGGCCCGCATCGAACCGGTGCGCGTCTCTGACCACGCCAGCTTCTCCCGCGCGCCGCGACGCGCCGGCGGCGCGACGATCCACGGCAACGACCTGTTGCCCGTGGCCTTCAACGCCAGCTCGCTCGACATCATGGTGGCCAACGTGCAGCAGGTGCAGGAGCGGCTGCAGCGAACGATCCTGGTCGAGAACATCTCGGCCTACCTCGGCTGGGCCGACGACAGCCTGGCCGAACCGCAATTCTTCAATCAGCTGGCGCGGCGCAGTGGCTGCAGCCTGCTGCTCGACGTCAACAATCTCGTCGTCAATGCGCTGAACGCGGGCCTGGAGCCGGTGGCCAGCGCCAACGCGTTCGTCGATGCGATCGACGCAGCGGCGGTCGGCGAGATCCACCTCGCCGGCTACGCCGAGCTGGGCGACATCGTCATCGACGACCATGGCAGCCGCGTGCACCCGCCGGTGTGGCAGGTCTATCGGCACGCGATCGAACGCCTGGGGCCGAGACCGACGTTGATCGAGTGGGACACCGACGTGCCGGCGCTCGACGTGCTGCTGGACGAAGCCGCGCGGGCCCAGGCCGTGATCGATGCCCGGCGCAGGGTGGCCGCATGAGCGCGCATGGCCGCTCCAAAGCGCTCATCCCGGAGCGCGCAGCGCGGAGGGTCGTCCAGTGACCCGCCGGGCCGTACCCAAGGCGAGTACCGAAGCGCGCAGCGCGCAGGGTGCCTGATGAGCGAGCGCATACCGCCGCCGCGCGCGAGGCCCGGCGCCAGCAGTTGTTGCTGGGCGCGCTCGAGGCGGGCGCCGATGCACAGGGCCTGGCCGCCTGGCTCGGCGATGCGCCGGCGCGCCAGCAGCGGGGCCTGCTCGCCTACCGCATCAACGCCGCGGCGTCGGCCGAACGCGCGCTGGCGACCGCTTTCCCGACCGTGGCCGCGCTGGTCGGTGCGGAACCCTTCGCCGCACTGGCGCGCGACCTGTGGCGCCAAAGGCCACCCGAGCGCGGCGACCTCGGCGAATGGGGCGCGGCGCTGCCCGACTTCATCGCCGACAGCCAGGCGCTGTCCAGCGAACCCTATCTGGCCGACAGCGCCCGACTGGACTGGCTGGTCCATCGCGCCTCGCGTGCCGCGGATGCGCCCGATACGCAGCCGGCGCTCGACGCACTGGCGACGCAAGCGCCAGAACACTGCGCCTGGGCCTGCGCCCCGGCACCGACGTGCTGGCCAGCGCCTGGCCGGTGGTGTCGATCTGGCTCGCCCATCAGGCCGACGAGCATCGAAACATGCGACGGCGGCGACCGCTTTGCCGCAGCGCGCAATGCACTTGCCGAAGGCCACGGCGAAACCGCGCTCGTCTGGCGCGACGGTCATTTCCGTGCGCGTCGAGGCCATCGACCGCGAAGGCGCCGACTTCACCCGCGCACTGCTGGGCGGCGCTTCGTTGGCCGCTGCACTCGACGCCGCCGGCGAGGGGTTCGCATTCGACCAATGGCTCGTTCGCGCACTGCAATCGCGCCGGATCGTGACGCGTTCAAACGATGGAGATGGCATGAATCTGCAAGTCCGTTCTGGATCCGGCCCAACGCGCCATCGCCGCAGCTCGAGCGCGCCCAGCCCCTGGCGCAAGTCGCTGCGCGGCTGTATGTGGCGCAGGTCTTCTTCCTGTCGGGCCTGACCAAGCTGCGTGACTGGAACATCACGCTGGCCTTGTTCCAGGACGAGTACCACGTGCCGCTGCTGCCGCCCGCCGTCGCCGCCGTCGCCGGCACGGCGGGCGAGCTGGTGCTGCCGGTGCTGTTGGCGCTGGGCCTGGCAGGACGCTTTGCTGCGGCCGGGCTGTCGGTCGTCAACGTGGTGGCCGTGCTCAGCCTGGCCGAGATCGCACCCGCCGCGTTGCAGCAGCATGTGTTCTGGGGCAGCCTGCTCGTCGGCCTGCTGCTCTGGGGGCCGGGGCGCTGGTCGCTCGACCGCTTCGTGCTGGCGTGGCAAGCAAGGCGCGCCGCGCAGCGCTGGCTACACTCGCGCGGCCTGAAGCCGTCGACACGAAGACACGTGCCCCATACCGCCGAGCTGCGTCGCCGCAGCCTGATCATTGCCGGCGCGGCCGTCGCGTTGCCGTCGTTGTCACGGGCCCAGAGCCGCCGACTGGTCGCGCGTCGTCGCCGCCGCCCGTGGCCAGACGGTGTATTTCAACGCCTGGGCCGGCAGCGAGCGCATCAACGCCTACCTGCACTGGACGGCGGGTGAAGTGGCGCGGCATTTCGGCATCAAGCTCGAACACGTCAAGGTCGGCGATACCGCCGAGGTGGTCAGGCGCGTGCGCGCCGAGAAGGCCGCCGGCCGCATGGCAGACGGCTCGGCCGACCTGGTCTGGATCAACGGCGAGAACTTCCTGGCCATGAAACGCGAAGGCCTGCTGTTCGGGCCGTGGAGCGAATCGCTGCCGAACCACGCCCTGGTCGACGTGATCGGCAAGCCGACCACGCGCATCGACTTCTCCGAGCCGGTGGACGGCATGGAGGCGCCCTGGGGCATGGCCCAGCTGACCTTCTACGCCGACAGCGCGCGCGTGCCCGTTCGGCCCACCAGCCTGGCCGAGTTGACGCGGTGGGCCGGTACGCAGCCCGGCCGCTTCACCTACCCCCGGCCGCCGCAGTTCCACGGCACCACGTTCCTGAAGCAGGTCCTGCTCGAAGCAAGCAGCGACCGCAGGCCCTTCTACATGGCGCACGACGCCGAGATCTTCGCCGCCGCCACCGCGCCGTTGTGGGCCGCGCTCGACACGCTGCATCCGAAGCTGTGGAAGCAGGGCAAGCAGTTCCCGGCCAACAACACGGTGATGCGGCAGATGCTGGCCGACGGCGAACTGGCGATCTCGCTGACCTTCAATCCGAACGAAGTCGCGAACGAGATCGCGGCCAAGACGCTGCCGTCCAGCGTCGTGAGTTACCAGCATGAGGCCGGCACGGTGGGCAATACGCATTTCCTGGCCATCCCGTTCAACGGCCGCAGCAAGGAGGCCGCGATGGTCGCGGCCAACTTCCTGCTCTCGCCGGCGGCACAGGCACGCAAGGCGGACATCCGGCACTGGGGCGACCCGACCGTATTGGCGCTCGGCAAGCTGAGTGCCGCCGAGCGCGCGCTGTTCAGCGCCGCCGGCGCGCCGGGCCAGGTGGTCCGGCCCGCGCCGGCCCTGCCCGAGCCGCATGCGTCATGGGTCGACCCGATCGAGCGCGAATGGACGCGCCGCTACGGCCAGTCCTGATCGCGCAGCGATGAAACGCGCGGCGCTGGCCCTGCCGCTCGGCCTCTTCGCCCTGCCGCTGGCCCTGGCGTTGCCGACGGCGCTGCTGCAGGCGGCCGATACGGGCGCTTGGCGCGCCTTGTTTGCCGACCCGCAATGGCCAGGGCACTCGGCCTTTCGGTCGGCACCGCCGTCCTCAGCAGCGTGCTGGCGTTGCTGGCGTGCCTGGGCCTCGTGACCCATCTGTACCGCTCGCGGCTCTGGTCGCGACTCGACCCGCGCGCTCGGGCCCATGCTCGCGCTGCCGCATGCAGCGTTCGCGATCGGCCTGGCGCTGCTGGTGATGCCGGCCGGCCTGCTGGCGCGGCTGCTCGCACCGCTCGCGGGCTGGGCCGCGCCGCCCGATTGGCCGACTGTCAACGACCCTCACGGCGTTGCACTGACCGCGGTGCTGTTGTGCAAGGAGTTGCCGTTCCTGCTGTGGAACACGTTGGCCCTGCTGGCACGACCCGACGTCGCGCTGTCGCTGCGCGGCTGGCTGGCCAGCGGCATCACGCTCGGCTACCGGCCGAGTGCCGTCTGGTGGCGCGTGCTGTGGCCGCTGCTGCTGCCACGGCTGGCCTGGCCACTGCTGGCGGTGCTGGCCTATGGCCTGACCGTCGTCGACCTGGCCCTGATCGTCGGCCCGGCCTCGCCGCCGACCTTGGCGGTCGTTGCCTGGCAGGCGCTGCAGGACGGCAATGCCGCACGCAACGCCGAGGGCGCCGCGGCGGCGGTGCTGCTGACATTCATGCTGGCGGCACTGGCGCTGGCGGGTGCGCTCGGCGGCCGCTGGCTGTTGCGGCGTTGGCGACACGTGGCCGTCGACGGCCGGCGCCGCGCCGCAGGCCGACGCAGCGGCGCTGCCATGCGTGCGCTGTGGCGCGGCCTGCTCGCGCTTTACGCGATGGTTGCCGCATTGCTGCTGGCCTCGTCGTGGGTCGGCGTCTGGACCTTTCCGGCCTTGCTGCCGCAGCGCTGGGCCGTCGCGGGCTGGCAGCAGGTACTCGACAGCAGCGGCACGCTCGCGCTCTCGGCCGGCCTGGGCGCCGTCGCCGCCGGGGTCGCATTGCTGCTGGTACTGATCTGGTTCGAAGCCACCCCCGCAGGCTGGGACCGGCGCGCGACGCCGCTCGTGCTGGCGCCACTGGTGCTGCCCTCGCTGCTGCTGATGACCGGCTTGTACACGCTGGCCTTGCCGTTGCGGCTCGACGGCACGCTGGCCGGATTGGCCTGGGCCCATACCCTGGTCACCCTGCCCTACGTGTTCGTGGCACTGGCGCCGGCCTGGCGCAGCTTCGACCGCCGCTACGAATCGACGGCCCTGGCGCTGGGCCGCTCGCGCGTGGCGTTCTGGTGGCGCGTCAAGGCACCGCTGCTCGCCGCACCGATCGCCGCTGCGCTGGCCATCGGCTTTGCCGTCAGCGTGGCGCAGTACCTGCCGACGCAGTTCATCGGCGCCGGCCGTCACGCCAGCGTCACCACGGAAGCCGTGACGCTGGCTGCCGGCGGCCAGCGTCACACCGCAGCGGCGTTCGCGGTACTGCAGGCGCTGCTGCCGGCGATCGGCTTCGCTCTTGCCGCCTGGGTCGGCCACCGGCAGCGGGCGAGAATGACCTAGGATGAAATTCCCGAGCTCTTCACATGCCTTGGCGTCAGTGTCGCGCGTTGGCCCCCGCGGTCGGCGACGATCTGTAATCGCTCCGTTGCGGTCGTTCGCGAGTGCCAGTGCTTGCGTTGGTGCGGCGCATCGCGGCAGGCGGCACCCGGCAGGGGCTCATGGTGGAGCGGTCTGCGCTTCGCTCCGACTCCCTGCGGTGCTCGGCCTGGGGTCGCGCCGCACAACTCGCTTCGTTCGCTGCGCTCACTGCGCTCGGACAGGTGCGGCGAGTCAGTCTACGAAGCGCGCGTGCGCGCCGACCCCAGCCTGGCCTTGCAGGCCGCGCCGGGCCAGGAGGCCCGGCCGTTCGCAAGGCACAAACGGTCCACTGGACCGTTTGTGCCCCTGCTCACCTCCTCGCCGCCCCACAAATCGCCCCTGCCGGGTACCGCCTGCCGCGAAGACCACCAGGGGAGGCGCTCCAGCGCGAACCACCACCGCTGCCGCAAAGGCGCGCCCGGGCAGGTGGCAGCGCGCCTGCGGGGCGCCGAGGAGCACAGGGCTTGTGGCCCGCGCGCGCAGCGCGCCACGTAATCTGACTTGTCGCACCCTGTCTGAGCGTAGCGAACGCAGTGAGCGCAGCGAGTTGTGCGACGGGCCACAAGGCCGAGCACCGCAGGGCAGTCGGTGCGCAGCACCGACCGCTCCGCCGAAGCGCTGCCGCCTGCCCGGGCGCGACTTTGCAGCGCGATTGTCGGCAGGG
This sequence comes from uncultured beta proteobacterium, assembly GCA_963751775.1. Taxonomy (GTDB): domain Bacteria; phylum Pseudomonadota; class Gammaproteobacteria; order Burkholderiales; family Burkholderiaceae_C; genus CADEEN01. The sequence continues at coordinate 451,500 of CAVVVW010000008.1, forward strand.
AGGGCATCCGCCTTTTTCGGCGACCGGTCGCGAGCGTCTGATTGCACCGACGCTGCGCCTCATGCGTCGCGAATCGGGATCGAGCGCCACGTAGCGGGGCCACTGAGATGGCGCTGCAACTGGACAAGGTCACGATCAGCGTGCACGGACGCATGCTGATTCGCGATCTCAGTGCCCGCATCGAGCCGGGCCAGGTGCTGGCGGTGATGGGGGCCAGTGGCACGGGCAAGTCGACGCTGCTGGCCTGGATCGCGGGCACGCTCGAGGCGCCATTCGAGGCCCGTGGCGGCTTGAGGCTGCATGGCCGCGATGTCGCGAGCCTGCCGCTCCAGCAACGCCGCATCGGCCTGCTGTTTCAGGACGATCTGTTGTTCCCGCACATGACGGTGCGCGACAACCTCTTGTTCGCCGTGCCGGCCGGCGACCACGCGGCGCGCGTGCAGGCCGCCGAGTCGGCTCTCGAAGAGGCGGGACTGGGCGGCTTTGGCGCGCGCTTTCCGGCGAGCCTGTCGGGCGGCCAGCGCTCGCGTGTGTCGCTGCTGCGCGCGCTGCTGGCGCAACCGCAGGCGTTGCTGCTCGACGAACCCTTTTCCAAGCTCGACGTCGCGTTGCGGCAGCAGATGCGGCGATTCACGTTCGCCACGCTGGCGGCGCGCCAGATTCCAGCGCTGCTGGTGACCCATGACGCGGCCGACGTGCCCGCCAGTGCGCAGGTGATTCGACTTCACGATGCTTGACCGCGTCGCCATCGCCGCCCTCAAGCCGCTGCTCGACACCGAGCGCGCGCGCGCTGGTGCGCGCAGGCGTCGGTGCCGATGCCGTCACGCTGGCCGGCTTTGGCGTCGGCCTGGCCGCGGCGGCGGCGATCGCGTTCGGCGCCTTCGGCTGGGGCCTGGTGCTGCTGCTGGCCAGCCGGCTGGCCGATGGCCTCGACGGTGCCGTGGCGCGCCAGACGCATGCCCACCGACCGCGGCGCGTTCCTCGACATCACGCTCGACTTTCTGTTCTACGCCAGTGTCCCGCTGGCCTTCGCCATCACCGACCCTGCCGCCAATGCGCTGCCTGCCGCGGTGCTGCTGGCGGCGTTCATCGGCACGGGATCGAGCTTCCTGGCCTTTGCCGTCTTGGCCGAGCGGCGCGGCCTGGCCAGCGCGGCATACCCGGACAAGGGCCTGTACTACCTCGGCGGGCTGACCGAAGCCAGCGAGACGCTGATCTGCTTTGCGCTGATGTGCGTCTGGCCCGAGCGATTTGCCTGGTGGGCCTATGGCTTTGCCGTGCTGTGCGGCGTGACGACCGTCGCGCGCATCGTCGGTGGCGCCAGGGCCTTGGCGCGCTGAGGTAACGTGCGCCGCGTCCCGGTCGAACGGCTGAATCAACCCTGGAGCCTCGCGGTGTCGAAGAAGAAGCTGCTGATCGTGGGCCTGCTGCTGGTTCTGATTGCGGCGTTCTTCGCCTTCGACCTCGGGCGCTACCTGACCCTGGGCAACCTGAAAGCACAACAGGCGGAATTCGCCGCGCTGTATGCGCAGTCGCCGCTGGTGGTGATCGCTGCCTATGCGCTGATCTACATCGCCGTCTTCGCCCTGGCCCTGCCCGTGGGTGCGGTCATGACCCTGGCCGGCGGCGCGCTGTTCGGATTGCTGGTGGGCACCATCGTGGTCTCGTTCGCATCGACGATCGGCGCCCTGCTCGCCTTCCTCGCCTCGCGCCACGTGCTGGCCGACAGCGTGCGCTCGCAACTGGGCACATCGCCTGGCCGAAGTCGACAAGGGCATCGCCACGGACGGACCGTTCTACCTGTTCACACTGCGCCTGATCCCGGCCATCCCGCCGGCGGCGATCAACCTGCTGTTCGGCCTGACGAAGATGCGCGGCTGGACGTTCTACTGGGTCAGCCAGCTCGGCATGCTGGCCGGCACCGTCGTCTACATCAATGCCGGCACGCAGCTGGCGAAAGTCGATTCCTTGATGGGCATCCTGTCGCCGGGCTTGATCGGCTCCTTCGTCCTGCTCGGCCTGTTCCCGCTGCTGGCCAAGAAGATCGTCGATGGCGCCAGGTCGCGCCAGGTCTACGCGCGCTGGGCTGGCGTCAAGCCGCAGAACCTTCGACCGCAACCTGATCGTCATCGGCGCCGGCGCCGCGGGCCTGGTCACGGCCTACATCGCCGCCGCGGTGAAGGCCAAGGTGACGCTGGTCGAAGCGCACAAGATGGGTGGCGATTGCCTGAACTACGGCTGCGTGCCGAGCAAGGCCTTGATCAGGACCGCGACCCTGGCCCGGCAGATGCGCCACGCGCGCGACTACGGCATCGCCCGGGCCGAGGCCACGATCGACTTCGCACAGGTGATGGAGCGCGTGGCGGGCATCGTGCGCGCGGTCGAGCCGCACGATTCGGTCGAGCGCTACACGGCGCTCGGCGTCGATGTCGTGCTGGGCCATGCCAGGCTGCTCAACCCCTGGACGGTGGCGATCACCAAGGCCGACGGCAGCACGCAGACATTGACCACCCGGAGCATCGTCATCGCCACCGGCGCCGCGCCCTTCGTACCGCCGCTGCCGGGCCTGGACGAGGTGGGCTACCTGACCAGCGACACGCTGTGGGGCCTGCGCGAACTGCCCGAGCGCCTGGTCGTGCTCGGCGGCGGGCCGATCGGCTGCGAGTTGGCGCAGAGCTTCGCGCGGCTCGGCTCGAACGTGACGCAGATCGAGATGCTGCCGCGGATCATGGTCCGCGAGGACGAGGAGGTCTCGGCCCATGCCCGCCAGGCGCTGGAGCTCGACGGCGTGACCGTTCTCACCGGGCACAAGGCTCTGCGCTGCGAGAAGACGGCCGAGGGCAAGTTCATCGTCGTCGAAGCCGGCGGCGTGGAACGGCGCATCGCGTTCGACGTGTTGCTGTGCGCTGTCGGCCGCAGCGCGCGCCTGCAGGGCTTCGGCCTGGAAGAACTCGGCATCCCTGTCAATCGCACGGTGCAGACCAACGAGTACCTGCAAACGATCTACCCCAACATCCTCGCCGCCGGCGACGTCGCCGGGCCGTTCCAGTTCACGCACACCGCCGCGCACCAGGCCTGGTACGCGGCGGTCAACGCGCTCTTCGGCAGCCTGAAGAAGTTCAAGGCCGACTACTCGGTCATCCCCTGGGCAACCTTCATCGACCCGGAAGTCGCGCGCGTCGGCCTGAACGAGCAGGAGGCGCGGGAGCAAGGCATCGCCTACGAGGTCACCCGCTACGGCCTCGACGAGCTGGACCGCGCGATCGCCGACTCGGCCGCCCAGGGCTGGGTGAAGGTGCTGACGGTACCGGGCAAGGACAGGATCCTGGGCGTGACCATCGTCGGCGTGCATGCCGGTGACCTGCTGGCCGAATATGTGCTGGCGATGAAGCATGGCCTGGGGCTGAACAAGATCCTCGGCACCATCCACACCTACCCGACGCTGGCCGAGGCCAACAAGTACGCGGCCGGCGAGTGGAAGCGGGCGCACCAGCCGACCAGGCTGCTCGAATGGGTGGCCCGGCTGCACGCCTGGCGCCGCGGCTGAGCAGGCGACTGCGCATGGCGATGACTGCACTGCGATGAGACGGGTCGTCCTGCTCGGCGCCGGCCATGCCCAGTTGTCGGTACTGGAGGCGCTGGCAAAACTGCGCCTGCCCGGCGCCGAAGTGCTGCTGGTGTCGGCCGGCGAGCGCCTGATCTACTCGGGCATGGTGCCCGGCGTCGTCGCAGGGCGATACGCCATCGATGACTGCGCCATCGCCCTCGCTCCGCTGGCGGCGGCGGCGGGCGCGCAGCTCCTGCTCGGGCGCGCCGTTGCGCTCGATGCCGCAGCGCAGGTGGTGACACTGGCCGACGGCCAGCGCATCGAGTACGACGTACTCAGCCTGAACACCGGCTCGGTGCAGGACCGCGACCGCATTCCCGGTGCCCGCGACAACGCGCTCTTCGTGCGCCCGATCGAGGCCTTCGTGCGGCTGTGGTCGCGCACGCGGGCCCTGGCCGCCGACAGCGCGCTCGACGTGGTGGTGGTCGGCAATGGGGCGGCGGGCGTCGAGATCGCGCTCGCGGTGCAAAACGCGATCGGCGAGCACTGCACGCTGACGCTGGTGTCGGACGGGCCCGTACTGCCGAATTACAGCCTCGCGGTGCGGCAGCGCGCATTGGCGGCACTCGAGCGTCGAAGTGTTCAGGTGCTGCCGGGTCGCTGCACCGCCGTCGAGCCTGAGCATGTCCTGCTCGGCACGATGCGTGTCGCCTGCGACGTACCGATCATGGCCACCGGCAGCGATTCGCCAGCCTGGCTGGCCGGCAGTGGCCTGGCGCTGGACGAAGCCGGCTTCGTGCGCGTGGGTGCCACGCTGCAGAGCGCCAGCCATGCCAATGTCTTCGCCGCCGGCGACCTGATCGTGCGCGACGACGCGCCGCACCCGCACAGCGGCGTTTATGCGGTGCGCGCCGGGCCGGTGCTGGCCGAGAACCTGCGCCGCTTCGCCGGTGGCGGCGTGCTGACGGCATACAAACCGCAACGCCGTTCGCTCAACCTGCTGGCACTCGGCGACGGCCGCGCCATTGCGAGCTGGGGCCCCTGGTCGATGCAGGGGCGCACGATGGGCTGGTGGAAGGACCGCATCGACCGCGGTTTCGTCGCGCGCTGGCGCATGGCGGATCAGCCGAAGAAGTAGCGCTTGAGGCCGGCCAGGATCATCTCGACCGCGATCGCCGTCAGCACCAGGCCCATCAGTTTCTCGATTGCACTGACCATCGACGAGCCGATCCAGCGTCGGATGCGGTCGGCGCCGAGCAGCACGGCGGCGCTGCACAGCATGGCCACCGTCAGCGCACCGACCCAGGTCAGCAGCCGCTCGGGCTGGCGCGACGCCAGCAGCAATACGGTGGCCATCGCCGAGGGTCCAGCCAGCAGCGGCACCGCAAGCGGAAAGATCAACGGCTCGCGCCCCTTGCTGTCGGACGCATACAGCTCGCCACCGGCGGCGAAGATCATGCGCATGGCAATGATCAACAGGATCACGCCGCCGGCAACCTCGAGCGAACGCTCCGACAGCCGCATCAGCGACAGGAAGGCCTGGCCGGTGAGCATGAATACCAACAATACGAAGAAGGCCAATGCCGACTCGCGCAGCGCCACGCGCGTGCGTCGTTCGGGCGCCACGTTTCGCATGACGGAAATGAACACCGGCAAGCTGCCGAGCGGATCGAGCACCAGGAGCAGCAGCACCAGGGCGGAGAGAAAATCATGATCCATGGCGAGGTCGTGGGGCTGATGGAGTCGAATTGTTGCATTGCAGCAACGCGAACTCTGGATTTGGATCAAGTCGAGGCCGTAGACGCCTAGACTTTGGCATCCCGTTCAACCTCACTGGAGAAATGCTGATGATGACGAAGAAACTCGTTGCCGCCGCCGCGCTGCTGGCGCTTGCAGGTGGCGCGAATGCCCAGATGGTGATCTATGGCCTGATGGACGTGAGCTACGGTCAGGGCCTGCTGGACAACATTACCGCCAACGGCCAGAACTACTACCTCAAGTTGCGAAACCGGACTCAACACGGGCGAAAAGAAACCCAACTTCCACTCGGGTGGCGACAACTGCAGCAGCGAAGGCAACTCGACCTCGCGCATCGGCTTCAAGGGCAGCTATAGCGTCGCGCCCGACATCAAGGCCAAGTTCCAGCTCGAGACCGGTGGCATCCAGAGCGACGGCAAGGTCAACAACGACGGCACGTTCTTCAACCGCCAGGCGTGGTTCGGCTTCGAGAGCAAGTTCGGTGAAATGCGCTTTGGCAAGCAGGATTCCGTGCCCTACCAGGTGATGAACGGCTTCGACTTCAACGGCGCGTCCAACGGCGTGTCGGCGCTGAGCTATACCGGTGTCGCACCTTACGCGCCGGGCCGCCAATCACGCTCGCTGCAGTACATCAGCCCGGGCATCAGCGGCTTCACAGTGCAAGCCGGCCTGCAGCTCAAGGACACCACCCTCAGTGCAACCGCCAAGGACGTCTTTGCCCTGGCCGGCAGGTTCGACCAGGGGCCGATAAGTGTGGGCGCTTCGTACCAGTCCAAGGCCGACGCGAACGGCAAGGATTTCAGCTCGATCGCCGGCAGCTTTGACTTCAAGGTCGTCAAGGTGATGGCCAGCTACACGCAGGCCGGCAAGATCGCCGACGGCGGCACGGGCAAGGGCTACGGCCTGGGCATCACGGCGCCGATCGCCGGCTTCAACATCGGCGCCATCTATGGCACCAACGATGACGACGCGGCAAACGTCAAAGCCTACGAGTTGTTCGTGAACAGGGAAATCTTCAAGAACACCTATGCGTACGGCGAGTACGGCGACTGGAAGGGTGACCTGTCAGCCTTCGGCGGTGCGCCGACCATCGATACCAAGGCCAAGGGCTTTGCCATCGGCGTGATCTACGTCTTCTAAGCAGCCCACCCGGCTGACTTTGTCCATCAACCCGCGCGGCGCAAGTCGCGCGGGTTTTTTCTTGCCCGTGGCGCCGCACTGCGGCAGTGCCTTCGCCAACCTCAGCCGCGCGGGTGATGCTGGGCGTGCAGCGCGCGTAGCCGCTCGCGCGCCACGTGGGTATAGATCGTCGTCGTCGAGATGTCGGCGTGGCCGAGCAGCATCTGCACTGCGCGCAGGTCGGCGCCGTGGTTGAGCAGGTGGGTCGCAAAGGCGTGCCGCAAGGTGTGCGGCGACAGCGGCGCGGCGATGCCGGCGACCATTGCGTGACGCTTGATGAGCTTCCAGAACATCTGCCGCGTCATCGCGCCGCCGCGCCCGGTGACGAACAGCGCGTCGCTGGCCTGGCCGGCGAGGATCGCGGTGCGCGCATGCGCCAGGTAGTGCGTGATCGAGCCATGCGCCTCCTCGCCGAAGGGCACCAGGCGCTCCTTGCCGCCCTTGCCGGTGACACGCAGCGCGCCTTCGGCCAGACCGAGTTGCACCGTCTTCAGTGTCACCAACTCACTCACCCGCAGGCCGCTGGCGTACAGCAACTCGAGCATGGCGCGGTCACGCAGGCCCAGGGGCGTGGCCATGTCGGGTGCGCCGAGCAGGGCTTCGACCTGAGCCTCCGATAAGGTCTTCGGCACACGCAGCGGCTGCTTGGCATTGCGCATGCGCAGGGTCGGGTCGGCCGCCACGACATGCTCGCGCAAGGCCCAGCGGAAGAAGCGCTTGAACACCGTCAGGCGCCGGTTCGCGCTGGTTGCGCGTGAACCGCCATGGCGAAATGCGGTGTAGGCCAGCAGGTCAGTCTCGCGCGTGGCTTCGATTGCGCAACCCTGCTCGCGATCCAGCCAGGCGGCGTAGGTCGTCAGGTCGCGCCGGTACGCCGCCAGCGTGTTGGCAGCCAACCCGTCCTCGATCCACAGGGCCTCGAGAAAACGCTCGACGAGCGCCTGGCTGGGTGAGGCCGCAGCGCTCAATCGAGCTTGAGCCTCTGCTTGTCGACGACCTGCTTGTAGACCTCGAACTCGGCCCTGATCTGGGCCGCGAACTGGTCCGGCGTGTTGAGGATCAGCAGCGAGCCGGTGTCCTCGATACGCTTCCTGACCTCGGGCAGCTCCGCCGTCTTCTTCACCGCGGCAGCGACCTTGTCGACGACCTCCTTGGGCAGGCCCTTGGGCCCGAGAACGCCGTAGTAGGCCATGCGATTCACCGGCTCGAGGCCGACCTCCTTGAAGGTCGGCACGTTCGGCAGCACCGCCAGGCGCTGCGGCGCGGCGACCACGATCGCAATCAGCCGTCCGTCCTTGATGAATGGCAGCGCCGAGGGCATGTTGTCGAAGACCATCGGCACCTGGCCGGCGACGGTGTCGTTCAAGGCCGGGCCCGCGCCGCGGTACGGAATGTGCGTGACGAAGGTGCCCGACAGGCTCTTGAACAGTTCCATCTGCAGGTGGCCAATGCCGCCGGTGCCCGAACTGGCGTAGCTGTACTTGCCGGGATTCCTCTTCAGTTCTGCCACAAAGCCGGCGTAGTCGCGCGCCGGGAAGCTGGGGTGCACGGCAATCACGTTGGGCGTGGCAGCGATGTTGATGATCGGCGTGAAGTCGATCGTCGGGTTGTAGCCGATCTTGGCGTTGATGGCCGGGTTGGCCGCGGTGGTCGACACCGTGGCCATGCCGAGCACATAGCCATCGGGCGCGGCGCGAATGACTTCGAGCGCGCCGATCGAGCCGCCGCCACCAGCCTTGTTCTCGACCACCAGTGTCTGCCCGAGCGCCAGGTTCGCGCGCTCGGCCACCACGCGGGCCACGATGTCGGTGGTGCCGCCGGGCGCGAACGGTACGACCAGGCGCACGGGCTTGCTCGGATAGGACTGCGCACTGGCCAGCGGCGCCAATCCGATCAGCAGCAGTGCCACCGCGGTGGTCCAGCACTTAAGTCTCGTGGTCATCTGGCGTCTTCCTGAGTGTGAATAGCGATACCGTGCGCAATATGCAATCGTCTCACGACACCGGTCCGCCGAGCAGGCCGATCTTGAGTTCGGCATCGACGGGCTTGTCACCGATGAAGATCAGCAGCAAAGCGGCGTAGAAGTCGTCGCCCGGGATCGGCTCGCCGCGCAACTGACCGTTCAGCCCGAGCTGCATGCCGCGGCCGGGCAGCCAATCGAGGTCGATCACGTCGCGCCGCTTGACCTTGCCGACGGCGCGCAGCAGTTCGTCGAAGCGCGCCATGCGTGCTTCCAGGGCCGGTTGCCAGGCCGCTGGCGCATTGCGCGCAACGCCCTTGTGGAAGGCCTTGATGAACTCTTCGGTATCAACGTCGACCAACATGCGCATCTGCAGCCGCTTGGCGCCGGGCATGGCCAGTACCTGCGCCGTCGTGCGCGCGCGGTCCCTCAGGTAGAGCGCCGCGGCATAGCCCTTGAACCAGGCCACCGCGCGCAGCCCGACGCCGTTGCACTGCAATGCCTGGCCGGCCAGCAGGAATTCGCCCTGGAATGTCTGCCCCTCGATCTGGATCGGCGGAGCGGCCGCCAGTGCCGGCATGGCGGAAAGTGCCAACAGGGTGGCAGCCAAGCGGCGGCGGCGGTGACAGGGCTCGGGGCACAGGTGCATGGACGGGGCGATTGTCGTGGATGGCCAGTCAACGCGGCGTGGGCTCGAGCGGACGACAGCCCACGCTATGGCCCAGCTGCGACCGCGCCGTCGCTTTGCGACGAACCGCCCTGCGCCAGCGCCCATTCGATGTGTTCGCGCAGCAGCGGAGCGGCGCTGTCGTGCCGTGCCAGCAGGGCGTGCTTGATCGCCGCGTCGCCGGTGGCACGCAGGGCGTTGCCCAGTGCCACGGCCAGGTTGCGCTGCCAGCGCGCGTGGCCGATACGACGGATCGCGCTGCCCTCGGTGTGATGCAGAAATTCGGCCTCGCTCCAGGCCCAGAGCTGCAATAGCGTCGGATAGGCCAGCATTCCGCGCACGTCGAAGTCGGGCAGCGAGGCGCGCACGGCGTACTTGTTCCAGGGGCACGCCAGCTGGCAATCGTCGCAGCCATAGATGCGGTTGCCGATCGCCGCGCGCAACCCGACCGGGATCGGGCCTTCGTGCTCGATCGTCAGGTACGAGATGCAACGCCGGGCGTCGAGCCGGTACGGCGCGACGATGGCCCGCGTCGGACAGACGTCGAGGCACGCGCTGCAGCTGCCGCAATGCGCCCCGACCGCGGGCGTGTGCGGCAGCCCGACATCGACGAACAGCTCGCCCAGGAAGAACATCGATCCGCCCTCGCGCGACAGAGCCAGCGTGTGCTTGCCGCGCCAGCCGATCCCGCTGCGTGCGGCGAGTTCGACCTCCAGAACCGGCGCCGAGTCGGTGAACACGCGGTGGCCGAACGGCCCGATCGCGGCGGCCAGCCGATCGGCCAGCGCCTGCAGACGCGAACGCAGCACCTTGTGATAGTCGCGGCCGCGTGCGTACAGCGATACGCCGGCGGCCAGGGGTTCGGCCATACGCTGCCACTCGATGGCCTGCCAGCCTTCGGGCGCGGCGCGCGGCAGGTAATCCATGCGCGCTGTGATCACGCTCACGGTGCCCGGCACCAGTTCGGCCGGCCGCGCGCGCTTCATGCCGTGGCGCGCCATGTAGGCCATCGTGCCGTGGTGGCCGGCGCGCAGCCAGGCGCTGAGCCCGGCTTGCGCCGTGGTGAGGTCCACGCCGGCCACGCCGATCTGGGACAATCCGAGCTCCTCGGCCCAGCCGCGCAGTTGCCCGACCAACTGCGTGCCGTCTAGCCCTTCATGACGTTGCTCGCGCATCCGCCGATTCTAGAAACCCGCTCCTTGACCTGGCCCGACGAAGCGGCCTGTGCCGCATTCGCGCAACGCCTGGCCGCGCTGCCCGCATTGCAGGCAGACACCTTCATCGCCCTGACCGGCCCGCTCGGCGCGGGCAAGACGACCTTCGTGCGACACCTGTTGCGCGCGCTCGGCGTCGCCGGTCGCATCAAGAGCCCGACCTTTGCGGTGCTCGAACCTTATGAGGTCGGTGCGCTGGCCGTTTCGCACTTCGATTTCTATCGCTTCAGCGATGCACGCGAATGGGTTGATGCCGGGTTTCGTGACGTCTTCGCCGTACCCGGTCTGAAGCTCGCCGAGTGGCCTGACAACGCCGCACCGCTGCTGCCGCGGCCCGATTGGCGGATGGAACTCGAGCCGCTTGACGGCGATCGCCGCCGTGTGACCGTGCATGCCTGCACCCCTCAGGGCCGGCGCCTGCTGGCCGCACTGGCGCCATGACGAGCCGGCGCCGGGCCGTCGGGCAGATCGGCAGTCTCGCACTGCTGCTGCAAGTGCCGCAGCTCGCCTACGGCGCCGAGATCGTCGCCGTGCGCGTCTGGCCGGCGGCCGATTACACGCGGGTCACGATCGAGTCCGACGCTGCGCTGGTCGCGCGCCACACGCTGTTTGGCGCGCCCGAGCGGCTGGTGATCGACATCGACGGGCTCGAATTGAGCCCGCAATTACGCGAGCTGGTGGGCAAGGTGCGCGCCGACGACCCGCACATCGCCGGCCTGCGCGTCGGCCAGTTCCAGCCGCGCGTGGTGCGGCTGGTGATCGACCTGAAGCAGCCTGCGGCGCCGCAGGTCTTCACGCTGGCGCCGGCGGCGGCATACAAGCACCGGCTCGTATTCGACCTCTATCCGACCGAAGCCCGTGATCCGTTGCTGGCGCTGATTCGCGAAAAGGAGCAGGCCGAACGCGAGGCCGCCGCATCGGTGCGGGATGCCTTGGGCGAATTCATCGGCCGTGTCGAGAGCGGGCAGACGGCCAAGTCCGCCTCAGCGCCGGTGCAGACGCCGGCGCCAAGACCGCCGTCGGCGGAGGCCATCCGCAGGGTCGCGCGCCTGATCGTCGTCGCGCTCGATCCGGGCCACGGCGGCGAGGATCCGGGCGCCGTCGGGCGCAGCGGCCTGAAGGAGAAGGATGTGGTGTTGGCCGTGGCGCTGCAACTGCGCGAACGCCTCAATGCCCAGCCTGGCATGCGGGCCTTCTTGACCCGCGACGCCGACTACTTCGTGCCACTGGCCGAAAGGGTGAAGAAGGCCCGTCGTGTGCAGGCCGACCTGTTCGTCTCGATCCATGCCGATGCCTTCATGACGCCGGCGGCCCGTGGCGCCAGCGTCTTTGCGCTGAGCCAGGGGGCGGCCACCAGCACCGCCGCGGGCTGGATCGCGAGCAAGGAAAACGCCGCCGATGTCGTCGGCGGCGTGAACGCCAAGGCCGGCAACGATGTGCAGGTCATGCGAACGCTGCTCGACATGAGCACCACGGCGCAGATCAAGGACAGCCTGCGCGTCGGCCACGAAGTGCTGGGCCAACTCGACCGTGTCGGACGGCTGCACAAGGCGCGTGTCGAGCAAGCCGGCTTTGCGGTGCTGAAGGCGCCTGACATTCCGAGCATCCTTGTCGAGACCGCCTTCATCTCCAATCCCGACGAAGAGGCCAAACTGGCCAATCCCGACTATCGACTGCGGCTGGTCGAGGCGCTGACCACCGGCATCAAGCACTACTTCGCGAAGAACCCGCCGCTGGCACGAAATCGCCAGCTCTAGCCCGCACCCCGCTCGAGGCCCTGCGTGCCTACACTGGCGGCATGTTGCAGCCCGTCGTCGACACCCCATCCGCCGGCGACGGCATTGGCACGGCAGCGGCCAGCCTGACCGTACGCCACCTGCGTCAGGTGCTCTTGTGGCCGCTGCGGCTGATTCCGACGCGCGAGTCTGCCGCCGCGGCAACACCGCACCGCACACCGTGGCAGGTCTTGCGCGACCTGGGCGATGCATCGCCCTGGCGCGAGGCCGTCGACGAATACACCGGCGACAAGGCGAGCTTCCACGAGCGCCACTACAACGAATTCGTCACCTTTCTGCCCTATGTGCAGCGCTTCCTCTACGGCGACGGTCGCTCGGTACGCGACGCCGCCGGCCGCGATGCCAGCGCACCGATGCGCGTGTTCCGGCGCCACGACGTGAAGCGTGTGCGCGTGGTCGCGCGGCCGGGCGATCCGCCGGTGACGCTCGACGTGGTGCACATCGACTTGTACTTCTTCTTCGATGTCGATGTGGTGCTGCTCAACGTCGAACTGGCCACCGACAACCTGTCGCTGGCGCAGGCGCATGAGCAGCTCTATCGATTCGGCCGCGGCTACCCCGCGGGCTGGGATGCCAGTGGCCAGGCCATGCACAGCATGACCGACGTCGAATGGTTCGGTTCGGACGGCCAGGTGCTGGCCCGCTCAGACGCGCAGCAGCGTGACACCTTTCTGGCTCACGTCTGCGAACACCGCGCGCCGCGCATCGCCGCGCATTGGGCCTTCCTGCTCGAGCCGCTGGTTGCGGACCACTCCGACGCACCCGGTCTGCTGCGCTACCGCCAGATCGAGTACTACCGCATGCCGATGATGGCCTACCTGGCGCTGGATGATCCACGTGCGCTGACGCGCAACGATTTCATTCGCCTCGGGCTGGTCACGGGCGCCAGTGCGGCAGGCACCGAATTGCCCTATGCCGAAGAGCACCTTGCCGACTTCGAGGCACGTTTTTGCTACGACCGTTTCTGGGCCAGTGCCGGTCCCGCGCCCAATACCCGCTACCTGTGCAGCGGCCACGCGCTGGTCGTTGTGGGCGATGCACGCGCCGAGTATTTCGGCTGCGGCGACCGCGGTGTGCTGGCGCAATTCAGGCACCAGCACTTCCTGCTTTTCATGATCGCGCACTTTCAGAAGGCGGCCTTGTTGATGATGTCGGATCGTCTGGTCGAGGCGTTGGAAAGACTCGACGTCGGCGACACCGCCAGCGTGCGCCGATTCAAGCGCTCGATCCGCAGCAGTTTCGAGAGCTTTCTGCGCTTCACCCATCGCTATTGGTTCCACGAAGTCTCGGAGCAGGCCCAGGTGCGCGGACTGTTCCAGTTGTGCTCGACGCATCTGGGGCTGGACCCGCTGTACGCTGAGGTCAAGGAGCGTGTCGCCGACATGAACAGCTATCTTGACGCCGACAGTCTGCGCCGCCAGGCCAACACCGTGGTGCGCCTTACTGTCGTCACGATCCTCGGCCTGATCGGCACCGTGACCACCGGCTTTCTGGGCATGAACCTCCTGGCCGAGGCCGATGCGCCGCTGCCGCGCAAGTTGCTGGTCTTTGGCGTGGTCTTCGTGGCCACCATTGCACTGACGGCCTACACAATGGCCAAGTCCAAGGGCTTGTCGGACTTTCTCGACGCACTGTCCGACGAACGGCTGTCGGTGTGGATGAAGGTAAAAGCCCTGCTGGGCGTGTGGCGACGGCAGGCCTGATGCAAGCGGCGCGGCTTGTGGCCGCCGCGCCATCGCGATGCACGCCACGTCGATCACTGTCACGCGCTCGCACCCTGTTTCACGTCAAGTTGTAAGGTGAACGCAGGTCCTTGTCGCGACCAACGGGCACTATGTGCGCCAGGCCGTTGCCGGGCGCGGTGGCCAATTTGACCCATCGGCCCGCAGTCGCGGGGGGCTCCGGCGGACTCGAATAGCAAACGTGGCGACACATCTGGCGACAGGTGGGCCGGGCACTGTCCCGAAAATGCACATGTGTTCTTTTCACGTTTACCCCAAGTGCGCAAATTCCGCCCCGCTTTGGCCGGCTTTTGCTCCGGCCATCTTCTGTAGACCGCGACCGGCAACCTCCAAGCTGCATGCTGCGATCCGCAATCTGCAAGCGTTTGTTGCCACGAGCACTTAAGTCACGGCATATGGTGACGACTTAACACCGGTTAAGACGGCGCGACGGGCGAGCCTGCAAAATCGATCGGCCTGCACAAGCGCCGGACCAAGCCGCCCTGGCGCAAGACGCCGAGGAACGTGTTCCACTGCAAATGCGGGCTGTTTTGGCCGTGCGCAACTGCGCCGACGCCAAACGCCGTTGACCACATTGATGACCATCGCTTCACTGCCACAACGAACCGTCGACAGCCCCCCGAGGGCCGCGAAGGCCAAGCCGCGCGAGCGCCCTGCCCAGGGCACTCCGCAGCCCACTGCCAGCGCGCATGTCGAGCCACGTACGTCGGCGCAGCCCGAGGCCAAACCGAAGCCACGCCGCCGCACACGCGACAACCCCGGTCAGGCCGACCTGTTGCTTTATGCGTTGTTGACCATGCTGGTCACCGCCGCCTGGGTCATCACCCAAATGAAGCTGTTCCGCACCAACGACAACATCAACTACTGGATCGGCGTCGTCGGCGGCTCGATGATGCTGATCCTGTTTGCCTACCCGTTGCGCAAGTACCTGCGATTCATGCAAGGATGGGGCAAGGTCAGGTCGTGGTTCTGGTTCCACCTCACGATGGGCATCGCCGGCCCCTGGCTGATCTTGGTGCACTCGACCTTCAAGATCGGCTCGCTGAATGCCGGCGTCGCGCTGTACAGCATGATCATCGTCGTGCTCAGCGGAGTGGTCGGGCGCTTCATCTATACGCGCATCAATCGTGGCCTGGATGGTGAGCGCACCTCACTCGCCGAGTTGCGCGAGCGCGCCGGCCTGGTCGAAAGCGCAGCTCGATCGCGCTTGCACTTCTCGCCGGCGGTGGAAGCCCGGCTGCTGGCATTCGAGCAGCATGAACTGCGCGCCAAGCCGGGCTGGCTGACCTACTTCCGCCAGATCACGCTACTGCCGCTGCAGCAGTACATCACTTACCGGCGCTGCATTACCATCGTGCGTCAACGCATGCGCAAGGTGGCGACCGCGCGAGAATGGAGCACAAACGACCTGCGACGGCGCGAGCGGCGGGCCATTCGCCTGGTGGAGAAGTATCTCGACGCCGTGGTTCGCGTGGCCCAGTACAGTGCGTACGAACGCATGTTTGCACTATGGCACCTGGCCCATCTACCCTTTGTCTACCTGCTGGTCATCTGTGCCTTCGTGCATGTATTCGCCGTGCACGCTTACTGAGGCCTGAATTGCAGCGATGGATCACACAATTGCGAACGAGGCTGCTGCAGGCAGCCCTTGTCTGCCTACTGGCTAGTGGCGCGTGGGCGCCGGCACTCGCACAGGGCATCGAGTCGGTGCTGCGGCCGGGTGACCTCATTGCCGGTCACGCCAAGTGGGAGGAAGAGTGCACCAAGTGCCATGTGCGCTTCGAACGCTCGGCGCAGAACGGGCTGTGCATGGATTGCCACAAGGAAGTCGGCAACGACGTGCGCGAGCACACGGGCTACCACGGCCGCCTGAAACCGCAGGGCTGCAACAGCTGTCACACCGACCACAAGGGGCGCACGGCAAAGATCGTCGTGCTCGACAAGCCTCGCTTCGACCATACGCAGACCGACTACGAGCTGCGCGGCAAGCACGCCAAGGTGGCCTGCGAGAAGTGCCACGAACCGACGAAGAAGTACTGGGAAGCCCCGCTCGACTGCAATGCCTGTCACCGCAAGGACGATGTGCACAAGGGATCGCTGGGTCCGAAGTGCGCCGACTGCCATACCGAGAATGACTGGAAGGAAGCCAAGGTCGACCATGACAAGACGCGCTTTCCATTGAAGGGCAAGCACGTCGACACCAAGTGCATCGAGTGCCACAAGAAGGGCGCCGAATACAAGGACGCGCCGCGCACCTGCATCGGTTGCCACCGCAAGGTCGACGAAGGCAACAAGGGCCACAAGGGCCTGTACGGCGAGAAGTGCGAAAGCTGCCACAACCCCAAGGCTTGGAAGCCGTCGAGCTTCAACCACGATACCGAAACCAAGTACCCGCTGCGCGGCAAGCACCGCACGACCAAGTGCGCCGAATGCCACACCGGCCACCTGTACAACGACAAGATCGTCGGCCAGGCCTGCATCGACTGTCACAAGAAGGACGACGACAGCGCCAAGGGGCACAAGGGCAGCCTGGGGCGCGACTGTGCCGCCTGCCACGTCGAAGCCGGCTGGAAGGAGAAGGGCAAGTTCGATCACGACAAGACCGACTTCCCGCTGCTCGGCAAGCACCGTGACGCGAAGTGCGCCGATTGCCACAAGAGCACCAACTACAAGGAGGCGCCGAAGGACTGCTACGGCTGCCACAAGAAGGACGACAAGCACGAGGCGACGCTCGGCACGAAGTGCCAGGATTGCCACGTCGAACGCGACTGGAAGACCATCAGTTCGCGCTTCGACCACGACAAGACGCGTTTCAAACTACGCAATGCCCATGCTGCAAAGAAGGTCGAATGCAAGCACTGCCACATCGATCTGAAGCACTATCGCGACACGCCGATGGACTGTTACGCGTGTCACAAGAAGGACGACAAGCACGAGGGCCAGCAGGGAACCAAGTGCGCCACTTGTCACAACGACCGCGAATGGAAGTCGACGACCTTCGATCACGGCTTGACGCGGTTCCCGCTGCTGGGCAAGCATGTCACCGTGGTGTGCAAGGACTGCCACAAGAGTCTGCGCTTCAAGGACGCCAAGATCGCTTGCGTGTCCTGCCACCAGAAGGATGACGTTCACAAGAAGACCCTGGGGCCGGCCTGCGAAGCCTGCCACAACCCACGGAACTGGAAGACCTGGGACTTTGATCACGACAAACGAACCAAGTACGTACTCGATGGCAAGCACAAGGGTCTCGCCTGCAAGGCGTGCCACACGTTGCCAATGGAAGGCAAGGTCATTGCGTCAACACGCTGCATCAGTTGTCATGCGAAAAACGATGTTCACGATGGCACCTACGGCCGCCAATGTGAGCAATGCCATGTCACATCTTCTTTCAAGACCATTCGCTCACGCGCCGGTAAAATCTCCAGCGCGCTGGATGTCCTGCCTCGCGCGGATACAGCAGATACAGAGTGGCCAGCCGCGGCTTCGTTGCCGAAGGTCCAGGGCACCGGTTCGACGGGATAGGTGAAGCCGGGAGGCCCGACATGACTCAAGAATCGAAATTCCGATGGGCCTTGCCCGCGTTGCGCTCGCTGCTGCGGGCGGGCGGTGCCTTGTTGACTGGCTTTGTCCTGGCGCTGGCCGCCGGGACGGCGGCGGCGCAGCCCGGGCAATCGGCCTTCGACCACGACACCACGGGTTTCAAATTGACCGGGCTGCACGAATATGTGCGTTGCGAGACCTGTCACATCCGGGGCATCTTCAAGTCGACCCCGCGCGATTGCGGGGTCTGCCACGTGCAGAACAACGTGCGCAGTGCGGTCTCGATGCCTGTCAACCATATACCGACGACGCTGGGTTGCGACGCCTGCCATACGACGCTGACCTTCGCCGGCGCCCGCTACGACCACGCGATGGCCATGCCCCGCGAGTGCGCGACATGCCACAACGGCGTGTCGGCAACCGGCAAGCCCGCAACCCACCCCGTGACGACGGCGTCGTGCGACACCTGCCACACGACCGCTTCGTTTGCCAGCACAGCGGTGCCGCTCAACCACATTCCGTACGCGACTGGCGCACAGTGCACGGCCTGCCACACCAACGCGGACTACACGGTAATGCCCGCGCTGGCCAACATCCACGCCAACGCGCAAAGCACGACCAGCAACTGCGCGCAGTGCCACGGCGCAGCAGCAGCCAGCTTTGCCATTCCGGCAAACAATTTCTTCATCGTCGCGCAACCGACCAATCACCTCCCGACCGGTGCGCCATGCGAGTCCTGCCACGTCGGCGCCGGGTCGAGCGTGGCCGTGCTGCCGGTGCCCAACGGCGCCAAGTTCAGCGGCTCGCGCATGAATCACGCGGGCATCACCAACAACTGCGAGACCTGCCACGTGCCCGCCGGCTCGTCGCCCAACTTCGCTGGCATCACGTCCATCGTCGGCCGGCCACCCACCTCGCCGATGGGCGCCGGGTCGCACATTCCGTCGGGCACGTCCTGCGAGGGTTGCCACCTGGGCAGCCTGGCCAACGTGGCCGGGCTGATCCCCGCCAACGCCACCCGCACCGCGCCGGGTACGCTGTTCGCGACGCCGGCACCCACCGGCCCACAAATCCACGCCGGCGTGACCGGCGGCTGCAGCGCCTGCCACGAGGCCGGCTATGTGTGGATGGGAGTGAGCGCCTATCCGATCAACCCGTCGGTCCTGACCAACAACACCACGCCGTACACGGGCTTCCAGACCCGGCCGCGCGCGGCGGCGGGCCAATTCAATGTCGCCGACGCAGCCCACCCCTCAACCGGTGATTGCAGCCAGTGCCACACCGGTACCACGTTCTTCGACGGCCAGGTCAGGCCACCCAACCACATCCCGTTTGCGGCTACCGCGCAGTGCACGTCCTGCCACACCAGCACCGACTACAAGGTGATGCCGACGCTGGCCAATATCCACGCCAACGCGCCAAGCACGACCACCAACTGCGAGCAATGCCACGGCGCGGCGGCGCCCAGCTTTGCCATTCCGGCAACCGGCTTCTCGATCGTCGGGATGCCTAGCAACCACATCCCGACCGGCGCGCCATGTGATTCGTGCCACGTCGGCGCTGGATCCAGCGTGCCCACGCTGCCGGTGCCCAACGGCGCCAAGTTCAGCGGCTCGCGCATGAATCACGCGGGCATCAGCAACAATTGCGTCGCCTGCCACGTTGCTGCGGGCGCCACACCCAGTTTCGCCGGTATCACGGCCATCGTCGGTCAGCCACCGACGTCGCCGATGGGCCCGGGCTCACACATTCCGTCGGGCAGCGCATGCGAGAGTTGCCACCTGGGCAGCCTGGCCAATGTGGCCGGGCTCATTCCGGCCAGTGCCACCCGCACCGCCCCAGGCACGCTGTTCGCGACCCCGGCACCCACCGGCGCGCAAATCCATGCTGGCGTCACCAGCGGTTGCAGCGCCTGCCACGAAGCCGGTTATGTCTGGATGGGTGTAACCGCCTATCCAATCTCGCCATCGGTCAAGACCCTCAACGCGCAGTACACGGGCTTCCAGACCCGGCCGCGCGCGGCAGCAGGCACCTTCAACATCGCTGATGCGACCCATCCGGCGACCGGTGACTGCAGCCAGTGCCACAGCAACACGATGTATTTCAGCAGCGGCGACAAGCCCGCCAACCACATTCCGTACGCCGCCGCCGCGCAATGCGCCGCGTGCCACACCAGCAGCGACTACGCGGTGATGCCCACCCTGGCCAACATCCACGCCAACGCGGAAAGCACCACCGGCAATTGCGCCCAGTGCCACGGCGCGGCGGCACCCAGCTTCGCCATCCCAGGGGCCAACTTCAGCATCGTCGGCCAGCCGACCAACCACATCCCGAGCGGTGAGCCCTGCGAGTTGTGCCACGTTGGCACCGGCTCCAGCGTGCCCGTGCTGCCGGTGCCCAACGGCGCCAAGTTCAGTGGCTCGCGCATGAACCACACCGGCATCACGCGCAATTGCGCGGCCTGCCACGTGCCGTCGGGCGCCACTGCCAGCTTTGCCGGCATCACCAGCATCGTCGGCATGCCGCCCACGAGCCCCATGGGCGCCTCGTCGCACATCCCGTCGAACAACACCTGCGAAACCTGCCACCTGGGCACCCTGGCCAATGTGGCCGGCCTGATCCCGGCCAACGCGACGCGCACGGCACCCGGCACGTTGTTCGCAACGCCCGCGCCCACCAGCCCGCAGATTCATACGGGGATCACCGGCGGCTGCAGCACCTGCCACGAAGGTGGCAATGTCTGGATGGGCGTGACCGCCTATCCGATCTCGCCGACGGTCAAGACCACGGGCGCGCAATACACCGGCTTCCAGACGCGGCCGCGCGCGGCGGCAAGTACCTTCAGCGTGGCCGACGCCACGCACCCTGCTACCGGCGACTGCAGCCAATGCCACAGCGGCACCAACTTCTTCTCCGCGCAGGACAAGCCGGCCAACCACATCCCGTACTTGGCGACCGCGCAGTGCACTGCCTGCCATACCAACCCCGACTACGCGGTGATGCCCACGCTGGCCAACATCCACGCCAACGCGCAGAGCACGACCAACAATTGCGCGCAATGCCACGGCGCGGCGGCGGCCAGCTTTGCGATCCCGGGGGCCAACTTCTCGATCGTCGGCCTGCCGAGCAACCACATCCCGACCAGCGCGCCCTGCGAGCTTTGCCACGTCGGCACCGGATCGAGCGTGCCGACGCTGCCGGTGCCCAACGGCGCCAAGTTCACCAATTCGCGCATGAGCCACACCGGCATCACGAACAACTGTGTCGCGTGTCACCTGCCTGCGGGCTCAACCACCACCTTTGCCGGCATTGCAAGAATCATCGGCCTGCCGCCGACCAGCCCGATGGGCGCCTCCTCGCACATCCCGTCGAGCACGACTTGCGAAGCCTGCCACCTGGGCACCCTGGCCAACGTGACCGGGCTGATTCCGGCCAGTGCGACGCGCACCGTCCCGGGTTCGCTGTTCGCCACTCCGGCACCGACGACGGCGCAGATCCACTCGGGCATCACCAGCGGTTGCAACACCTGCCACGAGGGCGGCAACGTCTGGATGGGCATGACCGCCTACCCGATCTCGCCGACGGTCAAGACCAATGGCGCGCAATACACCGGCTTCCATACCCGCCCGCGCGCGGCCGCCACCACCTTCAGTGTGGCCGACGCGGCCCACCCGCTGACGGGCGACTGCAGCCAGTGCCACAGCGGCACCAACTACTTCTCCGCGCAGGACAAGCCGGCCAACCACATTCCCTACGCGACGACCGCGCAGTGCACGTCCTGCCACACGACGCCGGGTGACTACTCGACGATGCCCACGCTGGCCAACATCCACCTCTATGCACCGAGCACGACCGCCAATTGCGCGCAGTGCCACGGTGCGGCGGCGGCCAGCTTTGCCATCCCGGCAAACAACTTCTTCATCGTCGGCCTGCCGAGCAACCACATCCCGACCAGCGCGCCGTGCGAGCGGTGCCACGTCGGCACCGGCTCGAGCGTGCCGACGCTGCCGGTGCCCAACGGTGCCAAGTTCAGCAATTCACGCATGAGCCACACCGGCATCACGAACAACTGCGTGGCCTGCCACCTGCCGTCGGGGTCGACAACCACCTTTGCCGGTATCACCAGAATCATCGGTCTGCCGCGGACGACACCGATGGGCGCCACCTCGCACATTCCGTCGAGCACCGCCTGTGAAACCTGCCACCTGGGCACCCTGGCCAATGTGACCGGGCTGATACCGGCGAGCGCAACGCGTAGCGTCCCGGGTTCGTTGTTCGCGACCCCGGCGCCCACCGGCCCGCAGATCCACACCGGCATCAGCAGTGGTTGCAATGCCTGCCACGAGGGCGGTTATGTCTGGATGGGGATGTCGTATTACCCGATCAGCCCGACGACCCTGGGCACCGCCAGCACGCTGTACCGCGGCTTCAACACGCGGCCGCGCGCGGCGGCGAGCACATACAGCGTTGCCGATGCGGCGCACCCGACCACCGGTGACTGCGGCGACTGCCACACCGGGACGACCGCTTTCACCGGCCAGGCCAAGCCTCCTGGCCACATCCCGACCCAGCAGGCTTGCGCGATCTGCCACGTCGTGGCCGGCAACTTCTCGGTCACCGGGCTGACGACCAACAAGGCGACGATGCACACCGGCATCACCAGCGGCTGTATCAGCTGCCACACGGCGGGCGCTGGGGCCGGGCCGTTCGCCGGTTGCGCGACACCAACGAACTGCGCGTCGCCGCCGCCGCTGACCTATCAGCCCAAGATGATGCCGCTTGCTGCGGGCACTTCACCGATGGCGCCGTCATCGCAAACGCACGTTCCGGCCCCAGGCATCGCCTGCGAGAAGTGCCATTCAGCCACCGTCTTCACGTCGTTCGCCGGCATGCAAATGAAGGGCAACACGAACGCCCACAACGCCGTCGGCACCTACACCTGCATCACCTGTCACGAGGGCGGCTACACCTGGTTCGGCGTGAAGATCGTGACCCGCAACGTCGGCCACGAGGGCCGCAAGGCGGGTCAGGATTGCATCGCGTCTGGCTGCCACAAGCGCAGTTTCAACAGCTTCTTTGGCCAGATCCGCCCCATCATCCGCGCGGCGCGCATCGGCGCCAGTGGCCAGCTATTGCCCCGGGGCGGCCTGATGCCGGGCGCCGGTGACGGCCCGGTCGTGGGGTTCGACCACCAGGGCGTACTGCCGGGTCAATGCCTGAGCTGCCACAACGGCACGGCTGCTCGCGGCCTGCCGAAGAAGCACCTTGCGACCAAGACCTCCTGCGATACCTGCCACCGCACCACGACCTGGCTGCCGGCGAAATTCAGCCACCAGGGCCTGGCGGCGGGCCAGTGCACGAGTTGCCATAACTCGGTCAAGGCCAGCGGCAAGTCCGCCTCGCACTTCCTGACGGCGCGGTCGTGCGATGCCTGCCACCGCCCCGTGGCCTGGGTCCCGGTCAGCTATTCGCACGTTTCGCCGGCCTACCGTCCAGCCGCCGACGCGACCCTGTGCGTGAACTGCCACATCACAAATGGTGAGATGATTCCGCGCGTCATGCACAGCAATCCACGCTTGCGACCGGTCCCCGTACCGCCCGGTCCCTGATGCGCCGCGAGTTCGACGCTGACCCGGCTTTTCGCAGGGCGAGTCGGGCATGATCGCCCGGCGCTCTGCGCTCGCGCGCCTGTTGCGCCTTGCCAGGCCGTTGGTCGCGGGCTTGGCCCTGGCCGCGCTGGCGCCCGGCGCGGCCGCCCAGACGCTGGATGAACTGACCGTTGCTGCGCAGGGCACGGACTATGTCGCCCGGATCACCTTCAACAGCAACGTGCGCGTGGTGCGCCAGTCGCCGCTGACCGCAACCCAGTTGCTGCGCCTCGACTTTGAGTTGGTCAGCCCCGACGAACGCATCAGGATCCAGGCCGTCGAAGAGGGCCGCAGCGCCGCGGGTGTCGGAGGCGCCCCCGACGTGCGCCTGTCCTATGTTCCCGTGCCGGGCGCGCGCATCAAGCAATTGACACTGATTCTGAGCCGCGCGGTCGTCGTCAGGGCCCGCCAGGGGGGCAATGCCCGAACGATCGAGTTCGTCATGACGGGCGCCGCACCGGCGCCAACCTCGATCGCGCCGGTAACCGATCGCCGCTACGCGGTGACGCTGCAAACCGTGCCCCTCGACGCACCCGAGCGAATGCTGCCCGTGCCGGTGCAGTTCCAGGCATACGACGCGTTCAGCGTCGCGGTGGTGGCCAACGGTGTGCCCAGCGTTCAGGTCAATCTGGGCTACTTCGAAACCGAGGCGCAGGCGCAAAGAGTGCGTGCGCTGGCGCTGGCTCGTTTTCCGGAAGCTACCGTGCTTGACCTGTTGGCGCGTCGGCAAGAGGTGTTGCAGGCGGCAGCGGCCGCTCAGCCTGTCGCGCCTGCGCCTGCGCCTGCGCCTGCGCCTGCGCCTGCGCCTGCGCCTGCGCCTGCGCCTGCGCCTGCGCCTGCACCTGCACCTGCACCTGCACCTGCACCTGCACCTGCACCTGCACCTGCACCTGCACCTGCACCTGCACCTGCACCTGTGCCCGTACCCGTACCGGCACCACCACCCGCGCCTGCGCCCGTGCCGGAACAGCCTGCAGTACCACGGGAGCCGGTCGTCGCCGCCGCACCGCCCGAGCCGGCGCCAGCCGGGCCCGTCACTGAAGTCGAGCGACGCGCTGTCGAATTGATGGACAAGGGCCGCCAGGCGCTGCTTGCAAAGGACTACGAAGCTGCGATCGACCTGTTCAACCAGTTGCTGTTGCTGCCGCCCAATTCAGCGTCGAAGGATGCGCAGGAACTGATCGGTCTGGCCTGGGAGCGCGCCGGCAATGTCGCCAGAGCACGCATCGAATACGAGCTGTACATGCGGCTGTTTCCGCAGGGCGAGGGTACCGACCGCGTGGCGCAACGTCTGGCGTCGCTGGAAGCCGAGTCTCCGCGGCCGCCGCCGGTACTCATCGCGCCGACCGCGGCCGCAGAAGTGGTGGCTGCCAGCACGGCAACGCCCTATTCATTTACCGGGAGCATTGCGCAGTATTACTACGGTGGCGTGGCACGCAGCGAATCGCTGGTGACGGTAACGGCCGGCGTCGACCAGCAGACGTTGACCGAAACCACCCAATCTGCACTGGTCACCGCTGTCGACCTGAACGGGCGCTACCTGCAGCCGGACGCCGAGACGCGGATCGTCGTGCGTGGCACGGGCGCAACCAACCTGTCCAGCGAGTCGAGGAACAACGGCCTGCTCAACAGTGCCTACGTCGACTATCGAAGAATCGAATCCGGGCTGGCCATTCGAGCCGGTCGCCAGTCGGCCATCAGCGGTGGCCTGATCGGGCTGTTCGACGGCGTATCCGTCGTCTATCCGGTACGCAGCGGACTGAAGATCGACGTGATGGGCGGTGTGCCGGCCAGCGTCCTGGTCTCCGCACCGAAGCAGCGCCTGTTTGCAGCGATGGTCGAAGCCGACAGCCTCGCCGAGGGGCTGGGTGGCAATTTGTACATTCTCGACCAGACCGTCGACGGCTACACCAACCGGCGCGCGCTCGGCACCGAACTGCGTTATTCGACGGACAACTATTCGATCTACTCACTGTTCGACTACGACATCTACTTCAAGAGCTGGAACGCGTTCACGCTGCAGGGGTCGGTTCAGGCTCCCTCGCAAACGACGGTCACGTTGTTCGTCGACTATCGAAAGGCGCCGCCGCTGCAGTTGACCAATGCGCTGATCACGACGGGACAAGGCTCGCTGCAGGACTACCTTGCCGGCCACTCGCTGGAAGAGGCCCAGGCCGCGGCCATGGGCATCACGGCCAAGGCACAGCAGGCCATGATCAGCGTGTCGCGGCCACTCAGCGAACGGTGGCAGCTGGGTGTGGACCTGCGCTACAGCGAGATCGGTGCCGTGCCGGCAATAGGTAACTTCGAAGCCACGCAGGCCACCGGGGCCCAGGTCGGGGTGTCGGCGCAACTCAACGGCTCGAACCTGTATTCGTCGCGCGATCTCAGCAACTTTGGTCTGTACGTGATGCACACGCCGCAATTCAACGGGGCGCAGTTCTCGTACAACAACCTGACCGGCCTGCGCGACAACGATTTGACCCTCGAGCCGTCGATCCGCTACTACTCGCAAAAGAGTACCGATGGCCTGAAGTTGAGTCGCATCACACCGGGCATGCGAGCGACGTATCGCCTGTCGCGGCGTGCCAGCGTGATCGGCGAGACGATCGTCGAGTTTTCCTCCACCGACGGGCCGAGCGGAACCGACAGCACGCGCTCTGTCTTCTTCAATGTGGGCTATCGCTACGAGTTCAACTGAACTGCAGCACCGTGCCAGTTCGATCGCTTGAGTCAAGCAAAGATGTCGAAGGTGATTCCCTCTCGTCGCGCCTTGATTGGCATTGCGCTCGCAGTAGCCGCGCTGGTTGTCGGCCTCTGGCTGTTCAATCGCTCTGCGCAGCCGTCTGAGCCGGCCGGCGCGACGTCAGCGGCGGTTTCGTCGGCCGCCTCGGCGGCCCATCCGCTCACGACGGAGCAGCTCGAACAGAGCATTGCCACGATGCAGGAACGTGTGAAGACGAACCCGAGCGACGCGACCGCCTGGGCCATGCTGGCGCACTCGTACGACATGCTCGGCCGCTACGCAGAGGCCAGTACAAGCTATGCCCGCCTGGTCGAGTTGCGCCCGAACGACCCGCAGGTGCTGGCCGACGCGGCCGACTCGCTGGCCCTGGCCAACGGCCGCATGCTGGCCGGTGCACCGATGAAATTGGTCGAGCGCGCCTTGGCGCTGGATGCCAACAATCTCAAGGCCCTGTCGCTGGCCGCCACCGACGCTCTCGAGCGCAAGGACCCCGCTGCCGCGATTGGCTACTGGCAACGCGCGCGGCTCCAGATCACGGACGCGATGCTGGGCCAGGAGATCGACGCCAACATTGCGCTGGCGCGCGCGCAGCAGGCGCGCGCCGCGTCGGGTGCGGGCGACGTCGTCGGCGGGCGCATCGTCCTGGCCGACAAGCTCAAGGACCGGGTGGCGGCAGGTGACTCGCTGTTTGTCTTTGCACGCCCGGTCGAGGGCTCGCGCATGCCGGTCGCACTAATGCGTCGACGCGCGAGCGAGTTGCCGCTCGAGTTCCAGCTCGATGACTCGATGGCCATGGTGCCGCAGAACCGGTTGTCGCTTCAGTCGCGTGTGGTCATTGGTGCACGCATCTCCAAGCGCGGTGATGCGACGCCCAGCAGCGGCGACCTGCAGGGCTTCAGTGCGCCGGTGAGCGTCGGCAGCTTGGGTGTGAAGCTGGAGATCACTGAGGTGGTCAAGTGAACGGTGCTTTGCCGTTGCGGAGCATTGCCTCGGCCGCAGCAATGCGTGCGGGCGTGTTCGTGGTCCTGTTGGCTGCCGCGCCGGCCTGGGCCGTGCTTGGCGGCGGCGTGGCCGACGTTCAGGGTGAGCAGTTGCGCATGCGCGCCACACGTGCCGTCGCCAGCACGCTCCAGCCCGGCTCCGTGCACGAGTTGCGTCTGGCCGATGGCTCGTCGATCCGGCAGTTCATCAATGCCCAGGGCATCGTCTATGCCGTGGCTTGGAGCACGCGCACAAAGCCAGACTTCACCCAACTGCTCGGCCGCTACGCCGCCGACTTCGACGCCGGCGCGGCCGTCGCGCTGCGCACGCCCGGCATCAAGCGAAGCATCGCCATCGATCAGGGCGACCTTGTGCTGCAGTCGGGCGGACGACTGGGCGCCTTCGTCGGCAAGGCATGGCTCAAGTCTCAGTTGCCGGTGGGCACCAGCGCCAATGCGATCCGCTGAGAGCCGCCGCGACGGCACCCGCACCCTGCTGCTGGCGGGCTTCGTCGCCTTGCTCACGGCTTGCGGCGGCGGCACGACGACCACATCGACCACGATCTGCAAGGACCCCAGCGTCTGCGCCACCGATTTGGCAGAGCAGTCCATGCCCACGGGGCCCAACACCACCGAAATCGTCGTCGACAGCGGGCCGCTCGGCGCGTTCGTGCTGGGCGTGACCAACGTACCCTATGTCACGGTCACGGTTTGCAGCCCGAACATGACCACCAACGATGGTTGCGTGACGATCGACCATGTGCTGCTCGACACGGGCTCCTACGGCTTGCGACTGCTCAAGAGCAAGCTTGGCTCAGTGGCACTGCCGACGGTTCCCATTGCCGCCGATGCGAGCAACAACACGCCGGCGGGCGACGCGGCCGAGTGTTACCCGTTCGTCATTGGCACCATCTGGGGGCCGCTGGCCAAGGCCGATATTCACGTCGGCGGCGAGTTGGCATACGCGCAGACGATTCAACTGATCGACGATGGGCAGCCACAAAGCCCGCCAGTGCCGCAAAATTGTCTGGACGCGGCGCAAGGCTCGCTGCTGACGTCCGTCTCGACACTACAGGCGAACGGCATTCTCGGCGTCGGCATGGTGGCAATTGATTGCGGCCTCACCTGCCTGGACAATGCATACACAGGCATGCATTACGTGTACTACTCGTGTCCGCCGGGGGGCGCATCGTGCATGCCAGCGGCCGTGCCGCTTGCCATGCAAGTACAAAATCCTGTCGTCGGTTTCACGGTCAACAACAACGGCACGATGATCACGATGCCGGCCCTGCCCAAGCTGGGTGCCAAAGTCGCCAAGGGTCGGCTTGTATTCGGCATCGGGACCCAAGCCAACAATACGCCGGCGACGTTGGGGCAATTCCCGGTCGACATTGATCCGACCAGTGCCAACTACCTGTACGTTTCTATGCAGATCGGCGGGCAGAATTATCCGCAGAGCTACATCGACAGCGGCTCCAACGCGATGTTCTTCGATTCCGCCGATCCGGCGCTTGCCAGTTGCAATGCGTCTGCTGGGCAGCAGGGCGGCTGGTATTGCCCGACCGCCACCTGGAGCCAACCTGCCTCGCTGACTGCCGCGAACGGCGTCCAGGGCATGTATACGCTGTCCGTCGATAGCGCCGATGCCTTGTTCAGCATCAATGGTGCGACGGCCTTCGCCAACCTGGCCGGCACCGCGGGTCAGGGCTCAAGCACTTTTGCCCTTGGCATGCCGTTCTTCTACGGTCGCAAGGTCTATACGTCGATTTGGGACCAGTTGTACTCGACACTCAACGGCCCCTGGTACGCGATCGAATAGTTGCCGACCCCTCGAATTCGTGCCGCGCAATTGATCAGTCGGGCTTGCGGTTCGAGTTTCCGACCGCTGCCAACAGGCAGACCAACAACGCAAGTCCAAGCAGCGACCAGAAGTCGAGCGCACCCCCACCCCCGCCGCCTTGATCAACCGCCGGAGGCATGGTGCCCGGCGCGGGTGGCGGCATCACGACCGGGACGACACCGTCGAAGGTCGCCAGGCCACCGGCGGTTGCCGCATACAGCAGCGTGCCGTCGGCGCGCAGCTGGTGTATTTCGAGCGCGGGCAACGCCTGGTCGCCACCGCCATTGAACGGCATCCACATGAAGCCGGAGCCGACCGACGCGACCGGTGCGCTGAAGATACCGTTGCTTACGGTGGCCGCGAACACGGTCGTGCCGTCGCTGTACAGCGCGGTAACGACGCGGCTTGAGTCGGCGGGATCGCGTATGCCAAGGCTGGCGTCGCTCCAGCTGCCGCCCGGCGTCGCCGCGCTCACCAGCTCTCCACGCATGCCGGCGAGCAGTGTCGTGCCCGCGAGCGCGAGGCTGTTCACACGGTGTGTACCGACCGAGCCGCTGGCGTAGTTCGTCCAGGCTGGGTTGCCTGAGCTAAGGGATGGCGCCACCGAGACCGAGACCGTACCCGCGTTGATGTCCTGCGTGCCCGCATAGACCTTGCCGCCGGTGACCAGCAGCGCCGAGACGCGCAGCGCATCGAGACCGGCGCGCTCAGCGACGGTGGTTGCAGGTGACGTACCCAACGCCACCGCATAGGCGCCAGCGTCGGTGCCGACGTACATGCGGCTGCCGTCGCGTGCCAACGCTTGCACGATACCCAGATCGGCATTCGCTGCAGCCAACACAGGTGTCCACGCACCAGCGGCCAACGCAAACAGGCCGACGCTGGTGCCGGCATAGGCAACTCGGTTGGTCGAATCCGAGGCCAGGGCCGCAATGTCGACCGGACCACCGACGACCTGGCTCAAGCCGGTGGAACTCCAGCTCGCGCCGGCATCGGTGCTGACCAGCACGTCGGCGTATTGTTCTGACGCGACGGCCGCATACAGCGTGGTGCCCATGACGGTGACGTCGGTCACGTAGGCGTTGTTCAGGCGGCCATTTGCGCCGCTGGCGGGCAGCGTGGCGGGTCCATTGTTGGCGGTCCAACTCGAGTTCGAGGAGATCGACTGCAGGGCCTGGCTCGCGACGCCGAATCCGGCACCGACGTAAAGCACGGGCGCCATGTCGCCGGCGATCATCAAGGCATTCGCACTCGGGCTCACGCTGAGCGAGTTGGCAGCGTTGAAGCTGGTGCCGTCCAGCGAGAAGTAGATCCCGACGTTGGTGGCCAGCGCGACCAGCGGTGAGGCCCCTGCGGCCAACCCGCCCGACGCCATCGCGTTGCACATGATGGCCACAGGCGCCGTGCTGGCCAGCATCGTGGCCTGCCAGGTGTTGTTCGCCGGGTCGCGCGGACTCGAGGCCACGAACAGCTGGTTGCCGTTGCACGCATAGGCCTGCACGAAGTCGGCGCTGTAGTGCAGGGCCTCGACGACCCCCTGCCCGCGCAACTGGGATAACGGGTCGGCATCGGCCCAGCTCAAAGGTGCCGCGCCACTGGCGATCGGCGCCGAGTAGACGTGATGCGTCGCACCGACCAGCAGGCTGGCAGGCGCTGCGCCGTCGCTCGGCATGACGGCCATTGCGCCGATGCCGCTGTCGATGACCTCAGCCGGCATCGGCGAGGCCACCCACGTCCCTGCAGGCAGCGCGGGGGGCAGCGGCAGCGCCAGGCCATACACCGCCGGCACGGCACCCGGCGTCACGGCCGTCGTGGCGGCGAACAGTTTGCGGTTCAGTACGTCGATGGCCAGCAACGTGATCGGCGTCGCGGGCGCTATCGCCGGCATCGGACTCCAGACCGGCACATCGCCGGCGACGGCCCCCGCGGTGGCGTAGTAAAGGCCGGCGTCCGTGGCGGCATACAGATATTGGGTGTCGGCAACCAGGGCGCGCACCGTGCGGCTGGCGCTTCCCACCGTCACCGGCAGGCCGGCATTGGCGGCCGACCAGGTCTGGCCTGAGTCGGCACTCACGAAGATGCCGTTCTGCGACGTTCCTGCATAGAGCAGCGCCGAGGCGCGCGGGCTCTTCACCAGCGCCAATACGGTGCCCCCGGGCGGCCCCACGCTGCGCCAGTTGCCGTCGAACTGCGCCATCGCCGGCGCCCACGGCACGCCCATCAAGGCCAACGTAACGAGCCACGCTCGCAAGCCCTGCAGCAGGCCACCTGTCCAATCAGCGTGCTGCGCAACCTGTACCCATCGCATGGTTCTCACTCCCTTGAAATCCAGTTGGCGCCCATCTGCGACAACGGGCCCTTGTCGCGACCCAACGGGCCGCAGATCAACGCTAGCACATGCCGTTCCGGCTGCAGCAAGTTCGTGCCCATATTTGTGGCAATCGGTGTCGGAATACGCATCGACCCGGCCGCTTCGCAAACCCGTCGGCATTGCGCCCCGCGACCGAGCAAGGGGCGCAGGGCCATCGGCGCTCAGCGGCCGCCGGAGAACAGGCGCAAGGCCGTGTCGAAAGTCCAGACGCGCCGGATCTCGATCACGTCGTAGTCCATCGCCAGGTCGCCCGGGAAAGGCTTGTACGGCGACAGCGCCATCACGATGCGTCGAACCGCGTTGTCGATGTCGGGCGATCCACTCGAGCGGTTGAACGTCACCGCCTCCACGCTGCCGTCGCTGCGCAACGCAACGGTGACGACCGGGTTCTCGTAGGGCCCGGTCTTGGCCTTCTTGAGCAGTTCGAATTCGGCATTCAACTCGATCTTCTGGCGCCAGCTCTCGGCATACATCATGGCAACGACGTCAGACTCCGTACGCCCGCTGAGCGTGCGGCGCCG
This sequence comes from uncultured beta proteobacterium, assembly GCA_963751775.1. Lineage (GTDB taxonomy): Bacteria > Pseudomonadota > Gammaproteobacteria > Burkholderiales > Burkholderiaceae_C > CADEEN01. The sequence continues at coordinate 483,009 of CAVVVW010000008.1, forward strand.
GTTCCGGTTCGGCGTGGCAGCCTGCTGCGGCGCCGCGGACCCGATCGCGGCCGGCCGTTGACCCTGGGCCCCAACCGCCGGCGGCGCAACGGCACCTTCGGACGATTTGGCCGCGCCGGCCTGCGCCGAGTTCGCTGCCGGCGACTGCCCGCTTGCCGCAGCCGCCGGTTTGCCGCCGTCGCGTTGCGCGTCGCGTGCGACTTGGGCCGCTCTCTCGACAGCCTGTCTTTCTGCCGCCGCAGCGACTTCTGCCGCCGCCCGCGCTTCAGCCGCCAGCCGCTGGGCTATGACACGAGCCGCTTCTTGCCGAGCCGCTTCTTGCCGGGCTGACTCCTGTCGAGCCGCCTCCTCCTGCAACGCCGCTTGCCGACGTGTTGCCTCTTGTCGCGCCGCCTCTTGTCGCGCCGCCTCTTGCCTTGCTGCTTCTTGCCGCGCCGCCTCCTGCCGCGCCGCCTCCTGCCGCGCTGCCTCCTGCCGCGCCGCCTCCTGTCGCGCCGCCTCTTGCCGCGCCGCCTCCTGTCGCGCCGCCTCCTGTCGCGCCGCCTCCTGTCGCGCCGCCTCCTGCCGCGCCGCCTCCTGCCGCTGTCTCGCCTGCTGCTCTTGCCGCGCCGCCTCTTGCCTTGCTGCTTCCTGCCGCGCCACTTCTTGCCGCGCTGCTTCCTGTCGTGCTGTCTCCTGGCGCGCCGCCGCGTCTTGCTTTGCCGCCGCTTCCTGTCGCGCGCTTCCTGCCGCGCCGCTTCCTGCCGCGCCGCCTCTTGCCTTGCTGCTTCCTGCCGCGCCACTTCTTGCCGCGCTGCTTCCTGTCGTGCTGTCTCCTGGCGCGCCGCCGCGTCTTGCTTTGCCGCCGCTTCCTGTCGCGCCGCTTCCTGCCGCGCCGCTTCCTGCCGCGCCGCCTCTTGCCGAGCTGCTTCCTGTCGTGCTGCCTCCTGCCGCGCCGCAGCGTCCTGCTTCGCTGCCGCGTCTTGCTTTGCCGCAGCTTCTAGTCGCGCCGCTTCCTGCCGCGCCGCCTCCTGTTGTGCTGCCTCTTGCCGCGCCGCAGCCTCCTGCCGAGCCGCCTCCTGCCGGGCCGCTTCTTGCCGAGCCGCCTCTTGCCGAGCCGCCTCTTGCCGAGCCGCCTCTTGCCGTGCCGCCTCCTGCCGTGCCGCCTCCTGCCGTGCCGCCTCCTGCCGTGCTGCCTCCTGCCGCGCTGCCTCCTGCCGCGCTGCCTCTTTCAGCGCCGCTTCCTGGACTGCCGACTCGTCGACCTTCGGCGCGCTGGCCGCCGCGGCCAGCTGCACAGGATTCGGCACGAAACGAGGTGCAAGCTCTGGAACCTTGAATGACTCGACTTGCGTGTCTCTCTGCGCCAACAGTGGTATCTGGGGCAGCGGCTTGGCGAGCGCCGACGCCTGGCGCGATGGTGGTGGCTGCAGGGCCTTTGTCCTTGGCGTTAGCGGCACAGCGGGCCGAGCCAGAGGCGGTTTGGCTTGCGCTGCGCGTGCCTTTGGTGGCGCGCCAACCGCGGCACGCGGCGCAGGCAACACGGTGAAGCCTTCTTGCGCCACAGGCGCCTTCTTTGCCACCACTGGTTCACTGGGCCTTGGTGGCGCTGGCGGCACGGGCGGTCGACTGGGCGCAGCCGGTACCCTGGTGCGCCGTACGGGCGGCGCAGGCACAGGCTCGATGGCTGCCGCCCGCGGCGGGGTTGGCGCCAGCACCACATTGATGGCGGGCACCTGAAGCCTGCGCTCTTCCAGAGACGGGCGAGACGTCCGGCTGGCACCCGTGACATCGAAGCGAAGCGTCAGCAGGCTGGCGTGCACGGCCAGCGAAATGATGAACGCGGTGCGGATCGAAATCTTGCCGCGACGCAGGCGCCGCAGCCAGCGCGCACTCTTCGACGAGCGCCGATGAGAGCGCCTTCCAGTGCGGACTCGGGTGCGTGGACTTGGGTCGCCGGCAGGGGGCATGGAGGAGTGTTACCGCACTGAAGGCGTTCGCTGTCATTATCCGGTGCATACCCATGCCACGATCCCAAGGCCCTGGCTTGGGTTAGGCTGCTCGGCCCGGAGCGCGGACCTGCGGCGAGCACCTCAACGCGTCGCGGCGTGGTTTCCACGCCGGCTGTTTCGAACTCTCACAAATGCCACTGCACAGCAGCCCTGATCGATGACCTTCGCAATCCTGATTGCCGCATCCCTGGCGTTGCTGGCGCTGGCCTGGTTGGCGCGACAGCGTTGGCCACCGCACAGCGACGCCGCTGTGGCCGCGCCCGGCGGTGTCGCGGTCGCCGCATTGCGCCAGCAGCTCGAACAACTGCGCAACCTGAACCAGTCAGGCGCACTCGACGACAGGCAATACGTCGAGGCGCGCCAGGATCTGGAACGGCGCATCGTCGATGCCGTCGTCAACTTGCCGGCGGCGTCCGAGAGCAGGCCCCGGCCGGCCCTGCCGCGGCTTGCCAGCCGCATGCTGACGTTGGCAGGAGTCGCCGCCCTGGTCGCGGCGGCGGCTACGGTCCTGTTCGAAAACGCGCAGGTCGTCCCACCTGACACGGACATGGCCGCCGCCGGTGCTTCCGCCCCTGACAATGGCCATGCGCTCACGTCCGGCCAGATCGACGCCATGCTCGACAAGCTGGCGTCGCGGCTGAAGGACAACCCGGCCGATGCCGACGGCTGGGCCATGCTCGGGCGGTCTTACGCCGTGCTGGGCCGTCACGCCGAGTCACTGCCGGCACTGAAGAAGGCCGTCGAGTTGCGGCCCAAGGACGCCACGCTTCTGGCCGACTATGCCGACGCGCTGGCCGTCAGCAATGGGCAGAACCTGGAGGGCGAACCGAGCCGGATGATCGAGCGCGCACTGGCCGTCGATCCGAACCACCTCAAGGCGCTTGCGCTGGCCGGCACGGCAGCCTTCAATCGCAAGGACTACGCTGGCGCGTTGCGCCACTGGGACAAGATGGTGCGGCTGGCGCCGTCGAGCGAAGCGGTCCAGCAAGTCCAGGCCGGCATCGACGAAGCCCGCAAACTGGCCGGCGGCGCGGCGCCTGCGACAAGCGGCAAACCCGGCGCAGCGCGCGCCACAGTGCCGGCCAGCGCGGCAGCCAAGACCGCTGCCGCCGGCAATGCGATCAGCGGCACGGTGAGCCTGGCGCCCGCGCTGCTCGCAAAGACCCGCCCCGAGGACACCTTGTTCGTCTTTGCACGCCCGGCGGAGGGCTCGCGCATGCCGCTGGCCATCCTGAAGAAGCAGGTCAAGGATCTGCCGCTGGCCTTCACGCTCGACGACAGCCTGGCCATGAGCCCGTCGGCCACCTTGTCGACGGCGCAGCGTGTGGTCGTCGGCGCGCGCATCAGCCGCACTGGCAACGCTGTGCCACAGGCGGGTGACATGCAAGGCCTCTCGGCACCGATGGCACCTGGCGCGTCCGGGCTGAAAATCCAGATCACCGAAGTCGTCGCCGGCCCCTGAGTCCGGTCAGCTCACCAACCATGCTCTACATCGCCCTCTACGCCGTCACCTTCCTCCTGGTCGTGGTCCTCTACGTGCGTCGCCAGCGGCGTATTCAGCGTGATCACGCAAGGCAGCTCCAGGAATCGATCGCGGCCGGCCTCGCCGAGCCACCGTCGTTGCACCCGGTGATCGACAACCGGATCTGCCTGGGCTCGGCTTCGTGCGTCACGGCCTGCCCGGAGGACGCCATCGGCATCGTCAACGGCAAGGCGGTGCTGATCAACGCGGCGCATTGCATCGGCCACGGCGCATGCCTGAGTTCGTGCCCGGTGGATGCGATCAAGCTCGTGTTCGGCACCGAGGCGCGCGGCATCGACATTCCCAACGTGTCACCGCAATTCGAATCCAACGTGCCGGGTCTGTTCATCGCCGGTGAACTCGGCGGCATGGGGTTGATCCGCAAGGCCGCCGAGCAGGGGCGCCAGGCGGTCGAAGTCCTGCGCAAGCGTGCGCGCGGTGCGCATGACCTCGACGTCGTGATCGTCGGCTGCGGCCCGGCCGGCCTGTCGGCCGGCCTGTCGTCGATCGAGCAAAAGCTGAAATACGTGCTCATCGAGCAGGAGGATTCGCTCGGCGGCTCGGTGTTCCACTACCCGCGCAACAAGATCGCCATGACCGCACCGGTGAAGCTGGCCCTGGTCGGCAAGATGCGCTTCGGCGAGGTGCAAAAGGAGCGCCTGCTCGAATTCTGGCAAGGCGTCGTCGCCAAGACCGGGCTGACGATCAACTTTCGTGAGGCCATGGAGGGCATCGACCGCGAAGGCGACGGCTTTGTCGTGCGCACCAACCGCAAAGCGTACCGTACGCGCAGTGTGCTGCTCGCGCTGGGCCGGCGCGGCTCGCCACGCAAGCTCGACGTGCCGGGCGAAGAGTCGCCCAAGGTGGTCTACCGGCTGATCGACCCGAACCAGTACGACGGCCAGGCCGTGCTCGTCGTCGGCGGCGGCGACAGCGCACTCGAAGCGGCCATCGCGCTGAGCGAGCGCCCGGGCGTCGAAGTCACCTTGTCGTACCGCAGCGCCGCCTTCGGGCGCGTCAAGCAGAAGAATCGAGACTTGCTGGACAAGGCCCAGAAGGCGGACCGCGTACGCGTCGAACTCGAGTCGACGGTGAAGAACATCGAGGAAAAGACGGTCAACCTGCAGACCAAGGGCGGCCCCGTATCGCTGCGCAACGACGCCGTCATCGTCTGTGCCGGCGGCCTGTTGCCCACGCCATTGCTGCAAAAGATCGGCATCGAGTTCGAGACCAAGCACGGCACGGCTTGAGCGCCGGCTGCGTGGTGGGGCGCTTGGCGCCCGCCGTCCCGGATCGCTGCGACGAGTTCAGTGGCCCCGAATCGAAGGTCGGGGCGTCACGGACTATTTCACGCGCTGGATGTCGCTGCAGGCGCTCATCGCGACCGACTTGTCGATTTTCGCCAGTTCCGACAATGCGGACTCGAAAGTCGACTTGAAGAGCCTCGTGTCCTTCACGTCGGCAACCATGCTTCTGCATCCGGAGCATGACGGGTCGTTGCCAGTACCGGACGAGAGGTACTTCATGACGTCGACGACATCGATCTTCTTGCCCTCGGTGATCCGGTCGCAGTAGACGGCGACGGCCTGCAGGAACCCGAAGAATTCGATGGTCGCGGGCGAATTCGCATCGCGGCCGCCTTCGTTCTCGTGCGCATCGTGCCTATGCTCCTTCTCCTTCGCGGGCGAGTCGTCGGCATAGGCAATACCGGCCATCGAAAGTGCAAAGCACAAGCCCAAGATGTGACGCAATCGCATGGTGTCCACCTTCCTTTCCGCCTGCCCTCGGGCGAGGGCCAGTGAACAGAATAGGCAGCCAGATGCACACCGGCAGGCGGTGGCGCGCGTGTCGTGACTTCGATGACGTGAATTGTTGGCAATACCATGCCTGATGCATTGTCTGCGCGCGTCTTGCCCGGATCCGACCGATCCGGCGTCGCGCGCTCAACGCAGTTGCATCAACTGCGCCGCCACCGCGGCGGCGATCACTTCGGGTTCCTTGCCGACGACGCCAGCGACACCAATCGGGCAGGTGATGAGCGCCAGTTCGGCCGCAGCAAAGCCACGCGCCTCGAGTCGGTGCCTGAAACTCGCCCACTTGCTCTTGCTGCCGATCAGGCCGACGAAGGGCAGGTCGGCGCGGTCGCGCTGACGCTGCAGGCAGGTGGCGACGATGTCGAGGTCCTCGGCGTGCGAAAAGCTCATGATCAGCACGCGCGAATGCGGCGCGAGGTCGGCCACCGCGGCCTGTACCGGCGCCGAATGCTCGGTCACGATCGAGCGCGGCAGGTCGGCCGGGAAGACCTCCTCGCGGCTGTCGACCCAGTGCACGCGCACCGGCAGCGGCTCGAGCGCACGTACGATGGCGTGGCCGACATGGCCGCCGCCGAACAGCGCGACGGGCATGCGCCGGGCGTCGGCGGTGGCCTGCAGGCGTGCATTTGCAGCGTCGGCGTCGGCCGCTTGCAGCGCCTCGAAACGCAGCTGCACCACGCCACCACAGCATTGACCGAGCGACGGTCCGAGCGCAAAGCGTTGCAGTGGCGAAATGGCCTGGCCGGCCAATGCGCGCCTGGCGATGGCGACCGCATCGAATTCGAGGTGGCCGCCGCCGATGCTGCCGACCAACGCGTCGGCAAACACCGCCATCCAGGCACCCGCCTCGCGCGGTGCCGAGCCCTGCGTCGACTCGACCGTGACCAGCACGGCCGGTTCACTGGCCAACCGCGCGGTGAAGGCGTCGATCGGCGCGCCGGCCATGCCCTTACGGCTTGATATCGGCCGCCTTGATCGCCGGCCCCCAATCGGTCACCTGCCGGGCAACGAACTGGCTGAATTCGGCACTGCCCATCTTTACGGCGGTGATGCCGAGCTCCTCGAACTTCTTCACGATCGCCGGGTCGGCGACGATGTCGGCCAGCGCCTTGCCGAGCTTGTCGGTCACGTCCTTCGGCAGACCGGCCGGGCCGGAGACGCCGAAATAGTTCTCCGCCACCAGTTGTGGGTAGCCCAGTTCGACCACCGTCGGCACGTCGGGCAACAGCGGCGAGCGTGTGCGCGTGGTCACCGCCAGGGCCTTGATCTGGCCGGCCTTGACCATCGGCACGAAGGCCGTGATGACGTCGATGCCGACCGGAATCTGGCCGGAGATCAGGTCGGTCGTCATCGGTGCACCGCCGCGGTAGGGGATGTGCACCATGTTGATCTTCATCGCCGACTTGGTCATTTCGCCGACGATGTGCCCGATCGAGCCCGGGCCACCGCTGCCAAAGGTGTAGCCGGGCGCCGCCGCCGCAGTCGGCAGGTCCTTCAAGCTGGCCGGGCCGGATTTCGGGTTGGCCATCAGCAGCACCGGCGCCACGCCGAGCATGGCCACATGGGTGAACTGGGCGACCGGGTCGTACGGCAGCTTGGGCAGCGTGAACGGGCCGATCGAGGTCGGCGTCGAGTTCGACAGCATCAGGGTGTAGCCATCGGGCGCGGCGCGCACCACTTCGGCACCACCGATGGTGCCGCCGGCGCCGGGTTTGTTGTCGACCACCACCGCCTGGCCGAGCGCCTTGGCCAGTGGCTCGGCGATGACACGCGCGACGATGTCGCTGGCGCCACCGGACGCAAAGGTGACGACGATGCGCACCGGCTTCTCGGGCCAGGCAGCGAGCGCCATGCTGGGCATGGCCATGGCGACAACGGCCGCAACGAGCATCGAGCGACGAACGAACATGGGGGTCTCCTCAGTGAGCGGAAGTTGGGAGCGTCGCAAGCAGCCGTGCCTAGCTGCCGCGGTAGGTGCTGAAGCTCCAGGGGCTCACCAGCAGCGGCACGTGGTAATGGCCCGCGACGTCGGCAATGCCGAAGTCGAGCGTCACCGTGTCGATGAACGGCGGCTCGGGCAAGGCCGTGCCACGGGCACGGAAGTACGGCGCCACCTCGAACAGCAGGCGGTAGCGGCCGACCGCCATGGCCGCGGCATCGAGCAAAGGGCCGTCGCTGCGCCCATCGTGGTTGAGCGTGATACGCCGCAGCGTCACCGGGCCAGCGGCCTCGATGCGCTGCAGGGTGGCCACCATGCCGGCGGCGGCGCAGCCGTTGGCGGTGTCGAGTACATGGGTGCTGAGGTGGCCCATCGGTTGGTCGTGCGGGATTGGTCGAAGGGAAAAAGTGTATACAGTTTGGCATACACGTCAATCGGGGCTGGCGGCAGCGGGCATGCGCAGCGCGCGAATCGCGCCGACCCTAGTGCAAGTCGTACGACAGCTGCAACATCAGCGCGGCGTCACCCAGCAGGTGCACCGTCGCCGCGAAATGTGAATCGAATTGCCAGCCCATGCCGACCAATGCGCCCGGCGCAAAACCAGCGACGTTGAGGGCCACCTTGTCCTTGTACTTGCCCACGTAGCCATAGAGCACACCGGCCGACCACTGGAAGAACAGCGGCTCTTCGCCGAGCAAGCCCGGGTGACGGCGGCCGACATAGGCGTACGCGCTGGGTTGGCCGAACGAGTTGCTGAAGTATGAAAGCCCGGCAAGCCAGTCGTCGGGGCGCTGGCGCTCCGCGGCCAAGGCCCACACCGTCGGTGCTCGGCGCTGTAACGAAAATGCGGCGCGAACGGCGCAACGGCGAAGCGCCAGTAGCCTTCACCTTGCCAGGCTTCGGTATCGGTCACACTGTCCCATGCTCGCGCGAACACGCCCGGTTCGGCGGCCGGGGTCGCGGGTTCCGCGGCGCCAGCCAGGGCGCACCAGATGGACAAAAAAAGTGCCCCGACAGGGCGCCTGAGAAGGTAGGTCATGATCTCGATTGTGACAGCCGCACGCGCCCGAAAAGCATTGGCACGAACCTGGCTGTTCGCGCTGGCCCTCGCGCCGATGTTGGCGCTGACGGCCTGCGCAATGCTTGACGCCAAACAAAGCCAGCTGGCCCTGCGCCCCAGCCCAGGGCGGCCCGCGGGCCTGCCGGACGACACGGTGTTGTTCCGCCCGGGCGATCAGCGCCGCTTGGTATGCGGTGCCGTCGGCCGACCCGGTCACGCCCGACATGCTGGCCTTGTGGTGGCTGCCGCATCCAGACCCGCGGGCACCCACGCTGCTGTACCTGCATGGCACCTTCCGCAACCTGTACCACAACCTGCCCAAGATCGACGCGCTGCGCAACGCCGGCTTCGCGATCGTCGCCGTGGACTACCGTGGCTGGGGCGACAGCACACCCATCGTTCCTTCGGAGCAGACCATCGACAGCGACGTCGCGGTGGCGTGGTCCGAGCTGGTACGCCGCCAGCCCGACGCGGGCAGGCGCGTCATCTTCGGGCACTCGATGGGCGGCGCGGCGGCCGTCACGCTGGCCAGTCGGCTGCGGCATGGCGCGGACTACGGTGCGCTGGTGCTCGAATCGACCTTCACCCGCCTGCCGGACGTGGCCGCCGCGGCCGGCTTCTGGGGCCGCATCGGCGCCACGTTGACGACCTTGCAATTCGACTCGCTGGCCAAGATCGGTCGCGTCGACGCGCCGGTGTTGATGCTGCACGGCAGCGCCGACAAGACGGTGCCGGTCGAACTCGGGCGGCGTCTGCGCGACGCCGCACCGCCCGGCGTGCGCTGGGTCGAAGTGCCCGGTGGCACGCACAGCCAGTTGCACCGCGAAGCGCCCGAGCTGTATCGGCAAACGATGCAGAGCCTCATCAACGAGCTGACCCCCGCCGCCCCGGCGCCGGGCCCGGCGCCCAGGCAATGACCGCGGAGCAGATGCTGCGCCACCTGCGCCACGCCAACGACGTGGCCCGCGCGACGATGGTGCGTGGCCGCCATCCGTTCGGTGCGCTGCTGGTGGCCGCTGACGGCGAGACGGTGTTGCTCGCGCAGGGCAACGTCGACACCGTGAACCACGCCGAGGCCGTGCTGGCCCGCGTCGGCCGCGCGGCGCCACGACGCGCACGACGCTGTGGCAGTGCACCTTGGTCACCACCGTCGAGCCGTGCGCGATGTGCGCCGGCACGCAGTACTGGGCGCACATCGGCCGGCTCGTCTACGGCATGAGCGAGCGGCGCCTGCTCGAGCTGACCGGCAATCATGCGCAGAACCCGACGCTGGATCTGCCCTGTCGCGAGGTGTTCGCCCGCGGGCAGAAGACGATCGAGGTGTTCGGTCCGTTCGCCGAAGTCGAAGCCGAAATCAGCGCCCTGCACCGGGACTTCTGGCGTGCGCATTGAACATTCGTTCGCCGCCGCGTCGTCGATGGAGTCCAGCCGGCTGGAACGGCCAGCTCGCGCTGCACTACGCACGCAGCGGCGAACGCACCGTCGCACACGACCGCCATGCCGGCCCGCTGCGCGTGCTCAAGGCGCTGTACCCGGAAGGGCCCCGGCATCTGCCACCATGTGCTCGTGCACCCGCCGGGCGGCATCGTCGGCGGCGATGTGCTGGGCATCGACGCAACGCTCGACGCCGGCACGCATGTGCTGATCACCACGCCGGGCGCGACGCGCTTCTATCGCAGCCTGGGCGAGGCCGCAGCACAGCGCGCCGTGCTGCGCGTGGCTCGCGGTGCGCGACTCGAATGGCTGCCGCTGGAGACCATCGCCTACAGCGGCTGCATCGCCGAGAACCGCGTCCAGCTCGAACTTGCCGACGGTGCCGAGGTCCTGGGCTGGGACCTGCTGGCGCTGGGTCTGCCGGCGGCCGGCCAGGCCTTCGAGGCCGGCTCGTTCAGCCAGCACCTCGAGTGGCGCGGCCACTGGCTCGAACGCGGACGCATCGCCGCCAGCGATGCGCGCCTGCTCGATTCGCCGCTCGGCCTGGCCGGCCAGCGCGTGCTGGCCACGGCCTGGTTTGCCGCCGGCGCCGGCTTGGCAACGGCCCGGCGCGACGCCTTGCTGGAGGCGGCGCGCGCTTGCGCCGGCGCCTCGCCGTTGGCCGCACGCTGCGGCGTGACCAGCCCGCATGACGGCGTGATCGTGTTGCGCGCGCTGGCGGCGCGTGTCGAGCCGGCAATGGCCCTGCTGCAACAGGTGCGCGCGGCCTGGCGCCAACAGGCCTGGGAGTTGCCGGCCTGCGCGCCGCGGGTCTGGCAGACCTGACGCCGCCGCACCCAGAGCTCAGATCGACACCTTCTGCCGCACGCCGTCGGCGGCCATGTCGGCACCGCGGCCGCGCGCGATGATCTCGCCGCGTTCCATCACCAGGTAGCGGTCGGCGATCTCGGCGGCGAAGTCGTAGTACTGCTCGACCAGCACGATGGCCATCGTGCCGCGATCGGCCAGCATGCGGATGACGCGGCCGATGTCCTTGATGATGCTCGGCTGGATGCCCTCGGTCGGTTCGTCGAGCATCAGCAGCTTCGGCCCGGCCGCCAGCGCGCGCGCGATCGCGAGTTGCTGCTGCTGGCCACCCGACAGGTCGCCGCCGCGGCGCTGCAACATCTGCTGCAGGACCGGGAACAACTCGAACAGCTCGGCCGGGATCGGCGTGCCGCCGGGCTTGGTCGCCAGCCCCATGCGCAGGTTCTCCTCGACCGTCAGGCGGCCGAAGATCTCGCGACCTTGCGGCACGTAGCCGATGCCGCGACGCACGCGCTGGTAGGCGGTGGCGCGCGTGATGTCGCTGCCGTCGAGCGTGACCTTGCCGCTCTTCACCGGCACCACCCCCATCAGGCTCTTCAGCAGGGTGGTCTTGCCGACGCCGTTGCGGCCCAACACGACCGTGACTTCGCCGAGACGGGCCTCGAAGCCGAGGTTGCGCAGGATGTGCGAACCGCCGTAGTACTGGTTGAGTTGGTCGACGTTCAACATCATCAGCGACCGAGATAGACCTCGACGACCTTCGGATCGGCCTGCATGTCGGCCAGCAGGCCCTCGGCCAGCACACTGCCCTCGTGCAGCACCGTGACCTTCTTGCGCCCTTGCGTGAGTTGCTCGACGAACTTCATGTCGTGCTCGACCACCACCAGCGAATGTTTGCCTTCGAGCGAGAGGAACAACTCGGCCGTGCGCTCCGTCTCTTCGTCGGTCATGCCGGCCACCGGCTCGTCGAGCAACAGCAGCTTGGGGTCCTGCATCAGCAGCATGCCGATCTCCAGCCACTGCTTCTGGCCGTGGCTGAGCAGGCCGGCGGTGCGCCGGGCCTCGCCGCCGAGGTGGATCAGGGCCAGCACTTCGTCGATGCGCGCCAGGTGCGCGTCGGTCAGGCGCGAGAACAGCGAGGCGCGCACGCGGCGATCGGCCTTGAGCGCCAGCTCGAGGTTCTCGAACACGCTGAGCTGCTCGTAGACCGTGGGCTTCTGGAACTTGCGGCCGACGCCGATCTGCGACACCTGCTGCTCCTTCAGGCGCAACAGGTCGATGTTGCTGCCGAAGAAGACCTTGCCCGCGTCGGGCCGCGTCTTGCCGGTGATGCAATCCATCAGCGTCGTCTTGCCGGCCCCGTTGGGGCCGATGATGCAGCGCAATTCGCCGACGTCGATCGTCAGGCTCAGCTGGTTCAGCGCCTTGAAGCCGTCGAAGCTGACGCTGATGTCCTGGACGTAGAGCGCCACGCCCTGGCCGAAGTAGGGTTCGGCAGCGACGAAGCGCGTGGCACCCTGGCCTTCCTTCTGCGCATGCGCGGCCCGCGTCGCCGCGCCAGCGGCCATCAGTTCGGGCGTCATGCCTTCTTCCTCACGAGGCCGATCAGGCCGTGCGGCAGGAACAGCGTCACCGCTATGAACAGCGCGCCCAGGAAGTAGAGCCAGAACTCGGGGAAGGCGACCGTGAACCAGCTCTTCGCGCCATTGACGAAGAAGGCGCCGACGATGGGCCCGATCAGCGTCGCGCGGCCACCTACCGCGGCCCAGATGGCCATCTCGATGCCGGCAGCCGGGCTCATCTCGCCGGGGTTGATGATGCCCACCTGCGGCACGTACAGCGCCCCGGCCACCGCGCACATCACCGCCGAAAGGGTCCAGATCGACAGCTTGTAGGCCACCGGGTCGTAGCCGGTGAACATGACCCGCGTCTCGGCATCGCGAATGGCCTGCAGCACGCGGCCGTACTTGCTGTGCACGATGGCGCGCGCCATCACGAACAGGCCGATCAGCGTCAAGCCCGTCAGCACGCAGAGCACGACGCGCACATGCGCGGTGATCGGGATGCCGAGCAGGCGCTTGAAATCGGTGAAGCCGTTGTTGCCGCCGAAGCCGGTTTCATTGCGGAAGAACAGCAGCATCGCGGCAAAGGTCAGCGCCTGCGTGATGATCGAGAAGTACACGCCCTTGATGCGCGAGCGGAAGGCGAAGTAGCCGAAGACGAAGGCCAGCAGCCCCGGCACCAGCAGCACCAGCAGCATCTGCGCGACGAAGCTGTCGCTCAGTGCCCAGTGCCACGGAAACGCCTTCCAGTTCAGGAACACCATGAAGTCGGGCATCGGCATGCGGTACTGGCCGTCACTGCCGATCTGGCGCATCAGGTACATGCCCATGCCGTAGCCGCCGAGGGCGAAGAACAGGCCGTGGCCGAGCGACAGGATGCCGGTGTAGCCCCAGATCAGGTCCATCGCCAGCGCGCAGATCGCGTAGCACAGGATCTTGCCGAGCAGGCTGACGTAGAAGTCGGACAGGTGCAGCGCGCTGCCCGGCGGCACGGCCAGGTTGAGCAGCGGCACCAGCACGGCGACGACGATCGTCGCCACCAGGACGCCGGTCCAGCCGCGGGTTCCCAATTGCGTCATGGCTGCAGTCCCGTGCCGCGGCGCCTTGCCGGGGCGGGACCCGGCAAAGCGACGCAGTCAGCAACAGCCAGCGCGAACTCTCATGCCTCCGCACTCCGGCCCTTCAGCGCGAAGATGCCCTGGGGCCGCTTCTGGATGAAGACGACGATCAGCACCAGCACCATGATCTTGGCCAGTACCGCACCCGACAGCCCCTCGAACAGCTTGTTCAACACACCCAGACCGAAAGCGGCGTAGACGGTGCCCGCCAGCTGGCCCACGCCGCCCAGCACCACGACCATGAACGAATCGACGATGTAGCTCTGGCCGAGGTCGGGCCCGACATTGCCGACCTGCGACAACGCGCAGCCGGCCAGGCCGGCAATGCCCGAGCCGAGTGCGAAGGCATAGGTGTCGATGCGCGCGGTGTCGACGCCCATGCAGGCGGCCATGCGGCGGTTCTGCGTCACGCCGCGTACGAACAGGCCCAGCCGCGTGCGCGTGATCAAGGCCCACACGCCGACCAGCACCAGCACCGCGAAGGCGATGATCGCGATCCGGTTCAATGGCAGCGTCAGGTTGCTCATCACGTCGACGCCGCCCGACAGCCAGGCCGGGTTCTCGACCGGCACGTTCTGCGCCCCGAAGATCGAGCGCACCGCCTGCTGCAGCATCAGGCTGATGCCCCAGGTGGCGAGCAGGGTTTCGAGCGGGCGGCCGTAGAGCCAGCGGATGACGCCGCGCTCGAGCGCGGCACCGACCAGCGCCGCGGCGAGAAACGACATCGGCACCGCCACCAGCATGTAGACATCAAAGGCGCCGGGCAGGTAGGCCTTGAACAGGTTCTGGATCAGGTAGGTGGCGTAGGCGCCGATCATCATCAGCTCGCCATGCGCCATGTTGATCACGCCCATCAGGCCGTAGGTGATCGCCAGCCCCAGCGCAACCAGCAACAGGATCGACCCCAGGCTCGCGCCGGTGAAGATCACACCCAGGCGCTCACCCCAGGCCAGGCGGCCTTCGATCGCCTTCAGGGCCACGCCGATCGCGGCCCGCACGTCGGCTTCGTCTTCCACCTTCTGCCGCTCGATCAGCAGCGTCTTGGTCGCCGGCGTGCCGCTCGCGGCCAGTGCCGTCGCGGCCTCCAGGCGCTTGGCCTTGTCGGCACTGCCGAGCAGCATGGCCGAGCGCAAGTGGCCGAGCGAGCGCTTGATCGAAGCCACCGTCTCGGCCGCATAGGCCTTCTCGATCAACGGCAGCTTGGCTTCGTCGGGCTCGGCCTGCAGCGTCTTGACCGCTTCGGCGCGCACTGCGACATCCGGCGCGAAGAGCTTGATCGATGCCAGCGCCGCGTCGAGCTCGCTGCGCATCTGGTTGTTGTTGATGACGTCTTCGGCGCCCTCGGGCAGCGCGAGTTCGGCGCCCGTCACCGGGTCGTGGGCCTTGCCGTCCTTCATCAGGTAGACCGCATTCGCACTGAACTTGACCGCGTCGTCGGACAGGGCCTGGATCAGCGTGACGGTCTTCTCGTCGGCGCCGTCCAGCAGCTCATTCAAGGTCGCGATGCGCGTCTCGGTCTCACCGACGACGAGCGCGCGCGCCTGCTGCGGCGTCAACGCCGAGGCCGGCGTTGCGCACGACAGTGCCGCCGCGAGCCAGATCAGCCAGCGCAAGAGAAGTTGAACGGACATGGCAATGCAGACGCAGCCTGCGCAGGAATCTGGCCAGTGGGGTGCGGCGCGTCGGCCGCGCCGCGCAGGGGCCTGCCCGCCGCGATTGCGGCAGGCAGGTTCAGGCGCTGATCACGACTTGGCCGCCACGATCACCGGCTCGTCCTTCTTGCCCTTGTTCTCGGGGATGAACGGGCTCCACGGCTGGGCCTTGACCGGACCCGGCGTCTTCCAGACCACGTTGAACTGGCCGTCGGCCTTGATCTCGCCGATGAACACGCTCTTGTGCAGGTGGTGGTTCTTCTCGTCCATCTTCGAGGTGATGCCGCTGGGCGCGGTGAAGGTCTGGCCGGCCATCGCCGCGATCACCTTGTCGGTGTCGGTACTGCCGGCCTTCTTCACCGCCTGCACCCACATCTGGAAGCCGATGTAGGTGGCCTCCATCGGGTCGTTGGTCAGCGGCTTGTCCTTGTGACCGGCGATGCCCTTGGCCTTGGCGTAGGCGCTCCACTTGGCGATGAACTCGGTATTGGCCGGCGCCTTGATCGACTGGAAGTAGTTCCACGCCGCGAGGTGCCCGACCAGCGGCTTGGTATCGACGCCGCGCAGTTCCTCCTCGCCGACCGAGAACGCCACCACCGGCACGTCCTTGGCCTTCAGGCCGGCGTTGCCGAGTTCCTTGTAGAACGGCACGTTGGAGTCGCCGTTGATGGTCGAGACCACCGCGGTCTTGCCGCCGGCCGCGAACTTCTTGATGTCGGCGACGATGGTCTGGTAGTCGCTGTGGCCGAACGGGGTGTACTTCTCGTCGATGTCCGCGTCCTTCACGCCCTTGCTGTGCAGGAAGGCGCGCAGGATCTTGTTGGTCGTGCGCGGGTAGACGTAATCGGTGCCGAGCAGGACCCAGCGCTTGGCGCCGCCACCGGCCTTGCTCATCAGGTACTCGACCGCGGGAATGGCCTGCTGGTTCGGCGCGGCGCCGGTGTAGAACACGTTCTTGCTCAGCTCTTCGCCTTCGTACTGCACCGGGTAGAAGAGCAGGCTGTTCATTTCCTCGAACACCGGCAGCACCGACTTGCGGCTGACGCTGGTCCAGCAGCCGAATGTCGCCACGACCTTGTCCTGCCCGATCAGCTGCTTGGCCTTCTCGGCGAACAGCGGCCAGTTCGACGCCGGGTCGACGACCACCGGTTCGAGCTTCTTGCCGAGCAGCCCGCCCTTGGCGTTGATCTCGTCGATGGCCATCAGCACGGTGTCCTTCAACACCGTCTCTGAAATCGCCATCGTGCCCGACAGCGAGTGCAGCACACCCACCTTGATGGTGCTCTGCGCCAGGGCCGGCGAGACGACGCCGGCGGTGATGAGGGCAGCGGCCAGCAGCTTGAGGCCGGTGCGGCGGTGGAATGACTTCATTGCTTCTCGCTCCTGTGGGTTGGTGGGCATGAGTGCCGAACGTGACGTTTGCAACGACCGTGCCAGCACCGAACCCGGCGCATGCACCAATCCGTGGCGTCGCCTTCGCCCCTGCGCGGGGCACAGCACTTGCTTGAATGGCGATCGCTGCGCAAACTGCCCTAAGCTGCGCACCACGAAAGACACGCCCCAGGAGCCACCGTTGGAGCTGACCCCGCGCGAGAAAGACAAGCTGCTGCTCTTCACTGCCGCGCTGCTGGCCGAGCGCCGCCGCGCACGCGGGCTCAAGCTCAACTACCCCGAGGCCGTGGCCCTGATCAGTGCCGCGATCATGGAGGGCGCCCGCGACGGCAAGAGCGTGGCCGCGCTGATGAGCGAAGGCAAGACGGTGCTCGCGCGCAACGACGTGATGGACGGCGTGGCCGAGATGATCGCCGAGATCCAGGTCGAAGCCACCTTCCCCGATGGCACCAAGCTGGTGACCGTGCACCAACCCATTGCATGAGGACGGCAATCAGCATGACCCCGGGCGAACTCTTCACCGATGGTGCCGACATCGAGATCAACGCCGGCCGGCGTGCGATCACGCTGGTGGTCGAGAACAGCCGGCGACCGGCCGATCCAGGTCGGCTCGCATTACCACTTCGCCGAGACCAATGCCGGCCTGCGCTTCGACCGCGCCGCCGCGCGCGGCATGCGGCTGAACATCGCCTCGGGCACCGCGGTGCGCTTCGAGCCCGGCCAGCAGCGCACGATCGAACTGGTCGACTACGCCGGCGATCGCGCGGTCTACGGCTTCCGTGGCCTGGTGCAGGGGAAACTTTGATGGCTACCATCGGTCGCCGCGCCTACGCCGAGATGTTCGGCCCGACCACCGGTGATCGCGTGCGCCTGGCCGACACCGAGTTGATCATCGAGGTCGAGCGTGACTTCACCGTCTACGGCGAGGAGGTCAAGTTCGGCGGCGGCAAGACCATCCGCGACGGCATGGGCCAGTCACAGCGGGTCAATGGCCCGCACCCGCACGAGGCCTGCGATTGCGTGATCACCAACGCGCTGATCCTCGACCACTGGGGCATCGTCAAGGCCGACATCGGCTTGAAAGGCTCGCGCATCGCGGCGATCGGCAAGGCCGGCAACCCGGACGTGATGCCGGGCGTGGACATCGTCATCGGCCCGGGCACCGAGATCGTCGCGGCCGAAGGCCTGATCGTCACCGCCGGCACGGTCGACACGCACATCCACTTCATCTGCCCGCAGCAGATCGAGGAAGCGCTGATGGCGGGCACGACGACCATGCTCGGCGGCGGCACCGGCCCGGCGACCGGCACCTTCGCCACCACCTGCACGCCGGGGCCGGAGAACATCGCCCAGATGTTGCGCGCAGCCGATGCCTTCCCGATGAACCTGGGCTTCATGGGCAAGGGCAACGCCAGCCGACCCGAGGCGCTGCGCCAGCAGGTCGAGGCCGGCGCGGTCGGCCTGAAGCTGCACGAGGATTGGGGCACGACGCCGGCGGCGATCGACTGCTGCCTCTCGGTGGCCGAGGAAACCGACACCCAGGTCGCGATCCACACCGACACGCTGAACGAAAGCGGCTTCGTCGAGGACACCATCGCCGCCTTCAAGGGCCGCACGATCCACAGCTTCCACACCGAGGGTGCCGGCGGTGGCCATGCGCCCGACATCATGCGCGTGGTCGGCGAGGCCAACGTGCTGCCCTCCTCGACCAATCCGACGCGGCCCTACACCGTCAACACGCTCGACGAGCACCTCGACATGCTGATGGTCTGCCACCATCTCGACGCCGGCATCGCCGAGGACCTGGCCTTCGCCGAAAGCCGCATCCGCCGCGAGACCATCGCCGCCGAGGACATCCTGCACGACCTCGGCGCGATCAGCATGTTCAGCTCCGACAGCCAGGCCATGGGCCGCGTCGGCGAGGTCACGCTGCGCTGCTGGCAGACGGCGCACAAGATGAAGACCCAGCGCGGCGCCCTGCCCGGCGACGGCGCGAAGAACGACAACTTCCGCGCCCGCCGCTACATCGCCAAGCTGACGATCAACCCGGCACGCGCGCAGGGCATCGCGCACGAAGTCGGCAGCATCGAGGCCGGCAAATGGGCCGACCTGGTGTTCTGGCGCCCGGCGTTCTTCGGCGTCAAGCCGAGCCTGGTGATGAAGGGTGGCTTCATCGCGGCCGCCGCGATGGGCGACGCCAACGCCAGCATCCCGACGCCGCAGCCGGTGCATTACCGGCCGATGTTCGGCGCATTCGGCGGCGCCCTCGCGCGCACCTCGCTCAGCTTCGTCAGCCAGTCTGCGCTGGCCTCGGGCGTGGCCGAGGGCTACGGCCTGCACAAGCGCCTGGCCGCGGTGAAGGCCTGCCGCACGGTGAAGAAGACCGACATGCTGCACAACGACTACCTGCCGCTGATGCAGATCGATGCCCAGACCTACGAAGTGCGCGCCGACGGTCAGTTGCTGACCTGCGAGCCGGCCGCGGTGCTGCCGATGGCGCAGCGCTACTTCCTGTTCTGACGCCTGGCGGCACCGCTTCGGCGATCACCGAAAACGACGAGCGGTCGGAGCGGCGTGCGACATCGAAGTCGACCGCCGTCCGACCTGCTGAATCGTCAATGCGCTGGAGGTCGGGGTGTCGGGCACCCCGGTCCAGCGCATGGCGACAGTCCGATCTACCCTTGCATTGCCATCAAGGCACGAAGGTCTTGATGTAAGCCGCCAAGTCCAGATTCTGGGTGGCGGACAGGGGCGTGGCACCCGTGCTCCGGAATCGACCCATGTCGCTGACCTTCTGATAGGACGCGGTCAGCGCCGCTGAGGTAACGCCCTTCTTGACGTTGAGCGGGTTGTTAGTCGGATCGGGGTAATGGCAACCCATGCAGTTGGCGCTGTAGACGAGTGCACCCGCGGCCACATCACCCGCCGGCGGAGGAGGCGGCGGAGGCGGAGGCGGAGGCGGCGGCGGAGGCGGAGGCGGCGTCACGCACGCACCCGCCGGCGCGGCAGCAGGCAGCCATGTTGTGCCGGCCACCCAGCACGTCGGCGCAGGCGCGGCAACGTAGGCCTTGCTCTGCTGGTAGGTGCCGGTCGTGCCGGTCGGGCACGCTTGCGTGCGCACCTGCGGCAACGGTGCCGGCGTCGTGCACGTCGGCGGCGGTGGTGGCGGCGGCGGCGGCGGTGGTGGCGGCGGCGGCGGTGGCGGCGGTGGCGGCGGCGGTGGCGGCGGCGGTGGCGGCGGTGGCGGCGGTGGCGGCGGCGGCGGCGATGCACCGGCTGCCTGCGCATGCCAGGTCCCGGTGTCTGCGCTAACCGGGCCGGTCAGCGTCCCGCTCATGGTGCCGTCGGCGTCCACGCTGCCGGTCACGCGGATCCTGCCCTTGTCGCCGAGCTTGATCGTCAGATTGACCACGCCTGTCGTGTCGATCGTGCCTTCAACTTCATAACCCCGCGTGCCATTCCTATCGCCTTCGCCGCTCGGCTGCGGTGATGGCGTGCCACCGCCCGATGCAACAGCGCCATCGGTGCTCAATGCACTCAGTGCCGCACGGTACTGCGCGAGGCGCTGGTTGAACGCTGCCTTGAATGCGGCCAACGCCTCCGTCTGGGCGGCACTCGGCCCCTTGGCGCCAGCCACGGCGCCATTGGCGAGCGCAAGTTTCAGCGTCGCGGACAACGCGTCGATGTCGGCCCGCAGTGCACTCTTCAACGCTGCGCGCTGCGCGTCGAGCTGGGTCTGGCCATCGACACCGGTGGGTACCGACGCTGCGTCACGCGGCTCCGCCGTCGTCACAGCAACGCTGGCGGGGATCAGGCGGCCCTCGACCTCGGTACTGCCGTCATCGTGGCGCTCGCCCTTGAGCACCAGCGTCCCATTGAGTGCCAAGCGGGCATCGGGGCCGCTGATCGTTGCTGCAAAGGTGTAGAGCATCGACTGCATCTCGCTGTGCGTCGACGTGCTCCCCGCGGGCAGCGTGGTCTTGACCGACAGCATGGTGGCGGTTTCGCTCACCTGCACGGATGCGAGATGCTCCGTCGGAGGCGAGGCGGTGTCCGTCGCGCCACCGCATCCGAACAGCATGCCGCCGGCCAGCGCGATGGCCGACAGTCGAAAGCGTCGTGTCCCAATCACTCGATTCATCATCAATCCTTCCAGAGGGTCGTTGTGCGAACTCGCCCAGCGCTTTTCGATGGGCGGCGAGGTGCAGGACCTCGCAGCACACCAGCGCTGAGCAACGGGCACCAATGACCGCCATACAAGATCGGTGAAGCCATCGGATGAGGGCAATCTAGTCGCGAACAACGGATTCCATGCGTGTGGCGCGCAACACTTACCTCGGTCACATCAAATGCCTGTCAGCACGCCGATGCTCACGTGCTGAAGCTTGTTGAACCATGTGTGAGCCCATGTGTGATTACCAGATATGACAACTCGCGCGCGTCGAATGTGATGACTCAGATGCGTGCTTCGAGTGGCGATGTCGAGGCGCCATGACTGCTTGTGCTGCTGGCAAGCGCGCGGATCGATAATCCGCCCATGCTCAACGTCAACAAGAGAATCGCCCAGGGCCGCGGGCTCGCACCGGCCCTGGTACGCCGTGCCAGCAGCGTCGAACTCGACTGGGACACGCGCGGCAAGAGCCGCTTCGACGCCACCGACAGCGCCGGTCGGCACCTCGGCGTCTTCCTGGCGCGCGGGCAGGTGCTGCGCGGCGGCGACGTGCTGGTCGCGGAAGACGGCTCGCTGGTGCGCGTGATCGCTTCGTCGCAGGCGGTGCTTCGCGTCACTGCGTGCCCGCAGCACGGCACGCCGCTCGACCTGCCGCGCGCGGCCTACCACCTCGGCAATCGCCACGTCGCGCTCGAAGTGCAGGCCGACCATCTGCAACTCGAGCCCGACCCGGTGCTGGCCTCGATGCTGAGGTCGATGCACCTGATCGTCAACGAGGTCAGCGCACCGTTCGAGCCCGAGGGCGGCGCTTATGCGAGTGCGGCGTCGGCACATGAGCCGCACGGCGCGCACGATCACGGCCATGACCACAAGCACGGTCACGATCACGATCACGATCACGATCACGATCATGCGCCACGGCCACGAGCCGGGTGACGGGCACGCCCATCGTCACGGACACTGATCGCGCTGCGGCACCCCCCGCCAGCCGATGAACCCGACCCCGAACGCGCTGCTGCAACTGCTTTGGCTGGCCTCGCCGGCCCTGCCGGTCGGCGGTTTCAGCTATTCCGAAGGGCTGGAGTCGGCGATCGAGGCCGGCGCCGTGCATGACGAGGCCAGTGCATCGTCGTGGCTGCTCGACCAGTTGCACCTGGTGCTGGGACGCAGCGAACTGCCGCTGTTGGCGCAGGCGATCGCGGCCTGGGCCGTGCATGACGCCGCGCGACTCGCCCGCCTCAATGATTGGGCCTTGGCAACGCGTGAAACCAGCGAGCTGCGGCGCCAGGCCGAGCAGATGGGCCGATCCACGCACGACTGGCTGCGCCAGCGCGCACCCGACGACGCCCGTCTGGCCACGCTGGCACAACTCGCGCCGGCCCCCACCTGGCCGATCGCTTTCGCGCTGGGCGCGGCCCGAAGCGGCGCCGACACATCCGACGCGCTGCTGACCTTCGGCTTCGGCTGGGCCGAAAACATGGTGCAGGCGGCGCTCAAGTCGATGTCGCTCGGCCAGAGTGGCGGCCAACGCATCCTCGCCACCCTGTGCGCGGCATTGCCGGCCGTCGTCGATGCGGCCCTCGCCCTGCCCGACGACGAGCGCCAGTCCTTTACGCCGATGCTCGCTATCCTGTCGTCCCGGCACGAAACACAGTACTCGAGGTTGTTCCGCTCATGACCGTCATGCACCACATCGCCGGCCGCACCAAGAAGTTGCCTCCACTGCGTGTCGGCGTCGGCGGCCCGGTCGGCTCGGGCAAGACCACCCTGGTCGAGAAGCTGTGCAAGGCGATGCGCGAGCGCTGGGACCTGGTGGTCGTCACCAACGACATCTACACCAAGGAGGACCAGCGCCTGCTCACCGTGGCCGGCGCGCTGGCGCCCGAACGCATCATGGGCGTCGAGACCGGCGGTTGCCCGCACACCGCGATCCGCGAAGACGCCAGCATCAACCTCGAGGCCATCGACCGCATGCTCGATCGCTTCCCCGACGCCGACATCGTCTTCATCGAATCCGGCGGCGACAACCTGGCCGCCACCTTCAGCCCCGAGTTGTCGGACCTGACGCTGTACGTGATCGACGTCGCCGGTGGTGAAAAGATCCCGCGCAAAGGCGGGCCCGGCATCACCAAGAGCGACCTGTTGGTGATCAACAAGACCGACCTGGCGCCGCATGTCGGCGCCGACCTGGCGGTGATGGAAGCCGACACCCGGCGCATGCGCCCGCTGCACGCCAGCAGCCGGCCCTATGTCATGACCAACCTGCGAGACGGCGAAGGCCTGGCCGCGGTGGTGCGCTTCATCGAGACACGCGGCCTGCTCACCTGAGGGTGGCGGCGCTATCCTCCGCGTCCATGTACGCGTCATTCTTCGGCTTCAGGCACGAGCCCTTCTCGATCGCGCCGGACCCGCGCTACCTGTACATGAGCGGGCGCCACCGCGAGGCGCTGGCGCACCTGCTGTACGGCGTCAAAGGCGCCGGCGGCGGCTTCGTGCTGCTGACCGGCGAGATCGGCGCGGGCAAGACCACCGTCTGCCGCTGCCTGCTCGAGCAGGTTCCCAAGCACTGCAACGTGGCTTACATCTTCAACCCCAAGCTGACGGCATTGGAGTTGTTGAAGACGGTGTGCGACGAGTTCCACGTGCCGTACACACACGACGGCCCGGGCCAGGCCACGGTGAAGGACTACCTCGACCCGCTGAACACCTTTCTGCTCAAGACCCACGCCGTCGGCCAGAACAACGTGTTGATCATCGACGAGGCGCAGAACCTCTCTAGCGACGTGCTCGAGCAGTTGCGCCTGTTGACCAACCTGGAGACCAACCAGCGCAAGCTGCTGCAGGTCGTGCTCATCGGCCAGCCCGAACTGCGCACGATGCTGGCCCGACCCGAGCTCGAGCAGTTGGCGCAGCGCGTGATCGCGCGCTACCACCTCGATGCCTTGAGCGAAGGCGAGACCGCCAAGTACCTGCAGCACCGTATGGGCGTGGCCGGGCTCGTCACCGCCAACCCGTTCACGCGGCGCGCAACCCAGCGCATCCACCAGCGTTCACGCGGCGTGCCGCGGCGCATCAACCTGCTGGCCGACCGCGCCCTGCTCGGTGCCTATGCCGACGGCGCGGCACGCGTCGACCACCGCATCGTCGAGCGGGCCGCGGCCGAGGTCTTCGGGCCTGACGAGCACCTGCAACGCCTTCAGCGCCTGGGCCGCTTGGCCCCATGGGGCCTGGGTCTGGCCATGGGCGCGGCGCTGGCCAGCGCTGCCGCGCTGTGGCTGCAGCGCGACCCGCCGGCGCCGCCGTCTGCGTCGGCATTGAAGGTCGCCGCGCTGGGCGCGGCGGCCTCGGCTGCGTCGGCTGCGGCATCGGCCGCTGCGGCGCCGGCATCGGGTGCGGTGGCGGTTGCCACGCCGGTCTTCATCACCGCCGCCGACTTGACGACACGGTATGCGACGCCGCTGCGGCGCGAAGCCGACGCCTGGCGTGAACTGGCGCCGCTATGGCCTGCGGGCGGCCCCGACAGCGGCGCGGCCGATCCCTGCGCCGGCGGCGCCGCGTCGCCATGGCAGTGCTTCAAGAGCAGCAACGGCGGCCTGGCGCTGATCCGCCAGCTCGATCGGCCGGGTCTGCTGACGCTGCGCGACGAAGCCGGCCGCCCCCTGTACGCCTTGCTGGTGGCGCTCGACGAGCGCAGTGCCACGCTGAGACTGGGCGGGCAGAACGTGACGGTCGCGCTGGTGTCGCTGGCCAGCCTGTGGCAGGGCGACTTCGCGACCTACTGGCGGGCGCCGGCCGGGTATCGGCGCACGGTCGGCGATGGCGACGACGGGGTGCTGGTCGATCAACTCGCCGCGCAACTGGCGGCCCTGCGTGGCGAACCGGCGCCGGCCGGGGCGCAACGCTACGACGCGGCGCTGAAATCGCGCGTGCAGGCCTTCCAACTGGCGAATGGCATCCAGGCCGACGGCCTGGCCGGGCCCGCCACCTTCATGCAACTGGCACGTGCTTTCGACCCCGCCGGCGCGCGCAACGAGCCGCGCCTCACCGGCAACCACTGATGTCGTACATCCTCGACGCGCTGAGGAAGGCCGATGCCGAACGCGCGCGCGACGCCGCCGCCGTGCCCGACCTGTACGCCCAGGGCGACGCCGCGGACGAAGGCGCCCGGGCGCCGTCGCAGGGCTGGAAGTGGATGCTGCTGGCGTTGCTGGCGGTGTTGCTGGCAGGGCTGGCGTGGGCCTGGTTGGGCGCGGCCAGGGTCGAGCCGGTGCGCCTGTCCGAACCGGACCGGTCGCCCGCGCCGGTTGCCGCGCAGGCGCCACTGCCTGCGCCATCGATGCCGCACACCGTTGCTGCACCCGCCGTACCGCTACCGACGTCGCGCACTACCGATGCCCCGGCGGTACTGCCAACTTCGCCGCCGGCACTGCAGGCACAGCCACCGCTGCAGCCGCGGCCAGCCGCACTCTCGCCGCAGTCGACCGCAGCCGTCAACGCACCAGCGCACGTATCGACGGCACCAACGCCGACGAGCGCACGTGCGCCCAAACCATCGCCCGGTGCATCGGCAGCCGGCCCGGCGCCGCCGGCCATCTCGCTGGCCGAACTGCCCGCCGACCTGCGCGCGCAACTGCCCGCCTTGGCGGTCGGCGGCTCGGTCTACTCGCCGGCCGCCGCCAGCCGCATCGTGATCCTGAACGGCCAGGTGTTTCGCGAAGGCGATCAGCCGGTCGAGGGCCTGACGGTCGAGCAGATCGGCCTCAAGTCGACCGTGCTTGTGTTTCGGGGCGTGCGCTTCGAGCTCAAGCACTGACCAGCGTGCGGTACAGCGCGAGGTAACTGGCCGCCGCGCTGTCCCAGCCGAAATGCTGCGCCATGGCGCGGCGGCGCACCGCCCGCCAATCGCGCGGCCGCGCCCACAACGCAAAGGCGCGGCGCAACGCGCGCGTGAGATCCGCCGCCTCGAAGCGTTCGAACACGATGCCGGTGGCGCGCTCGTCGGCCAGGTCTTCGAGCGTGCAATCGACCACCGTGTCGGCCAGGCCACCGGTGCGGCGCACCAGCGGCAGGCTGCCGTACTTCAGTGCGTACAGCTGGGTCAGGCCGCAGGGTTCGAAGCGCGATGGCACCAGGGTGACGTCGCTGCCGGCGAAGATGCGATGCGACAACGCCTCGTCGTAGCCCTGGCGCAGCGCCACCTGGCGCGGGTGGGCCTGCGCCGCGCGTGCAAACGCTGCTTCCAGCGCCGCATCGCCGCTGCCGAGCACGACCAGCTGGCCGCCACGCTCGGTGATTGCCGACACCAACCCGGCCACCAGGTGCAGGCCCTTTTGTTCCGTCAGGCGGCTGACCACCGTGAACAGCAGTGACCGGCTCTGCACTTCGAGACCGCACTCGCGCTGCAGCGCGGCCTTGCAGCTGGCCTTGCCGGCCTGATCGGCGGCGTCGAAAGGTCGCGCGATGGCGGCGTCGGTCTTCGGGTCCCACACCGCCTCGTCGACGCCGTTCAGGATGCCCGACAGCATCGCGCTGCGCGCGCGCAGCAGGCCGTCGAGGCCGCAACCGAGTTCGGCGGACTGGATTTCGCGGGCGTAGCTCGGGCTCACGGTGGTGACGCGGTCGGCATAGTGCAGCGCCGCCTTCATGAACGACACCTGATCGTGGAATTCGACGCCGTGCAGCGTGTAGGCCGCCGCCGGCAGACCCAGCTCAGCGAACACCGCTGCCGCAAACAAGCCCTGGTAAGCCAGGTTGTGCACCGTGAACACGCTGCCCGCGCGGCTGGCGCCAGCGGCGCGCGAGAACGCGAGGTAGGCCGGTGCAAGACCTGCATGCCAGTCATGGCCATGCACGACCTGGGGCACCCAGTCGGGGTCGAGCCCTTCCGCCAGGCGGGCCGCGGCCAGGCCGAGCAGGGCGAAGCGGCGGTGGTTGTCGGCATAGGCCGCACCGCTGGCGTCGTTGTACGGGTTGCCCGGCCGGCCGTAGAGCGCGCTGTCGCGCAGCAGGTAGATCGGCACGCTGCGCAGGGGCGCGGCCGCGAAGCGCCCGGCCAGCAACTGCGCCGGTGTGCCGCCCCACGGCGCAGCGATGCGCGCGACTTCGCGCACGCCGACCAGCCCGGCCTCGAGCGCCGGAAACGCCGGCAGCAGCACACGCGCATCGGCGCCGGCCTGCACCAGCGCGGCCGGCAGCGCCCCCAGCACGTCGGCCAGGCCGCCGGTCTTGAGCAGCGGAAAGATCTCGGCACCGACATGCAGCACGCGCAACGCGCCCGCATTGCGACGCGGCGAGCCCACTGCCTTCACAGCTTGGCCAGCATGTCGCGCGTGATCAGGACGACGCCGCCTTCGGTGCGCTCGAAGCGCGCTGCGTCGGCCACAGCGTCCTCGCCGACGACCAGGCCTTCGCGCAGCACGCAGCCGCGGTCGATCACCACCTTGCGGATGCGGCAGTTGCGTTCGATCGTCACGCCCGGCAGCACCACCGCCTGCTCGATGTTGCAGAACGAATCGACGCGCACGTTGGAGAAGAAGACCGAGTTGGCGACATGCGAGCCGCTGACGATGCAGCCGCCCGAGACCAGGGTGTTGACCGTCATGCCGTGCGAGCCGTTGCGGTCGGGGATGAACTTGGCCGGCGGCAGCTGGCGCTGGTAGGTCCAGATCGGCCAGTCGGTGTCGTAGATGTCGAGCTCGGGGTTGATCGATGCCAGGTCGAGGTTGGCGGCCCAGAAGGTATCGATGGTGCCGACATCGCGCCAATACGGTGGCGCGCCATTGGGGTTGGCGATGCAACTCATGCCGAACGGGTGCGCCAATGCGCGGCCATCGGCCACCGTGCGCGGGATCACATCCTTGCCGAAATCGTGGCTCGAGGCCGGGTTGGCGAGGTCTTCGTCGAGCAGCTTGTACAGGTACGCGGCATCGAAGACATAGATACCCATGCTGGCCAGCGAGATGTCGGGCTTGCCGGGCATCGTCGGCGGATCGGCAGGTTTCTCGACGAAGCTGGTGATCTTGCGCGAGTCGTCCACCGCCATCACACCGAATGCGCTGGCCTCGGCACGCGGCACCTCGATGCACCCCACCGTGCAGCCGGCGCCGTGCAGCACATGGTCTTCGAGCATCAGCGAGTAGTCCATCTTGTAGACGTGGTCGCCGGCCAGCACGACGATGTACTCCGGTCTGGAGGACTGGACGATGTCCAGGTTCTGGAACACCGCGTCGGCGGTGCCGCGATACCAATGCTCTTCGTCGATGCGCTGCTGCGCCGGCATCAGGTCGACGGTCTCGTTCAACTCCGCGCGCAGGAAGCTCCAGCCGCGCTGGATGTGGCGCAACAGCGAGTGGCTCTTGTACTGGGTCACGACGCCGATGCGGCGGATGCCCGAGTTGACGCAGTTCGACAGCGCAAAATCGATGATGCGGAACTTGCCGCCGAAGTAGACCGCCGGTTTGGCGCGCTTGGCGGTCAACTGCTTCAGGCGCGAACCCCTGCCGCCGGCCAGCACCAGGGCCACGGTGCGGCGCACCAGTTGATGCGGTTGCAGACCCGAGGTGGAGTTGGCGCGTTCCATGGTGGTGGTCTCCCGGGCCAGACGTCGGCCCGTCATTCATTCTGCGACAGGCGGTTGACCTCGGCATGAGGGCACACCCGCGCGGCCGATGGGCAGGTCCCGGCCGCCACCGTGCGCCCCCGGTGGCGGTGGGTGCACGCGCTCAGCCGGCCACAGACGCCATCGCCTCGCCCATCCGGATCGGCGCCGCCCGGCGCCCATGCCGGATCGAACCTCAGTCGTCCCGGCGGGAACAGCAGCACCACCGTCGAGCCGAGCAGGAAGCGGCCCATCTCATCGCCTTGGGCAAGGCGCACTTCGCGCTCGTCGTAGCGCCACTCGCGCAGCCGGCCGGGGCGCGGCGGGTTGACGATGCCGTGCCAGACGGTGGCCATGCTGCCGACGATCGTGGCCCCGACGAGGACCAGGATCCAGGGGCCGCGCTCGCCCGCAAACACGCAGACCACGCGCTCGTTGCGCGCGAACAGGCCGGGCACGCCACGCGCGGTCGTCGGATTCACCGAGAACAGCTCGCCCGGCACATGGATCATGCGCGTCAGCCTGCCGGCGCAGGGCATGTGGATGCGGTGGTAGTCCTTCGGGCTCAGGTAGAGCGTGGCGAAGTGGCCGCCGGAAAACGGCGCGGCGAGCGCGGCGTCACCGCCGACCAGCGCCGTGGTGCTGTAGCGGTGGCCCTTGGCCTGGAAGATCTGGTCGCCTTCGATGGCGCCGAACTGGCTGATGGCGCCATCGACAGGGCTGACCAGGTCGCTCGCGGCCAGCGGCCTGCGCGCCGGGCTTGAGCGCGCGGGTGAAGAAGTCGTTGAAGCTCGCGTAGCGCGCGATGTCGGGCTCGGCGGCCTCGGCCATCTCGACGCCGTACCTGGCGACGAAGCGCGCGGATGATCGCCGTGGTGAGCGCGCCGCCGCGCCAGTTGGCGATGACATGGGCCAGCGCCGTCATCGCCCGCTTCGGGGCACAGGTACTGCAGCGCGACGGCCAGGCGCTCGACCACCGGCGGGTTCAGCTCGTCGGTGGGATCGCTCACGTCATGCGTGCACTGCGGGCACGGCGCATATCAATGCAGTGGCGCAACTCGCGCAGCGCCTTCACCGCGCCCATGCCGATCGACGCGCCGAAGCGCTTGGCCAGCCGCTCGGCCATGTTCTCGTGCGGCGTGTAGTCGATGACCTCTTCGGCCTTGATCACCTCGCGCGCGACGTAGTCGAGGTTGCCGATCTTGTCGGCCAGGCCCTGGCGCACCGCCTCGTCGCCGTTCCAGAACAGGCCCGAGAACGTCTCTGGTGTCTCCTTCAGCCGTTTGCCGCGGCCCTCCTTCACGACCTTGATGAACTGCTGGTGGATCTGGTCGATCAGTGCCTTGGCGTAGGCGTTCTGCTTCTCGTTCTGCGGCGAGAACGGGTCGAGCATGCCCTTGTTGGCGCCGGCGGTGAGCAGGCGGCGCTCGACGCCCAGCTTCTCCATCGTGCCGGTGAAGCCGAAGCCGTCCATCAGCACGCCGATCGAGCCGACCAGGCTCGCCTTGTCGACATAGATCTCGTCGGCGGCCACCGCGATGTAGTACGCGCCCGACGCGCACATCTCCTCGACCACGACGTAGACCTTCT
Organism: uncultured beta proteobacterium; assembly: GCA_963751775.1. Lineage (GTDB taxonomy): Bacteria > Pseudomonadota > Gammaproteobacteria > Burkholderiales > Burkholderiaceae_C > CADEEN01. The sequence goes on from CAVVVW010000008.1 coordinate 512,658, forward strand.
TCTGGTGCTTGGCCTTCAGGCGCCGGATCTCGTCGTTGACGATGCCGGCCTGCACCGGGCTGCCGCCCGGCGAGTTGATGCGCAGCACCACGGCCTGCGCCGCGCTGTCTTCGAACGCACTCTTCAGCGCGGAAACCAGGTTCTCGGCGCTGGCTTCGCTGTCGGCGGCGATCTCGCCGCGGACTTCGATCAGCGCGGTGTGCGGGCCGCTTGCCGTGCTGACGTGGTTGCGCGCGACGAACAGGGCCCACATCACGGCCAGTGCCAAGCCCAGCCAGGCCAGGCGGAAGAAGACCCGCCAGCGCTGCTCGTTGCGGCGCTCGCGCAGCATGGTGCGCGCCAGCTGCTCGAGCGCGGCTTCGTAGGCCGGGCGCGGCGCCGGGGACGGGGCCGGCGCAGCCGGCGGCGCGGCGGCCTCCGTGGGCGGCATCTGGGACGGCGGCTGGGTCGGCGGGTAGGCGGATTCTTCGGTGGGATTCATGGTGCCGTGCTCGGTAGCTCGTTGGGTGCGCCGCCCTCGTCGTCGAAAGTCAGCGCTGAGATGTCGCGGGAAGGATACCAATACACCTGCCCGTCGCGTTCGCTCACATCGACGGCCATCAGACGGCCGGCGCCGCAGGGGCCGCCGAGGCAGCGGCCGCTCGCCGGCGCATAGGTCGCGCCGTGGGTCGCGCAGACGATGTAGCGCTTGTCGGCGTCGAGAAACTCGCCGGGTTGCCAGTCGAGTTCGGTCGGCACATGGGCGCAGCGATTGATATACGCCACCACGCGGCCGTCGAAGCGCAGCGCGAAGGCGCGTACCGGCTGGCGCCAAAGCAGCACGTCGAAGCCGACCGCGCGGCCGCGCTCGACCAGTTCGTCCGCGCGGCACAGCAGATGCCCGATGTCGCCGTCATCCATGTTGCAGCAGCCAGTCGTGCAATTCGCGCGTCGAGTGGGCGACGGCCAGCGGCGCGAAGTCGGCGAAGGCCTGGTGGTCGTGCGCGCCGTAGCTCACCGCCACGCGCGGCGTGCCGGCATTCACGGCCAGCTGCAGGTCATGCGTGGTGTCGCCGATCATCAGCGTGCGCTCGGGCTCGGCACCGAACTCGCGCATCAGCTCGTTGAGCATGCGCGGGTCGGGTTTGGAGGCGGTCTCGTCCGCGGTGCGGGTGCCGTCGAACAGGCCCTTGAGTTGCGCATGCGCCAGCGCTTCGTCCAGGCCGCGGCGGCCCTTGCCGGTGGCCACGGCCAGCCAGTGGTTGCGCGCTTTCAGCGCCTGCAGCATCTCCAGCGTGCCGGGAAACATCGACAGTTCGTGCTGGCGCGCGAGGTAGTGCCGGCGGTAGCGCAGGCCGAGCTCGGGGTAGCGCTCGGCGGGCAGGCCCGGCACGGCGTGGCGCAACGCATCGGCCAGGCCCAGGCCGATGACGTAGGCGGCGTCGGCATCGCTGGGCACGGCCGCGCCGAGGTCGCGGCAGGCGGCCTGGATGCAGCGCACGATCAGCGCGGTCGAGTCGAACAGGGTGCCGTCCCAGTCGAAGACGATGAGGTCGAAGCGCCGACTCATAGTTGCGCGAGCAGGGCCTCGCACTCGGGCGGCAGCGGCGCGCCGAGCTCGATGCGCTCGCCGCTGGCCGGGTGGTCGAACGCCAGTTGCCTGGCGTGCAGGAACATGCGCGAAAAGCGGTGCTCGCCGCGTGCCATCTCGCGGTTCAGCGCGAAATCGCCGTACTTCGGGTCGCCGACGATCGGCTGCCCCTCGTTGGCCAGGTGCACGCGGATCTGGTGCGTGCGGCCGGTCTTCAAGCTCACGTCGAGCAGCGTGAAGGCGTCGAACTTGCGCGCCACCTTGACCAGCGTGATCGAGCGCCGGCCATCGGCATGGTCGGCCGGCACCGGCCGCACATGGCGTTCGCCTTTGGCGTCGAGGGTCTTGTGCAAGGCCACGTCGATGACCTTCTTGTTCGCCGGCCACGCGCCGACGACGAGCGCAGCGTAACGCTTGTCGATCGCCTTGTCAGCGGTGCGCTGGCGAAACTGGTCCTGCAGCGCGGTCAGCGCGCTGCGCCGCTTGGCCAGCAGCAGCACGCCCGAGGTGTCCTTGTCGAGCCGGTGCACGAGTTCGAGAAACTTCGCCTCGGGCCGCGCGCGGCGCAGTTGTTCGATCACGCCGAAGGCCACGCCCGAGCCGCCGTGCACGGCCACGCCGGCGGGCTTGTCGATGGCCAGCAGGTGCTCGTCCTCGTACAGCACACGGAATTCGCGTGCCGGCGCCGGCACGCCTGCGGCCGGCGGCTCGGCCACCCGCACCGGCGGCAGCCGCACCTCGTCGCCCAGCGCCAGCCGGGTGTCGGCCGCGGCACGGCCCTTGTTGACGCGCACCTCGCCCGAGCGGATCACGCGGTAGACATGGGTCTTGGGCACGCCCTTGAGCAGGCGCAGCAGGAAGTTGTCCAGCCGCTGGCCTTCGCTGCCTTCGTCGACCACCAGCCGCCGCACCTGTGGGGTCGTGGCGCCGATGGCCGCTTTCGCCCCTATAATGCGTTGGACCACGTTGTCGTCGTAAGTGCTTGATTCGCTGGGAGTTTAGCGGGCACGCGCGAGATGGCGTGGAGGTGATGCAACGCTTTGCGCCCATGGGGCGGGCCCGGTCCCTGAGTGACCCGGCAGCCCAGAGGTTCATAGCGGCAGAGATTCCGAACCAGAACCCGTTCCCGCCTGGCCCATGAAGCCAGCGCGCGACAAGAAAAAAGGTTTCAGGTGCCGGGCCCCGCGCGACGATCGAGTCGCACGAACCCGACATCCGCGTCCAGCCGACGGACCATGCAACTGCCTTCCGCCCTGCCCCTCCTCGCTTCCCCGCCCCGGCCCCGTGCTGGTGTGCGCCGGGCCGCGCCGGGCCGCGCTGACGGCACAGTGCGGTCCGCCCCGGCTGCCACGCACGCGCCAACGCTGCCCCGACGCTGCTGCTGATCCGCTGACAAAGCGGGCAGCGCGTGTCGCCGCGGTCCAGGGCGATTCCTTTGGGTTGCTTCGTGTTTCTCGTGCATCGGTGATGTCGCCGACCGTCAGTGTCGGCAGTGATGGAGTGCACGAAGAATGAAACGCATGCTGATCAATGCGACGCAGCCCGAAGAGCGTCGCCTGGCGATCGTCGATGGGCAGAAATTGCTCGACTTCGAGACCGAGATCGAAGGGCGCGAACAGCGCAAGGGCAACATCTACAAGGCCGTCGTCACGCGCGTCGAGCCCTCGCTCGAAGCCTGCTTCGTCGACTACGGCGAGGAGCGCCACGGCTTCCTGCCGTTCAAGGAGATCTCGAAGAACTACTTCCGCGAAGGCGCCAGCGTGCGCGACGCGCGCATCCAGGACGTGATCGGCAACGGCACCGAACTGCTGGTCCAGGTCGAGAAGGAAGAGCGCGGCAACAAGGGCGCGGCCCTGACCACCTTCGTCTCGCTGGCCGGCCGCTACCTGGTGCTGATGCCCAACAACCCACGTGGCGGCGGCGTCTCGCGCCGCATCGAGGGCGAGGAGCGCGAGGAGCTGAAGGACGCGCTCGACCAGCTCGAATACCCCAAGGGCATGAGCCTGATCGCGCGCACCGCCGGCATCGGCCGCACCGCGCCCGAACTGCAGTGGGACCTGAACTACATGCTCAAGCTTTGGGAGGCCATCGACGGTGCCGCCAAGGCCGGCAAGGGCGCCTTCCTGATCTACCAGGAGAGCTCGCTCGTCATCCGCGCCATCCGCGACTACTTCACGGCCGACATCGGCGAGATCCTGATCGACACCGACGACATCTTCGAGCAGGCGCAGCAGTTCATGAACCACGTGATGCCGGAAACGGCCAATCGCGTGAAGCGCTACCGCGACGACGCCGCGCTGTTCTCCCGCTTCCAGATCGAGCACCAGATCGAGACCGCGTTTTCGCGCACCGTCAACCTGCCGGCCGGCGGCGCGATCGTGATCGACCACACCGAGGCGCTGGTCTCGGTCGACGTCAACTCGGCGCGCGCCACGCGCGGCGGCGACATCGAGGAAACCGCCACCCGCACCAACCTCGAAGCCGCCGACGAGATCGCGCGCCAGATGCGCCTGCGCGACCTGGGTGGCCTGATCGTCGTCGACTTCATCGACATGGAAGAGAGCAAGAACCGGCGCGAGGTCGAGCAGCGGCTGCGCGACGCCCTGCGCAGCGACCGTGCGCGGGTGCAGTTCAGCTCGATCAGCAAGTTCGGCCTGCTCGAACTCAGCCGCCAGCGGCTGCGCCCCGCGCTCTCCGAAGGCAACCACATCACCTGCCCGCGCTGCAACGGCACCGGCCACATCCGCGACACCGAGTCGAGCGCGCTGCAGATCCTGCGCATCATCCAGGAGGAGGCGCTGAAGGACAACACCGCCGCGGTGCATGCCCAGGTGCCGGTCGACGTGGTTTCGTTCCTGCTCAACGAGAAGCGCACCGAGATCACCAAGATCGAGCTGAAGCAGCGTGTCACCGTGCTGCTGGTGCCCAACAAGCACCTGGAGACGCCGAACTACAAGCTCGAGCGCCTGCGCCACGACGACCCGCGGCTGGAGAACCTGCAGGCCAGCTACACGATGATCGAGGAGCCCGAAGACGAGGTCGGCATCACCCGTCGCGAGAAGGCCAAGCCCAAGCAGGAGCCGGTGATCAAGGGCCTGCTGCCCGAGACGCCGGCGCCGGTCGTGGTGCCCAAGCCGGCACCCGTTCCCGCGCCGGTTGCTGCGCCGGTCCGCACCGAGGTCGCCGACGCCGCCCGCAGCGGGCGGCGGGTTCTTCGGCTGGGTCAAGAAGCTGTTCGGCGCGAGCGATGAAGCAGCGGCTCCGGTGCGCAATGCCACCGTCGCAACACCGGCTGCCGCAGTCCAGGGCAAGCGTGACGGTCGTGGCGACCGGGGTGCAGACCGGGGCGAGCGCGGCGAGGGCCGTGGCCGCCGTGATGGCCGCCGCGACGGGCCGCGAGACGGTGCGCGCGAAGGCGCACGCGAAGGTGGCCGTGACGGCCGCCGCGATGGCCGCCGGCGGCGAAGGCCGCGCCGAGGGTCGCGGCGAAACGCCGCGCGACCGCGACGCCAGCCGCCGCGACGCTCGACCGGCGGCGGGCAGCAGCGATGCCATGACCGCCACCACCGCCGCCGCGCCTGCAACCGAGGCCCGCGCGCCGCGCGGCGAGCGCAATGAAGGCCGCCGCGGCCCGCGCCCCGAGCGCGAGCCGCGCCCGGCGCCCGTCGCCGACGAAGCACCGCTCACGGCGCAGGCCTTCGTCGACACGATGCCGATCGCGCCGGCCGACGCCGGCGCCGAAGGCGGCGAGCGCGATGCCGGCCGTCGCCGTCGTCGTCGCGGCGGCCGTGGCCGCGGCCGCGATGAGGGCAACGGCTGCCGATGTCGTGAGCCCGATGGTCGACGAGCCGCAAGGCAGCGAGCAAGCCGTCGATTCGGCACCGATCGCCGTCGAGTCGGTGCTTGCCGAACAGGCGCCTCGCGCTGCGGAGCTCGCGCCTGACGGACTCGCGCCGCGAAGAAGAATCCGAGCAGGCGTTTGCCCGCGTGCCGGCACCCGCACCGGCACCAGCACCGAGGCCAGCGCCGATCGCCGTCGCCGCGCCGCCGGCCCTGCCCGTGGCGGCACCCGCGCCGGTTGCCGCGCCCTACAGCCTGCCCACCGACACGCTGGCCGCGATGGCCAGCAATGCCGGCCTGCAGTGGGTCAACTCCGATGCCGAGAAGATTCGCGCAGTGCAGGAGGCCATGGCCAACGAACCCAAGCCGGTTCGCGCGCCGCGGCCGCCCAAGCCGCGTGTCGTGGTCGACGACGGCCCGCTGGTGCTGATCGAGACGAAGAAGGACCTGGCGCAGGTCCGGCTGCCGTTCGACAGCAATACGCCACCTGCCGCACCCTGATCACGGCCGCACGAACGCGCCATCGAAGCGTGCGCTGCGCCATGCGCAGCGCACGGCCGTCAGGCGCCTGCATGTGCACACTGCAGGCCCTAGGGCAAGCGTTCGAGCGCGTGCTGGTAGGCGCTGCCGTGCATCAACTCGTCCCACGGCAGGGGCGCGCATTGCGGTAGCAGGGCGAGGCGGCGCCGTTCGCTGTCGGGCTGGGGCTGCCAGCGGCCCTGTTGCCGGGCCGCCGCAAGGCCATCGAGCAATGCATCGACCGCCACGCCGCCGTCCAGCGACTGGTTGCACAGCAGGACCATGTCGCAGCCGGCGTTGAGCGCCGCCAGCGCGGCGTCGAGGTGGCCGCCGGCAACCTTGGCGCCCTCCATGCTGAGGTCGTCGGAGAAGATCGCGCCGGTGAATCCGAGTTCGCCGCGCAGGATGTCTTCGAGCCAATGGTGCGAGAAGCCGGCCGGCAGCGCGTCGACCTCGGGATAGACCACATGCGCCGGCATCACGCTGGCGAGCGTGGTCGATAGCCATTCGTAGGGTTTGGCATCGTCGGCCAGGATGGCCGCCAGCGTCCGCTCGTCGATCGGCAGCTCGTGGTGGCTGTCACCGCGCGCATAGCCGTGGCCCGGGAAGTGCTTGCCGCAGTTGGCCATGCCGGCGAGCAGCAGGCCGTGCATCAGGCTCTTGGCCAGCAGCGTTGTCACGCGGGCATCGCGATGCAAGGCGCGGTCGCCGATGACGCTGCTGGGCCCGTGGTCGAGGTCGAGCACCGGCGTGAAGGACAGGTCGACACCGCAGGCGCGCAGTTCGGCGCCGAGCACGTAGCCCGCGGCGCTGGCGGCATTGGTGGCGGCCAGGGCATCGCGCATCCACAGCTCGCCCAGGACGTGCATCGGCGGCAGGTGGGTGAAGCCGTCGCTCCGGAAGCGCTGGACCCGGCCACCTTCGTGGTCGACGCAGATCAGCATGTCGGGACGCAGCGACTTGACCTCGGCCGTCAGTTCGGTCAACTGGCGCCGGCTCTGCCAGTTGCGCGCGAACAGGATCAGGCCGCCGGCAAGCGGGTGCGCGATGCGGCGGCGGTCGGCGTCGTTCAATTCGAGGCCGGCGATGTCGAGCACGACCGGGGCATGGCTGTGGGCATCTGTTCATGTCGGCATTGTCATTCGCTCGACAACCACGAAGGCGGTCGCGATATCGGATTCGTCGCTGACGCTGACATGCGCGGCCAGGCCGCGCGCCGCAAACCAAGCGGCCAGCGCCCCGTGCAGCCGGATCTGCGGCTGGCCGCTGCCGGCCTTGACCAGCTCGCAATCGCGCCAGGTCATCGGCAGCCGCATGCCCAGGCCGATGGCCTTGGAAAAGGCCTCCTTGGCGGCGAAGCGCGTTGCGAGGTAAGCCACGCCACGTGCTTCGAGCCTGGCTCGGCGGGCGCGATAGACCTCGATCTCGTGCGGCCCCAACACCTTGCCGGCAAAGCGCTCGCCGCGCCTGGCCAGCACCGCCGCGAGGCGGCGGATGTCGCAAACGTCGGTGCCGATGCCGTAGATCACGACGTGGGTCTGCCGCCGGGCCGCGCCGAGGCAGACGCGCCTGCACTCGGGCGAGCGGCGCCGCAGGTGCCTGGGAGGCACGCATAAGCGCGTTGAATGCAGCGCTGGTAGTCGCGCACGGTTTCGGTGTAGCCGAGTTCGAGCGCGTCGGCGATCAGCGCGTGGCCGATCGAGACCTCCTGAATGCCGGGCACGGCACGCAAGAAGTCGGTCAGGTTGGCGCGGTTGAGGTCGTGGCCGGCGTTGAGGCCCAGGCCGACAGCCAGCGCGGCCTCGGCCGCTGCGGCGTATCGGGCCAGCTGGTTGGTCGACTCAGCGCTGCCATGCGCCGCGGCATAGGGCTCGGTGTAGAGCTCGACACGGTCGGCACCGATGGCGCGCGCTGGCGCCATCAGCGCCGGATCCGGATCCATGAACAGGCTGACGCGAACGCCGAGCGCGCGGGCCTGCGCCACGAGGGGCGCAACGCGCTCGAGGTCGGACAAGGCAAAGCCATGGTCGCTGGTGAACTGGCCCGGCGCATCGGGCACGAAAGTGCATTGCTGCGGCCGGTGCTCGCGCACGAAACCCATCAGGTTGTCGAACGGGTTGCCTTCGATGTTGAACTCGGCGTGCGGCCAGGACCGCAGCAGCAGCGCCAGCTCGGCGACATCGTGCGCCCGGATGTGGCGCTCGTCGGGCCGCGGATGCACGGTGATGCCCTGCGCGCCGGCTTGCAGGCACAGCTCTGCGGCGCGCGTGACACTCGGAATGCCGAGGTGACGCGTATTGCGCAGCAGGGCCACCTTGTTGACGTTGACCGACAACGCGCAGCGTGCGTCGCGGGCGTGGGCTTCGGGGGCGATCAGCGGATTCATGGTCACAACAATGGTTGCAGAGTCGAGCAGCACCTGGCGCGTGCGCAACGGCACCGCACCCAGATGATAGGCAAGCAGCTCGCGCAGCTGGCGGCGCAGCGCAACGGCCGGGCCAGTGCAGGCACTTTGCAGTGCGGCCAGGTCGTCGCCGTCGAGCGCGGCCTGGATCGCCAGCAGGTCGCTGCCGGCGATGGCGGTGGCGTCACCCGCGGCGGCGGCGACGCCGACTTCCGGCCGCAATGTATAGGCCGACTGCGCGCGCATCGGCGCCTGCGTGGCCGTGGTGTGCGCCAGGCCGGGCAGCAGGCCGATCTCGCGCAGCAGGCGCAGCTCGAACGCGCGCAACGCCGCGGCCTCGTCGGCGCCGCCGAGCCGCCCCAGCGTGGCCGCGTAGGCATCCCACAGCGCCGGGTGCGGATCTTCGCGGGCCAGCAGCTTCATCAACAACTCGTTGAGGTAGAAGCCGCTGAACAGCGCCTCGCCGCCGGCCATCGGCACGCCGCCCGCCCACTCCGCACTGCGCAGGTTGTGCACCTCGGCGCCCGGCGCCGTGCGCCCGAGGCCGGCATGCAGGCGCTGAAACGGCCGCAACACCGCACGCATTTGCGAGGTCGGGCGCTTGGCCCCTTTGGCGGCCACGACCACGCGGCCGAGTTCGCGCGTGAACAGATCGACGATCAGGCTCGACTCGCTCCAGTCGTAGCGGTGCAGCACGTAGGCCGCCAGCGCGGGCGTGTGACCGCGGCCGGTCATCGGGCCAGGGCTTGCAGCGCCGCCAGCGCCCGGCGGCAGGCGTTCTGGTCATCGCCCGTCAACTGCGCAAAAGCCGCTTCGGCAGCGGCCAGATGGCGCGCGCACTCTGCGGCGTCGCCACGCGCGTGCCAGACCTTGGTCAGTGCCTCGTGGGCGAAGAAGTGCTCGTACGGCGGCGCGCCGTTCTGCGTGCAGGCCGACCAGGCACTGCGTGGCGAAGTGCAAGCCTTGGTCGGGCAGTCCGGCCGACAGGTGGCACAGCGCAAGGGCATAGTCGGCACGCTCGACTTCGAGCCAGGTGCCGGCCTGCGCCCAGTGCATCCGGCTGGCGGCGGCAATGTCGAGCATGGCCGCGGTATCGCCGGCGCTGCGCGCGCCGCCGCGGTCGTGCAGTTCCCACGCCATGTTGTTGCACGCCACCGCCAACGGCCGGTGCACGGCGGCCGTCGCAGCCGGCAACGCAGCGACGCGGGCGCGGGCATCTGCGCAGCAGCGCCATCGCGCGATCGGTGCGCTGGCGGCCGAGGCTGATCGCCGCCGCGCCGGCCTCGCTGCGAATCAGTTCCTCGAGCGTGAAGCCGTCGCGGTCGGCGTGGCCGGTCTCGGCCAGCGTCAGGCTGGCGTCGCCGACGCGCAGGGCCGACCGCACCGCGGCGTCGGCCAGCGGGTGGCCGGCCAGCGCAGCCAGCCGCCAGCGGCCGTCGTCGAACGCGCCCAGGTGCTCGCCGCACAGGTGCACGACCAGGCGGGCCAGCGCCTCGAGCTGCGCGGCCGTTTGCGGCGCCGGGGTGTCGGGTGCGCAGGCGCTCGGCGACCGCGGCACTGTGATCGGCATGGTCGGCCCAGGCCTGCTGCAGGAACGCATCGAACTGCGACGTCATGTCCACCCCCTCACTCGTAACCGTAGCTGCGCAGGTGCTCCTCGCTGTCGGCCCAGCCGGTGCGCACCTTGACCCAGAGCTCGAGGAAGACCTTGGCGTCCCACAGCCGCTCGAGCTCCTGACGGGCCTCGCTGCCGATGCGCTTGAGTTTCTCGCCACCCTCGCCGATGACCATGCCCTTGTGTGCATCGCGCTCGACGACGATGGTGGCGGCAATGCGGCGCAGCGGCCGCGCCCGGCCGCCCGAAGTGGCCGCGCTCCCTCGCGGGCGACGGGTGCTGCGATGCAGTGCCCGGGGCGCTGTCAGATTCGCCCTGCTCCTCGAACTTGTCGATGACCACGGTGCAGCTGTAGGGCAGCTCGTCGCCGGTCAGGCGGAACAGCTTTTCGCGAATCAGCTCGCTGGCCAGGAAGCGTTCGCTGCGGTCGGTGAGCGCGTCTTCTTCGTAGAACCAGGCCTGCTCCGGCAGGTAGGGCGCAACGATCGCCAGCAGACGATCGACGTCGGCCGCCTTCTTCGCCGACATCGGCACGAACTGGGCGAAGTCGCGCCGCTCGCGCATTGCCGCCATCCACGGCATCAGGTCGGCGCGGTGCTTGACCTCGTCTTGCTTGTTGGCAATCAGCAGCACGGGCTTGTCTTGCGGCAGCAACTCGAGCACCTTGGCGTCGTCGGGCGTGAAGCGGCCGGCTTCGACGACGTACAGCACCACGTCGACGTCCGACAGCACGCTCCTGACCGTGCGGTTCAGGTTTCGGTTGAGCGCATTGCCATGGCGGGTCTGGAAGCCGGGCGTGTCGACGAAGACGAACTGCACCGCCTCGACGGTGCGAATGCCCGTGATGCGATGCCGCGTGGTCTGCGCCTTGTCCGAGGTGATGCTGACCTTCTGCCCGACCAGGGCATTGAGCAGGGTGCTCTTGCCGACATTGGGCCGGCCGACGATGGCCACCAGACCACAGCGCTGCGCAGCGGTGTTCACGAGTGCAGCGGGCCGCCGGGGCGGTCGCTGGCCTTCAGTGCGGCGAGCATGCGCTGCGCCGCCTCCTGCTCGGCAATGCGGCGGGACTTGCCCTGGCCATGTTCAGCCAGGCCGAGCGCGGGCACGGCGCATTCGACATCGAAAGTCTGGGCGTGGGCCTGGCCGCGCGTGGCCACGATCCGGTACGCCGGCACAGCCAGCTTGCGCGCCTGCAGCCACTCCTGCAGTTCGGTCTTGGCGTCCTTGCTCCAGCTGTCGACTTCGGTCGTCGCGATGGTTTCGCCGAACAGCAACTGCACCATCGCCTGCGCCGGGGCAAAACCACCGTCCAGGAACGCCGCGCCGATCAGCGCTTCGAGCGCGTCGGCCAGGATCGATGCCCGTTGCGCGCCACCACCGCGGGCTTCGCCCTCGGACAGGCGGATCACGTCGGACAGTCCGAGCGCAAGTGCCAGCCGGTGCAGGCTGTCCTCGCGCACCAGGTGCGCACGCACGCGCGTCAGGTCGCCCTCGTCGGAGCCGGCAAAGCGGGTGTACAACAAGTGCGAAACAGCGGTCTGCAGCACCGCATCGCCCAGAAATTCGAGGCGCTCGTTGTGGTCGGCACCGGCGCTGCGGTGCGTCAGCGCACGCGTCAGCAGCGCCGGCTGCAGGAAGCGATAACCCAGCCGCTGCTGCAGTGCTTCGAGCCGGCTGTCGATCGCCACTATTGCGAGCGGCCCTCGCCGCGGTACTTGATGAGCAGGAACACCGGCTCGTAGAGCTCGACTTCCTTGTCGTAGGCAAAACGGATCACGACCTTGTCGCGCTCCTTCGTCACCTGCAGGTCCTTGCCGGTGATGCTGGTGATCGAGTATTCGACCTCGCGTTGCTTGTCGAAGGCGCCGCGCGCCTCGGCCACCGTCGACGGCGCGTCTTTGGCGATCTTCTGCACCGCACGCAGGATCGTCGAGTACTCGTTGACCGTCGGCAGCACGCGGATGACGATCAAGGCCACGAACGCCACGATGATCGCCCACAGCAGCAGACCGATCAGCGTGATGCCGCGTTCGGTGCGGGCGGGACGCCGGAAACCTTGCATGTTTGACTCTCCGACAGTGAGGGACATTGCTCGAGGGTCAGCGGAAGCTGCCGAAGCGGCCGAGATTACCGAAATTCATCCAGATGAAGAAGGCCCGGCCGACCAGGTTACGGTCCGGCACGAAGCCCCAGTAGCGCGAATCGACCGAATTGTCGCGGTTGTCGCCCATCATGAAGTAATGACCGGCGGGCACCTTGCAGGTCACGCCCTCGCCGCTGTAGCGGCAGGCATTGCTGTTGGGGAAATCCTGCACGCCGGCGACAAAGGCCGGCCGGTCGAGGTTGGTCAGGATGCGGTGCTCGACGCCGGCCAGCTTCTCGCTGCTCTGTTGCGCATAACGCCGGCTGTCCTCGTCGTAATAGTCTGGCAATGGCGCGGTCTCGACGCGCTGGCCGTTGATGGTCAGCACCTTGTTCAGGTAGGCGACCTCGTCGCCCGGGAGACCGACGACGCGCTTGATGTAGTCGATGCGCGGATCGGGCGGATAGCGGAATACCACCACGTCACCGCGTGCCGGATCCTTGTTGGCAAGGATCTTCTGGTTGATCACCGGCAGGCGAACGCCGTAGTCGAACTTGTTGACCAGGATCAGGTCACCGACCATCAGCGTCGGAATCATCGAGCCGGATGGAATCTTGAACGGCTCGAACAGGAACGAGCGCAGCAGGAAGACGATCAGGATCACCGGGAACAGGCCCGCGGTCCAGTCCAGCCACCAGGGCTGCATCAGCAGCATCTCCTTGGCCTGGGCGATGTTGCCGTCGACCTGGGCGATGCCCTGCTTGCCGAGCTCGGCGCGCCGCGCGGCGTACTGCACTTCGAGTTGCGCCGCCGCCGCCTCGCGCGCCGGCTTGAACGCAAGGCGCTCGGCCAGCCAGTAGCCCAGCGTGACGATCGTCAACAGCAACAGCAGCAGCGCGAAATTGCCTATCCAATAGCCGAAGAACCAGCCCCCCAGATAGACCACCAATGCGCCATACAAAAGCCCGGTGAGTGTGCTCATTGATCTCAATCGTCAACCTGGAGGATGGCCAGAAACGCTTCCTGCGGCACCTCGACGGCACCGATCTGTTTCATGCGTTTCTTGCCCGCTTTCTGCTTTTCGAGCAGCTTCTTCTTGCGCGTGATATCGCCACCGTAGCATTTTGCCAGCACGTTCTTGCGCAGGGCCTTGATGTTCTCACGGGCGATGATGTTGGCGCCGATCGCGGCCTGGATCGCGACGTCGTACATCTGGCGCGGGATCTGCTCGCGCATCTTGGCCGCCACCGCGCGGCCGCGGTACTGGCTTTGCGCCCGATGCACGATGATCGAAAGCGCATCGACGCGGTCGCCGTTGATCAGCAGATCGACTTTGACCACGTCCGCCGCCCGGTACTCCTTGAACTCGTAGTCCATCGAGGCATAGCCGCGCGACACGCTCTTCAACTTGTCGAAGAAGTCGAGCACGATCTCGGCCAGCGGCATCTCGTAGGTCAGGTGCACCTGGCGGCCGTGGTAGGCCATGTTGATCTGCTGGCCGCGCTTGACATTGGCCAAGGTCATGACCGGGCCGACGCTGTCTTGCGGCATGTACAAGCTGCACGGTGACGATCGGCTCGCGGATCTCGCGGATCCGGCCCGGGTCGGGGATCTTGCTCGGGTTCTCGACCAGCATCACCGTGCCGTCGTTGAGCACGACTTCGTAGACCACGCTTGGCGCGGTGGTGATCAGGTCCTGGTCGAACTCGCGCTCGAGCCGCTCCTGCACGATTTCCATGTGCAGCAGGCCCAGAAAGCCGCAGCGAAAACCGAAACCCAGCGCCTGGCTGACCTCGGGTTCGTAGCGCAGCGAGCTGTCATTGAGCTTCAACTTCTCCAGCGCGTCGCGCAATTGATCGTATTCACTCGCCTCGGTCGGGTACAGGCCGGCAAAGACCTGCGGCTGGATCTGCTTGAAGCCGGGCAGCGCCTGGCTGGCCGGGCCGGCGTTGTTCGGCAGCTTCTTCTCCAGCGTGACCGTGTCGCCGACCTTGGCCGCCTGCAATTCCTTGATGCCGGCGATCAGGAAACCGACTTCGCCGGCACGCAGCTCCTCGCGCGGCACCGACTTGGGGGTGAACACGCCGAGTTGCTCGAGCGGGTAGACCGCGTCGGTCGCCATCATGCGGATTCGGTCGCCCTTGCGCAGGCTGCCATCGACCACCCGCACCAGCATCACGACGCCGACGTAGTTGTCGAACCAGGAATCGATGATCATGGCCCGCGGCGGCCCGTCGGGGTTGCCGCGCGGCGCCGGCATGCGCGTGATCACCGCCTCCAGGATCTCGTCGATGCCCTCGCCAGTCTTGGCCGAACAGGGGATGGCGTGGCTGGCATCGATGCCGATCACGTCCTCGATCTCGGCCATGGCGCTCTCGGGATCGGCCTGCGGCAGATCCATCTTGTTCAAGCACCGGTACCACTTCGACGTGCAGTTCGAGCGCGGTGTAGCAGTTGGCGACGGTCTGCGCCTCGACACCCTGGCTGGCATCGACGACCAGCAGGGCCCCCTCGCAGGCCGACAGTGACCGGCTGACCTCGTAGCTGAAGTCGACGTGGCCGGGGGTGTCGATCAGGTTGAGCTGGTAGACCTGGCCGTCACGGGCCGTGTACTCGAGCGCTGCGGTCTGGGCCTTGATGGTGATGCCGCGCTCGCGCTCGATGTCCATCGAATCGAGAACCTGGGCTTCCATTTCGCGGTCCGACAGTCCACCGCAGCGCTGGATGAGGCGGTCGGCGAGCGTGCTCTTGCCGTGGTCGATGTGGGCAATGATGGAGAAATTGCGGATATGGTTCATCGAGCGCGGCGACACCCGGCGAACGCTGCCGGCGGGTCTGCAAAGTGCATAAAAAAAGGCGCGTCGAATGAGTGACGCGCCTTCCAACAAAACGTATGGCAACTGCTTGTTGGGCTTTCATTGTAGCCACAGCAATCCCGCTGTAACCCGCGCCAACCCTTGATATTTTGTCGTTGCGGGGTACCAACATGAAAATCTATCAACAGTTTATCCACAAACGCTTGTGGACCGGCTGGGGACAGTTTCAAGTGCCATCACTCCGCGTTCCCGGCGCCGGGAAACGGAGCAATTCCGGCAGCAATTATATGCGCCACGCCGAGCAATGATCGCTGGCGGCACATTGAAGTGAACGTACGCTCACTTATATCCGCTACCTCGAGGAAGGTCTTGGTTTCATCAGGCGGAAAGACCCTCCATCGACCATCTCGCGGGATTGACGGCGCGGGTCAACGCGCCGCCGGCCGGATCACCAGGTAGTTGGTCCAATCGCCGCGCCGCACCATCACGCTGATCGGGCGCGACTTGTCGGCCTTGGCCACCAGGGCGTTGAACTGCTTGGCGTCGGTGACCTCGGTGTTGTCGAGCGTCACGATCACGTCACCCTCGCGCAGCCCGGCGCGCGCGGCTGCACCCTCGGCGGTCTCGACACGCACGCCGCCGCGCAGCTTCAGTTCACGCTTTTGCGCTTCGCCGAGATCCGACACCGCCAGCCCGATCGCGGTCTTGGGCTGGGCCGGCTGGGTCTCCGCACCCTGTGCCACGCGGCGCGGCTTCTCCGGCTCGAATTCGACCACGGTGACGGCGATGTCGCGGCTGGCGCCGCGCCGGAACACCTGTAGCGTGGTCTTGGCGCCGGGCTTGGTGGCACCGACGATGCGCGGCAGGTCGCCCGACTTTTCGACCGCCTTGCCGTCGACCTTGGTAATGATGTCGCCGGCTTCGATGCCGGCCTTGTCGGCGGGCCCACCGGCCTCTACGCCCTGCACCAGTGCCCCTACGGGCTTGCCCAGCCCGATCGACTCGGCCACTTCCTTGGTCACGGGTGCGATCGTCACGCCGATGCGTCCGCGGATCACGCGGCCATTGGCACGCAATTGGTCCGACACGCGAATCGCCTCGTCGATCGGGATCGCGAACGAGATCCCCATGTAGCCGCCCGAGCGACTGTAGATCTGCGAATTGATACCGACGACTTCGCCGCGCATGTTGATCAGCGGCCCGCCCGAGTTGCCCGGGTTGATGGCCACATCGGTCTGCAACAGCGGCAGAAACTCGCCGGTGTCGCGCTGCTTGGCGCTGATGATGCCGGCGGTCACCGTGTTCTCGAGGTTGAACGGCGAACCGATGGCAATCACCCAGGCCCCGACCTTGACCTGGCCGACGTCACCGATCTTCACCGTTGGCAGGCCCGTCGCTTCGATCTTCACCACCGCCACGTCGGTACGGCTGTCGGCGCCGATGATGCGGGCCTTGAATTCGCGCTTGTCGGTCAGCGTGACGATCACCTCGTCGGCACCGTCGACCACGTGCGCATTGGTCATCACGTAGCCGTCGGCCGTGAGTACGAAGCCCGAGCCGACACCACGTTGCTGCGGCTCGCCGTCGTCTTCGCGCGGACCGCCGCGGCGCGGCGACCGCGGCTGCGGGTTGTCGGGCATCGGGATGCCGAAGCGGCGAAAGAACTCGCGCATCTGCTCGTCCATCTCCGTGCCGCCGGCCTGCGCCCCGGCGCGGCCCCGTTCCGCCGTGCGGATGTTGACCACGGCCGGACCGACCCGCTCGGCCAGCTCCGTGAAGTCGGGCAGTTCGCGCGCTTGGGACTGCGCGGGCCGCGGCACGAGCGCCAGCGCGCAAAGCGCCAGGGACGAGCAGCGCGCGCCCGTCCAGGAGCCGTCGGACCAGCGCGCCACGCTGGCGTGCCGGCGCTCGCCGGAGTCGGGTACCGCGCGGCGATGCCGCTGGCTGCAATCGAGGACGGCACGGGCATGGCAAGGGCAAGGTGATTCATGGTCTGGACGTTCAAGGGCAAGGGTTGGGGGGTCAGCGCAAGCGCTCCAGCGCTGCGGCAAACTGCTTCAGGGTGGCCGTCGGCACGTCGCCCATCACGGTCACCCAATGCGCGCCGAACGGCTGCATCAGGCTGTGGGTGGCGCCGACGGCAGCGGCACCGGCGTGCTGGCGCTCGCCACGCAAGGGCTCGATGAACACCGACACATGCGTCAGACCGTCGGAGTAGATCGTTTGCAGCACATCTTGCGCCGCGCCGTGACCGGCGTCGCCGGGGGCTTCCAGACTGCGCTTGACACAGCTGATCTGCTTGAAGCCCGGCACAGGGGCACTCAGTCGCCAACCCTCGGCCTCCAGCGCCGTGCGCTGCGGCGCGCTGCGCAGCACCCGGTAGCCGTCGAGGTTCTTCATCGGCGTGCGCACCGAATCGGGTTGGGCCTTGATGTCGATGCGTGACTTCGCTGAATGCCGCGGTCTCCAGCACATGGCCGTCGAGTGCCAGCACGTCGGCACGCAGCAGCAGGCCGCTGCCGCGTTCGGCCCACAGCCGCTGCGCGAAGCGGTGCTCGTCGCGCGGACGCAGCAGGAACACCGCCGTGTCGAGCCCGGCCACGCGATCGTTGCCTTCGGCCAGCATGTCGTAGCGTTCGAACAGCTGCTCGATGCTGCCGCTGAGCACGGCCGGGAACACCGCCACTGCATCGCGCTGCTCGGTGCGTGCCAACTTGAGCGCCGGCCACAGCGTCAGCATCTGTTCGTTGTGACGATAGACGCGACGGGGCTGACCGTCGAGCATGTCGATGCGCTCGAACGATTGCGTGCCTTCACAGTAGTGCGCAAGGCGCGAACTCGACATGCCACCCGCCGTGGTCACGACCAGCGTGCCCTGATAGTTGCGCTGGCTCGCTGCGGCGTGCATGCGCTGCAGCCAGCCGCGAGCATCGGCGTTGGCCGACGCGTGCAGGTCGCCCGCTTGCGCCGGCCAGGCCCAGACCGCCGCCGCGCCGGCGACCACGGCGGCAGCCAGGCGAAGGCCGATCGACGATCGCAGGACCGCGCGCTGCATTCAGCGGTCCGGCGCCGCGACGGCTGCGTTGCGCACCATGCCGCCCGGCACCGCCAGCACCGAGGTGTCGCTGAATTGCTTGTGCGCGGCCAGGTAACGATCGAGGTCGGGATTGCGGATCAGCCTGCCGTCGCGTGCCAGCGCTGCGGCCATGGACGACGCAGCCGGTTCGGCGGCCACGCCCTGCGGCCCTGCTGCGGATGAAACCGGCCCACCCGCCAGTTGCGCCGCACGATCCTGCACGGCAGTGTCGGGGCCAGCCACGCGCATGACCACCAGCACCCGGCCACGGCCGCGAAACCCGCGGCCACCGCCATCGGTGCGCCCCAGGCGCGGCGCACAGACTTCCCAGCGCCGATGCCCGCGCCGGCGCCAGCAGCACGGGCTCGGTCGCAAGGCGTTCTCGCAGGCGGCCGAGGAACTGCGCATCGCGCGCCGGCGCAAAGCGCACATCGTCGCTGCGCAACAATTCGCCGATCAAATGGTAGGCATGCCAATCGGCCCGCGCCCGCGGGTCGTCCCGCCAGGCGCTGCAGGCGTGATCGGCCTGGCCAGGCTCGCCATCGGCCAGCGCCGACAGTGCCTGCCGCTGCTGAGCTCGATCGGTCAAATCGTCACCGTTCATGTTGTCGCACCCCACTGTCCCACTCGCCATTCACCAACGCTCACCGTCACGCGTGCCGAGCAGCGGCCGCAACCGTTCTGCGATCGCTTCGCGGGCCCGGAAAATTCGCGAACGCACGGTGCCGATCGGGCAATTCATCACGCTGCTGATCTCTTCATAACTCAGACCTTCGATCTCGCGCAAGACGATCGCCTGTCGCAAATCCTCGCTCAGCGCGTCGATCGCGGCGTTCACCGCTGCGCCGACCTCCTTGCTTGCCAGCACCGACTCGGGCGTCTCGCCGTCGCTTAGTTCGTTCTCGACGCGCGAAGTTTCCTCACCTTCATCGTGGGAAACCAGGGCCCCTTCCGACACCAGCGGGTCCCGTTTGAGGTCAACCAGCGCCTTCTTGGCCGTATTGACCGCGATCCGGTAGAGCCAGGTGTAGAAAGCGCTTTCGCCCCGAAACTGCGGAATCGCACGATAGGCCCGGATGAAAGTTTCCTGGGCGATGTCCTGGACCAGGTCCACGTCGCGCACCATGCGACCGATCAAGCGCTCGATGCGTCGCTGGTACTTGACCACCAGCATCTCGAACGCGCGCTTGTCGCCGCGCTTGGTGCGCTCGACCAGCAGTGCGTCGGCTCCGGTATCGGGCGTCATCTCGGGTCGGTCGCTGGCACCTGCCCGCCGCCCGCCCTGCGTGCATACAGCGCGGCGCGCCACTGCGGCCATGATGCACCGGCGTGGCGCCGCGATGCGACCCGCCAGACCGCAGCGCCGTGCCGGCGCCGTCGGCGCCAAGCGCAACAACAACCAAGGTCCCAAGTCGATCATCACGCGCGGCTCGACGGCGACGGGCGCGGCGGCGTCGGGTGACCATTGCCAGGCGCCACCATCCCAGGCCAGCACCCGGTCGTGGCCTCGCGCCGGACCCACCACAGGGCCGACAGCGACGCCGCGGCGGCGGCCGCGAGCGATGTCGCGACCACCGTCGCTGCCGGACCCTGCAGTTGCAGGGCGACCCACGCCGCCAGATTGGCGCCCGCGGCCGCGGCGCACAGGGCAACGGCGCCATGCCACGCGCGGTCCGGTGCGAGGCTCATGCGCACCGGCGGCGCGGCATGCATGGCGTTGGCAGGCTGCCGCCGCGCCGCTCAGGCGCGCCGGAACACCAGCGTGCCGTTGGTGCCGCCGAAGCCAAAGTTGTTCTTCACCGCGACGTCGATCTTCATGTCTCGCGCCACGTTCGCGCAGTAGTCCAGGTCGCACTCGGGATCCTGGTTGAAGATGTTCGTCGTCGGCGGGCTGACCTGGTGGTGCAGCGCCAGCACGGTGAAAACCGACTCGATGCCGCCGGCCCCGCCGAGCAGGTGGCCGGTCATCGACTTGGTGCTGTTGACCACCACGCGCTTCGCGTGGTCGCCGAAGGCCAGCTTGATGGCATTGGTTTCGTTCAGGTCGCCGAGCGGCGTCGAGGTGCCATGGGCATTCAGGTACTGCACCGCATCGGCGTTGATGCCGGCATTGCGCAGCGCGGCCTTCATCGCGCGCTTGGGGCCGTCGACGTTGGGCGCCGTCATGTGGTACGCGTCGGCACCCATGCCGAAGCCCGCCAGCTCGGCGTAGACCTTGGCGCCGCGGCGCTTCGCGTGCTCGTACTCCTCGAGCACCAGCACGCCGCTGCCCTCGCCGAGCACGAAGCCGTCGCGGTCCTTGTCCCACGGCCGCGAGGCGGTCGCGGGATCGTCGTTGCGGGTGGACAGCGCACGCGCCGCTGCGAAGCCGCCCATGCCCAGCGGCGAAACCGTGCTCTCGGCGCCGCCGGCGACCATCACGTCGGCATCGCCGTATTCGATCATCCGGCCGGCCTCGCCGATGTTGTGCAGGCCGGTGGTGCATGCCGTCACGATCGCCAGGTTCGGCCCCGTGAAGCCGTACATGATCGAGACATGCCCCGAGATCATGTTGATGATCGACGCCGGCACGAAGAACGGCGAGATGCGGCGCGGGCCGCGTTCGCCGTACTCCTTCTGCGTGGCTTCGATCAGCGGCAGGCCGCCGATGCCCGACCCGACCATCACACCGATGCGTTCGGCCTGGTCTTCGCTCAGCGCGTCACCGGTGGCCAGCCCCGCATCACGCACCGCCTGAATGGAAGCCGCCATCCCGTAATGGATGAAGGTGTCCATGTGGCGGGCATCCTTGGCCGGGAAGTACTCCTCGACGTTGAAGCCCTTGACCTCGCCGGCAAATCGGCACGCAAATGCCGACGCATCGAACTTGGTGACGTTGGCGATGCCCGAGCGGCCGGCGACCAGGTTGGTCCAGCCTTCGGCCACGCTGTTGCCCACCGGGCTGATCAGCCCGAGGCCCGTGACGACGACCCTTCTTCGGGTCATCAGGCAACCTCCGTGCTGCGCACTGCGGTATTCGCCTTGGGAGCGGCCCGGCGGCTCATGCGACGCGTGTTGCGCTGTCAGGCCTTCTGGTGGCCGACCGCATAGTCGATCGCCAGTTGCACGGTGGTGATCTTCTCCGCCTCTTCGTCGGGGATTTCGATGCCGAACTCGTCCTCCAGGGCCATCACCAATTCCACCGTGTCGAGCGAGTCGGCGCCCAGATCGGCGACGAACGCCTTCTCGTTGGTGACGTCGGCCTCCGGCACGCCGAGTTGCTCGGCAATGATTTTCTTGACACGTGCTTCGATATCGCTCATTGACTCCTCCAGGAGTGGGTACGCAAAATGGGCTGAATTCTACGCGGCGCAAGCGACACGCCTCTTGACGAGCGTCTCGCGTCGGCTGGGCCCGGGCTAGTTCATGAACATGCCGCCATTGACATGCAGTTCGGTGCCGGTGATGTAACCGGCGGCGGGCGAGGCCAGGAACAGTACCGCATCGGCGATCTCCTGGGGCGTGCCCAGCCGCCCGACCGGGATCTGCGCCAGCAGCGCCGCCTTCTGCGCTTCAGCCAGCTTGTCGGTCATGTCGGTGGCGATGAAACCCGGCGCAACACAGTTGACCGTCACGCCACGGCTGCCCAGTTCGCGAGCGAGTGCTCGCGTCATGCCCGCCACACCGGCCTTGGCCGCGGCGTAATTGGCCTGGCCGGCGTTGCCCGACGCGCCAACCACCGAGGTGATATTGACGATGCGGCCGTAGCGCTGCTTCATCATCGTGCGCATCACCGCGCGGCTGGCGCGAAAGACGGCCTTCAGGTTGGTATCGAGCACGGCGTCCCAGTCGGCATCCTTCATGCGCATGGCCAGCGTGTCGCGCGTGATACCGGCATTGTTGACCAGGATCTGCAGTGCGCCATGTTGCTTGGCGATGGCGTCGACCGCCGCCTCGAGTGCAGCGCCGTCGTTGACGTCGAGCACGATGCCACGGCCGCCCTGCGGCGCCAACGCATCGTCGATCGCCGACGCGCCGGGCTGGCTGGTCGCCGTGCCGATGACCGTCACGCCCCGCCCTGCCAGCGCCAGCGCGATCGCGCGGCCGATACCGCGTGACGCGCCGGTGACCAGGGCCACCTGCCCCTTCAGATCTTGATTCATGCCAGCAGCCCCTTGGCCTGGCCCAGCGTCTCGGGGTCGAACAGCGTCATGGTCACCGCCTCGGCGTCGATGCGCTTGACCATGCCGGCCAGCGCCTTGCCCGGGCCGCACTCGATCAGGTGGGTCAGGCCACGCAAACGCAAGGCCTGCACGGTTTCGACCCAGCGCACGGCGCCGAAGGCCTGGCGGTAGAGCGCATCGCGGATCGCCGCCGGTTCATCCGCGACCGCGACGTCGACGTTGTTGACGACCGCGATGTGCGGCCGCGAAATGGTCACGCCAGCCAGCTTTTCGCGCAGCCGCTCGGCCGCCGGTTTCATCAGGCTCGAATGGAACGGCGCCGACACCGCCAGCAAGAGCGCGCGCTTGGCGCCCATGGCCTTCAGGACCTCGCAACCCTTGTCGACCCCGGCCTTGCTGCCGGCAATCACGGTCTGCTTCGGGTCATTGAAGTTGACGGCCTCGACGACTTCGCCGCTGGCCGCCGCTGCTTGCGCGCAACCGTCGCGCACTGCCTGCGCATCGAGGCCGAGGATCGCCGCCATGGCGCCAGCGCCCACCGCCACTGCATCCTGCATCGCCTGGGCACGAAAGCGCACCAGCGGCAAGCGCGTCGCCCAGCGTCAGCGCGCCGGCAGCCACCAGCGCCGTGTACTCGCCCAGCGAGTGGCCGGCCACCGCCGCCGGCTCGGTGCCGCCCTCGGCGCGCCAGGCGCGGTAGCAGGCGATGCCTGCGGTCAGCATCACCGGCTGGGTGTTGGTGGTCAGATCCAGCGCCTCCTTCGGGCCTTCGTGGATCAGCTGGGCCACATCCTGGCCGAGCGCGGCCGAGGCCTCGCGCAATGTGTCGCGCACCGCCGGGTGGTCGCCCCAGGCATCGAGCATGGCGACGGCCTGCGAACCCTGGCCGGGGAAGAGAAAGGCGAACGCTCGCATCGACGGGTTCCTGGCTCAGTACTGGAGCAGCACCGCGCCCCACGTAAAACCACCGCCCACCCCTTCGAGCATCAGCATGTGGCCGGGGCGGATGCGGCCGTCGCGCACCGCCACGTCGAGCGCCAGCGGAATCGATGCGGCCGAGGTGTTGCCATGTTCGTCGACGGTGACGATCAGCTTGTCGGGGCCCAATTTCAACTTGCGGGCCGTGCTTTGCATGATACGGATATTGGCCTGGTGCGGGATCAGGAAATCGATGTCGGCCTCGGTCTTGCCGGCCTTGATCAGCACCGCGCGGGCGGCGTCTTCGAGCACGCCGACCGCGAGCTTGAACACCGCCGGGCCGTCCATCTTCAATGTCGGGTCGCCAAGCACCTTGCCGCCGGCGACCGTACCCGGCGTGCACAGGATGCCGGCATGGCGCCCGTCGGCATGCAGTTCGCTGGCCAGCAGGCCGGGTTCGTCGCTGGCTTCGAGGACCACGGCGCCCGCGCCGTCGCCGAACAGCACGCAGGTGGTGCGATCGTCGAAGTCGAGGATGCGCGAGAAGACTTCGGCACCGATCACCAGCGCGCACTTCGCGCTGCCGGTGCGGATCAGCGCATCGGCCATCGTCAGCGCATAGACGAAGCCCGAGCACACGGCCTGCACGTCCAGCGCCGGGCAGCCGTGCACGCCGAGCTTGTTGCTGCAGGATGCATGCCGTCGACGGGAACACCATGTCGGGCGTCGAGGTGGCGACGATGATCAGATCGACTTGCGCCGGCTTGCGGCCCGCCGATTGCAGCGCCGCCTGCGCCGCAGCCAGGGCGAGATCGCTGCAGACGACACCGTCGGCGGCGAAGTGGCGCGCCCGGATGCCGGTGCGCTCGACGATCCACTCGTCGGAGGTCTTGATGCCGCGCCCGGCCAGCTCGCGCGCCAGGTCGTCATTGCTGACGCGGCGCGGCGGCAGATGGCTGCCGGTGCCGGTGATGCGCGAAAACTTCGGCAAGCCGATGGCGCGAGGGTTTGTCATGCGGCTTGCGATGCGGTGTCGGTGCTCGGCATGGCCTGCAGCGTCTCGCGGATGCGATCGTGCACGCGGTCGAGCAGGCGGTTGCGAGCGGCATCATAGGCGCGCGCCAGCGCGTTCTCGAACGCCAGCACATCGGCTGCCCCGTGGCTCTTGAACACCAGGCCACGCAGGCCGAGCAGCGCGGCACCGTTGTAGCGGCGGTGGTCCACACGCTGCTTGAAGTGCTTCAGCACCGGCAACGCCACCAGTGCCGCCAGCCGGGTCAGCAGGTTGCGACTGAACTCCTGTCGAATGAATTCGCTGAGCATCGAGGCCATGCCTTCGGCCGATTTGAGCACGACGTTGCCGACGAACCCGTCGCAGACGACGATGTCGGTCGTGCCCTTGAAGATGTCGTTGCCTTCGACGTTGCCGACGAAGTTCAGGTGCTCGGCGGCGGCGGCGGCGCGCAGCAGTTCACCGGCGCGCTTGATGGTCTCGCTACCCTTGATGGCTTCTTCGCCGATGTTGAGCAGGCCCACGCTGGGCTCGTCCTTGCCTTCGACAGCGGCCACCAGCGCGCTGCCCATGACCGCGAACTGCAGCAAGTGCTCCGGCGTGCAGTCGACGTTCGCGCCGAGGTCGAGCACGGTGGTGAAGCCGTCGCGCCGGTTCGGCAGCACGGCGGCAATCGCCGGGCGATCGATGCCGTCCAGGGTCTTGAGCAGGTATCGCGCCACGGCCATCAGCGCTCCCGTGTTGCCGGCCGAGACGCAAGCGTGCGCTGGCGCCTCGCCACCATCGACGGCAACCAACTGCTTGATCGCCACCCGCATCGACGAATCCTTCTTGCGGCGCAGGGCGACCTCGATGCCATCCTCCATCGTCACCACCTCGGTTGCGACGACGCACCGCGTGCGCGGCCAGGTGGCCGCAGGCGCCAGCGCCTCGGCCGTGCCGACGAGCACCAACTCGGCCTGCGCATGCTTGTCGAGAAAGGCGCGGCATGCCGGCAGCGTGACGGCCACGCCGCTGTCGCCGCCCATGCAGTCGACGGCCAGGCGAACCAGAGGCAACGGCGGCAGGGGCGCGTGCAAGGTGTTCGGGCCGCCTATCGCACGGACAGGGCAGCTCAGGTCGATTGGCTGAAGCGGCTCAGACGCTGAGCTGATCGGCCGGAACCGATCAGGCGTCGGCCTTGGTCTTCAGCACCTTGCGGCCACGATAGAAGCCGGTCGGGCTGATGTGGTGGCGCAGGTGGTTCTCGCCGGTGGTCGGCTCGATCGCGGTACCCGGCGTGGTCAAGGCGTTGTGCGAACGGTGCATGCCGCGCTTGGAAGGCGATTTCTTGTTTTGCTGGACAGCCATGGGTTTCTCCTGGGGCGGGGCCCCTCTGGCGCGCAGTGCACGGTGTGCACGGTGTGCGAGGTGGGCCTGGCGGCGCCAACCGGGCGGTGGCCGGGGCGGCGCGAAAAGCCGTGGAGTATATCAGGGCAGGCATTTTGGCCGGGCTCAAGCGTTGTGGCGGCCGCTTCAGGCCGGCCAGCGCGGCGAAGGGGTGCGCCGCCGGCTCGGCCGGGGCGTCGCCGGCCTCGAACCCGGTCGACGTGGGCAGGCTCTGCGGGCACTGCGCATGCATCGGCACCAACGGCAGGGCCAGCAAGAGCTCGTCTTCCACCAGGTCGTGCAGGTCGAGATGACGCGGCAGCGCCAGTACGTCGTCTTCGCTTTCGGCGTCGAGCGCCTCGGCCGTCGCTTCGTCGGCGACGAAGCGCAGCGCCCGTGCCAGATCGAGGTCGAGCGCCACCGGCTGCAGGCAACGCTGGCAGTCGCGCCAGACACGGGCCTGCACCGTCAAGTGCAGCCAGATCTCGGCCTTGGCCCCAGCCACCGCACGCTGCTCGCCGCGAACCGACCATTGCACGACGCCGTCCTGGGCCGCGCCGTCGTGCAGGCGCTCGAAGCCGGCCAGCGGCCACTGGCCGTCGAGCCTCAGTGCGTCGGCTGCCGCAGCGGCCACGTCGAGTCGGCGCGGGTCGGGCGTGCGCGATGTCATGCAGGCAGTTTACGGCCGGATGCAGTGTGAGAATGGGCGCCATGCCCGACCCGACCCGGCTGATCCTGGCCTCGACATCGCGCTACCGCAACGAACTGCTGCAACGTCTGCACGTGCCGTTCGAGGTGGTCGCCCCCGACGTCGACGAATCGGCCCTGCCAGGCGAGGCGCCGGCGCCGCTGGCCGAGCGCCTGGCACTGGCCAAGGCCCGCGCCGTCGCCGCATCCTTCACCAATGCCGTGGTCATCGGCTCCGACCAGGTGGCCGAACTCGACGGCGCGCCGATCGGCAAACCGCACACCCATGAGCGGGCCGTCGCACAGTTGCGCACGATGAGCGGGCGGCGCGTGCTGTTTCACACCGCGGTCGCCGTCGTGCGGCAAGACCGCGGCTTTGCGCGCAGCCTGCTGGCCAGCGTCGCCGTCACCTTTCGCGCCCTCGGCGAGGCCGAGATCGAGCATTACCTTCGCGTCGAGCAGCCCTACGACTGCGCCGGCAGTGCCAAGTGCGAGGGCCTGGGCATTGCGCTATTGGCAGCGATCGAATCCGACGACCCGACCGCCCTGATCGGCCTGCCGCTGATCCGCACCTGCGCGCTGCTGCGCGAAGCGGGGCTGGACCCGCTTGCAACGCGACACCGATGACATCGCCGCGCGGCACGCTGCTGCTGGTGCCCAATACGCTGGATCTCGGCGCGCCCGACGCACCGCCGATCGAGAGCGTGCTCGCCATCGGCGTGCTGCAGCACGCGGCGCGCCTGTCGCACTGGGTGGCCGAAGACGCCAAGACGACGCGCGCATTTCTCAAGCGCGTCGATCGTGTGGTGCCACTGGCGCAGCCGCTGCAGGCGATCGCGATCGCGCGAGCTGCCGCGCCCGCCCAAGGGCTCGCGAGCGCCGCCGGCGGCCGTCGACCTGACGCCGTTGCTGGCCCCGGCCATGGCGGGCAGCGACATCGGCCTGATCAGCGAGGCCGGCCTGCCCGCGGTGGCCGACCCCGGCGCCGCGCTGGTGGCCTGTGCGCACCGGCTCGGGCTGGCGGTGCTGCCGCTGGCCGGGCCGAGTTCGTTGCTGATGGCGCTGGCCGCCAGCGGCCTCAACGGCCAGAGCTTTGCCTTCGTCGGCTACCTGCCGACCGATGCCGCCGAGCGCACGGCGCGCGTGCAGGCCCTGCAGCAGCAGTCGCGCCGCGAGCGCCAGACCCAGATCGCGATCGAGACGCCCTACCGCAATGCCGCGCTGATGACTGCGTTGCTCGAGGCCTTGCATCCCGACACGCAGCTGTCGGTGGCCTGTGGGCTGACGCTGGCCGCGGGCTGGTGTGTCACGCGCAGCGTGGCGCAGTGGCGGGCGCGGCCGCCGAGCTTTGACAACAAGCACCTGCCGGCGGTGTTTCTTTGGCTGGCCGCTTGAGGCTGAATGGTTTGACTGCGTCGCTTTGCCGGGTCCCGCCCCGGCAAGGCAAGGCACGCCAGTCAAACCCAAACTCAGACCTTGGCGCCGCCCAACAAAGCCGCCACCTTGCGCTTGGGCTTGATGCTCGGCGAGAGCGAACGCGCTGCGGATGCCGAGGACTTCGACGCCGCTTCCCATGCAGGCGCTGCGGTCTGCCGTCGACTCGTAGGGCTTGTCGAAGAACGGGTCTGCCGCTGCCGCGGGTGGACGGCGCTCGAAGCTGCGCTGCGGCGCTGCGCTGGCGCTCCACGCTCCTCGCGCACCACACGCTCGTCGTCGGCGCGGGGCCGGGGCCGGCGCGGGCGGTCGTCTTCGAGTTCGAACGGCTCGAGCTCGATCTTCTTCTTGATCAGGTGCTCGATGTCCGACACCAGCCGCGTGTCGTCGCGCGTGACCAGCGTGACGGCCAGGCCCGACGCGCCGGCACGGCCGGTGCGGCCGATGCGGTGCACGTAGTCTTCGGCGTTGAACGGCACGTCGAAATTGAACACCGCCGGCAGGTCGGCAATGTCCAGCCCGCGGGCAGCGACGTCGGTCGCCACCAGCAGGTCGACTTCACCGGCCTTGAAGGCAGCCAGCGCCTTCAAGCCGCTCGTCCTGGCTCTTGTCGCCGTGCAGGGCCTGGGTCTTCAGGCCATCGCGCTCGAACGAGCGCGCCAGGCGCGCCGCGCCGAGCTTGGAATTGACGAAGATCAGGGCCTGGCCCAGCTCGCGCGTCCTGAGCAACTGGCGCACCACGGCACGCTTGTCGTCGTCGGTGACGCTGTAGAAGCGCTGCTCGACGTTGGTGGCCGTGGCGTTGGGCCGCGCCACTTCCACCAGCACCGGGTCCTGCAGGTAGCTGTTGGCCAGCTTCCGGATCTCGGGCGAAAACGTGGCCGAGAACAGCAGCGTCTGGCGCTCCTTGGGCAGGTACGACAGGATGCGCTGCAGGTCGGGCAGGAAGCCGATGTCGAGCATGCGGTCGGCCTCGTCGAGAACCACGTACTCGACCTGGTTGAGCACGCAGTTCTTGGCCTCGATGTGGTCCAGGAGGCGCCCCGGCGTGGCCACCAGCACCTCGACGCCGGCCTTGAGCAGCAGCGTCTGCGGCTTCATGTCGATGCCGCCGAACACCACCGTCGAGCGCAGCAGCGTCTGCTTGGCGTAGGTCTTGACGCTGTTGGCCACCTGGTCGGCCAGCTCGCGCGTGGGCGTGATCACCAGCGCGCGCACCGGGTGGCGGGCCGGCGACATGCTGGCGTTCTCGTGGCGCAGCATCTTCTGCAGCAGCGGGATCGTGAAGGCGGCCGTCTTGCCGGTGCCGGTCTGCGCCGCGCCCATCACGTCGCGCCCCTCGAGCACGATCGGGATCGCCTTGGCCTGGATCGGCGTCATCGCGGCGTAGCCTGAGTCGGCCACCGCGCGCAGCAGTTTGGGGTCGAGCGGGAGGGTGTCGAAGCGGGCCGCGAGCGGGGGCGACGGCAGCGTCGGGCGAAGTGTTGGGGATTTCGGTTATCACCCTGGGATTATCCCCTAGACGCTACCGGGTGCGCCTGAACAGCAGCCAGCGCGGCGACCTGAAGCGCACGATGCGCCAGTACAGCAACACGTAGGCGGCGCCGAACAGGACGATGAAGACGGCCTGGATGGCGGTGCTGTCGAACCACATCGCCGCCGGCAGCACCGACAGCGAACACAGCAGCCACAGGTAGGGCGACGTCATCGAATTGCGCCGCGTCAACTTGCGGGTCCCGTTCGCGCCGACCGCCCAGCGCATGAAGCGGCGGTAGATCAGGCTGTGCAGGTGCGCGGCATCGGGCATGCCCACCGGTGCGCCGCGCAACCACTTGCGGCGATAGATCGAAAACAGCGTCTCGAACACCGGATACAGACACAGCAGCAGCGGGAACATCGGCGAAACACCCGGATTGCGGTGCAGCAGCAGGATCGCCAGTTCGGCCAGGTAGAAACCGAGGAAATAGGCGCCACCGTCGCCCAGGAACACCAGCGCCCGCGGGGAAGTTCCAGACGAAGAAGCCGAGCACGGCACCGATGCCTGCCAGTGCCAGCAATGCGATCAGGTGGTCGCCGACCGCGAAGGCCACGTAGGCCAGCCCGATCAACATGATGACGACGCACATCGAGGCCAGCCCATTGAAGCCGTCGATGATATTGACGGCGTTGGCCACGCCGGCGACCACGAACATCGTGACCAGCAGTGCACCGAGCGGAAATCGCCACCACCCAGTCGAGGCCCGGAATGTCGGTGCGCGTGATCACGGCGCCCACCCACCACCCGGCCAGGCCGGCCGAAACCGCGGTGAAGAACAGGCGCCGGCGCGGGCTCTGCGTCTTGGTGCAGTCTTCGGCGATGCCGGCGCCGAAAGCCGGCAGCGCGCAGGCCAGAAACAATGCCAGCCACGGACAGCGACCCGGGTTCGCGCCACGCGATCACAGCCGCACCGGCCAGCCACTCCGAGCAGGATGCCCACGCCGCCGATGCGCGGCACGGGGTTGGCATGGAATTTCTGCGGTCCCGTCAGGTCGAAGTCGCCTCCCACTCGGCGCAGCCACTTGGCCGAGCGCACGATCCAGAGCGTGACCAGAAACGAGACCGCGAAGGCTGAAGCCAACAGGAACATCGGCGAAGTTTAGCCAGCCGATTCGAGTCAGCCGCGTCTCGGTCGCGGGCTAGAATCGCGCGCCGTTGCAGCAGGGCAGCCCGTCACGGACGCTTGGTTTTCACCTGGCGCGCCGCGTGAACGCCCTCACCACCGCAACCTCCATGCCATGATCGATCACCCTAACGACTGCCCGCCATCCGGGCCGGTGCGCAAACCGGCCCGGCGCCGCCGTGCGCTGGCCGCCTGGTTGATGGCCGGCTCGGGCCTGTTCGCGGCGATGCCGACGACCTACGCGCAGATCATTGCAGTCTGCGCAGTCCATGCAGTCGGTGCCGCAGTCGACTCAGGCCGGCCAACCTGCGGCCACGGATTCGCAAAACAACCAGGTTGGCGGGCCGGTCCGGCTGCGCCAGCCTGGCGCGGGAACGTCGTCGACCAACGGACAGCCTGGAACGGGCGCGCGAACGCTTCCGATGGCGCCGGCGAGGGTCGCGCCAAGCGAATTCGAAGCCTTCGTGCAACGCATCGCGCAGCCGATCGAGACCCGCCGCTTCGGCGCCGAGTTGATGGAGCCGGCGCTCGAGACCCGGCGCTTCGGCACCGAGATGATGACGCCCACGGATGAAGCCGACGTCGCCGAGACCTGCCGCTCGTGCCGGCCGATTACCTGGTCAAGCCCGGCGACGAAGTCATGCTCATGATCTGGGGCTCGGTCGACGCCGACTTGCGCCTGCTGGTCGACCGCAGCGGGCGCATCAGCATTCCGCGCGTCGGCCCGGTACAGGTGTCGGGCGTGCGCTACGCCGACCTGCCGGCCACGATCAGCCAGCGCGTCGGCGCAGGTCTTCCGCAACTTTCAACTCAGCGTGTCGCTGGGCCAGCTGCGCGGGCAGCGGGTGTATGTCACCGGCTTCGTCGCCAAGCCCGGCAGCTACGTCGTGAGCAGCCTGGCCACCGTGGTGCAGGGCCTGCTCAAGGCGGGCGGGCCGTCGGCGGCCGGCAGCTTTCGCAACATCGAGATCAAGCGCAACAACCAGAGCGTGGCCGGCTTCGACCTCTACGACTTCCTGCTCGGCGGCGACCGCAGCGCCGACCGCCTGCTGCAGGCCGACGACGTGATCCACGTCGGCCCGGTCGGCACCCAGGTGGCGCTGATCGGCAGCGTCAACCGGCCCGCCATCTTCGAATTGAAGCCCAACGAGACCGTGGCCGACCTGCTGCGCATGGCCGGCGGCTTCTCGGCCGTGGCCGACCGCTCGCGCCTGGCCGTCGAACGCCTCGACGACCGCGCCACCGTGCGCATCGTGCAGCTGGCATTGCCGGCCTCGAACACCGCCACGCTGGCCAATGGCGACGTGCTGCGCGCGTTCAGCGCGGTCGACTCGACGCTGCCGATTCAGCGCCAGAACAAGCGGGTGCGCGTCGAAGGCGAAGTGCAGCGCCCGGGCGAGTACGTGTTGCCGCCCGGCACCTCGATTGCCGACGCACTGGCCGCGGCCGGCGGTTTGACCGACAAGGCCTACCTGTTCGGCACCGAGTTCAGCCGCGAAAGCGTGCGCTTGACGCAGCAGCAGAACTACGACCGCGCGCTGCGCGACCTCGAAACCGACCTGGCGCGCAACAGCACCACGCAGCGCACCAGCAGCGCCGACGAGGCCGCCGCCACGTCGTCGCGCGAAACCGCCAACGCGCGCCTGCTGGTGGCGCTGCGCGCGCAGCGGCCGAACGGGCGGATCGTGCTGCAGTTGGAACCCACCAGCCGCGAATTGCCGCCGATCGCGCTCGAAGACGGTGACCGCCTGCTGATTCCACCGCGGCCGACCTCGGTCGGCGTGTTCGGCAGCGTCTTCAACGCCGGCAGCTATCTCTTCAGCGATGGCCGCCCGGTACAGGAATACCTGCAACTGGCCGGCGGGCCGACCAAGGGTGCCGATGCCGGCAGCATCTTCGTCATCCGCGCCAACGGCAGCGTGGTCAGCGGGCGCCAGAACTCCGGCTGGCTGAGCCGCGGCTCAGGGCTCTCGGGCGTGGTGGCCGAAGCCGGCGACACGCTGTTCGTGCCGGAAGAGATGAACAAGACCACCTTCGTGCAGGACGCGAAGGACTGGACGCAGATCCTGGCGCAGTTCGGCTTCGGCGTGGCCGCGTTCAAGTCGCTGGGCCTCTGAGCGCAAGCCATGCCGCAGCAAGCCGTGCCCGCAGAGGTGCTCGACGACGACGACTCCGGCATCGACCTGCTCGACCTGGCGCTGCCGCTGCTGCAGCACTGGAAGCTGCTCGTCGTCGCGCCGTTGCTGGCCGGCTGTGTGGCGCTGGGCATCACCTACCTGGTCAAGCCCACCTACACGTCGCGCACCGTGTTCCTGCCGCCGCAGCAGCAGCAAAGCTCGGCCGCATCGGCGATTGCGTCGCTGGGCGCGCTGTCGGGCCTGGTCGGCGCGGCGGCCGGCGTGAAGAGCCCGGCCGACCAGTACGTGGCGCTGCTGCAGAGCACCACCGTGGCCGACCGGCTGATCGACGAGTTCAAGCTGATGCAGGTCTACGACAAGGAGTATCGATTCGAAGCGCGCAAGGCACTGAGCGAAAACGCCCGGATGTCGCTCGGCAAGAAGGACGGGCTGATCACCGTCGAGGTCGACGACATCGACCCCAGCGCGCCGCCGACATGGCCAACCGCCATGTCGACGAGTTGCGCCGCCTGAGCGCACAACTGGCGTTGACCGAAGCCCAGCAACGCCGCGCCTTCTTCGAGGGCCAGTTGAAGAAGACGCGCGACGAACTCACCGCCGCGCAGCAAGTGCTGCAGGCCAGCGGCTTCAACCCCGGCGCGCTGAAGGCCGAACCCAAGGCCGCCGCCGAAGGCTATGCGCGACTGAAGGCCGAGGTCACCGCCGCCGAGGTGCGGCTTGCAGACGATGCGCAGCGGCCTCTCGGACACCGCGCCGGAGGTCCAGCAGACGCTGGCCACGCTGTGCGGCCCTGCGCGCCCAATTGGGCAAGGCAGAAGCCTCGACCGGCGCCTCGGGCGGCTCCGACTACGTCGGCAAGTACCGCGAGTTCAAGTACCAGGAAACCCTGTACGAGCTGTTCGCCCGCCAGTACGAACTGGCGCGCGTGGACGAGAGCCGCGAGGGCGCGCTGATCCAGGTCGTCGACGTGGCCACGCCGGCCGAGCGCAAGAGCAAACCCAAGCGCGGCCTCATCGCGGTGGCGACGACGCTGGCCTCACTGCTGCTGCTGGCGGGATTCGTCGTCACGCGCCACTTCTGGCGCCAGGGCGCGGCACGGCCCGAAAGAGCGGCCAAGCTGGCCCAGTTGCGCGCCGCGCTGCGCTGAGGTGATCGGCGCGTGACACTGCTCGTCACCGGCGGCGCCGGCTTCATCGGCAGCAACTTCGTGCTCGACTGGCTCGATGCGGCCGCCGAGCCGGTGGTCAACCTCGACGCGCTGACCTACGCCGGCAACCTGCACAACCTCGACGCCATCAAGGGCGATCACGCGGCACGTCTTCGTGCAGGGCGACATCAACGACCGCGCGCTGCTCGACCGCCTGCTGGCCGAACACCGCCCGCGCGCGGTGCTGCACTTCGCCGCCGAGAGCCATGTCGACCGCAGCATCCACGGCCCCGGCGAGTTCATGCGCACCAACGTGATGGGCACGTTCACGTTGCTCGAAGCGGCGCGCGGGTACTGGAGCGGGCTGGCCGAAGCCGACAAGGCGGCGTTCCGCTTCCACCACGTCAGCACCGACGAGGTCTACGGCTCGCTCGCCCCTGCCGCGCCGGCGTTCACCGAGACCCACGCCTACGAGCCGAACAGCCCGTATTCGGCGAGCAAGGCGGCCAGCGACCACCTGGTGCGGGCCTGGCACCACACCTACGGCCTGCCGGTGCTGACGACCAACTGCTCGAACAACTACGGGCCTTATCACTTCCCCGAGAAGCTGATCCCGCTGATGATCGTCAACGCGCTGGCCGGCAAGCCGCTGCCGGTGTACGGCGACGGCCAGCAGGTGCGCGACTGGCTCTACGTGCGCGACCACGCCAGCGCGATCCGCGCCGTGCTGGCGGCGGGGCGCGTCGGCGAGACCTACAACATCGGCGGCGGCAACGAGAAGGCCAACCTGGAGATCGTGCACACCGTCTGCACCCTGCTCGACGAGCTGCGGCCCGACCCGGCCGGCCCGTACCGGCGCCTGATCACGCATGTGAAGGACCGCCCGGGCCACGACCGGCGCTACGCCATCGACGCGCGCAAGATCGAGCGCGAGCTCGGCTGGCGCCCGGCCGAGACCTTCGAGACCGGCATCCGCAAGACGGTGCAGTGGTACCTGGCGCACCCCGATTGGGTGGCCGACGTGCAGAGCGGCGGCTACCGCGCCTGGGTGGCGGCGAACTACAGCGCACGCTGAGCCGCGGCGATGAAGATCCTGCTCTTCGGCAAGGACGGCCAGGTGGGCTGGGAGCTGCAGCGCTCGCTCAGCGCCGCTCGGCGAGCTGACCGCGCTCGACTTCGACAGCACCGATTTCCACGCCGACTTCACCCGCCCCGCCGCACTGGCCGACACGGTGCGCGCGCTGCGGCCCGACGTGATCGTGAATGCCGCGGCGCACACCGCCGTCGACAAGGCCGAGGCCGAGCCCGAACTCGCCGCCAGCCTGAACGCCGATGCGCCGCGCGTGCTGGCCGCCGAGGCCGCCGCGCTCGGCGCCTGGCTGCTGCACTACAGCACCGATTACGTCTTCGACGGCAGCGGCGACACGGCGCGCGACGAGGCGGCCGCCACCGGCCCGCTCAACGTCTACGGCCGCACCAAGCTCGACGGCGAGAACGCCATCCGCGCCAGCGGCTGCAAGCACCTGATCCTGCGCACGAGCTGGGTCTATGCCGCGCGCGGCGGCAACTTCGCGCGCACGATGCTCAAGCTCGCTGCCGAGCGCGAGGCGCTGCAAGTCATCGACGATCAGATCGGCGCGCCGACCGGGGCCGACCTGCTGGCCGACATCACGGCCCATGCGATGCGTGCCGTGCTGCGTGAGCCGCAACTCGGCGGCACCTACCACGCGGTGGCGGCCGGCGAGACCAGCTGGTTCGGCTACGCGCGCTTCGTCATCGAATGGGCGCGGGCACACGGCCTGCCGGTGAAGGTGGCCGCCGAGGCGATCAAACCGGTGCCCAGCAGCGCCTACCCGAGCGCCGCGCGGCGCCCGCTCAATTCGCGCCTGGCAACGGCCAAGCTGCAGCGCGCCTTCGGCCTGACGCTGCCGCATTGGCAGGCCGGCGTCGAACGCATGTTGATGGAGACCAAG
This sequence comes from uncultured beta proteobacterium, assembly GCA_963751775.1. Lineage (GTDB taxonomy): Bacteria > Pseudomonadota > Gammaproteobacteria > Burkholderiales > Burkholderiaceae_C > CADEEN01. Next base: position 548,084 of record CAVVVW010000008.1, read on the forward strand.
CCGCAATGAAGCGCAAAGGCATCATCCTGGCCGGCGGCTCCGGCACGCGGCTGCACCCGGCCACGCTGGCCATGAGCAAGCAGTTGCTGCCGGTGTACGACAAGCCGATGGTCTATTACCCGCTCTGCACGCTGATGCTGGCCGGCATGCGCGAAGTGCTGTTGATCAGCACGCCGCAGGACACGCCGCGCTTCGAGGCCCTGCTCGGCGACGGCAGCCGCTGGGGCATGAGCATCCGCTACTGCGTGCAACCCAGCCCCGACGGCCTGGCGCAGGCCTTCATCCTCGGCCGCGATTTCGTCGCCGGCCAACCGAGCGCGCTGGTGCTGGGCGACAACATCTTCTACGGCCACGACTTCCAGCGCCTGCTGGCCAGCGCCTCGGCGCGCGGCAGCGGCGCCAGCGTGTTCGCGTACCACGTGCAGGACCCCGAGCGCTACGGCGTGGTGGCCTTCGACGCGCAGCGCCAGGCGCTCAGCATCGAAGAAAAGCCCAAGGCGCCGAAGAGCAACTACGCCGTCACGGGCCTGTACTTCTACGACGAGCAGGTGTGCGACATCGCCGCCGCCATCAAGCCCAGCGCGCGCGGCGAGCTCGAGATCACCGACGTCAACGCCGCCTACCTGCGCCAGGGCCAGCTCAACGTCGAGATCATGGGCCGCGGCTACGCCTGGCTCGACACCGGCACCCACGACAGCCTGATGGAAGCCGGCCAGTTCATCGCCACGCTGGAGAAGCGCCAGGGCCTGAAGGTGGCCTGCCCGGAAGAGATCGCGTTTCGCAGCGGCTGGATCGACGCCGCCCAGCTCGAGGCGCTGGCCCAGCCGATGCTGAAGAACGGCTACGGCCAGTACCTGCTCAAGCTGCTCAGCGACAGCGTGTTCTGATGCAAGCCATCACCACCCCGCTGCCCGGCGTGCTGATTCTCGAGCCCAAGGTGTTCGCCGACGAGCGCGGCTTCTTCTTCGAGAGCTTCAACCAGCGCGCATTCGACGCCGCCGTCGGGCAGGCGGTGACGTTCGTGCAGGACAACCACTCCTGCTCGCAACGCGGCGTGCTGCGCGGCCTGCACTACCAGCTGCCGCCGCATGCGCAGGGCAAGCTGGTGCGCGTGGTGCGCGGCAGCGCGTTCGACGTGGCGGTGGACATCCGGCGCGGCGCGGCCACCTTCGGCCAATGGTTCGGCGCCACGCTCGACGCCACGAGCCAGCGCCAGATGTGGATCCCCGCGGGCTTTGCGCACGGCTTCCTGGCGCTCGAAGACGACACCCATTTCCTGTACAAGACCACCGACTACTACGCCCGCGATTGCGAACGCGCGATCGCCTGGAACGACCCGGCGATCGCCATCGCCTGGCCGGCCGTGGGCCGTGCGCCGATACTGGCGGCCAAGGACAGCGCCGCGCCGCGATTGACCGAGGCCGACCTCTTCTGAGCATCCCCATGAACCCACCCATCCCCGTGCAACCCGTGATCATGGCCGGCGGCAGCGGCACGCGGCTGTGGCCGCTTTCGCGCGCCGGCTATCCCAAGCAGTTCCTGGTGCTGACGGCCGACAACCGCAGCCTGTTCCAGCAGGCCGTGCAGCGGCTGCAGGACCTGGCCGCCGACGACATCGCGCTCGCGGCGCCACTGACCGTCGGCAACGAGGAGCACCGCTTCCTGGTGCTCGACCAGTTGCGCGAGGCGGGCGGCAACGTGGGCACGGTGGTGCTGGAGCCGAGCGCGCGCAACACCGCGCCGGCCATGACGCTGGCCGCGCTGCAGGCCGGCGCAGGCGGCGCCGACCCGGTGCTGATCGTGGCCGCGGCCGACCACGTCGTGACCGACGGCGCGGCCTTCACGCGCACCCTGCGCGCGGCCGTGCGCGAGGCCGCGCGGGGGGCGATCGTGGTGCTCGGCATCACCCCCACCGGGCCGGAAACCGGCTACGGCTATATCCGCAGCGCCGCGGTATCCGGCCATGCGCCGGCGAGCGCCGCAGCGGCGGGCGGCGCGGCGCGGGTGGAGCAGTTCGTCGAGAAGCCCGACCTGGCCACCGCCGAGCGCTACCTCGCCGACGGCCACTACACCTGGAACAGCGGCATGTTCGTGGTGCGCGCGTCGGTGTGGCTGGCGGCACTGGAACAGTTCCGCCCCGACATCGCCGCCGCCACGCGCCGGGCCTGGGCCGCGCGCAGCACCGACGCCAGCTTCGTGCGCCCGGGCAAGGCCGAGTTCGACGCCGTGCCGGCCGAATCGGTCGACTACGCGGTGATGGAGCGCTGCCCCGGCAGCCGATTCGACATCCGCGTGCTGCCGCTGGCCGCCGGCTGGAGCGATCTGGGCGCGTGGGACGCGGTGTGGCAGGTGGCCGCGAAAGACGGCGCCGGCAATGCGGCGCTTGGCGATGCGATGGTGCAGGACAGCCGCAACACCCTGATCCATGCCACCAGCCGCCTGGTGGCCCTGGTGGGCGTGCAGGACGTGATGGTGGTGGAGACCCCCGACGCCGTGCTGGTGGCCGACCGCGCGCGCAGCCAGGACGTGAAGGCCATCGTGGCCACGCTCGAAGCCCAGGGCCGCAGCGAGAAGACGCTGCACCGCAAGGTGCACCGCCCCTGGGGCTGGTACGACAGCATCGACAGCGGGCCGCGCTTTCAGGTCAAGCGCATCCAGGTCAAGCCCGGGGCCAGCCTGTCGCTGCAGATGCACCACCACCGCGCCGAGCACTGGATCGTCGTCAGCGGCACGGCCGAGGTGACCAACGGCGAGCAGGTGCTGACGCTCACCGAGAACCAGAGCACCTACATCCCGCTCGGCCAGAAGCACCGCCTGAACAACCCCGGCAAGGTGCCGCTCGAGATCATCGAGGTGCAATCGGGCTCGTACCTGGGCGAGGACGACATCGTGCGCTTCGAAGACACCTACGGCCGCAGTTGAGGCGCTGACGATGGACAAGCAGCGCCAAGATCTTCGTCACCGGCCACCGCGGCATGGTGGGCAGCGCGCTCGTGCGCCGGTTGCAGGCCGGCGGCTACACGAACCTGCTGACGCGCACCCATGCCGAGCTCGACCTGACCGACCAGCGCGCGGTGCACGCCTTCCTGGCCGAGCAGCGGCCCGACTACGTCTTCATCGCCGCGGCGAAGGTGGGCGGCATCCAGGCCAACAACACCTACCGCGCCGAGTTCCTGTACCAGAACCTGATGATCGAGGCCAACCTGATCCACGGCGCGCACCTGGCCGGCGTGCAGCGGCTGATGCTGCTGGCCTCGAGCTGCATCTACCCGCGCGACGCGGCGCAGCCGATCACCGAAGACGCATTGCTGACCGGCCCGCTGGAGCCGACCAACGAGCCCTACGCCATCGCCAAGATTGCCGGCGTGAAGCTGGCCGAGAGCTATGCCCGCCAGTACGGCCGCCAGTACACCAGCGTGATGCCGACCAACCTGTACGGCCCGAACGACAACTACGACCTCGCCACCAGCCACGTGCTGCCCGCGCTGCTGCGCAAGGCGCACGAGGCCAAGCAGCGTGGCGACGCCCAGCTGGTGGTGTGGGGCAGCGGCACGCCGCGGCGCGAGTTCCTGTACGTCGACGACCTGGCCGACGCCTGCGTGCACCTGATGCAGCAGGGCTACGACGGCCCGCTGGTGAACATCGGCTGCGGCCAGGACGTGACCATCCGCGAACTGGCCGAAACGGTGATGGCAGGTGGTGGGCTGCAAGGCGACGCATCCACTTCGACGCCAGCAAGCCCGACGGCACGCCGCGCAAGCTGCTCGACGTCAGCCGCCTGGCCAAGCTGGGCTGGGTGGCCCGCACCCCGCTGCGCGAAGGCATTGCCCGTGCGTATGCGGCAGCGCCCTTCCGGGCCTGAGCGTCCGGCCACGATGCATTCGGCCTGAGCCCGCGACAGCCCTGCGCTGCATCGCAATCACTGCCCACCTGTAGTATTCTGCGTTCAACACATGAACGCAGAGCCTGCCACCCTCCCCGCCGATGCCACTCCGGCAGCCCATCTGGAGTTGCTGCGCCTGCTGGAACAGCACCCCGAGTACTCGCAGCGCCAGCTGGCGGCGGCCCTGGGCGTGAGCCTGGGCAAGACGCATTACCTGCTGAAGGCCCTGCTCGGCAAGGGCTGGGTGAAGGCGAAGAACTTTCAGCGCAGCGACAACAAGCTGCGCTACCTGTACGTGCTGACGCCGCAGGGCGTGCGCCAGCGCATGCAACTGACACGCTCGTTCCTGGCCCGCAAGGAGCGCGAGTACGAAATGCTGAACAGCCAGATCACGTTGCTGCGCCAGGAGCTCGCCGCGCAAGCGGAAAGGCAGCCATGAGTATTGCTAACGAGAATTGCAGCCGGACTGCCCGTCACAATTCGCGCCGACCCAATTGAAAACGACCCGGTACTTCGACGCCACCCGGCAACGTCCCGATCGGTCGACGATCGACCTGGCATGGATCGAGTTTGTCGTGGCCCACCCGCAGGCCCAGTCAGTGCAGGGTGACGGGCGCATACGGCGTTGGGCGATGATCGCTGAATCTGGCGGTCCCTGGCTCAGAGTCGTGCTGCTGGCCGACGGCGAGACCGTTCACAACGCATTCTTCGACCGGAGTTTCACACCATGAAGATTCGCTACTTCGAAGATACCGATACCTTGCTCATCGAAAGCTGCACCCTCCGCCGACGCCACTCCGGCAGCCCACCTGGAGTTGCTGCGCCTGTTGGAACAGCACCCCGAGTACTCGCAGCGCCAATTGGCGGCTGCCTGGGCGTGAGCCTGGGCAAGACGCATTACCTGTTGAAGGCCGGCAACGTGGGAGAACGCGCGACCTCGACGAGAACAGCGCGCTATTGGATCTGGATGCGCAGGGGCAAGTGCTGGCGATCACGCTGGAACATGCCGCAACGACGCAGCACGGAGCTGAGCAGCCGATCACGTTGCTGCGCCTGGCGCTCGCCGCGAAGCAAGCTCATGAACGCCGGCCCCAAGAAGACCGCCCTCATCACCGGCGTCACCGGCCAGGACGGCGCCTACCTGGCCGAGTTCCTGCTGAAGAAGGGCTACCAGGTGCACGGCATCAAGCGCCGCGCCTCGAGCTTCAACACCACGCGCATCGACCACCTGTACCAGGACCCGCATGTCGACGGCAGGAACTTCATCCTGCACTACGGCGACATGACCGACAGCTCCAACCTGATCCGCATCGTGCAGCAGGTGCAGCCCGACGAGATCTACAACCTGGCTGCGCAAAGCCATGTGGCGGTGAGCTTCGAGGAGCCCGAGTACACCGCCAACGCCGACGGCATCGGCGCGCTGCGGCTGCTGGAAGCCATCCGCCTGCTGGGCCTGGAGAAGAAGACGCGCTACTACCAGGCCAGCACCAGCGAGCTGTACGGCCTGGTGCAGGAAACGCCGCAGAAGGAAACCACGCCCTTCTACCCGCGCAGCCCGTATGCGGTGGCCAAGCTCTACGCCTACTGGATCACCGTCAACTACCGCGAGGCCTACGGCATCTACGCCTGCAACGGCATCCTGTTCAACCACGAAAGCCCGCTGCGCGGCGAGACCTTCGTGACGCGCAAGATCACCCGCGCCATCGCCCGCATCGCGCTCGGCCTGCAGGACTGCCTGTACCTGGGCAACCTCTCCGCATTGCGCGACTGGGGCCACGCCCGCGACTACATCGAGATGCAGTGGCTGATGCTGCAGCAGCAGCAGCCCGAAGACTTCGTCATCGCCACCGGCGTGCAGGTCAGCGTGCGCGAGTTCGTGCAGCGGGCGGCGGCCGAGTTGGGCATCACGGTGGCCTTCAGCGGCGAGGGTCAGAGCGAGGTCGGCACCGTGGCCGCGGTGAGCGGCGACAAGGCCCAGTGCAAGGTCGGCGACGTGGTCGTGCGCGTCGATCCGCGCTACTACCGGCCGACCGAGGTGGAAACACTGTTGGGTGATGCGGGCAAGGCCAAGCGCAAGCTGGGCTGGTCGCCGACCACGACGCTGGCGGAACTCGTGCGGGAAATGGTCGACAGCGACTACGTTGCCGCCAAACGCGACAGCCTCGTCAAGCAGGCCGGATTCCAGGCCTTCGACTTTCACGAATGACCGACGCCAGACGCGCCCTCATTCTCGGCATCGGTGGGCAGGACGCCGCGTACCTGGCGCGGGTGCTTCTGTCCAAGGGCTACACGGTTGTCGGCACGTCGCGCGACGCCACGCTGGCCAACCGCGTCGGCCTGAGAACGCTGGGCATCGAAGACACGGTACAGATCGTTTCGATGGCCCCGACCGACTTCCGCAGCGTGCTGCAAACGCTGCGGCGGCATCAGCCCGACGAGATCTACCACCTGGCTGGCCAATCGTCGGTGGGCCTGTCGTTCGACCAACCTGTCGAGACGATCGAGAGCATCGCCATCGGCACCTTGAATGTGCTCGAGGCGATCCGCTTCGAGGACCACCCGATACGCCTGTATCACGCAGGCTCCAGCGAATGTTTTGGCGACACCGGCGACGTTCCCGCGACCGAAGCCACGCCATTTCGGCCGCGCAGCCCCTACGCGGTGGCCAAGGCGTGCGCCCAGAATCTCGTGAGCAACTACCGTGAGGCCTACCGGATGCATGCCTGCACCGGAATCCTGTTCAACCACGAATCGCCTCTGCGGCCGGAGCGCTTCGTCACGCAAAAGATCGTTCGCGCCGCTGCACGCATCGCCGCCGGCAGCACCGAGACCCTGCGCCTGGGCAACCTTGACATCCACCGCGACTGGGGCTGGGCGCCGGAGTATGTCGAGGTGATGTGGCAAATGCTTCAGGACCCGCAACCCGAGGACCTGGTCATTGCCACCGGGCGGACTGTTTCACTGCAGCATTTCGTCGATAGAGCATTCGCGAATTTCGGGCTCGACTGGAAGAAGCATGTTTCGCGCGACGAGTCGCTGCTGCGCCCTTCAGACATTCGATACGGCGCGGGCAACCCCAATCGTGCCAAAGAGAAATTGGGCTGGCATTTCACACGTGACGTTGACGACGTCGTTGATGCACTTTGCGCAAGCGCTCGAGACGCATTCGGCGCTCAGCCATCCGCAACATCCTCCCAATCATGATACAGACCGAGACCTCCTGGCCACGTTTCTCCGCGAAGTCCACGGGGAAAGGTCTTGCAAGCCATAGCGTGCTTAGGACACCAAATCATTGGCGTGCCCGATTAGTCCAGGCGCGGCAAAAGATTCGACCACACCTGTCCCGGACCGGCTGGTCAACACTCGACGCTGTCGTCGGGCCTTTCTTGTCCATTGCCGTTTCGCCGGCGCTCTTGCACAGCTTGGGCAGCCGCGGTTTTGGCCTTTGGGCGTTTGCAGTGGCCATCGCAGGCTTTGGTGGCGTGGCGTCGCTTGGCGTCGGAGTCGCCACGACCAGGTATGTTGCAGAAGACCTCGCTTCCGGTCACCCGCAAGGCGCAGTCGAGACGACGCGCGCCGCGCTCAGCGTCGCCCTCGGGGGCGGGCTGCTACTAATGGCGCTCTGTGCTGTGTTTGCGCCGCTGTTGGCGGGTACAGCGTTTGTCCGGATGGGCGCGGTAAGTGAAGTCAGCACCGCTCTGGTACTTGGTGTGGCGCTGCTGGCGCTGCAGGAAATCGACGGTGTATTCACTGGCGCCCTGCGCGGCGCTCAACGTTTCGACTCTGCCGCCCAAGTTGAGCTCAGCATGCGCGTTGCGTGGATCGGAGCGGTGATAGGAGCGGCTTGGTACACACGGGATGCCATCGCCACTCTTGTAGTTAGCAATGCCCTCGGACTACTCAAGGCAGTCATAAGAGGTTGCGCCGCTCAACGCGCCCTCAATGGCCATTGCATGATCCCCACGCGGTCAATAGCACCAATGCAGCGTCTTCTCCGATTCGGGAGGTGGATGTGGGTGCAGACCCTGGGTGGATTAATGTTCTCTGTCGTCGACAGACTTGTCGTCGGCGCGGTATTCGGCGCATCAGACTTGGCGCGATACAGCATCTGCATGCAACTTGCCCAACTCGTTCACGGCGTTCAGGCGACTGCGTTGCAACCCATCTTTCCGTGGGTCACTGCACGCTTGGCATCGCCTCAACCGGTCTCGGCCGCCATGCTCAAGCGAATCGCTGTCATCGGGGGGCTCGGGTGTTTGATCGCGCCGTCGTCCTCATTGTCGTTGCCGATGCTGTCCTAAGCCTCTGGATAGGTACAGCGTTCGCCAAAGAGAATTCGGGAATTTGCAGAATCCTGATAGGAGCCTACGGTCTGCTTGCTTTCAACATTCCGGTTCACTACCTGCTTCTCGGACTGGGGGCCGTGCGTGGTCTTGCAGTCACCAACCTTGCTGCTGGCGCTGTCAGCCTGCTTGCATCGCTGGTGCTGTTTCCCTGGGGCTTCACCTACTTCGCAATGGGCAAGCTCTTCTTTGCCCCATTGATCCTTCTCAACTTCATGATGTTGCGCAAGAGCACTCAGTTGAGTGTTGCGAGGCGGAGCGGTGCGTCAACGGCAGCGCGTGACCCTATCGATACCCCAAACAATTCACCAAGTCGGACTGTCATGACATCGCTTCTCCGTAAGGCCAACTTCACCGTTCGCAATGCATTAAGAGAACCAGTTCGTGCCTTCGCGCGATCTATGGGCTTCGACGTCGTGCGGCGTAAGCCGCAGCCCGATACAGCGTTGGTGGCGTTCGATTTGCTGCTACAGCTACGTCTCGCGTTGAGCGATGTGCGCGACGAGCGAGATCGTCAGTTTCTTCTGGACTCGCAAAGCACATTGGGACTCGAAGTCACAGATCCTGCAAGACCTTTCGCATTCCACAGCGTTGACTTCAAACCAACCGGCTTCTTTGTGGAGTTTGGTGCGACGAATGGGGTCACGCTCAGCAACACCCATATCCTGGAGGTGAAGTTCGGCTGGAAGGGTATCCTCGCCGAACCTGCCCGTTGTTGGACTGCTGCGTTACGTGCCAATCGCAATTGCGCGATTGACTCTCGCTGCGTATGGACGGTAACGGGCGAGAAGCTGCCGTTCGCGGAAACAACGGATGCGGAACTGTCAACCGTCGGCGCCTTCGCTAGTCGCATTGACTCGCATGCGACAACGCGAACTACAAGTGAAAGGTACGAGGTTGAAACGATTACGCTTGCAGACCTGCTGCTGGCGCATAACGCGCCACGGGAAATCGACTATCTGTCGATCGACACTGAAGGTTCTGAGTACTCAATCCTGTCTCACTTCGACTTCGATGCATTCGAGATCAAGGTGATCACGGTCGAGCACAATTATGTTCAAAGAGATCGCGATCAGATCCATCGATTCTGACCTCAAAGGGCGATGTGCGCGAGTTCGAGATTCTCCAGGTGGGACGATTGGTACATAAAGAAAGTCAACTTCCTAGACCCAGATCGAAAAGCGACGACGAGGCACAAACCCCCCCTCTCCTTCTCCCTCCCCTCCCCTCCCCCCCCCCCCCCCCCCGTCCCTCCCTCTCCCTCCCCCCTTCCCCCCTCCCCTTCCCCCCCCCCCCCCTCCCTCCCTTCCTTCTTGCCCTCCCGCCCCCCTCTCTTCCCCTCCCTCCCCCTCCCCTTCCTCCCTCTCATCTTATTCCCATCTCCCACAAATCCCTGCTCCCCCTTTGGGAGTCTTGAGGATTCGAGGCTAACGATGCCCTGGGTGCTGCTGATTCTTGGTGCCTTGGTTGCGGTCATTGCGTCCGCAGACAGGCATGCTCGCATGCCGATGTTCGTCTTGGCGGTCGTGTTCCTGATCTGGTGTCTGCGATTCGACACAAGACTGGGTATGACTTCGACAGCTACGTCGACATCTACCGTGAAGCTTCGAGCGGCAATGAGCCAGAGGGCGTGGAGTGGGGCTGGCAACTGGTCAACGGCCTTTCGCACCTGCTGTTCGGCTCGGCGCAGGGCGTCTTCTTCCTCACGTCGATCGTGATCTATGGGCTCATCGCCTGGGTTCTGTATCGCGAGTCCGAGTATGCAGCGTTCGCCATCCTGGCCTTCTTACTCAACATTCCGTTCTACTGGGAATCGCTGGCCATCCTTCGCCAGTACGTGGCCATTGCGATCTGCCTGCTGGCGGCAAGGCAATGGTTACGCGGGAGGCGGATCTCTTTTTTCGCTCTTGTGGGCGTGGCCGTCCTGTTTCACGCCACCGCAGCGGCATGCCTCGTGATTCCTGTGTTGGCATGGTGGCGGTCGCGATGGTTGATGCTAGCGTCAGCAGCGAGCCTCAGCGTCTTGATCTCATCGACTTTGACGGAACTTGTCGCGTCTCTGGATCTGCTTGCGAAGTACCAGCCCTATTTCGACGGCACTATCGAGGCAGCGGGAGAGGTGACCACGGGATTGGTGATCTATGCGCGGGCGATCATGTCACTCCTGCTGATCGTTCTGGTGGAGCGACTGCCGGAACTCGGGCAGAAGCGCAAGAACCTGGTTATCAACGGCGTGATCCTCGCTTATGCGCTGTTCTTCGCGCTGTACGAGTCGACCGCGCTGAGGCGGGTCGCCTATTATTTCTTCATCTACGAGATGCTGATGATCGGCTACATCGCACGGCACGCGGCGAGATACGGTGGGGTCTCCAGCCGCGTGACACACTGGGGCGCCATCGTTGCGTATGTCGTTCTTGGAACAGTGCTGCTGGCCAAGGATGTGTGGACAAATCCTTTGGGCCGGCAGGAAGATCCGCTGTTCAACTACGAGTACAGGACGATCTTCGAGTGAGCGCATGAGTGCAACGCCCGGACTCGTCTCCGTTGTCATTGCTGTCTTCAACGGGCGGCAAGAAATCGAAGCCACGCTGTGCTCGGCGCTTGCGCAGGAGTACACGTTGCTGGAGGTCATCGTCATTGACGGCGGCTCGACCGACGGCACACAAGAGGCGGTACTGCGACACAAGGAGCGGATTGCAGCCTTCGTCAGCGAGAGAGATCGTGGCATTGGTGACGCATGGAATAAGGGACTCGCGCTGTGCAAGGGCGAGTTCGTAGTGCTCCTCAATTGCGGAGATCGCTGGCCGAAAGACTTTGTCGCCAAGCACGTACGCACCTTGCGCCTAAACCCGCGCGCTATTCAATACGGCACAACATTCATGACCCAGTCCGGGCAGGTGGTCTCGCGAGCCGACCGCCCATTCGACCCGACACGGTTGTCGGATGGGTTCGGATTCATTCACACCAGCATGATGACCGGCAAGACGGTCTACGACGAGGTGGGGCCGTTCGCCATCGACAAGCGCATCGCGGTCGATGCCGAGTGGATGCTCAGGGCTCTGAAGCAGGGTGTTCCGTTCACCCAGGTCGAGGTGCACAATTTCATGGCGACCGGTGGTATCAGCTCGACTCAATGGCTGAGAGGCCAAATCGAATACGTCGGCGCGCTCAAGGCGAATGGGTTCGTTGCCGGGACTGGGCTGTCGCTCATGCTGCGCAAGCGGGCGCAAGCGCTGTACCTGGGATTGGGATTGCACCGCGTCAGGCGCCGGGCGCGCATGCAGACGGCACTGTTGGCGATCGCCGTGCTCAACGGCGTCAGTCGTGCCATGCCATTCCACTGGCCGAGGCGGCTGGCGTGGTCGCTGGCAGGCATCAAGATCCATCGCACGGCTGTCCTGCACCAGGGCGTGAGGCTGATGGCCAGGCGCGGGCTTGATGTAGGCGAAGGCACCGTCATCAACCGCGGTACCTTGATCGACAACCGGAGTCAGGTGGAGATCGGGCGGCATGTCTCGATTGCACATGATTGCCGCATCTACACGACGGGCCACGACTACCAGTCGCCCGACTTCGCGATCCAGACACGACCGGTACAAATCGAAGACTATGCCGTCCTGTTCGCCGGTGCCGTCGTCATGCCAGGGGTCACCATCGGCACCGGGGCCGTCGTGCTCCCGTTTTCGGTGGTGACCAAGAGCGTGGAACCGATGACTGTGGTCGGCGGCGTGCCAGCCACCGTTCGTGGGCGCCGCAATTGCGAACCGAACTATCGACTTGACTATGACTACTGGTTTGCCGTCTGACGACCGCGCGGAATCCTGCGTGTTCCTGGCGCCGAATCTGGCCGATCAGAACTCGGGTGGTGGCATGGCCAGCCGGATAAATCTCGCCTGCTTGCGCCTGGCGGTTCCACGGACCGCTGCGTTCGCTCTTAGCAACGAGCCCTCTACCGCGCGTACACCACCATCGGTGCGCCCCGCAATAAGTTCGCGACAGCTCTGTGCAACATGCTCGCGCTGACCGGGCGCCTGACCCCAAAAGGATTGCTGAAGTCCGTTCGCGAAATCCTGCGGCGCCAGCCTACCTTCGTGTTTCTCGATTCATCGTCATTAGGTTGGGTCGCCATGTTGTCTAGGATCGTGTCGCCAAGAGCGCACGTCGTCGTCTCATTTCAGAACATCGAATTCGACTTCCAAGTTGCCAAGAGCCGCAAGGAAGGACGTGCCTACTGGCTCAGTGCGCTTGCGGAATACATCAACGAGCGGCTGACTGTCATGGCCGCACACACGCTACTAATGTTGACGCGGGACGATTCGTTACGCGCACATCAACTCTACGGCCGCGGTGCTGACGACCTGATTCCCGTCGCGCTCGTCGATGAAGCCAAATCACCGTGTCGCCGGAAGGTGCGAAGGCCTCAGGTTCCGACGCGGTACTGTTCGTTGGTTCGAATTTCTATGCAAACCGGGAGGCCGCAGCCTTTCTTGTGCGAGAACTTGCGCCGAGCCTGCAACGTCGCGGAAAGACGCAGGTATGGATTGCGGGAAACTGCTTCAATCGATCCGATTGGCACGAGGAGTTGCCCACAAACGTAAGGATGCTCGGGCACGTCGATGACTTGACCGCCCTATACCGTGAGGCAGCGGCTTTCGTGGCCCCAATCTTCTCAGGTGGCGGCATGAAGGTGAAGGTAGCCGAGTCACTGATGCACGGGTGCCCCGTAATCGGAACGCCATTGGCACTGAGGGGCTACCTCGACGAAGGCTACCGGCCCTACCTAGTGACCGCATGCACCGTCGACGACTACCTGCGAGCGATCGACACGTGCAAGGCACGGCGGCAGGATCTTGCGCGAGACGCGAGGCAGGACTTTCTCGATCGATTCTCATTTCCCGCCGCCGCTCGACGACTGAAAGAGATTCTTGAGCGGCGCATTGCAAGTCGGCCTTGATGGGACCGGATATCTTGTTCTCTGAGCCGACAACCACTTCAGCAAGTCATGATTCTGGATTCCAAGCCGGCCTGTCCGCGCGTCGTAATTTCCGCAGTAAATCTGTTGGAGGGTGGAACACTGCGCGTCCTGCAGCGCTTCACGCAGGCAGCGCGCACGGCGCTCCCTTCACATTGGGAGATCATTGCGTTAGTTCATGACGAGCGGCTACTCGCTGTACCGGGCGTGCGGCTCATGGCCTTCCCGCTTGTAAAGCGTTCTTGGTTGAGGCGCGTGTGGTTTGAATACTGGCAGTGCAGGCGTTTGTCGCGCGAACTGCGAGCTGATGTCTGGGTGGCGTTGCACGACATGACACCCGTTGTGAAAGCCAAGCGCCAGCTGGTGTACTGTCACAACCCAGCGCCCTTCTATCCGATCGGCATCCGCGACGCGATGCTGGACTGGAAGCTGCTTGCGTTCCGCCTTCTCTATGGTGCTCTCTATCGCATCAATCTACATCGCAACTACATGATCGTTGTCCAGCAAGATTGGTTGCGCAACGAGTTTCGCCGCCGCTGGGGCGCAAGAACGTAGTCGTCGCCAGGCCGGTGGGCGACGAAGCCGAGCACACAGTCGCGCGCAAGACCGGCGCTAGGCAAGGCTGCATCTTCCTATATCCGACTCTGCCGCGACCGCACAAGAATGTCGAAGTGATCTGCGAGGCCGTGAGGCGCCTTGAGGGTCGCAATACATGGTCCGGCGAAGTTCGGATCACGATCAGCGGCAACGAGAACAAATACGCCAGCAAGTTAGTCGCCAAGTACGGTAATTTGAGAAGTGTCCATTTCATCGGCGTGCAGAATGCCGAGGCGATGCGTCAACACTATGACGAATCGGATTGTCTCGTCTTCTCGTCCCGCCGAGAGACGTGGGGCCTGCCAATGACAGAGGCTAAGCAGCATGGCCTATTTATTCTTGCTGCCGACATGCCGTATGCCCGGGAGGCAATCGGCCTTTACGACGGCGTCGACTTCTTTCCGGTGGACGATGATCAGATGCTGGCAGCAAAGATGCTCGCGTTCAATGAAGGCAGCCTTGCGACCCGTCCCACGACATGGTCGCCTCCCGCTGACCCCTATGCGAAAGACTGGGCATCACTGATTGACATGATTGCCAACGGCGTTACCTCTGAACCCGAGCCAGTACGCGGCGTACTTGCCCGTGGGTAGGTTGAGTCGCTCGCCGGACAGCGTATCGGCTTCGGCGGAGCTTCCGTCGTCGCAGAACGAAGTCGACCAAGCAATGCGAGTCGCCGTGACTGGAGGCTCTGGCTTCATTGGGTCGAACGTCGTGGATCTATTGCTCCAGCGGCACGTGCCCGTGCTAAGCATCGACAATCGACCGCCTCAGGATGTCAGGCAACAGACAAGTTGGGCACACTGCGACTTGCTGGACAGTCACCGCCTCGGCAACCTGCTGCGTGAGTTCGCGCCGACACATGTCATTCATCTCGCGGCGCGCACCGATCTGCTTGGCAAATCGATGGCGGACTACTCGGCTAACGTGGACGGTGTGAAGTCACTGATGGATGCGATTGCTGTCAGCAATTCGGTCAAACGCGTCGTCTATACGTCGTCAATGTTGGCTGCCGCCTGGGCTACAAACCGAAGGGTGATGAAGACTACTCGCCGAACACGGCGTACGGTGAAAGCAAGGTCATTGGCGAGAATCTCGTGCGCGCACGCGCGCATGGCGATGTCGAATGGTCCATCGCCCGCCCCAGCTCGATCTGGGGACCGTGGTTCGGCGAACCATATAGTCACTTCTTCCATGCGGTGTTGCATGGCCGGTTCGTCCGGTTCGGTCCCGACCGGTGAAGACATTCGGATACGTCGGCAATTCTGTCTACCAGTTGATGCAGATTCTGCTTGCATCTCGACAGTCGATCCACCGCAAAGTCTTCTATTTGGGTGACGATCCGCCCCTCAACCCGAGCGAGTGGGCGATGCAGATTGCCAAGCTAGCCGCAGTGGCACCTCCTAGGCATGTCCCGCTCGGTGTCATGCGCTTGGCTGCCAAGCTGGGCGACGGCCTCGGGAAGCTCGGCATCGTCGCGCCGATGACGACGTTCCGGCTGAACAACATGACGACAGACAACATTGTCGACCTGACCGAGATACAACGCGTCGCGCCATCGCCGCCCTACGATCTCCATCAGGGCATCCGGCTCACCCTCGAGTGGATCAGACGGAATCCACGACACAACCACTGACTCCTCTCACACGGGGACTGCGGCGCACACACATTCCGAATGTCGCTAGAGCCAGTGGATGCCGTCGAACACTTTATCGATAAGTTCGACCCACGGAGCCGCCCAGATCATTGCGCCGCCCTCCCGCGCTCAGACACCCCCGGAATAATTCAACGGCCGGCGGCTAGGTCTCGCTGCGATCGCGCGGTGCGTCATGAATGCCCGCGCCCAACGTCAACTCAGCCACAGGCAGTCCACGCTGAAGCACATCGCAAAATTGTTCAAGCAGGAAGCGCCTGCTGAGCGAACTCCCGATGACCATCGCTGCACGCGATCCCATCGCCTGCAGGTCGACTTCGGTAGGTTCAACATCTGTTCGAGCGCACGCTGCGCCCCATCTACATCGCCATGTTCGACATGCCAACCAATCTTGTGCCGTTCAACGAGATCGCTCACGTGGTTGTGTTCGGGCCGAGCAGCAGGATCGGGCGCGAGACCGCCATGGCCCCATAGACCTTGCATGGATGGACGATGCCGACCACGTCGTTGCCGATCGAGACCGCGTGCACGTCGGCGGCTGAAAGTGAATAGCGATCCGGTCGAAAGGCTGGTAGGGCAGCGAGCGCAGGTTCTTGACCCCGGAGGCGATCATTTGCTCGACCTCTTCCTTGCCGCTACCGCCTCCAACACATAGCACCAGCAGTCTTGGGTCTTCCTGCATGCGCGCGGCCGCCTTCAGGAGCGTCGATATCGGATTTGCTGACGTGTGGTTCCCGAGTACATGACCACGAACTTGCCCGGAGGCACATGCTCGCGTCGGAACTCATTGTCACGGTGACCAGGTTCTCCAGCTTGTCCTCGTGGGGCCATGGCGGAATCGTTGCGGCCTTATTGCCGATGTCGAGCTTACTGCGCACGCGCTCGTCCATGTAGCGGTCGAGCACGACCACGTCCGTCGCCTGGGTAAGGGTGACCCTGTTCAGTGCGTCAAACGTGCGCACGAGCAGGAATCGTGCGCCAGGACCTTCATCGCCACCATCTGGTCAGGGTTGAGATCCATCAGCCAGTACTTGAACGGCACGCCTCGTAGCTTGCTGATGATGGCTCCCGCGATGCCGCAAAACGGCGGCGAGGTCGAAGTCATCACGCCGCAAAGACGCCGCGTAAATAGTCCGCGCACCGTGGCCTGCAGCAAGAAAATCCATTGGGCAAGCAGGCGCACCGTGATCGATGACTTGCCGAATGACGATAGTGGCAATCGACGGATGTCGACGCAGTCTCGCGACTCGCGCGAGGGATAAACCTTTGAGGGATCGTCGTAGCCGCGGGCAGCCGTATACACGATCGTGCGATACCCCCGGCGCGCCATCTCCGCCGCGGCATCGGCAACGTGCTGGCCGACACTCGCGGGGTCGGGACGTAGACCTGAGAGATGATCAAGAAGGTTGGTTTCATCACGATCGCGGTAAGCGCATCGCTCATGCTTGGATGCACTCAGCGGCCAAATTACCAACTGACTCGCAGTGGCATTCCACCGACGCGAAATACCTTCGCCCGAGAATCACAGTGTTGCTGGACGAACCCTGCATATGGAGGCCGCAACTAGCGGCCACTCGTTACCACACCGTAGCCAGCGGGGATTCCTTCCTCCACGTGTCCATGTGTTTGGACTCGGGGTTGAACCCGTCGCCCGGAATCGGATGCGAGCCCTTCGTGAACGTGCTGACGCTGCTTAGATGTGCGGTCTTTGCGCTGTACTTTGCGGTGAACTCACCCAAGATCCACTCGTAGGTCTTGGCCATGCCGTCGCGCAGGCGTGTATCGGGCTGCCAGTCGAGGTATTGGCGGAATCTTGGCGTTGTCGCTGTTTCGCCCGGCACGCCCTTGGGTGCATCGAGGTTGTAGCTGCGCTTAAGTTTGACGCCACGCGATCTCTTCCGCGATGTCGACCAGCTGATTGATGCTAACCAGTTCGCTCGATCCCAGGTTGATCGGCTCCAGCACGTTGCTGTGCATGATCATGTCGATGCCCTTGATGCAGTCATCGATGAACATGAATGATACGGGTCTGATGGCCATCGCCCCAGGTCTCCATTTCGTGCTGCCCCGAAATCTTGGCAGCAATGACCTTGCGGCAGATTGCGGCTGGCGCCTTTTCCCGGCCGCCCTCCCAAGTGCCGTGTGGCCCATAGACGTTGTGGAAGCGCGCCACTCTCGTGTCGCATGCCGAAATCCTCTCGGGAAGTGGCGGCACATACGTTCGCTGAACAGCTTTTCCCAGCCATAGCCGTCTTCAGGTAGGGCCTGGGTACGCATCCACCTCCTTCAGAGCCGTTACTCACGAGGATCGAGCTGTTTGTCGGTCGTTGTATACGCAGGCTCGAAGACGCATAGAAGAACCCTGCGACGCCGTGCTTCTTGTGCCCGCCAATAGCATGTGTGTGTTGGTGAGCACGCTGAGCATGCACAAGGCCTTGTTGTTCTCGATGAAGCCCATGCCACCCATGTCCGCGGCAAGTTGGTACACCTCGCTGGCCCCGCTTGCAAATGGCGCGACAAACCTTGAAGTCGCGGCAGTCGCCGTCGACGGGCCCCACGTGGTTCTCCGCCTTGCGATGCACTTGATACCACTTGTTGAGCGGCTTGATATCCGCTCCGCGCACGACATGACCCTCGTCAAGAAACCGCTTGACCAAGTGCCCGCCAATCAAAGCCCCCAGCGCCCGTCACGACGATCACCTTCTTCATACCCATTGCAAACTTCTCCATCGCGGCTGAGAATCCGGCGCCGACTGGCGCCAACAGAAAGTTCGAAAGTATATGGTCGACCTCGACACTTGCTCTCGAAATGCTAGCGCCGCACCACGAGACCGATAAGCTGATGATGGGCAACAAGGAACTGGCCGCCGTTGTCAATCAACTTGCGCAGTTATGGCTGGCGATTGGTTTTTGAATCTTCTCGAACCTCGAGTTCCCCCGAGCAAGGCACGGCACTGGCCATCAGTGATCGGGCGGGCAGGCTTCCGCACGCCCGATTTCGAAGCCATCCGCGGTGCCGCGCACGCCGGTGGTGTTTGACGGGCGCAACCTGTATGAGCCGGCGGTGATGGCAGCGTTCGGGCTCGAGTACCACTGTATCGGCCGTCCGCTGCCGCTGCGCGACGGCGCTAGCGCTGGCAATGGTGATTAGTGCCATTGCCGACCAGGAGACGCCACTGTGAGTGCGATCAGATTGCTCGCAATCTGCGCAACGGGCCTCTCCGTGTTCGGTTGTCTGGGCGGCGGAACAGCCAATTCAGCTGATCCGTCGACGGCCGAACCCGCCACCATCCTCGCCGTAGGCGACATCGCGCAATGTGGCGCCCTGCCCGCCGCCGATTCCGCGGCGGCGCGAACCGCCGCGGTTGTCGATGGGCAAGCGCCAGACCTGCCGCTGCTGTTGCTGGGTGACCTGGTCTACAACTCCGGCACGCTGGCAGAGTACTTGAACTGCTACGCACCCACGTATGGCAAGTTCATGGCGCGCAGCTTTCCGGCCCCCGGCAACCACGACTACGGCGTGCCTGCGGGCGACGACTACTACAGCTACTTCGGCGCGAGAGCGGGCCCCGACAAGCGCGGCTACTACAGCTTCGATGTCGGCAGTTGGCACATCGTTTCGCTCAACAGCAACATCGACATGGCCAAGGGTTCGGCGCAGGAGGCTTGGCTGCGTGCGGACCTCGCGGCGGCCAGCAGCAAGAAATGCACGCTCGCCTATTGGCATCACCCGCGCTTCTCGTCATCGAGCACCCATGGCGACGACCCGCGCTCGTCGGACATCTGGCGCGTGCTGCTCGAATTTGGCGCCGACGTGGTGCTGGTGGGGCACGACCACACCTACGAGCGCTTCGCGCCGCAAGACGCGGACGCCAACGCCGACCCGCCAGAGGAATTCGGCAGTTCGTCATTGGCACCGGCGGCGCTTCGCTGTACCAATTTGGCGCCCCCAAGCCCAACAGCGAAGTCCGGGGCGCCGGCTCGTTCGGCGTGGCCAAGTTCGTGCTCGACGACGGCAGGTACAGCTGGGAGTTCCTGCCCGCGGCCGGCAGCACGTTCACGGACCGCGGTGAAGCGGGTTGCGTGCAGTAGTTTGACGGGCGCAGCCGGTATGGGCCGGCGGTAATGGCGGGGTTGGGAGTCGAGTACCGCTACATCGGGCCCGCGTCGGCGCTACCGCGAAGAGCGCCTTCAGCGTGCCCACAGCGCGCCCAGCGGCACGGCCCAAAGCCGTTCCTCAAATGGTATGAACTGCTCGCCGGTGTAGAGAACCACGCCTTTGACACAAGCCTTTTCCGCCCGCGCCGGCGAGTTCTCGCAAGCCGTTGAAGTCGCTCTGGGTCGAGGCTGGCACTGGCCTTCACTTCGATGCCGACGATCCGGCTGCCGGGTGCCTCGAGCACCAAGTCGACCTCCCGCCCCGCGGCCGTGCGGAAGTGCCAGGCCGTGGCCGCGGTTTCGGCACAGCGCAGGTGGCGCCGGAGTTCTTGCACGGCAAAGGTCTCGAGCAAGGGGCCAAGCTGCGGCGATACCGCCAGCGCAGCAGGATCTGCATGGCCCTGCAAATGCGCGGCGAGCCCGGCGTCGATCAAGTGCAGCTTGGGGGCCTTCACCAGCCGCTTGCCGAGATTGGCCGACCACGCTGGCAGCGGCTGCACGATGAACAGCGCTTCGAGCAGCGCGAGGTAGCGTCGAAGCGTGGAATGCGCAATGCCCGTGGCGCGCGACACCTCGGCCATGTTCAGCAGCGAGCTGGTGCGCGCGGCCAGCAGCGACAGCAGGCGCGGCATGTCATGCAGGCCTCGATGTTGGCGTAGTCGCGCACGTCGCGCTGCAGCAAACTCGCCAGGTAGCCGCGGAACCAGGCGTCTCGCCGTTGTGGCTCGCTTCGCACCCAGCGCTTCCGGGAAGCCCGCTCGCCGACAAGCCGGCGCAGCGAGATCGGCGCGGTCGGTCGGCACCGTGCGCCGCACCCAGGGGGCGACATCGAACAAGGCATCGACGAGGTTGTGCGGCGAACCGCGATCTCGGCCTGCGACAAGGGCTCGAGTGTCAGCACCTCCATGCGCCCGGCCAGCGATTCGGCGCCGTCGGCAGCATGAACACGTTGGCCGAGCCTGTGAGCAGGAAGCGGCCCGGCACGCGGATCCGATCGACCTCCGCTTGAGCGCGGGGAACAGCGCGGGCGCGGATTGCACCTCGTCGATCACCGTCAACCCGGCGGCGCCATTCACGAGCGCTGAAGGGTCGGTACGGGCCAGCTCGGCAATCACGGGGTCGTCAAGCGAGAGGTACTGGCCGCCGCGCTGCTGCGCCACTTGTTGTGCCAGCGTGCTCTTGCCGACCTGTCGGGCACCGTTCAGCAGCACCACCCGCGTGTCGGCGAGCGCAGCAGTCAACTTCTGTTGGATATTTCGCGCGTACATGGCTGCATTTTCGCCAATCGATGGCGAAATAAAACGCCAGACCCTGCAGGGTGGCTGATGCGCTGCGGGGCAGCATCTTTGTACAGTTTCAAGTTTGTACTTTGAAATTGTACTCAGTCGGCTCACGCTGCCGGCGCCGCGCGGTACTCCGGCACCAGCCCGGCCAGCGCCCGCTGCGCCGTGACCGGCGTCGTGGCCGACGCCCTCTGCGGCGCGGGCCACGGCCAGCAGCGCCTCGAGCGGCACACCGCGCGATTCGAGCCGGGCCACGCGCAGGGCCGGCACCGCCGTCGGCAGCGTGGTGTCGGCGTCGGCGAGCAGTTCTTCGTAGAGCTTCTCGCCCGGCCGCAGGCCGGAGAACTCGATCGCGATGTCTTCTTCGGTGTGGCCGGCCAGGCGGATCAGCTGGCGCGCCAGGTCGACGATCTTCACCGGCTCGCCCATGTCGAGCACCAGCACCTGGCCGCTCCGCCGATGGCCGCGGCCTGCAGCACCAGGCGCGCGGCTTCGGGGATGGTCATGAAGTAGCGAATGATCTCGGGGTGCGTCACCGTCACCGGGCCGCCCTTCTCGATCTGCTCCTTGAACTTCGGGATCACGCTGCCCGACGAGCCCAGCACGTTGCCGAAGCGCACGGCCATGAACTTCGTGGCTGCATGCTCGGCGGCGAGCGCGGAGACGACCATCTCGGCCGCGCGCTTGGTGGCGCCCATCACGTTGGTCGGGTTGACGGCCTTGTCGGTGCTGATCAGCACGAAGCGCTCGCACCGGGCCTCGGCGGCGGCCAGCGCGGCGTGGTAGGTGCCCAGCGTGTTGTTGCGCAGGCAGGCCCAGGCGTTCTCTTCCTCCATCAGCGGCACATGCTTGTACGCCGCGGCGTGGAACACCACCTGCGGCCGCCACCTGGCGAAGGTGGCGCGCAGGTGCTCCAGGTCTTTCACGTCGCCGATCAGCTTCGCCAGCGGCAGTTGCGGGAAGTGCTCGGCCAGATCCTGCTCGACGCTGTAGAGGTTGAACTCGGAGAGCTCGTACAGCACCAGCCGCGCCGGGCCGTAGCGCGCCACCTGGCGGCACAGCTCGCTGCCGATGCTGCCGCCGGCGCCGGTGATCAGCACCGTCTTGCCGTGCAGGCAGGCGTCGATGCCGGCCTCGTCGAGCTGCACCGGCTCGCGGCCGAGCAGGTCTTCGGGTTCGATGTCGCGCACGCGGTTCACCTGCGTGCCGGCCTGCAGCTCTTCCGACGACGGCACCGTGAGCACCGGCAGGCCCGTCAGCGCGGCCATCTCGAACAGCTGCTTGCGCCGCGGGCCGCGCAGCGAAGGCAGGGCCATCACCAGGTGCGTGGCCGCGCCGCGCACGGCCTTGTCCTGCATCGCGGCCAGCGGGC
The DNA here is from genome assembly GCA_963751775.1 of uncultured beta proteobacterium. Taxonomy (GTDB): domain Bacteria; phylum Pseudomonadota; class Gammaproteobacteria; order Burkholderiales; family Burkholderiaceae_C; genus CADEEN01. The sequence goes on from CAVVVW010000008.1 coordinate 570,346, forward strand.
CCAGCACCGGCACGCCGGCGATGCGTGCGCCCTGCTTGGCAGGGTCGTCGTCGAGCAGGCCGAGCACCGTCCAGCCCTGGTCATGGATGCCGGACAACAGCAGCTTGGCGGTGTCGCCCGCGCCGAGCACCAGCGCGCGGCGGATCTCGGTGTCGCTGCCGGTGATCTGCCGCCGCGCATGCTCGTAGACCATGCGGTAGGCGATGCGCACCACGCACACGCCCATCAGCGTCGACGAAAGGGTGCAGCGCGAGCAGCGCGCGCGGCACCTTGGTCAGGCCCAGCGCCATCACGATGGCCGCGCTGGCCAGCCCGGCGGCGGCGCAGGCCAGGCTCAGGCGCTTGATGTCGCCGAAGCCCGAAAAGCGCCACATGCTCTGCGGCACGCGCAGCGCGGCAAAGGCCACCAGGTAGACCACGATCACGCCGAGCATGACCCAGGCGTCGTAGGCCGGCCGCGCCGACAGCCAGCGCTCGAAGCCGAGGCGGAACAGGTAGGTGACGTTCCAGCAGGCGGCGATGACCAGGCCGTCGATCAGCAGCGACAGCGGCTCGCGGTGCGGGCGCAGCAGCGCCAGAAAGCGGTCGAGCCGGTGCCAGACCGTCAGGGCCGGCGTGGTGTCGTCGCGCGTCGTCATGCGGCCCCCGGCGCGAACAGGCGCGCCCACAACACGCGCAGCGTGCGGCCGATCACCCGCAGGTCGGTCGCCAGGCTGGCCTGCTCGGCATAGGCTGCCGCGGCGCGCAGCTTTTGCGGCAGCAGCACCTCGACGTATTCGCGCTCGGGGTCGGCGGCGCGGGCCAGCAGCTCGCCTTCGTCGGCCAGCGCCAGCGACACCGGGTCGGTGATGCCGGGGCGCACCGCGAGCACGCGCTCGCGCAGGTCGGCCGGGTAATGCGCCACGTAGGCCGGCAGCTCGGGCCGCGGGCCGACCAGGCTCATGTCGCCGGCCAGCACGTCGAGCAGTTGCGGCAACTCGTCGATCTTGCTGCGGCGCAGGAAGGCGCCGGCGCGGGTGATGCGCTCATCGGCCCCCACCGTGAGCAGCGGGCCGAGCTGCGGCGCGCCCTCCACCATGGTGCGGAACTTGTGGATCGAGAACAGCCGGCCGCGGCGGCCGACGCGCGGCTGCCGGAACAGCACCGGCCCCGGCGAATCGAGCTTGATCCACAGCGCGACGCCAACGAGCAGCGGCCACAGCAGCGCCAGCGCCAGCGCCGCGCCGAGATAGGTCGAACAGGCGTTTGGCCATCGGCGTCGGTCAGGCGGCCGCGCCGGGCCGCTCCCAAGCGGCCGGAGATCCCCCCGGGGGACGCGAGCGCAGCGAGTTGGGGGCTGTCATTTCAGCGCGGCGCGCACCGCGGCCGCCACGCGCTCGACGTCGGCATCGAGCATGCGGGTGTACAGCGGCAGGCTGAGCATGCGCTCGTAGGCGTGCTGGCTGTGCGGGAACATCGCCGCCTTCAGCCCGTAGCGCTCGCGCCAGTAGGGGTGCAGGTGCAGCGGGATGTAGTGCACGCTGGCGCCGATGCCGGCGGCGAACAGGCGCTCGATGAAGGTGTTGCGGTCGACGCGGGTGCCGTCGCCCAGGCGCAGTACATACAAGTGCCAGGCATGCGTGTCGCCCGCCAGCGGCCACGGCGGCGTGACCACCGGCAGGCCGGCCAGCGCCGCGTCGTACAAAGCGGCGAGTTCGGCGCGGCGCTGCTGGAATGCGCGCGCCTTCTTCAGCTGCTGCAGGCCGAGCGCGGCGGCGATGTCGGTCAGGTTGTACTTGAAGCCCGGGGCCACGATCTCGTAGTGCCAGCTCGGCGTCGTGGCGGTGAAGCGGTCGAACGCATCGCGGCTCATGCCGTGCAGGCGCATCACGCGCGCCCGCGCGGCCAGCTCGGCGTTGCGCGTGACCAGCATGCCGCCTTCGCCGGTGGTGATGGTCTTGTTGGCGTAGAAGCTGAAGACGGTGGCGTCGCTGGCCAGCGTGCCGACCAGCTGGCCGCCGATCGTCGTCGGCAACGCATGGGCGGCGTCTTCGATCACCTTCAGCCCGTGGCGCTGCGCGATGGCCAGGATGGCCGGCATGTCGGCCGCCAGGCCGGCGTAGTGCACCGGCAGGATGGCCTTGGTGCGTGGCGTGATCGCCGCCTCGATGGCGAGGCGGTCGATGTTCAGCGTGACCGGGTCGATGTCGACCAGCTTCACATCGGCGCCGAGGTAGCGCACCACCTCGGCCGTGGCGGTGAAGGTGTGCGTGGTGGTGATGACCTCGTCGCCGGGGCCGACGCCGATGGCTTCGAGCGCCAGGTGCAGCCCGGCGGTGGCCGAGTTGACGGCCAGGCAGTGCAGGCCGGTATCGCCGAGGAAGGCCGCGAAGTCGGCCTCGAAGCGCTTGGCCTTGGGCCCGGTGGTGATCCAGCCCGACCTCAGCGTGTCGACGACCTCGGCGATCTCTTCCTCGCCGATGTCGGGCAGCGCGAAGGGCAGGAACGGCGGCGATGGCGGTGAACTCATGCTTGCTTCTCGATCCAGGCCAGGACATGCGTGCGCAACAGCGGCACGGCGTTGAGCAGAGGATAAAGCCGCGGATGAATCCGGCAAACGGCGCGCGCCAGCGGCGGCGCCAGCGTGACGCGCCGCGCCACGATGCGCGCCTGCGGGAACAGCGCCCGCACCTCGGCCAGCGGCACGCCGCGCACGTCGGGGTTGCGCGGGTTGTCGACGGTGAAGTCGTACCACAGCACCGCCCCGCCGGGGGCCAGCCAGCGCCACATGGCGCCGGCCAGCGCCGTGCGCGTGGCAGCGTCGAGCAGCGAGCTGAAGACGGTGGACTGCAGCACCAGGTGCTGGCTGCCTGGGTCGATGGGCGCCACGATCGCGTCGCCCTCGATCAGGCGCAGCGCGGCCGGCAGCATGTGGCGCGCCTGCGCGAAGCGTTCGGGCAGCAGTTCGATGCCGGTCATGTGCTCGGGCGCAAAGCCCAGCCGCAGCAACTCGAGCAGGTTGCCGCCGCCGCCGCAGCCGACCTCGAGCACGCGCTTGTCGGCGAACGATGTCCAGCCGGCGCGCACGAACAGCGCCAGCATCGCGCGCTGGCGCTGCTGCACCGATTGCCAGACATCGGGCTGCAGGAAGCTGTAGCGCTCGGGCGCCGCGCGGCGCGCGTAGCGCGCGGCCATCGCCGCGCGGTCGTCTGGCGAATCGCTCATGATCGGCGCGCGGCGACCACCGCGTCGAGAAAGCGCCGCGCCAGCACGGGGTAGGTGTGGTGCGCCTGCACAAAGGCGCGGCCGCGCGCGCCCATGGCGCGGCGATCGGATTGCGGCAGGGCGGCAAGGCGCGCCAGGCGGCGGCGACGGCCGCCGCATCGCCAGGCTGCACCGACAGGCCGCAGCCGGCGTCGGCGACCGGGTCGTTGCCGGCCGCAATGGCACAGACCACCGGCCGGCCGGCCATCATGTAGTCCATCAACTTGTTCGGGCTGATGCCGAATCGGAACAGCGGCTGGCTCTGCAAGCCGAGGTAGAGCAGGTCCATCGCGGCGAGCAGTGGTCGGAACCGCGGCCTTGGGCACCGGATCCAGCATTACCACGTTGGCAAGCCCTTCGCTGGCAACGCGCTGCTGCAACGCGGCCTTCTCCGGCCCGCCGCCGACGAGCAGCCACGTCAGCGGCGCCTCGCGCGAAAGTGCCGCGGCGTCGAGCATCGTGTCGAGCGCATTGGCCAGCCCATGCGCGCCGGCATAGGCGACCAGCAGATGGCCTCGTCGCGCGCGCTGCATCAATCGCCGCTGTATGCGCTGCGGGCAACGGCGCCGCGGCGGATTCGTCCCACTCGGCAGGGTCGATACCGTTGGGCACGTGAACGAATCTGCCGGCGGGCATGCCGTGCTCGCGCAGGTGCTCGGCGGCGCAGGGCAACATGGAGACCACGAGGTCGGCATCGCGGCAGGCAGCGTTCTCGGCCTGCTGCATCCAGACGACGAACGGATGCCAGCGCGGCATGCCGCCGAGTTCGATCGGTGACAGCGGCCAAAGGTCGTGCACCTCCCAGACCAGCACGGCACCGAATCGACGTGCCAACCGTCGCGCCGCGCCGATGTCGGCCGGGTAGGTCGATGAGGCGATCACCACGTCGGGCCGGTCAACAAGCCATTGCCGCCATTGCCCGATCCGGCGCAGGAAGGACAGGATATTGAGTACACGGCCAATGCCATTGCCCTGGTAGGCCGGCGTCTGGCACCAGACGAAGTCGATGCCGTCGATGGTTTCGCGCGTGAAGCGCCCGTGCACCGCCGGCTGCCGACTGCGCACATGCGATTGCGACGCCGCGGCGATGGTTACGCGGTGTCCGGCGCGCACCCACTCGCGGGCCAAGTAGTACGGGCGGTACTCCATGCCGTAGGCCGGCCCGCCCGCATAGTGGTTGATGTAGAGGATGTTCACGCCGCGAGGTCGGCGCACAGGCGTTGCACGATGCGCTGCGCCGCATCGCCGTCGCCATAGGGCCGCACGTCGACACCCTGTGTGCCGATCGCACCAAGCACGGCGTTGGTAATCGCGTCGGGCGAAGTCGGCGGCGCGAGCCGGTTCCAGCCCGCTGCGACCAGCTCGACCCATTCGGTTTCGGCGCGCAATGTGACGCATGGCACGCGGTAGAAGAAGGCCTCCTTTTGCACGCCGCCGGAGTCGGTGGCGATGAGGCAGGCGTACTTTTCGAGTTGCACCATGTCGAGATAGCCCACCGGGTCGATCAGTCGCAGGTTGGCTGAGAGCCGCTCGAGCCGGCCCATGCGCAGCAGCACGCCGCGGGTGCGCGGGTGCAGCGGCCAGATCACCGGCATCTTCGCTGCGATCGCCTCGAGTGCGTCGACGATGACCGCAAGGCGCTGCACGTCGTCGGTGTTCTCGGCGCGGTGCACGGTGGTGAGCACGTAGCTGCCGGGCGCAAGGCCGAGCGCACCGAGCAAGCGGCCACTGGCATCCACTCGCGCGCCGTGATGCAGCGCAACGTCGTACATCACGTCACCGACGGGCACGATCTGCGCAGCTGCGATGCCTTCATTGCGCAAGTGCTGCGCCGCGGCTGTGGTTGGCGTGAACAGCCATTTGGCTATGCGGTCGGTGAGGATGCGATTCACCTCTTCGGGCATTGCCATGTTGAACGAGCGCAGGCCAGCCTCGACATGGGCCACTGGGATGTGCAACTTGACCGCAGCCAGTGCGCCGGCCAGCGTCGAGTTGGTGTCGCCATATACCAGTACGGCGTCGGGTTGCTCGTCGAGAAGGATGCGCTCGACGGCGGCGAGCATCTGCCCGGTCATCGCTCCGTGCGGGCCGCCGTGAATGTCGAGGTTGTGTGCGGGCACCCGTATGCCGAGCTCCGCAAAGAACACGGCCGACATGTTTTCGTCGAAGTGCTGCCCGGTATGTACGACGACTTCATCGAGGCCGCCTGTACGCTGCATCGCACTCGAGACGGCGCTGGCCTTGACGAACTGCGGGCGTGCGCCGAGGACGGTAAGGACCTTCATGTGTCGATTGTCTCCGGGCTATCGACTACCGATTGCAAGACTCACAGCACCGATCCCGCATCTCGCCTCACGGCGCAAACCGGCCCTGGCAAGCGCCTTCGCAGCATACCGGTCGCCGCGAGCACGGCCGTGAGCGCACCGACGAGCGACAACTTCAGCGCGATTGCCGCAGCGGTCGCCCAGCCGAACCCGTCGATTGCTAGCCCCAACCAGAGCGACCCGATATAGGCCGGAACGGCAATGACAAACAAGCGCCAGCGCAGCGGCAACGGGTAGACACGCTGACTGGCCGCGACCCAACAGGCAAGGAACAGCGCCGCTGCGGCGCAACTGGCCACGGCCGCACCGGCGGCGCCCCAGGACGGAATCAGAAGCAGGTTGAGGCCGACGGCGAGAACGGCGCTGAAACTGGTGAGCAGGAGTTGCCAGGTCGTCTTGCGCGCGATGGCGATACCGGGGGCGAAGATGTACATCTGGCTGAGCAGCGTCGCGGGCACGAGCCACGGCAGCAGCGACGCCGCAGCGCCGAACCCGGGTGCGGCAAGCCAGCCGATCAGGTCACGCGCAAACACGCTCAGCACCAGGCAGGTCAACAGCGCAATCGCAACGAAGCCTTCGAAGATGCGCGCAAGCTGCGCCGGAACGCCGGGCTCGTGATGGTGCCGGTAGACGAGCGGCGTCAATGCGCCCTGCAAACCGACAATCAGCAACGTGGCGATGCCGGCGACCCGTTGCGCGACACCAAGAATGCCGACCTCGGGCAAGGTGGCGAACGCCGACAGGATCAGCCGATTGACGTAGAAGCTGGCAAAGATCGCGACGCCGCTCGGAACCAGCGGCAGCGAGAACCGCAGCATGTGCCGCAAGTGGCGGCCGGTCCAGCGTCAGACTCACCTGCCCGCGCAACAGGATCAGGCCGACGGCGCAACTCAGCGCCGCCGCCAGCGCCTGGCCCCAGAGCACGCCTTGCAAGCCATAGGCATGACCCAGCGCCGCACCGAGTGCGAGCGTCAGCGCACCGTACAGCACGCTGACAGCGGCATAGCTGCGCACTCGCAGGTCCCAGCGGAACTGGTTCTGCAATTGCAGAAACACGGCATTGATGGCGATGAAGACCAGGCCTGCGCGCACCTCGGCCGCGAACGCTGGTGAGCCCAGCAAAGCCTGAGTCAGTGGCGCAGACGCCGCCAGCGCAAATGCAAGGAATGCGGCGTGTGTCAGCAGGGTGAAGGTCAGGGCCGTGCTTGCCAGTGCGCGACGCCGCCCTGCATCGGTCTGCTCGGCCCATTCGCGTGCCATGCCCTGCCCGACTTCGAGCGCAACGACAAGCGTCACCAGCAGGCCAGCCGTCAGGATGAGTTCGAGTGCACCATACTGGGCATCGGATCGAGCAGCCGCGTATAGATCGGGACCAGCAGGAACTCACGCCGCGCGAAACGATCGCCGCCAGGGCGTAGACCATGCCATCGCGCAGCAAGCCTGTTCGATCACGGCACGACCCGATCGACGTGGGCGACTGCCGACGGCTGGTAATTGCGTGCCCAATTGACGAACGCTTGCTCGAGCGCCGGCTTGTCGGTCAGTTGAAGCCGCAGGACGCCGCGATGCTCGATCAACTGGCGCACGCGCATCGCGCGCCGCGTCTTCCGGCAGGCCGCAGCCTTCGAGATAGTGGACGTCATGCGGATCGAACCACCAGGACGGAGGGATGTCGCCCTGCAGGATGCGCATCACTCGGCGCGCGACCTGCTCGCACTGCCAATGCATGTCGACGAATTGCTTGGCAGCCTTGCCGAGCTCGACGCGCGCGGTGTCGTCGCCCACCAAGGCCTCCAACGCGGGTTCGAAGTCGAGCGGATGGACGAAACGCGTGGGCGGTATCGGCTGGCCAGCCAGGGCTTGCGCGACTTGTGGTGCAAAGTAACCGGCAACCAATGTCGGCTTGCCAAGCAAGGCGGCCTCGAAAGCGAGCCCGGCCATTGGCGTATCGGAGTACAGCTGGTCGACCACCAGATCGCACCGCCCGATCGCATCGAGTACCTCGTCGTTGCGCATGCCCTGCATCAGCACGAGATCGATCGGGTGGCCACGCCGGTGCAGACGCTCCACCGCCGCCCGAATCAGTTGCGTGCCCTTGACAACAGGGGCCGAAGGGCTGTGCAACAGTGTCACGCGCCGCGCACCGCGCCGTCGCCATGAGGCGTCGGCGCACTGGGCCGCAGCGCCGGCGCAAGACTGCGCGGGATGCCAAGCGCAAACCAGTTGACGACCGCCTTTTCGTGGAAGTGGGCCGTACCGGGCGCGTTCACGCATGCACTGGCCCAGCGTTCCGTGCGCGCGACCTTTCGCTTCAGGCGACGCGTCTGACGCGCCAGCGCGGCGACAGACTTCATTGGCAAGGCACCGTTGATGTAAGGCGGGCGCGAATCCGACCCGACGTAGATCACCACGGCATGCTTGCGCAGCGCCCGAATCAGCATCAGGTCGACCACCGTTCCGGTCAGCGACTTGCCGGCGATGAAGACGAAATCGCTGTAGCGCCGCAGTGCCCACGCGAGCACCACCCAGCCCAGCGCGAGGTGCAGGATCACCAGAGGAATCTTCAGCCACCATTGGCGCATCGGCAATCGCCGGCACCAGGTTCCGGTGAATCGCCACGCCGTGACGACGACCGAATCGACATCGGTGCCGCCATAGGCGAAGGGATGCTCGGATCCGAGCACCAGATCCGCGCCCACGCCGAGTGCGCGCAGCCCCTGCGACAAGCCCTGGGCGAGACCGGCAATTTCCACGGGGCCGACGAGAACGCGCACGCTCAGGCCGCCTTGCCGGCCCGGCCGGCGCCCGTCAGAGATGAACGAAACGGCCGGAGTAGCACGCTGGCTCGGAGTGAAAGAACGTGTCGGTCATCGCGTTGGCGCCGACCAGGTCGCGAACCTCCGCTTCGCTGAAGCGCCTTGCGTTGCTGGGGCTGTACCAGTCGAAGTTCGTCACGATCGAGGTTTCGCGGCCCGAGGTCCTCGTTCCAGAAGCACTTCAGGAAGTTCCAGTAGATGAAACGCTGTAGGTCGTAGCGCCCCGCCTTGATGCCGAGCAGCTGGGATGGCCGGCGCATCGAAACTGACATTCAAGGCGCTCAGGCGTTGCCCGAGTTCGGTCAGCTGTTCCGACATCTGCCCACAGCGCCTCGGTCGGGATGGTCTTGCACTGCGTGCGGAAGTAGTCGTCGAGCAGTTCGCGCGGCAACGCCTTCTTGGCGTAGAAGTAACAGGCGACCTGCGCGTCGGCGCGACGCGTGATGCGCGCCAGTTCGCTGAACGTCCGCTCCGGGGCTCTCGGTGTGCATGATCACCTGGTCGCAACTGGCGTAGTCGACACTCCCATCGCGCAGGCCGGTGCGCGCGATGTCGCCGCGCACGAAGAACAGGTTGGCCAGCGTCGTCGTAGTTCTGCGCCGCCTGGCGCGCGGCGTCCGAGTAGTCCATGCCGATCACCAGCGCGTGCGGCGCCAGGCGCGCAAACCACGCCGCCTTGTAGCCCAGGCCGCAGCCGGCATCGAAGATCGACGTTGCAGCCTGCCAGGTACTCGCGCAACGCGTCTTCGGACGCAAATCCATAGAGCTTCAGGTACCACTCGCGCTGGAACTCGTACAGGCGCTCCTTCTCGTCGCTCTTCTCGTACCGACCCCACTTCTCGCTGAAGACATCATTCGTTTGCTGCTGGTTGGCGTCGGCCGAGGCTTCGTCAGCGCTGACGAAGTTGCCCCTAACGGCGAGCTTCGCGCCAAACACGCGCGCGAGCTGGTCGGCGAACTCGGCGCGACTCATCGGTGCGTCGTCGATCGGACAGGCAGTGCAGACCGCGCTTGATCGAGCATCACAGGCGGGTCAGGCGCAGTCGCCGGACGTCTCGAGGGTCGCGGGTCCGACCACACGGCATGGCGTCCCATAGGCCTTGCTGCCGTCGGGGATGTCGCCGAGCACCAGGCTCTGGGCGCCGATGATGCAGCGGTTGCCGATGCGCACGCCCTTGGCGATCACGACATTGGGGCCGATGTAGCAGTTGTCGCCGATCGATGTCGGCTGCATGCCGGTAATCCGAGCGTTCGCCCGCTGAGCGCCCAGGCCACGGAGTCGTGGCTGTAGACCTGCACGCCGGCAGAGATCGAGCAGTTCGAGCCGATCGCCAAGCCGCCCGAACCGTCGAGGACGACGAAGGGGCCGATCCAGGTGTTTGCGCCAACGCGAACATCGCCGAGCACGAGCACGCTGTCGTAGATCGACGAGCCTTCGCCAAAGCCGAGCTCGCGCGCCTTCTCCCAGCGGTCGACGACGTAGTCGGCCAATGGCAGGGAGCGAAGGTACTTGGCGTGGACTTCGCGCCGACGCGCGAGCCATAAGGCCTTCAGGTTCTGCAGCAGTTGCTCAAGCATAGGTGCCCGCGAGCCATTGCTCGACGCTCAACAAGGACCAGATGAACAGCCGCCGATTTTGCTGCCCGGCAAGATGCTCGTCGACGAGCCCACGCACGGTCGCACGGTCGAGATAGTCGTAGATGCGCGGCGCGCCATCGAGCAGCTGTTTGCGCACGTAGTCGATGCTGTCGCCCTTGAACCACGAGGCATCGGGCGCCGAGAAGCCCTGCTTGACGCCGTCGGCGATGTCCTGCGGGATGTAGGCCGCGCATGACGTCGCGCAGGATCTGCTTGCCGTCGCGGGTCTTCTGGAAGTACTTGCCGCTGCTTGTCGCCGGGCTCGTTCTCGTTGATGCGCACCACCTCGCTGCAGATTGTTCAGCTTCAGGCCCACCGGGCAGCGCATCGCGAAGTCGACCAGGTCGTTGTCGAGGAACGGCACGCGGGTCTCGAGGCCGTGCGCCATGCTCAGCTTGTCCTCGACCACCAGCAGGCCGTGCAGGAAGGTCTTGGCCTCGAAGTACAAGCGAGTGGTTGATGTAGTCCTCGGGGCGGTCGAGCTGGTTGTCGTGGTTGAGCGAAGACGTCGCGGAAGATGTCGCGCGTCCAGACGTGCTTCACGTCGTCCCAGATCGGCGCGAACATGCTGCTGCATGTGGCTGATCGTCGACCAGGCGCTGCCAGAAGCCGTAGTACTTGATCGACGTAGTGCTCGAAGTTGTCGACGACCGCCGCGCGGTAGTAGCGCCACGGATAGCCGCCGAACAGCTCGTCGCCGCCGGCGCCCGACAGCACGACCTTGACGAACTTGCTGGCGAGCTGCGCGGCGTAGAAGTTGGGGTAGCTCTGGCCGACGCGCGGCTCCTCGAGATGCCAGGCCAGGCTGCGGCAGCACGCGCTCCATGTCGCCGGCCTTCAGCACCATCTCGTAGTGCTCGGTCTTGAAAGCGTGCCGACATGGCCTCGGCCTTGACGCGCTCGTCGAAGCTCAGCTCGATGCCCGAGGCCGAACTGAGGTCGAAGCCGCAGGTGAAGGTCTTCAGGTAGGGGTAGGAGCGCGGCGGCGACGGCGGTGATGGCGCCCGGAGTCCATGCCGCCGCTGAGGTAGCTGCCGAGTTCCACGTCGGCGACGAGCTGGCGGTTCACGGCCTGCCGGAACAGGCGGTCGAGCTCCTCGCGGTACTCGCGCGCGTCGACCCGGCCGGTCGGCTCGGCGAAGCGGAAGTCCCAGTAGCGAGTCAGCTCGAGCCGCGGCCGCGCGTGACGTCAGGTCGAGCACCGCGTAGTGCCCGGCCGGCAGCATGCGCACGCCTTCGCAGCAGCGTGCGGTCGGTGAAGAAATTCTGGAACGTGAAGTACTCGAGCAGCGCCTGGCTTGTCGAGCCGGCGTTCGATGCCCGGCACGGCCAGGATTGCCTTCTGCTCCGAGCCGAACGCGAACAGCTGCGCCCTGCTGCGCGTAAGTACAGCGGCTTGATGCCGTAGCGGTCGCGGGCCAGCAGCAGTCGGCGCTCGCGGCGGTCCCACAGCGCAAGCGCGAACATGCCGTTGAAGCGCTGCAGCGCGTCGGTGCCCCAGTCGGCAAGGGCATTGAGCACGACTTCGGTGTCGGTGGCCGACGGAACCGGTAGCCGAGCGCCTCGAGCTCGGCGCGCAGCTCGCGGAAGTTGTAGATCTCGCCGTTGTAGCTGAGCACGTAGCGGTGATCGGCGTTGACCATCGGCTGGTGACCGGCCGGCGACAGGTCGATGATCGCCAGCCGCCGATGGCCGAGGCCGACATTGCCCTCGATCCAGTGCCCTTGGCCGTCCGGGCCGCGGTGCGCGATGGCATCGGTCATGCGCTGCAGCACCACCGGCGACGCGGCGCGGCGTCGAGATGGAGCAGGCCGGCGATGCCGCACATCAGGCGATTTCCTTGATCGCCTCGACGACGTACCGGTAGTCCTCCGCCACCATGCGGTTGTGCAGCGGGATGGCCATCGTGTGGGCGTCGCAGTCACGCGCAGCCGGAAAGTCATCGGCCTTGAGCCCCAGTCGATCGCGGTAATAGCCCAGCATGTGGATCGCGTGCGTGCCCGGCCGCGTGCTGATGCCCTTGCGCTGCAGATGCTCCATGATCTCGTTGCGCGGCAGCGGCGCCGTGGCGGGGTCGACGTAGGTGACGAACGCCTGCCAGGCATGTTTGCCATGCGCCGGACGCTGTGGCATGCGCAACCACGAAACCGACGCCAGCTCGCGCATGTACCACGCGGCCCACTGCGTCGCGTTCGGCCACGAACCGCGTCAGCTTGGCGAGTTGCACGAGCGCCGACGGCACCCTGCAGGTCGGTCATGCGGTAGTTGAAGCCGAGCAGGTTGAACTCCGGCGAGCAGGTACGGCCGCGGACCCTTGTGGCGCTGCTCCTCGGAGATCGACGCGCCGTGGTTGCGCAGCATGTTCGCCATCTCGGCCAGGTGCGTCGTCGTTGGTCGTGACCATGCCGCCTTCGCCGGTGGTGATGGACTTGCGCGGATGGAACGAAAACGCCGCTGCCAGACCCGAGACCGCCGGCGTGGACGCCCTTTGTAGGTGGCACCCGCATGCGCAGGCCGCGTCCTCGATGATCGGCATGCCGGCCGGCAGCACGGCCCGCAGCGCATCGATGTCGGCGCACAGGCCGAACAGGTGAACGGCGATGACGGCCTTGGTGCGCGGGCGTCAGCTTGCGGCGCCACGTCGGCCGGGTCGATGTTGTAGGTGTCGCGATCGACGTCGACGAGCACCGGCGTCGCGCCGCAATAGAACACGACATTGGCGGTCGCGACCCAGGTGAACGCCGGCACGATCACCTCGTCGCCGGGGCCGATGCCCATCGCGGCCAGGATGAGGTGCAGCCCCGTCGTGCAACTGGTCGTCGCAAGCGCGTGCTTGACGTGGTGGCAGGTCGCCGAAGTCCTTCTCGAACTGCAGCCACCTTGGGCCCCTGCGTCAGCCAGCCGGTCGTCAGCGGCTCGCGCGTCGCCTGCCACTCGTCGTCGCCGGTCGAGGGCAGGGAGATCTGGATTTGCCGGCTCATGGCGCTGTCCGGGTACTCAGCCAGGCAAGCCGACGGCCAGGCGACGGGCCTGCGACTTCGGCACGGTGACTGTTGCGCCAATCGATCAGCCGGCGCAGCCCCTCCATCAGGTCGATCGACGCCGTGAAGCCGATCTCGGCTGCCGCCCGCTTCGGGCAGCCGATGCGGTTGCGCACCAGCGTGGCCTGGCTGCGCGGCGCGTAGTTGATGGGCTTGCCGCAGCCGGTCAGCTCGAGCAGCATGCTCCGCCAGCTCCTTCAGCGAGGTGCGCTTGCCGGTGCCGACGTTGTAGAAGCGGTCGACGCTGTCGGCCTTCATCGCGCAGACGTTGGCGGCGCCGCAGTCCTCGACCGCGACGAAGTCGAACGCCTCGCTGCCGTCGCCGAGGATCGTCGGCCCCTCGCCCGCGATCGATGGCGTCGAGCATCTTCATGATCACGGCGATGTAGGCGCCGTGGTAGTCCTGGCGCGGGCCGTAGACGTTCATGTAGCGCAGGCCGACGAAGTTGAGCCCGTAGCGGTGGTGGAAGGCGCGCAGCATCGCCTCGCCCGCGATCTTGGTCGCGCCGTAGAAGTTCTTGTTGTTGAACGGGTGGTCCTCGTCCATCGGCTCGCGCACGGCGTCGCCGTAGACCGATGCCGACGATGAATAGACCAGGCGCTTGACGCCCTTCTTGACGCACGCTTCCATCACATTGAAGGTGCCGCGCACGTTGGCGTCGAACGCGCTGCGCGGGATACTCGTGGCACTGCAGCAGCCACAGCGCGGCGAAGTGAAACACGCCGTCAGCGCCTTCGAGCGCCGCCTCGAGGATGTCGGTCTGCATGATGTCGCCGCCGACATCAAAGATCTTGACGCGCGGATCCTTCAGCGCCGCATGCAGGTTCTCAGCGCGACCGCGCACGAAGTTGTCGTAGATCACGATCTCTTTGACGTCTTCCTTCAGCAGACGGTCGACGGTGTGCGACCCGATCAGGCCGGCACCACCGATGACAACCAGCTTGGTTCCGTTCAGTTCCATGGGAATGCGCTTCCAATATGTCGTCTGTTATGCATCGACGTGAATGGGCGTCGCCGACGCCTGTACAAGCCAATGCAGCAATGGCAGCGATGCCTCGGATCGCCAGGCAGCATTCATCCGCCCAGCGCCGACGTGAGCAGAGCCTGCACAACGGCATCCTGGTCAGCCGGCGCGAGGTCGGCACTCATCGGCAAGCTCAGCACGCGCTCGGACGCGCCCACGCTGTGCGGGAACTCGTGCGGCCCCGCATCTGCAGCGTAGGCCGGCTGGTGATGCAGCGGCCTGGGGTAGTGCACGGCCGTCGGCACGCCGCGCCTGTGCAGCGCGGCCTGAACGGCGCCGCGGTCGTCGGCAAAGACGGTGAACTGGGCCCAGACGCAATCGCGGTCCGGGCGCACGGTGAGCAGCTGCACGCCGGGCACCTTGGCCAGGCGCTCTCGGTAGCGTTCGCCGATCGCGCGGCGCTGCTCGAGTTCCCACCCGAACCGCTCCAACTTGGCCAGCACGACCGCGCATTGCAGGGTGTCCATGCGCCCGCCGACGCCGACCCGGGTGTGGTTGTAGCGGCCGCTTTGGCCATGCACGCGGATCTCGCGGCTGGCCTGCGCCAGCGCGTCGTCGTTGGTGAAGATCGCGCCGCCGTCGCCGTAGCAGCCGAGCGGCTTGCTCGGGAAGAAGCTGGTGCAGCCCAGCGTGCTCAGGTTGCCGCTCTTGCGGCCCTTGTAGGTGGCGCCGAAGCTCTGCGCGGCGTCTTCGATCACCGGGATGTTGCCGTGGCGCGCGGCGATCGCGTTGATCTCGTCCATGTCGGCCACCTGGCCGTACAGGCTCACCGGCATGATGGCCCGCGTGCGTTCGGTGATCGCGGCCTCGATCAGGCGTCGCGTCGATGTTGCAGGTGTCGGGCTCGATGTCGACGAACACCGGCTTGCCGCCGAGCAGGACGATCGTCTCGGCGGTGGCGGCGAACGTGAACGGGGTGGTGATGACTTCGTCGCCGGGCTTCAAGCCCAGCGCCATCAGGCTGATCAGCAGCGCCTCGGTGCCGCTGGCGACCGTGATGCAGTGCTTCGCGCCGGTGAAGGCGGCGAGCTGCTGCTCGAGCTCCTTGACCTCCGGGCCCATGATGTACTGGCCGTGGTCGAGCACGCGCTGGATGCGGGCGTTGACGCTCTCGCGCAGCGCCGCGTACTGCGCCTTCAGGTCGACGAACTCCATCGTGATCGGGGTCTCGGGTGCGTTCATGGCTGCGGCTGCTTGCTGGGTTCGCTGCATTGCGCTGTCAGGTGCCTCGAGCGTGACGACGCTGCCGCGCAGGGTATAGCGATCGCCGGTTTGCGCGCACTGTGCCCGCCCTTCGCCGGCCAGCGGCAGCGCCAGGCGCTCGCCGTGGCGGCTCATCCAGCCCGCCTGGCGCGCCGGCACGCCGAGCATCAGGGCGAAATCCGGCACATCGCGGTTGACGACGGCGCCAGCGCCGACGAAGGCGTAGCGGCCGATCGTGGTGCCGCAGACGATGGTGCAATTGGCGCCGAGGGTCGCGCCCTGGCGCACCCGGGTCTTGCGGTATTCGTCCTTGCGGCTGACGGCCGAGCGCGGGTTGTAGACGTTGGTGAAGACCATGCTCGGGCCGCAGAATACGTCGTCTTCGAGCGTCACGGCGTCGTAGACCGAGACATTGTTCTGGATCCTGACGTTGTCGCCGATGACCACGTCGTTGCCCACGTACACGCCCTGCCCCAGCGAGCAGCCCGCGCCGATGCGGGCGCCGGCGCAGACATGGGCAAAGTGCCAGACCCGCGTGCCTTCGCCGAGGCGTCGCGCCGGCATCGACGATGGCCGACGGGTGAATAACAGGCGGCCGCCGGGCCGCCCCAAGGCCCGCCTGCGCCCCCTCGGGGGGCAGCGCAGCGGCGTCGCCGCCAGCTTGGGGGCCAGCCTTGCTCATCAGAAGACGAGCGGCAGCCCGACGCGCACCCCGTCGCGCGCGCTGCGGTAGGCGGCGATCACGACCTCGAGCGAGCGCAGGCCCTCGTAGCCGTCGACTTCGGCGTGCGCCTCGCCGCGCAGCGTGTCGATGACGTTGGCGTAGTACAGCGGGTGGCCGTGGCCGTAGACCGAAGGCGCGTTGTAGTTGGCGCTCGTCACCGCCGCGTCTTCGGGCCGTGGCTCGTCGAACTGCCAATGCTGGATCTCGTTGACGGCCACGCCGCCGATGCGCACCGTGCCGCGCTCGCCCAGGATCGTGATGCTGCCCTCGAAGTTCTTGCCCTGCGTGAGCATCGTGACGTTGATCGAGGCCAGGCCGCCCGAGCGCAGGCGCAGGCTCATGACGCCGGTGTCTTCGGCCTCGATGTCGCGCGCCAGCGTGGCGGTGTAGGCGTGCACGTTGTCGACCGGGCCGACCAGCCAGTCGACCATGTCGACGTAATGGCTGGCCTGGTTCATGAAGGCGCCGCCATCCAGATCCCAGCGGCCGCGCCAGGGCGCATCGTCGTAGTAGCTCTGCGGGCGGGTCCAGAACACGTTGACGTTGACCATGAAGATGCGGCCGAAGCGCCCGTCCTCGACCGCCCGCTTCAGCAGCTGCATCGTCGCATTCAGGCGGTTCTGCTTGACGACGAACAGCTTGACCCGCGCGTCGCGGCAGGCGCGCACCATGGCCATGCCTTCGTCCCACTTGGTGGCCATCGGCTTTTCGCTCAGCACGTGGCGGCCGGCCTGCGCGACCTCGATCGCCTGCTGCGGGTGCAGGCCGCTCGGCGTGGCCAGGGTGACGATGTCGGCGTCGCTGTGGGCGAGCAACTCGGTCAGCGAGGCAAAGCCGCGCGCACCGCTGCGCGCGACCGCGGCAGCCAGGGCTTGCGGCCGGTTGTCGCACACCGCCACCAGTTCGGCGCGCTCGCCGTGCCGCGCCAGCGCGTCGAGGTGGTTGCTGCTGATGCGGCCGCAGCCCACCAGCGCGAAGCGCAACTTGCGGTCGGTGATGGGCAGACGAACGTCAGGCACGTTGATGGCCGCGTCGGGCGGCGTGGCGAGGGAGCCGGGATTTTAAGGGCCACCCCCGGCGAGCGCCTAAAATTCCAGCAAATTCAACGAGTTGCCGATGACTACTGCCAGCCCACCCGAACCCCTCGACGAAAACAAGCTGATCGCCGAACGGCGCGAGAAGCTGGCCCAGATCCGCAAACGGGGCGTGGCGTTCCCCAACGACTTCAAGCCGACGCACCACGCCGCCGACCTGCAACTGCGCCATGGCACCACGGCCAACGAGGAACTCGAGCCACAGGCGATCCGCGTCGCGGTGGCCGGCCGGCTGATGTTGAAGCGGGTGATGGGCAAGGCCAGTTTCGGCACCCTGCAGGACGCCTCGGGCCGGCTGCAGTTGTTCGTCACCAAGGACACGCTGGGCGAGGCCGGCTACGAGGCCTTCAAGCACGGCGACCTGGGCGACATCCTGGGCGCCGAAGGCACGCTGTTTCGCACCCGCACGGGCGAGCTGTCGGTGCGGGTGGCGGCGCTGCGCCTGCTGACCAAGAGCCTGCGCCCGCTGCCCGACAAGTTCCACGGCATGACCGACCAGGAGCAGAAGTACCGCCAGCGCTACGTCGACCTGATGACCGACGACGCGGCTCGGGCGCGCTTCGTGGCCCGCAGCAAGGCGGTTTCGTCGATCCGCAACTTCATGGTCGAGCACGGCTTCCTGGAGGTCGAGACGCCGATGCTGCACGCCATCCCCGGCGGTGCGAACGCAAAGCCCTTCGTCACTCACCACAATGCGCTGGATCAACAGATGTTCCTGCGCATTGCCCCAGAGTTGTACCTGAAGCGCCTGTTGGTCGGCGGTTTCGACCGCGTGTTCGAGATCAACCGCAACTTCCGCAACGAAGGCATCTCGGTTCGGCACAACCCCGAGTTCACGATGATGGAGTTCTATGCGGCCTACTGGAACCACCACGATCTGATGGACTTCACCGAGAACGTTCTGCGCCATGCCGCGCGCGCGGCGGCCGGCAGCGCCACGCTCAGCTATGGCGGCAAGCCGGTCGAGCTGGACCGCCCGTTCGCGCGGCTGTCGGTGCGCGATGCACTGCTCGCGCACGCCGGGCTGTCGGGCGCCGAGGCCGACGATGCGGGCGTCCTGCACGCCAAGCTGAAGGCGCTGGGCGAAGAGCCGCCGGCGCGCTGGTCGCTGGCCGAGTTGCAGTTCGGCTTGTTCGAGGCCGCGGTCGAAGCCCAGTTGTGGCAGCCGACCTTCATCACCGACTATCCGGTCGAGGTCAGTCCGCTGGCCAGGGCGTCGGACACCAACCCGGCGGTGACCGAGCGCTTCGAGCTGTTCATCACCGGACGCGAGGTGGCGAACGGTTTTTCGGAGTTGAACGACGCCGAGGACCAGGCCACGCGCTTTGCCGCCCAGGCCGCGCACAAGGACGCCGGCGACGACGAGGCGATGTACTACGACGCCGACTTCATCCGCGCGCTCGAGTACGGCATGCCACCCGCGGGCGGCTGCGGCATCGGCATCGACCGCCTGATCATGCTGCTGACCGACAGCCCGAGCATCCGCGACGTGATCCTGTTCCCTGCCCTGCGCCCGGAATCATGACCCCGCCCGGGCCGCGCCGCGAGGCTTGACTTCGATGACCGACGAGCGGTTCGACTCGCTGGCGGTGATCGAGGCCGCGCTGTGGCGCGAGTTGGCGACCGCGCCGCACGACCAGCAGCACCCCTGGCGCACCCCGACGCTGGCCACCACCGACGGCCAGATCGGCGACGCCCGCACGGTGGTGCTGCGCGAAATCGACGTCGCCGCCAAGCGGCTGACGATCTTCAGTGACGCACGCGCGACCAAGGTGGCGCAGCTGCGCGCCCACCCGTTGGGCACCCTGGTGATGTGGTCACCGGCGCTGAATTGGCAGTTGCGCTTGCGGGTCGAGTTGCAGGTGCACGCCGACGGCCTGGCCGTCTCGTCGTACTGGGCGCACCTGAAGTTGTCGCCCGCCGCGCACGATTACCTGAGCGCGCTGGCGCCGGGCAGTGCGCTGGACAACGCGCTGGGTGCGCGTGGCGAACGCGCGCACTTCGCGCTGATCACGGCCGACGTGCTGTCCGTCGACTGGCTCGAGCTGCATGCGATGGGCCATCGCCGCGCCCGCTTTGCCGGCGGCACGTCAACCTGGTTACAAGCCTGAGCGGTGGCGCGTTAAACAAGTCGCGCGAATTTTGCGCGCCCCGCCGGCGCTGGCGCCGTGCCGCAGTGCGGCGGCCGGGGATCATGCGATGGCCCGATGGCCAACGCTGGTAGCCCTGCCGACATGGATGAACCGCTGCACCACCCGATCTACGAACGCCTGCTCGCGCCCGCCCACCCGACTGCGCGCCATGCGCTGCTGCACGACATGGAACAGCGCCTGTCGCACGCGCAAGCGTGCCCGAAGCTGCAGGCCCGGGTGCGCAACTTCGTCGATCGCGGCGTGCCCTACTTCGCGCCGTCCGACGCGCGTTACCGCGAGTGGGCTGCCCGCGCGGCCCAACTCTGGGACGAGTTGCACGCCAGGGCGGGGCCGGCTGCAGATCGGCTACAGGCCGCGCTGGCGCGCCTGAGCGACAGGCTGAGTGCGCGCTAGGACTTGGGCGCCCGCGCGGCGTCGGCCAGGCGCTTTTCCACCTCGGCCAGCGGCATCGCGCCGGGCACGCGCTTGCCATCCTCGAACAGCACCGCCGGGGTGCCGTTGATGCGGTACTTGTGGCCGAACGCGGTGTTGCGCTCGACCGCCGCGGTGTCGCAGGCGCCCGTGACCTTGGGCGGTGGCACGCCGTCGATCATCCAGGCGCGCCAGGTCTTCATGGCGTCTTTCGAGCACCAGATCGCGCGCGACTTCTCGTTCGAGTCGGGCCCCAGCACCGGGTAGAGGAAGGCGTAGATCGTCACGTCCTTGACGGCCAGCAGGTCACGCTCGAAGCGCTTGCAGTAGCCGCAGTTCGGATCGACGAAGACCGCCAGCTTGCGCGCACCGCTGCCCTGCTTGATGACCATCGCGTCCTTGAAGGGCAGCTTGTCGAATTCGATCGCTGTCAGCTTCTCGATGCGTTGCTCGGTCAGGTTGACCTTGGCCCGGGTGTCGTACAGCGAGCCCTGGATCACGTGGTTGCCCTGCTCGTCGGTGTAGAAGAGTTCGTTGCCGACGCGCAACTCCCACAGCCCCGGCACCGGCGTCTTGCTGACCTCGTCGATCTTCGGGAAATCGGGCAAGCGCTCGGCCAGGTTCTTGCGGATCACGGCCTCTTGCGCTGCCGCCGGCCAGGCCAGCGTGGCGGCCAGTGCCAACACGGTGAGTGAGCGGAGCAGCATGTCGATTCCCGGTGGAAATGGGGTCAAAGACCCAGGGCCCGGCCCGTGAGCCAGCGTTTGAGCGGTGTCGCCGCATTGACCAGACCCAGGCCGCGGTTGCGAAGTTCCTTGGCCCACGGCGCGGGGTGTGAAAAAAGCGCCAGCAGGCCATCGGTCAGGCCGAGCATCGCACGGGTCGCGGTTTCCCGCTCGCGGGCGTAGCGCGCGAGCAGGCGAACATCGCCCAGGCTGCGCCATGGTTCACGCTCGGCGACCACGCGCGCCAGCGCGGACACGTCAGCCAGGCCCAGATTCAGGCCCTGGCCGGCCAGCGGGTGCACCAGATGCGCCGCGTCACCCACCAGCACCCAGCCCGGCCCACAGACGCGTTCGGCGCGGGCCAGTGCCAGCGGCCAGGCGGCGCGCGCGCCGGCCAGGCGCAGGCTGCCCGCCGCGCCGGCCGTGGCCTGCATCAGCTCGGCCTCGAAGGCCGCGTCGTCCAGCGCCAGCAGCGCGTCGGCGCGCTCGACCGGCAGCGACCAGACCAGCGCCAGGCCATGGCCGGCCTGCGGCCGGTCGGTGGGCAACAAGGCCAGCACATCGGGCGAGCGGAACCACTGCCGCGCCAGCCCCTGGTGCGCCTCGCTGCTGGCCAGGCGCGCGGCGATGGCGCGCTGTCCGTAGTCGTGCACCTCGAAAGCCACGCCGAATTGCTCGCGCGTGGTCGAGGCCTTGCCTTCGGCCACCACCTGCAGCGCAGCCTGAACGGTGGGTCCCTCGCGAACCACCACATGCGGCGCATAGCGCAGGGCCGCAGCCAACTCGGCCTCGAGCGCGGCGGCGTCGACGATCCAGGCCAGTTCACGCACCTGCTGCTGCCAGGCCGAAAAGCGCAGCGCGCCGGCCGGGCCGGCGTCGCCTTGCACGCGCATGTCGTACACCGCGGTGCGCGCGTCGGCAGGCAACGCAGCCCAGACCTTGAGCGACTCGAGCAGCGCCACCGAAGCGGCGTTGAGCGCATAGGCGCGCACGTCGCCCTCGCGCGCCGCGGGCGGCGGCGCGATCGCGACCGACAGGCCCTGGCGCGACAGGGCCAGCGCCGCGGCCAACGCGACAATGCCACTGCCGCGAATCTCTATGTCGAAGGCTTTCATCGGCTTGCATTCTAGGTTTCGCAGCGGGCGAGAATCGAAGCTCGCCATCGCCTGTCGCTGCCGCCGGCCGGTGCAGTGTCGCCGAACCTTCTCGCCGCAGGACAAGCTCACGGACAAACCGAAGGGACTCTTCAAGTGAACGACGCTGTCTCCGCGCCAGACGACCTGCTCGTCGCCGGCCTGCACCTGCACCCGATCAAGTCCTGTGCCGGCATCGCCGTCGACGAGGCGCTGCTGATCGAAACCGGCCTCGAATTCGACCGCGCCTGGATGGTGGTCGACACCGAGGGCGAATTCGTGAGCCAGCGCGAGCAGCCGCGCCTGGCCTTGGTCAAACCCACGTTGCGAGCCGACGACGTGGTGCTGCGCGCACCGGGCATGCTGGCGTTGCATCTGCTGCGCGGCAGCGCCGAAGGCGCCGTGCCGCGTCACGGTCTGGGACGACACGGTGGCGGCCTACGACATGGGCGACCTGGCCGCGCAATGGTTCAGCGACTTTCTCGGCCTGCGCGTGCGGCTGGCGCGTTTCGACCCCGCCGAGCGGCGCCTGTGCGACCCGCAATGGACCGGCGCGTTCGAGGCCGAGACCGCGTTCGCCGATGGCTTCCCGCTTGCTCGTGACGTCGACCGCTTCGCTGGCCGAGCTCAACCAGCGCCTGGTCGCCGCCGGGCACGATGCGGTGACGATGCAGCGCTTTCGGCCCAACATCGTGCTCGACGGCGTGCTCGGCGCAAATGGCGAGGATTTCATCGACGAGTTGAGCATCGAGTCGATCGACGGCCCGGTGCTGCTGAAACTGGTCAAACCTTGCGGCCGCTGCTCGATCCCGGATGTCGACCCGGTCAGTGCCGCGCGCGGCCACGCCGTGACCGACGCTCTGGCCGCTTACCGCGCCGAGCCGCGCATCGGCGGCGGGCTGGCCTTCGGCATGAACGCGATCGTCGTCTCTGGCGTCGGGCATCGGCTGCGCGTCGGCGCGCGCGCGCGTTCGACCCTGACCTTCTAGCGTGGCTCGACTGCGGCGCGGCCTGCCGACCTGGCAGTTGTTCGTCATCGTGGTGGCGATCTGGAGCACCACCTGGCACGCGATCCTCTACCAGTTGGCGTACCTGCCCGCCGAGGCCGGCGTCGCGCTGCGCTTCGCGCTGGCCGGCGCTCTGGCACTGGCCATTGCCGTCTGGCGCGGCGACCGCGTGCGCTGCACCGCGCGCGAGCACGCACGTATCGCGCTGCAGGGCGTGTTCATGTACTCGCTGGCCTACCTGTGCGTGTACCACGCCGAGAATCACGTGCCGTCCGGGCTGGTTGCGGTGGGCTATTCGGTATCGCCGTTGATCAACGGCGTTGCGTCATGGCTGATCTGGCGCAGCGCGCTGACGCTGCGCTTCGTGATCGGTGGCGTGTTGTGCGTGGCCGGTGTGGCCCTGATCTTCGCGCCGGAGTTCGCTCACGTGCAGGCCGGTGCGGCCACGCTGCGTGGCGCGCTGTTCACCGTCGGCGCAGTCTTGCTGTCGGCGGTCGGCAGTCTGCTGTCCAGCCGCAATGCCGCGCACCGACTGCCCTTCTGGCCGACCATCGGCTGGGGCATGCTTTACAGCGCGTTGCTGTCGGCGTTGATTGCGGCGGCCAGCGGCCAGGCATTGGCCCTGTCTTCTGCGCTGGCCGCGCCCTCCTGGTGGTTGTCGCTGGCGTACTTGTCTGTCGCCGGCTCGGTGATTGCGTTCGCCGGCTACCTGACGCTGCAGCAACGCATCGGCCCCGGTGCGGCCTCGACCGTCGGCGTCATGACGCCCGTGCTGGCGCTGGCGTTGTCGGCGCTGTTCGAGGGCTTCGTGCCGGTGGCGCTGACCTGGCTCGGCGCCGCGCTGGCGGTCGTCGGCAACACGCTGATCTTGCGACCGCGGCTCGGGCAGCGCGCGTGAAGCGCCTGCGCAGCGCCGACGCAGCGCGCACACGCCGCTGCCACGTTGCACGCAGGCACCCACATACAATTCGCGCCCTGCTTCCCGCGAGAATCCCATGAGCCTGCAATGCGGCATCGTCGGCCTGCCCAACGTCGGCAAGTCGACCCTCTTCAACGCCCTGACCAAGGCCGGTATCGCGGCCGAGAACTATCCGTTCTGCACCATCGAGCCCAATGTCGGCGTGGTCGAGCTGCCCGACCCGCGGCTGGCCAGGCTGGCGGCCATCGTTGGCCCCGAGCGCGTGGTGCCGGCGATCGTCGAGTTCGTCGACATCGCCGGCCTGGTGGCCGGCGCCAGCAAAGGCGAGGGGCTGGGCAACCAGTTCCTGTCGCACATTCGCGAGACCGATGCCATCGTCAATGTGGTGCGCTGTTTCGACGACGACAACGTGATCCACGTGGCCGGCAAGGTCGACCCCGTCGCCGACATCGAAGTCATCCAGACCGAACTCTGCCTGGCCGACCTGGCGACGGTCGAGAAGAGCCTCACCCGCTACACCAAGGCGGCCAAGGCCGGCGGCGACAAGGAAGCGCAGCGCCTGGTCGACGTGCTGAAGAAATGCGACGCCGCGCTGAACCAGGCGCGGCCCGTGCGCAGCATCGACTTCAGCAAGGAAGAGCGCGTGGTCTTGAAGCCGCTGTGCCTGATCACGGCCAAGCCGGCCATGTTCGTGGCCAACGTGGCCGAGGACGGCTTCGAGAACAACCCGTACCTGGATCGGCTGCGCGAGGTGGCCGCCAAACAGAACGCGCCGGTGGTGGCGATCTGCGCCAAGACGGAGGCCGAACTCGCCGACATGAGCGACGACGACAAGGCCATGTTCCTGGCCGAGATGGGCCAGACCGAGCCCGGCCTGGCGCGGCTGATCCGTGCCGCGTTCCGCCTGCTCGGACTGCAGACCTACTTCACCGCGGGCGTCAAGGAAGTGCGCGCCTGGACCATCCACGTCGGCGACACGGCGCCGCAGGCCGCGGGTGTCATCCACACCGATTTCGAGAAGGGGTTCATCCGCGCGCAAACGATCGCATTCGACGATTTCGTCGCATTCAAGGGCGAGCAAGGCGCCAAGGACGCGGGCAAGATGCGCTCCGAGGGCAAAGAGTACGTGGTCAAGGACGGTGATGTGCTGAATTTCCTGTTCAACGTGTAGCGCAGCAGCGGCACATTGCGATGGCCTTCTCGATCGACCGCCTGCTTTCGGCGCCGCGCCCGTGGCAGGCTTTTGCGCTGACGTTTGTCGCCTACCTGCTGGTGGCGCGCGCCAGCCTGCTCTTGGCCATCGCGCCGAGCGGCGTGGCGCCGCTCTATCCGGCGGCCGGCATCGCTGTCGTGGCGGCCCTGGCGTGGGGTCGCCCTGCACTGCTGGCGGTTGCGCTGGGATCGCTCGGCGCGGGCCTGTGGTCCGCCGCAGCGGGAATCCAATGGAATCTCGCCGGCGTCGCGATTGCCGCCGGCATCGGCATCGGTGCGGCCTTGCAGGCCGGCCTGGGCGCATGGCTGACGAAGCGGTTCGTCGGCCTGCCGCTGCTGCTGGCCGAGCCGCAGCAACTGTGGCGTTTCGTCCTCGCGGCGGCGTTGCTGCCATGTTGCGTCAGTGCCAGTGTCGGTGTAATGGTGTTGCTGGCGGCCGGTCATCTGGTTGCGGCGCAGGTCCTGCCGACATGGACCACGTGGTGGGTCGGCGACGTGCTGGGCGTCATGCTCTTCGCACCCGTGATGCTGACCTTGATCGGCCAGCCACGCGAGGAATGGGCGCCGCGACGCTGGCCGGTGGCGCTGCCGCTGGTCGTCGCGGCCTTGCTGATTGGTTTGGGCATCCGCCAGGTGACGCAGACCGAGATCGAGCGCCAGCAGCAGGCCTTCGCGCGGGAAGCCGACAGCGTTGCCAACGCGGTCCAGGTGCGGCTGTTACAGCCCTTGATGGCGCTGCAGGCCATGCACGGCCTGATCAGCGAGTCTGCGCTTGCCGATCGCGGCGCCTTTCGCCGCGCGAGTGGACCCTGGCTGGGCGGCAGTGGCGGGCTGAGTGCGCTGGGCTGGAACGAACGTGTGGCTGGCGCCGATGTCGCGGCATTCGAGGCCCGCGAGCGCGCGGCCGGCATCACGGCCTTTCGCGTCGTCGATCACGATGGCGCGGGTTTCAGCGCCGCGAGCGGCGCCGACGCGCAGGTCATTCGCTTCATCGAGCCACTGGAAGACAACCTGCGTGCGCTCGGCGTGAACGCGAAGACGACGCCCGTAGCACGGGCCGCGATCGAGCAGGCCGTGCGCACCGGCCTGCCAGTGGCCAGTGCCGGCTTCAGGCTGGCACGGGGCAGCGCAGGGGTCGTCGTGTACCTGGCGGTCTACCGCGGCCGGCCGGCCACCGACGCCGACCGCGTCTCTGCACAGCGCGGCGTGGTCTTCGCCACCTTGCGTCCGGACGATCTCGTGCGTGCAGCCGTACCCGCGATCTCCACGGGCCTGCAACTCTGCCTGCTCGACAACGATGCCCCGGCCGACGCCCGCTTGTTGGCGGGCGCACCGGGTTGCGACAGCCCGAATCTGGCGGCGACGCTACTGCACGTGTCGCCGCTGACGGTGGCCGGCCGCAAGTGGGACTTGCGGGTCTACTCGGCGGCGCCGCTGGCGCCGGGTCTGGGCAGCACCTGGCCGTACACACTGATCAGCCTGGCGGTGGCGGCGATGCTGGGCGCGCTGCTGCTGATCGTCACCGGCCGTTCGCGGCGCATCGAGGCGGCGGTGCAGCTGCGCACGGCCGAGTTGCAGCAGCGCAGCGCCGAGTTGCAGGCCGAAATGACCGAGCGCCAGCGCGCCACCGCGGCGCTGCGCGACAGTCAGCAACGATTGCGCAACATCCTCGACCACACGCCGATCGGCGTCGCCTATACCGATACCACGGGCCGCATCCGCGAAGCCAACCCCAAACTGCGCCAGATGCTGGGCGCGGAGGGCCCGCGCCTGGCTGCCACCTTCATCGCTGACCTGATCCATCCCGATGACCGGCATGCCGAGGCCGAGGCGCGGCAACGCCTGCTCTCCGGCGAGCTGCCGATGTCCCGCTCCCGACTGCGCTACCTGACGGTCGACGGCCGCACGCTGTGGGCCCAGGTCGGCGTCAGCGTGCTGCGCGACTCGAACGGCATCGCCAAACGCATGGTCTGGGTGGTCGAAGACATCACCGAACACCTGGCGCTCGAGGAATCGAAACGCGCGCGCGAGGGGGCCGAGGCGGCCAACCGTGCCAAGAGCGAGTTCCTCTCGCGCATGAGCCACGAGCTGCGCACGCCGCTCAACGCCATGCTCGGTTTCTCGCAGTTGCTCGAGCTCGATCGCCGCCAGCCACTGGCAGCGCACCAGTTCGAGTGGACGACGCAGATCCGCCAAGCGGGCTGGCACCTGCTGCACATGATCAACGACACGCTGGATCTGGCGCGCATCGAGTCCGGCCACATCGAAGTCGACACGCACCCGCTCGACCTGGGCGAGCTGGTGACGGCGGTCGTCGCGCTGCTGGCGCACAACGCCGAGCAGCGCGGGATCGGGATCGACGTGCGACTGTTCGAAGGCGCCAGCGCCGTGCGCGGCGACCGCACGCGCGTCAAGCAGGTGCTGACCAACCTGCTGTCCAACGCCATCAAGTACAACGTCAGCGGCGGGCGCGTGCTGATCAGCAGCCACGCCACGGCACGCGACATGGTGGCGCTGGAAATCAGCGATACCGGCGAGGGCATGGACGCCACGCAGCTGGCGCAGCTGTTTCAGCCCTTCAATCGCCTGGGCCGCGAGTCCGGTCCGGTCGAGGGCACCGGCATCGGCCTGGTGATCAGCCTGCGGCTGGCCGAGCTGATGGGTGGCACGCTGCGCGCACGCAGCACCCGCGGTGGTGGTTCGACCTTCACCCTCGAGCTGCCTCGGGTCGCGGCGCCGCCGCAGCCGCTGCCCGACGGCGACGAAGGCGACCTGCCCGACGCCACCTACCACCAGCGCATCGTGCATTACATCGAAGACAACGAGACCAATGCCGAAGTCATGCGCGGCATCATGGCGCTGCGACCTCAGGTCAGGCTGGAGGTGTCTGCACTGGGCCTCGACGGCCTGGCTGCGATCCGGCAGAGCCGGCCCAGCCTGGTCCTGCTCGACATGCACCTGCCCGATATCGACGGGCTCGAGTTGCTGCGCCATCTGCAGGCCGATCCCGAGACGGCCGAGATTCCGGTCATCGTGGTCTCGGCCGATGCCAACGGTGCGCGCATCGACGAGGCCATCGCCGCCGGCGCCACGCACTACCTGACCAAGCCGGTCAACGTGGCCCAGTTCCTGGCCGCGCTCGACGAAATGCTCGAGCAGCTCGACACAATGTTTGGATAAGTCAGCGCACGCTATCAGTCAATAGCTCTGGTCTTGTTGATTGTGTCCGGCGATTCTGCGATCTGTTCCAGCGTCAGCACTCTCTCGGCGCGAGTGCTAATATGTCGGAACCCCGGCTCACCGAGCCACTCAAAACCGCCATGACCACTGCCACCCGCACCGTATCGACCGACCTGACCCTGCGCAATCCGTGGGCGATGGTGCCGGCGATCGGCAACCTCGACGCCTACATCTCGGCCGTGCAGCGCATTCCGCTGCTCACGCCCCAGGAAGAGGCCGATTTCGCCCGCCGCCTGCGCGACAGCGGCGACCTCGAAGCCGCCGGCCGCATGGTGCTGTCGCACCTGCGTCTGGTGGTGTCGGTATCGCGCCAGTACCTGGGCTACGGGTTGTCGCAGAGCGACCTGATCCAGGAAGGCAATGTCGGCCTGATGAAGGCCGTCAAGCGCTTCGATCCGGAACAGGGCGTGCGCCTGGTCAGTTATGCGCTGCACTGGATCACGCGCCGAAATCCACGAGTACATCCTGAAGAACTGGCGCATGGTCAAGGTCGCCACGACCAAGGCGCAGCGCAAGCTGTTCTTCAACCTGCGCTCGATGAAGCAGGGCATGCAAGCCGCGGCGGCCGACGGCGACACCCACCGCGGCACGCTGAGCCCGGGCGAGGTCGACTCGATCGCGCGCCAGCTCAATGTCAAGCGCGAAGAAGTGCTCGAAATGGAAACGCGCATGTCCGGCGGCGACGTGGCGCTGGAGCCGCAAACCAACGACGACGGCGAAGAGAGCTATGCGCCGATTGCCTACCTGGCCGACGAGGCCAACGAGCCGACCCGCGTGCTCGAGTCGCGCGACCGCGACCAGTTGGCGGGCGACGGCATCAGCCGCGCGCTCGAGGTTCTGGATGCGCGCAGCCGGCGCATCGTCGAAGAGCGCTGGCTGAAGGTCAACGACGACAACTCGGGCGGCATGACACTGCACGATCTGGCCGCAGAGTACGGCGTCAGCGCCGAACGGATCCGCCAGATCGAAGTCGCGGCGATGAAGAAGATGCGCGGCGCGCTCGAAGCGCGGGCCTGACGGCGCGGGCGACCCGAGACTGACGGCGGCCCTGGGCCGCCGTTTCAACTTCTGGGTTACGCGCCGGCCAGCAACAGGCGCACGTCGTGCTCCAGCGCACCGGAACTGCCGCTGCCCTGGCGCACGAACAGCCTGACCCGTCCTTTGGGGTCGAAAACGTACGAGCCGGCCGTATGGTCGATCGAATAGCTGCCAGCACTGCTGCCCGGCACCTTGGCAAAGAAGACCTTGAATTCCTTGGCTGCGGCCTTGGTCTGGTCGAGCGTTCCGCGCAGGCCGACCACGTCGCGCCCGAAGTTGGCCACGTAGGCGGCCAGCACTTCGGGCGTGTCGCGCTCGGGGTCGACGGTCACGAACACCGCCTGCAGCTTGTCGCCATCGGGCCCCAGCTTTTGCCTGACCTCGCTGATCTCGGCCATCGTGGTCGGGCACACGTCGGGGCACTGGGCGTAGCCGAAGAAGACCACCACCACGCGGCCGCTGAAGTCGGCCAACGTGCGCGTCTTGCCGCTGGCATCGGGCAACTCGAGCTGGCGCGCGTATTGGGCGCCGGTGATGTCGATGGACTTGAAGGCCGGCTTGTCGGCGCTGCAGCCGAGCAGGCCGCCAGCCAGCAATGCGGCCAGCGCAAGTCGGCGATTCACGGGCTTCATAGGGAATGGATCCAGGGTGAGACGTAGTGGTCGAGCAGCAGCGCCGCGAACAACAGCGACAGGTGCCAGATCGAAAAGCGGAAGGTCTTGCGCGCCAGCGTATCACTGTAATGGCGCAGCAACTGCCAGGCGAGCATGATGAACCGAACGCCGAGCACGAGCGCAGCAACCAGGTACACGCTGCCGCTCATGCCGTGCACGTAGGGCAGCAAGGTGGCCGCGAAGAGCACGACGGTGTAGAGCAGGATCTGCAGCCGCGTGTACTGGTTGCCATGCGTCACCGGCAGCATCGGCAGGCCGGCACGCGCGTACTCTTCGCTGCGGTACAGCGCCAGCGCCCAGAAGTGTGGTGGTGTCCACAAGAAGATGATCAGCACCAGCAACCAGGCTTCGGCCCCGACCTCGCCACGCATGGCGGCCCAGCCCAGCAGCGGCGGCATCGCGCCCGAAGCACCGCCGATGACGATATTCTGCGGCGTGGCCGGTTTCAGGACCACGGTGTAGACGACGGCGTAGCCGATGAAGGTGGCCAGCGTCAGCCACATCGTCAGCGGGTTGACCCACCACAGCAGCAACGCGCTGCCGGCCGCGCACAGCAGCACCGAGAAGCCAAGCGTCTGGGCGTTGCCGAGTTCGCCCTTGGCCGTGGCCCGCCAGGCGGTGCGCGCCATCTTGGCGTCGATGTGCTGCTCGACGACGCAGTTGAACGCGGCGGCCGCCGCGGCCACCAGCCAGATGCCGGCCGCCGCCGGCAACAACACGCGCCAGTCGGGCCAGCCCGGCTCGGCCAGCAGCATGCCGATGACGGCGCAGAACACGATCAATTGCACGACGCGCGGTTTGGTCAGCGCATAGAACTGGCGCACGCGTGAAGGGCCGCGCGGCGCTTGGGCATTGCTGCGGGCGGCGGCGGGAGCGGGTTGCGAGGACATGCTGTGAAGGCCGGCCGATTCTGGTCAGGCGCGAAGCGCTTGCGACGGTGCGTTCACGCCTACTGCCGCCGCGTCGCCACGCAGGCTGGCTCGCGCCAGCAGCGAGGTCAGCAGCAGCGTCAGCAACGCCGCGCCGCCGGTGTGCGCCAAGGCGGCCAGCAACGGCCAGCCGAGCACGGCGTTGGACAAGCCGGTGGCCAATTGCCACAGCCCGAGCAAGGCCAGGCCGAGCGCCACGCGCCGCAGCGCGGCGTCGCCCGAAGCCTGCAGCCGCCAGGCCAGCAGCGCCATCGCTGCCAGCACCACCAATGCAGCCACGCGGTGCGTGACGTGGATCGCCGTCAACGCCGTGAAGGGCAGCCACTCGCCCGCCGCGGTCTGGCCCAGCTCGCGCCGCAGCGTGAAGGCGTGAGCGAAGTCCATCTCCGGCCACCATTGCCCCTGGCAGGCCGGGAAGTCGCTGCAGGCGAGCACGGCGTAGTTGGTGCTGACCCAGCCGCCAAGCGTGATCTGCACGAGCATCAAGGCGGCAACGCATCCAGGCCACGACGAGCGTGCCGCGCGACAGCACCAGCGGCCGCGGCGCAAAGGCCTGGTCTTGCACCACCAGCAGCGCCAGCAAGCCGAGCCCACCCAGCAGATGCAGCGTGACGATCGCCGGATACAGCTTCATCGTCACCGTCAGGGCGCCGAACGCGCCCTGCGCGACGATCCAGGCCAGCGTCAGCGTGGCCCACCACGGCGAGGGCACGGGCAATCGCCGGCGCCGCAGCCACCAGCTCATCGCGGCCATCACGGTGATCAGCACGCCGACCGCGGTGGCCAGGTAGCGGTGCACCATCTCGACCCAGGCCTTGCCGTGTGTCACCGGCCCGCTGGGCTGCGCGGTCTGCGCGGCCTGGATCTGCTCGCCCGCGCCGAGCGGGCTGGCGCTGCCGTAGCAGCCGGGCCAATCGGGGCAGCCGAGGCCCGAATCGGTGAGCCGCGTGAAGGCCCCGAACAGGACCAGGTCGAAGGTCAGGAACAGCGCCAGCAGCGTCAGCGCATGCAGGCGCCGCGCCGCGCTCGCGCCGCGGTGACGCAGCCACAGCCAGGCCAGCGGCCCGAGCGCGATGGTCGCGCCGAGCAGTGCCACGCGGCCCAGCGCGGCCCAGTCGATCAGGCGACACCCATGTCAGCTTTCCATGTCGCCGAAGCGGCAGCCGCGACGCACGAACCGCTGTAGCCAAGCGGCCGCCGCGGATCCGGCTCTGCCGGTCCGCCAGCGGCGCCCCCTAGAGGGGGAGGCGCGCAGGCGCTTCGGGGGTGGTTCATCTCCCCGGCCGATCCCAGGAAGCCGACGCGCGCAACAGCCGGTCGATGTCGCGCCTGAGCTTGGACGGATCGGCATGCGGCGGCGCGCGCATCATCCATTGGCCCATCGGGTCGATCACGTACAGGTGTGACTCGAGCGACTCGCCGGCCGCCGGCGCAAGCCACGCGGCCAGCGCGGGACGCGGCACGCGCAGCACCTGCACGGCCGGCGCGGCGGCGAGCGCGGCGCGCAGGCCGGGCGCGATCGGGCGCGTCGTCGGTGACCAGCCAAAGCTTGTCGATGCGGTCGCGATCGCGGCCGGTCATCTCGCGCAACTGGCGCTGCTGGAACAGGCGCTGCTCGCAGTCCCTGTCGCAGCCGCCGCGGCCGACCACGACCAGCAGCCACTGGCCCTTCAGCGATGCGGCGCTGACGCGGCCGCCGTCGAGGTCGGTCAAGGGCAGGTCGGCCGGCACGGCGCGCGAAGGCTCGATCAGCGTGCCGTAGTTGCTGCGGCCCTCGGGCCGCAGCACATAGAAGGTGAGGTAAGAGGCCACCACCGGCGCGGCGCACACCAGCAGCACGAGCAGCATCTTGGCGCGGCCCAGCGCGGTGCGGCGCCGGGCTTCGTCGCCCGCCACGTCGGCGCGAGGCATGCGCGTGAACCGTGAATTGCAGTGGTTCAGTTTCGGGCACGGCGGCGGGGTTGGACAACTTGATACCAGACATAAAGGGCGACCATCAGCGCCGACAGCGCGAACCACTGGGCGGCGTAGGCCTGGTTCTTGGCCATGCCCAACGCCGGCGCTGGCCAGTCGCGCTGCAGCCCGTCGCCCGCACCGGCGGGTGCCTCGGTCTGCAACAGCGACAGCGGCCGCAGAGCCAGCCCCGTTTCGCGGGCGAAGCCGTCGAGGTCGAGATTTTGCCGGATGCGCCCGCCCTCGTCGGCGGCGAATTCGTACAGCCGTGCCGGCGGCGGCGCGATGCGGCCATGCACGAGCACCTCGCCGTCGGGCGTGGGCACCGGCGCAACGCGGCCGCGGTCCTGGAAGTCGCGCGGCATCCAGCCGCGCTGCACCAGCACAGCGCTGCCGTCGCCGAGCAAGAGCGGCGTCAGCACGTAGAAGCCGGCGTGGCCGTTCATCGGCCGGTTGTCGAGGTACACGGTGTGCGCGGCCGACCAGCGGCCCGCCAGGCGCGCCTGCCGCTGGTGTTGCGCCAGTGCCGCCTCGGCGGTGGCGGCCAGGACGGCGACGCTGTCGATCGGCGGCAAGTGCCCGCGCGCCTCGAGTTGCGCTTGCAGGGCGGACTTCTGCGCCGCGCGATCGAGTTGCCAGAGGCCCAGCCGCGCCGTCAGCACCACGCCCGCGACGGTGGCCAGCGCCACCAGCCAGGCGCGCTGCCGCACGCTCAGCACGGACGCCTCGCGGTGCGAGAATCGGCCATGAAGTGGATCATCGTCGTCGCGCTGATCGCCGTGCTCGGCGCGCTGGCCAGTGCCGGCGTGTTCATGTTGCGCAAGACCGACGACACCCGGCAGCGCGACATGCGCATGGCGCGCGCGCTGGCGCTGCGGGTCGCCTTGTCGGTGGCGCTGTTCCTGTTCATCCTGCTGGCCTGGAAGATGGGATGGATCTCGCCGCGCGGCATTCCGGCCGGCGCGTGAAAAACAAAGAGCGCCTCGCGGCGCTCGATGAACCGTGCGGCGCCGGCCGCCGGGGGCGGGCTACATCCAGTAGACCACGATGTACAGGCCGAGCCAGACGACGTCGACGAAGTGCCAGTACCACGCCGCGCCCTCGAAGCCGAAGTGCCGCGCCGGCGTGAAGTGGCCCTTCATGATGCGCAGCGTGATGATCAGCAGCATCGTCATGCCGACGAAGACGTGAAAGCCGTGAAAGCCGGTGAGCATGAAGAAGGTCGAGCCGTAGATGCCCGAACTGAGCTTCAGGTTCAGCTCGCTGTAGGCGTGCGCGTATTCGTAGGCCTGGAAGCCGAGGAAGGTGGCGCCCAGGATCACCGTGAGCCACATCCAGCCCACCGTCTTCGCCCGCTGGCCGGCCAGCAGCGCATGGTGCGCGATCGTCAGCGTCACGCCGGAGGACAGCAGCAGCGCGGTGTTGAGGGTCGGGATCGGCCACGGGCCCATGGTCGTGAAGGGCTCGGTGGTGCCCGCCGGCGAGGCCGTGATGCCCGGCCCGGAAGTCGGCCACGCGGCCTTGAAATCGGGCCACAGGATCTGGTGATCGAGGTTGCCGAGCATCGGCAGGGCATGTGCACGGGCCCAGTACAGCGCACCGAAGAAGGCGGCGAAGAACATCACCTCCGAGAAGATGAACCAGCTCATGCTCCAGCGGTAGGAGAGGTCGACGCGATTGCCGTACTGGCCCGCCTTCGCTCTCGCCGATGGCGTCGCGGAACCACTGGAACAGCACCACGAACAGCGCCGCGAAGCCGGCCAGCACCAGCCACTTGAACGATGAAGCGCCGTTGACCCATTGGCCGGCGCCGAAGATGATGCACAGCAGTGCGCTCGCCGTCAGCGCCGGATGGCGCGACGGCGCGGGCACGAAGTAATGGGGCGCGGCCCCGACTTGATGTGTCGCTGCGGACATTTGATGTGCTCTCCTCGATCGCAAAAAAGTCGATTCCGTGCGTCAGCCGGCCACGCCGCTGCCCACGACCCATTTCACCAACACCACCAGCGCCAGCACGAACAGCGCCGCGGCAACGATGCCGGCGGCGATGACATGCACGGGGTTCAACTGGCTGACATCCTTTTCATACTCGCTGGCCTTGCGCACGCCGAAGAACGACCAGGCCACCGCCTTGAAGGTGCGCACCAGCGAGCCGCGCGGCTGCGTCACAGCGCTTTCCCCTGGGCGGCCTGGGCGGCCACCTTGCCCTTGACTTCGAAGAACGTGTACGACAGCGTGATCGTGGTCACGTCCCTGGGCAGGCGCGGGTCGATGACGAAGACCACCGGCCAGCGCTTGCTCTCGCCCGGCGCCAGCGTGTATTCGTTGAAGCAGAAGCACTCGAGCTTGTTGAAGTGCGCACTGGCCTGCTTGGGTGCATAGCTCGGGATCGCCTGCGCCGACAGGCTGCGGTTCTGCACGTTGCGGAACTCGTACATCACGCTGGTCAGCTCGCCCGGATGCACCTGCATCGACCCCACGGCGGGCTTGAAGTCGAACGGGCCGCGGGCGTTGGCGTCGAACTCGACCGTGATGGTGCGTGAACGGTCGATCTGCGTGTTGCGGCCATCGGCCGCAGCGGTGCCGCTCTGGCGTTCCGACAGCGACAGCACGTTGATGCCGAGCGCCTCGCAGATCGACTTGTACATCGGCACCATCGCGTAGCCGAAGCCGAACATCAGCAGCGCCACGACGGCGAGCTTGCCCAGCAGCACGCGGTTGTCGCGCTGCAGGCGGCTGAGGAGCGAGGACCTCATCGCGGCCAACGCATCACAGGCCGAAGAACACGATCTTGGCCACGAAGCCGGCACCGAATGCCAGCGCCAGCGCCGCGAGCATCCAGCCCAGGCGGCGGTTGGCTTTGCGTTGCTGCTCGGTCGTGGCCATGCTGGGGCTCAGCCGATCACGCGGGTGGCGGTCGCGTCGAGCTTGGGCGGCGTCTCGAAGGTGTGGAACGGGGCCGGTGACGGCACTTCCCACTCCAGGCCCTCCGCGCCCTCCCAGGGCTTTTGCGGCGCCTTCTCGCCCTTGCCGCGCATCACCGGCAGGGCGACGAAGAAGAAGAAGAACACCTGCGTCAGGCCGAAGCCGAAGGCGCCGATCGAAGCGATCTCGTTGAAGTTGGCGAACTGCATCGGGTAGTCGGCATAGCGACGCGGCATGCCGGCCAGCCCCAGGAAGTGCATCGGGAAGAAGGTGACGTTGAAGAAGATCAACGACAGCCAGAAGTGCCACTTGCCGCGGACTTCGTTGTACATCACGCCGCACCACTTCGGGCTCCAGTAGTAGAAGCCCGGCGAACATGCCGAACAGCGAGCCGGCCACCAGCACGTAGTGGAAATGCGCGACCACGTAGTAGGTGTCCTGCAACTGGATGTCGATCGGCGCCATGGCCAGGATCAGGCCGGTGAAGCCGCCCATCGTGAAGACGAAGATGAAGCCCACCGCCCACAACATCGGCGTCTCGAAGGTCATCGACCCGCGCCACATGGTGGCGACCCAGTTGAAGACCTTCACGCCGGTCGGCACCGCGATCAGCATCGTCGCGTACATGAAGAACAGCTGCCCCGTCACCGGCATGCCGGTGGTGAACATGTGGTGCGCCCAGACGATGAACGACAGGATCGCGATCGACGAAGTGGCATACACCATCGAGGTGTAGCCGAACAGCTTCTTGCGCGCGAAGGCCGGCACCACGGCGCTGACGATGCCGAAGGCCGGCAGGATCATGATGTAGACCTCGGGGTGGCCGAAGAACCAGAAGATGTGCTGGTACATCACCGGGTCCCCGCCGCCGGCCGGGTTGAAGAACGACGTGCCGAAGTGGCGGTCGGTCAGCGTCATCGTGATCGCGCCGGCCAGCACCGGCATCACGGCGATCAGCAGGTAGGCGGTGATCAGCCAGGTCCAGGAGAACAGCGGCATCTTCATCAGCGTCATGCCCGGCGCGCGCATGTTCAGGATCGTGACCACGATGTTGATCGAGCCCATGATCGAACTGGCGCCCAGGATGTGCATCGCGAAGATGCCGGCGTCCATGCTCGGGCCCATCTGCAGCGTCAGCGGCGCGTAGAGCGTCCAGCCGGCCGCCGGCGCGCCGCCGGGCATGAAGAAGCCGCCGACCAGCATCAGCGCGGCCGGAATCAGCAGCCAGAAGCTCAGGTTGTTCATGCGCGCGAAGGCCATGTCGGGCGCGCCGATCTGCAGCGGCACCATCCAGTTCGCAAAGCCGACGAAGGCCGGCATGATCGCGCCGAAGACCATGATCAGGCCGTGCATCGTCGTGAGCTGGTTGAACAGCTCCGGGTTCACGTACTGCAGCCCGGGCTGGAACAGCTCGGCGCGAATGGCCAGCGCCAACACGCCGCCGATCATCAGCATCGTGAAGGCGAACAACAGGTACATCGTGCCGATGTCCTTGTGGTTGGTGGCGAAGACCCAGCGCCGCCAGCCCGTGGGGGCGTGGTGGGCGTGGTCGTCATGGCCGTGATCGTGGCCGTGATGATCGAGAACTGCGCTCATGGGGCGGTACCTTTAGCTAACGATTCGGTTTACTTGCGCGCGGCGACGACTTCTGCGGGCTGCACGATCTGCCCGGTCTTGTTGGTCCACGAATTCTTCGTGTAGGTGATGACCGCGGCCAGTTCGGTATCGGACAACTGCTTCCACGCCGGCATCGTGTTGCGGCCATTGAGCACGGTGGTGATCTGCAGCCCCTTGTCGGCGTCGAGCACCACCGGCGAGCCGACCAGCGCCTTGATCGACGCCGCCGCCCATGCCGCTGGCCTGGTGGCAGACGGCGCAGTTGGCGTTGTAGACCTTCTCGCCGCGCGCGACCAATTCGCCCAGCGGCCAGACCTTGGCCGGATCATCGGCCAGCGCGGCCATGGCCTTCTTCTTGCCCTCGACCCACTTCGCGTAGTCGGCCTGGCTCAGCACCTTGACGTGGATCGGCATGTAGGCGTGTTCCTTGCCGCACAGCTCGACGCACTGGCCGTAGAAGTCGCCGGTCTCCTGGGCCCGGAACCAGGTGTCGCGGACGAAGCCCGGCATCGCGTCCTGCTTGATGCCGAAGGCCGGCACCATGAACGCGTGGATCACGTCGTTGGCGGTCGTGATGATGCGGATCTTGCTGGTCCACCGGCACCACCAGCGGGTTGTCGACCTTGAGCAGGTAGTCGTCGGTGGCCGGCGGGTGGCCGCTGTCGCTCATCTCACGATGTTTCGGATCCAGCGTCGACAGGAAGGCGATGCCCTCGCCCTCGCCCTTCATGTAGTCGTAGCCCCACTTCCACTGGTAACCGGTGGCCTTGATGGTCAGGTCGGCATTGGTGGTGTCCTTCATCGCGACCACCACCTTGGTCGCCGGCAGCGCCATGCCGATGACGATCAGGAACGGCACCACGGTCCAGGCGATCTCGACCGCCACGCTCTCGTGGAAGTTGGCCGCCTTGGCGCCCAGCGACTTGCGGTGCTTGAAGATCGAATAGAACATCACGCCGAACACGGCAATGAAGATCACCACGCAGATGACCATCATGTAGTAGTGCAGCCAGCGCTGGTCGGCGGCGATCTTGGTCACCG
This sequence comes from uncultured beta proteobacterium, assembly GCA_963751775.1. Taxonomy (GTDB): domain Bacteria; phylum Pseudomonadota; class Gammaproteobacteria; order Burkholderiales; family Burkholderiaceae_C; genus CADEEN01. The sequence continues at coordinate 608,431 of CAVVVW010000008.1, forward strand.
GCGGGTGCAGGTCGAGCTGGTCTACGGCCGGGCCGCCGGGCAGGCTGTTGACGGCGAGCGCCGCAGTCGTGGCCAAGGCGGCGCCCAGCGTCAGGAAGGCCTGGGCCAGGCGGTGGCAGAGCGTGGAAAGGTGGGTCATCGTCGTCACTTCGGTTCTGGATTGGATGAGGTCTTCGATTCGGTATCCGCTGCGGTGCAGTTCTCACGCAGCGCCGCACGCAGTTCCTGCGCCAGCGGCGTGCGCATCTCGGGCCGCAGGTAGCGGCCGACGAAAGACTGCCGGCCATCGCCCGACAGCTCGACCAGCGAGCCCTCGCCGCGGCGAGGCTCCACGCGCACCCAGGCGGCGCGGAACTGGCAACGCTCGGTCTGCGGGCCATGCCGGTGCTCGACACTGAGGGCACCGTCGGCCAGCGTGATGCGTTCCTGGTCGGCAGCATGGCGCGCATAGACCAGCAACGCCGCACCGACCAGCAGCAACTCGACGGCCGCGAAAGCCAGCACCGGTGCGGCCCCATGCCAGGTGAAGCCCAGCGCAATGGCCAGCGAGATCACGCACAGCGCCAGGTAGGCGCCGAACAACTGCGCCGGCGTGAACGAGCAGTTGCGCTTGAGAATCCATTGCAGGCCGGCGGTGCCACCGTCCAGCGCCTTGGCAAAACGCCAAGCCACGCCCGCTGCTGTGGGCGTCGTTGGTGGACCAATGATGTGGTGCAGTGGCAGCTGTCATGGAGCAGTGTCGGTGCCGATCGGCGCAGGCAGCGGCGGCACCGGAACACGCTCGAGCACAGGCAAGAGCACAGACAGGGGCGCACAACGGCGAGCTGGGCAGCGCGGGATTTTAGCCCAGCGCCCGCACGTGCCGGGTCGGCCCACACCTGAAGCCCTCGCGCGGGCTACTTCCACAGTCAACATGAGTGCCCCTCGGCGATCACCCGCCCGAACGCCGGCCGCTGCGCGCCATCGTGCGCATGTCCTCAAGCGCCACGTGCGTCTCGCCGGCGAGTCTGGCCCGCGGCGGCGGGTTGAAGGCGTGGCCATACACGAGCTCGAACTCGAGCCCGATGCGTCCGTCGGCAGCAGCCCGTTCACGCAATGCCGCCAGCAGGCGCGACCGCCAGCGCGGCGTGCGCAGGCCCGCAAAGCGCGCCGGGTCGGCATTGGCGCCGAGCGTGCGCAATTCGGCCACCAGCTGCTCGGCCGTGGCCCAGGTCAGCGTCAGTCGTTCCTGGTCCATCACCGGATCGGCAAAGCCTGCGGCCACGAGCATGTCGCCCAGGTCGTGCATGTCGGTGAACGGCGCGTGCGCGGCGCCCCAGCCGGCGTCGCGGTACAGCGCACGCAGGCCGGCCAGCGTGTCGGGGCCGAGGGTCGAGAACATCAGGAAGCCGTCGACCGCCAGCGCCCGGCGCCAGCGCTGCATCAACGCCTCGGGGTCGGCCACGGCGTGCAACATCATGTTGGCCCACAGCAGCTGGCCGGCCTGCGCCGGCACCTTGCCATCGTCGATCGCCGGCGCTGCGGGGCGCCAACGCCGCGCCGACCACCATGGCGCGGCAGAACCTGCACCCACCGGCGCGGCCGCCGCAGACTCGACACGCAACAGCCGGGCCTTCGGATAGACGCGAGCGAGCACGTCGTGGCTGGCGCCGGCCCGGGCCCACCAATCGATGACCACCTCGGGCTGCTGCCGGATCACCGGCAGCCGCTCGGCCATGCGCCGCGCCACCTCGCCATGCAGCCAAGGCGCGGCAGCGGCGCGGGCCATGCGGCGTTGCGCGTGGGCCAGCGCGACACCATCGATCGGCCTGGCCGCCATCTCAGTCAGCTCCACCGCGCGTCGCGCGCCATGCGACGCATGAACCGCGCCGCTGCCGGGCTGGCGCCTTGCTGCCAGTTGCGGCTGCTTGGTGCTCGTGCGCTTCGGTCGAAGCTTCAGCGCATCGCGCCAGGCGGCACCCGGCAGGGGCTCATGGTGGAGCGGTCGGCGCTTCGCTGCCGACTCCGCTGCGGTGCTCGGCCTGGGGTCGCGCCGCACAACTCGCTGCGTTCGCTGCGCTCACTGCGCTCGGACAGGTGCGGCGAGTCAGTCCACGAAGCGCGCTGCGCGCGCCGACCCCAGTCCTCCTCTCCTCGCCGCCCCACAAATCGCCCCTGCCGGGTACCGCCTGCCGCGAAGGCCACCGGTATTGGTGCTTCGCAACGCACACCACCATTGGCTCCGCAAAGGCGCGCCCGGGCAGGTGGCAGCGCGCCTGCGGGGCGCCGAGGAGGCGAGCCCGGACACAAACGGTCCAGTGGACCGTTTGTGCCTGGCGAGCGGCCGGGCCTGCTGGCCCGGCGCGGCCTGCAGGGCCAGGTCTTGTGGCCCGCGCGCGCAAGCGCGCCACGTAATCTGACTTGTCGCACCCTGTCTGAGCGTAGCGAACGCCAGTGAGCGCAGCGAGTTGTGCGACGGGCCACAAGGCCGAGCACCGCAGGGCAGTCGGTGCGCAGCACCGACCGCTTCGCCGAAGCGCTGCCGCCTGCCCGGGCGCGACTTTGCCGCGCCGCTGACTGCAACGTGCGGTGTGGAATCTCGGCGCGTGCAAGGACAGAGTGATGGGCGCCGTAAGTGATCATGGCCTGGGCCGGCAGTATATTGAGCCGATGCTTGCCGCGCACGTTGCTGCCCACGTTGTGCGCGGTGTGTCGTGGCTGGGCGCGCTCGAGGATCTGCGACGACTGCCTGCAGCGCCATGCTGCACCGCGACCGCGCTGCAGCCTCTGCGCCATCGCCGTGCCCGACGGCCGCGCGGTCTGCGGCGCCTGCCTGCACCAGCCACCGCCCTTTGCGCGCAGCGTCGCCGCGGTCGACTACGCGTTTCCGTGGAGCGGCCTGGTGGCAGCCTTCAAGTTTCGTTCCGCGCTCGACCTCGCGGGCGGATTGGCGGGCCTGCTCACCGACGCCGTGCGCGCCAACGACGCTGCGCGCGCGGACCTGCTGCTGCCGGTGCCGCTCTCGGCCGAACGAATCGCCGAGCGCGGCATGAACCAGGCCTGGGAACTGGCGCGGCGGGTCGGGCCCTCACTGGGCATCCCGGCGCGCGCCGACGTGTTGCGCCGGCTGATCGACACGCCGCACCTGGCCGATCTGCCTCGCGAGCAGCGCGCGGCGCGTATCCGCGGTGCCTTCGGCATCGCGCCGGGCCGGGCCGATCGGGTGCGCGGCCGCTGCGTCGCGCTGGTCGACGACGTCATGACCAGCGGTGCGACGGCGGCCGAAGCGGCGCGCGTGCTGTTGGCCGGCGGCGCCGGCGAAGTGGCCGTCTGGGTCGTGGCGCGCACCCCCGCGCCGGACGCCTGAACGCGCCGGGCGACCTGTCACGGTCGAGAATCGCGGCATGTTCAACATCGTGCTCGTGCAGCCCGAGATCCCGCCCAACACCGGCAACGTGATCCGCCTGGCCGCCAATACGGGCTGCACGCTGCACCTGATCGAGCCGCTCGGCTTTTCGATGGACGACAAGCTCTTGCAGCGCGCCGGGCTCGATTACCACGAGACGGCCGACCTGCGCCGCCACACGTCGTGGGCCGCCTTCATCGCGCACGAGAAGCCCGACCCGGCGCGCTGCTTTGCCTTCACCACGCATGGCCGCCGGACGCTGGCCGAGATCGCCTGGCAGCGTGGCGACTGGCTCGTGTTCGGCAGCGAGACGGCCGGTCTGCCTGCGCCGTTGCGCGACAGCTTCGCGGCCGCGCAGCGCGTGCGCCTGCCGATGCGCCCGGCCCAGCGCAGCCTCAATCTCAGCAACGCGGTCGCCGTGGCGGTGTTCGAGGCCTGGCGCCAATGCGGCTACGAGGGCGGCGTGTAGGCGGCATCAGGCTTCGGCGCGGGCGCCGCGCCCCATCAGCCCACGCACGGCGTCGCCCACCGCCAGGCGGCCGTCGAGCACGGCGACGACGGCTTCGGTGATCGGCATCTCGACGCCCGACCGCGCGCGCGCGCGCCAGCACCATCGGCGCCGTCGGCACGCCCTCGGCGACATGGCCCAGTTCGGCCAGCACCTGCGCCAGCGGCTGCCCGGCGGCCAGGCCGAGGCCGACGCGGCGGTTGCGCGACAGCGCGCCGGTGGCGGTCAACACCAGGTCTCCCAGCCCCGACAAACCCATGAAGGTCTCGGGCCTGCGCGCCGAGCGCGACGCCCAGGCGCGTCATCTCCGCCAGGCCGCGCGTGATCAGCGCCGCGCGCGCGTTGAGGCCGGGCCGGCCGCGGCCTTCGCCAGCCGCTCGCGCCCAGGCCGTCGCACAGGCCGGTGGCGATGGCCATCACGTTCTTCACCGCGCCGCCGACCTCGACCCCCACCGCGTCGGCGCTGGTGTAGACGCGCAGCAGCTCGGTATGGAAGGCGGCGGCGACGGCGTTGCGCAGCGCCTCGTCGGCACTGGCCGCGACCAGGGCCGTCGGCTGGCCGCGCGCGACTTCTTCGGCAAAGCTCGGGCCCGACAACACGCCGGCGTGTGCATGCGGGCGCAATGCGTTGGCGATCTCGTGGCCGAGCAGGCCGCTGCCGGCTTCGAAGCCCTTGCACAGCCACACCACGCGCGCGTCGTCGGCAACGGCGGCCAGCATCTCGCGCAGCCCCGACACCGGCGTGGCGATCACCACCAGGCCCGCGGCGGCGTGCGCCAGCGCCGCCTCGAGGTCGTTGGCCAGATCCAGATTCGACGGCAGCGCAAGGCCCGGCAGATAGCGCTCGTTGCGGCGCGTCGCGGCCATCTGACGCGCATGGTCGGCGTCGCGCGCCCACAAGCGCACCGCATGGCGGGGCGCGGCCTGGATCGCGAGTGCCGTGCCCCAGGCGCCGGCACCGAGGATCGTGACGTTCATGCGAACGCCGTGCCTCAGGCAGCGCCGGGCCGCTCCCAAGCGGCCTGAGCTCCCCTCGGGGGGCGACGCCGCCGGCGTCTTGGGGCAGTCATAGATTCAGTTCAGGACGATGCGCGACGGCTCGTCGCCGCCATTGCCCTGCTGCGCCGCCAGTTGCTGCTGCTGGGCCTCGAACATGGCCTGGAAGTTGACTTCCGTCAGCAGCACCGGCGGGAAACCGGCGCGGGTGCAGACGTCGGACACGATCGCGCGCAGATACGGGTAGACCATGCCCGGGCAGGCGATGCCCAGCACGGCCTGCATCTGGTCGGCGGGCAGGTTGCGGATCTCGAAGATGCCGGCCTGCTTGGCCTCGATCAGGAACAGCGTGCGCTCCTGCACCTTGGTCGTCACGGTGGCGGTGACGCAGACCTCGAAGATGCCATCGGCCACGGTTTCGGCCGAGATGCCCAGGTTGATCTCGACTTGCGGCTGCTGCTGTTCGAGCAGGATCGCCGGCGAGTTGGGTTGCTCGAGCGACAGGTCCTTCAGGTACAGGCGCTGGATGTTGAAGACGGGGGTGGACTCTTGGGTCTCGGCCATGGTGGTTTTCCAATGAAACAAACCCGCAGCGGCTGCGGGTTGGGGCGCCGATTATCGCCGAGCCGTCAGTCCGTCAGCAGCGGCGCCAGGCCACCGCGCTGGTCGAGCGCCATCAAGTCGTCGCAGCCGCCCACATGCGTGTCGCCGATGAAGATCTGCGGCACCGTGCGGCGCCCGGTCAGCGCGATCATGTGTGCGCGCTGCTCGGGCTCGAGGTCGATACGCACTTCGTCGATCGCCGTCACGCCGCGCCGCTCGAGCAAGGCCTTGGCCCGCCGGCAATACGGGCAGACCTGCGAGGTGTACATGCGAACCGGATTCATGCGCGTCGAGGCAAGTGCTGTGGTCCCGCCATTGTCGGGCGGCTGCGATGCCCTTGCAGGCACCGGGATCAATGCGCCGCCTCAGGCCGCGGACTTTTCCACGGGCAGGTTGGCTTCGCGCCACGCCGCCGTGCCGCCGGCCAGCGTCAGCACGTTGGCGTAGCCGGCCTTCTTCAGCACCACCGCTGCACGCGAGGCCCGCGTCCCGGTCGGGCAGACCAGCACCAGCGGCAGCGCCTTGTTGCTCGGCAGGGCCTTGTTGTTCGTGCCCGCCAACTGGCCGAGCGGCACGTTGCGCGCGCCGCCCACGTGGCCGGCGGCGAACTCCGCGGGCTCGCTGACATCGACCAGCACCGCCTTCTCGCGGTTGATCAGGCGCACCGCCTCGGCCGTGCCGACCGAGCCGGCGCCGACGTGGCCTTTGACCAGCGGCCACAACAACAGGCCCCCGGAGACGGCGGCGGCCAGGAACAGATGCCAGTTGTCGAGCAGGAAAGTGGTCACGTCGCGCTGGTCCAGGGTCGAGGAATCGGCGAATTATAGAATTTGCGCCCTTCTGCCCTGCGCCCGCCAAATGCCCAAGCTCGTGCTGATCCGCCACGGCGAATCGACCTGGAACCTCGACAACCGCTTCACCGGCTGGACCGACGTGCCGCTGACCGACGACCGGCGTGGCCCAGGCGCGCCAGTCGGGACGCCTGCTCAAGGAGGCCGGCTACGAGTTCGATATCGCCTACACCTCGGTCCTGAAGCGCGCCATCTGGACGCTGTGGCACGCCCTCGAGGAGATGGACCGCAGCTGGCTGCCGGTGATCAACGACTGGCGCCTGAACGAGCGCCACTACGGCGCCTTGCAGGGCCTGAACAAGGCCGAGACGGCCAAGAAGTACGGCGACGAGCAGGTGCTGATCTGGCGCCGCAGCTACGACACGCCGCCGCCGGCGCTCGCCGTCGACGATCCGCGCTGCGAACGCAACGACCCGCGCTACGCCAGGCTCGCGCCCGGCCAGGTGCCGCTGACCGAATGCCTGAAGGACACCGTGGCCCGCGTGCTGCCATGCTGGAACGACACCCTGGCCCCGGCCCTGCGCGCCGGCCAGCGCATCGTCGTCGCCGCGCATGGCAACTCGATCCGCGCGCTGGTGAAGTACCTCGACGACATCGGCGACGCCGAGATCGTCGGCCTGAACATCCCGAACGGCATTCCGCTGGTCGTACGAACTCGACGCCGCGCTGAGGCCGTTGCGCCACTACTACCTCGGCGACCCCGAGGTCGCGGCCAAGGCCGCCGCCGCCGTGGCGGCGCAGGGCAAGAAGGCGTAAGGCTCAGGCCGCGTCGGCCAGCACCGCGCCGATGCGCTCGCGCAGGTGCGCGGCCAGCGCGCGGCGGTCGGCATGCGCGGTGCGCTGGGCGTCGAGCCACTGCACCTCGACCTGCAGCCCGCTGGCGCAGGCCGTGCGCCACATGGTTTGCAGCAGCGTCGTCGGGCCGACGAATTCGACCGCCGGGCTGAACGCCAGGCCGGGCTGGTGAAAGCGCAGCACCACCGGTTGGATCGGGGTTTCGGTCGCGATCGCGGCCTGCAGCAGGTTGGCGTGAAAGGGCAGCAGCTCGCGACCCGCGCCGGTCGTGCCCTCGGGAAACACCGCCACCGTGTCGCCCGCGCGCAGCGCATCGGCCACCTGGTGCACGACGCGCAATGCGTCGCGCTTGCTTGTCGCGCTCGATGAACAAGGTGCCCGCGCCGGCAAGCAGCCGGCCCACCAGCGGCCAGCGGCTGACGTCGGCCTTGGCGACGAAGCGTGTCTGCGGCGCCGCGGCGTGGATCGCCGCGGCGTCGAGCCACGACACGTGGTTGGCCACCAGCAGCGTCGGGCCGCCACGCGGCGTGCCCTGCACCGTGAGCGTGATGCCGAGCCGGCGCAGCAGCTTGGCCGACCACCACTGGACGCGCGCCTGGCGGCCGGCCGCATCGAGCGACGGGAAACGAGACACCACCACCGCCATGCCGTGCACCAGGTGCACCAGCATGAGCAGCAACCGCCACGCAGCGCGCGCGGCGCGCATCACACGGCGCTGCGCTCGAACGCCAGGCCGCCGGCCACCAAGCGTGGTCTGCACCCGACCGGCCAGCTCGAAACCGCTGATGTCGAAGGCGAACGGCGTGTGCTTGCCCTGGCTGACCAAGGCATCGGCGCGCACCGCCCAGCGCACCTCGGGGTCGAAGATGCAGACGTCGGCGACGCCGCCCACGACCAGGCGCCCGGCACTGCTGCCCAGCGAGCCGATCGCCGCGCCGAGCACGCGCACCGGTTCGCTGGTGATGCGGGCCAGCGTCTGCGCCAAGGTCAGCCGGTGCTGCTGGCCCCAGCTCAGGGCCAGCCCGAGCAACAGCTCGAGCCCGGTGGCGCCCGGCGTGGCCTCGCCGAACGGCAGCGTCTTCTCGTCGCTGCTGACCGGCGAGTGGTCGGACACCAGCGCGTCGAGCGTGCCGTCGACCAATGCGGCCTGCAGCGCGTCGCGGTCGCGCTGCTGGCGCAGCGGCGGCGTGACGCGCATGGCGGCGTTGAAGAAACCGACATCGACGTCGGTCAGGTGCAGCGAATTGATGCTGACATCGGCCGTGACCGGCAGGCCCTCGGCCTTGGCCTGGCGCAGCAACTCGACCCCCGCCGCACTCGACAGCCGGCACAGGTGCAGGCGCGCGCCCGTGCCGCGCACCAGCTCGAACAGGGTGTGCAGCGCGATCGTCTCGGCCGCCACCGGCACGCCCGACAGGCCGAGCCGGGTGGCCACCGCGCCGCTGGCCGCGACGCCGCCGCCGAGCCAGGCGTCCTGCGGCCGCAGCCAGACCGTGTAGCCATAGGTGGCGGCATAGAGCAGCGCGCGCTGCAGCGTCAGCGTGTTGACGATGGTCGCGTCGGCCTGCGAGAAGCCGACGCAGCCGGCCTCGGTCAGTTCGGCCATCTCGGTCAGCGTTTCGCCGGCCAGGCCGCGCGTCAGCGCACCGAGCGGGAACAGCGCGGCAGCGCGAGAGTTTGCGGGCGCGGAACTTCAGCATCTCCACCAGCCCCGGCTCGTCGAGCGGCGGATCGGTGTCGGGCAGGCAGACCAGGCTGGTGACGCCGCCGGCCGCCGCCGCCGCGAGCTCGCTCTCGAGCATGCCTTCGTGTTCGTAGCCGGGCTCGCGCAGGCGCGCGGCGAGGTCGACCAGGCCCGGCGCGACCACCAGGCCACTCGCATCGAGCGTGCGCTCGGGCGTGAAGTCGCGGCTGACTTCGCCGAGCGCCACGACGCGGCCCGCGGCGATGGCCAGGTCGCCGATGCGGTCCAGGCCGCTGGCCGGGTCGATCAGGCGGCCGCCCTTGATCAGGAGCTTCATGCCTCGTTCCCCGCGATGGTCGACATCACCGCCATGCGCACCGCGATGCCGAAGGTCACCTGCGGCAGGATCACGCTGTGCGCGCCGTCGGCGACGGTCGAGTCGATTTCGACGCCGCGGTTGATCGGGCCCGGGTGCATCACGATCGCGTCGGGCTTGGCCAGCGCCAGCTTGTCGGCCGTCAGGCCGAAGTGCTTGAAGAACTCGCCGGCGCTGGGCAGCATGGCGCCGCTCATGCGCTCGTTCTGCAGCCGCAGCATGATGATCACGTCGGCATCGCGGATGCCTTCGGCCATGTCGTGGCAGACGCGCACGCCCATCGGCGCCAGGTCGGCAGGAACCAGCGTCTTCGGGCCGACGGCGCGGATCTCGGCCACGCCCAGCGTGGTCAGCGCGTGGATGTCGGAGCGGGCCACGCGCGAGTGCACGATGTCGCCGACGATGGCCACCCTCAGCGATGCTGAAATCGCCCTTGAAGTGGCGGATCGTGTACATGTCGAGCAGCGCCTGCGTCGGGTGCGCGTGGCGGCCGTCGCCGGCGTTGATGACGTGCACGTGCGGCGCGCAATGCTCGGCGATCAGGTACGGCGCGCCGCTCTCGCCGTGGCGCACGACGAACATGTCGGCGTGCATCGCCGACAGGTTGGCGATGGTGTCGAGCAGGCTCTCGCCCTTGGCCGTCGACGAGCGCGCGATGTCGAGGTTGATGACGTCGGCCGACAGCCGCTTGGCGGCGATCTCGAAGGTCGTGCGCGTGCGCGTGCTGTTCTCGAAGAACAGGTTGAAGACGCTCTTGCCGCGCAGCAGCGGCACCTTCTTCACGTCGCGGTCGTTGACCGAGAGGAAGGTGCCCGCGGTGTCGAGGATCTGCGTCAGCACGGCCTTGGGCAGGCCTTCGATCGACAACAGGTGGATCAGCTCGCCGTGGCGGTTGAGTTGCGGGTTGCGTCTGGAAAACATGGCTCGCGATTCAGTCGACGGACTCGACGGCGAACGAGAAGCGCCCGTCGTCGGCGCGCGCCAGCGACAGGCGCTGCGCCGGCGCCAGCGCGATGCGTGCGGCGGCGAACACCGGCTCGATCGGCAACTCGCGCCCGCCGCGGTCGACCAGCACCGCCAGCGCCACGCTGGCCGGGCGGCCGAAGTCGTACAGCTCGTTGATCGCGGCGCGGATCGTGCGCCCGGTGTAGAGCACGTCGTCGATCAGCAGGATGCGCCGGCCGTCGACCGCGAACGGCAGTTTGGTGTTGCCGCCGCCCGCGGCCATGCCGCGCTCGCTGAAGTCGTCGCGGTGCAGCGCGCTCGAGATCACGCCCGGCTCGCCCGCCAGCCCGAGGTCGGCGTGCAGTCGCGCGGCCAGCCAGGCGCCGCCCGACCAGATGCCGACCAGCACGGCGTCGGGCGCCGCCGCGAGCAGGCCGCGCACGCCCTGGCGCAGCGCGGCGTAGAGCGCCTCGGCGTCGAGATTGAGGGACTGGTCGGGACTCATCGTGGTGGCTGGTTGAAGAATTGTTCGAGGATCAGCGCCGCCGAGGCGGCATCGACGTCGGCCGCGCCCGCGGCCAGCGCCTCGGTCGTGGTGTAGCGCTCGTCGACCTCGTGCACCGGCAGGCCGAAGCGGCCCTGCAGCTGGCGCGCGAAGCGCTCGGCGCGGCGCGTATTGTCGTGCGCCGCGCCGTCGGGGTGGCGCGGCACGCCGACCACCAGCGCCGCGGGCTGCCACTCGGCGACCAGCGCGCGATCGCGGCAAGCCGCGCGCCTGCTGTCGTCGTGCGCCAGCGTGGTCAGCGGCGTCGCGGTGTGCGTCAGGCTGTTGCCGCTGGCCACGCCGATCCGCTTGGTGCCGAAATCGAAAGCCAGAAACAACGACGGCGCGGCAGCCAATGCGCGCGCACGCGCGCTCATGCGTGCCCCGCCTCCTGGCTCAGCATGCGCGGGTCGAAGCCGAGCAGCGACAGCGCGCGGTCGTAGCGTTGCTCGATCGGGGTGTCGAAGATCACCTCGGGCTGCGCGTCGACCGTCAGCCAGCCGTTGCGGCCGAGTTCGTCTTCGAGCTGGCCGGCGCCCCAGCCGCTGTAGCCCAGCGTGACCAGGATCTTCTTCGGCCCGGCGCCGCTGGACAGGGCTTCGAGCACGTCCTTGCTGGTGGTCATGTCCAGCCCGCCGCCGGGAATCGCCAGCGTCGAGCTGTAGGGGCTGGCCTCGTCCGACTGGCGCTCGTGCAGCACGAAGCCGCGTTCGGTCTGCACCGGGCCGCCGAAGTACACCGGCGCTTCGGCCAGGTCGTCGCGCGTCAGGCTCAGCTCGACCTTCTCGAACAGGTTCTTCAGCTTGATGTCGATCGGCTTGTTGATGACCAGCCCGAGCGCGCCCTTCTCGGTGTGCTCGCACAGGTAGACCACGGCGCCGGCGAAGGTCTGGTCGGCCATGCCGGGCATCGCGATCAGGAACTGATTGGTCAGGTTGATGCGGCTGGCGTCGGCCATGGTGGCTCGATTCTATCGACTGCGCGGACAATCGCCGCATGGCCGATCAAACCCATGCCGCGCCGGTCGAGCGCTTCTTCACGCGCCTGGCCTGGCATGGCGAACAGGGCAGTCTGGTCAAGCTGGTGCTGGCCAAGCACCACGGCGAGCCGGCCGACCTGGTGCGCCTGGCGGTGCGCCCGCTGCTGCTGCGCGAGCAGCCGCACCTGAGCTTCGTGTACAGCCACGCCACGCGCGACGTGACGAAGAACCATGCCGTGGCCGAGGGCCTGGCCCAGTTGCGCGAACTGATCGGCGCCGGCTTTGCCCATGCCCACCTGCTGGCCGCGGGCGAAGACCTGGAGCTGCGATTCACCAAGAAGGGCAAGGCCAGCCTGCACCAGCAAGTCACCGCCCGCGAAGCCGGCGCGGCGCAGGCGCACGACCGCGAAAAGCAGCGCCTGTTGACGCTCGACACGCCGTTCCTGGCCGCACTGGGCGTGACCACGCCGGCCGGCGAGCTGGTGCCGGCGATGGCGCGCAAGTTCAAGCAGATCAACAAGTTCGTCGAGATCCTGGATCATGCCCTGTCGGCCTCGCCGCTGCACGGCCAGGCGAAGATGCGGGTGGCCGACTTCGGCAGCGGCAAGGGTTACCTCACCTTTGCGGTGCACCACCACCTGCGCCACACGCTCGGCCGCGACGCCACGGTGCTGGGCGTCGAGTTGCGTCCCGACCTGGTGCAGCTGTGCAACAAGGCGGCCGAGCGGCTGGGCCTGGACGGCCTGCACTTCGAGCAGGGCGACGTGCGCGAGCGGCCGGCCGAGCCACTGGACATCGTGATCGCGCTGCACGCCTGCGACACCGCGACCGACCATGCCATCCACCTCGGCATCCGCTCGGGCGCGGCGCTGATCATCTGCTCGCCGTGCTGCCACAAGCAGCTGCGGCCGCAGCTCAAGAGCCCGGCCGTGATGGCGCCGATGCTGCAGCACGGCATCCACCTCGGCCAGCAGGCCGAGATGCTGACCGACAGCCTGCGTGCGCTGCTGCTCGAGGCCCATGGCTACGAGACCCAGGTGTTCGAGTTCGTCAGCCTCGAGCACACCAGCAAGAACAAGATGATCCTGGCCGTCAAGCGCGCGCAGCCGCTGCCGGGCGAGCCGGTGCTGGCGCAGATCCGCGCCATCAAGGATTTCTACGCCGTGCGCGAGCATTGCCTGGAAACGCTGCTCGCGACAGCGGCATGAAGTCGCTCGACAGCGCGCTGGTCTGGCTGCGGCGCGACCTGCGCGCCGACGACAACGCCGCGCTGTACCACGCACTGCGCTCGGCGCGGCGCGTCTGGTGCGTGATTCGTCTTCGACCGCGCGATCCTCGACACGCTGCCGCGCGCCGACCGCCGCGTCGAGTTCATCCGCGACAGCCTGGTCGGGCTCGACGCGCAATTGCGCGCGCTGGCGGCCTCGCACGGCATCGAAGGCGTCGCGCTGCTGGTGCGCCACGGCCACGCCACGCAGGCGCTGCCGCAACTGGCCGCCGAGTTGCAGGTGCAGGCGGTCTACGCCAACCACGACGACGACCCGGCTGCGCTGGCCCGCGACGCCCAGGTGCGCGGCGCCTTGGCCGACGCCGGCGTCGCCTTGCACACCAGCAAGGACCACGTGGTGTTCGAGCGCAGCGAGGTGTTGACCCAGGCGGGCGGACCCTTCAGCGTGTTCACGCCCTACAAGAACGCCTGGCTGCGGCGGCTCGAGCCGTATTACCTGCGCGCCTATCCGGTCGCACACCACAGCGCCGCGCTGGCCGCCGTGCCCGCCGGCGTGCCCTCGGGCGTGCCGACGCTGGACGCGATCGGCTTCGAGGCCACCGACCTGCACACGCTCAAGCTGCCCAGCGGCGCGTCCGGTGCGCAGGAACTGCTGGCCGACTTCCTCGGCCGCATCGACCACTATCACGAGACGCGCGACTTCCCCGCCGTCAAGGGCCCGAGCTACCTGTCGACGCACCTGCGCTTCGGCACCGTGTCGATCCGCCAGCTCGCGCGCGAAGCCTGGCAGCGCGTGCAGGGCGGTTCGCGCCGGCGCCGAGGTCTGGCTGTCGGAATTGATCTGGCGCGATTTCTTCCACCAGGTGCTGCACCACCATCCGCACGTGGTCGGCCACGCCTTCCAGCGCGAGTACGACGCCATCCACTGGGAGCACGGCAAGCATGCCGAGGCGCTGTTCGCCGCCTGGTGCGAGGGCCGCACCGGCTACCCGCTGGTCGACGCCGCGATGCACCAGATCAACCAGACCGGCTACATGCACAACCGGCTGCGCATGGTCGGTCGCGAGCTTCCTGGTCAAGGACCTGGGGCTGGACTGGCGCTGGGGCGAGCGCTACTTCGCCGAGAAGTTGAACGACTTCGACCTCGCCGCCAACAACGGCGGCTGGCAGTGGGCGGCCTCGACCGGCTGCGATGCGCAGCCGTATTTCCGCATCTTCAACCCGGTGGCGCAGAGCCAGCGCTTCGACGCCGAGGGCAAGTTCATCCGCCGCTACCTGCCCGTACTGGCCCGGATGCCGGCCGAACTGATCCACGCGCCCTGGCTGGCACGCCCGGTCGACCTGGCGGCGGCCGGCGTCGAGATCGGCCGCGACTACCCGGCGCCGATCGTGCACCACGACGCGGCCCGCGCCAAGACGCTCGCGCGCTACGCGGCCGTCAAGGCCCCCGCTAGGAGTAGTGCCTGATTGCTGCGAACGTCGGGTCGTGACGCGGCCGGTGATGAACCCGGCCAGGAACGGCAACCCGATCAGGACCAGAACCAAGAGGACAACAGCAGCAATGCTTCGGCCACGACATCACCCAGCTTGGCCAGCAGCAAGGGGCCGAGCTCCTTGCCGATGCGCGAAACATCGGCGGCGAGCGCGGCGCGTTCGGAACTGATGGCGGCATACAGCGCCTTGCGCTCGCGTTCGATCGTGGCGTCCACTTCAACGCGCATCGCGTCGAGATCCTTGACCAACGTGGCGCGCTGAACCTGCACCAGATCGAGCGTCTGCCCCCAGCGCTGGTCGAAGCTCGCGAACACCCGCGTCATTTCGGCCTGCAGCGCGTCGAGCCGCTGCATCGCGAGCTCGGGCTGTGTTTGGGCCAGGACGCCGAGCTTGGTCAACTCTTCGTCGAACCGCCTGAGCGCATGCGCCAGATCGGACGGCTTGACACCCGATTCCACGAACGCGAGTTCGGTGCGCCAGCGCAGCTCGTCGGGAATGCGCCGGCTATAGATGTCGAACTGGTCAGCGGCTTCGCTCTGTGCCTCCGGCGGCACGCTGACGGAGTGCGCGAGGTGGCGCAGGGCCACGTCGCGCCACAGCTGCGCGATCGGCGCGCGCTCGAAGGCCAGGTCGCTCAGGCGCTCTGCGGCGGCGTAATCTCTGACCAGCTTGCGCGAATCGGTCAGCACGACCGCGTCCAGCCGACGCACGGCGAGCGCCTCTGCGTCGCGGGCGAGCGCCGCAGCGGTGTCGACGGCGAGCTTGTGTCGGCTGCCGAACAATGCGCTGCCGGCACCGTCGGTGAAGAAATCGTTCATCTGCAACGCGAGCGCCCAGGTATCGACCAGGGCCAGCGTCGGATCCGAACGGTAGGCCGAGCGGCGGCTGGCCACGGAAGCGCCGATCTTCCAGCGCAAAGCATTCGCGCGCAGGTCGGTGTCCTCGCTGCCCTCGGCGACGAGATCGGCAGTGCGCGTCACACGCTCGATGAAATCGGTCGCGAACTGGCGGGTTTCGATCCGGGTGCGCAGTTGCTCGGGCGGCAGCGGTTCACCCGGCAGCTTGACCGCGACCGACACGCAAGCCGCGAGCGTGAGCGCGGCCAGCATGCCGAGCATCAGCGTCAACAGGCGCTGGACGCGATGCGACTGCGGACGGCTCATGACTGTTCTGCCTGCGTACCCGGCGCACCAGGCACAGGCGCAGCGACCGCGACGCCGCGGTGCTTCAGCGCCGCCTGCAACTGCTCGTGCACCATGCGGATGTGCGAGCGCAGATTGTAGAAATCGGCCGCATAGGCGAGCGGTACGCGCTGCCGGTCGAGTTGCTGCTCGATCCGGTTAAGGCGCGCGCTCTGCGCCGCGGGATCGCCTTCGCCGCGGCGCACGGCGTTTTCCGTGAAGCCGCAACTCGCCATACCAGCGGTAGATGTTGCGGCGCATGCGCCAGCGATAGAGCGCCGGAATGTTGCGAAAAACCGGGATCGCGATGATCAGCAGCGGGCAGCCCGAGGACGAGGAAGCGGTTGACCCATACCACCATCCAGAAGGGCAGGTAGCGCCGCAGGATGGACGGGCTGCCCTTGTAGAAGCGCTCCGCGTCCGGCGGACAGCGGAAGGTCGAGGTCGCGCGGCGCGGGAAACTCGCCGACGCGCTGGAACAGCCCGGCGCCGCCGTGCACCTTCTTCGCGGCCTCCAGCAGCAAATCGACGATGACCGGGTGAATGTCCTCCACGGCGACCAGATTGGCCGTGACGGCCAGCAAGTCGATTTCCGTGGGAGGAATGTTGCGCGCCAGGTCGGCCGCGCCTTCGGGCAACGTGAGCTTGTGTCAGGTACGGCATGCGCCGCGCATAGGCCTCGGCGCGCCGGATGCCCAGCAGATGCACGCCCGGCGCGGCCAGCAGGCGCTGCACGCCAGGCGCATCGATTGCGGCGATGTAGAACACGACGTCGACTTCGCCGTCCTCGAGGGCCTTCGCCGCCGCCAGGCCACCGAGTTCACGCAGCACGGTTGGCGGTCCCGCCACGCCGCTACCGCGCAGCACCTGCATCGCCACCGCCATCGTGCCGCTGCCGGGCGCCCGATCGCGATGCGCTTGCCGCGCAGTGGTTGCTCGGCATCGAGGTGCAGTTCACCGCGATAGAAGATCCAGTTCGGCTCGTAGAACACGCTGCCGAACGTCACCAGGCCGGGCGCGTTTTCGGCGTTCGCAATGCCGCCTTGAACCAAGGCCAATGAAGCGCCGTCCTTGCGCGTCTTCAGCCGTTCGACGTTCTCGACCGCGCCGGCCGACGGCTTGAGCTCGAGCGTGACCCCGTACTGCGCGAAGAGGGCCTTGTAGCGCTCGGCGAAGGCGTGGTAGGCGCCATCGAGGGGGCCGGTGCTCATGACGACGGTCTTGGGCGGTGCGGGCTCGACGTAATGCGTAACGCCCCAGACCGCCAGTGCCAGCAGCGCGAGAAGTGGCAGACCGATCAGCGCCAGATCACGCCGGGACAGATCGCGCAACAGGTGCGACATGAACACCCCATGGTTGTCAAGACTCCGTTTCGAGTCTCGCAGATTTTCGATCGTCGGCCGCGGCGGACCGGCTCAGGCGGCCTTCTCGCCCTCGGCGTCGGGCGCCTTGGTGTGCTTGATGAACAGCTGCGCGGCCCAGATGCCGACCTCGTAGAGCAGGCACATCGGGATCGCCAGCGCCAGTTGCGAGACCACGTCGGGCGGCGTGATGATGGCCGCGACGATGAACGCCAGGACGATGAAGTAGCCGCGAAACGCCTTCAGCTTGTCGATGCTCACCAGGCCGATGCGGGCCAGCACGATGACCACGATCGGCACCTCGAAGGCAGCGCCGAAGGCGACGAACATCGTCAGCACGAAGCCGAGGTAGGCCTCGATGTCGGGCGCGGCGGTGATGCTCTTGGGCGCAAAGCTCTGGATGAACTTGAAGACCTGGCCGAAGACGAAGAAGTAGCAAAAGCCCACGCCGACGAAGAACAGCAGCGTGCTCGACACCACCAGCGGCAGCACCAGCTTCTTCTCGTGGCTGTACAGGCCCGGCGCGACGAAGGCCCACAACTGATAGAGCACGATCGGCAGCGCGAGCAGGAAGGCGGCCATCAGCGTGATCTTCAGCGGCACGATGAAGGGCGAGATCACGTTGGTGGCGATCAGCGTGGTGCCCTTGGGCAGCGAGGCCACCAGCGGCGCGGCCAGCAGGTCGTACAGCCCGGCCGGCCCCGGCCAGATGCACAGCACCGCGAACGCCACGCCGATCGCGATGACGACGCGGATCAGGCGGTCGCGCAACTCGATCAGGTGCGAAACGAAGGGCTGCTCGGTGCCGGCGAGCTCGTCTTCCTTGTCCGGGCTGCTCATTTGCGCGAGCGGTCGCGGCCGGAAGCGCGCCACCCGCGCCGCGCCCGACAGCGCCTTGGTGCGGATGCCCTGGCGCTGCTTGTACCAGGCCGGCATCGCGCCGCGCTTCAAGCGCCAGTTCTTCTTCGGGTGCGTGTAGTCGGGCGGCGGCGTCGCGAGCGGGCTGCTCGCACCGCGGCCGGTGTGTCCAGCGCCGGCGTCTGGCCGTCGTCCCAGCTGCGTTGGAGATCACCCGTGGCGGCGCTCATCTCGCGGTTCACGCTCTGCTCGACGTCGCGCGCCGCGCCCTCGAACTGGCTCTTCATCTTCTGCAGCTCTTCGAGCTCGATCGAGCGGTTCACCTCGGCCTTGACGTCGGCCACATAGCGCTGGGCCTTGCCGATGAAGTGGCCGACGGTGCGCGCCACGCGCGGCAGCTTCTCCGGCCCGATGACGATCAGCGCCACCGCGCCGATCAGCGCAATCTTGTCGAAGCCGAAGTCGATCATGCAGGGGCTCCGGGCTAGCGGAGCGGGGTCACAGCGTGGTTCAGGACTTGGTCTTGGCTTCGACGTCGACCGTGTTCGGGTCGGCCGCCTTGTTCGTCGCCGTGACCTGCTGCGCCGGTGCCGCGCCGGCGTCGGGCGTCGGCTTCGCCGCCGCTCTTCACGCCGTCCTTGAAGCCCTTGACCGCACTGCCCAGGTCGGAGCCGATGTTCTTCAGCTTCTTGGTGCCGAAGATCAGCACCACCACCAGCAACACGATCAGCCAATGCCAAATGCTGAACGATCCCATGACGCTCTCCGGGGAATGACCAATGCGACGATTCTAGGTCAGCCCCATGACCATGGCCCCGGCGCGCCTGGGCTCAGCCCTTGGCCCAGGGCCGCGGCCCGCCCATCACGTGCAGGTGCAGGTGCATCACTTCCTGCGAACCGTCGCGCCCGGTGTTGATGACATGGCGGTAACCGTTGCGCACACCCAATTCGGCCATCAGCCGGCTGCTCAGCACCATCATGTGGCCGAGCAGGCCCTGGTGCTCGGGGCCGACGTCGACCATCGAGACGATGTGCAGCTTGGGCACGATCAGGATGTGCACCGGCGCCCACGGGTGGATGTCGTGGAAGGCCACGACCTGCTCGTCCTCGAAGGCCTTCTGGCCGGGATCTGCCCGGCGGCAATCTTGCAGAAGATGCAGTTCGGATCGCTTGCCATGGGTGTCAGGCGATCGGCGTCGGCAGCACCGGCTTGCCTTCGATCAGCTTGAGCCAGCCCTTGACGACGCGGTAGATGGCCCAGACCCAGGCCACGAACAGCACCACGAATCCCAGGCCGAGGGCAATGATCAGCAGGCAGCCGAGCACGCCCCACAGCAGGCCCCACCAGAAGGTGCGGATCTGCCAGTCGAAGTGGCTCTGGTAGACGGTGCCCACGACGTCTTCGCGCTTGACGTAGTTGATGATCAGCCCGACCAGCGCGGTCACGCCGAACATGAAACTCAAGGCCTGCAGGATGTACACGACCTGGGTGATGGTCTTCAGGGCGGCCAGTTCCTCGCTCGTCTTGCCCGAACCGGCGTCGATCACGTTGTCTTCCATTTCAGTGCCCCTCCTGGTCACGGGTTTTCGCCTTGCGTGAGGCAAATTCATCCAGACCCGACAGCCCCTCGCGGCGCTCCAGTTCGGCCAGCACATCGGCCGGCTTGAGGCCGAATTGCGCCAGCACGATCATCGAATGGAACCACAGAGTCGGCCACCTCGGCCACCACGCGTTCGCGCGCGCCGTCCTTGGCCGCCATCACGACCTCGGTGGCTTCTTCGCCGACCTTCTTCAGGATCGCATCGGTGCCCTTGGCGAACAGCCGCGCGACGTAGCTCTTGTCGGGGTCGCCGCCGCGGCGCGCGTCGATCACGGCCGCCAGCCGCGCCAGGGTGTCGTTGCTGCTGGTGCTCATTTGTAGATGCGCTCCGGGTCCTTGAGCACGGGCTCGACGCTGGTCCACGCGCTGCCGTCGAGCTTTTGAAAGAAGCACGAGTGGCGGCCGGTGTGGCAGGCGATGCCGGGCTCGTGGCCGAGCTGCGTCACCTTCAGCAGCAGGACGTCGTTGTCGCAATCGAGCCGGAGCTCGTGCACCTGCTGCACGTGGCCGGATTCCTCGCCCTTGTGCCACAGCCGCTGGCGCGAGCGGCTCCAGTAGACGGCACGCCCGAGCTCGGCCGTCAGGGCCAGCGCCTCGCGGTTCATGAAGGCGAACATCAGCACGTCGTTGCTGCCGACCTCCTGCGCGATCACCGGCACCAGGCCGTCGCGGTCCCACTTCACTGCATCCAGCCAGTTCATCCTAGTGGTCCAAGAAATCATTGCGCGAGGCGAGTCGCATGGCTCGCGCCCACTGCAGTGCGGCAAAGGCGCGCCCGGGCAGCCGGCAGCGCTTCGGCGGAGCGGTCGGTGCTGCGCACCGACTGCCCTGCGGTGCTCGGCAGGCGCGCTGCCACCTACCCGGGCGCGCCTTTGCGGCAGCGGAGGTGGTTCGCGTTGGAGCGCCTCCCCTGATGGTCTTCGCGGCAGGCGGTACCCGGCAGGGGCGATTTGTGGGGCGGCGAGGAGGTGAGCAGGGGCACAAACGGTCCAGTGGACCGTTTGTGCCTTGCGAACGGCCGGGCCTCCTGGCCCGGCGCGGCCTGCAAGGCCAGGACTGGGGTCGGCGCGCGCAGCGCGCTTCGTAGACTAACTCGCCGCAGTTGTCCGAGCGCAGTGAGCGCCGCGAACTTAGTGAGTTGTGCGGCGCGATCCCAGGCCGAGCACCGCAGTGGAGTCGGCGCAACGCGCCGACCGCCCCGGCATGAGCCCTTGCCGGGTACCGCCTGTCGCGATGCGCTGGGTCAACGCATGAGCACACAGTCGAAAGATCGGGCGTAGACATGCCACAAGTTTAGTGCGTCGGCCCAGCGAATCCACGCTCTTCTGCCAGCCAGGCCAGCACCGGCAGCGTGCCCGGCAGCAGCGGTTTGACCTCAACGGGCAGCGTCTGCCACGCCATCTGCTGGGCCTCGCGCATCTCGAACTCGCCGCGCCAGTCGAAGACCTTGCAGAAGTGCAGGCGCACCAGGGCATGCGGATAGTCGTGCAGCGTGGTCTTCCAGGGCTTCGCATCGCCGATCGCGATGCCCAGTTCTTCGTGCAATTCGCGTTGCAGCGCGGCTTCGATCGTTTCGCCCGCCTCGACCTTGCCGCCCGGAAACTCCCAATGGCCGGCATAGACCTTGCCGGCCGGCCGCGACGTGATCAGGAATCGACCGTCGCGGTCGATCAGCACCCCCACCGCGACGTCCACGGGACGGCGCGATTCCTTGTTCACGACGTCCACCGGCTGGCGCTCAGTCATCGCCGCGGCCGGAATAGTCGCGTGCGAACTGATAGGCCACGCGGCCCGAACGCGAGCCCCGCTCCAGCGCCCAGATCAGCGCCTCGGGCCGGGCGGCCGCGATGCGCGCGGCGTCGGTGATGCCGAAGTGCCCCAGCCACTGGGCCACGATGGCCAGGTACTCGGCCTGCGTGAAGGGGTAGAAGCTGACCCACAGGCCGAAGCGCTCGGACAGCGAGATCTTCTCTTCCACCACCTCGCCGGGATGCACCTCGCCGTCTTCGCTGTGGGTGTAGGTCAGGTTCTCGCGCATGTACTCGGGCAGCAGGTGGCGGCGGTTGCTGGTGGCGTAGATCAGCACGTTCTCGCTGGCCTGCGCGACCGAGCCGTCGAGCATCGACTTCAAGGCCTTGTAGCCGGGCTCGCCCTCGTCGAACGACAGGTCGTCGCAATAGATGATGAAGCGCTCGGCGCGCTCGGCCACCTGGTCGACGATGTCGGGCAGGTCGACCAGGTCGGTCTTGTCGACCTCGATCAGGCGCAGGCCCTGCGGCGCGTACTCGTTCAGGCAGGCCTTGATCAGCGAGCTCTTGCCGGTGCCGCGCGCGCCCGTCAGCAGCACGTTGTTGGCGGCGCGGCCGGCGACGAACTGGCGCGTGTTGCGCAGCAGCCGCTCCTTCTGCGGCTCGACTTCCTTCAGGTCCGACAGGCGGATCGTCGCCACATGGCGCACCGGCTCGATGGCCCCGACGCCGCCGCGCTTGCGGTAGCGAAACGCCACCGACGCGGCCCAGTCGGTGGCGGCCGGCGGCCGCGGCAGCACCGCCTCCAGGCGCGCCAGCAGCGCTTCAGCGCGGGCGATCAGGGTCTCGAGCGTGGGCGTCATGGCGGGTCGGGCAAGGCATGCCGCGCATTGTCGGCGACGCGCCGCCCGGGTGCACGAGCGGCGCCGCCGCAACTTCAGGCGAACAGGCGCAGCGCGACGTCGAGGTGCTCGGTCGGCAAGCGCTTGAAGCCCGAGCGGGCGTAGCGCTGCAGGCGGCCGACGGCAAACGAGGTCAGCGCCGAGGCCTGCGCGTTGCCGTCGACGGTGGGCTGGGCCGACCCCGCCGCGTCGGCCGCGGCACGCAGGCTCTGGCGCAACTGCGACTCGACGCGGTCGAAGAACTGGTTCATGCGCGCGATCAGGCGCTCGTGCTCGAACACCAGCGCGTCGCCGACCATCACCCGCGTCATGCCCGGATTCTTCTCGCCGAACTGCAGCAGCACGGCCAGGATCTTCGCCGCCTGCTGCGCGCCCGCCGGCTCGCGCTCGACGATCTGGTTGATCAGCGTGAACACGCTCGACTCGATGAACTCGATCAGGCCTTCGAACATCTGCGCCTTGCTGGCGAAGTGGCGGTACAGCGCGGCCTCGCTGACCGACAGCTTGGCCGCCAGCGCGGCGGTGGTGATGCGGTCGGCGCCGGGCTGCTCGAGCATCTGGGCCAGCGTCTGCAGGATCTGCACCCGGCGCTCACCGGGCTTGGGCCGCTTGCGCACACGCTCGGGCTTGGCCTCCGACGTCAGGCTGCCTTCACCCGCGACATCGTCGTCGACGGCAGCGGCCGGGTCATCGGGCAGGTCGGACATCACGGCAGGCGGTTCTCGAGCAACTGTTGGAGCGAAGTGATTCTTGCACACACATATGCAGGCTTGCGGTGCAGGTAAACACCAACTTTCCCCCGTGCTGAGGGGTCCCTCGCCGCGCTGCGCGCCCAGCGTTGCATCCACACGGTGGCCATGCCGACGCCCCGCGCCGCCTTCTGATGGACCAGCGTGTCCTCGACCAGCACGCAGCGCGAGGCCGGCACGCCGAGCTTGACCGCCACGCGGCGCAGCATGCGCGCGTCGGGCTTGGGCCGCAGCTGGCCGAACATGTTCATGTCCTCGATCGCGAGCACGCCGTCGAACAGCCGCGCGATGCCGAGCACGCCGAGCACGCGGTCGGCGTAGGCCCGCGGTGCGTTGGTCAGGACGAACTTGCGCCCGGGCAATCTTGCGATGGCGTCGAAATCGTGCGCGTGGCCGTGCACGCGGCCTTCCAGGCCCGGCAGGATGTGCGTGTGGTGCAGGAAATGCGCCGCCTTGACGCCGTGATGCCGCACCACGCCGAGCAGCGTCGCACCATAGCGGCGCCAATATTCGTGGCGCAGGGCATCGGCTTCGTCGCGGGCCAGGCCCAGCTCGCGCACGAGGTAGTCGGTCATGCCGAGGTTGATGCCGCCGAAGGCCGCGTGGGTGGCGTTGTGCAGCGTGTTGTCGAGGTCGAACAACCAGACCCGGTGCTTCATGGCGGCCTGCATCGCGTGATGCTTCGCGACGGCTCTGCGGCCGCTCGGATGCGCGAACTCAGTGGTGCCGTAGGCCTGGTCGGTCGAGGATCTCGAGCAGCATGGCGTGCGGCACGCGGCCGTCGATGATGTGCACGGCGTTGACGCCGCTCTTGGCCGCGTCCAGCGCGCCGGCGATCTTGGGCAGCATGCCGCCGGAGATCGTGCCGTCGGCGAACAGCTCGTCGATGCGGCGTGCGGTCAGGTCGGTCAGCAACTGCCCGCTCTTGTCGAGCACGCCGGGCGTGTTGGTCAGCAGCATCAGCTTCTCGGCCTTCAGCACCACCGCCAGCTTGCCCGCCACCAGGTCGGCGTTGATGTTGTAGCTCTCGTTGTGCTCGCCGAAGCCGATCGGGCTGATGACCGGGATGAACTGGTCGTCCTGCAGCGCCTTGACCACGCTCGGGTCGATGGCCGTGATCTCGCCGACCTGGCCGACGTCGTGCTCGAGGTTCGGGTCGTCCTTGTCGACGAGCTTCATCTTGCGCGCCCGGATCAGCCCGCCGTCGCGGCCGGTCAGGCCCACCGCCTTGCCGCCGGCGGCGTTGATCAGGCCGACGATGTCTTGCTGCACCTCGCCGGCCAGCACCCATTCGACGACCTCCATCGTCTCCTCGTCGGTGACGCGCATGCCCTGCACGAAGCGGCCCTTCTTGCCCAGCCGCGTCAGGGCCTCGTCGATCTGCGGCCCGCCGCCATGCACGACGATCGGGTTCATGCCGACCAGCTTCAACAGCACCACGTCCTCGGCGAAATCCTGCTGCAGCTCGGGGTCGGTCATGGCGTTGCCGCCGTACTTGATGACCAGCGTCTTGCCGTGAAACTGGCGGATGTAGGGCAGCGCCTGGGCCAGGATCTCGGCCTTTTCGCGCGGGGCGATGTGGGCCAGGTCGGTCAGATGGGCTGTAGTCATGGCAGTATCTCGTCGAGCGTGCGCCGATTCGGCCGCGCATTGTAGGCAGCCGCACCCGTCAAACGCCTCGAGGGGATCGTCAAATGAAACTGCAACGCCGTCGCTTCGTGGCCGCCCTCGCCGCCGCCTGCGCCACCCCGGCATTCGCCGTGCAGAACGGCGCGCCGCTGGTCGAAGTCTGGAAGGACCCCAGTTGCGGCTGCTGCAAGGACTGGATCAAGCACCTCGAGGCCAACGGCTTCGCGGTGCGGGTGTTCGAAACCGGCAACACCGCCCAGCGCGGCCGGCTCGGCATGCCCGCGAAGCTCGGCTCCTGCCACACCGCGCTGGTCGGCGGCTACGTCGTCGAGGGCCATGTGCCGGCGCGCGAGATCCGCCGCTTGCTGAAGGACCGGCCGAACGCGCTCGGCCTCGCGGTACCCGCGATGCCGATCGGCTCGCCCGGCATGGACGGGCCGGAATACGGCGGCCGCCGCGACCCCTACGACGTGCTGCTGGTGCAAACCAGCGGCGCCAGCCGGGTATTTCAGAGCTACCGCTGAGACCGGCCGCACGGCGCCTCGCTTGACGACGCTGGCCACGCCGGCACACTGCGCCCATGCCCGACGCCACTCCACCGCCACGACCTCAGCCGCTGGCAGCACGACCACGACTGGGCCACCGACCGCAGCGCCAGCGCCCGCCGCACGCATGCGGTGATCGCGATCACGCTGGTGACGATGGCGGCCGAGATCGGCGCCGGCTGGTGGTGGCAATCGATGGCGCTGCTGGCCGACGGCTGGCACATGGGCACCCATGCCGCCGCCATCGGCGTGGCGGCGCTGGCCTACGCGCTGGCGCGGCGCTGGGCCGGCGACGCACGCTTCTCGCTCGGGCCGTGGAAGGTCGAGGTGCTGGGCGCCTACACCAGCGCCCTGCTGCTCGGCGTGGTCAGCGTGGCGATCGCGGTCGAATCGGTGCTGCGCCTGATCAGCCCGCGCGTGGTGGATTACGCGCCTTCGTTGTGGGTCGCGGCGATCGGCCTGGGCGTCAACCTGGTCTGCGCCCGGCTGCTGCACGCGCCGGCTGAAGATGCGGACCGGCACGCGCATGCCCATCACGCGCCGGGCCACGACGATCACCACGACCACGACGGCCACCACGTACACGATCACCATCACCACGCGCACGGGCCCGACCACGACCTGAACCTGAAAGCCGCCTACCTGCACGTGCTGGCCGATGCCGCGACCTCGGTGCTGGCCATCGCGGCCCTGCTCGCCGGCTGGTTGCTCAACGTCACCTGGCTCGATCCGGTCATCGGCCTGGTGGGCGCGGCGCTGATCGCCTGGTGGTCGCGCGGCCTGCTCGCGCGCACCGGCAAGATCCTGCTCGACCGCGAGATGGACGACCCGCTGGCCGCGCAGATGCGCCAGCGCCTCGAAGCCGACGGCGACGCCCGCGTGGCCGACCTGCACCTGTGGCGCGTCGGCGACCAGCGCTTTGCCGCCCATGCCACCGTGGTGGCCGATGCGCCGCTCGATGCCGACGCCTACCGCACCCGCGTCGCCGACCTGCCGGCGCTGACGCACGTCTCGATCGAAGTCAACCGCTGTCAGGGGCGCGCGACGGCGTCGGACTGAGCGCGCCAGGCGCCACTGGGCCGAGGCTCATGAAGCCAGCGGCATGCTGTGCCACCAGAGGCGGCACTGCCTGCACAGGCCGCCGTCGAACTCGGCCGTCAACAAGCCGTCGAGCACCATGCGCGGCAGCGGATCGCCCGGCTTGCGGGCGACCAGGTTCGTGCCGGTGGACTGGGCCCAGATCTGGAACAACTCCTCCGACGCCACCTGGTACGTGACATGCCAGTGGGCGATGCCGCCGCCCGGCGTGGATGCCAGAACCTCGTAAGTGACGCGCACGTCCTGCTGCAGCTTCACGCGCTGCCAGTACTCGGGCAAGCTGGGCGTGGCCGCGCTGAACGGCGAACGGCGTGTTGTGGTACTGGCCGTCGGCCGTGAACAGCGCGGTGAACAGCGCTTCATCGCGTTGCTCCCAGGCTGCCTTGTAGCCTTGCATGAACTGCTCGATGTTCATCGTGCGCCTCTCGTGTTCTTCGGTGCCCCTAGGTTTGTGATGCCTTGATCTTGCGCACGGCCGACACGTCGCCCAGGAACACTTGAAGCGTGTCCCTGTCGGTCTGCGACAGATCCTTGCGCTCGAGCAGCTTCAGCTTGTCGATGACCAGCTCGAGGGCTTCGGCCAGATGCCCGATCTGCCTGCCGTAGCTGCCCACCGTTTGCAGCACCTCCTGCTCGATGGCGGGGTTCGACGAGGCGCCCAGGTTCACGTTGAACAGGTTGAACGACCAGTTGGGCAGGATCGGCTGGCTCAGACTGGCCGGTGCCAACTGCAAAGGCATGTAGACGTTGTCCATGATGGGCTCCTGTCAGGTGGCACGATGGTCGGCCGCCATTTTCGCGCCAGGGCGTAGACCTTCTCGGAACAAGGCTCGCCGTGGAAGACGACCTGTCTGGTCGCCAGATGCTTGAACCCCAGGCGCTCCAGCAATCGGACACTCGCAAGGTTGCGTGCGTCCGTGATACCCAGCACCTGGAAGATCTCGGTGGTCGCGAACATCAGCGCGAGCGCTTCGCCCACCGCACGCGCAGCGATGCCACGGCCTTGCGCTGATGGCGCGAGCGTGAACCCGACCTCCCCTGTGGTTCCATCCTCGGACAGATGCAGGCCGATGTCGCCAACGAGAGCGTCGGAACCCGGTTCCGCGATGCCGAGTTGCACCCATTCGCCCGGCTTGAACAGTGGCGCCTGGTTCATCCCGGCAAGGAACTCGAGTGCCGCGGCATCGGACATCGGTGACCATCCCTGGTAGCGGCCCAGTTCCGCAATGCCGCGGTACGCCTGGAACGCCTCGCGGTCAGCGGGGCGCAATCGGCGCAGACGACCACCAGGGAACTCGCGCGGCAGCAGCGATTCATGCATGACGGCCGGCCATGCGGTTAGGCGCCGCGTTCATGGTCTTCGAGTGCAAGCAGAAGGCTGGTTCGATGCTCTCTGGCGACCTCTTGCCAGGCCAGGCCCGTGAGTACGCCGTCGAGGGCCCAGAGAAGATTGAGCGACGCACTGGGATTGGCCTTCTTGGTCTTGGCATACGCCGCGACAGCGCCGAGCTTGCGCAGCTGAGCCAGTGATGTGATGCCGACCGATGCGAGCATGGCCTTTGATTTCGGGCCGAGGTTAGGCAGACCTTCTTCAGACGTGCCAAGACGGAGCTTGGGTCGCGAATTGGACCTCACCGGGCAGCCTGTCGGGCAGCTTCGCGCGCGTGCGCGATGACAAGCCCGAGTGCGCGTGGCACGTGGGCGAGAGCCATCGCATCGATCAGCAGCGACCCGTAGCGGACCTTGCGCCCCGCGCGTGTGCCCAGGAAGCGTCGCAGTTGCGCGTGAAGACTGCGCTCCCTTTGCGCAGGCTGCCCCTGGAACCGGTGGAACGAGTCGAGCTCGCCCTGCGCATCGATGACGGACGCGACACCCGCCGTACCCAGGGCGCGGATCAGCTCGTCCTCGAGATCGGCGTCGCAAACGAAGAAGCCCAACGCTTCCAGCCCTGTCTGGGTGAGGTCGGTCGCCATGCCTGCCCGTTCGAGCACGCGCATCGCATAGTCCACCTCGGCGGCATCGCACAGACCGGCCACCCTGAGGCCGAGCCCCGACGGGCCGAGCACCTGGATGAATGCGCCTAGGTTCGTCACACCGCCGATGGGCAGCGTGAGAATGCCCTCGGCCCGCAGATCCCAACCGCGACGCCGCGCCAATGCATCGATCGCCGCCTGGTCGCTCCAGCCCTCGACGAGGATGGCCGCCCTTGCATTGGCGTCGAGCGCCAACGCACGCGCAAGCGCCGGGACCAGCGGCAGACGGGGACCGGGTGCGCGTTCCTCAGTCGCGGCTGGATGGGTCGGGTTCATGCAGGGTGCGTGCCGCATGCTTCACGTCGACCGGAGCAAGGGGCCAGACACGCTAGACCAGGCGCCCGCCAAAGGCTTGCCGGCCAGCGCCATCCGGGGCATACGCCACATGCACACGAGCGGCATCGCGTTGGAGACACGCGGCCACGGCCTGGGTGACTGCCAAGACCTCCGACCGGAGTGCAGCATCCGTTGGCGCCCGGGCATGCAGCACCGTGACGAACACCGGCAGCTCACTCGACGCGATCGCACAGGCGTTTTCAGCGTAGGCCGTTTCGCTCAGCGCGCGGACCCGCACCCAGGTATGCCCAGGAGCGCTGCCGAACACCCGACCGAGCGCATCGGCCAGGCTGTTGGCCGACGGCAGGCACTCGGCCTCACGAGCCGAACACACGATTTCGACGTCAACGATGGGCATGTGGCGGCCAGACAAGACGCCTTCGCGAGCATGGGCGGCGCGCCGATCGCATGCTGGCGTTGGCGGGGGAGTCCATATACGGAATGCGAAGGGACTTCCCACCTTCGGGCAACGGCGTCGATGCGCCAAGATTGGTGGTGTTCGAAGTCATCAATCTAAAGCCATTGAAAGGGGAAGTCCCATGGAGCAGATTACACGAGCTGTCGTTCGAGGTGAAGCCGTTCGCGTCGGGGTCGATCTGGCCAAGCGCGTGATCCAGGTGCATGCCGTCGATGGCGCCGGCCATGTGATCACCACGCGCGCCCTGCCACGCGACAAGTTCATCGCCTGGTGCGCGCAGTTGCCCGCCGGCTGCATCATTGCCATGGAGACCAGCTCGAGCTCGCACCACTGGGCGCGCAAGCTCATGGCCCTGGGCCTGGACGCACGCATCATCGCCGCGCAACTGGTCAGCCCCTACCGCAGGCAGGGCAGCAGCGGCAAGAACGACGCCAACGACGCCGCGGCCGTTTGTGAAGCCGCCAGACGGCCGCAGATGCTCTTCGTTCCGGTCAAGAGCGTCGAGCAGCAGAGCATGCTGTGCGTGCACCGCCTGCGCGAGGGCTTCAAGGCCGAGCGCACCGCTTGCATCAACCGCCTGCGTGGCCTGCTGGCCGAGTTCGGCCTGGTCTTTGCCAAGAGCCCGGCCGCATTGCAAGCCGTTCTGACCGATGTGCTCGAAGACGCCAGCAACGAGATGAACACCCTGGCCCGGCTGGTGCTGCAGCGCGCGCAAAGCCAGTGGCGCGAGCTCGACGAGCACATCGCCTGGTGCGACCAGCGCATCGCCGCGCACGCCACGCGACAACCCGGCGGTCAAGAAGGCCGCCACGCTGCAGGGCATCGGCCCGATCGGCGCGTCGGCTGCGGTGGCCACGGTGGGCGACTTCAAGCAGTTCCGCCACGGCGCGCAGTTCGGGCCCTGGATCGGCCTCACGCCGCGCCAGGATTCCAGCGGTGGCAAGAACCGCCTGGGCGGCATCACCAAGCGCGGCGACGTCTACCTGCGCAGCCTGCTGATCCAGGGCGCGAAGTCGGCCGTGATGACGGCGCACAAACGTTCGGACCCGATCTCGCAGTGGACGGCCGCACTGCGAGACCGCGCCGGCTGGCAAAAGGCGGCGGTGGCCCTGGCCAATAAGAATGCGCGCATCCTGTGGGCGGTGATGACCAAGGGCGAGAGCTTCGATGCACGGTACGTCAGTGCCAAGCCAGGCGGGCCAGCGCAGGCGACACCTGCAGCCACGGCCGCATAGTTCGCAACGAATCCATCACGCAGCAGGCATCAACCAGAAGGTGAAGTGACAGGTCAGACCGGCAGCGGGCAAGCTCGACTAACCCTTGGTGGCTCGAATCGTCGATGTCCACGCGAACGGAATGGAGCCCCGCTGAGCGGTTCGCATCTGGGTCCGCACACCAGGCCACTGTGCCCGTGCAACAAGGCCGTCTGTAGAGAAGCAGCCTGCTCCTTCGTCACGCTCTTCAACGCCGCCTGCTCATCCATCCAAGGCAATTCGGCAACAAGGTCATCAACGACGAAAACCAACTCAGCTTGACAAGGTGAGAAGTCCCTGTACAGGTGAGAAGTCCCTGTAAAGGGTTAGCAGGCATTCTCAAGCGCGTGCAGGTAGTACTTGGCTTCCACAGGCCGTCGAAACTCGACCCAAGCGACGTGAGGGAAGGCTCCACTCGCGCGAAGTTCCCGAAACCGCCGCTGACGCTTGTGGAAGGTGCTCGCGACCCACACCAGGATTGACTCACGCGAGAAGAACGAGCGCTTGAGCGACTCGCGGTTGCCGTGCCACAGTTCCTCGCGAGTAACGTTGCGACGAATGGTTCTGCGGATGGCTCGCCAAAGCACGGTGGGCAAACCGTAGTTGAGCCAAACCACTGCGGTTGCTCGCGACCATAAAAGGTCACGGACGTCGCTGTAGTTTCCTGAGGCGACCCAGCGCTCGGCTGAGGCCGCTTGTGCAGTGAGGTTGCGGAACTCTTCAATGGGCTTGGTCGTCCAGTCCGGGCCCCAGAAAAGGTGATCGAGATCGAACGACGAGTGGCCGAGAACACGTGCGAGGTCGGCCGCGAACGTGGACTTGCCAGCGCAACTGGTTCCGATGACGACGACTCGTTCAAGAGGGGTTGGCATAGCGGCGCGAGTCTGCTTGCCTGCTGACGTCAATTAGGCCGAAGGGGGACGACGGCCCCGTTCGGCCTAAGCTGCTCGGCAAGAATGCCCGTGCGATGGCGTCCGCCCTCTGTCAGCAAGGCTTCAAAGCCCCTATTCAGGGCGATTTCGCGGTGCGTTAGATGGGCCAAAATTTCCGGCATGAACAAGCATTCAGTCGATGCCCGTCGGCACGGCGCGGGCGCACCAATGTCGCTGGTCATGGGGGGCAACGTCAAGTCGGGCCCCGCGGCATTTGTCGCGCACACGGGGGTGGCGCGCCGCGAGCGTTGAGCGGCGCGCAGCGCCCGCTCGAACGCGAGCAACGAAAGCCGCACGCGCAAAGCGCGTGTCGGCCTTTCGTCAGAAGTGGATGCCGCGCATCATCTGCGCCATCGCCACCGCCTCCGGCGACAGCGTCGGCTTGGCCAGCTTCTCGCCCTTGGCCGCGGCGCTGTCGGGGAACATGCGGAAGGTGGTGTTCATGATGATCTGCGTGATGCGCGGCGCCACCGCGTGCAGCACCTCGCCGAAGATGCCCAGCCGCGTCGCCACCCGCACCGGCTTGTCGATGCAGGCCTGCACGATCATGTCGGCGGCCTCTTCGGGCTGCAGCAGCGGCATGCTGTCGTAGATCTTGGTCGGCGCCGTCATCGGCGTGCGCACCAGCGGCATGTTCACGGTCGTGAACGTGACGCCCTGGTCGGCGAACTCGCTCGACGCGCAGCGCGTCCAGGCGTCGAGCGCGGCCTTGCTGGCCACGTAGGCCGAGAAGCGCGGCGCGTTGACGAGCACGCTGATCGAGCTGATGTTGACGACATGCCCCTTCTTCTTCGCCACCATGCCCGGCAGCAGGCCCATCGTGACGCGCAGGCTGCCGAAGTAGTTGAGCTGCATGGTGCGCTCGAAGTCGTGGAAGCGCTCGTAGCTGGCCTCGATGGCGCGGCGGATCGAGCGCCCGGCGTTGTTGATCAGGAAGTCGACGCCGCCATGCTCGTCGGTGAGCTTCTTGACGAAGCCGGCGCAATCGGCCTCGTCGGCGATGTCGACCGAATAGCTGAAGACCTTGGCGTCGTTGCCGGCCGCGGCCTTGATGGCCTTGACCGCCTCGGCCAGCTTGTCCTCGTCGCGGGCGCAGATGATCGTCACCGCGCCGGCCTCGGCGAAGCGGCAGGCGACAGACAGGCCGATGCCCGACGAGCCGCCGGTGACCAGCACCACCTTGCCGCCCACCGTGCCGCGCAACGAGCGGTCGATGAACAGCGCCGGGTCGAGGTGGCGCTCCCAGTAGTCCCACAGGCACCAGGCGTAGTCGCGCAGGTTCGGGCATTCGATGCCGGTGCCCTTCAGCGCCGCGTCGGTCTCGCGGCGGTCGAAGCGCGTCGGGTAGTTGACGAAGGTCAACATGTCCTCGGGCACGCCCAGGTCCTTGATCACGGCGTTGCGGATGCGCCGCACCGGCGCCAGGGCCATCAGCCCCTTCTTCACGCTCTTGGGGATGAAGCCGAGCAGCGCGGCGTTGACGAAGACGTTCATCTTCGGCGCGTGCGCGGCGCGGCTGAAGATGTCGAGCACGTCGCCGATGCGGTAGCCCACCGGATCGACCAGGTGGTAGCACTTGCCGCTGGCGTGCAAGTGGTGGCTGATGTGGTCCAGCGCGGCGACGACGAAGTCCACCGGCACGATGTTCACGCGCCCGCCTTCGATGCCGATGCTGGGCATCCACGGCGGCAGGATCTGGCGCATGCGCTGGATCAGCTTGAAGAAGTAGTACGGGCCGTCGATCTTGTCCATCTCGCCGGTCTTGGAGTCGCCGACGACCATCGCCGGGCGGTACACCGTCCACGGCACCTTGCACTCCTTGCGCACCAGCTTCTCGCTCTCGTGCTTGGTCATGAAGTAGGGGTGGTCCAGGCCCTCGGCCTCGTCGAACATGTCCTCGCGGAACACGCCCTCGTACAGGCCCGCCGCGGCGATCGACGAGACATGGTGGAAGTGCCCGGCGTCGATGGCCTTGGCGAACTCGACGGCGCTGCGCGTGCCTTCGATGTTGACGCTGATCTGGCTGGCTTCGTCGGCCGAAAGGTCGTACACCGCCGCCAGGTGGTACAGGTGGTTGATCTGGCCCTTGAGCGCCTTGAGTTCGTCGGCGGCCACGCCGAGCTTCTTGCTCGTCAGGTCGCCATACACCGGAATCGCGCGCGCCTTGCCGACGCCCCAGTACTCGAGCAGCGCCGGCACCTTGCTCTCGCTCTCGGGCCGCAGCAGGAAGTGGACGACGGCGCCCTTGCGCGCGAGCAAGGTCTTGACCAGGCGCTTGCCGATGAAGCCGGTGGCGCCGGTGACGAAATACTGCATGGTGTTCTCCAACGAATGCGATGCGGCGGCGCCCGCTCGGGCGCCGCAAGATCATTCTTGCCCAAAGCCCGCCGGCGCCGCAGCGCGCTTACCCCAGTGGCCCGCCATAGAGCGCTCCCACTAGAGAAACCATGCCCAGCGTGCCGCGCCGCTCCTATAGTCAACTTCCCTGATACCCGCAACGACAAAGGACGCACCCCATGGTCAAGAAGCTCCAGAAAATGGCCCAGAAGAAAGCCACCTCGGCCGCCGGCCTGCTCGACAGCCAGTTGGCACAGTCGGTCAAGGAATCGGCGCAGCAGATCTGGTTGGCCGGCATGGGCGCCTTCAGCAAGGCACAGGAAGAAGGTGGCAAGGTGTACGAGGCATTGATCAAGGAAGGCATGAGCCTGCAGAAGAAGACCCAGGGCCTGGCCGAGGAGCGCATCAGCGCCGTCACCGGCAAGATGACCGCGATGGCCGACGGCATGAGCAACAAGGCCGGCGCGCAATGGGACAAGCTCGAGTCGATCTTCGAAGAGCGCGTGGCCAAGGCCTTGAACAAGATGGGCGTGCCTTCGCGCAAGGACATCGACGCCCTGATCAAGCGCATCGACGCGTTGTCGGCCAAGGTCGGCGGCAAGGCCGCGCCGGCGAAGAAGGCGCCGGCGCAGAAGGCGCCGGCCAAGCGAGTGGTTCGCAAGACGGCGTGACCAAACCCGCCCCGCGCATCGGCCTGGCCTTCGCCGGTGGCGGACCGCTCGGAGCGATCTACGAAGTCGGCGCGCTGTGCGCGCTCGACGAGGCGCTGGTCGGCCTGCAGTTCAACCGGCTCGCGGGCTACGTCGGCGTTTCGGCCGGCGGCTTCATCGCCGCCGCGCTGGCCAACGGCATGACGGCACGCGAGATCTGCGCCGCCTTCATCGAGAACGACGACAGCGGCGGGCCGCGACCTGTTTCGGCCCGTCGCTGCTGATGCGCCCGGCCTGGGGCGAGTACCTGCATCGCCTGGCCTCGCTGCCGGGGCTGACGGCGCAGGCGGCCGTGCTGCTGGCCTTCAAGCGCCGCTCGCTGCTCGAAGCTCTCGAGCGCCTGGGCCGCGCCTTGCCCAGCGGCCTGTTGAGCGGCGCGGCGATGGAGCGCCAGCTGGCACGCGTGTTCTCGGCGCCCGGCCGCACGAACGACTTTCGTCAACTGCCGCGCAAGCTGGTGCTGGTGGCCACCGATCTGGACAGCGGCGAGGCCGTGCCGTTCGGCCAACCCGGTCTCGACGACGTGCCGATCTCGCTCGCCGTGCAGGCCAGCGCCGCATTGCCGGGGCTGTTCGCGCCGGTCGCGGTCAAGGGCCGCACCTGCGTCGACGGCGCACTGAAGAAGACACTGCACGCCACCGTGCTGCTCGACGAGGGGCTGGACCTGTTGATCTGCCTCAACCCGCTGGTGCCGTTCGACGCCACCCATGCCACGCGGCACAAGCTGCTCGGCGGCGGCGAGCCGCGCATTCCGCGGCTGGTCGACGGCGGCCTGCCGGTGGTGCTGTCGCAGACCTTCCGCTCGCTGATCCATTCGCGGCTCGAGCTCGGCCTGAAGGGTTATGCCCAGGCCTATCCGGGCACCGACATCGTGCTGTTCGAGCCCGACCCGCGCGACCCCGAGATGTTCCTGGCCAACACCTTCAGCGTGTCGCAGCGCCGCGCGCTGGCCGAGCACGCCTACCAGCGCACGCGCGAGTTGCTGCGCTCCCGGCGGTCCTCGCTCGGCGCGCAACTGGCGCGCCACGGCGTGACGATCGACGCCGACGTGCTCGACGACCCGTCACGGCGCTTGCTCGGCCGGCAACGGCGCCTGCGCGGCACGCACGCGGCGCGGGCACTGAAGCGGCTCGACGAGGTGCTGTCCGACCTGGAGCTGTCGGTCGCGTCCGGCGTCTAGGTCATTGCGCTGACTGCGTTGCATTGCCGGGCCCCGCCCCGGCAAAGCGACGCAGTCAAGCAAACTCACCCGAGATACCGAGCCTCGAGATGCGCCCGGAAGAACGCCGGGTTCAAGACCTCGCCGCTGGCGCGAATGGCCAGCTCGTCGGTCGACCAGCGCGAGGCCTGCGACCAGATGTTGTCGCGCAGCCAGTCGAACAGCGGCGTCCAGTCCCCGCGCGTGATCGCGCGCGTCGAGGTCGGGCAGCGCGCGCCGCATCGCCGCGAACCACTGCGCCGCATACATCGCGCCCAGCGAGTAGCACGGGAAGTAGCCGAACAGCGACTCCGGCCAATGCACGTCCTGCATCGGCCCGTCCTTGAAGTTGCCGCGCGTGTCCAGGCCCAGCAGTTCCTGCATCTTCGCGTCCCACAGCGCGGGCACGTCCTCGGCCTCGATCAGGCCTTCGATCAGCGGGCGCTCGATCTCGTAGCGCAGGATCACGTGCGCCGGGTAGGTGACTTCGTCGGCGTCGACGCGGATCAGCCCGCGCTGCACGCGCGTCAGCAGCCGGTGCAGGTTGCCGGGCTCGAACGCCGGCTGCATGCCGAAGGCCGCGGCCAGCATCGGCGACACCACCTGCGAAAAGCCGGGGTGGCCGCCGAGCTGCATCTCGAACGACAAGGACTGGCTCTCGTGGATCGCCATCGAGCGCGCCTCGCTGACCGGCTGGCCGAGCCAGTCGCGCGGCCGGTTCTGCTCGTAGCGGCCGTGGCCGGTTTCGTGCACCGTGCCCATCAGCGCCGGCAGGAACTGGTCTTCGCGGTAGCGCGTGGTCAAGCGCACGTCCTCGGGCACGCCGCCGGAGAACGGGTGCGTGCTGGTGTCCAGGCGGCCGGCCTCGAAGTCGAAGCCCAGGCGCTGCACCACCTGCCGGCACAGTTCGCGCTGGGCCTCGATCGCGAACGGGCCCACCGGTTCCTGCACCGGCTCGCGCGACTGCTTGTCGACCACGCGCCGGATCAGATCGGGCAGCCATTGCCGCACCGCGCCGAACACGCGGTCGACCTCGGCGCTGGTCATGCCGGGTTCGAAACGGTCCATCAGCGCGTCGTACTTGGCCAGCCCGGTCTGCTGCGACAGCAGCGCCGCCTCTTCGCGGGCGATCGCCAGCACCGGCCGCCATTGCTCGACGAAAGCCGCCCAGTCGTTGGCCGGCCGCAGCGTGCGCCAGGCATGTTCGCAGCGCGAGGTGGCCATCTGGCGGCGCTCGACCAGCTCGGTCGGCAAGGCGTTGGCATAGCGCCAGTCGCGGCGGATCTCGCGCAGGTTGGCACGCTGGTGGTCCGACAGCGGCTCCTGCTCGGCACGCGCCAGGCGATCCGCCAGGCCGGTGTCGGTGCGCAGGCGGTGCATCAGCGCGGCCAATTCGGCGAGCGCGGCGGCGCGCGCCTCGTTGCCCTTGGGCGGCATGTTGGCGGCCTGGTCCCAGCCGGCGATCGAGGCCAGGTGCTGCAGGCGATGCAGCCGCGCGTAGTGGCTGGCCAGATCGTCGTAGGTCGGCGTCTTCATCGGCGGGCTTCCAGGCAAGAAGCCCGATTGTCTCAGGTCAAGTTGTAGACGCCGGGCCACAGCCACAGCAGCAGGCTCGTCATCGTCACGTAGCGCGCGAACTTGCCCACCGCCATGTAGGCCACGCAGGGCCAGAACGGCATGCGCAACCAGCCGGCCACCGCGCACAGCGGGTCGCCGACGACAGGCAACCACGCCAGCAGGCAGGCCTTGGCGCCGAATCGCTCCAGCCACTTCAAGGCCCGCAGCTCGCTCGGCTTGCGGTGGCGCACGCGCTCGTAGGCGATTTCCGCGCCGTAGCCCATCCACCAGGTGATCGCGCCGCCGATGGTGTTGCCGGCGGTGGCGACCCAGATCGCCGGCCAGAACAGGTCGGGGTTGAGCTTGATCAAACCGAACACCGCCGGCTCGCTGCCCATCGGCAGCAAGGTGGCGGAGATCAGGGCGATGACGAAGACCGTCAACAGGCCGAAGTCGGGGCAGCGCGAGCGCGGCCAGCAGCGGGGCGATCCATGAATCCATGCAGGGTCCGATTATCGACAGCACCCGACACGCGGCCGCAGCACGGATGCCGCTCGCCCGGTGGCTATACTTGCGCCTCATTTTTCAGCACCCTCCCCCGGTCACTCATGAAAATCGGAGCCCTCGAGCTGCCGAACACGCTCTTCGTCGCGCCGATGGCGGGCGTGACCGACAGGCCGTTTCGCATGCTGTGCCGGCGCCTGGGCGCGGGCTACGCGGTGAGCGAGATGGTGACCAGCCAGCGTGCGCTGTGGTCGTCGCTGAAGACCTCGCGCCGCGCCGATCACGCCGGCGAGCCGGGGCCGATCGCGGTGCAGATCGCCGGCGTCGAGCCGCACGAGATGGCCGACGCGGCGCGCTACAACATCGACCGCGGCGCGCAGATCATCGACATCAACATGGGCTGCCCGGCGAAGAAGGTGTGCAGCACCTGGGCCGGCTCGGCGCTGATGAGCAACCCGGCACTCGCGGCGCGCATCGTCGAGGCGGTGGTCGCGGCCTGCGCGCCGCGCGGCGTGCCGGTGACGCTGAAGATGCGCACCGGCCGCTGCGACAGCGAACGCAACGCGGTGGCGCTGGCGCGCATGGCCGAGCAGGCCGGCGTGGCCATGATCACGGTGCACGGCCGCACGCGCGAACAGGGCTTCAAGGGCCTGGCCGAATACGACACCATCGCCGCGGTCAAGGCCGCATTGGGCATTGCGGTGGTCGCCAACGGCGACATCGATTCACCGGCCAAGGCGCGTGCCGTGCTGGCCCGCACCGGGGCCGACGCGCTGATGATCGGCCGCGCGGCGCAGGGCCGGCCCTGGATCTTTCGCGAGATCGCGCATTTCCTGGCCACCGGCACCGAGCTCGCGCCGCCGACGGTGGCCGACGCCGCAGCCTGGCTCGGCGAGCACCTGCTGGATCACTACACGCTGTACGGCGAACATATCGGCGTGCGCAGTGCGCGCAAGCACATCGGCTGGGCGCTGCGCGAGCTGCCCGGTGGCGCCGACTTTCGGGCCGAGATGAACCGCATCGAAGATTGCACCGCGCAATTGACGGCTGTCAGTGAATGGTTCGAGCGTCTCGGTGAAGATCATGAACGGTTGCCGCGCATCCAGGCGCCGGCAGCCAACGACGACCTGATCGAACAGAGCGCATGACGAAGAAACACATCGACGCCTGCGTGCGCGAGAGCCTGGAGCAGTATTTCCTCGACCTGCGCGGCGTCGAGCCGCATTCGATGCACGAGATGCTGATCGCAGCCGTCGAGAAGCCGCTGCTCGACGTGGTCATGAACCACGCCGACGGCAACCAGAGCAAGGCGGCCGAGTGGCTGGGCCTGAACCGCAACACGCTGCGGCGCAAGCTGGTCGAACACAAGTTGATCAAATAGACAGGAGCGGCGGATCGCCGACGCGTCCGCTGCCGTGCGCCCCATGAAACCTCTGACCGCGCTGTTGTCGGTGTCCGACAAGACCGGCATCGTCGAGTTCGCGCGCGCGCTGCACGCCGCGGGCGTCAAGCTGCTGTCGACCGGCGGCACGGCCCGGCTGCTGGCGCAGAGCGGACTGCCGGTGACCGAGGTGGCCGAGGTCACCGGCTTTCCCGAAATGCTCGACGGCCGCGTCAAGACGCTGCACCCGCGCATCCACGGCGGCCTGCTGGCGCGGCGCGACCTGCCGGCGCACATGGCCGCACTCGAGGCCCACGGCATCGGCCGCATCGACCTGCTGGTGGTCAACCTGTACCCGTTCGCGCAGGCCATCGCCAAGCCCGACTGCACGTTCGACGATGCGATCGAGAACATCGACATCGGCGGCCCGGCGATGCTGCGTGCCGCGGCCAAGAACTGGCAGGACGTGGCGGTGGTCATCGACCCGGCCGACTACGCCCGCGTGCTGGCCGAGCTGGCGGGCGGCGGCGTGCAGCGGCCGACGAAGTTCATGCTGGCCAAGAAGGTCTTCGCCCACACCGCGGCTTACGACGGCATGATCACCAACTACCTGACGGCGCTGCAGGCCGGTGCCGAGGATGCGGGCGCCGCGGTGCCCGTGCGCGCCGAGTACCCGGCGGTGTTCAATCAGCAGCTGCACAAGGTGCAGGACCTGCGCTACGGCGAGAACCCGCACCAGAGCGCCGCCTTCTACCGCGACGCACAGGCGGTGCGCGGCCTGCTCGCCGGCTGGACGCAACTGCAGGGCAAGGAGCTCAGCTACAACAACATCGCCGACGCCGACGCGGCGTGGGAATGCGTCAAGACCTTCGCCGGCGATCCGGCATCAGGGAGCGGCGCCTCCGTCGCCGCGTGCGTCATCGTCAAGCACGCCAACCCGTGCGGCGTGGCCGTCGGCGCCACGCTCGGCCAGGCCTACGCCAAGGCCTTGCAGACCGACCCGACCTCGGCCTTCGGCGGCATCATCGCCTTCAACGCCGCGCTCGACGCCGCCACGGCCGCGCATGTGGCCAAGCAGTTCGTCGAGGTCGTGATCGCGCCCGACATCACGCCCGAGGCGCGCGCGGTGTTTGCCGGCAAGGCCAACGTGCGCCTGCTCGAGGTGCCGCTCTCACGCACGACCAACGCGCTGGATTTCAAGCGCGTCGGCGGCGGCGTGCTGCTGCAATCGTCGGACGCGAACAACGTTTCGGCCAGCGAGTTGCGCGTGGTGACGACGAAGGCGCCGACCGCAATGCAGCTCGACGACCTGCTCTTTGCCTGGAAGGTGGCCAAGTTCGTCAAGAGCAACGCCATCGTGTTCTGTGCCGACGGCATGACGCTGGGCGTGGGCGCGGGGCAGATGAGCCGCATCGACAGCGCGCGCATCGCATCGATCAAGGCGCAGAACGCCGGCCTGACGCTGGCCGGATCGGCGGTGGCCAGCGACGCCTTCTTTCCCTTCCGCGACGGACTCGACGTGGTCGTCGATGCCGGTGCCGCCTGCGTGATCCAGCCCGGCGGCTCGATGCGCGACGCCGAGGTGATCGCCGCCGCCGACGAGCGCGGCATCGCGATGGTCTTCACCGGCGTGCGCCACTTCCGGCATTGAGCCGGCCGTGATCACCAGCTGAATGGACCCGCAGGCGGGAACGGGGTCAACTGCCCTGGCCCGCGGCCCGCGTGTCGATCAGTTGTAGCAGCGCCCTGACCTCGATCGGTTTGGTGAGATAGGCGACGAACCCTTGTGCCAGCGCGGCATCGATTTGCTCGGGCATCGCGTCGGCCGACATGGCCACCAGCGGTATGTGCCTTGTGACGGGGTCGCGCAGCAGCGTGCGCGCCACCTCCAGGCCCGTCATGTCGCCCAGGTGCATGTCGAGCAGCAGCAGGTCGGGCGGGTCGCGCCGGGCCGCCGCCAGTGCCTGCGCGCCACTGGTGGCGATCTCCAGCGTGACTGCCGGCCGCTTGGCCATGATCGCCTGCACGAGTTCGACGTTGACCTCGTCGTCCTCGGCGTACAGCACCCTGATGCCGCCGTCGAGCGACGCGGGCGCGCTCGCATGCCATGCGGGTGCGGGCACGGGCTCGTCGCGTGCAGGGGTGCTGCACAAGGTCAGCGTAATCACGGTGCCGTGCCCCGCGGTGCTGTCGATGTTCAACTGCCCGTCCATCAGTTCGGTCAGGCCACGCGCCACGACCAGGCCGATGCCGGTGCCCTCGATGCGCGAGCGCTCGACACCCAGGCGATTGAACGGCTCGAACAGGTGCGCCAGTTGATCGGCGGTCATGCCGCGGCCCGTATCGGCGATACGCAATTGCCAATGACCTTCATCGGCTTGCCAGGACAGCACGACCTCACCGCCCGGGCGGTTGTACTTGATGGCATTGCTCAGCAGATTGAGCAGCACCTGCTTGAGCCGCAGACGGTCGGCCAGCACCCAGGGCACCCCCGGCGCGTCGGTGTCGGCAAGGGCAGAGCGAGGGTCGAGTGCCGGCCGCGGTGCTGCGGCGGCCGGCGCCGGTGCGCGCAAGGTGACCGCGCGCGCGCCGGCCACCCCCGCCAACATGGCCAGGCACTCTTCGGCCAAGGCCGCCAGATTCACGGCCTCGATCGACAGGCGCATCTGACCGGCTTCGATGCGCGACAGGTCGAGCACGTCGTTGACCAGCGCCAGCAGGTGCTCGCCCGACTGGTGGATGCGCTCGACATGGGCGCGCTGGACGGGCGATTGCATTGCACTGCGGTCCAGGCGCAGCAACTGGGCAAAGCCCAGAATGGCGTTGAGTGGGGTGCGCAATTCGTGACTCACGCGCGAGAGGAATTCGGTGCGGGCCTCGTGCGCGGCGCGAGCCTCGCGCGCCGCCTTCAGCTCCGTCACGTCGCGCAGCATGACGGTCATCTGCGGCCCGTCGTCGGTGTCGATGCGCGACAGCGTGGCCTCGAACAGGAATTCGCTGCCGTCGGCGCGCAACCCGGTCAACTCGGGCAAGACCCCCATGTGGCGCTCGGTGTAGCCATTGCCGGCGTACGCCTCGACGAGTTCGCTGTGACGGGCACGCTGGGGCAGCGGAATGAAGCGCTCGATCGAGCTGCCCAGTGCAGCTTCGGCGCTGAGGCCGAACACCCGTTCCGCCGCGCGATTGAAGCGCACGATGCGCTGGTCGGTGCCGACACTGATGATCGCGTCCATCGCGCCGTCGATGAGATCGGAGGCGCGCTGCTCGCTGCGGCGCATGGCGATCTCGGTCCGCTTGCGCTCGCTGATGTCGCGCGTGATCGACAAGGTGCAGCGCTGGCCCCCGACCGTGATCACATGCGCGGAAAGCAGGCCGGTGAGCACGCTGCCGTCACGCATGACGAACTCGGCCTCGAGGTTCTCGCAACTGCCGCTGCGCTGCAACGCATCGAGCAGCCGCTGCCGATCCTCGATGTGGCGCCAGATGTTGATCTCCGAAGAGGTGTGGCCGATCACCTCTTCCCGCGCCCACCCGGACATGCGCAGGAAGCGGTCATTGACATCGATGTACAGGCCGTCAGGCAAACGGTTGATGTTGATGGCGTCGGGGCCGGTCAGGAAAGCCGTGCGGTAACGCTCTTCGGTCTCGCGCATTGCATCCTCGGCGCGACGGCGCGCCGAGTTGTCCTCGACCACGGCGACGAAGTAATCCGGCACGCCGGTTGCAGTCCGCACCAGGACGACCGCCAGCCTGACCCACACCTCGGCGCCATCCTTGCGCAGGTAGCGCTTTTCCAGGGCGTAGGTCTGGATCTCACCGGCCAGCAACTGGTGCAGCAGATCGAGGTCGGCCTTCAGGTCGTCCGCATGGGTGATCTGCTGGAAATTGGTGGCCATCAACTCGTCCGCGCTATAGCCGACGATGGCGCACAGCCGCCGGTTGACCCGCAACCAGCGCCCGTCCGTCGCCACCATGGCCATGCCCACCGCCGCCTGCTCGAACGTGGCCTGGAACCGTGCGTCGCTGTGCAAGAGGCGCTGCTGAGCGGTCGTCAGGTCATCCCGGCGACGGGCTTCACGCCGCCGCGAGCGCTGCAGCGCCGCGTGGGCTGCGGCGGCCAGCAGGCCACCAGCCACCAACACGCTCCATCGCAGGAGATCGGCGCCGTCGCCACCGTGCGCGCCGGCACCCGCTTTCGATACCATGCCGCTGGTCAAGAGCACCGCCACCGCCAGTGCCGCCGCACAGGGGATGAGACCGCCGAGCAAGGCGCTGGCCACGATCGGCAGTATGAACAGCGTCACCAGCGGCCGCTCGCCGAGCCCCGCGGGCAGGTACGGGCGAAGCAGGAACACGACAACGGTTGCCGTCGCGGCCAGGGCGCAAGCGACAACGGTCCGCCAACGCGGCGCGGTCACGTCCGCGGTGTTAGCCATAGCGTGTCCGTGAACGACCGTACCACTCCGATGTGCCTCCACATGTCGACGGCGGTTTGCCTCCGGTCCATGCAGCCAACGGACGAGCCGGCGTCAAGGCAGGCCACGACATGGTGACCAACGTGGACGGATTATCGACTCAAGGCGCTGCCGCGCGTATTGCGCAATGCCAAGTGCTCACGCTCGAGCCCGTGCGACGCCGAGCACCACCCGCGCCTGGCGCTGGTAGGTCCAGTAGGCCCAGGCCCAGTTGGTCAGCACCACCAGGCGGTTGCGAAACCCGATCAGGAAGAACACGTGCGCGCCGAGCCAGAACCACCACGCCAGCAGGCCCGTGATGCGCAGGCCGCGCAGGTCGACCACTGCGGCCATGCGGCCGATGGTCGCCAGGTTGCCGTAGTCGCGGTAGGTGAACGCCGGGCTGCTGCGCCCGGCCAGGCGGGCCTTGATGGTCGCGGCCACATGCGCGCCCATCTGCTTGGCCGCGGGCGCGGTGCCGGGCACCGGCTGCCCGGCGGTGCTGGCGGCAGCCAGGTCGCCGGCGACGAAGATCTCGGGGTGTCCGGGCACGCTGAGGTCAGGCTCGACCCGCACGCGGCCGGCGCGGTCGAGCGCGGCGCCGAGCATGGCCCCCAGCGGCGACGCCGCCACGCCGGCGGCCCACAGCACCGTGCGCGCCGCGGTGCGTGCGCCGCCGCGGAGATAGCCCTGGTCGTCGATGGCCTGCACCGGGGCCCCGAAACGCAACTCGACGCCCAGGCTGGCGCAGCTGAGTCGCCGCGTGCGCGGACAGCTCGGGCGGGAACGTCGCCAGCACGCGCGGCCCGGCCTCGATCAGCTGCACCCGCGCCCGCGCCGGGTCGATGCGGCGGAACTCGTTCTTCAAGGTGTGGCGCGCGATCTCGGCCAGCGTGCCGGCGAGTTCGACGCCAGTCGGCCCACCGCCGACGACGGCAAACGTCAGCCAGGCGTCGCGCTCGGCGGCGCTGGTCGCAACCTCGGCATGCTCGAAGGCCAGCAGGATGCGCCGGCGCATCTCCAGCGCATCGTCGAGCGTCTTCAGGCCCGGTGCGTGCGCCGCCCACTCGTCGTGGCCGAAGTAGGCGTGGGTCGCGCCGCTGGCCACGAGCAGAACGTCGTAGACCAGTGCCGCGCCGTCGCTGGTCTGCACGCGGCGCGCCGAAGTGTCGATCGCCGTCACCTCGGCCATGCGCACCTCGATGTTGCGCTGGCCGCGCAGGATGTGGCGCAACGGCGCGGCGATGTCGCCGGCCGACAGGCCGGCGGTCGCCACCTGATAGAGCAGCGGCTGGAACAGGTGGTGGTTGGCGCGGTCCACGAGCGTGATGTCCAGCGCCGACCGGGCCAGCGCCCGCGCGGCCCACAGCCCGGCGAAGCCGCCGCCGATGATCACCAGATGGGGACGCTGCGCCGGGTCCATCGCCGACAGTGTGCCGCAGGTCAAGGCCGCATGCACCGGCCGGC
The DNA here is from genome assembly GCA_963751775.1 of uncultured beta proteobacterium. GTDB lineage: Bacteria > Pseudomonadota > Gammaproteobacteria > Burkholderiales > Burkholderiaceae_C > CADEEN01. Next base: position 653,071 of record CAVVVW010000008.1, read on the forward strand.
GGTGCCACAGGCGCAGGCTAGGATGCCGCACATGTCCGCTGCCGACCTGATGGGCTACCTGCTGGCCTTCGCCGCCCGCCTGATCACGGGCACGCAGGGCCATTGGAAGGGCTGCCCGCCGACGGCCGAGCAGCGCATCTACTTCGCCAACCACCAGAGCCACTTCGACTGGGTGCTGATCTGGGCCGCGCTGCCGAAGGACCTGCGCGCGACGACGCGGCCGATCGCGGCCAGGGACTACTGGACCGCCGGCCGGTTCAAGCAGTGGCTGACGCGCGATGTCTTCAATGCGGTGTACGTGTCACGCGCGCGCACCGACGAGCAGGACCCGCTCGAGCCGCTGGTCGACGCGCTCGAGCATGGCGACTCGCTGGTCATCTTTCCCGAGGGCACGCGCAGCAACAAGGGCGAGCCGCAGCCGTTCAAGAGCGGGCTGTACAACCTGGCGCTGCAGTTCCCGCAGGTGCAGTTGATTCCGGCCTGGATCGACAACGTGCAGCGCGTGATGCCCAAGGGCGAGGTGGTACCGGTGCCAATCCTGTGCACGGTGACCTTCGGCGCGCCGATGAGCCTGTCCACGGGCGAAGACAAGCGCGACTTTCTCGATCGCGCGCGGCAGGCGGTGCTGGACTTGAGGCCGCGCACGACATGACCCGCCGGGCCGTTCACAAGGCGCATGCCGAAGCGCGCAGCGCGCGGGTGGCCCGATGAGCTTCGACCGCCTGCGCGGCCTGGCCGTCAATGAACAGGTTGCGCTGCTGTTCGCGATCCTGTTCGGCATGCTGGTGCTGGCCTCGCTCGGCCACCTGCTGTATTCGCTGCGCGACGCACCGGCGAGCGACGCGGCGCGCCAGTTCCAGCGCGACCTGCGCGCCGTCTGGATCGGCACGCTGCTGTTCTGGCTGGCCTGGCTGACGGGCCCGGTTGGGGCGACGCTGCTGTTCGGCCTGTTCTCGTTTCTTGCGCTGCGCGAATTCATCAGCCTGCAGCACACCCGGCGCAGCGACCATCGCAGCCTGATCCTGGCCTTCTTCTTCGCCCTGCCGGTGCAGTACGCGATCGTCGCCACGCGGCACTTCGACCTCTTTACGGTCTTCATCCCGGTCTACATCTTCTTCGCGATCCCGGTGGTCAGCGCGATGGCCGGCGACCCGGAGCGCTTCCTCGAGCGCAACGCCAAGATCCAATGGGGCATCGTGGTCTGCGTCTACGGCCTGTCGCACGCCCCGGCGCTGCTGCTGCTCGACTTCAAGGGTTTCGAAGGCCGCGGCGCGTTCCTGCTGCTGTTCCTGGTCGTCGTCACCGGCGTGGCACAGGTGGTGCAGGAACTGTCCAGCCGCTGGCTGCGCCGGCGCCCGCTGGCGCGGCAGATCAGCCGCAGCTTCTCGGCGCGGGCCTGGATCATCGGCACGCTGGTGGCCGCGGTCGTCGGCGCGCTGATGTTCTGGATCACCCCGTTCAAGATCGGGCAGGCGCTGGTCATGGCCTTCATCGCCGCGGGCTGCGGCACGCTCGGCGAGTTCGTCATGAAGGCGTTGAAGCGCGACGCCGGCGTGCACCACTGGGGCAACCGCAGCAGCGTCACCGGCGCGGTGGGCCTGCTCGACCGCGTGGCGCCGCTGTGTTTTGCCGCGCCGGTGTTCTTCCATTCGGTGCGCTGGTACTTCAAGCTCCCGCTATGACTCGAATACTCGGCATCGACCCCGGCCTGCAGACCACCGGCTTTGGCGTCATCGAGTCCGACGGCCCGCGCCTGCGCTACGTGGCCAGCGGCACGATCAAGACCGCCAGCGTGGCGCGCGGCGACCTGCCCGGGCGGCTGAAGGTCATCTTCGAGGGCGTGTGCGAAGTCGCCGCGCGCTACGAGGCCAGTTGCGCCGCGGTCGAGATCGTGTTCGTCAACGTCAACCCGCAGAGCACGCTGCTGCTGGGCCAGGCCCGCGGCGCGGCGCTGGCCGCGCTGGTGTCGCGCTCGCTCGTGGTCTCGGAGTACACCGCGCTTCAGATGAAGAAGGCCATCGTCGGCAGCGGCCACGCCCACAAATCGCAGGTGCAGGCAATGGTCACACGCCTGTTGTCGCTGAGCGCCGCGCCGGGCAGCGACGCGGCCGATGCGTTGGGCATTGCCATCACACACGCGCATGCCGGCGCGACGCTGGCGGCGCTGGCCGAGGCCACGCCGCTGGCGCGGCGGCAGCACGCACAGTACCGGCGCGGTCGCGTGTACTGACGCGGTCGCAGTCGCGGCCCTGTCCAGCTTGCGCGCGCTTCGCGCCGCGGCCGCAGCGCCGACATCTGCTTGCAATTGCGGCCCCCGCCGGCCCTTGAAGCAGAGAAGTTCCGTCTCATTCGAGCGCACGTCCACTTACGCTTCGATGACGAGCGATACGCGCGATTGCCGTTAAGGTGTGCCTCAGCACGGACCGCATGGCTCCGTGTGCATTGCCGAGATCGAGCGTGACAGGCCCTCGGCGCAAATCCATCTTGCGGGCAACACGATCCGCAAACAACACCCGGGGTGAAGCTCCAGACATCGCCATGACCACTTCTTTGCTATTCGCGAACTACATGCAGTTGCCGACCGTCCTGCCAAAGGCGGTCTGGCGCGCACTTCGGCAGGTATGCGTGGCCGCGGCGCTGGCCGTCGCGGCTTTGCTGGTGCTCGAGCCGGCGATCGGTCTGCCACTGTTCTGGGGCCTGATCATCCCGGCGCTGCCGCTCGTCTTCATGTTCATGCCGGGGCTGTGGCGCAACCTGTGCCCACTGGCGACGAGCAACCAGACGCCGCGCAAGCACAAGTTCTTGCGTGCGGCGACCGACAGAACGCTGCCACCGGGCATCGCCTACCCGATCGGCGTGCTGCTGCTGATCGCGGGTGTGGTCGGCCGCCGGCTGCTGTTCAACGTCAGCGGCATCGCCACGGCGGCCTTGATCGTCGGCGCGATGGTCGCGGCATTTGCCGGCGGGCTGCTGTTCAAGGGCAAGAGCGGCTGGTGCAGCAGCATCTGCCCCTTGTTGCCGGTGCAGCGGCTGTATGGGCAGACACCGTTCGTGAAGATCGCCAACACGCAATGCGAGCCCTGCGTTGGCTGCGCAAAGAACTGCTACGACTTCAACCCCGGCGCGGCATACCTCGCCGACCAGTACGACGACAACCCGGCCTATCGCAACCTGCGCCGCTTCTTCGCCGCGGTGTTTCCGGGGCTCGTGCTGGGCTACTACCTGGTGCCACCCGTCGCCGAGATCGGTCCGCTGTCCATCGTCACGCAAATGCTGGCCTACATGGCCGGCAGTCTGATGCTGTTCACGCTGGCGGACCTGGTGGTCGGCAAGACCCGCAATCTGACACCGGTCGCGTTCGGCGCGGTGGCGTTCTCGCTCTTCTACTGGTTCTCGGCGCCGATCATCATGCAGACATTGAGCCTGCTGACCGGCGAGACCTTCAACATCGAGATCATCGGTGCCTTTCGCGCGACGGTGATCGTCGGCGGCCTGGTCTGGATCGCGCGCTCGCTGCATGTCGAACGCCTGTTTCTGCGCGAGCAGGTTCGCAAGAGCGCCAAGGGTGTCATCCGCCTGACGCCGATCGTGGTCGAAACCGTGCGCCTGAACCGCGATGCATTGTCCTTGTCCAGGAACCGCGAGGAGGCGGTCAGTGCGACCGTCGCCGACGGCATTCGCGACTCACAGCCGGCAAGCACCGACGGGCCCGTCATAGCGAGGCTGGCCGGGCCGGCGCCTGCACCGGCGGCGAGCGCCGTGCCGGCGTCGAACGCGGCCGCGCTGTGCATCGCCCCGCTGGGGACGACGACCCCGATCCGCAATGGCCAGACACTGCTCGACGTGCTCGAATCCTGTGGCGCGACGATCAACGCCGGCTGTCGCGCCGGCGCCTGTGGCGCCGACCCGATCGCGGTCACCGCCGGCGCCGACCGGCTCGCGCCGATCGGCGACGACGAACGCGCGACCTTGCTGCGTGTCGGCTGCGCCGACAACACGCGCCTGGCCTGCATGGCGCGCGTGCGCGATGCGGGGCCGATCACCGTGGAGCTCAAGCCCCATCCCAGGGGCGCCGCAGCCGCGCCCGCCGGTGCGCCGGTCGCGGCCCCGGCAGCGAAGGTGATCGATTTCGACCGTGACATCCGCAGCGTCGTCGTCATCGGCAACGGCGTGGCCGGTTTGACCGCAGCCGACCACGTGCGTCGCAACCACCCCGACTGCGAGATCCACCTCATCGGCCGCGAGAACCACAACGCCTACAACCGCATGGCGATCGCCAAGCTGATCAGTTCACCGACCGGTGTCGGCGGCCTGCAGTTGTTGCCAGAACAGTGGTATGCCGAGCATCGCATCACGGCCTGGATCAACACGCACGTGACCAAGCTCGACCCGACGCGCCGCGAGGTGATCCTGGCGACGCGCAAGGTGCTGAGCTATGACCGACTGATCCTGGCCCCCGGCAGCGCTGCGCGCATACCACCGCTCGCCAGCTACAAGGGCGAAGGTACGTTCGTGCTGCGCGACGCCGATGATGCGATGGCGATTCGCGATCATCTTCAGCGCCGCGGCGGCACCGAGGCCATCGTGCTCGGTGCCGGCCTGCTGGGGCTGGAGGCGGCCCAGGCCTTGACGCAGCTCGGCGTGAAGGTCAAGGTCCTGGCAAAGACCACGCAGATCCTGGACCGACAGATCGACGCGGCCGCCAGCGAACTGCTTTGCACACACCTGGCGACCAAGGGCATCGACGTCGTCAAGCAGGCGAGCGTGCGCGGGCTCGACAGGGACGAGCACGGCAACCTCGTCGCGGTGACGCTCGAGGGCGGCCGGCAACTGCCGGCGGACGCCCTCGTCGTCTGCACCGGAGCACAAGCGAACGTCGATCTGGCGCGCGCGGCCCGACTCGGGGTCGGCCGTGGCATCACGGTCGACGCGCGAATGCGCACCAGCGACCCTTGGATCTATGCCGCAGGCGATGCCGCCGAATTCGAGGGTGAATCCTTCGGGCTGTGGTCGGTCGCGGCCGAACAGGGCGAAATCGCAGCGCTGAATGCACTTGGCGGCAAGCGCATCTATGGCGGCCATGTGCCGGTGACGGCGTTGAAGGTGTCGGGCATCGACGTGCGTTCGGCCGGCGCGGTACATGCCAGCAAGGCCGGTGATTTCGAACTGACGCAGCACGACGACAAGCTGGGCGTCTACCGAAAACTGGTCGTCGCCGACGGCAAGCTGGTCGGCGCCGTACTGGTCAGCTCGCCGCACGAGGCGGACGAGATCGTCCAGGCGGTGAGAAAGCACGCCGCGGTCTCGACACTGGGTGCATTGCTGCAGCGTGGGGCCTGGCAGCGACGGGCGCAGGCGGCGTAGCGCAAACTTGCTCAACCAGGGCAGAGAGCGGTGCGGCCTGATACCAGCTCAGGCGAAGAACAGTCGCCACAGGGCCACGACGACGTGACCCCAGATGCCGATGTTGAAGCCGAGCAGCGCGAACAACTTGGCCCAACTGAACAGCGCACGCGCACGGCGCAGGCAGCCGTCTTCGCCGGTCACGCCGTAAAGCAGGATGAAGAAGACCGACGGCAGGAAGGTGCCGACGACCAGCGCAGACATCACCCAGTAGAAGGCGACCATCGCATCAGAGCAGTGGCGTCAGGCGTTCGAGCAGGATCACGGCGATGAAGCCCGCTGCGGCAAGCAGCGCCCACTTGACGATCAGCAAGCCGCGTTGGCGCCAGACCGGCTGGCCGGTGAAGGCGTAGACCGCAAAGCAGAGCAGGCTGGAAATCAGCAGCAGGCCGAAGACGAGACGAAAGACCAGCATCGGCCGTTCTCAGGTTCACCAGGCGGGCGCCAGCTCGGCGAAGCCGGCCGGCGCCTGCCTGGCATCGTCGAAGGTCACGAGCTGGTAGGCGCTGGCGTCGGCCAGCAGCGCGCGCAGCAACTTGTTGTTCAGTGCGTGGCCGCTCTTGAAGGCCGTGTAGTGGGCCAGCATCGGATGGCCGGCGATGTGCAGGTCGCCAATGGCGTCGAGGATCTTGTGTTTCACGAACTCGTCGTCGTAGCGCAGGCCGCCGGCGTTCAGCACCTTGGTGTCGTCGACGACGATCGCATTGTCCATGCTGCCGCCCAGGCCCAGGCCGCGGGCGCGCATCGCGTCGACGTCCTTGGAGAAACCGAAGGTGCGGGCGCGCGCGATGTCGCGCTTGTAGCGGCCCGAGCCCATGTCGAAGCTGACGCGCTGGCCGGTGGCGTTGAGCGCGGGGTGGTTGAACTCGATCTCGAAGGTCAGCACGTAGCCATGGTGCGGCTCCAGCCGGGCCCATTTCAGAGCAGCGCCCTCGCCTTCGCGCACCTCCACCGGCTTGACGACGCGGATGAAGCGCTTCGGCGCGTCCTGCATTTCGAATGCCTGCGCTCTGCAGCAGGAAGACGAAGCTCGCCGCGGAGCCGTCGAGCACCGGCACCTCGTCGGCGCTGATGTCGATCGCCAGGTTGTCCAGGCCCAGCCCGGCGCAGGCCGACAGCAGGTGCTCGATGGTCTGCACCTTGGGTGCGCCCGGGTCGCCGCCGACGCTGATGGTCGAGGCCATGCGCGTGTCGGACACCGCCTGCGGATTGACGGCGATGGTCACCGGCTGCGGCAGGTCGGTGCGGCGAAACGTGATGCCGCTGTCGGGCGGCGCCGGCTTGAGCGTCAGCTCGACCTTCTGCCCGCTGTGCACGCCGACGCCGACGGCGCGGGTCAGGGATTTGAGGGTGCGTTGCTGCAGCATGGAGGTGTGATTGTCAACCACCGGCCCTGGCCATGCAGGCGGCAGGAAATCGGGGCCTTTCCAAGCAACCACCGCGGATCCGGCTTAGCCGGTCCGCTGGTGTGCCTTGCAGGCCGCGCCGTGCCAGTGGCCCGGCTCTTCGCCAGGCACGAAAGGTCCACTGGACCTCTCGTGTCCGGGCTCAGCCCCCTTGAGGGGGAGCGGCGTAGCCGCTTCGGGGGTGGTCCCATCAGTCGGCTTGCTTGCGCAAGAACGCCGGGATCTCGATCTCGTCCATGCCGTTGCTGGCCAGCGCATCGACCTTGGCTGCGGCCTGGGTGCGGCCGTTGCGCCAGACGCTGGGCGTGCTCAGGTGGTTGTAGTCCTGCGGCTGCGGCGGCATGGTGCCGCCCGGCGTGGTGCCGCCGGGCACGGCCATGCTGCTCATGATCGGCAGGTTGTCGGTGCCGGTGCGCAGCGTGCTGTGGACCATGCTCATCGGCGGGCTCTGCTGGATGCGCTTGGCCGGCGACAGGCCGGTGGCGATGACCGTCACGCGCAACTGGTCGCCCAGGCCTTCGTCGTAGGCGGTGCCGTAGATCACGTGCGCGTCGTCGGCGGCGTAGCGGCGGATGGTGTTCATCGCATTGCGGCTCTCGGACAGCTTGAAGCTGCCCTTGCTGGCCGCGATCAGCACCAGCACGCCGCGCGCGCCCGACAGGTCGATGCCTTCGAGCAGCGGGCAGGCCACGGCCATGTCGGCGGCCTTGGTGGCGCGGTCGGGGCCGCTGGCGCTGGCGGTGCCCATCATCGCCTTGCCGGGCTCGCTCATCACCGTCTTCACGTCCTCGAAGTCGACGTTGACCAGGCCCGGGATGTGGATGATGTCGCTGATGCCGCCGACGGCGTTGCGCAGCACGTCGTTGGCATGGCCGAAGGCTTCTTCCTGCGTCACGTCGTCGCCCAGCACCTCGAGCAGCTTCTCGTTCAGGACCACGATCAGCGAGTCGACGTTGGCCTCGAGTTCGGCCAGGCCGATATCGGCCGCCTTCATGCGCCGGTTGCCTTCGAATTCGAAGGGTTTGGTCACCACGCCGACGGTCAGGATGCCCATCTCCTTGGCCACGCGGGCGATCACCGGCGCGGCGCCGGTGCCGGTGCCGCCGCCCAGGCCGGCGGTGATGAACAGCATGTGCGCGCCATCGAGCGACTGCCGGATGCGGTCGTGCGCCTCCTCGGCCGCGGCCTTGCCGGCCTCGGGCTTGGCGCCCGCGCCCAGGCCGGTGCTGCCAAGCTGCAGGATCTGGTCGGCATTGCTGCGGTTGAGCGCCTGTGCGTCGGTGTTGGCGCAGATGAACTCCACCCCCTGCACGTTGTTGGCGATCATGTATTCGATGGCATTGCCGCCACCGCCGCCGACGCCGATGACCTTGATCCGGGTACCGAGGTCAAACTCTTCGATCATTTCAATCGCCATGGTCATCTCTCCTTCGAGTGAGTGCAGTTGCCGTACAAAAAGTGACTACCGAAATACCGGGCCTCGGCGGGCCCTTCGTGCTAAAAGTTGCCAACGAACCAATCCTTGGCGCGCGCCAGCGCGCTGCCCATCGAGCCGGCCTTGGCCGCCACCTTGTGGCCGCGGATGCGCGCCAGCCGCGCCTCCTCGAGCAGGCCCATCACGGTGGCCGAGCGCGGGTTGGCCAGCATGTCGAACAAGGCGCCGGCGTAGAGCGGGTTGCCGCGCCGCACCGGCTTCAAGAAGATGTCTTCACCGAGTTCGACCAGGCCCGGCATCGCCGCCGAGCCGCCGCAGACCACGATGCCCGAGGACAGCAGTTCCTCGTAGCCCGAGTCACGAATCACCTGGTGCACCAGCGAGAAGATCTCTTCGACCCGCGGCTCGATCACGCCGGCCAGCGCCTGGCGGCTCAACATGCGCGGCGCGCGGTCGCCCAGCCCGGGCACTTCGAGGTTCTCGCTCGGGTCGGCCAGCAACTGCTTGGCCACACCGTGCTCGACCTTGATCTCCTCGGCGTCCTTGGTCGGCGTGCGCAGCGCCATGGCGATGTCGCTGGTGATCAGGTCGCCGGCGATCGGTATCACCGCGGTGTGGCGTACCGAGCCGCCGGTGAAGATCTGCACGTCGGTGGTGCCGGCGCCGATGTCGATCATCGCCACCCCGAGTTCCATCTCGTCGGCGCTCAGCACGGCGCGGCTCGACGCGCTCGGGTTCAACACCAGTTGCTCGACCTCCAGCCCGCAGCGGCGCACGCACTTGACGATGTTCTCGGCCGCACTTTGCGCGCCGGTGACGATGTGGACCTTGACTTCGAGCCGCCCGCCGCTCATGCCGACCGGCTCCTTGACCTCGTGGCCGTCGATCACGAACTCCTGCGGCTCGACCAGCAGCAGTCGCTGGTCGTTGGGGATATTGATCGCCTTGGCGGTCTCGACCACCCGGGTGACGTCGATGGTGCTGACTTCCTTGTCGCGCACGATGACCATGCCGGTGCTGTTCTGGCCGCGGATGTGGCTGCCGGTGATGCCGGTGTAGACGCGGGTGATCTTGCAGTCGGCCATCAGCTCGGCCTCCTTCAGCGCCTGCTGGATCGACTGCACCGTGGCGTCGATGTTGACGACGACGCCGCGCTTGAGGCCATTCGAGTGCGCACTGCCCAGGCCCGCCACGCGCAGCGTGCCGTCGGCCATGACCTCGGCCACGACGGCCATCACCTTGGCGGTGCCGATGTCGAGTCCGACGATCAGGTCCTTGTATTCTTTGGCTGCCATCTGGTGATTCCTTGTCTTCGCGTCAGCGCCGCACGGCCACGCCGGCCGCTGTCGAAACCCCGCGCAGGCGCAGGGCATAGCCATCGGGGTGTCGCAGGTCGGCCGCCAGCACTGCGCGCGGGCCGCCGGCGGTGTTGAATCCCTGCGTGGCTTGCGCCAGCGTGCGTGCGAAGCGCTCGGTGCGAGCCACCACCACGTCTTCGCTGCCACGGCCGAACTCGAGCGTGGCGCCGCTGTCGAGTTCGGCCTGCCAGGAGCCGCGGCTGGAAAGCTTGAGGGTATCCGATGCGCGCCGCGATCGGCGCCAGTGCGGCCGTCAAGCGGCGCTGCATCGCCAGCATCGCCCGCGAGCTGCCCTCGGGGCCGGCCAACGTGATCAGGCCCTCGTCCTCGACATCGCCGAGGTTGGCTTCGAAGATCTCGCCGTGGTCGTTGACCAGGCGCTCGTTGCCGGACTCGTCCTCCCACAGCGCCGCGGCGCGGTGCTCCTCGAGCGTGACCGCGAGCGTGTTCGGCCAGACGCGGCGCACCACCGCCCGGCGCACCCACGGCACCGACTCGAACGCGGCGCGGCCGCGGTTCAGGTCGAAGCTGAAGAAGTTGCCCGCCAGCCGTGGCAGCGCGTTGGCGCGCACGGTGGCCAGGCTGCTGCGTGTGAGTTCGCCGTCGAGCGTGATGCTGCGCAGCGTGAACACGCGGTGCGCGCAGCAGCCAGGCCACGCCGGCCGCCGCCAGCACCAGCGCCGCCAGCACGACCACCGCCAGCGCGACCGCATTCATCAGCCGGACGTCGAGCGGCATCGCCGTCGGCGCGCGGTTGCGGGTGTTGCGGGTGCGGGTGGCCATGGAGTTCAGGCGGCGCTGGGCTTGTCGCTGTCGAGCCGCGCCATCGCCAACAGCTGCAGGCACAGTTGCGGGTAGCCGATGCCCGCGGCGGCGGCCGACTTGGGCACCAGCGAATGCCCGGTCATGCCCGGCGAAGTGTTCATCTCGAGCAGGTACGGCCGCCGATCGGCGGCGCGGACCATCAGATCGGCGCGGCCCCAGCCGCGGCAGCCGAGCGCGCGGTAGGCCGCCAGCACGATGCGTCCGATCTCGGCCTCCTCGGCTGGCCGGCAGGCCGCTCGGCACCAGGTAGGTGACCGCGTCGGTGAAGTACTTGTTCTGGTAGTCGTAGGCGCCGGCGGGGGCGACGATGCGAATCACCGGCAGCGCGCGCGCATGCGCGCCCTCGCCGATCACCGCGCAGGTGACTTCCTCGCCGTCGATGAACTCCTCGCACAGCACATCGGCGTCGTAACGCGCGGCCAGTTCGACCGCGGCCTGCATCTGCGAGTAGCCCGCGACCTTGGTCACGCCGATCGACGAGCCTTCGTGCGGCGGCTTGACGATCAGCGGCAGCCCCAGCGTATCGGGCACGGCGCGTGTGTGTGCCGCCGTGTGCGCACCCGCGCCGAGCACCACGTGGCGCGGCGTCGGCAGGCCCTCGGCCAGCCACAGGCGTTTGGTCATGACCTTGTCGATCGCGATCGCGCTGGCCATCACGCCCGAGCCGGTGTACGGGATGCCGAGCAGTTCGAGTGCACCCTGCACCGTGCCGTCTTCGCCGTGGCGGCCGTGCAGCGCGATGAAGCAGCGCGTGGCGCCGTCGCGCTTGAGCTCGACCAGGTCGCGCTCGGCGGGATCGAAGGCGTAGGCGTCGATGCCCTGCCCTTGCAGTGCGGCCAGCACGCCATTGCCGCTCAGCAGCGAGATCTCGCGCTCGGCGCTGCTGCCGCCCATCAAGACGGCGACCTTGCCGAAGTTCATGGTGTCTTCACCTCCGCCCAGCTCGACGATGCGCGCGGCGGCGTTGCCGATCGAGCCGGCACCCATCACGATCACCACATCGCCGCCGCGGGCCTGGCCGAGCACGGCCTCGGGCAAGCCCTCGACCTCGTCGACGAAGACCGGGTCGACCTTGCCGGCCACCCGCAGCGCGCGCGCCAAGGTGCGGCCGTCGGCGGCCACGATCGGTGCCTCGCCGGCCGCATAGACCTCGGTCAGCAACACCGCGTCGGCGGTGCCGAGCACCTTGACGAAATCCTCGAAGCAGTCGCGCGTGCGGGTGTAGCGGTGCGGCTGGAAAGCCAGCACCAGCCGCTGGCCCGGGAACGCGCCGCGCGCGGCGGCGATCACCGCGGCCATCTCGACCGGGTGGTGGCCGTAATCGTCGATCACGCTGAACAGGCCCGAGCCGTCGCGCGCAGGCACCTCGCCCGCGCGCTGGAAGCGGCGGTCGACGCCGGCGAACTTCTCCAGTGCCGCGGCGATCGCCGCATCGGGCAGTTCGAGTTCGGTCGCGACGGCGATCGCGGCCAGCGCATTGAGCACGTTGTGTTCGCCGGGCAGGTTCAGCGTCACGGCCAGCGGCGGCAGTGCCGCGCCGTTGCGGCGTTCGGCAACGAAACGCATCTGGCCGCCCGGCAGCGCCTGCACCTGCGTGGCGCGCACCTGATTGTCGGCACCGAAGCCGTAGGCCACGACCGGACGCGAGACCATCGGCACGATCGAGCGCACGCCGGCGTCGTCGCCGCAGACGATGGCCGCGCCGTAGAACGGCATGCGGTGCAGGAAGTCGACGAAGGCCGCCTTCAGGCGCGCGAAATCGTGGCCGTAGGTGTCCATGTGGTCGGCGTCGATGTTGGTCACCACCGCCAGCACCGGCGTCAGGTTCAGGAACGAGGCGTCGCTCTCGTCGGCCTCGACCACGATGTAGTCGCCCGAGCCGAGGCGCGAGTTGGCGCCGGCGCTGTTCAGCCGCCCGCCGATGACGAAGGTCGGGTCGACGCCGGCCTCGGCCAGCACGCTGGCGACCAGCGAGGTGGTCGTCGTCTTGCCATGCGTGCCGGCGATGGCGATGCCGCGCTTCAGGCGCATCAGCTCGGCCAGCATCGCCGCGCGCGGCACCACCGGCACGCGGGCGGCACGCGCGGCGATCACCTCCGGGTTGCCGCCGGTCACCGCCGTCGAGGTGACCACGGCGCCGGCGCCGGCGATGTGCCTGGCATCGTGGCCGACGAAGACGCGAATGCCGAGCTGGCCCAGCCGGCGCAGCGTCGGGCTGTCGCTCTGATCGCTGCCCGAAACCTGGTAGCCCAGGTTGTGCAGGATCTCGGCGATGCCGCTCATGCCCGCGCCGCCGACGCCGACAAAATGAATGTGCTTGATGGCGTGCTTCATCGCCGCACCAGCCTTTCGATCTCGTCGGCCACCCGCGCCGCGGCGCGCGGGCGGGCCAGCGCGTGCGCCTTGCCGGCCATCGACTGCAGCGCGCCGCGATCGAGCTCGCGCAGCAGCGCCGCCAGCCGCTCGGGCGTCAGTTCGGCCTGCGGCAGGTGGATCGCGGCGCCATGCTGGGCCATGAACAGCGCGTTGTCGCGCTGGTGCGCGGTGGTGCTGACGATCAGCGGCACCAGCACGGCGGCCACGCCGCCGGCACACAGCTCGCTCACCGTGACCGCGCCGGCGCGGCAGACGATCACATCGCAAGCCGCCAGCCGCTCGGCCATGTCGTCGATGAAGGCCAGCACCTCGACGCCTTCGTGCACGCCGGCGGCGGCGTAGGCCTCGCGCACGGCGTCGCGTTGCAGCGCGCCGGTCTGGTGCACCACCAGCGGCCGCTGGTCGGGCGTCAGCAGCGCCAGCGCCTGCGGCACGGTGTCGTTGAGCACCTTGGCGCCGAGGCTGCCGCCGACGACCAGCAACTGCAGCCGGCCGCTGCGGCCGGCGTAGCGCTCGGCCGGCGCCGCCAGGGCCTCGATCTCGGCCCGCACCGGATTGCCGGTGACGACGGCGCGCTTGCAGGTCGTGGCCGCCGCGCCGTCGAAACCGAAGGCGATGCGGTCGGCCACCGGCAGCAGGGCGCGGTTCGACAGCAGCAGCGAGGCATCGGCATTCACCAGCAGCAGCGGCTTGCCGAGCAGCGCGGCCATCAGGCCGCCGGGGAAACAGACATAACCGCCCATGCCGAGCACGGCGTCGGCGCTGCGCCTCTTCAACAGCGCCAGGCATTCCCAGAAGGACTTGAGCAGACGCAGGCCGCCGGTGAGGCTGTGCAGCAGGCCCTTGCCCCTGAGGCCGGCAAAGCCGATGCGGTCCAGCGCGATGCCGGCCGCGGGCACGAGGCGGTTCTCCATCCCCTGCCGGGTGCCGAGCCAACTGATGGTCCAGCCGCGCGACTGCAGTTCCCTGGCCACCGCGAGGCCCGGGATGACGTGGCCGCCGGTGCCCGCGGCCATGATCACGAGGTGGCGTCATGCGCGCCCCCCCGCGCATCAAGGGAACGGTTCTCGATGTCGATGCGCAGCACGATGGCCAGCGACACCAGGTTCATCAGGATCGCCGAGCCGCCGTAGCTCATCAGCGGCAGCGTCAGCCCCTTGGTCGGCAGCACGCCCAGGTTCACGCCCATGTTGATGAAGGCCTGGCCCGCGATCCAGATGCCGATGCCCTGCGCCAGCAGACCGGCGAAGACGCGGTCCAGCGCCACCGCCTGGCGCCCGATGTGGAAGATGCGCCGCGTCAGCCAGAAGAAGGCCGCGACGACGACCAGCACGCCGACGAATCCGAGTTCCTCGCCGACCACGGCGAGCAGGAAGTCGGTGTGCGCCTCGGGCAGGTAATGCAGCTTCTCGACCGACGACCCCAGCCCCTGGCCGAAGATCTCGCCGCGGCCGAAGGCGATCAGCGAATGCGTGAGCTGGTACGCGCGGCCCTGTGCATAGACCGGGTTCCACGGGTCGAGGTAGGCGAAGATGCGTTCGGCGCGCCACGGGCTGGCGACGATCATCAGCACGAAGGCGCCGATGAGCACGGCCGTGACGAGGGCGAACATGCGGCCGTTGACGCCGCCCAGGAACAGGATGCCGAGCGCGATCGCGGCGATGACCATGAACGCGCCCATGTCGGGCTCGGCCAGCAGCAGCAGGCCGGTGAAGGCCAGCGCCACCGCCATCGGCGTGACGGCGCGGAAGAAGTTCTCGCGCGTCTCCATCTTGCGCACCATGTAGTTGGCGGCGTACAGCGCGATGCCGAGCTTGGCCAGCTCGCTGGGCTGGAAGTTCATCAAGCCCAGCGGGATCCAGCGCCGCGCGCCGTTGACGCCCTTGCCGATCACCGGCAGCAGCACCAGCGCCAGCAGCACGAGGGCGGCGACGAAGAGCCACGGCGCGACCTTCTCCCACAGCGCGATCGGCAACTGCACCACCGCGAACGCAGCGACGACGCCGATCGCCAGCGAGAGCGCATGGCGCGACAGGAAATGCGTCGCCGCGTAGCGCGCGAACTTCGGGTTGTCGGGCAAGGCCACCGAGGCCGAATAGACCATCACCAGGCCCAGCAGCAGCAGTCCGAGCACGACCCAGACCAGGGCCTGGTCGAAGCCGAGCGCGCGGCTGGGACGCGCCGGCGTCGGGCCGACCCACGGCCGGATCGGCAGCCGCGCGTCGTCGTCGCCGTGGCCGGCCAGCCGCGCGCGCAAGGCGGCCCACCATGCCAGTGGCGAGGCCCGGCGCAGCAGCGACGTGCCGCTCATGCCAGCTCTCCGAACGCGCTGGCGTGCGCGTGCACCGCGGCGACGAAGACCTCGGCCCGATGGCCGTAGTTGCGGAACATGTCCAGGCTGGCGCAGGCCGGGCTGAGCAGCACGGCGTCGCCCTCGCGGGCCTGCGCGAAGCACCACTCGGTGGCGGCCTCGAGCGTGGCGTGGCGCTGCAGCGGCACGCCGGTCGCGGCCAGCGCGGCCTCGATCGCCGCCGCGTCGCGGCCGATCAGCGCCACCGCGCGCGCGTGCTGCCTGACCGGCGCGGCCAGCGGCGCAAAGTCCTGGCCCTTGCCGTCGCCGCCCAGGATCACGGCCAGCTTGGCGGGCTCCTTGTCGGCGCCCAGGCCGCGCAGCGCCGCCACCGTGGCGCCGACGTTGGTGCCTTTGCTGTCGTCGAAGGCCTCGATGCCGCCGACGCTGGCGACGAAGGCCAGCCGGTGCGGCTCGCCGCGGTACTCGCGCAGGCCGTGCAGCATCGGCGCCAGCGGGCAGCCGATGGCCGTGGCCAGCGCCAGCGCCGCCAGTGCGTTGGCCGCGTTGTGGCGGCCGCGGATGCGCAGCGCATCGGCCGGCATCAGGCGCTGCAGGTGCAGCTCCTCGGGGTCGGTGACCCAGCCGCGCTTGCGCGAACCGTCTTCCTCGGGCGATGGCGCGCACCAGCCAGGCCATGCCGTTGTCGACCACCAGACCGAAGTCGCCCGGACGCTGCGGCGCGCCCAGTCCGAAGCGGACCACCGTCCGCGGCACGGGCTTGGCCTTGCCCTTGGCCGGCGCGGCGGTCGTCGGCAGCATCGCCTCGACCCGCGGGTCGTCGCGATTGAGCACCACCACGCCCTGGCCGCCGAACACGCGCGCCTTGGCCGCGGCATAGGCCTCGATCGAACCGTGCCAGTCGAGGTGGTCTTGCGTGACGTTGAGGACGGTCGCCGCGCTCGGCTCGAAGCCGCGCACGGCGTCGAGCTGGAAACTCGACAGTTCGAGCACCCAGACATCGGGCAGCGGTGCCGGCGCGCCCTCCGCGGTCACGGCGCCGAGCGCCGCGGCCAGCGTGTCGAGCATCGTCGGCCCGATGTTGCCGGCCCGCGCCACGCGCTGGCCGCAGCGCTCGACCAGCAGCGCCGTCAGCGCGGTGGTGGTCGTCTTGCCGTTGGTGCCGGTGATGGCGACGATGCGCGGCGCGTACTGCCGCGCTCGGCCTTCAGGTCGGCCAGCGCGCGCACGAACAGGTCGAGCTCGCCCTGCACCGCGATGCCCTGCGCGCGCGCGGCGGCGAGCAGCGCGGCGATGCGCTCGTCGTTCGGCGCCAGGCCCGGGCTCTTCAGCACCAGCTGCGCGCCCTGCAAGGCCTCGGCGCCGAGCGCACCGCTGAACGCCACCGCCGCCGGCGCCGCCAGCGCCAGCGCCGCGGCCTGCGGCGCCGGCGCGCGCGAGTCCCACACGCGCACGCTGGCCCCATGGCTGGCGCACCAGGTGGCCATCGCCAGGCCCGATTCACCCAGGCCGAGCACGAGAACGGACAGGCCGCGCAGGTGGTTCATCGCAGTTTCGAGACTCGCCAGGCCGACCAGGCACAACAGCATGGTGATGATCCAGAAGCGGATCACGACCTGCGTTTCGCGCCAGCCGGACTTCTCGAAGTGGTGGTGCAGCGGCGCCATCTTGAACAGCCGCAGTCCGGTGCCGGTTTGTCGCTTGGTCCACTTGAACCAGCCGACCTGCAGCATCACCGACATCGCCTCGGCGACGAAGATGCCGCCCATGATCGCGAGCACGATCTCCTGGCGCGTGATGACCGCGATCGTGCCCAGCGCGCCGCCGAGCGACAGCGCGCCGACGTCGCCCATGAAGACCTGCGCCGGGTGGGCGTTGAACCAGAGGAAGGCCAGGCCCGCGCCGGCCATCGCGGCGCAGAAGATCAGCAATTCGCCGGCGCCGGGGATGTACGGGAACAGCAGGTACCTGCTGTAGAGCGAACTGCCGACCACGTAGGCGAACACGCCCAGCGCCGAGCCGACCATCACCACCGGCATGATCGCCAGCCCGTCCAGGCCGTCGGTGAGGTTGACCGCGTTGCTGGCGCCGACGATGACCAGGTAGGTCAGGATGATGAAGCCCCAGACGCCGAGCGGGTAGCTGATGGTCTTGAAGAACGGCACCAGCAGGTCGGCGTTGGGCGGCAGCGCGGTCGAGAAGCCGCTCTGCACCCAGCGCATGAAGAGCTGGAAGACGCGCAGGTTGGAACTCTCGGAGACCGCGAAGCAGAGGTAGAACGCGGCGATGAGACCGATCACCGACTGCCAGAAATACTTCTCGCGCGAGCGCATGCCCTCGGGGTTCTTGTGCACCACCTTGCGCCAGTCGTCGACCCAGCCGATGGCGCCGAAGCCGAAGGTCACCAGCATCACGATCCAGACGAAGCGGTTGCTCCAGTCGAACCACAACAAGGTCGACACGCCGATCCCGATCAGCACCAGCACGCCGCCCATCGTCGGCGTGCCGCTCTTGGCGATGTGCGCCTGCACGCCGTATTCGCGGATCGGCTGGCCGATCTTCATCTCGGCCAGGCGGTTGATGACCCAGGGCCCGAAGGCCAGGCCGATCAGGAGCGCCGTCAACGCCGCCAGCACGGCACGAAACGTCAGGTACTGCAGCACGCGCAGGAAACCCAGTTGCTCGGGGTAATGGCCTTGCAGCCATTGGGCCAGGCTGAGCAGCATTACGCGTCCTCCCCCGATGTCAGCGCCTGCACCACGCGCTCCATGGCCATGAAGCGTGAGCCCTTGACCAGCACCGATGCCGCCGCCGGCAGCTCGCTGCGCGCGGCGATCAATGCCGGCACATCGCCGAAATGCCGCGCCGGCCCGCCGAACGCGCGCGCGGCGTGCGCGCACTGGGGCCCGGCGCACCACAGCTGCTCGATGCCGCACTCGCGCGCATAGGCGCCGACTTCGGCATGGAACTCCGCGCCACGCGCGCCGACTTCACCCATGTCGCCGAGCAGCAGCAGGCGCGGCGGGCGCATCGCCGCCAGCACGTCGATGGCGGCGCGCATCGAATCCGGGTTGGCGTTGTAGCTGTCGTCGACGAGCGCGATGCGCACGCCGTGCAGCGAGGCCGACTTCAACTGCGAGCGGCCCTTCACGGGCACGAAGGCCTCGAGCCCGCGCTTGATGGCGGTCAGCGGCGCACCGGCCGCCAGCGCGCAGGCGGCGGCGGCGAGCGCGTTCTTGACGTTGTGCCGGCCCGCCAGCCGCAGCGCCAGCGCGCACGACCCGGCGGGCGTGTGCAGCACCAGCGGCCCAATGCTCGCCGGCTCGGGTCGCTGGCCCACAGCGCGTCGGCGGTGACGTCGGCCGCGCCCTGCAGTGCGAAGGTCAGCTGCGGCCGCGTGCCCGCGAAGCGGTGCCACAGCGGCGCATGCTCGTCGTCGGCCGGGTAGACCGCGGTGCCCGCCGCGCCCAGGGCCTGGATCACGGCGCCGTTCTCGCGCGCGACGGCCTCGACGCTGGCCATGAATTCCTGGTGCTCGCGCTGCGCGTTGTTGACCAGCGCGATGGTCGGCTGCGCGATGCGCGGCCAGCAGCGCGATCTCGCCCGGGTGGTTCATGCCCAGTTCGACCACCGCGGCGCGGTGCCACGCGCTGTCGTCCTGGCGCAGGCGCAACAGCGTCAGCGGCACCCCGATGTGGTTGTTGTAGTTGCCTTCGGTGGCCAACGCCGCGTCGCCGAGCCAGGCACGCAGGATCGCCGCGATCATCTGCGTCACCGTGGTCTTGCCGTTGCTGCCGGTGACCGCGATCAGCGGCAGCGCAAAGCGCGCGCGCCAGGCGGCGGCGATGCGTTCCAGGGCCTGTTGGCTGTCGGCCACCTGCAAGCCGGGCAGTCCGGCGGCGGCCAGGCCGCGCTGGGCGATGGCGGCGACAGCGCCCTTGTCGCGCGCGGCAGCCAGCATGTCGTGGCCGTCGAAGCGCTCGCCCTTCAAGGCCACGAACAGGTCACCGGCGCGCAGCGTGCGGGTGTCGCTGTGCACGCGTGCGATGACCGCGGCGCCGTCGCCGACCAGCGTCGAGCCGGGCAGCATGGCATGCGCCTGGGCCAGCGTCATCATGCGCCGGCCCTCTGCGCCAGCGCCGCCGCGGCCTCGGTGACGTCGGAGAAGGGCTGCTTCACGCCCGCGATCTCCTGGTAGTCCTCGTGGCCCTTGCCGGCGATCAGGATCACGTCGGCGGCGCTGGCACGCGCCGCAGCCGCGGCAATCGCCGCGCGCCGGTCCTCGAGCACGCTGACGTGCGAGCGCCTCTCACCCATGCCGGCCACGATGCCGGCCAGGATCGCCGCCGGCGCTTCGCCGCGCGGGTTGTCGCTGGTGACGATCACCTGCGTCGGCATCGCGCGCGGCGATGGCGCCCATCAGCGGGCGCTTCGTCGCGTCGCGGTCGCCACCACAGCCGAACACGCACCACAGCCGGCCGCCGCGCGCTGCCGCCAGCGGGCGCAAGGCCTGCAAGGCCTTCTCCAGCGCATCGGGGGTGTGGGCGTAATCGACGACCACCTCGGGCAGCGCAATGCCGTCGCCAGGCCGGGCGCCGGGCCGCCCCGAGCCGGCTTCGCGCCCCCCGGGGGGCGTGGTCGCCATGGCCGGCGCGCGGGTTGCCGCCACTTGCACACGTTGCATGCGCCCGGGCACCGGCGTGAGTTGCGGCACCACCGAGGCGGCATCGGCCAGCGACACGCCCAGCGCGCGCAGGCCGCCGATCACGGCCAGCAGGTTGCTGGCGTTGTAGTCGCCGATCAAGGTGCTGCGCACCGGCAACGGATGGCCCGGCCTCGCTGCAGTTCGAAGGCCAGGCCGCCGTCGACATAGCCCAGGCCCTGCGCGCGGATGCGGGCCGGGCCGCGCACCGAGTAGGTCCAGACGTCGAGCGGCGAGCCCGCCAGCTCGCTCGCCAGCGCAGCGCCGCGTGGGTCGTCGAGATTGATCACGGCGGCGCGCAGGCCCGGCCAGTCGAACAGCCGGCGCTTGGCCGCCCAGTAGCCGTCCATCGTGCCGTGGTAGTCGAGATGGTCGCGCGTGAAGTTGGTGAACAGCGCGACGACGATGCGCAGCGCGGCCAGGCGCTGCTCGACGATGCCGATCGACGAGGCCTCGATGGCGCAGGCCTTGAAGGCGCGGTCGGCAAAGCGGCGCAGTGCCGCGTGCAGCATCACCGGGTCGGGCGTGGTCAGGCCCGTGAACTCGATTTGCGCGGCACGCGCGGGCTGCGCTGGTTCGCCCGCCGCCGTGACCATGGGCCGCGGCGGTTCACCCACCCCCAGCGTGCCGACGAAGGCGCAGCGCCGGCCCAGCAGCGACAAGGCCTGCGCCGTCCACCACGCGGTCGATGTCTTGCCGTTGGTGCCGGTGGTGGCAATCATCTCGAGCGCACGGCTCGGCTGCTCGAAGAAGGCATCGGCGATCGGGCCGGTGGCGGCCTTCAGCCCGGGCAGCGACGCGATGCGCGCGTCGTCGAAGGCAAAGGCTTCCAGCCCTTCGCGCTCGACCAGGCAGGTGGTGGCACCGGCCTGCAAGGCGCTGGTCACGAAGCGGCGGCCGTCGGTGGCGGTGCCGGGCCAGGCGATGAAGCCGTCGCCGGCGCGGATCTTGCGGCTGTCGGTGCTGATGGTGCCGGTGACCCACTCGCGCAACCAGCGTGCGGCGGCATCGGCGGACCGGAGCGCGGTGACCGTCACGGTCAAAAGCTCTCTTGCACGGCCGTGGCCATGATCTGCGGCTTGACGTCCAGATCGGGCGCCACGCCGAGCGTGCGCAGCGTCTGCTGCACGACCTGGCTGAAGACCGGCGCGGCCACGTCGCCGCCGAAGTAGATGCCGTTGCCGGGCTCGTCGATCATGACCGCGACGACGATGCGCGGCTTGTCGATCGGCGCCATGCCGACGAACCAGGCGCGGTAACGGTTGCTGGCGTAGGCCTTGCCTTCCTGCTTGTGCGCGGTGCCGGTCTTGCCGCCGACCGAGTAGCCGATGGCCTGCGCCTTCGGCGCCGTGCCGCCGGGGCCGGCAGCCAGACGCAGCATCTCGCGCACCGCGCGCGCCGTGGCGGGGCTGAGCACGTGAATGCCCGGCTGCGGCGCCGCCTGCCCGAGCATCGACACCGGCATCACCTCGCCGTCGCGCGCGAACACGGTGTAGGCCTGCGCAAGCTGGAACAGGCTGGTCGACAGGCCGTAGCCGTAACTCATGGTCGCCTGCTCGATCGGCCGCCAGCTCTTGTACGGCCGCAGCCTGCCGGTGACCGCGCCCGGAAACTGCAACTGCGGCTTCTGGCCGAAGCCGACCTGCGTGAACAGCTCCCACATCTCGCGCGGCTGCATCTGCATCGCCATCTTCACGGCGCCGACGTTGCTCGACTTCTGGATCACCTCGGCCACCGTCAGCGTGCCGTGCGGGTGGGCGTCGTGGATCGTGCTGCCGCCGATGGTCACCGAGCCCGGCGCGGTCTGGATCAACGTGGTCGGCGTGACGCGGCCGCTCTCCATGGCCCAGGCCGCGATGAAGGGCTTGATCGTCGAGCCGGGTTCGAAGGTGTCGGTCAGGGCCCGGTTGCGCAACTGCGTGCCGGTCAGGTTGCGTCGATCGGCCGGGTTGAAGCTCGGGTAATTGGCCAGGGCCAGCACTTCGCCGGTCTGCACGTCGAGCACGACCACGCTGCCGGCCTTGGCCTTGTGCTCGGCCACCGCATCGCGGACCCGCTGGTAGGCGAAGAACTGCACCTTGGCATCGATCGCCAGGCCGATGTCCTGGCCGTTGCTGGCATCGACCTGCTCGCCGATGGCCTCGACGACGCGGCCCAGGCGGTCCTTGACCACCGTGCGCGAGCCGTCACGGCCCTGCAGCTCCGACTGGAACGCCAGTTCGATGCCCTCCTGGCCGTGGTCCTCGACGTCGGTGAAGCCGACCAGATGCGCCGCCGCTTCGCCCTCGGGGTACTTGCGGCGGTACTCGCGGGTCTCGTAGATGCCCTTGATGCCCAGGCCCTGCACCTGCTCCCACACGCTCTCGTCGACCTGGCGCTTGAGCCAGGCGAAGCGGGCGCTCGGGTCGGCCAGTTTCTTCTCCAGCTCGGCCGGCGTGACGGCGAGCAGCCTGGCCAGTTGGCGCCGCTGCTCCTTGCTCGCCTGCACGTCCTTCGGGATGGCCCAGATCGACGGCACCGAGACCGAGGTCGCCAGCAACGCGCCATGGCGGTCGGTGATGCGCCCGCGCAGGGCCGGCAGCTCGAGTTCGTGCGCGTAGCGCTTCTCGCCCTGATCGAGGTAGAACTGGTTGCCGATGATCTGGATGTGGACCGCGCGGCCGAGCAGCACGCACGACCCCAGGCCCACCAGCGCGACCAGGAACTTGCTGCGCCAGGGCGGCGTCTTCGACGCCAGCAGCGGGCTCGACGAGTAGCTGACGCTGCGCGCCGCCGCGCCGCCCTTGCGCCGGCCGATCATTTGCCGGCCCCCGCGGCCGCAACGTCTTGCACGTACACCGTGACCGCCGGCGTGGCCGTGCGCATGGCCAGCTGTTCGCGTGCGGTGCGTTCGACGCGCAGGCTGGTGGCCTGGCCCTCGCGCTCGGCTTCCAGCCGCTTGCCCTCGGCGTCGAGCCGGGCGCCTTCGTCCTTGGCCTTGTCGAGCTCCGCGAACAGGCGCCGCGCGTCGTAGGCGGTGCGCACCAGGAACAGGCTGCTCAACAGCAGCGCAACGGCCAGCAGGAGGTTGAGGCGGGTCATGTGTGCACCCTTGGCGCTGCGCGCCGTCCCGCCAAGCGGGAGCATTCGCCTTTGGGACGGCCCGGCAGGCTCATGCAACCTCAGTGCGCTCGGCGACGCGAAGAATGGCCGAGCGGCTGCGCGGGTTGGCGGCGACTTCGGCCGCGCTCGGCTTGATGCGCGCCAGCGCGTTCAGCCGCACCGGGCGCGGCGCCGCGAACGGCGCACGGCGGTCGAACGCGGTCTTGCTCTCGCGCGCGATGAAGGTCTTGACGATGCGGTCCTCGAGTGAATGGAACGCGATCACGGCCAGACGTCCTTTCGGTCTCAACAATGCGAGCGACTGCGCTCAGGGCCTGTTCGAGGGCCTCGAGCTCAGCGTTGACGAAAATCCGAAGAGCTTGAAACGTGCGCGTTGCAGGGTCCTGGCCCGCTTCGCGGGTGCGCACCGCACGAGCCACGAGCTGGGAAAGCTCGAGAGTGGTTCGAACGGGATGCCCGCTCTCGCGCCGAGCAACAAGCGCCTTTGCAATCTGGACAGCAAACCGTTCTTCGCCATATTCGCGTATCACCTCGCTGATGGCGCGTTCATCGGCGCGGGCCAGGAAATCCGCGGCACTCTCGCCGCAGGTCGGATCCATGCGCATGTCCAGGGGGCCGTCGAATCGAAAGCTGAAACCGCGTGCCGGGTCGTCGATCTGCGGCGAACTCACGCCCAGGTCGAGCAGCAAGCCGTCCACCGCGCCGATGGCCATTGAACCCAGGACCTGCGAAAGCGCGGTGAAGTTGGCGTGATGGATCGAGAAGCGCGGGTCGTCGATCCGCGTCGCACCGGCATGCGCCGCAGCCACGGCCTGCGGGTCGCGGTCCAGCGCCACCACGCGGGCGTCGCTCGCCAGGCGCTGCAGCAGCAGGCGCGAATGACCGCCGCGGCCGAACGTGGCGTCGACATAGGTCCCCGACGGTGAGGTCACCAGCGCGTCGATCGCTTCGTGGAGCAAGACGGTGTGGTGCTGCCATGCTGCTGCGTTCACCCCGCCCTCACATCACGTGGTCACGCAACACATCGGGCATGCCGGCGGCCAGCACGCTGGTCTCGTGCGCGTCGTGGCGCGCCTTGTCCCACAGCTCGAAGCGAGAACCCATGCCCAGCAGCAGCACGTCGCGCTCCAGGCCGGCCCATTCGCGCAGTTCGGGCGCGATCAGCACGCGCGAGCCGGCGTCGATCTGCACGTCCATGGCGCTGCCGATGAAGATGCGGCGCCAGTCTTCGGCCGAGATCGGCAGCGTGAGCAGCTTGGCGCGAAACGCCTCCCAGGCCGGGCGCGGAAAGATCAGCAGGCAGCGCTTGGGGTGCTTGGTGACGGTCAGCTTGTCGTCCGCCACCGCTTTCAGGATGTCGCGATGCCGGGCAGGCACGGTCATGCGGCCCTTGCCGTCGAGGAACAGTCCCGCGCCACCCTGAAATACCGAATCGCTCACTGAGCCCCACTTACTTGCACTTTTCTCCACTTTAGCGGAGGGCCAAGGGGAGCGGTCAATCGAGTGCCAAAGAAAAATCAATCAAATCAAGTACTTACGCACGACTTCTCAGTCGAGTTTTTGAACTGCAATCTGTTCTAAAACAACGACATGAGAGCGATATCGAAAGTGATACATCAGCTGGACCACCGATCTCGGGGGTTTCCTGGGGGTGGCGCGCACGGCGGCACCATCCAATGCCTGCGGCCCGTCGTTGCGGCGAGAATCTGCGCCCTCTCGACTCCGCCACGCAAGCGCCATGACCCTGCTGATTCTCGGCCTCGTGCTCTTTCTCGGCGTGCACTCGGCGCGCATCGTGGCCGAAGACTTCCGCACGCGGCAGATCGCGCGCCTGGGTGCGAACGGCTGGAAGGGCCTCTACACGCTGGCCTCCCTCACCGGTCTGGCCCTGATCGTCTATGGCTTCGGGCTGGCACGGCAGCAGCCCGTGCTGCTGTGGGCGACGCCGGCCTGGCTGCGCCATCTGGCCGCGCTGCTGACGCTGGTGTCGTTCGTCTTCGTCACGGCGGCCTACGTGCCGGGCAACGGCATCAAGGCGCGTTTGCAGCACCCGATGGTGCTGGGTGTGAAGGTCTGGGCCCTGGCCCACCTGCTGGCCAACAACTCGCTGGCCGATGTGCTGCTGTTCGGCAGCTTCCTGGTCTGGGCGGTGTTCAGCTTTCGCGCCGCGCGGGCGCGCGATCGGGCGGCCAACACGGTCCGTCCGGCGGGCACGCTGCCGCGCACGCTGGCCACGCTCGCCATCGGCATTGCCGCCTGGGCCGCCTTTGCATTCTGGGCGCATGCGGCGTTGATTGGCGTGCGCCCGTTCGCCTGAGCGCTGCACGGCCTGCTGCCCGCCCTGCAGACGCGCCAGGGCAGCCGGCCTTGCGCAGCCGTGGCGGCCCGGCGCGTGAGCCAGAATGGGGCCCGGCAACTCCCGGCCCCCGCGCGCCATGCGGGGCATTCGCATGACTGACCATCCGCCCATCCCAACAGGCCACTGCAGGTCGGCATCCTCGGCTGCGCCAACATCGCCAAGCAGTTCGCGCGCGACGTGGCCGGCAGCCCGTCGGTGCGCGTCGTTGCCGTCGCCAGCCGCAACGCCGACACCGCAAAGGCCTTCGCCACCGCGTTCGGCATCGGCCGCCATCACGGCAGCTACGAGGCGCTGCTGGCCGATGCCGGCGTCGAGGCGATCTACCTGCCGCTGCCCAACAGCCTGCACGCCGAGTGGGCGATCAAGGCACTGACCAGCGGCAAGCATGTGCTGTGCGAGAAACCGCTGGCGCTCGGCCTGGCGCAGGCACAGGCCATGTTCGATGCGGCCAACGCGCACCGTGTCATGTTGCTCGAGGCCTACCCGTACTACTTCCAGCCGCAGACCGCCGCCATGCTGGCGCTGCTGCACGATGGCGCCATCGGCGAGGTGCGCTCGGTGCAGGCCAGCTTCGGCTTCACGGTGGCCAACCCGCAAAGCAACATCCGCATGAACGCCGACCTGGGTGGCGGCGCCCTGCTCGATGCAGGCAGCTACCCGCTGAGCCTGATCCGCCTGGTGATGGGCTGCGCGCCGCAGCGCGTGCTGGCCCATGCGAGCTGGGCCGACAGCGGCGTCGACCTGCGGCTGATGGCGACACTGACCTACGCCGACGGCCGCCGCGCGCAGATGTCGTGCGCGATGGACGTGGCCAACCACCGCCGCGCCACGATCGTCGGCTCGAACGGCGCGATCGAAACCGAGTTCCTCAACCACACCAGCGCGCAGGCCGGCGGCCACCCCTGGGGCTACCTGCCCAGCCAGTTGCGCGTGCGCCGCGGCATCGCCAACACGATCCCGTTCGAGACCATCAGCGCCGGCACGGGAAGCGGCTTTCGCTTTGCCGCCGAGGCCTTTGCCAAGGTGGTCGCCGCACGCGACTTCGCGGCCATCGGCCGCGCCGCCGAGGCCAGCCTGGACATCGCCGCGACGCTCGAAGCGCTGGCGCGCAGCGCGCGCGTGGGCCAGGCCGTGGAGCTGCCGGCGCGAGGCCGGCTGAATCGGTGCGACGCGCGTCAGGCGCCGTTGGCGCCTGCATGCACGCTGCCCCACAGCGCGTCCCAATCGACCCCCGCCATGTCGGTGACACTGCCATCGGCGGCGAAGAACTTGTTCGGAATCTGGAAGAACGCCAGCATCAGCCCACCCTTGGGCGACCAGGCGCTGTGGCGACTGCCCGCCGGACGCCAGATGAACTGGCCGGCATTGCACTCGATGCCTTCGTCGGGACCGCTGCGGTCGACCAGATGGCCTTCGATGACCCAGGTCTGCTCGATCAGCACGTGCTCGTGATCGGGCAGCGTCGCGCCGGGCGCCATGCGCATCAGCGAGCTGGCCAGGCCGCTGGCACGGTCGAACAACAGGGTCTTGATCTCGACGCCCGGGTAGCGCGTCGTCTGCCACGGCAGCGCATCGACATCGACCAGGCGCGAGGCCAGCGGACCCAACGAGGCATGGTCGGCGACGTGGGGCGTGAGGGCGGTGGTCATGGCAAGTCTCCAGGTCAAGCCGGTGCGGCGCGCATGCGGCGCGTGAGTGCGCCTGCCGCACGCCTGGCAGCGCGCCAGACGAAGCGCAGCAGGACCACGGTCAGCAGGGCCTCGACGAGCGTGACGATGAAGGCGAAGAACGGATTCCAGCGCGCCTCGCGGGCATGGAACTTGGCCAGCGCGCGGTCGCGCGAGATCTCGATCGAGTCGTAGAAACTCGGGATCACGAGCAGCGTGAGCAGGGTCGAGGTGATCGTGCCGCCGATGATGGCCACCGCCATCGGGCGGTAGAACTCGCTGCCCTCGCCGATGCCGATGGCCACCGGCAACATGCCGGCGATGAGGGCGAAGGTGGTCATCAGGATCGGCCGCAGGCGCTTGCGGCCGGCGTGCATCAAGGCCTCTTCGCGCTCGACGCCCGCGGCCTCCTGCACCCGCGTCGCATCGAGCAGCAGGATGGCGTTCTTGGCCACCAGCCCCATCAGCATGATGACGCCGATGAAGCTCATCAGGTTGAGCGTGCCGCCGGTCAGCAGCAAGGCCAGCACGACGCCGATCAGCGACAGCGGCAGCGACAGCATCACCGGCAACGGCGCCGTGAACGAGCCGAACTGCACGACCAGGATCAGGTACATCAGCGCCACGCCATAGACCAGCGCGGTGGCCATCGAGCCGAACACCTGCTGCTGGTCGCGCGAGGCGCCGGCCAGCTCGATGCCGTAGCCGGGCGGGAAGTCGATCGCCTTGGCCAGCTTGAGCGCATCGGCCGTGACCTCGCCCGACGAGCGCCCCTGCGCGTTGGCCGAGACCGAGATCGTGCGCTTGCCGTCGGAATGCTGGATCTGGCTCGGGCCCTTGCCGATGGTGACGGTGGCGATCTGGTCCAGCGGCACGATGCGCCCGCCGCCTGCCACCGCGATCGGCAGGCGCTCGATGTTGCTTGCGTCGACGCGGTCTTCGGGGGCCAGGCGCACGGCGACGTCGCGGGTTTCGCCGCTCGGGTCGACCCAGTCGCCGACCTCGACGCCGGCAAAGGCCACGCGCAGCGCCTGCGCGGCGTCGGCCGCCGAGATGCCCAGCGCGTTGGCCAGGCCGCGGTCGAGTTCGATCTTCAACTCGTCCTGCGGGTCCTGCTCCGACAGGCCGACGTCGACCGCCCCGCGTACCTGGCGCAGCTTGGCCATGTAGGCGTTGGTGATCTCCAGCAGCTTGCGCGAATCGGCGCCGTTGAAGCGGATCTGCACCGGCTTTTGCGCGCCCATGTTGAAGTCTTCGAGTACCGTGTACTCGGCACCGACCAGCCGCGCGCTCAGCGCACGCAGGTCCTTGGCGATCGCGATGTGCGTGCGCTTGCGCTTGTTGCTCTTGCCGATGTCGACGTACACACGCCCGCCGCCCGGATTGACGAAGCTGTTGGTCGCCTTGGTCTCGGGCAGGCTTCGCGCCAGCGTCGCGACGCTCTCGACCTTGGCCCGTGCGTAATCCAGGCTCGACGACGACGGCGTGCGCACGTCGATCGCCAGGATGCCCGCGTCGGACGCCGGCAGGAAGCTCGAGCCACCGAACTTGACGTGCAAGGCCAGCGCGCCGACCAGGCTGCCGATGGCGATCAGGAACATCCAGCGCCGGTGGTGCAGCGCCCAGGCGACGACGCGGCCATAGCGGTCGGCCTGGTGGTCGAACCAGTGATTGAAGCGCTGCAACAGCAGGCTGATGCCGCGCTTGGGCACCTGGTGATGCCCTGGTGGATCGCCCCAGTAGGCCGACAGCATCGGATCGAGGGTGAACGAGATGAACAGGCTGACCAGCACCGAGGCCACCACCGTCACGCCGAAGGGGCGGAACCATTCGCCCGACACGCCCGGCATGAAGGCCACCGGTGCGAACACGGCGACGATCGAGAACGTGGTCGCGGCCACCGCCAGGCCGATCTCGGCGGTGCCGTTCAGCGCCGCCGTGCGCCGGTCTTCGCCGCGCTCCATGTGGCGCACGATGTTCTCGCGCACGACGATGGCGTCGTCGATCAACACGCCGATGGCCAGCGACAGGCCCAGCAGGCTCATGAAATTGAGCGTGAAGCCGGCCAGCCAGACGGCGATGAAGGCCGCGACCACCGAGGTCGGCAAGGACAGCGCGGTGATCAGGGTCGAGCGCCACGAGTTGAGGAAGATGTAGACCACGAACACCGTGAGGCCGGCGCCGAAGATCAGCGCGTGGACCACGTTGTCCAGGCTGTTCTGCGCGTCGATGCCGCCGTCCTGCGTGATCTCCAGCGTGGTGCCCGCGGGCAGCTTCTTGCTGATCTCGGCCTGCAGCTTGCGCACCGCCGCGGCCACGCTGACCGTGCTGGCATCGCGCGAACGCGTGACAGACAGGCCGACGTTGGGCCGGCCGTTGCGCATCGAATAGCTGGTCTGCTCGGCGAAGGCATCCTGCACCGAGGCCACCTGGCCCAGCCGCAGCAACTCGCTGCCGCGGCGGCGGATCACGACCTGCTCGAACTCGGCCGGCGCTTCGATGCGCCCGACCAGGCGGATGCTCTGGTCTTCCAGCACGCCGCGCACCTTGCCCACCGGCGCGGTGGTGTTCTGGGCCCGCAAGGCGTTGACGATTTCGGTGACCGAGATCGAATACTCGCGCAACTTCTCGGCATGCAGCAGCACCGACAGCTCGCGCCGCAGCGAACCGTTGACGTTGACCGTGGCCACGCCGGGAATGCCGCGGAACTGGTCGGCCAGTTCGTCTTCGGCCAGGCGCGAAATCGCGGCGTGGTTCTGGCTGGTGGACGAGAGCGCAAGCTGCACGATCGGCTGTGCGCTGGGGTCGATGCGCGTCAACACCGGCTCGCGGATCTCGATCGGCAGCTTGTAGCGCACGGTGCCGATGGCATTGCGCACCTCGTCGGCGGCTTCGATCATGTTCTTGTCGAAGTTGAAGATCATCACGAACCGCGCGTTGCCCTCGCTGGCGGTGGAGCGCACCTCGTCGACGCCACCCACCGTCTGCAGCGACTTCTCGATCCGGTTGATGATCTCGCGCTCGACCGAATCGGGCGACGCGCCGGGGTACGGCACGTTGACCACCAGCACCGGCTGTTCGACGTCGGGGATCTGGTTCACGCGCAGCTTGGTCAGCGCCAGCAGGCCCAGCCCCATCAGCGCGATGATGATCACGACCGTCGCCACCGGCCGCTTGATGCTGAAGTCGGACAGGAACATGGCTGCCTCCTACTTCGACGCCGTGGTTGCCGCGGCGCTGGCCGGCAGCGCCTTGGCGAATTCGACCTTCTGGCCTTCGATCAGCGCACTGCCGGGGTTGCGCAGGATCACGTCGCCGCCGGCCAGGCCGCCGCTGACTGGGTATTCGCCGCGGCGTTCGTCGCGCTCGCCGAGCGTCACCGCCACTTTGGCGATGCGCCCGTCCTTCACGCGCCAGACGGCCGCCTGCGCGCCGTCGCGCACGATGGCACTCTCGGCGAGCAGCAGCACGCTCGGCGCGGCACCCTCGATGCGGCCTTCGGCGTACAGGCCGGACACGCGCGGCGCCTTGGCCGGATCGACGAAGTCGACGATCAACTCGACCTGCCGCGTGGCGACATCGGCCGCGGCGTCGATGCGCCGCACCTTGCCGGCGAACTGGACGTCGGGAAATCCATTGACGCTGAACGACACCGCCTGGCCGACCTTGATCTCGTGCATGCGGTCGGCCGAGACCTGGCCCTCGAAGCGCATGCCCTTCGGGTCGATCACCTTGACCAGTTCCTTGCCGATGGCCGCCGTGTCGCCGACCGAGGCCTTGCGCTCGCTGACCACGCCGTCGAACGGCGCCCGCACTTCGGTGCGCCGCAGTTGCTGCTGCGCGCTGGCGACGCGCGCGCGCGAGGCCACCAGTTCGCTTTGCGCACTGTTGCGCCGCACCTCGGCGTCTTCCAGCGCCTGGATCGAGGTCATGCCCTGGCCTTGCAGCGTCTTCAAGCGTTGCACCGCACGTTCGGCCTGCTCGAAGGCCTGCTCCGCCGCGCGCGCCGAAGCATCGGCCGACTGCAGCGACTCGCGGATCGACGTGTCGTCCAGCCGCATCAGCAGGTCGCCGCGCCGGACCGGTTCGCCGTTGTCCTTCAGCACCTGCGTCACCACCGCCGCGACCTCGGCGCGCAGGTCGGCGCGCTTCTCGGGTTGCACCGAGCCGGTGATCACCGGCCCGCCGCCCGCCGCGCCGACGGCCACCGTGCGCAGGTCTTCGGGCGCGAGCAGCAGCACCGGCGCCGCCGCCGCGCACCGGACGCCGCGGCGCCGGCGGCCGCCGGGTCACCGGCACGGCCGCAGGCCACCAGCGCAATGGCGGCCAGCACGCCGGCATACAGACGAAATCGCAACATCGACTCAACTCCGGATTGATTGCTCGCGCCTGCCGGCGCTACGAGGGCGGCACGAGGGCGTCACGAGGGCGCTACGCGAGCGCAACGAGGGCGCAAGCTTACCCGCGCCGACGCATGGCCCGCGGGCGCTGCGACGAATCACCCGAATCGAGGTGCCGGCGGCGCGCGACGCCGCCACCCAGGGCTGCGGCCCGGGCTCCGGCGCCGGCCGGGAGTGCCTTCAGCGCAATGTGCCGCGCAGTACCACCAGTGCATGCGCGGCAACGCGCAGCGGCCGCTGCGCCGACGGCGCATGACCGGGGCCGAGTTCGCCGCTGCTGTCGAGCGCCACCTGCCAATCGCCCGGCGCCAGGCTGAACGGCTGCTCGTCCGCTTCGGGGTTGAAGGCGATCAGCAGGTGGCTGCAGCCCTGCTGCGCCGCGCCGATGTCGTTCGGCGCGGCATCGATACGGCAGGCGAAGGCATGCCGGCCGGCGTCGTGCCAGTCGTGCACCTGCATCGGTTGGCCGGCGGGCGTCAGCCAGGCGACGCTGCGCTCGCCGCTGGGCACTGGGCGCATGCTGGAACCAGCGTTCGTGACACAGCGCGGGTTCCTCGCGGCGCAGCGCCAGCACGCGCTGCACGAAGGCCAGCAGCGTCGTGGTCTGCATGCTGCCAGTCGATCCAGCCGGTCGGGTTGTCCTGGCAGTAGGCGTTGTTGTTGCCTTGCTGGCTGTTGCCGATCTCGTCGCCGGCATTGAGCATCGGCGTGCCCTGCGCCAGCAGCATCGTGGCCAGCATGGCCCGCTGCACGCGCGAGCGCGTGCGCAGCACGTTGGCATCGGCGCTCGGCCCTTCGACGCCGAAGTTGGCGGCCGGCTCGTCGTCGCGGCCGTCGCGGTTGTCTTCGCCGTTGGCCTGGTTGTGCTTGCTGGCGTAGCTGACCACGTCGGCCAGCGTAAAGCCATCGTGCGCGGCGATGAAGTTCACGCTCGCCAGCGGGCTGCGCTGGGCGTGGTGAAAGAGGTCGCTCGACGCGGTGAAGCGGCGCGCAAATTCACCGCGGCCAACGCCGCGGTCGAGCCAATAGCGGCGCACGCTGTCGCGGAACTTGTCGTTCCACTCCTGCCAGCGGCCGGGGAAACGGCCGACCTGGTAGCCCCCGGGGCCGGCGTCCCAGGGCTCGGCGATCAGGCGCGCGCGGGCCAGGATCGGGTCTTGCGCCAGCGCGGTGAAGAAGGCGGCGTTCACGTCGTAGCCGTGGCGCGTGCGGCCCAGCACGGGTGCGAGGTCGAAGCGAAAGCCGTCGACGCCCATCTCGTGCACCCAGTAGCGCAGCGAATCGAGCACGAACTGCGCCACGCGCGGGTGCGCGACGTGCAGCGTGTTGCCGCAGCCGCTGTGGTTTTCGCTGCGGCTCTTGTCGTCCGGCGCCAGTTGGTACCAGCTGGCGTTGTCCAGACCGCGCATCGACAGCGTCGAGCCCTCTTCGCTGCCCTCGGGGGTGTGGTTGTAGACCACGTCGAGCAGCACCTCGAGGCCATGGCCGTGCAGCGTGGCCACCATCTGCCGGAACTCCTCGGCCACCGCGCTCGGATCGCTCTTGTCGGCGGCGGCAAAGCGCGGATCGGCGCAGAAGAAACCCAGCGTGTTGTAGCCCCAGTAATTGCTCAGGCCCCGTTGCGCCAGCGCCGGCTCGTCGAGGTGGTACTGGATCGGCAGCAGTTCGAGCGTGGTCACGCCCAGGGCCTTGAAGTAGGCGATCGCCGCCGGGTGGGCGAGGCCGGCATAGGTGCCGCGCAGCGCGGGCGGCAGGCCCGGCAGACCGATGCCGAATCCCGGACGTGCAATTCGTAGAGCACCACGTCGCGGGCCGCCACGCGCGGCGCGTTGTACCAGCCCGCAGCAGCCTTGGGTGGCGCGGCCACGCGCGCCTTCAGCGCATGCAGCGCGTTGTCGCGGGTGTCGAACGATCGGCTGCCGTCGGGATGCCCGACTTCGTAGCCATGGTGTTCGGCGCGCCACGCAAACTCGCCGACGATCTCGCGTGCCCAGGGGTCGAGCAGCAGCTTGTGCGCGTTGAAGCGATGCCCGCGTTCGGGTGCGTAGGGGCCGTGGGCGCGCAGGCCGTAGACCAGCCCCGGGCCGACGCCGTCGAGAAAGCCGCTGAACACACCGTCCTGCGGACCGTGCAGCGCGTAGCGCTTCAGTTCGCGTGCGCCGGAGGCGTCGAACAGGCACAGCTCGATGCGCTCGGCATGGTCGGAGAAGACGGCGAAGTTGACGCCGCCGTCGCGGGCCAGCGCACCGAACGGCTCGGCGCGGCCGGGACTCAACTGCTCGGGCAGCCGCACCCGGGTCATGACAGCCCGAGCCTGTCGATCGGGCCACGCCCGGTCGCCGCACTGATCCGGCCGAGCACGCGGGCGGGCTCGTCGCCGACCATGCTCCAGTCGAAGCGCCAACGCCAGTTGCCGCCGCCCATCAGGCCCGGCACGTTCATGCGGTGACGGCTGTCCAGGCCGAGCACGTCCTGCAGCGGAAAGATCGCCAGCTTGGCGACCGAGGTGCTGGCCGCGCGGATCATGGCCCAGTGGATGTCGTGTGCGCCGGCGGCCAGGTAGGCGCCGGCAAAGGCGCGCTCGCGCCCGGATGCCGCGTCCCACCAGCCGCGCGTGGTGTCGTTGTCGTGCGTGCCCGTGTAGACAACGGCATTGCGCACGTGGTTGTGCGGCAGGAAGGCGTGCGTGGCGTCGCCGTCGAAGGCGAACTGCAGCACGCGCATGCCCGGAAAGCCGCATTCGTCGCGCAGACGCTCGACGCCCGCGTCGATCAGGCCCAGGTCTTCGGCCACGATGGGCAGCGGGCCGAGTCCGAGCCCGACGGCGTCGAACAAGGCCTTGCCCGGGCCTTCGACCCAGCGGCCCTCGATCGCCGTCGGGCTCGTCGCCTGCACTTCCCAGTAGCTGGCGAAGCCGCGGAAGTGGTCGATGCGAAACAGATCGGCCTGCGACAGCGCGCGCTTGACGCGCTCGGTCCACCAGCGATAGTCCTCGGCCGCCATGCGCTCCCAGCGGTAAAGCGGGTTGCCCCAGCGCTGCCCGGTGGCGCTGAAGAAGTCGGGCGGCACGCCGGCGACGACGGTCGGCTGGAATTGTTCGTCGAGGAAGTACAGGTCGGGCCGCGCCCAGCAATCGGCCGAGTGGTGGGCGACGAAGATCGGCAAGTCGCCCATGATCGCGACGCCGCGCGCGCGGGCGTGGTCGCGCAGCGACTGCCACTGCGTGTCGAACGACCATTGCACGAATTGCCAGAAGGCCACTTCACCGGCATGCGCCTGGCGCGCGGTCTGCAGGGCTGCCGGATCGCGGCGTGCGAGTGCCGCGTCCCAGGCCCACCAAGGTCGGCCGGCATGGGCCGCTTCGAGCGCCATGAACAGCGTGTAGTCGTCGAGCCAGGCGGCCTCGCGCGCGCACCAGTCGGACAGCGCGCGGCGCTCGGCCGGGTTGGCGCGGGCGGCAAAGCCCGCCGCGGCGGCGCGCAACTGCCGCATGCGCCAGGGGGCAAGCTGCGCATAGTCGGCCCGCCGGGCGTCGAAGGCCGGCACCTCGCCCAGGCGCAGCCAGCCGCGCTCGACCAGCGGCTCCAGTGCGACCATCAACGGGCTGCCGGCGAAGGCCGAAACGCTCTGGTACGGGGAATCGCCGGGCCCGATCGGGGTCAGCGGCAGTACTTGCCAGAGACGCTGGCCGGCGGTGTGCAGCCAATCGACGAAGTGATGCGCGCCGGGCCCGAAATCGCCGATGCCGTGCGGCCCGGGCAACGAAGTGATGTGCAGCAGGACGCCGCTGGCGCGCTGGTTCGGATCCATTGCCGAGCGCCTCACGCAGGAACCAGGAACAAGGTGGCCAGCGGCGGCACGTTCAGCCGGATCGAGCACGCGCGGCCGTGGCTGCCCTCGGCGCGCACGGCCAGCGGCCCGGCCCCGTTGCCCACGTTGCTGCCGCCATAGAACGCCGAGTCGGTGTTCAGCACCTCGCGCCAGGCGCCGGCGCCTTCGGGCACGCCGAGCGTCATGGCCTCGCGCGGCACCGGGGTCATGTTGCTGACCACCAGCACCATCGCGCCGGCGCCGTCGCGGCGCAGCCACGACAGCAACGAGCGCTCGGCATCGTGGGCATCGATCCACTCGAAGCCGGCGCCGTCGCAATCGAGCCGGTGCAGCGGCGGCAGATCGCGGTACAGGCGATTCAGGTCGCGCACCAGGCGTTGCACGCCGGCGTGGCGCGCATCGCCGAGCTGGCCCCAGGGCAGTTCGCCGTCGTGATTCCATTCGCCGGGCTGGCCCCACTCCTGGCCCATGAACAGCAGCTTCTTGCCCGGGTGGCCCCACATGAAGCCGTAGTAGGCGCGCAGGTTGGCGAATCGCTGCCAGTCGTCGCCCGGCATGCGGCCCAGGATCGAGCCCTTGCCGTGCACCACTTCGTCGTGCGACAGCGGCAGCACGAAGTTCTCGCTGAAGGCGTAGATCAGGCCGAAGGTCATCTTGGCGTGGTGCCAGCGCCGGTTGATCGGGTCTTCCTGCATGTACTTCAGCGTGTCGTGCATCCAGCCCATGTTCCACTTGAAGTGAAATCCCAGGCCGCCGTGGTACGTCGGCGCGCTGACGCCGGGAAATGCCGTCGACTCCTCGGCCAGCGTGATCGCGCCCGGGCACTCGACGCCGATCACCTCGTTGGTGCGGCGCAGGAACGCGATCGCTTCGAGGTTCTCGCGCCCGCCGTACCGGTTCGGCAGCCACTCGCCTTCCTTCCTCGAGTAGTCGCGGTACAGCATCGAGGCCACCGCGTCGACGCGCAGGCCGTCGAGCCCTGAGCGCTCGATCCAGTACAGGGCCGAGCCGACGAGGAAGTTGCGCACCTCGTGGCGGCCGAAGTTGTAGATCAGCGTGTTCCAGTCCTTGTGCAAGCCTTCGCGCGGATCCTGGTACTCGTACAGCGCCGTGCCGTCGAACTGCGCCAGCCCGAACGCATCGCTCGGGAAATGCGCCGGCACCCAGTCGAGGATCAGGCCCAGGCCCCGCGCATGGCAGGCAGCGACGAAACGGGCAAAGCCCTCCGGCGGGCCGAAGCGGGCCGTCGGCGCGTACAGGCCCAGGGTCTGGTAGCCCCAGGAGCCGTCGAACGGGTGCTCGGTGATGGGCAGCAACTCGAGGTGCGTGAAGCCGAGATCGGCGGCATAGGCCGGCAGCGCGGCCGCCAGGTCGTCCCAGCTGTGCCAGCCGCCGCCGGGGTGGCGCCGCCAGGACCCGAGGTGCACTTCGTAGATCGACACCGGGGCATCGCGCCCGCTGGCGGCGGCGCGTTCGGCCGGCAGACGTTGCATCGGGCGGCAGCGCGGCGACGACGCTGGCCTGTTGGGGGCGCATCTGCGCCGCCCGCGCATAGGGATCGGCCTTCAACGGCAACAGCGTGCCGCCAGGGCCGAGCAACTCGAACATGTACTTCTCGCCGATGGCCGCCTGCGGGACGAAGATCTCCCAGACACCGCCACCGCCGCGCGAGCGCATCATGTGGCGGCGGCCGTCCCAGGTATTGAAGTCCCCGACCACGCTGACGCGGCGCGCGTTCGGTGCCCAGACCGCGAAACGCACGCCGTCGACCTCGCCGATGCGCATCGGGTGTGCACCGAGCATCGTGAACGGGCGCAGGTGCGAGCCTTCGCCGAAGTAATGCAGGTCGGCGTCGTCGATCAGCGTGCCGAAGGCGTAGGCGTCGGCGTAGCGGCCCTCGCTGCCATCGTCCCAACGCACGTGCAGGCGGTAATCGAAACGCTTCTTGCGCCGCGGCACCCTGGCTTCCCACAGGCCGTCGGCGTGGCGCTGTTCGAGCGTGGCGACCTTGCGGCCACTGGCCGCGCCGCCGCCGCTTTCGTGCAAGGCCACCGCCGCCGCCCGCGGCAGCAGCGCACGCATCCACAGCGCGCCGTCGGCGCCGGTGTGCAGACCGAGCAGCGCGAACGGGTCGGCGTGGCGGGCCTGCACCAGTGCCTGGACTTGCGCCTCGGACAGCATTGAAGACTCCATGCGCGCCGCGTCGGCTCAGCGCGGCGCGCGCGCTGCGGCGCCCAGACCTTGTCGACGTACTCGCGCACCGTGCGGTCGGCCGAGAAACGCCCCATGCCGGCGACGTTCGTCAGCGCCATCCGGGCCCATGCCGCCGGCTCGCGGTACAGCGCATCGACGCGCGACTGCGCCGCCGCGTAATCGGCGAAATCGGCCAGCAGCATGTAGGTGTCGTGGTGCAGCAGCGAGTCGACGATGGCGCGGTAGCGATCGGCCTCGCCCGGCGAGAAGGCGCCGCCGCCGATGGCGTCGAGCACCGCGCGCAGCGGCGGGTGTTGCTCGACGTGCACGCGCGGGTCGTAGCCCAGCGTCTTCAACTGCGTGACAGCGTCGGCGCGCAGACCGAAGACGAACATGTTCTCGGGGCCGAAGGCCTCGGCCATCTCGATGTTGGCGCCGTCCCAGGTGCCGATGGTCAGCGCGCCGTTGAGCGCGAACTTCATGTTGCCGGTGCCCGAGGCTTCGGTGCCGGCAGTGGAAATCTGCTGCGACAGATCGGCGGCCGGAATGATGACCTCGGCCAGCGAGACGCTGTAGTTGGGCAGGAACACGACCTTCAAGGCGTCGCCGACGCGCGGGTCGGCATTCACCACCCGGGCCACGTCGTGGATCAGGCGCACGATCTGCTTGGCCACCTGGTAGGCCGACGCCGCCTTGCCGGCAAAGACCACCGTGCGCGGCACCCAGCCGTGCCCGGTCCGGCCCCAGCGGGTCGGCAACGATGGCCTGGTAACGCGCGACCACGTGCAGCACGTTGAGCAACTGCCGCTTGTATTCGTGGATGCGCTTGATCTGCACGTCGAACAGGCTGGACGGGTCGATGGCGATTCCCAGCTCGCGGCCGACCAGCGCCGCCAGCCGCTCCTTGTTCGCGCGCTTGGCCTTCAGGAACGCGACGCCGACGGACTTGTTCGCGGCCAGCGGCGCCAGTGCGGCCAGCCGGTCGAGGTCGGTACGCCAGCCCGCGCCGATGTGTTCGTCGAGCAGTTTGGAGAATCCCGGATTGGCCTGCGCCAGCCAGCGCCGCGGCGTGACGCCGTTGGTGACGTTGGTGAAGCGCTGTGGGTCGAGGCGCGCGAAGTCGGCGAAGATGGTCTGCACCATCAGCCGTGAATGCAGCGCCGAGACGCCGTTGACCTTGTGCGAGGCGACGATCGACAAGGCCGCCATGCGCAAGCGGCGGTCGCCGTTTTCTTCGATCAGCGACAGGCGCGCCGCCATCGCCTCGTCACCCGGGAACGCGCTGCGCACGCGGTCGAGGTGGTCGTGATTGATGCGGTAGACGATCTCGAGGTGGCGCGGCAGCAGGCGCTCGAACATGCGCACCGGCCAGGTTTCCAGCGCCTCGGGCATCAGCGTGTGGTTGGTGTACGAAACCGCCTGCCGCGTGATGCCCCAGGCCTGGGCCCAGGGCAGCGCGTGCTCGTCGACCAGCAGCCGCATCAGTTCGAGCGGCGTCAGCGCCGGGTGGGTGTCGTTGAGGTGCACCGCGTTGCGCAGACCCAGGTCGTGCAGCGAGCCGCGCTCGCGCAGGTGGCGGGCAACGATGTCCTGCAGCGAGGCGCTGACGAGCAGGAACTCCTGCTTCAGGCGCAGCTCGCGGCCGGCGTCGGTGCTGTCGTCGGGGTACAGCACCCAGTTCAACAGATCCGCGGCCAGGCGGTTGTGGCCGGCCGCCAGGTGCTCGCCACGGCAGAAGGTGGCGAAGTCGATGCTGCCCTCGGCGCTGGCACTCCATTGCCGCAGCGTGGAGACACGCCGCGTGGCGTGGCCCGGGACGATGAAATCGTAGGCCTGCGCGACGATGCGCTCGGCCGGCACCCAGCGCCGGCCGGCGCCGGCGTCGTCGACGTGGCCGCCGAAGCCGACCACGTAACGCAACTCGGGGCGCGCAATCTCCCACGGGTTGCCCAGGCGCAGCCAGTGGTCCGGCTGTTCGACCTGGCGGCCGTCTTCGATCACCTGCGCGAACATGCCGTACTCGTAACGCACGCCGTAGCCGAACGAGGGCAAGCCCAGCGTCGCGAACGAGTCGAGAAAACACGCCGCGAGGCGGCCCAGGCCGCCATTGCCCAGAGCGGCGTCGGCCTCGCACTCGAGCACCTCGGCCAGCGGCCGATGGGACGACCCGAGCGCAACGCGCATTTCAGCGTCGAGCTCGAGGGCCTGCAGCGCGTTGCCGAGCGCCCGGCCCATCAGGAACTCCATCGACATGTAGTGGATGCGACGCGCGTCCTTCGCCTGCCGGTCCTCGTCCTGGGTCTGCACCCAGCGGTCGGCGAGTTCCTCGCGGCAGGCCGCCGCGGCGGCGCGCAAAGCCGCCTGTGCCGTGCCCGGGTCTGCGCTGCACGCCAATGCGCGCTCGAAGGCCGAGCGAAAGGCCACGCCGGCGCTGGCGTGGCTGGCCTTGGGTCGGGGCACGGCGGTGGCGTTGCTCATCGGGTCACAGTGTCAGGTCGGGGGAACGGATCGGGAGCATGCAATTTGCGTGCACGATGCCAGAGCCGGCGCGGTTCATGCCGCACCGGACAGCCGTCTGGCGCCGCGCCGCATACGCTACATTGTCATGGCGCTTGCGACCGGGCATTCCAGCGGCGCGATTCACGGCTCTGGTGGGCAATGACCGACGGCTTTCCACGCTTGCTGGGCGACATCGGTGGCACGCACGCTCGCTGGGCCTGGCAGGCCAGCGCGGGCGCCGCGCTCGAAGACGTGATGGTCCTCGCCGACGCGAGTTGCGAATCGCTGTATGCCTCGGCGACTGGCCTACCTCGAACGCAGCGGCCATGCGCGCCCGCGAGTCGGCCGGTATCGGCATCGCGACCGTCGTCACCGGCGACGAAGTGCGCATGACCAACCATCCCTGGTCGTTCTCGATCGCCGAGCTGAAGCGCTCGCTCGGCGTCGAGCGCTGCCTGGTGATCAACGATTTCACCGCCCTGGCGATGAGCCTGCCGGCCCTCCAAGCGCCGGATCTGCGGTCGATCGGCGGGGGCAGCGCGGTCAGCCGGCGCGGCGATCGGCCTGCTCGGCCCCGGCACCGGCCTGGGCGTGTCGGGGCTGATGCCCGACGGCGTCGGTGGTTGGTCGCCATTGAGCGGGGAAGGCGGCCACGTGACCGTGGCCGCCAGCAGCGAAGGCGAGGCCGCGTTGCTGGCCTGGCTGCGCTCCCGGCTGGGCCATGTGTCGGCCGAGCGCGTGCTGTCCGGCGCGGGCCTGGTCAACCTGTACCAGGCCGTCTGCGCGCGCGACGGCGCGACAGCGCTGACGCTGACGCCGGCGCAGATCACCGCGGCGGCGCTGGACGGCTCCGACGCGCAATGCGTCGCCGCGGTCTCGCAGTTCGCGGCCTTCCTCGGCAACGTGGCCGGCAACCTGGCGCTGACGCTGGGCGCGCGCGGCGGCGTCTATATCGGCGGCGGCATCGTGCCGCGACTGGGCGCGGCCTTCGACGCCGCCCTCTTCCGCCGCCACTTCGAGAGCAAGGGCCGTTTCGGTGATTACCTGGCGGCGATCCCGACCTCGCTCATCGTCGCACCGGCGCCCGGGCTGCTCGGTGCGGCGCGGGCGCTCGACCTGATGCCGGCGTGAGGCGGCGCGCCGCGCGCGGGCGCGCGCCGGCGCTCAGGGCACCCGCCGCTTGACCCACTGCCAGGCCAGCAGACCGACGCCGAGGAACGCGCTCGACGCCAGCGCCAGCGCCAGCGCCGAGTGCATCACCAGCGGCGCGACGACGCCGGCGACCAGGCCGTTGGCGACGCTGCCGACCACCGCCTGCAGCGACGACGCCATGCCGCGCCGCTCGGGCACCAGGTCGAGCACCTTGAGCGTCACCACCGGCACCATCAGCGCCCAGCCGAACGAGAACAGCGCCACCGGCAGCAGGGCCCAGGCCCAGTGCGGCGTCAGCGTCGCGTTCAGCGCGACGTTGACCGCGCTGGCCAGCACCATGACCTCGAAGCCGTGGCGGATCTGCTTGCGCCCCGGCAGGCGGCCGGCCAGCCGGCCCGACAGCCAGGCGCCGCTCATGATGCCGGCGATCGACAGGCAGAAGAACCAGAAGAACTCGGTCGGCCCCAGGTGCAGCAGGCCGCCCAGCCAGGCCGGCGCCGACAGCACGTAGAGGAACATGCCGTTGAACGGGATGCCGCTGGCCAGTGCCAGGGCCAGGAAGCGCGGGTCGCCGACGAGCTGCCAGTAGCCGCGCAGCAGGTGCCGCACTTCGAAACGCTGCACATGTTCGGCGTGCAGCGTCTCGGGCAGACGACGCCAGTTGACGGCCCACAGCGCCGCGCCGATCAGCGCCAGCAGCCAGAAGATCGCGTTCCAGTTGACGTGCACGAAGAGCAGGCCGCCGATCATCGGTGCGATGGCCGGCGCGATGCCGAAGTAGATCGTCACCTGGCTCATCACGCGCTGCGCATCGGCCGGCGCGAACATGTCGCGGATGATGGCCCGCGAGACCACCATGCCGGCGCCGGTGGACATGCCCTGCATGGCGCGAAAGAAGATCAGCCAGCCGATGCTCGGCGCCAGCGCGCAGCCGACCGAGGCCAGC
The DNA here is from genome assembly GCA_963751775.1 of uncultured beta proteobacterium. GTDB lineage: Bacteria > Pseudomonadota > Gammaproteobacteria > Burkholderiales > Burkholderiaceae_C > CADEEN01. The sequence goes on from CAVVVW010000008.1 coordinate 695,036, forward strand.
GTGAACAGCGCCAGCCCCCACAGGATCACCGGCCGGCGGCCGAAACTGTCGGCGAGCGCACCGTGGAACAGGTTCATCAGCGCAAAGCCGAACAGGTAGGCCGACAGCGTCTGCTGCATCTGCACCGGCGTGGCCGCCAGCGTGCGCGCGATGCCGTCGAAGGCCGGCAGGTAGGTGTCGATCGCGAACGGCCCGAGCATGCCCAGGCAGGCCAGCAGCAGGGCCAGCGTCCAGCGCGGTCCGCGCCAGAGATCGGGGGCGTTGGGGTTCATGTGTGGCAGACCGGCGAGGAAAATAGTGTGAAGCAAGCCGATAGGCCGGATTCTGTGCGCCCGCCGCTCCTTGCGAAGCGGCGGCCGTGACCGCCATTCGTCTGGGCCGGACATTGCTGTCCGGCTCGGTGCCACCTACCCGCCAGCTCCGCGAGCCACGTCAACGCTGGCCTACTTGGTGTTGCTGCGCGCAGAGATTGCCCGTTTCACCCAGGGCGGCGTCGCCCGCCCTGGGTGGCTGCTCGGTGCGGGCTTTCGCCCGAGCCCGTGCTTTCGCACGGACCGCCAGCTTGCGCCGGCGCCTCACAGAACACCCGCATCGGGTTGCCTGCCCTGACTCGTCTCTGTTGCTCTGATCCTCACCTCGCGGTGGACGGCCGTTAGCCGCTGCGCTGCTCTGTGCAGTCCGGACCTTCCTCCAGTGCCGTCTTTCGACGCTTGCACCAGCGGCGGTCTGGCTTGCTTCACGCTTGGCATTGTCCCATGTGGCGCGTGCGGCCGCGCGCCCGCCGGCAACGGCGTCGCGGCACCGATGCTAAAGTGACCCGGCACCGTCTCGTCCGATCCCGCACGGCGTCGTGACAGCGGCCTGGAGTACGTTGGTGGCAGAAGCAGTCAAGGTCAGTCGTCGGCTTGCCGCCATCCTGGCGGCCGATATCGCAGGCTATTCGCGCCTGATGGGCGAGGACGAAGCGGCGACGGTACGCGCCCTCAAGGGCCACCAGGCCGAGGTCTTGCCGTTGGTGGGCGCCTACAGCGGCCGCATCATCGACATCGCGGGCGACGGCATCCTGGCCGAATTCGCCAGCGTGGTCGATGCCGTCGAGTGCGCCATCGAGTTGCAGTCCGTCATGCTGCGCCGCAACCAGGACGTGCCGGCCAGCCGGCGCATGCAGTTCCGCATCGGCATCAACATCGGCGATGTGATTCACGACGAGGTGCGCATCTACGGCGACGGCATCAACATCGCGGCGCGTCTGGAGGGCATGGCGCAGCCGGGCGGCATCAGCGTGTCGTCGAAGGTGCGCGAAGAGGTGATCGACAAGCTCGACCTGAAGTTCGTCGACCTGGGCGAACAGGCGTTGAAGAACATCGCCCGTCCGGTGCATGTCTTTGCGGTGCAACTCGAGGGTCTGGAGCCGCCCGAGCCGGTGGCACCGGCCGCGCCACCGACTCCGGTCGACAACACGCCGTCGATCGCCGTCCTGCCGTTCGTCAACATGAGCCAGGACGAGGAGTTCGGCTACTTCGCCAGCGGGTTGGCCGAGGACACGCTCAACATGTTGGCCAAGATCCCGGGCCTGCGGGTGGCCTCGCGAACCTCGGCCTTCAGCTTCAAGGGCAAGGATGTCAACATTCCGACGGTGGCCAAGAGCCTGCGCGTCGCGCACGTGCTGGACGGCAGTGTGCGCAAGTCAGGCAAGCGCGTGCGCATCTCGGCCCAGCTGATCCAGGCCGCCAGCGATTCGAACCTGTGGGCCGAGACCTACGACCGCGACATGGAAGACGTGTTCGCGGTGCAGGACGACATCGCGCAGTGCGTGGTCAAGGAGCTGCGCGAGGCGCTCGGCCTGGGCGGCACGGCCAAGGTCGATGCCGGACTGATCAAGGCCGAGGTGGCCGCGGCCACCAAGGGCCGCAGCCACAACGTCGAAGCGTACAGGTTGTACCTGGAGGGCCAGGAGTACCGCGGGCGGCTCAAGCGTGAAGAAACGGCCAAGGCCGTCGAGCGTTACCTGCAGGCGATCCAGCTGGATGCGAGCTATGCCTTGGCCTGGGCCGGTCTGTCACGCGCCTACTCCGACCAGGCGGGCCAGAGCTGGGTGCCGGCAGCCGAAGGCTACGCGCGCGCCAAGGCGGCCGCGCAGCGGGCATTGGCGCACGAGCCCGAACTGGCCGAGGCCTACGCGGCGCTGGGCTGGGTGCAGCGTGCCAACGACTGGGACTGGAAGGGCGCCGAGGCCTCGTTCCAGCACGCGTTGAAACTGGCGCCGAGCAACACGCTGGCGATGAATGCCGGCGCCGACATGCTCGCGGCGCTGGGCCGCACCGAGGAAGCCATCGCGCTGTCGCGCCGCGCCACGACGCTCGACCCGCTGAACATCCCGCTGCACCGCAACCTGGCGATGTACTGCATCGCCGCCGGCCACCTCGACGACGCCGAACGCATGCTCAGGCAGGTGCTGCAGATGGGCGCCGCGGGTCTGTTGACCTACACCTGGCTCGGCGTGCTGGCGTTACTGCGGGGACGACCCCAGGAGGCCCTGACGCTGATGGCGCAGGAGGTGAGCGAGATCTTCCGCCATGTCGGCATGGCGGTGGCGCACCACAAACTCGGACAAACAACTGAATCCGAATCCGAGTTGACGAGCCTGATCGCGGAGCACGGCAAGGACAGCCCGTACCAGATCGCCGAGGCCTATGGGGCGATCGGCGACCTGGACAAGGCCTTCGAGTGGCTGGAGCGGGCCTACGCCGAGCGCGATCCCGGTGCCTCGTACCTGCGGCTCGATCCGTTCCTGCTCGGCATCCACGACGACCCGCGCTGGCAGCCCTTTCTGCTCAAGATGGGCCTGGCGGACTGAGGGCCCCGGGGTCAAGGCGGCGGCGCCACGAACAGTTCTGCCGCACTGCTCGCCACGCCGGTCGAACCGAGTCCTCCCGTGATCAGGACACGACCGTCGGGCAGTCGGGTCGAACGGTGGCCGCTGTGCGCGGACAGCATCTTGGCGCCGTTGATGAACGCACTGCCGAACAGTTCGCTGCTCTGAGGCACCCCTGCCGCGCCAGCGCCCCCGGTGACCAGCAGCCGGCCATCGGGCAGCAGACTCACGCCCAGGTCGCGGCGCGCGGCGCGCATGGCCGTCGACGTGATGGTCGCGAAGCCGCTGCCGGTGAACAGCTCGGCGACGGTCGAGGACGGATCGGCGCCGCCGATCACCAGCAACTGGCCGCTCGAGGTGAATTCGACCGAGTGGCCATAGCGCGCCTGCGCCATCGTGCCGCTGACCGCGGTGCACGAGGCGGCATCGCACAACTCGGCACTCTTCAGGGTTGTCAAGGTGTTGCCCGCCTTCTGCCGGCCGCCGGCGATGAGCACCTTGCCGTTGCTCAGCAAGGCCGCGGTGTGACGCTCGCGAGCGACCGTCATCGACGGCCCGTTGCTGAAGGCGCCTGTCGCGGGATTGAAGACGATCGTCGACTGGATGGTCTTGCCGGCGTTGTCCGTGCCGCCGGCCAGCAGCACCGATCCGTTGCCGAGCTTGGTGGCCGTATGGAAGGAGCGCGTCGAACCCATGCCACCCGCAGGGTTCCAGGTGTTCGTCGCGGGGCTGAAGATCTCGGCGCTCGAATTGCCGCCCCCGGCGGCGAGTACGCGTCCGTCGTTCAGCAGCGTCGCCGTATGGCCGGCCGACTTGCTGGGCAAACTGCCGGCGGTCGTGAACCTGCCTGTGGCCGGTGTGTAGATCTCCGATGTGTCGGTCGGTGCACCGCTGCTGTTGAAGCCGCCAGCCACCAGCACGCGGCCATCGGGCAGCAGCGTGGCGGTGTGGTTGCTGCGTGCCTGCAACATGGCGCCGGTGGCCAGGAATCCGCTGACCCTGAAGCTCTGCGTCACGCGCGGTGCGGCGGCAACGCTGGCATTGCCGCCCTGGTCGGCAGCGATCGTGCAGGAGCCGATGGTGAGCACCGTCACGGTGTTGCCGCTGACGGTGCACACCGGCAGCGTCAGCGAGCTGAAGGTCACCGGCAGACCGCTCGTCGCGGTTGCGCCGATCGCGAAGGGCGGATCGCTCAACCAGTGCTCGGCAATCGGGGCGAAAGCGATCGTCTGCGTGGCCGTGACCGCGAAGCTCTGGGTCACGCGCGGTGCCGGCGCGAAGCGGCCGTCGCCGGCCTGGTCGGCAGCGATGCTGCAGGTTCCGGCCGCCACCAGCGTCACCGTGGCGCCGCTGACCGTGCAGACCAGCGGCGTCGACGCGCTGAAGACCACCGGCAGTCCGCTCGTCGCGGTCGCCGTCACCGTGAACGCGGGATCCCCGACCGCCTTGGCTGCGAGCGCGCCGAAAGCGATCGTTTGCGCCGACTTGGCGACCACGACATTGCTCTGCACCTGCGGCGCGGCGTTGTAGTTGTTGTTGCCGGCCTGATCTGCAGCGATGTTGCACGTGCCTGCGGACAGCAGCGTCACCGTGTTGACGCTGACGGTGCACACCGCCGGGGTCAGCGACGTCAAAGTCACCGGCAAGCCGCTCGTGGCCGAGGCGGTCACCGCAAACGGCGCGTCGCCGAACGTGTGTGCGCCCAGCGGGCCCAGCGCGATCGTCTGGCTGCCCTTGGCGATGGTCACAGCCTGGATCACGGTCAGCGTCGCATAGACGGTGTTGCCTGCGACGCTGGCCGTCACCACGCAATCCGGCGGGCTCACCTGCGTCGGCGTCAACAGATAGGCGCCCGCAGCGTCCGGGCCCGTGACCGTGCAGGCGCCGCTGGCGCTGTACACGACCGGCTCCCCGGATGCCGTGCTGGTCGGCTGCTTCAGCAGCACCGGCTTGCCGAACTCGATGGTTCCGGACGGAATGAGCGTCTGCAATGCCGGCACCACGGTCTGCGCCGCGCCGTCGACCACCACCTTGAGCAGTTGCCGGTCCTCCTGCGCGGGCACGCTCTCGTCCGTGATCGTGACCAGCAGATAGAAGTCGCCCTTGGCATTGGGCGTGAACCTCAGCATGCCGTCGCGCGTGCCGGCCGGGCTGGAAAAGTCGACCGTCGCCGGCGGCAGGCAGCGGGCCGCGTCAGTCAACGGGCTGCCGAAGCGGTCGGCACATACGGCGGTCCCGACCACGTTGCCGGCACCACCCGCGGCCTTGAACGGGAACTGCGCCGCCTGCAGTGCCGTGGCGACCGGCAGCGCCAGCGTCCTGATGACCAGAGGGATGCGCGTACGCGTGTTGCTGCTTGCATCGACGACCACGAACTTCGAGCCCCAGCGCAGGAACTCGAACGGGTTGGTCGAAGACGCGGGCGTACCGATCGCACGCAAGGTGACGTAGGCGCGCTCGCCCGGCGACAACGGTAGCGTTGCCGCGTCCGGCGCTTGCGGCAGGAAGCGGCCCAGGTCGGGGTCCGCCGGGTCGACGATGACGGGCGTGCCGACATTGGAGACCTGGGCATTGGTCTGCGTCAGCCCGATGCGCAAGGCGCGTCCGGCCCCGGTGATCGGGTCGTACGGCTCGTCGACGGCCCGCGGCGTCGGCGCGATGGCGCTCGGTGTCAGCGCGATCTTGCGCAGCACGAGTTGGAGCTTGACGCCATCGGGCAGCGCGCACACGTGCGTGACCGGATCGCATTGAGTCGAGTCGCGCAACAGCAGCTTCACCGCCAACGTGGTGTCGGTGTTGCCCCGGTTGCGCACGGTGAACGAAGCGTCGGCGAAGTTGAACGTGCTTCGGCTGAGGTCGTCGGCCACGAAGCTGTTGTTCGAGAGGTCGAAGTTCGCCTGCTCGACCGCGCTCAACGCGTCGGGCAGGTCGGTCAGCGCCGCGTTGGAAAGCACCGCGTTGCTGAGCACGTTGTTCGACAGCACGGCATTCGAGAGCACTGCGTTGGACAGCGCCGCGTTGGACAACACCACGTTGCTCAACGCCGCGTTCGTCAACGTGTCGTTCGACAGCACCGCGTTGGACAGGGCGTTGTTCGAGAGCACCGCATTGCTCAGTGCATTGTTCGACAGCACGGCGTTCGAGAGTGCGACGTTGGCCGGGTCGATGTTGCTCAGCGCCACGTTCGACAACGCGTTGTTCGACAGCACCGCGGAGGTGATGTCGGCGAGTGCGGCGTTGGACAGCACGACGTTGGACAGCACGGCATTGCTCAGCACGGCGTTGGACAGGGCCGCATTGATCAGCGCATCGTTGGACAGCACGGCGTTGCTCAGCACGACGTTGCTCAGCACGGCATTCGTCACCGCGTCGTTGGACAGGGCCACGCTACTGGGTGTCAGGTTCTCGACCTGAAGGTTGCTCAACACCGCGTTGCTCAGCACGACGTTGGACAGCGCGGCGTTGGTCAGCGCGTTGTTGCTGAGCGCATTGGTGTCGAGATTCGGGTCGTCCAGCACCGCGTTGGTCAACACGTTGTTGGACAGCACCGCGTTGGACAGCACGACGCTGCCGAGGTCGTTGTTGGCGAGGTCCAGGCCGTTGCCGTCGCCGTTGCCGACATGCGCTGCGGCCGGGTCGGGGTTGAGCAGCACCTGCGTCTGGAAGGCATTGCCGACGCCGTTGATCGCCACCGTGATCGGGGTCCTGTCGTCGTTGCTGCCCGACTGCACCCACACCGAGCGCGTCGACGATGACCGGGGTTGCACCGTCAGGGTCAGCGGCGGCGGCGCCGTGCCCGGGGCAGCCAGCGCTTGCTTGTCGAAACCCAATTGCAGCGTCGCAGCGGGCTTGAGCGTCAGCTGGTAGGTGTTGGTCGTGTCGGTCAGGTTTTCGACCGTGACGACGAAGCCGCGCGGGTCGACATTGCCGATGCGCTTGGAATTGGCATTTGCGAACGCGACGGCGTTCTCGGCCACCACCGCCGAGAACACGTTCTGGTTGCGATTGCCGGCAGCACCCGCGAAGTTGCACGAGACGCCGAAGTTGGTGATGCCGTTCGGCGCACCGCCGCTGTCGGTGGTGAATTCCGTGGTCAGGCAGGTCTTGCGCGTCCAGTCGCCGTCGATCGGCGGGATCACGTTGCGGTTGTCGGTGAACCCGATGTGGAAGACCGGACTCGAACCGCCCGTGGTGAAGTTGCCGCACGCCGCGCCGGCGCAGCCGACGTCGTACTTGTAGGGTCGCAGCGTGTCGCCGGTGGCCACGATGGCGGCGCCGGCCACGTCGATGTAGTCACCGAGGAACGCGGCCGTGCCGTTGACGAACATCGGCAGGTTCGGCGCGTTGAATTCCTTCTGCCGGATGTCGTAGACGCCCTTGTCGGCCTGCGCGGTACTGCCGAAGGTGTAGCGCGAGACGGCGCTCGACCCGAACACCGGTGCGGCGCCCGGATCGGCCATCGCCGCGAAGACGTCGATGGTGTGGCGGCGCACGAGACCCGGCGTGCCGTCGGTCAGGAAGGTGGTCCAGACCGCGTCGGACGCCTTGCTCATGTACGGCGCACGGCACTGTGCAAGCGCGCTCTTGTAGGGTTCGGCCAGGGTCGCGAACTCGGGCCCGCTGACGTCGACGGCGCAGTTCGGCACCAGGTTGCCCTTGGCCTCGCGCCGCGATGTGCATGCCCCTGCGCCGGTCGGGCAGGTCAGCACCTGTTCCGTGTGGTCGAAGCGCTGGTCGAGCCACGTCAGCATCAGCTTGCCGCCGGTGAAGGCCATCGCCGGCTGCACCTGGTGGCCGCGGCCGGGCTTGCTGGCATCCAGCGGATCGGCGAATGCGCCATCGACGGCCACGGCCGCCGGCCACGACAGGCCCGCGTCGCTCGACGTCGACATCACGATGCGCGCATCGCAGTCGGCAGGATTGGCCGACGTGCACGCGAACGGCGCCGTCGTGCTCGGCTTGGCCTTGCGCTGGGCCCACGCGACATGGACGCGGCTGATGCCGTTCTGCACCGACACCGCGATGGTCGGAAAGCCCAGCGTGCGGAAGGCGCCGCCCGCCGCGTCCTGGTCGTAGGAGTTGATCGTCGCGATCAGCACCGGCTGGTTGAGCCAGGTGTTGCCGCCATCGCTCGACTTGCTGATGTAGATCGCATCGGGCTTGGGCGGATTGGTGCTGACGTCTGCGAAGACGCGCCAGACGACGTAGACGGTCCCGCTCAGCGGATCGACGGCCAGCTGCGTACCCTGGCTCGCCTGCAGCGAATTGCTGACCTTGACCGGCTTGCCGAACGTCGTGCCGCAGTCGCGCGACCTGGCGACGAACACCGACGGGTGGTCGTTCGATCCCTGGCCGGCGAAATTCGCGAACGACACATAGACGTTGAACGGATCCACCTGTTCGGCGACGTTGCGCACCGCCACGCCGGCAGGCGGATTGCGCGTCCAAGCCAAGAGGTCGCACTTCGGTTGGCCGACGTTCCACGGCCGGCCCGGCACGTCGGCGACGTTCCACGGCTTGTCGACGAACTGGCCCTTGACGCCGGTGTCGACGATCCACATCGAATCCGGAACGATGGGATCCTCGGGCGGCTTCATGACGTCCTGGCCGCCGACCGTGCGCACGTCGAAGGCGCGCTGGATGTCGTCGTTCTTGTCGACGAAGCGCTGGATCGCGACCGCGCCGTCGGTGCTGGTGGCGCGCGTGCCGGCAATGAACGAATAGAAGAACGTGCCGTAGGGGCCGGCGCGGACCGTCGGGTCGGCGCTGAAATCGGGTGCGAGCGCCTTGAGCGGCGCGGTCAGCCCGGTGGCGTCATTGCATTGCGGTATGGAAAGCGGGCAGCCGCCGGGAATCGTCGTGAACCACGACGTGCCGCCGTCGACCGACTTGTACAGCGAGACCCAGGCTTTCGCGCCACGCAGGCCTTCGGCGGTATCGGGCAGTACCAGCCGGTAGTCGTTCGATCCACCCAGCAAGTGGCGCGGATTGCGTGACGAGACCGCCAGTGAAACCTCGTTCTGCTTGGTCAGGTTCCAGTCGCCCTCGGGAAACCGCGTTCCGCTGACCATGTTGACGTTGGAGCCGACCTGCGGCACCTGGGCCCAGGCGCTGGCGAGCGGCAGCAACACCGCCAACGCCAATCGGCAGCCAAGCACAAGTGTCTTTACGGCGGTATTCATGCTTGGCCAACTCCGGGGGTACTGCTTTGTTGTCATTGCTCTGGCGCCAGGGCTGACGCCAGGCGATGCCATCACGATTGACGGCACCACCACGCCGATGGCAGGCCATCGGCGCGTGACCTTGGCTTGTAGGTGACGCCTTGGTACGGGTCAAGGCCGACCCCCCTGCTTCCGGTGGCCGGGATTGCCCGCAGTCGTTACGACGCGGCGGTACGCGCACACGCCACGTCGCGCGGGCGTCATGCCGGATGTGATACTCATTGGCGAGACTGGGCGCACAGCGCACGAAAGGATCTTCGGATGGGATCGATCGGCTACGTATTCGGGTTCATCGGAGCGGCCCTCACGGTGGCCAGCTACCTGATGAAGAGCATGCTGCCGCTGCGCACGGTGGCGCTGTCGGCCAACGTGTTCCTGGTGATCTATGCCTTCCTCGGCGGGTCCTGGCCGACGATGGTGCTGTACCTGGCGATGATCCCGATCAACGCGAAGAAGATGGTCGACATCCGCCGCCTGGTGCGCGCGATCCAGCACGCCAAGGCCGACACGCCGATCACCGAATGGCTGCTGCCGCACATGACGCGGCGCCAGTTCAAGGGTGGCCAGACGCTGTGGAAGAAGGGCGACAAGGCCAACGAGATGTTCTACGTCGAGAGCGGCCGCCTCAACCTGCTGGAATACGACGAGTCCATCGGCCCCGGCGCCATCGTCGGCGAGATCGGCCTGTTCGCGCCCGACAACCGGCGCACGCGCACCATCGTCTGCGAAACCGACTGCACGCTGTACGCCCTATCGGGCGAGACGATGGCCCATTTGTACTACCAGAACCCGCAGCTCGGCTTTCACGTCATGCGCCTGATCGTGGCGCGGCTGATGCACGACACCGAGGTCGCGCAGCACCGGCGCGGCGGGCGTGACCACATCCACGCGCCGGCCATCGGCGCACCCGGCGCCGCCGCTTAACGCTGCTGCAGCTGCTGCAACGCGGCGATGCGCTGCTCGACCGGCGGGTGGCTGGAAAACAGCGCCATCAGGCCGCTCGGCGCGCCGGCGATGCCCATCGCCTGGATCGTCTTCGGCAACTCGCCCGGCGCGAGGCCACCCAGGCGGGCCAGCGCGTTCATCATCGGCTGCGGCCGGCCCATCAGATCGGCCGAGCCGCGGTCGGCGCGGTACTCGCGCTGGCGCGAGAACCAGGCCACGATGATCGCCGCCAGCACGCCGAGCGCGATGTCGAGCACGATGGTGGTGACGTAGTAGCCGATGCCCAGGCCGCGCTCGTTGCGCAGCACGATGCGGTCGACCACGTAGCCGATCGCGCGCGACAGGAAGACGACGAAGGTGTTCATCACGCCCTGGATCAGCGTCATCGTCACCATGTCGCCGTTGGCCACGTGGGCGATCTCGTGGCCGATCACGGCCTCGACCTCCTCGCGGTTCATGCCTTGCAGCAGACCGGTCGACACCGCCACCAGCGCCGAGTTCTTGAACGCCCCGGTGGCGAAGGCGTTGGCCTCGCCCTCGTAGATCGCGACCTCGGGCATCGCGATGCCGGCCTTGCCGGCAAAGCGCGCCACCGTGGCCACCAGCCACTGGTGGGTGGCGTCGGGCGAATCGTTGATGACCTGCGCGCCGGTGCTCCACTTGGCCATCGGCTTGCTCATCAGCAGCGAAATGATCGCGCCGCCGAAGCCCATCACGGCGGCAAAGCCGAGCAGCGCACCCGGGTTGAGGCCGCTTTCCGACATGAATCGGTTCAGCCCCAGCAGGTTGGCCACGATGCCGAGCACCAGCATCACGGCCAGGTTGGTGACGACGAACAGGAAGATGCGTTTCATGGCGGTCGGGTGGGAGCAATGACGAAACAGCACCGATATTAGGGCGGGTCGCCGGCCTTCAAGCGCGGCGGGCGAAAGACCTGGGCGTCGGCATAGAACGCAGGGTCTTCATTGGCCGGCCACCAACCCGGGATACCCAGCACCGGCAGCGGCAGGAAGGGCTTGGCGGCCCACTTCCCGGCCGGCCAGCCGAGCGGGTCGCCCAGCGCCACGAACGCCGTCAGCGCCTTGCGCGGCGCGCGGGCCAGTTGCTCGAGCAGCGCATGGCCGAAGATCTCCAGCCGTGTGCCCTGCCACAGCGCGCGGTACTGGATGAACAGCGCGGGCCAGTCTTGCGCGGCCAACGCCTGCGCCAGCGGCGGCGGCGGGTCGGGCCAGAGCGCGCCGTTCTCGTCGAACAAGGTCAGCGCGTCGCGCAGCGGGCCGCGCTTCGGTCCGATGCCGTGCGCGGCGATTTCGGCGGCATGCAAGGCGTTCAGGCGCAGCTTGAGTGCCGGATGGCGGCACCAGACGAGGCGGTTGAAGGCGTCGTGCAGGTTGTCGCGCGTGGGCACCGTGCGTGTGCGCGCAATGAAGGCTTCGTAGGCTTCGCCCGGCGGCAGATCGGTGGCGGGAACAAAACCGACCGGCAGGTCGGCGGGCGGCGCAGCGGCCACCTCGCGCAATGGCGCCAGCCATGGCTGCTGCCAATCCGGCGTCACGACCCGGCGTCAGGCACGCGCGGGCAGCAGGGCCCGCACATGGTTGGGTGCCTTCGGCGGCTTCAACTCGAACAGGTCGGCAAACTGACCGAACAGCTTCGTCGACGAGCCGCTCTTGCTCAGCAGGCCGGCGTCGCGCAGCGCTTCGGCGGCCACGCGCAACTCGACCGTCTCGCCGCGCGCCAGCGCCGGCAGCGCCTGCAGGATCGCCTGCGCCTTCTCGGGCAGCGCCGGTGCGGCCTTCCTCGCCGCAGGCCTGGCCGCGGCGGGCGCTTTCTTGGCCGCGGCCTTCTTTGCCGGTGCCGGCTTCGCCGCCGGAGGCTTGTCGGCGGCGCCCGCGGCGCGCGGTTTGCGATGCGTCATGACCTGGTATTCGTCGTAGACGGCTTGCGTCTCGTCGCCGGTCTTGCCCTGCTGGCCGATGCCGATCACGCGGCAGCCCTTCTCGCGCAGCCGCGCCACCAGCGGCGCGAAGTCGCTGTCCGACGACGCGATCACCATCACCTCGGGCCGCTCGGCGATCGCCAGGTCGATGGCGTCGATGGCCAGCGCGATATCGGTCGAGTTCTTGCCCGCCGCCAGGTTGACCATCGGCCGGATCGACAGGCGTTTGAACAATTGCTGGTGCTTGAGCGCCGACTCGGCCGTGCAATAGGCGCGGCGCACATGCGGCCCGCCGAACTGCTGGCCGACCCAGGCCACGCCCTGCTCGATGACATCGACCGACACGTTGTCGGCGTCGATCAGCAGCATCACTCGGTCGACGGTCATGTCAATCTTCCAATTCAGGGTTTCGCCGCCACGCAGCGGTTTGAGGGCGGCATCGCCGAAGGGCACGCTGTCGGGCAGCCGCCACGGCTCGCGCACCAGGGTCAGCGTGCCGCGGTTGCGCGGCAGGCCGTAGAAATCGGCGCCGTTGAAGCTGGCGAAGGCCTCGAGCTTGTCCAGCGCACCGGCGGCGTCGAAGGCCTCGGCATACAGCTCGAGCGCCGACAAGGCGGTGTAGCAGCCGGCGCCGCAGACCGAGGCCTCCTTCAGCGCCGCGGCATGCGGGGCGCTGTCGGTGCCGAGGAAGAACTTGGCGCTGCCCGAAGTCGCCGCGGCCACCAGCGCCTGGCGGTGCAACTCGCGCTTCAGGACCGGCAGGCAGTAGTAATGCGGGCGCAGCCCGCCCATGAAGAGCGCGTTGCGGTTGTAGAGCAGGTGGTGCGCGGTGACGGTGGCGGCGGTGAAGCGGTCGCTGGCGGCGACGTACTGCGCCGCCTCGCGGGTCGTGATGTGCTCGAACACGAGCTTCAACTCGGGGAAGTCGCGCCGCAGCGGCTGCAGCACGCGCTCGATGAACACCGCCTCGCGGTCGAAGATGTCGACCGCCGGATCGGTGACCTCGCCGTGCAACAGCAGCGGCAGGCCCTCGCGCTGCATCGCCGCGAGCGTGGCGTGGGTCTTGCGCAGATCGGTCACGCCGGCGTCGCTGTGCGTCGTGGCGCCCGCCGGGTAGAGCTTGACCGCGACCACACCCGCCGCCTTGGCGCGGACGATCTCGTCCGGCGGCAGCGTGTCGGTCAGGTACAGCGTCATCAGCGGCACGAAGTCGCTGCCGGGTTGGCCACGCTCGGGCAGTGCGGCCAGGATGCGCTCGCGGTAGGCCACCGCCATCGCCGCCGTCGTCACCGGCGGCCGCAGGTTGGGCATCACGATGGCGCGCGCGAACTGTCGCGCGGTGGCCGGCAGCACCGCGGCCAGCGCCGCGCCGTCGCGCAGGTGCAGGTGCCAGTCGTCGGGGCGGGTCAGGGTCAGCCGGTTCGGCGTTGGGGCCATGCGCGGCATTGTCCCATCGGGCCGCACTGCGGGGTCGCACGCATGCCGCACGGCGCCGGTTCGGCGTAGAGTCGGCGCTCCTTTCGGAGGCTTGCGCAGCGCATGTCCGCCTACCTGTCGATCGAGTCGCTCAGCGTTTCGTACGGCGCCACGCCGGTGCTCGACAACGTCAGCCTGACGCTGCAGCGCGGCGAGATGGTCGCGCTGCTGGGCAGCTCGGGCTGCGGCAAGACCACGCTGTTGCGCGCGATCGCCGGCTTCGTCGCGCCCAGCGCGGGCCGCATCGTCGTCGACGGCCGCGACATCACCGGCCTGCCGCCCGAGGCGCGGCAGACGGCGATGATGTTCCAGTCGTATGCCCTGTGGCCGCACATGAACGTGGCGGCCAACATCGGCTACGGCCTGCGCATGCGCGGCGTGGCGCGGGCGCAGATCGCGGCCCGCGTCGAGAGCCTGCTCACGCTGCTGCAGCTCGAAGGCTTCGGCGCGCGCGAGGTGAGCGCGTTGTCGGGCGGCCAGCGCCAACGCGTGGCGATGGGCCGCGCGCTGGCCGTCGACCCGCTGCTGCTGCTGCTCGACGAGCCGATGTCCAACCTCGATTACAAGGTCCGGCTCGACCTGCGCCACGAACTGCGCGCCCTGCAGCGGCGCGTGGGCATCACCGCGATCTACGTCACCCACGACCGCGAGGAAGCCCTGACGCTGGCCGACCGCATCGCCGTCATCGACGCCGGCCGCGTGGTGCAGTACGGCACGCCCGAAGACATCTTCCACCACCCGGCGAGCCCCTTCGTCGCCGGCTTCATGGGCGCCGACAACGCCGTCGACGTGGTCCACGACGGCGGCGCGGTGCGGCTGGCCGACGAGGCCACGCCGGCCGCGGCGCGCACGCGCGCGCACTTTCGCGGCGACCGCGCGCGGCTGGCCGGCGCCGCCGACGCGGCCGCGCTGTCGATGGACGGCACCATTGAGCAGGCCTCGTATCTGGGGCATGGCTTTCGCTACCGCATCCGCGTCGGCCGACGGCAGATCTGGGTCGACGACGCGGCCGCGGTGGCCGAAGGCAGTCGCACCCATGTCATCGTGCCGCGCGATGCTTTGTTGTTGTTCCCCGCAGCCCAACCGTGAAGACAAGGAGAGTTCACATGAGACCCGACCCGTTCGTTCGACTGACCCGCTTGACGCTACTCGCTGCCCCGCTGCTGGCTGCGGCGCTGGCCGTTCCGGCCGCCGCGCAGACGCTCAACGTGGCCACGGCGGGCGACCAGAACATGGTCGACTACGTCAACAACTTCCTGGGGCCCCGCTTCGAGAAGCTCAACCCCGGCGTGTCGGTCAAGGCGGTGGGCACCGGCCCCGGTGATGCCGGTTCGCAGAAGATCTATGAAAAGCTCTCGGCACAGTCCAAAGCCGGCAACGCGGCCTGGGACATCGACGTGGCCGTGATCCACCAGCGCGGCGCGGCGACGATGGTCAAGGAGAGCCTGCTCGCGCCGTACCGCAACCAGATCGCCGCCGGCAAGCTGGTCACGCGCGACACCGCGACCAACGCGCTCGGCACCAACGTCGACGGCTTCGTGATCCCGATGTTCCACAGCCAGATCGCGCTGGCCTACAACCCCGACCTGGTCAAGTCGCCGCCGAAGAACTTCACCGAGATCGAAGCCTGGGTGCGGGCCAACCCGAAGCAGTTCGGCTACAACGGCGTCAAGGGCGGCATGTCGGGCGTCGGTTTCGTGATGGGCTATGTCTCGGCCAACAGCGGCCTGGGCAAGACGCTCGAGGAAGGGCCCTACGACGCCAGCAAGAAGGCGGCGATCGACAAATCGCTGGCCGGGTTGAAGGAGTTCAACAAGTACATCGTGCTGACCCCCGGCAACGCCGGCACGCTGGACATGCTCAACCGTGGCGAGATCACGATGGGTCCGGTCTGGGTCGACATGTTCTACACCTGGCAGGCCGACGGCAAGCTGAGCCCGAAGCTGAAGCTCGAATTGCCCGCGCCGGGCCTGCCCGGCCAGCCGATGTACTACGTGGTGCCGGCCAAGGCGGCCAACGCGGCCATCGCGCGCAAGTTCATCGAGTTCGCGGCCAGCCCCGAGATCCAGGCCGAAGGCATCGTCAAGCAGTTCAACTGGTACCCCGGCATCGACGCCCAGCATGTGCGCGCCAAGCTCGACGCCAAGAGCTGGGACAAGCTGTTCACCGACATCAAGCCCGAAACGCTGCAGACCTACGGCCGGCCGTTCCCGTTGTCGGATTACTTCACCGACATCCTCGAAGGCTATGAGCGCGTCGTCCTGAAATGAACCGGCGTTGGGCCGGGCTGCTGCTGATCAGCCCGGCCCTGTTCGTGATCGGCATCTTCTTCGTGGTGCCGCTGGCGCTGTCGGTGGTCAGCTCGCTGCAGGCCAAGGGCGGCGGCTGGACGCTGGCGCACTTCGAGAAGTCGTTCGAGCTCTACACCACCGACATGCTGTTCACGGTGGCCATCGTGCTGCTGAGCTCGGCGCTGATCGCGGTGGTGGCGATCGCCATCGCCGGCTACCTGACGCTGGGTGAACACGAGCGCACGCGCACCCTGCTGCGCTGGCTCTACCGCTGGCCGCTGTTCATCCCGTTCATCGTCACCGGCCAGGTGATGCGCACCTTCCTGGCCAAGAACGGCATGCTCAACCACGTGCTGATCGGCGGCGGGCTGATCGAGCCGCTGGCCGCGCAGAGCCTGCTGGACTGGCGCGGCATCGTCGTCGCCTTCGTCTGGAAGCAGGCGCCGTTCGTCACCCTGCTGCTGGCCGGCGCGATGGCCTCGATCGACGTGCAGCACAGCGAGGCCGCGCGCAACCTCGGCGCGCCGCGCTGGCGCGTGCTGCTCGAGATCGTGCTGCCGCAGGTGCGCGGCACGCTGCTCGTCGGCGTCGTGCTGTCGTTCGTGACCATGTTGTCGGTGCTGTCGGTGCCGCTGATGATCAACCCGAACTCGCCGACCATGATGACGGTCGACGTCGCCTACCGCATCAGCAGCCACGGCGACTACGCGGTGGCCAACGCGTTGTGCCTGGTGTCGCTGCTGTTCGCCTCGCTCGGCGCCTGGGTCTACCTGCGCCATGCGGTGAAACGGGTGGTCGGCAGCTCATGAGCGGCATGGCGGGTCATTGGGCGCGGCGCTGGTCGCGCCATGCGCTGCGCGCCGGCCTGATCGGCCTGCTCGCCTTCGTCATCTTCGGCCCGCTGGCCAACCTGCTGCTGTGGGCCTTTGCCGAGCGCTGGTATTACCCGGGCAAGTTGCCGCAGGAGTTCGGCCTGAAATTCTGGCTGCAGGTGTTTGCACCGCGCGGCAACGCCGTGCAGTCGCTGATCACCAGCGTCTGGATCGCGCTGCTGACGGTGGCCTTCTGCCTGGCCGTGGCCGTGCCCGCGGGCTATGCGCTGGCGCGGCTGAAGCTGCCGTGGCGCGGTTTCATTCTGCTGCTGTTCCTGCTGCCGCAGGCGATTCCCAACCTGCCGATCTACGTCAACATCGCGCGCATGTTCTACGAGGTGGGCCTGAACGGCACCGTCTTCGGCGTCGTGCTGGTGCACGCCTCGCACGGGCTGGTGCTGGCGGTGTGGATCGCCAGCGCGGCGTTCGCCGCGGTCGACGAGTCGCTCGAACACGCGGCGCGCAACCTCGGCGCCGGCCCGTGGCAGAGCTTTTCCACCATCACCCTGCCGCTGGCCGCACCGGGCCTGATCGCCAGCGCGATCTTCGTCTTCCTCGAGTCGCTCGACGAATTCACCGGCACCTACTTCGTCGGCGTGCCCGACGTGATCACGCTGCCGCTGCTGATGTTCAACGCCAGCATGGGCGGCAACTACCAGATCGCGTCGATCACCGCGTTGCTGCTGCTGATCCCGTCGATCGGCTTCATGCTGCTGGTCGAGCGTTTCCTGAAGGCCGATGTGCTGGCGATGGTCGGGACGCGTGAGCGTCGTCCGCGAGTCGAACCTGCGCGCGCGCGTCAGTCTTCGGGCACGAACATGTATCCCCCGTTGCGCACCGTGCGGATGCATCGCGGATCACCCGAAGGATCGGGCTCGACCTTGCGGCGCAGCCTGCCGATGCGGATGTCGATCGAACGGTCGAAGGGCTCCCATTCGCGATTTCGCGTGTGCATCAGCAACTGGTCGCGCGACAACACATGGTTCGGGTGGGCGAGAAAGACGCGGATCAGCTCGTACTCCATTTCGTCATCGCCACCTCCTCGCCACCGGCCGAGAGGTCGAACAGCCGGCGTGAGTCGAGCACGACCTCGCAGCGGCCGAAGCGCCGCCGATCCGGCCCCTTGACCTCGCCCGGCACGCCACTCGGGGCGGCCCCGGGCGGGCGCGCCTGCATCCGGCGCAGCACGCTCCTGACCCGCGCAAGCAACTCGCGTGGGTCGAAAGGCTTGGCGATGTAGTCGTCGGCACCGATCTCCAGGCCCACGATGCGGTCGACGATGTCGCCGGAGGCCGTGACCATCACGATGCCCACGTCCACGCGCTCGCGCAACTGGCGCGCCAGCGTCAGGCCATCCTCGCCGGGCAGGCGCAGGTCGAGCAGCACGAGGTCGGGCAGTTCGCGCTCGATCTCGGCGCGCATCGCCGCGCCATCGGCGACGGCGCGCACGGCGAAGCCCTGGTCCCCCAGGTATTCGAGCAGCAGGGCACGAACGCCAGGGTCGTCGTCGACGACAAGCAGGCTGGTCTTGAGCGTCATGGCGGCAATTCTGCCGCTCCGCCCGCGCAACTGGAAGGCGTGAATACAAAGCGGAAACAAACCCGCCCGCTGACGGCAAGGCGTCCACGACGACGCCGCGTGGACAGGCGCGCCTGACAGCCAGCAGCGTGCAACCGAGCCGTCGCGTGGCGCGCCTCGCCTGGATACACGACGACAACACGCCGACGTGCGCCGAGGCGCGCCCGATACCAGCGCCTCGCACAGTGCCGCACATGCCCTGCAGCACGGTGCCGCGGGGCAAGAACCGAGAGGACGACACCATGCAAACCCAGACTGCCAGCCCGACCACGAGGCAACGCTATGCCAAGGTCATCGAGGCCTCCAAGCGCGTGCGCTGGGACATCGACCGCGACGTGATCCGCGGCCGCCGCTTCGACTTCGCCAAGAAGTTCCTGCCCGACGGCCTGTCGCTGGTCGACGAGCTGCCGTTCCTGAACGCCGGCCGAGCAGCGCCTGCTCGAGCCAGGTCCAGGGCCGCACCTACGCCAACATGTTCGGGCTGGTCGAGCGCTTCATCGCCGCCAAGGTGCTCGAGGTCGGCCGCGACCACGCGCTCGGCGACCAGGTCGCGCTCGAGGCGCTGGTGCGCTTCACCGACGAGGAGCTCAAGCACCAGGAGCTGTTCCGCCGCCTCGAGGCGATGATGGCCGCGCGACATGCCGGCCGGCTACGCGTTCGACCGCCGAGCCCAACGCGGTCGCGCACGCCGTGCTGCGCAAGGCCACCTGGGCGGTGCTCGCGCTGACGCTGCGACATCGAGCTCTTCACGCAGGCGCACTACCGCGCCAGCATCGAGCCCGACGCCGACCTCTCGCGCGCTGTGGAAGGACGTGTTCCTGTTCCACTGGAAGGAGGAGTCGCAGCACGCGATCCTCGACGAGCTCGAGTGGCGGCGCGAGGACGCGACGCTCGGCGCCGCCGAGCGCGACGCCGGCGGTCGACGACCTGATCGCGCTCGTCGGCGCCGTCGACGGCATCCTGCAGGCGCAGGCGCAGGCCGACGCGCGACTACTTCGTGCGCCATCGTCGGCCGCACGTTCAGCGACGCCGCAGCGCGAGCAGGTGCACGCGACGTTGCTCAAGGCCTACCGCTGGCAGTACATCGTCTCCGGCGTCATGGAACCGCGCTTCCGCAAGGTGCTGTTCGGCCTGGTCGACGAGACCCAGGCGGCACGCATCCAGGCCGCGCTGGCGCCGCTGACCTACGCCGTGCCCAGCCAGCCGGAAATGCCGCTGCCGATGGCGGCGTGAACCGCGCGCGCCGCCTGTCCGGCGGCGCGCCCTATCGAGCAAAGGACAAGCCATGACGGACTACCTCATCGTCGCCCCGGCGCTGGTATGATTTGCGCCTGGACCGGGTGCGTCGCGGCGAGCACGTCGACGCCTGGCGCGATCGGCCGCCGAGCGGCGCCTGGCGGCCACGCGCCGCATGCTCGAGTCGCTGAGCGACGCCACGCTGCGCGACATCGGGTTCTGACGCGGCGAGTCGGGCTCGTTCGCGTCCGAGGTGCATGGGTCTGGTCGAGCGCACGCGCTGCGCGCCTGATCGGCTCCGCGCGGCTGCCTGCGCCATGAACGCCGCCGCCTGGCGGGTCACGCGGTCGCTGCATTGCTGATGGCGATCTGCCAGCGGGCTGCGCTCGGCGCAGGGCCTGTTCGTGTCGCCACTGAACGGCAGCACGGGGCTCGGACTGGCCTCGCTCAGCCTCGTCTTGCGCTGTCGGACAGCTGACGCGGGCTTCTCCCAGCCGGCGCTCGGCGCGCTGGCCGATCGGGTGGGTGCGGCCCGCGTGATCGTCGTCGCGGCATCGCGCTCGCGCTTGCGACGGCGGTCGTTGCGCTCGAGCCGGCGCCGATCGCCGTGGCGCTGGCGCTGGTTGCTGCCTCGGTCGCAGCCGGTACGCTGGGCCGAGCCGCGCTGCTGCTCGGCGAAGTCAATCGCCGCGTCGACGCCTGCGCGCGCGGCTTCGCGGCCGGCCTGGTCGGTGCCGGTGTGCCGCTCGGACAGCTGCGTGCTCGGCCCGGGCACGCAGCTGGTGATCGAACGCTTCGGCTGGCGCGGCGCTGCTCGCAACTGCGTGGTCGGCTTGCTGCGCGCTGCCGCTGGCCCGCTGCTGCATCGCCCGGCGCGCAGCCTGCCGCGCCGACCGAGCGGCCCCGTCGCAACCGATTGCCGACGTGCTGCGCGACCGGCGGTTCTGGCTCGTCGCGGGCAGCTTCGTGCCTGCGGCTTCCACGTCGCCTTCCTCGCCGTGCACATGCCCGGCGTGATCGAGCGCTGCGGGTTGCCCGCGTCGGTGGCCGGACCTGGATCGCGGTCGCCGCGGCGGCCAACATCGCCGGCAGCCTGGCGATCGGCCATGCGCTGCGAAGCCACGACGGCGCCCGGCTGCTGGTGGCGATCTATCTGCTGCGCGCATCGCCATCGTGGCGCCTGCTGCTGCTGCCGCCGTCGGTCGAGGTGATGCTTGGCTTCGCACTCGTGATGGGCGTGAGCCACATGGCGACGCTGCCGCCGACCGCGCGACTGGTGGCGCGCAGCATGGCGTGGAGCGCCTGGCGAGTCTGCTCGGCTCGTGATGCTGGTGCATCAGCTCGGCAGCTTCGCCGGCGTCTGGTTCGGCGGCTCGGCGGCGCAGGCCACGCGGCAGCGACCGCCTGCTGTGGCTGGTCGACATCGGCCTGGCGCTCGGCGCCGCGACGCTGGTCTGGCGCTGCGTGCGCGCCGCGACCGGCGCACGGTGGCCCGGATCGGCGCGCCGTGCCGCCCAGGGCTGAGCGGCGGCTGGCGATCGGGCGCCCACCCGCCGCCCCGCGGGCGCGGCGCGGCGGCCAGACCGAGCGTGCCGGCCGTTACCGCGGCGAGCAGCACCCACGCAGGACGCCCAGAGCGCCGCCGTGTCCAGCGGCTTGGCCAGCGTCGCCCGATGCCGCTTCGGCCATCGCGCTGCGGATCCGCACACCGAGGTCTCCGCTCACCAGAGGACCGGCAGCCCCGGCCGCAACCGGCCGCCCGTTGCGCCAGTTGCAGGCCCGGACAAGTGCGGCATCGTCTGGTCGGTGATCAGCAGGTCGACGCCTGGCCGGTCCTCGAGCCAGCGCCAGCGCGTCGCAGCGGGTCGCGCTGCACGTCACGCTCGAAGCCCCCAGCCGCCGAGCAGCTCGGCCATGAAGTCGCCGACCATGCGCCTCGTCTTCGACCAGCAGCACGCGGCCGCGCAGACCGTGCGCGCCGGCACGCGGAGCGGCGCGGCGCTCTCGGCGCCGGCGCTGCCGGCGTCGCCCGCGCCGGCGGCAGCAGCACGCGGAACACCGGTCCCGCCTGCGGCGCGGTCGTCGCACGACGACGTGGCCGCCGTGGTCGTGGACGATGCCGTGCACCATCGCCAGTCCCATGCCCGAGCCGCTGCCGACCTCCTTGGTCGTGAAGAAGGGCTCGAACATGCGCTCGCAGCGTGTCCGGCGCGATGCCGCTGCCGCTGTCGGCGACCTCAGCTCGACCCAGCGCGCCGGCGGCAACGGCGCGCGGCACGACGCGCAGCGCCATCCGCCGCTGCCGCGTCGCAGGCCGATGCGGATCGTGCCCGGCGCCGTCGATGGCGTCGCGCGCGTTGATGCACAGGTTGAACAGCACCTGCTCGAGCTGCACCGCGTCGGCCTCGACCAGCGGCGCCCGCATCGTCGGGCGGGAGCGTCGATCATCGACCGAGCGACGGCAGGGTCGAGCGCAGCAGCTGCACCGTCTGGCGCACCAGCGGCGCCAGCGACCAGCGCGCGGCGCTCGCCGCGCTGGCGCCGCGCGAAGGCGAGCATCTGCGCGATCAGGTCGCGCGCGCGCTGCGCGGCGAGCTGCGCCTGGCCGAGCTGGCGCTGCGAGCGGCGCGTCGCCGAGCGCGCTCGGCGCGCTCCTGGCGCCAGCACGAGGTAGCCGATGACGCTGGTGAGGATGTTGTTGAAGTCGTGCGCGATGCCGCCGGTGAGCTGGCCGATGGCCTCCATCTTCTGCGCCTGGCGCAGCTGCGCCTCGAGCTCGCGCGCGCTCGGCCTCGGCCGGCGCGGCGCTCGGTGATGTCGCGCACCGATCGCCAGCACGTGCGGCTCGCCGCGGTGCGGTGAACGGCATCGGCGTGCACCTCGGTCATGATGCGCGCGCCGTCCTTGCGCATGGCACTCGCAGCTCGGCGCTGCAGGACTCGCCGGCGAGCGCGCGCCGCACGCAGGTCGCGCCGCGGATGCGCGTAGTCGTCGCTCGACGGCAGGTCGGCTCGACGCCGCTGGCCGATCACGTCCTCGCGGGACAGCCGTACATGCGCTCGATACGCCGGGTTGACGTCGACGCGGCGGATGCGGCTGTTCCACAGCATCAGCGCGTCGGCCGAGGCGTTGAAGATCGCGCGGTACTGCTGCTCGCTCGCGCGCAGGTCGCGCCTCGGCAGCTGCTTGCGCTCGGTGATGTCGCGCGCGACCGCCAGCACATGCGGTACGCCGAGGTGGTGATCGGCAGGTAGCGCAACTCGACATCGAAGGGGGTGCCGTCCTTGCGCAGCGTCGTCGCCTCCAGCACGCCTTCTTCGCCAGCCAGCGCTGCACGCATGCAGGCCGTGCGCGTAGCCGAACTCCGCCGCGGCGAGCGGTCGTCCAAGGTCGTGCCCACGACATCATCACGCGTGAATCCGTACATCGCCGTGTAGGCGCGATTGACGTCGAC
>CAVVVW010000009.1:0-41195 GCA_963751775.1 uncultured beta proteobacterium
GCAGGTCGTGGCCCATGCCCGGCGATGATCTCGAGCGTCGAGCCGGCGATCCGGGCGTGCAGGTCGTGCGCTGCGGCCACCGGTACCAGCGGGTCATCGCCGCCGTGCACGATGTGCGTCGGCGAGCTGATGCGCGACAGCAACGGCGTGCGGTCGCCGTCGGCCGCGATGGCCACGATTTGACGCACGACACCGCCCGGCCGCCACGCCCTTCGCACCGAGGCCGCCAGACGCGAACGCAATTCCGCGGGATCGGGCGGGTAGCCCGGGCTGCCGATGACGGCGAACAGGCGCACCAGCCGTGCCACGGCGCTGTCGACGTCGTCGCCGCCGCGGCGATCGAGCATCGTGGCGCGTACCCTGGCGCTGGCCTGCGGCAAGTGGCGCGAGCCCGACGTGGTCATGATCAGCGTCAGCCGCGACACGCGCTCGGGGCGGCTGGCTGCCATGTGCTGGGCGATCATGCCGCCCATCGACGCACCACAGACATGGGCCTGGGTGATGCCCAGGGCGTCGAGCACGCCGAAGGCATCGTCGGCCATGTCGGCCAACGTGTACGGCGCCGGCACCGGCAGGTGCAGCATGAAGCGCAGCAGTGCCCAGGCCAGGTTAGGCGTGCCGCTGGCTTCGAAGCCCTGGCTCAATCCGGTATCGCGGTTGTCGAAGCGGACGACGCGAAAGCCGCGCGCCACCAGCAGGCGCACCAGTTCGTCGGGCCAGGCCGTGAGCTGCATGCCCAGGCCCATGATCATCAGCAGCGGCACGCCGTCGGGCGGGCCCTGGTCGTCGACCTCGATGGCCAGGCCGTTGGCAACCAACTGCACGTTCAGAATCCGCTCGCCGCCTGCAGCGGTGCGTGGCCGGTTGTCTTGTAGAACCAGCGTCGCGCACCGTGCGCATCGAACGGCCGCCAATGCAGCGGATCCTGCTGCAGTCGGTCGGCAATTGCATACAAAGCCAATGGATTCATGCCCATGCCGATGTGGCTGGCGTGGACCTCGATGTTCTCGGCCTGCGGCGCGGCTTCGTTGATGCTGCACTGCCAGGCCACGACACCGTCGGTCTTGGAGAAGATCGAGGTCGTCGGTACCGGCGGGGTGCCACGGATCTGTTCGATCAATGCCGGGTCGTGCACGTCCTGGCCGCTGACCATCTCGTAAAGGCGCCAGGCATTGGTCGCCCGCGGATGGCCGGTGAAGGGCGTGCCCAGCGTGATCACGCAGCGCGACAGCTCGGGCATCTCCTTGGCCATCTCGCGCGCGTAAAGGCCGCCCAGGCTCCAGCCGATCAGGCTGACCTTGCCGCCATGCCGGTCGGCGGTGCGCCGCAGGTGGTGCCGGCAGGCCTCGAGCACGCCGTCGCGCGGACCGAAATTGAAGCCCTGCTTCCACGGATAGGCGCTGTAGCCCAGCGTTTCGAGCAGGCCGCGCAGCGGCGCGGTGGTCATGTCGGCGGCACCGAGGCCCGGGAACACGATCACCGGGTGGCCATCGCCCGGCGGCAGGCGCCTAAGCCAGGGCATCGACACCAGCAGCGCGGCGTATTCCCACGGCGCGCGGCCCTCCATCAACCACAGCCACGGCGGCGGGGCCTTCAGGTCGGCGGGGTGCAGCAGCGGCGGCGCGGGCGATGTGCGGCGTGACCTCATTGGCCACCATCGTATCGGGTGCCGGCCAGGCTGCCCGCAGGCGGCGGCCTTGCCGGGCGCTTGCCCGTGCGACAGGTCACGCACCGCATTCAATGGCCGGGCCGGCGCTTGCGCGCCGCGGCCCTGGGCGCACGCACCGCGCCGTCGACGACCTCGGCATCCGCCTCGTCGACCGCCATGGCGCGCAACTCGTCGAACGCCACGCGCAGCCGTGCAGCCAGCTCGCGCACTTCGGGCATCGCTGCGGCGTCGGCCATCAGGCCGAAATCGAGCGATTGGTCATAGCTCTGTACCGTGATGTTCAGCGCCACACCGTGCACGACGATCGAGCACGGGTAGTTGGTCAGCATCTTCGCGCCCGCCATGTACAGCGGCACCGGCGGGCCGGGCACGTTGGAGATCACCACGTTGGCCACCGGCGGCAGCTTGTCGGCGACCTTGGCGCGCTGATACAGCGCGGTGGCCGCCGACATCAGCCACGGCACGCCGATCGACGGAAAGTCGGTCGGCAGGATGCTCTTCACGCCTGCGAGCGTGCTCTTCATCGAGCGCGTCGCGGCCTTGATGTGCGCCAGCCGCCGGCGCGGATCGGCGATCTGGGTGCCCAGGCTGACCAGAGTCATCGAGGCCTGGTTGTCGGCGCTGGTGTTGCCCTTGGCACGCAGCGAGACCGGTACGGCGGCCACCATCGACTTGCGCGGCAGCGGCCCATGGCTGCGGAAGTGCGAGCGCAGCGCGCCGCTGCACAGCATCAGCACCATGTCGTTGAGCGTGGCGTCGTGCAGGCGGCCCAGCGCCTTGAGTTCAGGCAACGGCAGCGAGACCGCGGCAAACGCACGGCCGGCCGTGACCGACGCATTGAGCCGGGTGCGCGGGGCCAGCCCCAGGCTGCCGCTGCGCTTCCTGCCGCTGACGAACTCGCTGCGCGCGGCCATCTGCGTGGCGGCCGACGACAGCGAACCGACCGCGCCGGGCAAGGCGCGAATCAGGTGCGTGATCTGCTGCACCTCGCTGCCGATGGCGCCCGAGATCATCTCGACCAGGCCGATCTCGAAGCGCTTGACACGGCCCGAGGTGCGCGCCTCGACCGGCGGCGGGTGCGGGCTCAGGTCGAGGATGGCATTGGCCAACGCCACGGCGGCCTGGCCGTCGACAGCGGCGTGATGCAACTGGGTGTACATCGCGACCCTTTTCCGCCCACCCTCGCCCGCGGCCAGGCCCTCGATGACGTGGAACTTCCACAGCGGCAGGTTGCGGTCTAGCAGCCGGGTGTGCAACTTGCCGACCAGGGCTTCGAGCCGCGCCATCTCGCTGGACCGGCCACGCGCTGCGGCCGGCAGCTTGACGGCGACGATGTGCTGCTTCAGGTCGGGCACGGCGTCGAGCCAGACCGGATTGGCCATGTTCAGCGGCATCAGCCAGATGCGCCGCCGCAGGGCGGGCGCCAGCGGCAGCCGCTCGGCCATGTGCTTGCGCAACGCATTGACGAAGCTGCCGCGGCTGCCGGCAGGCAGCTCGAACAGGTGCAACGCGCCGACATGCATCGGCATCTCCGGCGTTTCGAGGTAAAGGAAACTTGCGTCGAGGCCCGATAGGCGCTTCATGCGCCGCATGCTATGGCGGGCGGCGTCGGCGCCGGACCGGTGATCACCCTAGGGCCAGCGGGCGTGCGCGCAAGGCCCACCATTCATTGCCGACCAGGGCGACGAGCACCAGCGCGCCGCCGGTGAAGGCCGCCGCCGGCGGCGTCTCACCGGCGCCGACCCAGGCCAGCAGCACGCCGAAGATGACTTCCAGCAGGCCGAGCAGCGAGATCTCCGGCGCCGGCAGCACGCTGGACAGGCGCACGACGATCAGGCACGGGATGGCCAGTTGCACCACGCCGAGCAGCGCCAGCCAGGACAAGTCGTGGCCGGTGGCCGAAAGCGGCAGCGCCAGCGGCAGCGCGACCGCGGCCGACATCACGGCGCCCAGCAGCACGGCGGGCAGCATCTGCGGCTCTGCGACGCGCTCGTCGGCGGCATGGCGCTGGTGCAGGTGCTGCAGCAGCGTCCAGTTGGCGGCGGCGGCCATCGGCACGCCGAGCGCGACCAGCGCGCCGGTCATCGAGCCGCCGCTGTCCAGCGCCTGGCGGCCGAACATCCAGGCGATGCCCGCCCCGGCCAGGCCGATCGCGCCCCAGGTCCGCGCCGGCAGGCGATGGTGCAGGAAGACGCGCGAGAACAGCGCGGTGACCAGCGGCGCAATGGCCATCGTGACCAGCACCGTGGCCACCGTGGTCAGCGTCAGCGCGACCATGAAGTTGGTGTACATCACGGCCCAGCACAGGGCCGAGAACCAGAGCGCGACCCCGCCGCTGCGAATGTCGCGCCACAGTGCGGCCGGGCCGCGCATCGCCAGCAGCGCCACGCACAACGCGCCGGCATTGAACAGGCTGCGCCAGAACGTGACCTCGAAACTGCGCGCCGCATCGAGCTGGCGCGTGACGACGCCGGCGATGCTCCACAGCAGCGTGCAAACGATCATCAGGGCCACCGCCCGGCGGTGCGTCATTGCATTTCGGAGGGTCGCGAAGCGACCCGGGTGTCGGTCGAGCCAGCACCCCCCGCTCGGCGGGGGGCAAGGGGGTGCACAGTGAACGGCGAAGCCGAAGAGCGTTCGCCTGCGCAAACGGCCAGCGTCACGCCGCCTCTCGCGAAGCGCGCTTGCGGTCGTGCTCCTTCAAATGCCGTTTGCGAAGGCGAATGCTCTTCGGCGTGATCTCGACCAGCTCGTCGTCCTCGATGAACTCGACCGCATACTCCAGCGTCAGGTCGATCGCCGGCGTGATCTTGATCGCGTCTTCCTTGCCGCTGACGCGGAAGTTGGTGAGCTGCTTGGCGCGCACCGCGTTGACCACCAGGTCGTTGTCGCGGCTGTGCATGCCGACGATCATGCCTTCGTAGACCGGATCGCCGGCGCGCACGAACATGCGGCCGCGGTCGTCGAGCTTGCCCAGCGCGTAGGTCACGATCTCGCCGTTGTCCTGGCTGATCAGCACGCCGTTCTTGCGCCCGGCGATCTCGCCCTTGAAGGCCTCGTAGCCGTCGAAGATGTTGCTGATCAGGCCGGTGCCGCGCGTCAGGTTCATGAACTCGTTGGAGAAACCGATCAGCCCGCGCGCCGGAATGCGGTATTCGAGCCGCACGCGGCCGCGGCCGTCGGACTCCATGTTCACCAGCTCGGCCTTGCGCTCGCCCAGGGCCTGCATCACCGCGCCCTGGTGGCTGTCTTCGACGTCGGCCGTGACCAGTTCGATCGGCTCGTGACGTTCACCATTCACCTCGTGGAAGACGACCCGCGGCTTGCTCACCGCCAGCTCGAAGCCTTCGCGACGCATGGTTTCGAGCAGGATCGTCAGGTGCAGCTCGCCGCGGCCCGAGACCTCGTAGACGCCGTCCTCGTCGGTGTCCTTGTAGCGCAGGGCGACGTTGCTTTGCAGCTCGCGCTCGAGCCTGTCGCGCAACTGGCGGCTGGTCACGAACTTGCCTTCGCGGCCGGCCAGCGGCGAGTTGTTGACGCAGAAGTTCATCGTCAGCGTCGGCTCGTCGATGGTCAGCATCGGCAGCGGCAGCGGGTTCTCGAGATCGGTCAGCGTGACGCCGATGCCGATGCCTTCGACGCCGTTGATGAGCACGATGTCGCCCGGGCCGGCGCTGTCGGTCGGCTTGCGCTCCAGCCCCTCGAACACCAGCACCTGGTTGACGCGGGCCTTGATCGGGGTGCTGTCGGGGCCGCTGTACAGCGCCACGTCCTGCATCGGCTTCAAGGTGCCCTGGTTGATGCGGCCGATGCCGATGCGCCCGACATAGGTCGAGTAGTCGAGCGAGCAGATCTGCAGTTGCAGCGGCGCGTCGGGCGAGCCTTCGTGCGCCGGCACATGCTCGAGCATGGCATCGAACATCGGCGCCAGATCCTTGCCGACCACGCCCTGCTCCAGCGACGCCCAGCCGTTCAGGCCGGAAGCGAAGATGACCGGAAAGTCGAGCTGCGCCTCGCTGGCGTGCAGCTTGTCGAACAGATCGAAGGTGGCGTTGATCACGTAGTCGGGCCGCGCGCCGGGGCGGTCGACCTTGTTCACGACGACGATGGGCTTGAGGCCCAGCGCCAGCGCCTTGCGGGTCACGAAGCGCGTCTGCGGCATCGGGCCCTCGACGGCGTCGACCAGCAGCAGCACGCTGTCGACCATCGACAGCACGCGCTCGACCTCGCCGCCGAAGTCGGCGTGGCCGGGCGTGTCGACGATGTTGATGTGGGTGCCCTTCCACTCGATGGCGCAGTTCTTGGCCAGGATCGTGATGCCGCGCTCGCGCTCGAGGTCGTTGCTGTCCATCACGCGCTCGGCCACCTTCTCGTTTTCACGGAAGGTGCCGCTCTGGCGCAGCAGCTGGTCCACCAGGGTGGTCTTGCCGTGGTCGACGTGGGCGATGATGGCGATGTTGCGGATCGGTCGGGTCATGGTGGCTTTCAGGAATCGAGCAGGCCCTGCAACTCGGCAGGGCTGAGAAGGCGGTCGGGAATCAGTTCGCCGGCGCAGATGTGGGCCGCGCCGAGCAGCGCCCCGGGCTCGGGGCCGTAGACGCGCACGCGGTCGTTGTCGGGTGCGTCGACGCGCCGGCGCAGGCCGGTGAGAAAGCGCCCGGCCTCGTCGGCGGCCAGGCGCAGCATGGTCCAGTCGGCGAGCAGCACGTCGGGCGGCAACAGCCTGGCGTCGCGGGCGCCCTCGTCCAATGCGGCAAGTGCATCGAGCGTGATCGCATCGTCGATGCCCAGCGCGCCGCTGCCGGTGCGGCGCAGTGCCGCCAGGTGCGCGCCGCAGCCGAGCGCCTCGCCGATCTCTTCGGCCAGGGTGCGGATGTAGGTGCCCTTGCTGCACACGACATCGAGCACCAAGGTCGCGGCTTGCCAGTCGATGACGTCGAGGCGGTGGATGACGATGCTGCGCTCGGCGCGCTCGACTTCGATGCCGCGCCGCGCATATTCGTACAGTGCGCGGCCTTCATGCTTGAGCGCCGAGTGCATCGGCGGGCGCTGGGCCAGCGGGCCGGTGAATCGCAGGCAGACCGCGTCGATGTCGGCGCGGGTCAGCGCGACCGGCCGCTCCTGCAGCAGCGAGCCTTCGAGGTCGCCGGTGGTGGTGGTCTGGCCCAGCCTCAAGGTCGCGGTGTAGCGTTTGTCGGCGTCCAGGCTGGTCTGCGAGAACTTGGTCGCCGCGCCGAAGCACAGTGGCAGCAGGCCCGATGCGAGCGGGTCGAGCGTGCCCGTGTGGCCCGCCTTCTCGGCGCGCAGCAGCCGCTTGGCCTTTTGCAGCGCATCGTTGCTCGACAGCCCGAACGGCTTGTCGAGCAGCAGCACGCCGTGCACGGCGCGACGACTCACGGCCCCCCGCCGGCCGGGTACGGCCGACGACCCCCCGTGGGGGTCTCGCCGGCCTTGGGGCGGCCCGGCGCTGGGCTCATGCTTCGATGAGCTCATTCGTCCAGGGCCCGCGTCGCGTTGGCGCGCGTGATCAGTTCCGACAGCTCCGCGGCGCGCTCGATGGTGCGGTCGAACTGGAAATGCAGTGTCGGCACGGTGTGGATCTGCAGCCGCTTGAACAGGCCGTTGCGCACGAAGCCCGCGGCCTCGTTGAGTGCCGTCTCGCATTCGGCCGTGTCGCCGACCAGCAGCGAAAAGCGCACCGTGGCGTGGGCATAGTCGGGCGTGATGTCGACGCCGGTGATGGTGACCATGCCGATGCGCGGGTCCTTCAGCTCACGGATCAGCCCGGCCACATCACGCTGGATCTGGTCGGCGACGCGGAAGCTGCGGTTGGGAATGGCTTTTTTGTGGCGTGACATGGTGGGGTGCCTCGGAAAGAACAAACCCCGCCGACTTTGCAGTGGGCGGGGTTGGCTCGGGTGAGACGAACTCCGCACTACAAGGTGCGTGCAACTTCCTTGACTTCGAAGAACTCGAGCTGGTCGCCGGCGACGATGTCGTTGTAGTTCTTCAGCTTGATGCCGCACTCGAAGCCTTCCTTGACTTCGCGCACGTCGTCCTTCATGCGTTTGAGCGACTCGACTTCGCCGGTGTAGACCACCACGTTGTCGCGCAGCAGGCGGAAGCGCGCATTGCGCGTGACATGGCCGGCGGTGACCATGCTGCCGGCCACGGTGCCGATCTTGCTGGCCACGAACACGGTGCGGATCTCGGCCGTGCCGATGACCTCTTCCTTCTGCTCGGGCGCCAGCATGCCCGTCATGGCCGCCTTCATCTCGTCGACCGCGTCGTAGATGATGTTGTAGTAGCGGATGTCGACGCCGTTGCCCTCGGCGAGCTTTCGCGCATTGGCATCGGCGCGCACGTTGAAGCCGACGATCACCGCCTTGGAGGCGATCGCCAGGTTGATGTCGCTTTCGCTGATGCCGCCGACGGCCGCATGCACGACCTGCACCTTGACCTCGTCGGTCGAGAGCTTGACCAGCGACTGCGCCAGCGCTTCCTGCGAACCCTGCACGTCGGCCTTGATGATCAGCGACAGGGTCTGCGCGGCGCCCGGGCCCACGGTGTCGAAGACGTTTTCCAGCTTGGCCGCCTGTTGCCTGGCCAGCTTGACGTCGCGGTACTTGCCCTGGCGGAAGGTGGCGATCTCGCGCGCACGGCGTTCGTCGGACAGGACCATGAACTCGTCGCCGGCCTGCGGCACTTCGGTCAGGCCCTGGATTTCGACCGGCAGCGACGGCCCGGCCTCGGTAATTGCCTTGCCGTCTTCGTCGAGCATCGCGCGCACGCGGCCGTAGCTCGAACCGGCGAGCACCACGTCGCCGCGTTTCAAGGTGCCCGACTGGATCAGCACCGTGGCCACCGGGCCGCGGCCCTTGTCGAGCTGGGCTTCGATGACCAGGCCCTTGGCCATGGCTTCGCGCGGCGCGTTGAGTTCGAGCACTTCGGCCTGCAGCAGCACCTGTTCGAGCAGGGTGTCGATGCCCTGCCCGGTCTTGGCCGAGACCGGCACGAACGGCGAATCGCCGCCGAAGTCTTCGGGCACCACCTGCTCGGCAACCAGTTCGCTCTTCAGGCGCTCGATGTTGGCATCGGGCTTGTCGATCTTGTTCATGGCCACGACGATGGGCACGCCCGCCGCCTTGGCATGGGCGATGGCCTCCTTGGTCTGCGGCATCACGCCGTCGTCGGCCGCCACCACCAGGATCACGATGTCGGTGGCCTTGGCCCCGCGGGCGCGCATCGCGGTGAACGCGGCATGGCCAGGGGTGTCGAGGAAGGTGATCATGCCGCGCGGCGTCTGCACGTGATAGGCGCCGATGTGCTGCGTGATGCCGCCCGCCTCGCCGGCCGCCACGCGGCGGCTGCGGATGTAGTCGAGCAGCGAGGTCTTGCCGTGGTCGACGTGGCCCATCACGGTCACGACCGGCGCGCGCGGCAACTCGACGGCCGTCGATGCGGCTTCTTCCTCGGCGGTAAAGGCCTCCGGATCGTCGAGCTTGGCCGCGAAGGCCTTGTGGCCCATCTCCTCGACCAGGATCATCGCCGTCTCCTGGTCCAGCGACTGGTTGATGGTGACCATCTGGCCCAGCTTCATCAACTGCTTGACGACCTCGCTGGCCTTGACGCTCATCTTGTGCGCCAGGTCGGCCACCGTGATCGTCTCGGGCACGTGAACTTCCTGGGTCACCGCCTCGACCGGGGCGACGAAGGTCGAGCCGTTGCCTTCGCTGCGCTCGCCGCGGCCACGGCCGCCCTTGGGCGCGCGCCAGCCCGGGCGCGAACCGCCGCCGGTGTCGCCGCGGGTCTTCAGCGCGCGCTTCTTGGCCGCATCGTCGGCCCAGCTCGACGACAGCTTCTCGGACTTGACCGATTTCTTGTCGCCCGGCTTGGCCGCGCCCGCGGCGGCGGGGGCGCCCGGCCGCGTGGCCGGCTTGTGGATCGTGCCCTTGATGCCGGCCGGATCGACCACCGGCTTGGCCTCTTCGGGCTTCTTGGCCAGCATCACCTTCTTCGGCGCATTCATCATCGCGCGAATCGCGGCGGCTTCGGTCTCGGCCACCTTGCGCCGGCGCTCGAGGTCGGTCAGGCGGGTCTTCTCGGCGGCCTCGGTCTCGGCCGCCTTGACCACCCGCAGTGCCGGCTTGGCCGGCTCGGCCGCAGGTGCTGCGGCTGCGGCAGGGGCCGCCTTCGCCTTCGGCTGGGCCGAGGGCGTGCCGGCGGCCATTTCGCTGGCCGCCTTGGCCACCGCGGCCTGCGCCCGCGCTTCGGCGGCATCGCGGTCGCGCTGTTCCTGCTCTTCGCGCTGGCGGCGCTTCTCGGCCAGTTCTTCTTCCTGGCGGCGCAGCAACTCGGCGTGCTGGCGGGCCTCGTCGGCGCGTCGCGCGAGCTCGGCCTCGTCGATCACCGGGGCGACCGGCACCGCGGGCTCGTCGGCCGCCGGCGCATCGTCGCGCTTGACGAAAGTGCGCTTCTTGCGCACTTCGACCTGGATCGTGCGCGCCTTGCCCGACGCGTCGGCCTGCTTGATCTCGCTGGTGCTCTTGCGGGTGATGCTGATCTTCTTGCGCTCACCGCTGGCCGCGTTGCCGTGGCTGGTGCGAAGGAAGTCCAGCAGGCGCGCCTTGTCGGCGTCGGTCAACGCGTCGTCGGCCGACTTCTTGGCAACGCCAGCCGATTGCAGCTGGTCGAGCAGCGTGGCGGCCGGGCGGTTCAGCTCGGCGGCAAGTTGTGCGACGGTGGTCACAGCCATTGTGCGATTCCTCGGTGGGCGTGCGGCGCGCTGCTGGGGGTGGTGTTCAGAGTGATCAATCGTTGAACCAGTGGGCGCGCGCCTGCATGATCAAAGTCTTGGCCTGCTCGTCGTCGATGCCGGTCATCTCGGTCAGTTCGTCGACCGCCAGGTCGGCCAGGTCGTCGCGGGTGTGGATGCCGCCCTCGGCGAGCTTGGCGATCAGCTCGGGCGACAGCCCCTGGCCTTCGACCATCAGGTCGCGCAGGTCCTGCGATACGGCTTCGACGCTCTCTTCCTTGGCGATCTCCATCGTCAGCAGCGCATCCTTGGCGCGGGTGCGCAATTCGTTGACGGTGTCTTCGTCGAAGCTCTCGATCTCGAGCATTTCCTGCATCGGCACATAGGCCACTTCTTCCAGGCTGGTGAAGCCTTCGGCGATCAGGATTTCGGCCACCTCGGCATCGACGTCGAGCTTCTCGATGAACAGCTTCCGGACCGAGTCGGATTCCTGCGTGTGCTTGGCGCTGGATTCCTCGGCGGTCATGATGTTGATGCGCCAGCCGGTCAGGTCGGAGGCCAGGCGCACGTTCTGGCCGCCGCGGCCGATGGCGATGGCCAGGTTTTCCTCGTCGACGACCACGTCCATCGCGTGGCGCTCCTCGTCGACCACGATCGACTGCACGTTGGCCGGGGCCAGCGCGCCGATGACGAACTGCGCCGGGTCTTCCGACCAGAGCACGATGTCGACCCGCTCGCCGGCCAGCTCGTTGGTCACCGCGGTCACCCGCGAGCCCCGTACGCCGACACAGGTGCCGATCGGGTCGACCCGCTTGTCGTACGAGACGACGGCGATCTTGGCGCGCGAACCCGGGTCGCGGGCGCAGCTCTTGATCTCGAGCAAGTGCTGTTCGATCTCGGGCACTTCCTGGGCGAACAGTTCGATCATGAAGCCCGGCGCCGAGCGCGACAGCATGATCTGCGGCCCGCGGATGGTGTCGTCGATGCCGCTGATGAAGGCCCGCACGCGGTCGCCCGAGCGCAGGTTTTCCTTCGGGATCATCTCGCTGCGCTTCAAGCGCCCTTCGACCCGGCCGCTCTCGACGATGATGTCGCCCTTGTCCAGGCGCTTCACGGTGCCGACCATGATCTTCTCGCCGCGCGACATGAAGTCGTTGAGCAACTGCTCGCGCTCGGCGTCGCGGATCTTCTGCAGGATCACCTGCTTGGCGGCTTGTGCGCCGATGCGGCCGATGGTCAGCGACTCGACCGGCTCTTCGATGTGGTCGTCGACCTCGATGTCGGCGATCTGCTCCTGGGCCTCGAACAGCAGGATCTCGGCGTCGGGAATCTGCAGCCCGGCCTCGTTGGCCACCACGTGCCAGCGGCGGAAGGTTTCGTAGTCGCCGGTCTCGCGGTCGACGGCGACGCGGATGTCGACCTCGCCGCCCTGCAACTTCTTGGTCGCCGAGGCCAGCGCGGCTTCGACGGCGCCGAACACGACTTCGCGCTCCACGCTCTTCTCGCGCGAGATCGCATCGACCAGCATCAACATTTCGCGGTTCATACTTCGCTCACTCTCCGTCGTGCGCAGCCACCGTCTGCCTCGGCGCGCCTGCTTCAGCCTTGCCAGACTTGGTCTTGCCCTTGAAATCCACCATCGGCACCAGGCGCGCCTCGCGCACCTCGTCCAAAACAAAATCCAGCGCCTGGCTCTCCTGGCCCTTGGCTTTGGGCGCCATCTGCAGGCGCCACCCACCCTCACGCTGCGCCAGCACGCCTTCGAACTTCTTGCGTCCGGCCAGCGGCAGCTTGAGCGTCAGGGCCACCATCGCGCCGGCGAAGCGCACGTAATCGGCCTCGCGCTTGAGCGGCCGGTCCAGACCCGGCGACGAGACCTCGAGCCGCGTGTAATCGCACTGCTCGACTTCGAGCACATACTGCAGCTGGCGCGTCACGGCTTCGCAGTCATCGACCGTCACGAACTCGGCTTCGCCGCTCGGATACGACGCGCCGGGCACGCGGTCGATGAAGACGCGCAGCATCCCGCCCCCCGTGCGTTCGAGGTCCACGAGCTCGTAGCCGAGACCGGCGACGGTGCGTTGGGTGGCGTCCTGCCAATTCATGCGCGGCGATGGGTGCGTGCGAAAGCGATCAAGCAAAAAAAATGGGCTGGAAGAATCCGCCCATAGGGGTTTTCAGCGAAACGTGGATTGTACTCTGCAAGAGGCGTACCGGCAACAGCCACCGCTGTAGACATGCCAGAATCGCCGCCTTGATTTGTCCTCAGCTCGGAGCGATTCATGGGTTTCCTGACCGGCAAGCGACTGCTCATCACCGGCGTGCTGAACAACCGTTCCATCGCCTACGGCATCGCCCGCGCCTGCCACCGCGAGGGGGCGGAACTGGCCTTCAGCTACCAGGGCGAGCGCTTCAAGGACCGGATCACCGAGTACGCGGCCGAATTCGGCTCCAAGCTGGTGTTCGAGTGCGACGTGGCCGACGACGCCCAGATCGAACGCCTGTTTGCCGGGCTGGGTGGGGCCTGGGACCAATTCGACGGTTTCGTGCACGCCATCGCCTTCGCCCCCCGCGAGGCCATCGCCGGCGACTTTCTCGACGGCATGACGCGGGAGAACTTCCGCATCGCGCACGACATCTCGGCCTACAGCTTCCCGGCCATGGCCAAGGCCGCCCTGCCACGGCTGCGGCCTGGCGCCGCGCTGCTGACGTTGAGCTACCTGGGCGCCGTGCGCTACGTGCCGAACTACAACCTGATGGGCCTGGCCAAGGCCTCGCTGGAAGCCAGCGTGCGTTTTCTGGCCCAGAGCCTGGGCGCCCGCGGCGTGCGCGTCAACGGCATCTCGGCCGGGCCGATCAAGACGCTGGCCGCGTCGGGCATCAAGGATTTCGGCAAGCTGCAGGCCGAATTCGCCGCCAACGCACCGATCCGCCGCACGGTGACCATCGACGACGTCGGCAACGCCGCCGCCTTCCTGCTGTCCGACCTGGCGGCCGGCATCAGCGCCGAAATCACCTATGTCGACGGCGGCTTCAGCCAGGTGATGATGGCCGCGCCGGGCTGAGCAAGCAGTTGCGCGGCCAGGGCCTCGGCGACCTCGATGCCGTCGACGCCGGCCGACATGATCCCGCCGGCATAGCCCGCGCCTTCGCCGGCCGGGTACAGGCCCTTGACGTTCAGGCTCTGGAAGTCCTTGCCGCGGGTGATGCGCAGCGGTGACGAGGTGCGCGTCTCGACGCCGGTCAAGACCGCATCGGCCATGGCAAACCCCTTGATCTGGCGCTCGAACGCCGGCAGGGCCTCGCGGATCGCGGCAATCGCGTAGTCGGGCAGGCTGGCGTTGCCGGGCTCGGCCAGGTCGGTCATCAACACGCCCGGCTGGTACGACGGCAGCACGCTGCCGGGCGCCGTGCTGCGCTGGCCCTTGACGAAGTCAGCAAGCAGCTGACCCGGCGCCACGTAACCGCCACCGCCGAGCGCGAAGGCGCGCGACTCCCATTGCCGTTGGAAGGCGATGCCGTCGAGCGGGTTGACCGTGCCGTCGGCCAAGCCGTCCTGCCGATAGTCCTGCGGCGCGATGCCGACGACGATGCCCGCATTGGCGTTGCGCTCGTTGCGCGAATACTGGCTCATGCCGTTGGTGACCACGCGTTCGGGCTCCGACGTGGCCGCCACCACCGTGCCGCCGGGGCACATGCAAAAGCTGTAGACCGATCGGCCGTTCGCCGGCGTGGTGCACCAGCTTGTAGTCGGCCGCGCCGAGCATCGGGTGGCCCGCGGCGGCGCCGAAACGCGCACGGTCGATCAGGCCCTGCGGGTGCTCGATGCGGTAGCCGACGGAGAACGGCTTGGCCTGCATGAACACGCCGCGGCGGTGCAGCATCTCGAAGGTGTCGCGCGCACTGTGGCCGAGCGCCAGCACGACATGGTCGGCATGCAGTTCCTCGCCCGAGGCGAGCCGCACGCCACGCACCGTACCGCCTTCGATCAGCAGGTCGACCACGCGCTGCTGGAAGCGGATCTCGCCGCCCAGCGACTCGATCTCGGCTCGCATCTTCTCGACCATGCCGACCAGCCGGAAGGTGCCGATGTGCGGCTTGCTGACGTACAGGATCTCTTCGGGCGCACCGGCCTTGACGAACTCGGTCAGCACCTTGCGCGTCAGGTGCCGCGGATCGGTGATCTGGCTCCACAGCTTGCCGTCCGAAAACGTGCCGGCGCCACCCTCGCCGAACTGCACGTTGGACTCGGGGTCCAGCACACCGCGGCGCCACAGGCCCCAGGTGTCCTGCGTGCGCTCGCGCACCGCCTTGCCGCGCTCGAGCACGATCGGCGCCAGGCCCATCTGGGCCAGGATCAAGGCTGCGAACAGGCCGCAGGGGCCGAAACCGACGACCAAGGGGCGCAGGCGCCCGGCGCCATAGAAGCCCGCTGGCGCGTGGGCAGTGAATCGGTAGCTCGTGTCGGGCGCCGGCCGCACATGGGCGTCCGCCGCCAGGCGGGCGAGCACCGCGGCTTCGCCTGCAACTTCGCAGTCGACGGTGTAGATCAGCTGGATCGCCGTCTTCTTGCGCGCGTCGTAGGCGCGCCTGAAGACGGTGAACTGCGCCAGATCGGCGTCCCGCACGCCGAGCCGCGCCACGATGGCCGCCCGCAGTGCGCCCTCGGCATGGCCGAGCGGCAGGCGCAATTCGGTCAGACGCAGCATGCGCTGCGCAGCCGAAAAGCTGGGCTCAGCCGCCCCTTTTCGGGCGCTTGCCGGGGTTCTTCTTGCTGCGCGTGTGCGAGCCGCGCTCCAGGCTGACCTTCTGGCCGCGGCCCGCGGTGAACGCCACGCCAACGGGCGCCGGCGGGCGCGGGGTCGCCTTGCGGTCGGCTTCGGTCTTGATCTTGTTGCCCATGGAAACTCCGGTAGCGTTGAACAGTTATCGAGGCGCGGATTAGGCCACAACCTGGGCGCCGGCCTCAGACGCGGACGCAATCGACGTAATAGCGCCGGCTGCCGTCGGGGCCGTTTTCCTCGTCTTCGACCAGGCCGTGCACGTCGGTGTCGAAGCCCGGAAACCGCTGGTTGAACTCGCGCGTGAAGCGCAGGTAGTCGACGATCTTCTTGTTGAAGC
This sequence comes from uncultured beta proteobacterium, assembly GCA_963751775.1. Classification (GTDB taxonomy): domain Bacteria; phylum Pseudomonadota; class Gammaproteobacteria; order Burkholderiales; family Burkholderiaceae_C; genus CADEEN01. The sequence continues at coordinate 15,546 of CAVVVW010000009.1, forward strand.
GCTCACCCGGAATCAGCAGCGGAATGCCCGGCGGGTACGGCGTCAGCAGCGAGGTCGTGATGCGGCCTTCGAGCGCGTCGATGTCCACCCGCTCGGTATCGCGGTGGGCGATGCGGGCATAGGCGTCGGCCGGCTTCATTGCCGGTTGCAGGTCCGACAGGTACATCTCGGTCACCAGGCGGGCGATGTCGCCCTTGGCGTACATCTCGTGGATGCTCTGCGACAGATCGCGCAGGCCCAGCCGCTCGTACTTCGGGTGCGCGGCGCAGAACTCGGGCAGGATGCGCCACAGCGGCGCGTTCTTGTCGTAGTCGTCCTTGAATTGCTGCAAGGCGGTGAGCAGCGTGTTCCAGCGGCCCTTGGTGATGCCGATCGTGAACATGATGAAGAACGAGTACAGGCCCGTCTTCTCGACGACGACGCCGTGCTCGGCCAGGAACTTGGTGACGATCGAGGCCGGGATGCCGGTCTTGGCGAACTTGCCGCTCACGTCCAGCCCGGGCGTGATGATCGTGCTCTTGATCGGGTCGAGCATGTTGAAGCCGGGCGCCAGGTCGCCGAAGCCATGCCACTTCTCGTTCGCGTTCAAGATCCAGTCGTCGCGGCTGCCGATGCCCTCGCCGGCCAGCTTCTCCGGGCCCCAGACCTTGAACCACCAGTCGCGCCCGAATTCCTTGTCGACCTTGCGCATCGCGCGGCGGAAGTCGAGCGCCTCGCGAATGCTCTCCTCGACCAGCGCCGTGCCGCCGGGCGCCTCCATCATCGCCGCGGCCACGTCGCACGAAGCGATGATGGCGTACTGCGGCGAGGTCGAGGTGTGCATCAGGTAGGCCTCGTTGAACAGGTGGCGGTCGAGCCGGTTGTTCTGCGAGTCCTGCACCAGCACCTGCGAGGCCTGCGACAGGCCGGCCAGCAGCTTGTGCGTGCTCTGCGTGGCGTAGACCAGCGCGTCCTTCGGCCGCGGCCCGTACTTGCCCATCGCGTGGTACTTGGCGTAGAACGGGTGGAACGCGGCGTGCGGCAGCCAGGCTTCGTCGAAATGCAGGGTGTCGATCCAGCCGTCGAGCTTGGCCTTGATGGTCTCGGTGTTGTAGAGCACGCCGTCGTAGGTGCTCTGCGTCAGCGTCAGGATGCGCGGCTTGACCTGGCTCGCGTCGATGCCGGCCAGCAGCGGGTTGGCGGCGATCTTCTTGCGGATCGCCTCGGGCGCGAATTCGCTGTCGGGGATCGGACCGATGATGCCGAAGTGGTTGCGCGTCGGCGTCAGGAACACCGGCACCGCGCCGGTCATGATGATCGAGTGCAGGATCGACTTGTGGCAGTTGCGATCGACCACCACCACGTCGCCCGGCGCCACCGTGTGGTGCCAGACCATCTTGTTCGAGGTGCTGGTGCCGTTGGTGACGAAGAAGCAGTGGTCGGCGTTGAAGATGCGCGCCGCGTTCTTCTCGCTCTGCGCGATCGGGCCGCTGTGGTCGAGCAACTGGCCGAGCTCCTCGACCGAATTGCAGACGTCGGCGCGCAGCATGTTCTCGCCGAAGAACTGGTGGAACATCTGGCCGACGGGGCTCTTCAGGAACGCCACGCCGCCGCTGTGGCCCGGGCAATGCCAGGAGTACGAACCGTCCTGGGCGTAGTCCATCAAGGCCTTGAAGAACGGCGGCGCCAGCCCGTCGAGGTAGCTCTTGGCCTCGCGGATGATGTGCCGGGCCACGAACTCCGGCGTGTCCTCGAACATGTGGATGAAGCCGTGCAGCTCGCGCAGGATGTCGTTCGGGATGTGCTGCGAGGTGCGCGTTTCGCCGTACAGGTAGATCGGGATGTCGGCGTTCTTGAAGCGGATTTGCTGGATGAACTGGCGCAGGTGCAGCACCGCCGGGTCGAGTTCGGGGCCGGGGGTGAACTCCTCGTCGTCGATCGACAGGATGAAGGCCGAAGCCCGGCTCTGCTGCTGCGCGAACGAGGTCAGGTCGCCATAGCTGGTGGTGCCGATGACTTCGAAGCCCTCCTTCTCGATGGCCTGCGCCAGCGCACGGATGCCCAGCCCGGAGGTGTTCTCGGAGCGGTAGTCTTCGTCGATGATGACGATCGGGAAGTGAAAGCGCTGCATCGTCGTGGCCCCGTGGGTGGCGCGCAAAGACGCGCAGTGTAGGGCCAGTCCACATGCCGATACACTGCGCGCGGACAGCGGGAGCTCGCAATGGATTGGAACGACGCCACCACCTGGTGGATCGCGGCCGGCGTGCTGGTCGCGGCCGAGCTGGCAACAGGCACCTTCTACCTGTTGATGCTCGCCCTGGGCGCCGCGGCGGCGGCGGTCTCGGCGCATCTGGGCCTGGCCTTCGGCGGCCAGTTGCTGGTCGCGGCGATCGTCGGCGGCGGCGCGGTGGCGGCCTGGCATGTCCGGCGCGGCCGCCAGCCGGTGGCCCTGCCGGCCAACGCCAACCGCGACGTCAACCTCGACATCGGCGAAACCGTGCACGTGGGCGCCTGGGACGCGGAGGGCAACGCCGAGGTCAGCTACCGCGGCGCGAGCTGGGCAGCGCGCTTTGCCGGCAGCGGCACGCCGCGGCCGGGCAGCCATGTCATCCGCGCCGTCGACGGCAGCCGGCTGCTGCTCGAGGCCAGCCCGCCGGCACATTGATCTGTCCTGCATCGCACCGATCCGCCAAGGAGTTTCCCCATGGAAGTTGTCTACATCGTCATCCTGGTCATTGCCGCGATGTTCGTCGCCAGGTCGTTCAAGGTCGTGCCGCAGCAGCACGCCTGGGTGGTCGAGCGCCTGGGCAAGTTCCACGCCACGCTGACGCCGGGCCTGAACCTGTTGCTGCCCTTCATCGACCGCGTGGCGTACCGCCATTCGCTGAAGGAGATCCCGCTCGACGTGCCGAGCCAGGTCTGCATCACCAGGGACAACACCCAGCTCACGGTCGACGGCATCCTGTACTTCCAGGTCACCGACCCGATGCGCGCCAGCTACGGCTCGTCGAACTACATCATCGCCATCACGCAGCTGGCGCAGACCACGCTGCGCAGCGTGATCGGCAAGATGGAACTGGACAAGACCTTCGAGGAGCGCACCGCGATCAACACCGCCGTGGTCCACGCGCTGGACGAAGCGGCGCAGAACTGGGGCGTGAAGGTGCTGCGCTACGAGATCAAGGACCTGACGCCGCCGGCCGCGATCCTGCACGCGATGCAGGCGCAGATCACGGCCGAGCGCGAGAAGCGCGCGCTGATCGCGGCCTCGGAAGGCCGGCGCCAGGAGCAGATCAACATCGCCACCGGCGAGCGCGAGGCCTTCATCGCCCGCTCCGAAGGCGAGAAGCAGGCGCGCATCAACAATGCGCAGGGCCAGGCCGCGGCGATCGTCGTCGTGGCCGAGGCCAACGCCGACGCGATCCGCAAGGTGGCGCAGGCGATCCGCGAGCCCGGCGGCGAGCAGGCGGTGCAGTTGAAGGTGGCCGAAAAGGCGGTCGACGCCTACGGCCAGCTGGCACAGAAGAACAACACCATGATCGTGCCGGGCAACATGAGCGAAGTTGCGGGCCTGATCGCCACCGCGATGGCGATCATCAACAAGAGCCCCGCCAACGCCGCCAAATGAGCCGGCCGGCGCGCAACGTGCTGGGCACCGCGCTGGTGCCCTGCTCTTTCGACCCGCTGACCGGGTTTCACCGCGACGGCTGCTGCCGCACCGACGAGCACGACACCGGCAGCCACGTGATCTGCGCCAAGCTCACGGTGGGCTTTCTGAACCAGCAGATGGAACGCGGCAACGACCTGATCACGCCGCGGCCAGAGTTGCGTTTTCGCGGCCTGCAGCCCGGCGACCGCTGGTGCGTCTGCGCGCTGCGCTGGCGCGAAGCACTGGCAGAGGGCCATGCCCCGCCGGTGGTGCTGGAAAGCACGCACGAACGCGCGCTGGCGTTCGTCTCGCTCGACGAGTTGAAGGCGCACTGCGCTGAGCACCGTCGGCTAAGATTCGCGCCGGCTGTCCCCGGAGGGATGGATGAGCGGTTTAAGTCGCACGCCTGGAAAGCGTGTGGGGGTTAATAGCCCCCCGCGGGTTCGAATCCCGCTCCCTCCGCCACCAGTTGGGTGCGACGGTCGTGAATCGGCTCTATCTCACGTAAGGCCGGCCATGCGCATGGCGCGTTCCCACCGTGTTGAGGGACGAGATCAACGTTGATACATCGCGAGCCAGCGCAATCGCTGCAATCTGGCGCGTGAGACGCGCGCCAGCAAACCTCGGCCGACGCGAGCTGTCGCCGTCGGCGACAGCGTTCCAACCTACAGCGCGCCTGTCATCGGCAAGCACGCGCGTCCACCGGGCGCACGCCCTGTCGCAGGCTTGACAGCGGTCAAGTCAAACGGCGTCCAAACAGGGGGCCACAACCAGGGGTGATGACACATTTCGCACGGGGCATTTCGAGTCAACCTACGTACCATTGCCTTCGGTGTCTCGCACAGTCGTATCCCCCATCAAGCCGTCGGCACAATTTGCGACCCGCGCTGTCGCTGTCGATCACGTCTGCGGCAAGGATGTCGCTGCGTGGGCAGCACTGGAAGCCCGTGCGATCGAGCCCAATGCGTTTCTGTCACCGCATTTCGTCATTCCTGCTGCGCGCCACCTCACGCCGGACCAGACACCGCTTACGCTCTTCGTCGAACGAACGACGCCAAGTGGCCGCGAACTGATTGGCGTTGGTGTCTTCACTGAAGCAGCGGCCACGTATCGCACCCCCGTGCGCAGGCTCGTCGGTTACCGCTCACGCTACTCACTTCTCTCCGGTCTCTTGCTCGATCGAGAACACGCAGTGCAGGCACTGCAAGCATTGCTGCAATTCGTCCGCACATCGCTGCCGCACTGCAAGGCAATTGAGCTGCCGTTGGTACGGGGCGATGGGCCATTGTTCGACCCTGTAGGCATCGCAGCCGACGCGAGCACGCATGCCCCCAGGATCGGCAAGCTCGACCCTCGGGCGGTCTTGGTGATGGCCGATTGCGCAGCGCACTTGGGCGAAAAGACGTTGGCGGCGCGGATTCGCGATATCGACCGAAGGCTGCGCCGCCTGCGCGAGCGCGGGCATGTCGCTTGGCGCTGGCATCGCGAGGCAGGCGCAACTGCCGAAGCGGTGGAGTCGTTTCTGTCGCTCGAACACATGGGATGGAAGGGCGACGAAGGATCGTCCTTGCGCTCCCGCCCGGACGATGAAGCCTTCTTTCGCGCAGCCGTTTCTGGATTTGCTTCGGAAGGACGTGCACTGTTCATCGAAGTGACTTTCGATGGGGTTCCGATCGCGTCAATGTGCAATTTCATCGCCGGAAACGTTGGCTTCGGCTTCAAGATCGGGTGGAACCCGGCGTTCCGATCCTTCTCACCGGCACTGATCAACGAACTCGAGTTGATACGCCAAGGGCCGACGAGCTTTGGCGACATCGAGTATTTCGACAGTGGCGCAAGTGCTTCATCGTTCATCAACGAGCTGTGGCTGGCACGCCACCAGATGGCCACGATATGCATCCCAACCGGGTGGGTTGGGGCTTCATCGATTGCGATAGCCGACTGGGCGGCGCGGTTGAAGCGACACGGCCGCAGTATCGTCAAATCGGTTGCGGCTGTTCGCGCGCTCGATTCGACGAAGGTCAATATGCCAGGGTCATTGAAGTCTCATGCGGTTGAGACTTAAGTCCCGTGTCAACGCGATGCTGAACGCTGTTCGGCACGAACTGGTGATGCAGCGTGTGCTCGAGCGCCTCGAGCGCGTGGGAGTCTTCATCAATCCCTACGTCCTGTTCCGAGAGGGTGTGCGACTGCCCGGCACGACCGACTGGCCCGAGTTGGCCAGAGAGTTTCCGAGCAGTCTGCTGGTTGCATGCCGACATTCCGGCCGTCGCTGCCTGTGTTTCACGAACCGAGGAGCAAATTCAAGATCGACTGGGAAAGGGTCACCTGTGCATCGTGCTGAAGAACGGCGAGCGCATAGCAGGTTATGCATGGGCCGATCTTGACGAAGTGAACGACATGGCCTGTGACTACGAACTTCGAGCCGGCGAAGCGTATCTCTACGATGCATTCATCGCACCCGAGTTTCGGGGGCGCAGCCTCGCGCCGTACATGAGAGTGGAAAGCTACAGGCACCTGCATCGCGCGGGCCGTCACACCTACTACAGCATCTCGGACTACTTCAATACGCCAGCGATAAGGTTCAAGCAGAAGCTCAACGCCGAGGCCATACGCCTCTACTTGCATATCAAGCTGGGGGGACACCAGATTGGCCAGTGGTTGCTGCGCGACTACGAGCAACGTCCGACGCCGCGCGCGCCGTCTGGTCATTGACCCCGTGGCGCGGCCCAGCGCCCGGGGCCGCGCGTTTTACGCCCCCTGTGTGCCTTTGTCTCGCCGCCGCCGGTAGCGTGCCATCAACGGCGTCACCGAGATGCCGTGCACAACGATCGAGCTCACGACCACCGCGACCGTCAGCGCGACGAAAGTCTGCGCGAGCCCCGATGGCAGCCCGTGGTTGAGCGCGTAGTTGAGGTAGTACAGCGAGCCGATGCCGCGGATACCGAACCAGCCGATGAGTCGGCGCTGCATCGGCGAGGTGCGGCGCGAGCCAGCCAATCCGACGGCTACCGACAGCGGTCGCACCAGCAGCAGTACCAGCGGCACGAACCAAGCGGCCGCCGGCACCCATGGCACCGCCCACAACAGCATGCCCAGGATGACCACACCCACCATCTCGCCAATGCGGTCGAGTTGCTCGTTGAAGCTCATGACCGCATGCGCCATGTAGGCCGAAGCATGCAGCGGGTCGGTGGCGATCTGCCCCGAGGCCTCGGGCTGCGGGCTGTGATGTGCCTGTTCGACCAAGACGATGGCCGCTGCCGCGGCGGCGGTCGTGGGGGGCAATCCCCGCGACGCCGCCGCGGCCTCGGTTGCAGACTGCGCGGTGCGGCGCAGCGCAAGGCCGGCGGCAAACACCGAAAGGAAGCCATAGGCTTGAGCCAGCACGGCGCAGCCATAGGCCAGCCCAATGAGGCCGAGCGCGAGGAAGTTCTCGTAGCCCACCGCCTCCTGGTGGTGGCGGCGCAGGTACAGCACGAGCCGACCCAGGCCGGTACCCAGTGCAGCACCGATGCCGATGCCAGCCGCGCAGGCCCAGAAGACGTCTATCGCCAACCAGCGCCAGCCCAGCGAACCGATATCGTGCGCGCCGAGCAGGCCCAGCCCGAGCATCACCACCGGAAACGCCGTGCCGTCGTTGAGGCCGCCTTCGCCGGTCAGCGCGAAGCGCAACTGATCACGGTCGGCCGGGTTGTCGACCTGCACCTCGGTGGCAAGCACCGGGTCGGTGGGAGCGAGGATCCCGCCCAGCAACACTGCGGCACCCAACGGTAGCCCGAGCAACCAGACGCCGGCGGCCGTGATCAGCCCTACCGTGGCCAGCATCGACAGCAACGCCAGACGCAATGGTGAGAACCAACGCTTGTCGCGCAGGGCCACGCTCATCTTCAACCCCGCGGTAAAGAGCGACAGCAAGACGATAATCTCGGTCAGGTGCTCGAGCATCGTCGCGTCGTCGAAGGGGTCGGGCGCAGCAAGTGCGAGGCCCAACGGTCCGACCGCCAGGCCGGCCAGCAGGTAGAGCATCGAGGTGCTGACCGGCATGCGCGACAGCATCGAGCCGCCCAGCGCCATGATCACCAGCAGCGCGCCGCCCAGTGTGAGCCAGAGTGCAAATACCATCGGGCAGGATACGCCGGGCCGCCGGCACAGCCCGCAAGAGGGGCATGTGCCAGCTTCGTGGGCTTCGCGGCTTAAGACGACACTGCGTCAGCGCGGCTGTGGCGCCGATTGTGGTGGCGCGCATGCGGTGACGCCCGTCACCGATGACGCCCTGGCAACTTGTTGCTCAGCTGAGCTTGTTCAGCGTCCCGGTCGCCTCGGCCAGCAGGTAGTAGAAGGTCACACGGTTCTTGTGGCCCGCCGCCTTCATCTTTTCGGCCGTGGCCTTGATGCCGGCATCTGCCGCGTCGGCGGTCAAGCCCAGCTTCTTGGCTGCGAAGCCTTCGCGAACGGTTGCCAACTCCTTCGGGTCCGATGCAGAAACCAGCGATGAATCCGCACGCTGCAGCGCAATGCCGCAATACTTGACAATGGCGGCAACGGCGGCCTCGTTGACGTTCGAGGTGTACTTCTTGACGTCGGTCACATGGTCGGTCATGGCACTCTCCTGGCGGAAACTCTGAGAATGGAAACTCTGCTCCGCATTCCTGTCCCGGTCCGTTGCGCGGCATCAATGGGGTCGCCGAATCGCAGTCGCATCTGCCCGGCGTGCTGTGGGCCGGATCGCCGCCGCTGCGGTCAGACGAGGGCAACTGCGATGCATGGGTTGACGTTGACTCGGCGCCGCTGCACGCTTTCCCTCGCGCTGCTCGCGCTGTCCGGTTGCGGCAGCTGGCCCGCAGCCGACCCCCTGCGGGTCAACCTCGCCGGTATCGACGCGTTGCCGAGCGAGGGGCTGGAGTTGCGCATGGCGGTGAAGTTGCGCATCCAGAATCCGAACGATGCACCCGTGAATTACGACGGCGTGGCACTGACTCTCGAGGTGCGCGGCCTCGATTTCGCCAGTGGTGTCAGCGACGCGCAGGGCAGCGTGCCGCGCTTCGGCGAGACGGTGCTCGTCGTGCCGGTCACGGTGCCGGCCTTTGCGGTTGCGAAGCAGGTCTACACCTTCGCCATGGGCGATCGCTCGAAGGTCACGTTCATCGCACGCGGCAAGCTCGCGGGCAGCGGCTTCGGCAGCATGCGATTCGAATCGAAGGGTGAGTTCGACCTGCCCACCGGACTGACGGAACCACCTGCGGCGCCGGCGCGGAACTGACGGTTCGCCAGCGTGGCGATGGGCGGCCGCGCGCTTCAGGTGCCGTGCAAATCGAGCCGCCGTAGCTCGTCAAGCACCAGACTTCGCATCTCCGGCGTCTCCTGGTGGCCCGCAGCAAACGTACGCTGTTGCCACGCAGCCGGCCGCTTCAGCACCGAGCAGGCCTCTCGCATCGCCTGGTCGATGCTCTGGACGCCCGCCGGTGGCGTCAGCGGATCGTCGCGTCCGACCAATGACAGATGCCGCCGTGGCGCGATCAGCGCCGAAATCTCGGCCGCACTGAATTCGCGCCTCAACCCCGGCACGAAGAAGTACTCGCCATGCAGGTCGTGGCTGCCGCTTGCCAGCAGCGCGTCGAATTCGGCCAGGCCGCACATCTCGAGGCAGACATCGATGTCAGGCTGCAATGCCGCAGCCCAGACTGCCATCGTGCTGCCCATCGAAAGCCCCAACGCCGCGCTCGGCAAGCCCGCCAAGCGCGGCTGCGCGCGCAGCCAGTGGAACGCCGCCAGCGTGTCGTGCACGCGGTAGCCCCAGAGCGTGCCGCCCTGCCACAGCAATTGCTTGACCAGCGCACGTTCGCTGCGCTGCGCGCGTTCACCGAAGCACCAGTGATCGATCGCCAGCACCGCCAACCCGAGCGCGGGCAGCACCTTGCCGTAGGGCGGCGACTGCAATGCCGCGACGGCCTTGCAGCAACTCTTCCTTGCCGACCGCGAAGTTGTTGCCGTGCGCGTGGTTGTAGAGCACCAGGCCGCGCGGCGTTGCCGTCAGGCGGCAGCAACAGCAGCGCCGGCACCGGCTCTTCGCTATTAAGCGCCAGGCGCCAGCGCTCGATGCGGGCAAACGGCTGATGCTCGGTCGACACCAGTTCGCCGCTCGCGGCGGTGCCGAGCGACGGCAGTGGGCCGAGCAGGCGCTTCAGATCCGCGCGGCGCGATGTCGTGGCTTGTTCGTCGCCCAGCCACGGCCACGGTGCAAAGGCGGTGGACACCGCGGGGCCCTGTCGGCTCAACCTCGGCCCGGCCCGTCCTCGGCGGGCGACGGCGTCAGCGCAATGCGGCCGGCCGCCAGTGTCAGCGGGCGCTTCTCGCCCTTGGGCAACACGACACGGATCTGGGTGTACGGCAGCGGCCAGGCGCCGGTGTCGCTGGCGCCAATGCGCAGCGCGTCGCGGTTTGCGCTGGCCTCGAAGCGGTGCAGGCGGTGGCGCGCAACCGCATCTCCAGCCTGCAGGCCGTCGTCTTCGAACAGTTCCGCGCTCGCTGTCGACGCCGGCGCATCGGCGGGCGGCGGGTAGTAGTGCAGCGCGCGCGACGGCTCTTCGGTCAGGGCCTGGTCATCCCAGGTGTCGGTCGTCGCCAGCAGCGCACCGGCACGCACAAATAGCGGCAGGCGCTCGAGCTGCGGCCGGCACGGTGATGGTTTGCCCAGCCGGCCAATACTGGCCGCTCCAGAAGTCGAACCAGCCCATGGCATGCGCGCCCTTGGGCAGGTACAGCGTGCGTTCGCGCTGGCCGGGCGCAAACACCGGCGCCACCAGCAGGTCGGGGCCGATCATCATCTCGTCGTTGTCTTGCCAGCAGGTGGCGTCATCGCCGAAGTGGAAGAAGGTCGGGCGCAGCACGGGGCAGTGCCGTGTGGCGGCCTGCCACATCAGCGTGTAAAGCGTGGGCATCAGGCGCAGCCGCAGCCGCACCGCGCTGCGGATGGTGTCTGTCGCTGCGGGGTGCAGCCAGGGCGTGTTGACGCTGCCGTCGGCCTTCCACGAGTTCATGATCATGCGCGGCACGAGGCAGCAGGCCTGCGTCCAGCGGATCAGCAACTCCGCGTCGGGCGTCGGCCCGAAGAAGCCGCCGATGTCGTGGCCGATGTTGAACATGCCCGACAGGCTCATCGTCAGCGCCATGCGCTGATTCCAGCGCAGCGTGTGCCAGCTGGTGGTGTTGTCGCCCGACCAGGTTTGCGCCGTGCGCTGAATGCCGGGTGCGCCCGCGCGCGTGATCGTGTAGGTGCGCTCGTCGGGCTTCAACGCGCGTTGCCGTCTCGGCCGTGGCCTCGGTCATCAGCATCGGATGCAACGGCCGCGAGCGGTGGATCGGCAGCGGCTGGCCGCCGCCATGCGTCATGCCGGTCTCGCTCCAGATCGGGTACTCGTTGTTGTCGTTCCAACCGGCGTCGAAGCCCACCTCGAGCACCTGGTGCTGCAGATTGTCTTGCCACCAATGGCGGTCGCCATCGCGCGTGAAGTCGAGGTGGGCACCCCAGCCGTCCCAGAACGGGTCGAGGCAGACGGCGCCGCCCTCTTCCCTGATGAAGCCGCCGGCGGCGGCGACGGCCGCGAAGGCCGGATGGTCGTCGAGCAGGCAGGGCTTGATGTTGGCCACGGTGCGCACGCCGGCATCGCGGAAGGCCCGCAGCAGCCCGGCCGGGTCGGGGAACTTGTCGCGGTTCCAGGTGAAGACGTAGCGCCGATTGCCGCGACTGGTATAGCCCGAGCCGAAGTGAAAACTCGACAGCGGAAACTGCAGCCGCTTGGCGGTGGCCAGGAACTCGGCGATACGGGCCTGCGCGTCGGGCACGTCGGCCAGTGCCATCGCGGTGTTGGCGTAGCCCAGGCTCCAGCGCGGCGGCATCGCGGTGCCGCCGATGAGGCCGACAAAGCGCGCCAATGCGCCGGCGACGTCGGGGCCGGCGAGGACGTAGCAGTCGAGGTCGCCGTCGGCGATCTCGGTGGCGCGGTAGAAGCCGTGGTAGTTGTCGAACTCCTGGCCGAAATCGAACGTGCATTCGGCCAGCGTGTCGTAGAAGACGCCGTAGCAGGCACCGCTGTCGGCGCGGCGGCCGATGAAGAACGGCCAGTGCTTGTACAGCGGGTCGGAGCTCTCGCCGTTGTAGCCAAGCGCATCGAGCGCCCGCGTACGAAAGCGGCGTCCTGCCTTGTTCAGCGGGCCGGTCTTGTCGCCCAGGCCGAAGTACTGGTCGTGCTCGTCGCGCTGCTGCCAGTGGCCGGTGAGGCCGCTGCGCGCCGCGCTGCCGTAGCCGAAGGTGGGGCGGTCGGTACAGCAGGTTTGCCAGCCGCTGCCGTTCCATTGCTCCCAGGTCAGCCGCGGCGGGCTCAGCGCGATATGCACGCGCAGCAGTTCGTCGGCCAACGTGATGCTGTCGCCGCTGCGGGTCAGCGTGGCAGCGGGGGCATCTGCGAACAGGGCCGACCGCGCGGCGCCTTGCCACGGATCGCGGGCCTGACCATCGATCACGCTCCAGGTGTGCGGCTCGCGCAGTCCCGTGGCGGGCAGCAACAGCGTCCGACCAACGCCCGGCGCCACCAGCGCCACGCGCATCCGCCAGCCACCATCGAGCCCCAGGACCACTCCGCGCGGGTCGGCGCTCTCGAGCTTGGCGTGTCGAAACGGCGTCACTGCACTACCCCCGCGCTATGCGCTCCGGGATGAGCGCTTTGGAGCGGCCAGTGCATGCTCATGGCTGCCCGGCAGATGCGCAGAGCCGCTGGCGTCGAAGAAGTGGCAGGCCGCACGCGGCGCGTGCAGCGTGATCAGCTCGTCGGGTTTGGCCGCATGCTGGCCGGCCACCTCGGCCGTGACAGCGGTCGCGCCCGCCGGGCAACGTGCCGTAGAGCAGCGCGTGGCCGCCGAGTTGTTCCACCTGCGTGATCTGCATCGCCAGCGGGAATGAGTCGGCCGTCGGCGCGAGCAGCAGGTGTTCGGGACGCACACCGACCTCCTTGTGCGCCGGCCGGCGCGGCCGTCAGCGCCGCCGGCACGAAGTTCATTCGCGGCGAGCCGATGAAGCCGGCGACGAAGCGGTTCGCCGGCCGGTTGTACAAGTCGAGCGGCGTGCCGACCTGTTCGATCTTGCCGCCGCGCAGCACGACGATCTTGTCGGCCATGGTCATGGCCTCGACCTGGTCGTGGGTGACGTAGATCATCGTCGCGCCCAGGCGTCGGTGCAGCGCGGTGATCTCGCCGCGCATCGACACCCGCAACTCGGCGTCGAGGTTGGACAGCGGCTCGTCGAACAGGAAGATCTTTGGGCTCGCGCACGATGGCGCGGCCGATCGCCACACGCTGGCGCTGGCCACCCGAGAGCTGGGTCGGCTTTCGCTGCAACAGCGCGTCGAGCTGCAGCAGTTTGGCCGCGCCGTCGACCTTGGCCTGCACCGCCTCGCGCGGGGTGCCGATGTTCTCCAGCCCGAAGGCCATGTTCTGGTACACCGTCATGTGCGGGTACAGCGCGTACGACTGGAACACCATCGCCAGACCGCGATCGGCGGCACGCACCTCGTTGACGCGCTGGCCGTCGAGCAGCAATTCGCCCGCGGTGGCCTCCTCCAGGCCGCAGATCAGGCGCAGCAGCGTCGATTTGCCGCAACCCGAGGGGCCGACGAAGACGACGAACTCGCCGTCGTCGACCTGCAGGTCGACGCCGTGGATGACGGTGGTTTCGCCGAACGACTTGACCAGTTGTTTGAGTTGCAGCGAGGCCATGGTTCACTTGACTCCAGCCGAGGCGATGCCCTGGGCGATGTACTTCTGCAGGAAGGCGAAGACCAGCGTGATCGGCAGCAGCGTGATCACCGTCATCGCCAGCAGGTAGTTCCACTGCGTGACCAGGTCGCCCTGGAACGCGTTGAGCGCCAGCTGCAGCGTGAACTTCTCCGACTTGCTGAGCACGATCAGGGGCCACAGGAAATCGTTCCAGCGCCACATGGTCGAGAAGATCGCCAGCACCGCCAGTGCCGGGGCCGACAGCGGCAGCACGATGCGCCAGTAGATGCGCCATTCGCTGGCGTGGTCCATGCGCGCGGCTTCGAGCAGCTCGTCGGGGATGGTCAGCATGTACTGGCGCAGCAGGAAGACGCCGGTCGGCGTGGCGACCGCCGGCCAGATCACGCCCCACAGGCTGTTCAGCAAACCCAGTTCCGCGACGACCAGGAAGTTGGGCACCAGCACGATGGCCGGCGGCACCATCAGCGTGGCCAGGATGACCAGGAACACGCCTGAGCGGCCGCGGAACTGGTACTTCGACAGCGCGAAGGCGGCCATCGAGTTGAACAGCAGGGTGAGGATCGTGGCCACGACGGTGATGAACACCGAATTCCACAGGTACAGGCCGAAGTTGAACTTGCCGCCGAGTTCGGTGTAGTTCTCAGCGGCAAGGCGGAACTCGCGCACGGGCTCGCGGTCGGCGATGTTGACGCGCACGAGCACGTCCGGCTGCGCCGGATCGACATGCGTGGCCATCAGGCCGATGCGGCGCAGCTCCGGCAACTCGCGCACCGACCCGTCGGCCAGCTTGACGCGGTAAACCGGCTTGGGTTTCTCTTCCCCGGGCACCATCACCTGCTTCTGGCCATAGGGCAGGAAGCGAGGCGGGAACTCGGTCAGGGCGGCTTCGGTCTTGAACGACGACATCACCAGCCACAGCACCGGACCGAACATCAGGAACAGACCCAGCGCGAGGTAGGCATAGGACAGCCAGTCGGTCCAGTCCATCCGCCGCCGGCCGCGGGTTCGCGTGAGGAAGGCGACGGCCCTCATCGCGCACGTTCTCCTGCCTTGTCGGCGCGCGTGGCGCGCAGCTGGATCAGCGTGAGCACGATCAGCGCCAGCGCCAGCAGCAGCGAGCCCGCCGCCGCCAGCCCGTACAGGCGTACCTGCTCCTGGAAGCCCGTCTGGTAGATGAACTGCACGACGAAGGTGGTGGCCGAGCCGGGGCCGCCGCCGGTGAGAACGAAGACCTCGTCGAAGATCTGCACCGCGCGGATGGCGGCCAGCACCAGCACCACCAGCAGGTTGGGCAACAGCAGCGGCAAGGTGATTCGGTACAGCGTGCGCCACGGCGAGGCGCGGTCCATCTGTGCGGCCTCGTACAGATCGGCGGGAATCGCCTGCAGACCCGCGAGCAGGATCAGCGTGTAGAAGCCCATGTGGGCCCAGACGCTGACGAAGATGACCCAGAAGAAGGCCCAGCCGGGCTCGGCCAGCCACAAGCACCGGGTTCGCACCGGCGGCGACCATGCCGGCGTTGAGCAGGCCCTCGCGCTGCAGGATCCACTTCCAGATCAGCGCCACGACCACCGGCGACAGCAGCACCGGATAGAAGTACACCCCGCGCCAGAAGCCGCGGCCGATGATCTTGCGGTTCAGCACCAGCGCCGTGATCAGCGCGAACAGCACCATCAGCGAGACCTGGAAGACCGAGAAACGGGCGGTGTTCCAGACCGCGCGCCAGAAGATGTCCTTCTTGCAACTGGCCGGGTCGAGGTAGTTGCCGCAATCGAGCAGCGTGGCCAGGTTGTCGAAGCCGACGTAGGGCCGGTCGCGCGGGTACAACTCGACGCCGCCGGTGAAGGCGTAGTACAGGTTGATGACGATCGGCAGGAACGTGAAGACGCCGAAGATGACGAGGTTGGGCCCCAGGAAGAACCAGGGCGTGTGCGCGGCTTGGCGCATGGCGTGCTTGTCGCAGGCCTCCGGCGCCGCGATGCGCGCGCCGGGCCTTGCGGCTTACTTGCTCGCGGCCTTGACCTGCTCGTCGACGTCGGCGGCCAGGCGCTTCAAGGCGTCGTCAGCCGACATCTCGCCAGCCACCGCCTGGCCCAGCGCGTTGCGCCGTGGGCAGGAACACGGCGCGATTGAAGCGGTAACCCTGCAAGTCGTAGTTGGCCTTGGCGATCTTGGGCACGTCGGCCACGAACGAATTCAACGCGGCCTTGGCGTTGGGCGACACGTTGTACGTCACGCCGGCCTTGGCCACGGCCAGGCTGGCCGGAATGTTCTCGGTGCGCGACATCAAGTCCTTGTAGTTGTCGTCGCGCGACAGGAAGTCGAGGAACTTGGCCGCCTCCGCCGGCACCTTGGTGTGCTTGAAAGCCACGAATGCCGCGCCGCCCGGCATCGCGGTGCAGCCCGCCGGGCCGCAAGGTGCGGGCGCGACGGCCCAGTCGAACGACTTCGTGACCTGGGTGTCCATGCGCTTGATCTGCCAGGAACCCGAGTAGTAGACGACGACGCGGCCGTTGGCGAACTCCTCGAATGCGTCGCGGTACTGCGAGCCACCCACGCCGCCCCAGACCTCCTTGGGCATCAGGCCCAGCCTTGTGCCAGTCGACGAACTTGCGCGCGGCGGCCTGGTAGCCGGCGTCGATCACCGGCACGCCATTGGCGTCGAAGATCTTTGCGCCATAGGCCACCGCCAGCGGCGCGAAGCGGTGGCCGCTGCGGTCCATCGCCATCGCAAACGGCGTCTTGGTGGCCACGGCGACCTTGCGCGCAGCCTCCATCCAGTCGTCCCAGGTCGCCGTCGGCCCGGGCATCGCCACCTTGGCCTGCTCGAACAGGGTCTTGTTGACGTAAGAGCCGGTGACCGTGAGTTGGGACATCAGGCCGTAGATGCCACGGTCGGCAGCACCGGCGCGAAACCAGCCCAGGCTCGACGAGAAGTTGTCCTGCCAGGCCTTGACGCGCGCCGCGCTCAAGTGCGGCGTCAGGTCGAGATAGAACTTGTTCAGCCCGCCGAGATCGGTAACACGTGCGATGTCGGGGCCTTCGCCAGCGGCCAGTTGCACCGGCAACTGCTCCACAACCGCCTTGTACGGCACCTTGTCGATGATGACCTTGGTGCCCGGGCTCTCGGCCTCGAAGCGCTTGGCGATGTCGGCGGTGACCTCGCATTCGTTGCCATCGGAATAGCACTGCACGCGCAGGTCGGCAGCGCAAGTGACAGTGGCCGCGGCAAAGAGCGACACACCGGCGAACACGCGGGCGGCGGGAATACGCATCGAATTCTCCTGACAACGGTCAAAGTGTGACCGGTCAGGATAGCGCAGCAGGCGCACCTTCAAACGCCTCTGTCTTCTCCGGCAAAACACCTAGCGCGCCGCCGTGTTCAAGCGGCGGCCAGGGCACGCCGCCCGCCGTCGAGCAGGACGCTCTGTACCCACAACGCCGACTGCGTCATCGGCCCGAAGTGGAGTGTCGGCTGGTGGCGCAGGCCGATGGCCACACGGCCGGTCCACCAGACCATGCGGCCCGAGCCGGGCAAAGCCAACGGGCCGATGTGGCCGGGCGGAATCTGCACCGGCGGCGCGGTGTCCTGGGTCCGGATCACCGCTTCGTTTGGGGCGGGCGGCTGGAATGTCGATTTGGAAGTGGGCATGGCAGGCTCGTGCAATAGTTGGCATGCCAATCATTGCGGCCCTCGCGCGGGCCCGCATTGCCCCGATCGGGGGCGCGCAAGTAAGTGTGTTGCGTGTACGTCAATGTAACTTCGGGCGTTGCAACGACCAAGAAAAACGCCCGCTTGCGCGGGCGTTCTTGAACTGGCGAGACAGCTGGTCGATCAGCGCACCACGCCGATGTCCGTCTGCTTGTCACCCTTGTACGAATGCAGTGTCAGCGCACCGTTCTTGATGTCGCCCTTGTTGTCGAAGGAGATGACGCCCGTGACACCCTTGTAGCCCTCGGTCTTGGCCAGCACCGGCAGGTACTTGGCCGGATCGGCCGAACCGGCCTTGACCATCGCCGCAACCATCACGTTCAGCGCGTCGTAGACATACGGCGAATAGATTTGCACATCGGCGTTGAACTTGGCCTTGAACTTGGCCTTGAAGTCGGCCATCGCCTTGGTTGCCGCAGCGTCCTTCGGATCGATACCGCCGGCCTCGGCGCAGACCACCTGGCCATCGGCCATGGTGCCGGCGGCCAGCTTGGGCAACTCGCCCGAGCAGATGCCGTCGCCGCCGACGAACTTGGCGTCGATGCCGAGCTGCTTCATCTGCCGAAGCATCGGGCCGGCCACCGCGTCCATGCCGCCGAAGAACACCACGTCGGGCTTCTTGGCCTTGATGGAGGTCAAGATGGCGGTGAAGTCGGTGGCCTTGTCGTTGGTGAACTCGCGCGCGACGGTCTTGCCGCCCGCACCCTTGACGCCCTTTTCGAACTCGTCGGCAACGCCCTGGCCATAGGCCGTGCGGTCGTCGATGACGGCAATGTTCTTGCCCTTGAGTTCCTTCACGGCGTACTTGCCCAGCGTGCCGCCCAGGTGCACGTCGTCAGCCACCACGCGGAAGGTGGTCTTGTAGCCGTTGCGGGTGAACTTGGGGTTGGTCGCCGAGGGGCTGATCTGCGGAATGCCGGCGTCGCTGTAGATCTTCGAGGCCGGGATCGAGGTGCCTGAGTTGAGGTGGCCGATCACGCCATTGACCTTGGCGTCGACCAGCTTCTGCGCCGCGGCGGTGCCCTGCTTCGGATCGCCGGCGTCGTCTTCGGCCAGCAGTTCGAACTTGGCCTTCTTGCCGCCGATGGTGACGCCCTTGGCGTTGAGCTCGTCGATGGCCATGCGGGCGCCATTCTCGTTGTCCTTGCCCAGATGCGCGATGCTGCCGCTGGTGGGTCCGACGTGGCCGATCTTGACCACCAGGTCCTGCGCAAAGGCCGCGCCGGCCGTGAGAGCGATCGCAGCAGCGACGATCGGGATCATCTTGATTCGCATGAAATTAACCTCCGGTTGGGGATGTTGAGAGGCAATGAGAGGGGTCTTTCTCAACGGCCGAGACGATACTCCAAAAAACACGCCGCGCCCGCATCGGGTATCCGCGGGGGCGCAGTTTCCGCAGTGCGTCCGAAGCGGCTGCCGGCCGATCGCCGCGCGCCGCCACGCGGCGGCGAGCGGCCGAGCCCCAGGCTTCAGCGTTCGCGGCGGCGCGCGAGCGCCTCGACGACCGCCTTTGCGACCAGTGCCCGCACCTCGCCGCCCAACTCGTCGCGGATGTGCCGCGTCGAGTCTTCGGCCAACCGCAGGACTTGCGGCGCGAGCGCTTCGCGAATGCGCGCTTCGAGCAGCGCATCGATGCGTGGCCGCAACAGCTCGAGTACCTCCGCCGTGATGGCCGCAGCGGCATCGACAGGCGTCTCCGGCAGCGTCTCCATCGGCACCGAGTCGGGCGGCAACGGGGCGGGCCCGGTGTCAATCTGCGGCGGCCCCGGCCTGCACGTCGATCACCTCGGTCAGGGTCGGCAACGGTGCGCGCGGCTTGCTCATCGGGCAACCCGCGCGCTCATGAACCCGCCACCCGCGTCTGGTGCACGAGGGCGACGTCCGGGCGAGCGGCGTATTGGCGCCAGCGCTGGCGCCCGGCGTTGGAATCGTCGGCCTCGGTCGAGACGAACTCGACCACACGCTCGAACGTGTTCCAGCCATCGACCATGGCCTGACCGACGTTGACAAGCACCTGCCGCGCCGGCGCCACGGCCGGATCGTCGACCAGCCAGATCGGGGTGCGCGCCAGTGCAGGGGCACAAGCAAGGCCCTTCAGGCGCAGATGCGCCACGAAGGCGAGCGGCTCGAAGGTCCACAGCGCCAGGTCCAGGCGATCGAGCGCGGCCCGGTCACCGCACACGACCACCGAGGCGCCTGCAGCCTGCGCCTTGCGCAGGAAGCGGCAGGCGGTGCCGAGCTTGTCGACGAGACCGGTGTGGAACTCCACCTTCATCGCCCGCCGCCGCCTGCGTCAGCCCGCGCGCGCCACCACGAAGTGCGTCAACAGCGCCACCGGCCGGCCGGTCGCACCCTTGGCTGCGCCGCTCTTCCAGGCCGTGCCAGCGACGTCGAGGTGGGCCCAGGCGAACTTGCCGGCGAAGCGCTGCAGGAACTTGGCCGCGGTGATGGCGCCGCCGGCGCGACCGGCAATGTTGGCCACGTCGGCAAAGTGGCTCTTCAGGCCTTCGTCGTACTCGTCGTCGAGCGGCAGGCGCCAGGCCGGATCGAGTGCGTCGCGGCTGGCGGCCAGCAACTGCGTGGCCAGGGCCTCGTCGTTCGAGAACAGGCCGGAGTTGTGGTGGCCAAGGGCGACGACGCAGGCGCCCGTCAGCGTGGCGATGTCGATCACCGCGGCCGGCTTGAAGCGCTCGGCATAGGTCAGCGCATCGCACAGGATCAGGCGGCCCTCCGCGTCGGTATTGAGGATCTCGATGGTCTGGCCCGACAGGCTGGTGACGACATCGCCCGGCTTCACCGCGCGGCCGCTGGGCATGTTCTCGCAGGTCGGGATCAAGGCCACGACATCGATCTTGGGCCGAAGTTCACCGATCGCGCACATCGTGCCGAGCACGCTGGCCGCGCCGCCCATGTCGAACTTCATCTCGTCCATCTCGGCGCCGGGCTTGAGCGAAATGCCGCCGCTGTCGAAGGTGATGCCCTTGCCCACCAGCACCACCGGGCCCTTGGGCTTGGCAGCGGCCGGCCTGCCGTTGTAATGCATGACGATGAACCGCGGCGGCTCGTCCGAGCCCTGCGCGACGGCCAGGAACGAGCCCATGCCGATGCGCTCGATCTGCTTGCGATCGAAGACCTCGACCTTGAAGCCGTAGTGCTTGCCCAGCTTCTTCGCCTGCGCTGCCAGGTAGCTCGGCGTGGCGTGGTTGGCCGGGCGGTTGGCGCATTCGCGCGCCAAGGCCACGCCGGCCGCCACGGCCTGGCCCTGGCGCAGGCCCTTTGCAAGCGAGGGCGGCGTGCGCCTTGCTCGCCAGCAACGACACGCGCGCCAACCTGGGCGCGGCCGGCGCACTGGGCTTGGTGTGGCGGTAGACGTAGACCGCATCGCTGGCCGCAGTCACAAGGGCTTCGGCATGGGCCGCTGTCAAGGCCTCGCCGCCGGCGCTGGCGACGGCCAGTTCGGTCACGCCAAGCGCTTTCAACTGGCCGAGACCGGCGACCACGGCCGCCTTGAAGGCCTTGGCCGAACCGTCGGCCGCCGCCGCGAACACCAGCCGGGCAGCCTTGACGCCCGCGGGACGGTGCAGGTACAGCAAGCGCTTGGCCTTGAACTCGAAGTCACCCTGCTTCACGGCGTCGTTCAACAGGGCGGCAAGAGCCTTGTCCATCGCCGTCGGCACCGCCGGCCCGACGACGACCACCAGCATGGCATCGACCGCCAGGTTCGACAGCCCTGCAGCAGGAGCGATTTGAATCTTGAAGTCCATAATGAGCGCAGGTTTTTTGATTCACAGATGTTATTCGATACCACGCTTCGCCGAGAGCTTGCCCGCATGTTCGGCGGCACATTGATCGTGATCCTCACGATCGTCTTGACGATGATGTTGATTCGCACGCTCGGCATGGCCGCCGGTGGCGAAGTGGCGCCGCAGGACGTCGTCTTGCTGCTCGGATACACGGCGCTGGGGCACCTGCCGACGATGCTGGCGCTGTCGTTGTTCATCGCCGTCGTCATGGCGCTGGGCCGCATGTACCGCGAAAACGAAATGGCCATCTGGTTCGCCAGCGGCGTGCCATTGACGCGCTTCGTGCGCCCCGCGCTGCGCATGGGCTGGCCGGTCCTGCTGCTGGTGGCGCTGCTGGTGCTCTTCGTCTGGCCCTGGGGCAATCGGCAAAGTGCCGACCTTCGCGACCGCTACCAGCAGCGATCGGATCTGTCGCGTGTCGCACCGGGCGTGTTCCAGACCTCGCGCGACGGCAAGCGGGTGTTCTTCATCGAGCGCGACAGCCCGGACGCAGCCAACGCGCGCAATGTCTTCATCCTGTCGAACAATGGCGCGCGCGAAGCCGTCACCTCGGCGCGCGGCGGACACCTGGACACCGTCGACGGCGAGCGCTGGCTGGTGCTCGAGCGCGGCCAGCGCAACGAGGCCGACAGCGCGAACGGCGACAGGATGCTGTCCAACTTCGATAGCTACCGCGTCCTGGCCACCGATCGCGCGCTGCGGCAAGCCGAAGAGCGGCCGCCCAAGGCGATGCGCACGATCGACCTGTTGCGCCGGCCTGACTTGCGCAATCAGGGCGAACTGGCCTGGCGCGTCGGGCTGCTGTGCGGCGCGGCCAACCTGCTGCTGCTGGCAATCGGCTTGGCCGCCAACAATCCGCGGCGGGCCAGCAACTGGAACCTGCTGTTCGCGCTGCTGGCCTTTGTCGTCTATTACAACTTCATCAACCTGAGCCAGGCATGGGTCGCGGGCGGGCGCTTCGGCATGGGCGCGGTGCTGATGACCCTGCATGGCGGCGCGCTGCTGATGGCCTTGACCCTGATCTGGTGGCGCGACCATGCGGCGGTGCTGCAATTGAGGCCGCGCCGTGCCGCGGCAGCCTAGGCCGGTGACGTGAAGACAGTGCGCCGTCTGCTGTACCGCGACATCGCATCGGCGGTACTGTTCGTCGCACTCGCGTTCCTGTCGCTGTTCTTCTTCATCGACTTTGTCGACGAACTCGAAGGCATCGGCAGGAATGGCTACACGCTCGGCTATGCCTTGCTGGCCGGCCTGCTGGACGTGCCATGGCACTTCTACGAGTTGTTCCCGATCGCGGTCTTGATCGGCACCATCTTCGCGCTTGCCCGCATGGCGCAATCATCGGAGTTCACCATCCTGCGCACCGGCGGCCTGGGGCCCGGCCGCGCATTGGGCCTGCTCAGTGTGCTGGGGGCGATGTTCGCCGTCACGACCTTCTTCGTCGGCGACTACGTCGCCCCGGCCAGCGAACGCGCCGCAGTCGACCTGAAGGCGCGCTTCTCCGGAGGCCGCACGCTGGGCAGCACCGGCGCCTGGCTGAAGGACCGACGCACGCTGCCCGATGGCAGCGAGCGCAGCGCCTCGGTCAATGTCTTGCGCACCACGCCCGACGGCGCGCTCGAAGGCGTGCGCATCTTCGAGTTCGATGCCGACAGCCGCCTCGTCACCCGCGTTGCCGCGCGCCACGCACGCATCGGCAACGGCTGAGTGGCTGCTCGACGATGCCCAGGTCACGCATTGGCCCGACGCCACCGGGCAGAGCGACGCGCTGCCGGTGCGCGAGGAGTTGCACGCCCAGCTGCACTGGCCGAGCGCGCTCGACGCCGGCGTGGTGGCCGCTGCTGTGCTGCCGGTGTCGACGATGTCGACCGTCGAGTTGTGGCGCTATAGCCAACATCTGTCGAGCCAGGAGCAGGCCACCAGCCGCCACGCGATCCAGTTCTGGAAGAAGGCGTTGTATCCGCTGGCTTGCCTGGTGATGGTGGCGTTGGCCCTGCCCTTCGCTTACCTGCAGGCGCGCGCCGGCGGCATCAGCTACAAGGTCTTCGGCGGCATCTTGTTGGGTATCAGTTTCATCTTGCTGAACAACGTGGCCGGCCATCTGGGTGTGATGCGGGACTGGACGCCGTGGGTGGTGGCCGCGACGCCGAGTGCGCTGTACCTGCTGCTGTCGTTGGCCGCGTTCGCGTGGCTGGTGCGTTACCGGTGACAGCGATGCCAGGTACCGGACTCTTGCTGTTTGCCCATGGCGCGCGCGACACGAATTGGGCGCAGCCGTTCGAGCAGGTCGCGACTGCAGTGCGCGCCGCTCGGCCGCAGTTGCCGGTGCAACTCGCATTTCTGGAGTTCATGGCGCCCGACATCGCCGCGGCGGCGGCCGAACTTGCCGGCGAAGGTTGTACCGATGTCCATGTCTTGCCGCTCTTCCTCGGCGCCGGCGGTCACGTGCGCAAGGATCTGCCACCGCTGCTCGATCGCTTGCGTGCGCGCCATCCGGGAGTGGCCTTCAGCTTGCATCCGGCGGTCGGTGAAGCCCCGCTCCTGATCGCGGCGATGGCCGAAATCGCGCTGTCACTGCCGGCCGTCCGATGAACCTGCACCAGTTCCGCTTTGTTCAGGAGGCCGTGCGCCGCGGCCTCAACCTGACCGAGACCGCGAAGGCTCTGCACACCTCGCAGCCTGGCGTGAGCAAGGCGATTCTCGAACTCGAGGAGGAGCTCGGCATCGACATCTTCGCTCGCCATGGCAAGCGTCTGCGTCGCATCACCGAGCCGGGTGAGCAAGTGCTCAAGGCGATCGAGATCATCCTGCGCGAGGTCGGCAATCTCAAGCGCATCGGCGACGAGTTCAGCAAGCAGGACGCCGGCCGCCTGTCGATCGCCACCACCCACACGCAGGCTCGTTACGTGCTGCCCGAACCGGTCGCGCTGCTGCGGCGCCGCTACCCGAAGGTCAACGTCAGCCTGCACCAGGGTACGCCGGAGCAGGTGGCGCAGATGCTGCTGGACGAATCGGCCGATATCGGCCTGGCCACCGAGTCGCTGGCCGATTTCGACGAGTTGGTGACACTGCCCTGCTACTCGTGGCAGCACATGCTGGTGGTGCCGCTGGGGCACCCCTTGGCCGCCGTCGAGCGGCCGACGCTGGAGCAATTGGCGGCCGAACCATTGGTCAGCTACCACCCGTCGTTCACTGGCCGCGGCCGCATCGACGCCGCGTTCGCGCGCGCCAGGCTGGCACCCAACGTGGTCCTCGAAGCCATCGACTCCGATGTCATCAAGACATACGTCCGGCTCGGCTTGGGTGTGGGCATCGTGGCCGAAATGGCCGTGCGCGACGAAGCCGTCGCGGGCAGCGACATGGTGGTGCGCCCGCTCGGCCACCTGTTCGGCCAGAATGTCTCGCGCGTCGCGTTCAAGCGCGGCGCGTACCTGCGCAACTTCGTCTACACCTTCGCCGAGTTGTTGTCCGATCGGCTGACGCGCGCACTGATCCTGCGTGCGATGGCCGGCAATGCCGCCGGCGAACCCAGCGACCCTGCCCTCTGATGACCGCCCAGCCACGCACACCACATTTCCCGAGCCGATTGCCCAACGTCGGCACGACCATCTTCACCGTCATGTCGGCGTTGGCGCATGAACACGGTGCCGTCAACCTCGGACAGGGCTTCCCCGACTTCGAGTGCGAACCCGCGCTGCTCGACGCGGTCCAGGCAGCCATGCGTGCCGGCCACAACCAATACCCGCCGATGGCGGGCGTGCCGGCGCTGCGCGAGGCCGTCGCGGCCAAGATCCAGGCGCTTTACGGCGCCAGCTATGACCCGGGTAGTGAGATCACGGTCACGGCCGGCGCCACACAGGCGATCCTGACCGCGATTCTGGCCTGCGTGCATCCGGGTGACGAAGTCATCGTGCTCGAACCCTGTTACGACAGTTATGGTCCGAACATCGAGTTGGCCGGCGGGCGCGTCGTGCGCGTGGCGCTGACGCCGGGTACCTTCCGCCCCGATTTCGACGCCATCGCCGCTGCGCTCTCACCGCGCACGCGCGCCATCATCGTCAACAGCCCGCACAACCCGAGCGCAACCGTCTGGCGTGCCGACGACATGCAGCGCCTGGCAACGCTGTTGCGGCCGACCGACGTGCTGCTGATCAGCGACGAGGTCTACGAGCACATGGTCTACGACGGCCAGCAGCACGCGAGCGCTTCGGCGCTGCCGGAACTGGCGGCGCGCGCGTTCGTGGTCTCGAGTTTCGGCAAGACCTTTCATGTCACCGGCTGGAAGGTCGGCACCGTGGCCGCGCCCGCCTCACTGACGGCCGAGTTCCGCAAGGTCCACCAATTCAATGTCTTTACCGTCAACACGCCGATGCAGTTCGCACTGGCCGCGTATCTCGCCGACCCGGCGCCTTACCTCGAACTGAGCGCGTTCTACCAGCGCAAGCGTGACCTCTTCCGCACCGGCCTGGCGGCGACCCGCCTGCGCGCACTGCCGAGCCAGGGCACCTACTTCCAGTGCGTCGACTATGCAGCGGTCAGCGAACTCGACGAGGCCGCATTCTGCCGCTGGTTGACGACCGAGATCGGTGTCGCTGCGATTCCGCTGTCGGTGTTCTACGAGGGCGGCTTCGAGCAGCGCATCGTGCGTCTTTGTTTTGCCAAGCGCGATGACACGCTGCGCCTGGCACTCGACCGGCTGGCGAATATCTAGCGCG
>CAVVVW010000010.1:0-41783 GCA_963751775.1 uncultured beta proteobacterium
GCGTCTTGGCGCACCATGATTGGCGGTGTCGGCGCCTGCATTGCGTCGGTGACCTGGTGGTGCGAAACGGCAGCGTTGGTCCCTCGACCCGGCGCATCAACGCTTCGACGCAGGCCACCGCCTCCCGCTCACTGCGCGAACCGCAGCACCAGGCTCGCCGCTGCCAGCGTCTTGCCGTTGAGTGCCTCGAGCAACTGCGCCTTGGTCAGGCCGGGCGCAAGGGCGGCGGGCTCGAGCGAGGTGGCGATCAGCGTGTAGACGAAGTGCTGCGGCGCGTTGCCGCGCGGCGGGCAGGGGCCGAGGAAGGCTTGGGCCCCCAGGGTGTTCTTGCCGAACACGAACTTGGCGGACGGCGCCGACGCTTCGCCCTCGGCGAACCCGCTGAGCTCCGGCGCGATGCCGTAGGCCACCCAGTGCGTTCACGCCAAGGCCGGCACGACCGGCCTGGTCGTCGACCAGGATGGCAAGGCTGCGCGTGCCCGCCGGCACACGAGCCCAGGCCAATGCCGGCGAGATGTTCTCACCCGCGCAGTTGGGATTGGCGGCGTACTTGCCGCCGAACGGCTGCGTCAGCATCGCGTTGTCCGCTCGCCCGGGCGATGTCAGGCTGAAGCCCGTTCGCGCGGGCTCCGCGGCAGGGCCTGACGGGCCGGCGCAGGCAGTCAGTGCGCAGACACAGACCAGCCACAGCGTCCAAGCGCCCGCGCGATGAGATAGACGCGTCGTCGCCATGAGGTTCTCCTTGCCGTTTACCGTGCCGACTCACTCGGCCAAGATGCCGATCTCCTTCGTGATCGCGCCCCAGCGGGCGTGCTCGGCACGAAGAAAGGCAGCAACCTGCTCGGGCGTGAGGCCGGCCTCGACGATCGGGCCGATCAATGCAATGCGATCGGCGGTCTCGCGGTCGGCAAGCGCAGCGTTGAGGTCCCGGTTGAAGCGTTCGATGGCGGGCTGCGGAGTGCCGGTCGGTGCCACGACGGCGAACCAGCCCACCATCTCGACGCCGGGCAGCAGGCCTTCGGCCAGCGCAGGCACGCTCTCGAAACCAGGCACGCGCTTGGCCGACGTCACGGCCAGCATGCGCAAGCGCCCCTGCTTGACGAGTTGCGCGCTCGACGCGACGTCGGCCACGACGGCGTCCACGTGGCCGCCGATCAGGTCCTGGATCGACACGCCGACCGAAGAATAGGAGACCAGGTTGGCCGCCGACTTGGTCCGCTCATTGAAGAGGCGGGCGATCATGCCGCCGAAGGTGCGCGGGCCCTCGTTGCCGATGGAGAACTTGCCGGCCGTCGCCTTCGACTGCGCGACGAGGTCTTCGATCGTGCGCACCGGCGACTCGGCCCGCACCAGCACGGCAAACGGACTGCGGGCGACGAACGCCACCGGAACGAACTCCTTCTGCGGGTCATACGCCAACTGCTTGAACAGGTAGACGTTGGTGACGAGCGCCGCGGTGGTGGCGAAGTAGAAGGTGTAGCCGTCGGCTGGCGAGCGCGCCGCGGCCTGGGCGCCGATGACGTTCTGCCCGCCGGGCTTGTTCTCGATCACCACCGCCTGGCCCCATTGTTTGCCCAGACCGTCGGAGAGCAGCCGGGCCACGTTGTCGGGCCCGGAGCCCGGTGGCTGCGAAAGAATCACCTTGACCGGCTTGTCGGGCCAGGCAGGCGCCTGGGCCCATGCGCCCGAAAGGGCCAGCGCCGCGAGTGTGGCGGCGATGAAGGTCTTGCGTTGCATCAATGTCTCCTTGCGTAGTCTGCGGACGAAGATTGGCTAATGCGATCAGGCCCCGACCATCGCCAGGCCGCCGTTGCACAGCATGAATTGCCCCGTCATGTGGCGCGAATCATCGCCAGCGAGGAACAGCGTCGGCCCGACCATGTCCTCGGGCGTGGCGATGCGCGCGAGCGGTGTCTGGCGCAGCACTTCCTCGCGCCGGCCGGTCTTCCAGTCGTGGCGGTTCTTGAGCGCCTCCGTCTCCATGAACGCCGCGCCCAGCGTGTTGACGCGCACGTTCGGCGCGAGCGCACGGGCGTAGGACTTGGTGAGGCCGATCACGCCGTACTTGGCCGCCGCATATTGCGGCGCTCGCGGGCTGCCTGCGATGACGACCTGGGAGCCGATGTTGACGATGACGCCGCCCTTGCCGTCCATCATTCGTGAGCCCACCTCGTGGATCATGAACATCGTTCCCTTGATGTCGACCGCGAGCGTGTGATCGATGACCTTCTCGTCGAGTTCGCGCCACGACTTCTGGTCGAGCGCCATGTCGCCGACGTTGTTCACCAGCACGTCGACGTGGCCGAACTCCGCGAACGAGCTTTCGGTGATGCGCTTGACGTCGTCGTGCTTGGCGATGTCGCCCTGCACCAACAAGGTCCGGCGCCCGAGCGCCCGCACCGCGGCTGCGGTCTCCTCTGCACCCGTCGATGAGGTGTGGAAGTGAACGATGACGTTCGCGCCTTCGCGGGCGAACGCCGTGGCGAGCACGGCGCCGAAGCCGCGCCCCGACCCGGTGACGAGCACCGTCTTGTCCTGGAACTTGCCTGAATTCACGGTGCTTCCTTGCTAGCGGGCCTGGCGAACGAGTTGCCTGAACTCGTCGTCGGTCAAAAGGCGGCGATTGCGCATCGCGAGGCTCTTGACCTCCTCGAGCAGGCGCGGATGGCTGGCCGCAGGTGCCTCGAGGCCCAGTTCTTCGCACTTGAGCTTGATCGACGCGACGCCGCTCTTCTTGCCGAGCACGATGCCGCGGCGCGTGTCCAGCAACGACGACGAATACGGTTCGATCGCTTCGGGCGTATGGAACTGGGCCGCGACGGCGCCGGTCTCGCGGATGAAGAGGTTCTCGCCGACGACGCTCTTCCACGGCTCGAGCTGGTAGCCGGCGATTTCCCGCAAGCGCTGGGAAGCGGCACGCACGCGGTCGAAGTGGATGCCGGTGTCGGCGCCGTAGAGCAGCTCGAGCGTGAGCGCGATCTCCGGCAGGTTCGCGTTGCCTGCGCGCTCGCCGATGCCGTCGATGGTGCCGTGCACCCAGCTGGCACCGGCCTGCAGCGCAGCGATGGCGCAGGCGGTTCCGAGCCCGAAATCGTTGTGCCCGTGGAAGTGGATCACCGCGTCCTGGCCGAGCCACTCGCGCGCGCGACCGATCAGGAAGGTCACCGCTTCGGGTGTCGCGATCGCGATGGTGTCGACGATCACGAATTCCTTCGCGCCCGCATCGCGCGCCGTCTTGTAGACGTGCTCGAAGAAGGCCAGGTCGGCACGCGTCGAGTCGACGCCGAAGAATGCGACGTGGATGCCCTGCCGGACGGCGTGGCTGATGGCCTTGCGGATGCGCTCGAGCACGGCCTCGCGCGACACCCCCAGTGCGCCGAGCTTGAGGTCGGAGATCGGTGCTTCGACGACGCTGTGGCGCAAGCCGAGCTCGGCGACGGCGTCGACGTCCTCGGGCAGCGCGCGGGCGAAGCCCCAGATCTCGGCGCGCAGCCCCGCCTTCAGGATCTCGGCGATGGCCACCCGATCGTCCTCGGATACGCGCGGGAACCCGGCCTCGATGCGGCCCACGCCCAGCCCGTCGATCAATTTGGCCATCTCGAGCTTCTGCTCGGGATCGAACATCACGCCGACCGACTGCTCGCCGTCGCGCAGCGTGGTGTCGTAGAAGCGGGCGCGTGGCGCGGGGCGGCCGGCCAGTGCGGTCTCGTTGAGGGTGCCCGTCCAGACCTTGCTGCGGTCGATCGAGGTCATGCTCAGAACCCCTGCCAGGCTGGCGCGTCGACGCCGTAGGCTTCCTTCCAACCGATCACGCGGTTGCGCAGGACGCCGATCTTCTCGATCTTGGCTTCGATCAGGTCGCCCGGCTTCAGGTACCACGCCTGCGGGTTTGCGCTGAAGGCCGCGACCCCCGACACGGTGCCCGTGGTGACGATGTCGCCCGCCGAGTAGCCCGCCGGCGAGAACTTGCTGATGATCTGCGGCAGCGTCACCGACATGTGGCTGGTGTTGGAGACCTGCCGCTTCTCGCCGTTCACCGTCAGTTCGAGATCCAGGTCGTAGGGGTCGGGGATCTCGTCGGCGGTGACGATCCACGGGCCGAACGGACAGAAGGTGTCGATCGACTTGCTGAACACGAAGTTCGACGACTGCATCTCCCGGCGCTGGATGTCGCGCGCGGTGATGTCGTTGAAGATGATGTATCCGGCGATGTAGTCCTGCGCCTGCTCGACGCTGAAGTGCTTGCCCGGCTTGCCGATGATCACCGCGAACTCGAGCTCGTAGTCCAGCTCCTTGGTCAGGTGCTCCGGATAGATGATGGGCGCGTCGGGGCCGATGATCGCGTCGGGGTTCTGGAAGAACACGATCCACGGCTTGATCGCTGCGACCCAGTTCGCCCGATCGCCTTCCTGTGCGTGCTCGGCGTAGTTGCCGGCCGTGTGGAAGATCTTCTTCGGGATGATCGGTGCTTCCAGCTTCACGGCGGAGAGCTTGAAACGCTCGCTCGTCTTGAGCTTCGCCGCCTCGGCACTCACCTGGCCACCGAGTTCGAACAGGCTGCGCATGTCGGGAACGTTCACGACGGCGACTTCATCGCCTTCGACGATGCCCACGCGTCGGCGGCCGTCTTTTGAAAAGGTCACAAGCTTCATAACTGAAATCGCTCCTGGGCCGAATGGGAAGGACGGTGGTTCTCAGCCGCACCGCATTGCTCGGAATGGCCCTGGCCGGGTTTGCCCGCTCCGAACGACGCTGCGCGACCTGCGCTTCGATGGTTCGCGGCGTCTCTCATGGATGCCACGCATCAGCAGTCGCTGGGACAGACGATGGTGTTGCGAACCTGCGTCGCGGTCCAATACTCGTTTTTGCGTGCTCCATTGCAATCCGTTATGGATGGCACGCGCTTTCGGGCATCGGCTTGCTGCCGCGAGCGGCAATTCCACGCAGGAATCGGCAGGCGGTGACGGCAACCTAGAATCCCAGCCCCACACCTGGACGATCGAACGTGGAGCAAGGTCGAACCGGCTCCGGTAAGCGTTTGACATTGCTCAATGAGGATCGACCCCCGCCGCCTGCTCGACCTCCTTGCCGTGGCGCGGCATGGATCGTTCAGTGGCGCGGCCGAGGCCCTCAACGTGTCCCAGCCGGGCCTTTCGCAGAGCATCGCCCAGCTCGAGCGTGGCCTGGGCGTCAAGGTCCTCGAGCGCGACCGTCACGGCGCACGGCTGACGGAGTTCGGCCGCGGGCTCGTGTTCCATGCGAGAGCGCTCGACTCCTTGCTTGGCCGGGCCAAGGAGGAGATGCACCTTCGCTCGTTGGGCATCGAGGGGCCGCTGGCCATCGGCGTCACCCCCATCACGGCGACCGCGCTCGTGCCGCAGGCACTCGCGATGCTCTTTCGCGAGACGCCCCAGGTCAGCGTGTCGGTGGTCGAGGGACTGGACGACGAACTCGTGGCGATGTTGCGTGCGCGTGAACTCGATCTGGTCGTCAGCCGATTGCGGCCGGGTCATGACCGACGTGGACAGCGAGCCGCTCCTGATGTCGGACTGGGCACTGATCATGCGTCCCAAGCACCCGCTTGCACTGCGCCCGTCGATCGCGCTGGGCGACACCTCGGACGTCCAGTGGGTGCTGCCCGCCGGGGGCAGCGCATTTCGTCGGCAGATGGAAATCGTGTTTTCCGTCGCTGGCGTGGCGTGGCCGACCTGCGGCATCAGCACCAACTCGATCCTCGCGATCAAGGCGATCGTGATGAACAGCGAGTGCGTCACGATGATGTCGCCCTCGCTGGTCGACGTGGAGTGCCAGGCCGGCCGCCTGCACGCGGTTCCGCTCAAGGACATAGCGCCCCTGCAGCCCGTGGGAGTGATGTGGCGCAGTGGCGACGAGCAATCGCCGATCGCGGTCCGATTCGCCAAGGTCCTGCGCTTGGCCGCGGCCGACAACAACCAAGCATGAATCGGGCGCTGGCGTGGTGCAGACCATCAAGCGCGCCGGCCACCCGATCGAGTACCTCGACGCGCCCGGGTTCCATTCCAACTGGGACGCCGACGCCAGGCTGATGACGGCTGCGGTGCGCAAGATCGGCAAAGTCGAGTAGCCGGCCTTGGCGCTGCATCGAAGCAATCGCTAGTCGACGTCCCAGGGATTTGTCAAAGCCAGGCCGCAGCCCTCGAAGTCGGATACGTTGCGTGTGGCCAGGCCCAGACGATGGCTCAGGGCAATCGCTGCGATCTGCCCGTCGAACTGGGTGATCGGTTTGCCTGCGCTGCGCCGCGCAGCCGCGACTGCGGCGTAGTCGGCCGCGGCGCCTGAGTCGAACGGCAACACGCGGCCGGCAAAATCTTCGAGGAACATCGCCTCCAGCGCCTGGTCCAGCCGTTGACGCCGCTTGCCCGCAGGGAGCAGACGTGCCCCGAGCATCATCCCGGCTTGCGTCACCGCACTTACGAACAGGCCGTTCGCAGGCTGCGACGCGAACCAGGCGAGCACTGCCGCATCAGGCCGCGCGCGCAGCAGTTCGGAGAGCACATTCGTGTCGAGCAGGACACTCATGCGCGCCGCTTGGATCGCGCCTGGCGTTTGGAGGGCGCGGTGCGAGCGGCCTTCGAATCTGTGCCGAAGCTGGGCGGCGTACGCACCGGCTCACGCTCGGGCACGCTCAGCTCCACATCGCCCAGACCGACAAACCGAGCACGGATGCGAGAGGCCAGATCCTTGGCGGGAACAGGTGCCTCAAGCAGCGCAGCACGCAGTATTTGCCGCGCCTCTTCTTCCATAGAGCGATTCCGGCTCGCGGCGCGCATACGAAGATCGCGTTTGAGAGATTCGTCCAGATCGCGAATGGTGAGTGTGGCCATCGGGTGGCTCCTGCTTTGCCTGCATTGTACGCAATGACTTCATTGATTGCACTTCATGGTGAGGCATGGGCCGCGGCCCATTGCGCAGCAGCGCGCCGAATCCGCCAAGCCCCTGTCTTCGGGGCTGCCGCTCCAGTGCAAGGGCGAGCGCAGCGTGGTGACTCACTTTGCCGACTCCGACTCCAAAGCCGGCGCCTCGCGCGCCATTACAGCCGCGCGGAGGGAAAAGTTCGCGGCCTCTCTCGCCGCTCCAGACCTACTGGGGCGCCGACGCCAGGCTGGTGAACGCCGCGATGCGCAAGATCGGCAAGGTCGAGTAGCCGGCCTTGGCGCTCCTCAGTTGGCGAATGTCTTCTTCAGAAAGGCGACGGCCGCCTGCGCCGCCTTGTCGCGGGCTCGGCTGCTGCCCTCGACCGTCGCGCCCACGGCGCCACAGCCCTTCATCGCGGCATTGAACGCCTCGCCCTGCAAGCGCGTCCCGGTCGTCCGGTCGTACACGTAGCCGGTGTCGATGTCCGTTTCGAGGGGACATTCGGGCTTGGTACGCGTCGCGCCACGCACGTAGTAGCGCTTGAGGTCGTCGCTGTCGAACTTGTGGTGCGCGCCCTCGATCACCACGAACTCGACCGGGGTACCCGCCTTGCCGATCCTGTCGGCGTAGTCCTGGCAGGGCCCGATCGGCGTGTAGTCGTCGGCGTCGCCTTGAATGAACAGCATGGGCGCCCTGGAGAACACACCGGGTTTCACGATCAGGCGAAAGATGCCGGCGCAGGCGCCGGGATAGGTCGGAACCACCGCCGCGTAGCGCAACCCGTCTGGCAGCTTCTGCGAATCGATGATCTTCTCGACGCTCGCCCGCAGCGCCGCGATGCCGCCACGCGAGAAGCCCATGATCGCGATGTGCTTGGCGTCGATGCGCGGGTGCGTGGCGAGCAGCTTCAGCGCCGCGAACGCGTCGGCCGTGTCGGCCGCGAAGGGCACTTGCGACTGATCCTCGGCGGTGCTCTGTACGCCGCGCGGCCCGAACATGTCGAGCGTGAACACCGCGATGCCGGCGGCGTTGAACTGCTTGGGCCAGAAGTCGAGCTCGGCGTTGTAGATGCCGCCCGAGCCGTGCACCAGCACGACCGCGGGAACCCTCTCGGTGCCGGGCGGCAGGAACAGGTGGCCGGTGATGTTGACCGCTTCACCCGGCCGATTTCCCTTCATGAGATCGGCGAAAGTCTTCGGCGTCCAACTGGCGAACGCGTACTTGCCGTTCGGCGGCGCGCTGGCGAAACTGGACACCGCCTCGGGGGACTGGGCGTGCGCGACGAATGCCAGCAGCATCCAACTCAGCGCAAGCGATCCGCGAATCAGACACCGTGCCATTGCCATTCCAAGCTCCCCTGGGTACTCGGCCGTACCCACGGGATACGAGTGCCCATTATGGACAAGCCGCAATGGCACGTGTCATGCCCCTCCCGCGGTTGACGATCGAACGGTGCGAGATGAGGCACCTGTCCGATCGTCGCCAGCGGTTGACGATCAGGCCGCGGCGTAAGCGGCGCCCGCGCCTATCGAGGTCCTGGCCTGCAAAGCTGCGGGCGGGAAGGCCGATCGCACCGTCGCCTTCGGCATAGGGGCTTGCGCTTGCACATCCTCGGGCCTGCCTGCCGCGCGCAGCACATGCACGCCAGACGCTGCCCAGGCCGACGAGCGCGCCGGCGGCAAACAGGACGATGAAGAAGGCGACACAGATGGCGCCAAGGGCAAGGGGGACAAGAACGATATACATGGCAGGTTCTCCAGGGTTCGTAGACTTCAATCAGTGCTCAATGCGAACGCAGTATGGGATCATCCGAACCTGGCGTGAAGTGCAAGTCTTGCTTGTATTGATGCGCCGATCGCAACAATCATTCCGCCCTGGCGCGAGCAACGCCGGTGGCTCGGGGCCTGGCACATGAAGATCGACTTCGCCGGGATTCAAGCCTTCGTCAGCGTCGCCGAGCGGGGCGGCTTCAACAAGGCGGCGCACGAACTGCACCTCACGCAGACGGCGCTGACGCGGCGCGTGCAAAAGCTCGAGGCCTACCTTGGCCTGAGGCTGCTCGATCGCACCACGCGCAGCGTGGCGCTGACGGCGGTCGGCCAGGAGTTTCTGCCCAAGGCGCGCGCGATCGTGGCCGAAATGAACTCCGCCATCGGGCAGCTCAAGGAGACGGCCCGAACCTCGAGCGGCAGCTTCACGCTGGCCTGCATGTCGACCATGTCGGCCCGCCTGCTACCGCTGCTGATCCGCCAGTACGCCGACCGGCATCCCGCCAATCGCATCCGCCTGCTGGACATGACGTCCAACGACGTGCGCGATGCGGTGCTGAACCGCAAGGCCGAACTCGGCATCGCCATCCACGGCGAAGCGCACCCGGAACTTACCGAGCGCTTCCTGTTCGACGACGCCCTGGTCTTCTACTGCCACGAATCACACCCGTTCGCGGCGCGCCCGCGCGTGAACTGGAAGGACCTGAAGGGCTCGGACCTGATCATGGTGCGCGGCTTCACGGCGACGCGCCTGCTGATCGAGTACCACCTCCTGACGCACGGCGTGCGTGCCGGCAGTGCCTACGAAGTGCAGTACCACTCGACGGCGGTCAACCTGGTGGAGGCAGGGGTCGGCTGCGCCGTGCTGCCCTGGTCTGCGCTCGGGCCCGGGGGCCGATCGCCGATCCGCCGTATCGCGCTGGTCGGCCCCAAGGTCCATCGCCGGGTGATGTTGTTCACCCGCAAGAACGCGAGCCTGTCGCCTGCGGCCCAGGCGTTCTTCGATGTCGTGATGCGGGTGTCCGCCGGCAAGGGCGAATAGCGCGTGGTCGCGTTTCGCCGTTGACCGCGTGCGGCCTGACTCGCAACGATGAGTGGCTGGCCCGGCGGAGTCGCGTGCGCTCTCGCCTCGCGCCGGTGCGGGTATCGATCCAGCCCTACGGCAAGTCGAACCTCACCCAGTTCAGCGTGTCGCTGAACCTGAATGGCGACGTATACGCCTTGCGCTCCACCGAGCCACCGTTGTCGACGCCGACATCGAACGACTCGGACACGGAGAACATGCCGGGGATGGTGCGGCCGATCGTCGTCTGCCCGACCTGCTTGCCATCGATGAAGAGCGTGCCCTTGCCGGTGGGTTGTTGGCCCTGGGCGGCGGCGGGGACGGCTTCGTAGGCGAACTTGACCTCGTGTTTGCCGGCCGCGAGCGGTTGGCTGGCCTTGACGGTGTAATAGTTCTCGTCGAAGGCGTTGTAGGTGTAGGTGAGGATGTTGTTCTTCACGTACAGCGTATAGCCGCCGTAGTAGCCGCCGGCGGCCGTGATCACGCCATCGGTCTTGCCGTCGGTGTCCATCGATGCGGTGATCGTGTGGCTGCGATTCTTGACCGGCGGCGAGAGCGACTCGTTGATGAATTCGGCACCGGGTGGGTAGTAGGTATAGGTCTTCCTCGGCGCGCCGGCCATCGACGCGATATTGGCGATGCGCGCGGCGATGTCGTCGTACAGCGGATAGACGTTGTACTTCAGCGCCTCGCCGTCCCACTTCTTCTTCAGCTCGGCGAGCTTCTCGGGCTGCTTGGCGGCCAGGTCGTTGGCTTCACCGGGATCCTCGTTGACGTTGTAGAGAGCCCAGACGTCCTTGTCGAAGTCGTAGGTGCCGGCCAGCACCCAGGGCATGCGCTCGCCGTGCAGGGTGACGGCCTTCCAGCCATTGTCGTAGATCGCGCGGTGGCCGAACATCTCGTAGTACTGCACGGGGTGCTGGGTCGGCGCCTTGGCGTCGTTGAACGAGTAGCGCATGCTGACGCCGTCGAACGGCATCTGCTTGACGCCGTCCACGATGGCGGGCAGCGGCGCCTGCGCGGCGTCGAGGAAAGTCGGCGCGATGTCGATGATGTGGTGGTACTGGCTGCGCAACTCGCCCTTGGCGCGGATGCCCTTGGGCCAGTGCGCGATCATCGGCACCGCGGTGCCGCCGTTGTGGGTCGTCTGCTTGAAGTAGCGGAACGGCGTGTTGCCCGCCATCGCCCAGCCGGCGTGGTAGTGGTTGTCGGTCTCGGCGCTGCCCCACACGTCGTACAGCTTCTGGTTCTCCTTGAAGGATGTTCTGGCCACGCCGTTGAGGAAGAGCACCTCGTTATGGCTGCCTTCCATGCCGCCCTCGCCGCTGGCGCCGTTGTCGGAAGTGAGCAGGATCAAGGTGTTGTCGAGCATGCCCGTGCGTTCGAGGGCCGCGATCATGCGGCCGATCTCGTGGTCCACATGCTCCATCTGGCCCGCGAACGCCTCCATCTGCCGGGCATACAACTTCTTCTGCTCGGGCGCGAGCGAATCCCAGGCGGCGATGTCGCTGGCGCGCGGCGCCAGCCTGGTGCCTGCGGGCATGACGCCCCGGGCGATCTGGTTCTTCAGGATCTGTTCGCGCGCCGCGTCCCAGCCCATGTCGAACTTGCCCTTGTACTTGTCGCGGTAGGCCTTGGGCGCGTGGTGCGGGGCGTGCATGGCGCCGGGGGCCCACTGCATCATGAACGGGCGATCCGGCGTGATCGACTTCTGCGCGGTGATCCAGTAGATGGCACGCTCGGCCAGGTCGGTCGAGAGGTGGTAGTCGGGCTTGCCGACCGATGCATTCGTGGGCGTGTGATCGTTGTACAGAACCGCGACGAAGTTGTTGTGGTCGGCATTCGGGAAGCCGTAGAAGTGGTCGAAGCCGTCACCGCTGGGCCAGCCGAGGAATGGGCCGCTGGAGGACACTTCGCGCGCCGGCACGTGGTCCCACTTGCCCAGCGCGTAGGTCGTATAGCCGGCCTGTTGCAGAACCTTGGCGCCGCTGGCGGCCTGCGGCGGTACGAAGCCGTTGTAGCCCGGGAATCCCATCGCGCTGGCGGCGTGGCTGCCGAAGCCGATCGAGTGGTGGTTGCGGCCGGCCAGGATCGCCGCCCGCGCCGGCGAACACAGCGCCGGCGTGTGGAAGTTGGTGTAGGTCAGGCCACCTGCCGCGAGCTTGTCGATGTTGGGCGTCTTGGTCAGGCCGCCGTAGGCGCCGACCTGGCCGAAGCCCACGTCGTCCAGCAGAATGACCAGCACGTTCGGCGCGCCGGCAACGGCCTGTGGCCGCTTGGGCCAGTCCTCCACCGAGTCCTCGTACTTCTTGGCGATCTTGCCCTTGAAGCCCGCCATGCGCGGGTCGTCCGACTGGCCCGGGGCCTGGGCCTGCACCGCGGCGGGCCATGCGAATGAGACGCCGAGCGCGACGATCAGGGCGGCGAACAGACTCGTGGAGCGCGCGATTCGCATGGTAGTTTCCTATTTGCTTGAGATGGGTGCGGCCAGCGCGCTGAGCCGGCCAAGGCTCAAGGTCCAACTGGCACAACGGCGACGCCGCGCCTGGTCCAACGCTCAGATGACAACCGCGGTGGCCAAGCGTGCCAATTCACCTGCCACAGGCGCAATGCGCGTGCGACATGCGGGCCTCGGCACTCTTACCGCCGGTCGGTACTTCACTTGTGCAGGCACGGGCAATCATCTGCGGCAGCGCCCGTCGTCCAATTGATTTACTCAGTTGCGCTCAGTCGCCGTGGCTGTCGCTGCGCGACGCGCGCGCCGCCTGCTCACGCAGGCCCGACGCCTGCGCCTTGCCCTGGTCGAACGCCGCGCGGCGGCGGGCGATTTCATCGGGCGCGAGGCGCTCGACGTTGCAGTAATCGAGCTTCCAGTCGGCGCTGTCGCTCCAGCGCAGCGGTGACTGCGCAGTCGTGCGCGCGGCGCGCGCCGTCTCGAACAGCGTCAATGCCAGCTCCAGCGTCTGCGCCTGCGAAGCGGCGTCGCCCGGCCGGCCGGCGGCATTGCCGAGCGGAAAGTCCGAGAACAGCAGGCGCGGCACGCCGACATGCTCGACGATGTCCCTGGCGCAACCCATCAGCACCGTGGCGATCCCGCTGGCTTCGAGCTGGCAGGCCACCAGGGCGGTGCTCTGGTGACAGACGGGGCAGTTGGCGACCAGGATCGCGGCGTCGACGCCGTCGGCCTGGCAGCGGGCAACGATCTCGGGGCCGTCGATCTCGAGCGTGGTGCGCTGGCTGCGGTTGGTCGGCAGGCCGTGAAAACGCGGCGCGACGGCGGCGATGCGGCCGGCGGCGGCACTGGCGCGCAAGGCGGCGAGCGGGAAGTAGCTGCGCGGGTCCTCGGCCGTGGTGTGCTGACGGTCGATCGCCAGGTGCGAGATGCGCAGGTCGGGATCGCTGGCGCTGTCGCCCGAGTAGACGGTGTAGAACTTGGCCAGCGCGTTGTACGGCGCACCCGGCCCCTGGTCGCCCTTGCCGGGCTGGAACGGCGCGGCCGTCGTCACCAGGGCGATGCGGCAAGCCGCGAGCGGTTTGCGCAAGGGCCGGAACGGCACTTCGGCCTGATGCACCCATTCGTACGGCGCGCCGTAACCCAGCGCCTGGTAGTAATCGCGAATGCGCTGCAGGTAGGGCAGCGGCGCGTCCACCCCGGGGGCACCGACGATGCCGATGTCCACCGATGCTTGCCTATTCAGC
Source organism: uncultured beta proteobacterium (assembly GCA_963751775.1). Lineage (GTDB taxonomy): Bacteria > Pseudomonadota > Gammaproteobacteria > Burkholderiales > Burkholderiaceae_C > CADEEN01. Next base: position 13,426 of record CAVVVW010000010.1, read on the forward strand.
CCGGATGCCGTTGCTGCGGATGACTGCGCCCCAACGCGGGTAGTCCTTGCCGACCAGACGCGTCAGTTCATCGGGGGTCGAAGCACTGGCATCCATGCCGGCGCGGCCGAGCAGGTCGCGCACGTCGGGCAAGTTCAGGATGGACGCGATCTCGGCGTTCAGGCGCGACAACACTGCTGCGGGTGTCCTGGCCGGCGCGAAGAAGGCATACCAGAGGTCGACGTCGACACCCTGGATGCCCAACTCGTCGAACGTGGCCACGCCGGGCGCCACCGCGTGCCGCTTGTCGCTGCCTACTGCCAATGCGGTCAGCTTGCCGCTGTTGACGAAGCCCTGGGCGATGTGCACCGGCAGGAAGCCGACCATCAATTCGCCCGCCAACAAGTCCTGCGTATAGCCCGCCGTGCCGCGGTACGGCACGTGCAGCATGAACAACTGGGCCCGGATCTTGAACAGCTCCATCGCCATGTGGTGCGGCGTGCCGACACCGGGCGAGCCATAGACGATGTGGCCGGGCCGGGCCTTGGCGGCGGCGACCAGGTCGGCCACCGACTTGAGACCCGTCTTCGGGTTGGCGACCAGCATCAGCGTGCCCCAGGCGGCCAGCGACACGGACGAGAAATCCTTGACCGGGTCGAAGGCCACGTTCTTGTACAACTGCGCGGCCATCAGCATCGTGTTGGCGCCCATCAGCAGCGTGTAGCCATCGGGCGCCGCCTTGGCCACGTTGTCGGCGCCGATGTTGCCGCTGGCGCCCGGCGTATTCAACACGATCACGGATTGCCCGAGGCGCTCTTGCAGGCGCGGCGCCACGGTGCGCGCGATCGTGTCCATGCCGGTGCCGGCGGTGAAGGGCACGACGATCCTGATCGTTTGTGCGGGCCAGGTCTGCGCTTGCGTCGGTAGCGACGACAGGCCGAGCAGCAGTCCGAGCAGCGACCCGAAGAGCTTGTAGGTCATGCCGCCTCCCGCCGGATGCCGAAGACACGCTCGGCATTGGTTTGAAAGAACTTCTTCTTGTCCTCAGCGCCCATGGCCATGCCGTCGAGCGCGCTCACCTCTTGCACCGCGTACTGGTACGGGTAGTCCATCGCATACAGCACGCGCTCGACACCGACCACACTTTGCGTGAACTTGATCGCCGGCTCCCAGGCCACGCCGCTGTTGGTGATGAAGAAGTTTTCGCGCAGGTAGTCGCTGGGCTTCCGGCGCAGCGGTTTGACGCTGGCATAGCGCTGCGACGCGACCGTGGCCTGATGCATGTAGTCCAGGCGGTAAGCCCAGAACGGCAATGCCTCGCCCATGTGGCCGATGATCATCTGCAGCTTGGGGAAACGGTCGAATACGCCGGCGGTGATGATGCGCAGCGCATGCAGGCCGGTCTCGACGCCGAAGCCGTAGATGGCGCCGTCCAGGCCGCATTCCTGGAACGGCTCGAGCATCTTGCGCGGCAGCGCATTGGGGTGCAGGTAGATCGGTGTGCCGAGCGCCTCGGCGGCGGCAAATATGTCCCAGAACTTGGGGTCGGAGAGGTACTCGCCCTGGGTGTGCGAGTTGATGATCACCGAGCGCATGCCGAGTTGGTTGACGCCGCGCTCGATCTCCTTGGCCGCCTCGGCCGGGTCCTGCGGTGCGACGGCGATCATGCCGGCAAAGCGCGTCGGGTGGCGGCGCACGGCGTCGGCCAATTGGTCATTGGCCAGGCGCGCGAACGCCACCGCGTCGGCCTTGTCCATCACCTGCACGCCGGGCGCGGTGAGCCCGAGCACCTGCATGTCGATGCCCGCGTCGTCCATATGCTGTAGGCGCAACTGGTCGAGGTCAGTCAGGCAACGCATGATGTGCCGGGCCCGCGCGCTCGGGCTCGTCATGTAAAAGCCGATCAGGCCCTTGGCGCCCGGGTCCGGGTCGGTGCCGGCAAAAGTGCGGCGGTAATGCTCGATCATCTCCGGTGGCGCAAACGCCTCCTCGGTGGCGATGCGCCGGTACGGCACATTCGCTGACGGGCGTATTGGCTTGGCCTCGGTCGTCGTCATCGGGTCTCCTTGGCCGACTTCAAGTCGGCGAGATAACGCGCCTTGTTCTCGGCATTGGGCGGATACAGCCCCGGCAGCGCCGCGCCCTGCTCGACCTGGCCCATGATCCAGGCCTCGAGCCGCTCCTGCTCGGGCGCCAGCGTCAGCATCTCGTCGAGCAGGTTGGCCGGGATCAGCACCGCGCCGTCGTCGTCGACGACGATCACGTCGCCCGGGAACACGGCCACGCCGCCGCAACCGATGGGCTGCTGCCAGGCGACGAAGGTCAGCCCGGCCACCGAGGGCGGCGCGGCCGCGCCGCTGCACCACACCGGCAGGCCGGTGGCCAGCACGCCGGCCACGTCGCGCACCACGCCATCGGTGACCAGCGCGGCGACGCCGCGGCGGGCCATGCGCGCACACAGGATGTCGCCGAAGATGCCGGCGTCCTGCACGCCCATCGAGTCGACCACCGCGATGCAGCCGGCCGGCATGTCCTCGATCGCGGCGCGGGTCGAGATCGGCGAAGCCCAGGACTCGGGCGTGGCCAGGTCTTCGCGTGCCGGCACGAAGCGCAGCGTGAACGCGCGCCCGACCAGTCGCGGCTGGCCCGGGCGCAGCGGCCTGGTGCCGCGCAGCCAGACATTGCGCAGGCCCTTCTTCAGCAGGATCGTCGTCAGCGTGGCGGTGGTGACCTGCGACAGGATGTCGACGGCCTTGGCGTCGAGTTGCATCGGGATGGTTGCGGTCATGCGGGTCTTTCGTGGTCGAGCTGGGCCAGGCGCCGCACCTGCCGCGCAGTGAGACGAGCGATGTCGGCGATGTCGGCTGCCGACAGCTTGGGGCCGGGCTTGCGTACCGCGGCCGAGGCAATCACGCCGCGCTCGGCGAGCAGGTGCTTGCGCACGGCCAGGCCGATGCCCTGCTGCTGTTCGTAGCGCGCCAGCGGCAGGTAGGCGTCGAACAGGTCGTGCGCGCGCTCGACGTCGCCGGCGGCAAACGCGCGCCAGACGCCGACCATCATCTCCGGGTAGGCAAAACCGGTCATTGCGCCGTCGGCGCCGCGGGCGAGTTCTTCGGGCAGGAACAGACCACCGCCGTTGCCGGCCAGGATCGAGACGCGCCGCATCTCGCCGCGCTGGCTGGCGGCACGGATCGCCGACAGCTTGGCCAGGCCGGGGCAGTCCTCGTGCTTGAGCATCACGCAGGACGGCGAGTTCTTGACGATGCGCAGGATCACCGCCGGCGACATCTGCACGCCGGTGGCCACCGGGTGGTCCTGCAGGGCCCATGGCACGTCGGGGCCGAGCGTCTCCTGCACCATCGCGAAATAGGCCACGATCTGATCGTCGGTGCGCAGCGTCGGCGCCGGCGCGACCATCACGCCCGAGGCGCCGAGCGCCATCACGCTTTCGGTGAGTTCACGCATCGGCGCGAAGCCCGGCGCCGAGGCCCCGACCACCACCGGCACGCGGCCGGCCACGCGTGCCAGCACGCGCTCGACGAAGCGGGTCGACTCGGCGGCGGTGAGCTTGGTGGCCTCGCCCATGATGCCGAGCACGGTCAGGCCGGTGACGCCGCTGGCCAGGCAGAAATCGACCATCGAGTCGGTGCTTGGCAGGTCGAGTTCACCTTGCTCAGTGAACGGCGTGACGGTGATCAGGTAGACGCCGCTGGCCGACGCGTCGAGTGTCTTCATGCGGTTGCCTTGGGTTGCACCTCGGCGCGGAAATACTGCAGCGCCAGGGCCGCGATCACCAGCCCGAAGCCGACCACATCGGCCACGCGGCCGGGGTAGACCAGGGCGATGCCGGCCACGATCAGCATCCAGCGCTCGATCAGGGTGGTGCGCTTGAAGGCCCAACCCTGGAAGCCGGCGGCCAGCGCGCCGATGCCGACGGCGCAGGTGAACGTGACCTCGGCGATCGACCACCAGTTGGCCGTGGCCAGGGCCTTCATCGACCCCATCAGCAGCAGGCCCTGGCCTTCGGGCGCGAGCACGAACATGAACGGCACAAGAAACGCCGGTACGGTGTACTTCCAGCATTGCAGCGTGGTCTTGTACGGGTCGCCGCCGGTGATGGCCGCGGCCGCGAACGGCGACAACGCGGTCGGCGGCGAGACCTCGCTCAGTACCGCGTAGTAGAAGATGAACATGTGCGCGGCGAAGTCGGGCACGCCGAGCTTGATCAGCGCCGGCGCGGCGATGACGGCGCAGATGATGTACGAGGCCGTCACCGGCACCGCCAGGCCGACGATCCAGACCACCAATGAAGTGAAGATCGCCGTCAGCAGCAGCGAGCCGCCGGCGTAGTCGATCACGATCGAGCTGAACTTCAGGCCCAGGCCGGTCAGCGTGACCACGCCGACGATGATGCCGGCGCCGGCGCAGGTGGCCGCGACGTTGAGCATGCCGATCGAGCCGCCCTGCATGGCCTTGACGAAGGGCGACTGGAACAAGTTCTTGACCAGCGAGCCCTTGCCGGTGAACAGGTCGTAGGAGATCAGCGCCGTGTCACGGCGCAGGAAGCTGGTGGCGAACGACACCACGGTGGCCCAGAACACCGACAGCACCGGCGAGAAGCCCCACAGCATGAAGAACACGATCGAGACCAGCGACAGGAAGTGGAACCAGTACTTGCGCGTCAGGTTCCAGACCGTGTCAACCTTGTCGAACGCGACGTTGCCCATGCCGTACTTGCGGGCGTCGATCTCGACCATCAGGAACAGCGCCAGATAGAACAGCAGCGTCGGGATGCACGCCATCAACAGCACGTCGAGGTACGAGATCTTCAGGAACTCGGCGATCAGGAAGGCCGCGGCGCCGAGCACCGGTGGCGAGATGATCGCGCCCAGGCCGCCCGCAGCCAGCAGGCCACCGGCGGCGTTCTTCTCGTAGCCGACCTTGGCCAGCATCGGGTAGGCCACCGCACCCAGCGTGACCGTGGTCGCCACGCCCGAACCCGACGGCCCGCCGAGCAGGAACGAGGCCAGCACCACGGTGCGCCCGGCGCCGGTGGGCTTGCCGCCCATGGCCGAGAACGAGAAGTCGATGTAGAACTTGCCGGCGCCCGAGTACTGCAGGAAGGCGCCGAAGATCGTGAACAGGATGATCAGCGACGACGAGACGTCGATCGCCACGCCGTAGATGCCCTCCAGCGTCATGTACATCACGCCGACCAGGCGGCCGATCTCGTAGCCCTTGTGCGTCCACGGTGCCGGCAGAACCGGCCCCGAAAGCGCGTAGGCGATGAAGGCCAGCGTGATCACCGGCATGATCCAGCCGGTGCTGCGACGCATGGCCTCGAGCACCAGCACGATCAGCGCGATGCCGAAGGCGATGTCCCAGGGCAGCGGCGAGGTGTTGCGGTCGGTGAAGTCGTCGCCGCCGCGAATCAGGTAGACGACGACGGCGATCGCCAGCGCCGCGGCCAGCCAATCCCACCACATCACGCGATGGCGAAAGCGCGGGTGCAGCGGAAAGACCAGGAAACACAGGAACAGCACGAAGCCCACGTGCACCGGGCGCAGCGTCTGCGTCGGCACGATGGCGTAGGCGGTGTAGAGGTGGAATGCCGACATCACGAAGGCGACGCCGACCACGAACGCACCGAGCCAGCCCGTCAGCTTGTTGGCCGCACCCTCCTCGGCCTCGATGAATTCCTCGGCCTTGTGCAGCGCTTCGGCGCTGACCTGCGACTCGACCGGCGGCGGGGAGGGCGTCATGGGCCGTGCAAGCAGCGCTTCAGTTCAGCTTGACGCCCTTTTCGGCGAAGTACTTCAGCGCGCCGGGGTGGAACGGAATCGGCGTGGCCGCCGTCTTCTGGTTCTCCAGCTTGATGTTGGCCGATTCCTTGTGCACGGCGATCAGGTCGTCGCGCCGGTCGAAGATGGCCTTGACGATGTTGTAGGCGGTCTTGTCGTCCATGCTTTCGTGCACCACCAGGATGTTCATCACCGTGGCCTGCTTGTTGTCGGTGTCCATGCCGCGATAGGTGTCCTTGGGGATCACGTCCTCGACGTACAGGTTGCCGTACTTCTTGTTCATCGCCGCCACCGCGTCGGCGTGGTCGACCATCTTCAGCTTGGTGCCCGGTGTGTTGGCCAGGTCGGTAACGCTGGCGGTGGGCAGGCCGCCGACCCAGAAGAAGGCGTCGATCTTGCCGTCCTTGATGGCGTTGACCGATTCGGCCACGCCCAGGCGTTCGCGCTTCATGTCGCTGTCCTTGTCCAGGCCGGCGGCCTCGATCAGGCGAAAGGCCATCACCTCGGTGGCGCTGCCGGGCGAGCCGGTCGAGACACGCTTGCCCTTCAGGTCGGCCATCTTGGCCACGCCGCGGCCCTCGATGCTGACCACGTGCATGCGGTTCGGGTACAGGATCACGAGCGTCTTCAACGGCACCTTGTTGCCCTTGAACTTGTCTTCGCCGCGCGCGGCATCCTGCGCCGCGTCGGTCATCGAGAAGCCGACATAGGGTTTGCCGCTGGCGATCAGCTTCAGGTTGTCGATCGAGCCGCCGGTGACCTCGGCCGTGGCCTGCATGCCGGGCACATGCTTGGACAGCACCGCCGCCATGCCACCCCCCATCGGGTAGTACACGCCGCCGGTGCCGCCGGTGGCGATCGAGATGTTCTGCGCGCCGGCGCTCACTGACAGCAACAGGCCGGCGAGGAACAGGCCAAGGGTCGATTGCATGGACTTCATGGTTTCTCCTGGAGGGTTGGGCTCGGCCACATTTTCCGGCGCATTGACGCGCGTCCTTCTACAGACTTTCCTGATGAGGTCAACTCAGGCTGAGTTCGAACTGCTCGAGCGTCTGTGGGTGGGAAACAAGGGCTCGTCGTATCGCCGGCAGTCGTTTGCGCGCACTCGCTCTTACGGCGGCCGGGGCGTCGGACAGCGACTCGCCGAGAACCACGTCGTGTTGTTCCGTCAGGACTGCCGCCAGTGTCGCCGCCTGCAACAGATCTTTGGCTGCCTTCTCTGGCGCCCCCTGGCGCGAGGCACTCGAGTACAACTTGTGCCAGATCAGTCGTTCGGGCCGTGGCAGGCGCACGGGCACGCAGTGGCCACCGGCCAGAATGGCGGCCCAGGCCGGACCCTCCAGCAGATAGGCGTAATGCGGTACTGCCTGCGCGTACCACTCCAACTCCGGCAGGTGAACGGCCGCGCCGAGCACACGCCCAGGGGCAAGAACATCGACCCGAAGGCCGTCGCGCCCGGGAAGCTTGACCGAGGTCGATGGCGACCGCGAGGGTGACTGATTCGCCAAGCCGGGGACGGCCGAAAACGGCAGCTGCGTGGCCAGCAGCGTCTTCAAGAATGGGAGCGGGGCCGCAAGCTTCAGCCTTTGACGCCTCGCGAGGTCGAGGTCTTGGGTGCGAACCGCAACGGCCTTGGCCCCGAGTTCGTTCAGCCAGGCCATGGTGCAAAGGGTGCCGACAACCGCCAGCCCGGCTTCGAATGCGCCGCGGTTGTGCAACTCGACCAGGACACGCGCGACGCCCTTGTCACCGACCTGGAATTCGAGTTTGCGCAGGTCGGACACCTGCTTGCACACCCATTGCGCGAATTCGATCTGCTCACGCATGGCGCCCAGCGCCGCCTCGTCGCTTGCCGCGCCGATCAGTTCCTCGACCTGCCTGCCGGGCGTCGAGTAGTACACCCTGTACCAGTAGGCGTGCCCCGTCCCGCTGCGCTCGTAGAGCGCACCCGGTGTACCGGCAAGCAGCCGGCCGCGGGCGCGAGCGCGCTCTTTCAGCTCCGCGTACTGGGTGCGAATTGCCAGTTCGTGCAGGCGGTAGAGCGTGTGGGGCAGAGCCATGAGTGATTACCCAACGATTTCCAATTTTATTGGGTAAGTTCGGCCCAGTCAATTTCCGTGGCTCGTCGCACCGGCCCGTGCCATCATGAACTCCCGCTGCGCAAGAGACACGATGAGCGACGCCCCAAGCACCCCCCCGGCCGACGCCCCGCGCGGCATGCACAAGGGCCTGACCAGCTATGGCGACACCGGCTTCTCGCTGTTCCTGCGCAAGGCCTTCATCAAGGGCGCGGGTTACACCGACGCGGCGCTGGAGCGCCCGGTGATCGGCATCGCCGGCACCGGCAGCGCCTACAACCCCTGCCACGGCAATGCGCCGCAGCTGATCGAGGCGGTGAAGCGCGGCGTGATGCTGGCCGGCGGCTTGCCGATGGAGTTCCCGACCATCTCGCTGCACGAGAGCTTCGCCGCACCGACCAGCATGTTCCTGCGCAACCTGATGGCGATGGACACCGAGGAGATGATCCGCGCCCAGCCGATGGACGCGGTGGTGCTGGTCGGCGGCTGCGACAAGACGGTGCCGGCGCAGCTGATGGGCGCGGCCTCGGCCGGCATCCCGGCGATCCAGTTGATCACCGGCTCGATGCTGACCGGCTCGCACCGCGGCGAGCGCGTCGGCGCCTGCACCGATTGCCGGCGCTACTGGGCGCGGTTTCGGGCCCAGGACATCGACGCCGACGAGATCGCCGCCGTCAACGACCAATTGGTGGCCAGCGTGGGCACCTGCTCGGTGATGGGCACCGCCAGCACCATGGCCTGCATCGCCGAGGCGCTGGGCATGACCGTCGCCGGGCGGCGCCAGCCCGCCGGCGGTGACGGCCGAGCGCATGCGCATCGCCGAGCGCACCGGCGCGCAGGCGGTGCAGATCGCGCGCCAGCGCCTTTGCATCGACCAGGTCCTGTCGGCGAAGGCGTTGGAGAACGCGATGCGCGTGCTGCTGGCCATCGGTGGCTCGACCAACGCCGTGATCCACCTGACCGCGATCGCCGGGCGCATGGGCCTGGCGATCGACCTGAAGGCGCTCGACCGCATGAGCCGCGAGACGCCCGTGCTGCTGGACCTGAAGCCCAGCGGCCAGCATTACATGGAGGACTTCGACCACGCCGGCGGCATGCCCACGCTGCTGCGCGAGTTGAAGCCGCTGCTGCACCTGGACGCGCTCACCGTCAACGGCTGCACGCTCGGCGAGCAGATCGACGCTGCCGGGCCGGCCTTCGCGCAAAGCGTGGTGCGGCCGCTCGCGAACCCGATCTACCCGCAGGGCGGCATCGCCGTGCTGTGGGGCAACCTGGCGCCGGGCGGCGCGCTGATCAAGCAGTCGGCCGCCGACCCCGCGCTGATGGAGCACGAAGGCCGCGCCGTGGTGTTCGAAGACGCCGCCGACCTGGCCGCGCGCATCGACGATCCGGCGCTGGACGTGAACGCCGGCGACATCCTGGTCCTGAAGCGCATCGGCCCGAAGGGCGCGCCCGGCATGCCCGAGGCCGGCTACCTGCCGATTCCGCTCAAGCTGGCGCGCGCGGGCGTCAAGGACATGCTGCGCATCAGCGACGGCCGCATGAGCGGCACCGCGTTCGGCAGCATCGTGCTGCACGTCACGCCCGAGGCGGCGGTCGGCGGGCCGCTGGCCTACGTGCAGAGCGGCGACCGCATCGCCCTCAGCGTGTCGCGGCGCGAGCTGACGCTGCGCGTCTCGGCGGAAGAACTGGCGGCGCGGGCGGCGGCGAATCCGGTCGTTGTGCCGAGCGCCGAGCGCGGCTACCGCAAGCTGTTCCTGCAAAGCGTGACGCAGGCCGACGAGGGCGTGGACTTCGACTTCCTGATGCCGCCGCGGCGTCATGGCCGCATTCCGATCCGTTGACCCGGCATCGGCCAGGACGCGAGATCGTTGGAAGGTCGACATGAACCCCTACGCAACATACCCCAGCCTCGCCGACCGCAGCGTCCTGATTACCGGCGGCGCCACCGGCATCGGCGCGAGCCTGGTCGAGCAATTCGCGGCGCAACGTGCGCGCGTGGGCTTCATCGATATCGACGCGGCGGCGGGCACGGCCTTGGCAAGCGCGCTGGCCCGCGCGCCCACTGCGCCGCTGTTCGTCGAGGCCGACCTGACCGACACCGCTGCCTTGCGCGCCGCGATCGAGGTGGTGCGCCAGCGCTTCGGGCCGATCACGGTGCTGCTGAACAACGCCGCCAATGACCAGCGCCACGCCATCGACGCCACCACGCCCGAGAGCTGGGATGCGGGCATGGCGGTCAACCTCAAGCACCAGTTCTTCGCCGCACAAGCCGTGGCCGCCGACATGAAGGCTTGCGGCGGCGGCTCGATCGTGAATTTCGGCTCGGTGAGCTGGATGCTCAAGCAGGGCGGCATGCCGGTGTACACCACCGCCAAGGCCGCCGTGCAAGGCCTGACGCGCAGCCTGGCGCGCGATTTCGGGCCCTTCAACATCCGCGTCAACACCCTCGTGCCGGGCTGGGTGATGACCGAGAAGCAAGTTCGCTTGTGGCTCACCGACGCCGGGCGTGCCGACATCGCGCGCGGCCAGTGCATCAACCAGCCGCTGCTGGCCGAGCACATCGCGCGCATGGCGCTCTTTCTGGCCGCCGACGACAGTGCGATGTGCACGGCACAGGATTTCATCGTCGACGGCGGCTGGACATGACGCCCGAGTTGCTGGTCGATGCGCGCGCCACGCTGGGCGAATGCGTGCTCTGGTGCGAGGTGGCGCAGGCCCTGTACTGGACCGATATCGAAGGCGCCTGCATCAGCCGCTGGAGCGCTGCCGACGGGCGCGTGCGCGAATGGGCCCTGCCGGAACGCGTGGGCAGCTTCGCGCTGTGCAGCCGGCCGTCGTTGCTGCTGCTCGGGCTGGCCTCGGGGATCGCGCTGTTCGATCTCGAACGCGGCGCGCTCGCGTCGCCGATCGTCGCCGTCGAGCCCGACATCGCTTCGACGCGCATCAACGACGGCCGCTGCGATGCGCAGGGGCGCTTCGTCTTCGGCATGTACAACGCCGCCGCGGCGCCGATCGGCCACTTCTACCGCGTCGGGCCCGAGCTCACGGTCGAGCGCCTGCCCTTGCCCGCCGTGGCGGTGGCCAACAGCATCGCCTTCAGCCCCGACGGCACACGCCTGTATTTCGCCGACTCGCCCACCCGCAAGATCCATTGCGCCGACTACGCTGCGAACGGGTGCATCGGCACGCCGCGGCTGTTCACGCAACTCGGCGCCAGCGAAGGCTACCCCGACGGCTCGGCGGTGGATGCCGATGGCGGCCTGTGGAACGCGCAGTGGGAAGGCGGCTGCATCGTGCGCTACGACAGCACGGGCCGCGAAACCGCGCGCGTGGCCCTGCCGGCATCAAGGCCCACCTGCGTGGCCTTCGGCGGCGCCGCGCTCGAGCGCCTGTTCGTCAGCACGGCGCGCATCGGTCTGAGCGCCGAAGCGCTGCGAGGGCAACCCGGCGCGGGCGGCGTCTTCTCGCTGCTGCCGGGCCAGCGCGGCTTGCCCGAGCACCGCTTCGCCACCGGGCGGCACGCCTGATGTCTGCCGCGGGCATCACGCAGCGCGAGTTCGGCCGCCTGCCCGATGGCCGCGCGGTGCAGGCGTTCACGCTCGACAACGGCGCAGGCATGACGCTCAGCGCCATCAACCTCGGCGGCATCGTCACCTCGATCTGCGTGCCCGACCGCGCCGGGCACTCGGCCAATGTCGTGCTCGGCCTGCCCACGCTGGCCGCCTACCTGCAGCCGCATCCGCACCTCGGCACGATCGTCGGGCGCTACGCCAACCGCATTGCCGGTGCGCGCTTCACGCTCGACGGCCAGGTGCACCGGCTCGATGCCAACGACGGCGCGAACACCCTGCATGGCGGCGCACGCGGCTTCGGCAGCCGCTGGTGGAACGCCGCGCCGCTGCCCGCGCAAGACGACGGCAGCGTGGCGCTGCAGCTGGAGTACACCAGCGCCGACGGCGAAGAAGGCTTCCCCGGCGAGCTGGCGGTGAACGTGCGCTATACCCTGGCGCCCGACCACCGCTGGCGCATCGACTACCGCGCGCGCAGCAACCGCGCGACCGTGGTCAACCTCAGCCACCATGCCTACTTCAACCTCGCCGGCGCAGGCAGCGCGCTCGGCCAGCGCCTGATGCTGGCGGCCAGCCGCTACACCACGATCGACCCGCAGCTGATTCCAGTAGCGGTGGCGAGTGTCGAAGGCACGCCCTTCGATTTCCGCCAGGCCACGCCGATCGGCGCGCGCCTGCACCAACCCGACCCACAGCTCGCGCTGGCGCGTGGCTACGATCACAACTGGGTGCTCGACCGCAGCGCACCGGGCCTCAGCCTGGCCGCGCGCCTGCACGACGATGCCTCGGGCCGCACGCTCGAGATCCACACCACCGAGCCCGCGATCCAGTTCTATTCGGGCAATTTCCTGGACGGCAGCCTGCGCCGTACTGGCGGCGCGCCGATCCGCCAGGGCGACGGCATCTGCCTGGAGCCACAGCACCATCCGAACGCGCCGAACCGGGCGGACTTTCCGTCCACCGTGCTGCGGCCCGGCGAGAGCTACGCCAGCAGTTCGGTCTACCGCTTCTCTGTGGGCTGATACGTGCTTGCGTTCGCGCAGGGCACTTCGGTTTTTGGGATGGCTGCCGGGTTCGCTGTCGATCGAGTCGATCCTGCTGTCTGCATGGGGCCATGAGGGTGCATTCAAGCGGCGAACGTCGAGTCTTGCGGTTGACGTGATGCGTGCACGCATCACGTCAACCATCCTGATGACGTTAGGGGGTTGACGCGTCCCGCGTCGTCGAACAAACTCCGCCCCCACGCGATGCACCACGCATTTCGTACCCAGCCCTACCATCCACTCAACCACAGGAGGCCGCAGATGTTCATTCGCACCATGCACCGTCGCCTCCTGTCGGCCGCAAACTCCTGACGACTCGCGGCCGGCGCGTGGCACCTCGCGCCGCTGCCCTGTCGTAGGTTCCCTTTCCGACTCGCAACGGCGCTGGCGCCGATACGCCGCCGCTCGTTCGTCCTGAACGCGGCCGACAGGTCGACCTTTCAACGTTCACCTTCCGCAGGCTCCGGGTCTCGCCCATGTCCGCGAGCGCATCGCGCGCGCGGCGGGAGTCGCTCGTCCTGCACAACCTCGAGAGATTCGCCATGTACTCCGATCCGATGCCCGAAACCAACCGGGAGACCGGCGACGCACTGTCGCCGCTGCCTCCGCAACCCCCTCCGAAGGAGATGACCATGGAACGCTACTACGAACGTCTCAAGCGCCTCTCGGCACGCGCCGCGGTCTCCGCCGCGGCGTTCGCAACGTCGGCGACGCTGTTGCTCGCCGTCGGCGGCGCCTTCTACAGCGTGTCGAGCGAGCCGGTGCTGGCCGATTCGCCGCAGGCGCGGTCCGCCGTCGCCGGCTGCGATGCGCTCGGCGACCGCGTCGCGCGGCAGCACTGCGTGCGGCGCCTGGTGGCCGAAGCCAAGGCGCGTGACGCCGGCGCGGCGCAACTCGCCGGGCTCACGGCACGCCAACGCGGCGCGCGGCAGTGATGCGCGCCGCACGGGCCGCAGCGGTGCGGCGGCCCTTCTCGAAACGGGACGCCGCAGCGATGCGGCGTCCCTTCCTTTCGCCCTCGATCAGGGCCAGCGCGGCGCGCCGTCGCTCACCGTTCACTTTGTCGCCAGCGCAGGCGCTCATGAGCTACAGGGCGGTGGTCAGCTCGGGGATCGATGCAGACCACCCATCGATTCAACCCCGCACGATCCCCGCCAACCTCACCGCCCGCGCGCCAAGCGAATCACATTCCACGACGCCGGCGCCAGCGTGGCCTGCATGCGGTCTGCGCGCAGCGAGATGCCGGTCAGCGCGGCCGGCGATACACGATCCGGATGCGCCTTGGTATTCGTCGCCTTCAGGTTCGCATGCCGCAACTGCAGCGCCTGCTCCAGCACCGGCAGGCCGTAGCCTTGCAACGCCACGTCGAGCGCCATCGGCTGCTCCAGATTGCGGTTCAGCGCGAACAGCGTCACCGCGCCGCTGGCCGGGTCTTCCACCGCGGCGAGTTTCAGGTAGGGCACCTTGGGCAGCGGGAAGTAGAGGTCGGTGGCACCGCGCGGGTCGAAGTAGTTGGCCGCGTAGGTCGGTGAATCGACTTCGGCCTTGAGCACGCGGCCGCGGCCGAAGCGGCTCATCTGCGCGAAGGGGTGGAAGATGGTCTGGCGCCAGGCCGGGCCGCCGGTCTCGGTCATGATCGGCGCGATCACGTTGACCAGTTGCGCCAGGCAGGCGCTCTTCACGCGGTCGGCATGGTTGAGCAGCGAGATGCAGGCGCCGCCGAAGGCCAGCGCGTCTTCCATGGTGTAGATCTCTTCGAGGATCTCGGGCGCCACCGGCCAGCCTGGCAGCACACGCTCGGCCTTGTTGCGGCGGGTGCGGTACCACACGTTCCACTCGTCGAAGCTGAGCATGATGCGCTTGCTGGAATGCTTGCGCGCAGCCACCGAATCGGCAATCGCCACCACCTCGTCGATGAAGTGGTCCATCAGGTCGGGGCTGGCCAGCATGGCCGGCGTGTCGTGCGCGTAGTTGTTGATGTAGGTGTGCAGCGAGATGTATTCGACATGGTCGAAGCTGTGCTGCAGCACCGTGTCTTCCCAGGCGCCGAAGGTCGGCATGTTGCGGCCCGACGAGCCGCACGCGGCCAGCTCGATGCTGGGGTCGATCCACTTCATCATCTTGGCCGCCTCGACGGCGATGCGGCCGTACTCCTCGGCGGTCTTGGCCTGCATCTGCCACGTGCCGTCCATCTCGTTGCCCAGGCACCAGAACTTCACGCCGTGCGGCTGCTTCCAGCCGTGCGCGCGGCGCAGGTCCGACAGCGTGGTGCCGCCCGGGTGGTTGCAGTACTCGAGCAGATTGCGCGCCGCATCGCCGTCGCGCGTGCCCAGGTTCACCGCCAGCATCGGTTCGATCTTGGCCAGGCGGCACCAGTCGATGAATTCGTTGGTGCCGAAGGTGTTGGGCTCGGTGGACATCCAGGCCAGGTCGAGCCGGCGCGGCCGGTTCTTCACCGGGCCGACGCCGTCCTCCCAGTTGTATCCCGAGACGAAGTTGCCGCCGGGGTAACGCATGATGGTCGGGCCCAGCTCGCGCACCAGGTCGAGCACGTCGTGCCGGAAGCCTTGCTTGTCGGCCGTCTTGTGGCCGGGCTCGTAGATGCCGCCGTAGACGCAGCGGCCCAGGTGCTCGACGAAGGCGCCGAAGAGGCGCGGGTCGGTGTCGCCGATGACGGCGTCGTGCCGCAGAACCACGGATGCCTTGCGCATGGGAGTCTCTCCAGGGGGTGGTTGTCAGGTGGGGGGTTATTCGGCAGCGTCGCCGACTTCAGGGGCCAGCACCGCGTTCTTCAGCTCGATCGAATACGGGTGCTGCGGGTGGTCGAGCACCTGGCGTGCGTCGCCGGCTTCCACCACCTGGCCACGGCGCATGATGATCACGCGGTCGCTGATGCTGTAGGCGGTGGCCAGGTCGTGCGTGATGTAGAGGATCGAGACGCCGAAGCCGTCGCGCAGGGTACGGAACAGGTTGACGATGGAGGTGCGCAGCGAGGCATCGACCATCGACACCGGCTCGTCGGCCACCAGGAGCGAGGGCGAGGCGATCAGCGCGCGGGCAATGGCCACGCGCTGCAACTGCCCGCCCGACAGCTCGTGCGGAAAGCGCCCGCGTGCTTCGGCCAATGACAAGCCCACCTGGCGCAGCGCGCGCTCGGCATGCGCCTGCTCGGCGGCGGCATCGGCGGCGCCGGCGAAGTGGCGCGCCGTCAGGTACAGGTAGCGGTCCAGGCGCTTGAGCGGGTTGAAGGCCTCGAAGGGGTTCTGGAAGATCGGCTGCACCTGGCGCATGAACGCCAGCCGCGCGCGCCGGCCGCGCTGCGTGGCCATGTCCACGCCCTTGAAGCGGATGCTGCCGCTGCTGGGGGCCACGGTGCCCAGGATCAGGCGCGCCATCGTCGTCTTGCCGCTGCCCGATTCGCCGATCAGGGCCAGGATTTCGGGCCGTGTCGCGCCGACGTCGAAGCTCACGCCGTCGACCGCGCGATGGCCGCGGCCGAACAGGCCGCCCATCGCGTAGTGGCGCGCGACGTTCTGCACCTGGAGCAGTGGCGCGGTCATGGTGCGTCGGGCGGCGTCACCGCAAAGCAGGCTACGCGGTGGCCGGGGGCCACGCTGTGCATCGGCGGCACGCGCTCCTGGCACACCGCCATCGCCTTCGGGCAGCGCGGGTGGAAGCGGCAGCCGCTCGGCGGCGCGGCCAGGTTCGGCGGCGCACCTTCGAGCGCCGCCGGCGCGGCCGTCTGGCCGATGCGCGGCAGGCTGGCAATCAGGTGCGCGGTGTAGGGGTGGCGCGGCGTGCGGAAGATGTCGGCCGTGCGCGCCTCCTCGATCAGCCGGCCGGCGTACATGACGCCCAGGCGGTGGCACAGATGGGCGTGCACTGCCATGTCGTGGGTGACGAAGATCAGCGACGATTTGAGTTCGCGCTGCACCCCGCGGATCATCGCCAGCACGCCCTTCTGCACGATCACGTCGAGCGCGGTGGTCGGCTCGTCGGCAATGATCAGCTCGGGACGGCACACCGTGGCCAGCGCAATGGCCACACGCTGGCGCATGCCGCCCGAGAGTTCGTGCGGGTAGGCGCGCAGCACGTCGGGCTTGAGGTGCAGGCGCTCGAGGTGGCTGCGCACGGTTTCCAGGAAGTCCGGCATCGGCTGCCCGATGTGCCGCAAGGCGAAGTCGACGAACGAATGCTGCACGCGCCGCACCGGGTTGAGCACGCCCATCGAGCCCTGCATCACATACGACAGGTGGCGCCAGCGGACCGCGGCGATCTCGTCGGGCGCGGCCTTGTACATGTCGAGCTGCCGGCCGCCGAAATTGAACTCGACGCTGCCGCCCTGCACCGCCAGTGGCGGGCGTATCGCGCCGGCAATCGTCTTGATCAGCGTGCTCTTGCCGCAACTCGACTCTCCCGCCAGTCCGTAGATCTCGTCAGGCATCACCTGCAGGCTCACGTCATCGACCGCGCGCACCTCGCGCTGCACGCCAAACTGCTGCGTGCGGTAGTAGGCGCGCAGGTTCGTCACCCGCACGACGGGCGTGGCTTGCGTCGTCATCGCATGCCCCGGCCCAACCGGCTTCGCGGGTCGATGAATTCATTCATCGAGATCGCCAGCAGGAAGAGGCCGACGAAGGTCATCACCACCAGCGCCACCGGGAACGCCACCCACCACCAGACGCCGGCCACCATCGCGGTGTGCTGGTTGGCCCAGTAGATCATCGAGCCGATGGTCGGTGTATTGATGTCGGTGAAGCCCAGCACCGACAGCGTGACCTCCAGGCCGATCGACCAGTTGATGTTGTTCATGGTGGTCGAAAAGACGATCGGCAGCACGAAGGGCAGGTGCTCCTGCGTGAGGATCTGGCGCATGCTCATGCCCGAGAAGATGCCCGTCTCGGTGAACTCGCGCGTGCGCAGGCTCAGCGCCACCGAGCGGATCAGGCGCGCGTCATAGGCCCAGCCCAGGCAGGCCATCACCAGCGCCAGCGAAGCCCAGGACATGCGGTCGCGCATGACGAAATAGAACAGCACCAGGATCGGGAACAGCGGGATGACGATGAAGGTATCGTTGAGCGACATCAGCGCGCGGTCGATCAGGCCGCCGGCATAGCCCGCCACCAGACCGATCACCAGCGCCAGCAGGCGGCTGATCAGCGCCACCACGAAGCCGAACAGCAGCGTATTGCGGATGGCCACGCTGAGCAGCCAGAACACATCCTGCCCGCGCGAGGTGGTGCCCAGCACATGCGGCCAGCCGGGCGGCATGTCGGGCGGCACGACGAAGCTGTCGAGCGGCGAATAGGGCGAGAAGACCGACAGCGCGGCAAAGAGGCCGACGATGCCCAGCAGGCACACGCCGGCGGCGAATTCGCGGTTGTGGCGCAGCAAGTCGCGCAGCACGGTCCACATGTTATGACCGCACCCTTGGCGCTGCGCGCCGTCCCGCTTGGGCCCGTAGGGGCCCCTTCGTGGCCCTTGGGGAGCCTTCGCACTTGGGGCGACCCGGCGAGCTCATCAACCGACTTTCACGCGCGGGTCGAGCAAGGGGTACAGCATGTCGAGCAGCAGCACGGCGAAGGCCACGGCGACGATCGACACCGAGGTCAGGCCGAGCACCAGGCTGTAGTCGCCGGTATGCACGGCAGACACCAGCAGCGAGCCGATGCCGGGATAGCCGAAGACCTGCTCGGTGATGATGGCGCCGTTGAAGATGTGGCCCAGCGACATGGCCAGACCCGTCACCTGCGGCACCAGCGCATTGCGCATCACGTAGGAGCGCAGGATGCGGCCGCGTGCCACGCCGCCGAGTTCGGCGTAGACCACGTAGTCCTCGCTGACGATGTTGGAGACCAGCGAGCGCATGCCCATGAACCAGCCGCCCAGGCCCACCAGCACCAGCGACAGCACCGGCAACAGCGAATGGCGCAGCACGCTGGCCGCGAAGTCGAGCGTGAAGCCCTGCGCCAGGTTCATCTGCGAGCCGCCGCTGATCGGCAGCACCGGCCACAGGTAGCCGAAGACGATCACCAGCACGAAGGCGACGATGTAGTACGGAATCGGGTGGAAGCCCATCGCGACGATGCCGGCGATGCGCAGTCCGCGGTGCTCGCGGAAGTAGCCGGCCAGGCCACCGAGCAGGTTGCCGAGCAGCCAGGAAATCGTCGTGGCCACGAAGAGCAAACCCACCGTCCAGGGCAGCGCGCGCCAGATCAGCTCGGACACAGGGGTCGGGAAGGCCGACAGCGAAGGGCCGAAGTCGAGCACGGCCACGCGCTTCCAGAACGACCAGGTACTGATCCCACAGGCTGCCTTGCAGGCCGTACAGCTCGCGCAGCGACTGGCGCATCATCGCGATCGCTTCGGGGCTGGTGCTGCCGAAGGCGGTGGCCGCGGCGATGGTCTGCTCGACCGGATCGATCGGCGTGGCGTGCGTGACGACGAACGAGATGTTGATGCCGATGAAGACCACCAGCACGAACTGGGCAACGCGGCGCAGCAGGTACGCCGCGTAGCTCGACATGGTCGAAGGCGCGGGCTCTACTGCGCCTGGCGCGGCTTCAGCTTGACCATCATGTACTTGGTGTTGCCCCAGTTGGGCACCGGGTCGGTGTAGGGCGCCGTCTCCGCGTTGGGGTAGCCCGTCCAGTAGGTCTCGTCCATCACGGTGAAGACGTTGTAGGCCATCAGCGGAATGGTCGGCATCTCGCGCGCCACCAGCTTGACGTATTCGCGGCCGAGCTCGACGCCCTTGGGATCGTCGAAGCCGACGGTGCGGATCTGCTCGATGATCTTGTCGAGCTCGGGGTGCGACCAGCGCTGCCAGTTGCGCGGCGGCTGCGGCTTGCCGGGCTCGGCGACGAACTGCGAATGCCAGCTGTCGAGGAAGAAGGACAGGTCGGGATGGCCGCCCCAGGTCTCGACGCTCCAGCTGATGATGGCGTCGAAGTCGCCCGACGCGCGGCGATCGTTCAAGCGTGCCTTGCGCCACCACGGTGCTGGCGTCGATGCCGAACTGGCGCCATTGCTGCGCGATCATCGAGCCGGCGCGGGTCATCACCGGCCGGCCTTCGCCTTCGACGGTGATCTTGATCGTGAAGGGCTTGCCGTCGGGCGTCATCCACTGGTTGCCGCTCTTCTTGAAGCCGGCCTTTTGCAGCAGCTCGGCCGCGGCCTGCAGATCGGGCTTCCACCAGCCCATGCCGAATGCCTTGGCCACGTCTTCGGCCTTGTTCGGGGATCTGGATGCCCATGCTCGGGCGCAGCGAATCGGCGATCTGCTTGCCGATGGTCGGCGTCGTACGGCTTGATCTTGCGCTTGCCGGTATCGACCTCGAACGCCTTGAGCCAGGCCTCCATCGGCTGGTGGTAGTACTCGGGATGCGTGCCGGTCGGCGGCACGCCGATGGCGGAGATGGTGGCGGCGCCGCGGTACGAGGCCATCGACACGGCCTTGATGTCGATCACCAGGGCCAGCGCCCAGCGCACGTCGCGGTTCTTCAGCAGCTCGTTCTGGTTGTTGAAGATCACCGCGGCCAGCGTCGGATCGGGGTGCGCGTACGGAAAGCCCTTGAACCAGCCGTGCGACAGGCGCGACTGCTTGGCCAGCGTGAACATGCCTTCGGGCGAGGTGTCGTGGATGATGTCGAGCTGGTGGTTCATCTGCGCGATGACGCGCTTGTCGGGCGGGCCGGCATCGACATAGGCCACGTACTTCGGGCCCGGCTCGCCGAAGCGGGCGAGCGTGGTGCGCTTCCAGTCTTCGCGCTTCTGCCAGATGAACCACTTGCCGTTGGGGTCGAAGCTGTTCAGCGTGTACGGCCCGAGCGAGACCGGCGGGTTGAAGGCGAACTTCAACACGTCGCCGGCCTTCTCGAAGATGTGCTTGGGCATCATCCACATCGCGTTCCAGCGCACGGTGAAGAGCGCATGGAAGCGCGAGTTGGGCTTCTTCAGCTTGAAGACCGCGGTGTACTTGTCGGGCGCCGAGATGCTCGGCCACGTTGACCTGGATCGGCGCGCTCCAGCGCAGGCCCTTGGTGTTCAGGTGGGTCTCGACCGTGTAGACCACGTCGGCCGACGTGAACTCGACGCCGTCGCTCCAGAAGATGCCCGGGCGCAGCTTGACCGTGATCTCGGTGAAATCCTTGTTGTAGATCGGCTTCTCGGCGGCGAGTGAGTTGTCCCACACGCCATCGACGCCGCGGTTCGGGTCGATGTACCAGAAGGTGTCGAGCGCCAGCTGGTGCAGCCCGGTGGACTGGCCGCCGGCATTGATGGCCCAGTAGTTGAACCAGCCGGCGTTCTTGATCGTGCCCTCGGGGTTCTCGACGATCAGGGTCTGGTTGCGCGGCACGTTGGAGATCAGCTCCTGTGCGCTCGCGCTGCCGAACAGCAAACATGCCAGGGCCAGCAGCAGCCGGCATTTCAATGTGTGCATCGCGTCATCCTCGGTGGCTGAAGAGAGTGCGCGCCGGCCCGGCGCGACCTATGATCGACGCGCTGATTCTGGGCTGGGACTTCACGGTGGGTCAATGGCGTGTACCCCCGTAGCGATCCGCTCCGCCATGCGTACAACACCGCGCACAACCCGAGCGCAACGAGCAGACGCTGCCGCCGAGCGCGGCTATCGCAGGCTGTTTCTGCGAACCGAACTCAGGCCCGCGCCGCCTGCGGCAACTCGACCTTGACCCGGATCACCTGGCTGCCCTGTTGGCGCTCGAAGCTGACCCTGACGTCCTTGGGCTGGATCTTCACGTACTTCGAGACCACGCCCACCAGTTCGCGCTGCAGGGCCGGCAGGTAGTCGGGCCGGCGCGGGCTGCGCGGGTTGCGTTCTGCGGCCAGCACGAGCTGCAGGCGCTGCTTGGCCAGGCTGGCCGAGCGCTTGTTGCGCCCGAACAGAAACGACAAGAAGGACATTGGCGTCAGGCCCTCGCGAACAGGCGCTGGAAGAAGCCGGGCCGCGCCGCCTGCGTGAAGCGCATCTCGCGGCTTTCGCCGAGGAAGCGCCGGGTCACGTCCTTGTAGGCCTCGGCCACGGCGCTGCCGTTCATGTGGATCGCGGGCACACCCTGGTTCGAGGCGTCGAGCACGTCTGCCGATTCGGGGATCACGCCGATCAGCGGGATGCGCAGGATTTCCTGGATGTCGTCGATCGACAGCATCTGCCCGCTGGCCACGCGCGTGGTGTCGTAGCGCGTGATCAGCAGGTGCTCGCGGATGCCTTCCTTGCCGTCGATGGCGCGCTGCGTCTTCGACGCCAGCATGCCCAGGATGCGGTCGGAGTCGCGCACCGACGAGACCTCGGGGTTGGTGACGACGATGGCCTCGTCGGCATAGTGCATGGCCAGCAGCGCGCCGGTCTCGATGCCGGCGGGCGAGTCGCAGACGATGTACTCCATGCCCATCGCGGCCAGCTCGTCGAGCACGCGCTTCACGCCCTCCTGCGTCAATGCGTCCTTGTCGCGCGTTTGCGAGGCGGCGAGCACGACCAGGTTGTCGGAATGCTTGTCCTTGATCAGCGCCTGCGACAGGTTGACCTCGTTGTGGATCACGTTGATCAGGTCGTAGACCACGCGGCGCTCGCAGCCCATGATCAGGTCGAGGTTGCGCAGGCCGACGTCGAAGTCGATGACCGCGGTCTTGTGGCCGCGCAAGGCCAGGCCCGATGCGAAGCTGGCGCTGGTCGTGGTTTTTCCGACGCCCCCCTTGCCGGAGGTGACGACGATGATCTTGGCCATCGGGGGAATTTCCTTTCGTTGCTTGTTATTGGGGTGCCGGCAGCGGGTGGCGCGGTGCTCAGGGGCCTTGTTCCAGCGCCTCGACGACCAGGCTGCCATCGACCAGGCGCACCATCGCCGCGCGGCCCGCCACCGCGGCGGTGAAGTCCACTTCGGTGGTGCGATAGACGCCCGCGATCGCCAGCAATTGCGCCTGCATCATGGTCGTGAAGATGCGCGCCTCGGTGTTGCCCTTGGCCCCGGCGAGCGCGCGGCCGCGCAGCGGCGCGTAGACATGGATGTGGCCGTCGGCAATGACCTCGGCGCCATAGCTCACCAGCGCCAGCACCACCAGGTCGCGGTCGTGCGCGTACACCTGCTGGCCCGAACGCAGCGGCCGGTCGACGATCAACGGCGGCAGCGGCGGCAATTGCACGCTCGACGATGCGCTCGATCACCGGCGGCGGCATCAACTCGCGGGCCGGCCGCGCACCCTCGGGGGCGTCCACCAGGCCGGCCGCGAAGGCCGCCGCCATCTGCTCGGCGCTGCCGCCGCGAACGGCCACCGGCACCATGCGGTGGCGGCGAAACAGCGCGATCAGGTCGGGGAAGTTCAGCGCCGGCTCGGTCTCGCGCACCTGCGACAGGTCGAGCGCCACCGGCTCGTCGTCGAACAGGCCCGGCATCACGCTGGCGCGTTGTTCGAGTTCGCCGGCCAGGACATCGAGGTCGGTGGTCTTGAGCACCACCGCGATCAGCGTGAGCGCCGCGCTCCTGAGCTCCAAAACAGCAGCAGCAACATCGCTCAACACAGCGGCCATACGGTAGTGCACCCCAAAGCGGGCCATTCTATCTATCGGCGGCCGCTCGGACACCGTGCGTGTCATGCCGGCGGCATGATTCGCATCTGCGATGATGGCTGGCGTGCCACTGCCGCACCCATTGGAGAACAAATGAAACTCGTCAGACACGGCCTCGTCGGCCAGGAGCGCCCCGGGATCATCGATTCGCAAGGGCAGGTGCGCGACCTCGGTGCCGTATGCGAGGACTTCGGGCCGAAGTTCTTCGCCAGCGGCGGCATCCAGGCTCTGCGCTCGGTGAACGTGCAAAGCCTGCCCGTCGTCGCGAAGGGCACGCGCCTGGGCTCCTGCGTCGCCCAGCCCGGCAACTTCATCGCCGTCGGCCTGAACTACGTGCAGCACGCGATCGAATCCAAGGCCGAGATTCCGAAGGAGCCGGTGCTCTTCAACAAGGCCCCTTCGTGCATCTGCGGGCCCAACGACGTGGTGCTGTTGCCGAAGAACTCGACCAAAGGCGATTGGGAAGTCGAGCTGGCGCTGGTGATCGGCAAGCAGGCGCATTACGTCGACGAGGCCAGCGCGCTCGACCACGTCGCGGGCTACTTCGTCTGCAACGATGTCTCGGAGCGCGCGTTCCAGCTCGAACGCGGCGGGCAGTGGGTCAAGGGCAAGATGGCCCCGACCTTCGGCCCGCTCGGGCCCTGGCTGGTGACGCCCGACGAAATCGCCGACGTGCAGAAGCTGCGCCTGTGGCTGGAGCTCAACGGCAAGCGGGTCCAGGACTCGAACACCAGCGACATGATCTTCACGGTCGCCAGGCAGATCTCCGAGATCAGCCAGTTCGGGATCCTGCAGCCCGGCGACGTCATCACCACCGGCACGCCGCAGGGCGTCGGCCTGGGCATGAAGCCGCCGATGTACCTCAAGCCGGGCGACGTCATGCGCCTGGGCATCGACGGCCTGGGCGTGCAGGAGCAGCGCGTGGCGCGCTGGGGCGAGCAGTAGCCGGGATCGGCCCGCACGCGCGCGCCGTTCGCGGCCGGCTCAGGCGACGAGCCCGCCCGCGCGCGCCAGCAGGTACAGGCCGCGCGCGGCCAGCGCCTCGCCGTGGGCCTGCGCCGTTCACGCCACGCAAGCTCAATGCGCGCCGGTATTGGCGCAGCAGCGCCTCGCTGCCGATCAGGTGCACCGGCCCGGTACCCGCCAGCAGGCCCTGCAGTTCGTGCCCGATCAGCAGGCCCGACAGGTACGAAGGCAGCTGCGCCGGCGCGAGTTCGCCGAACAGGGCCCGCGTGCGCACGCCGAACAAGTGGTTCAACAGGCCGCCGGCGCGCATTGCCGGCCTGCACGCCGAGATCGAAGGCCGAGCCGTCGTCGACCAACACGCCGTCCGCCTGCTCCATCAACGCGCCGAGCAGGCTGTGCTGCGTGAGCACGGCGTAGAGCTCGCCCGTCATCGCGGTCTGGAAGGCGACGATGCGCCCGTTGCTCACGGTCGCCCATTTGCTGTGCGTGCCGGGCAGGCCCACTGCTGTGCGGGCCGTCGCCCGGCAGTTCGCCGTGCAGGCCCAGCAGCTGCGTTTCCTCGCCGCGCATGACTTCGGGCGCACCCACCTGCGGTCGGTGGCTGAGGCCGGGAGCGATCAGGATGCACCGACCCGGCAGGCTGCTTGCCGCCACTTCGCGCAGGCCGGCGGCGATCTCTTCCAACCCGGCCGGGCAGGCCACGTAAGGCACCTCGAGCCAGCCGTTGCGGCTGCCGATCATGCCCGCCATCACGATCAGTTCGTCATCCCAACCGTGCAACTGTTCGGCGAGCACCGACTCGAACGCGCCCTGACAGGTGCGGATGCCGGCCGGCGCGCTGCGTTGTTCGCGCACGGCGCCGGCAGCGTCGAGCCGGTATGCGCGCAGGCTGCTGGTACCCCAGTCGACGGCGATCATGCGGTCGCGTCGCGGTAGGCGCTGACGAAGTCGCGGGCCCTTTGCGCAGTGCGCGCGGGATCCTGGCCGGGCTGGTACAGGTCGCCGCCCAGGCCGGCACCGATGCAGCCCGCACGCAGGTAATCGGCCAGGTTGGCCGGCGTGATGCCGCCCACCGCGAACAGCGGCACCGGCGGCAGCACGGCGCGCAACGCCTTCACGTGCGCCGGGCCATAGGTCGTGGCCGGGAACAGCTTCAGGGCTTGCGCGCCGGCATCCAGCGCATCGAAGGCCTCGCTGGCGGTGGCGAATCCGGCCGCCACGGTCAGCCCGCGCCGCACGGCATGGGCGATCAGGCTCGGCCGGGTATTGGGCGTGACCACCAGTTTGCCGCCCGCGTCAGCCAACGCGTCGACCTGCGCGGGCTGCAACACGGTGCCGCCGCCGATCAGCGCGTGCGCGCCGAAGCGTTGCGCCACATCCCGCACGCTGGTTTGCCAGTCGGGCGAGTTGAGCGGAATCTCGATCGCATCGAAGCCGGCATCGACCAGGGCCTGCGCATGCGCAATCGCCTCGGTGGGACGGATGCCGCGCAGGATGGCGATCAGTGGCAGTCGGGTCGGCCAGGTCATGGGCACCATGATGTCAGCGTTCGTTGCCGGCCACCAGGCTCGCTTCGAGGCCCGAGGCATCGAGGCTCGATTCGATGCCCCGCGCCGTTGCGTGTGCCCGCTCGGCGTGGCGCTGCGCGTCGCCGTGCTGGCCTTGCGCCGCGAACAACCGGGCCAGCGCGGCTTGACAATCCATCTGCAGGCGCACGCGGCCGACGTCATCGGCCAGCGCCGCGGCACGCAACAACGCCGCCTGGGCCGGCGCATACGCCTTCTCGGCCCGCAGCGCCTCGCCGCGCCAGCGCAGCGCGCCGGCCTCGATCTCGCGCAGGCCGTTGGCGACACCCAGCGCCAGCATTTCATCGGCGTGCGCCCGGCAGCGAACCGGATCGCCACCGGCCAGCGTCACCTCCGCCAGGCCGTCGAGGCAGCGCACCGTCAGGTAGCGCTCCGAGTTGCTGCGCGTCTGGTCGAGGGTGGCCTGCAGCGCCGCGGCATCGACGCCCTGCCCGAGCCGCGAGCGCGCGACCGCCACATGGGTATCGAGCGCGGCGCGCCAGAACATGATGCCGGTGTCGCGGCCGAGCGCCAGGCCGCGGCCCAGATGCTCGAGCGCCATCTCGTTCAGGCCGAGGTCGAGCAGCAGGTGGCCCAGGAAATCGTGCGCGATGAGCTGGTAGCGCACCTGCTTCAGGCTCTCGAGCCAGGCCAGGGTCTCGCGCATGCGCAACCACGCCGGGCCGTAGTCACCCGTGCAGGCGCGCACGTGATCGAGACCCAGCAGCGTCGGCCCGATGTGCCACTGCAGGTCGGCGGCGCGCGCAATATCGAGTGCCGCGTCGAAGTGCGTGGTCGCGCGCGGGTAGTCGCCCAGGCCCTTGGTGCCGACGCAGGCGTGCCCGATCATCATCAGGTTCTCGCACTCGTAGCTCCTGTCGCCGATGCCGCGGGCCAGCGCCAGCGAACGGGCGTAGCAATCGATCGCCGGCCGCGGCTCGGCGTTGGCGAAATGCGCCTCGCCGCGGCCGTGGTAGGCCTGCACCGCCACCAGATCGGCGAGGCCCGTGCGCTCGCAGATCTCGACCGCCTGCTGGTGATGCCCGATGGCCTGGTCGTTGCGCCCGGTGCTCCAGGCGACCGTGCCGAGGTGGTACAGCGTGTCGGCGGCGTGGCGCTCGTCGTTGATGGCGCGCGATTCGGCAAGCGCCACGGCGAGGCATGCGGTGGCGTCGTCGTAGGCGTCGGCGCGCCGGTAAGCCATGCCCAGCTGGACCAGCGCGTCGCGCGTTCGTTGCCGGTCGCCGCTGGCGCGCGCGGCTTCGACGACGCGGGCGATGTCGGCCACCGCGCCGCGCGTCTGCCCGGCCTGTGCGCGCGCCGCGCCGCGCCGCTCGTAGACGGCCAGGCGCTGGCGCTCGTCGAGCGCGTCGGGGTGCAGCTCGGCCAGTGCGGCGGCACGGTCGAGCCAGTGCAGCGCGTCGCGCATCGCGAACAGCGCGCACGATCGTTCGCCCGCCAGCACCAGGTAGTGCAGCGCCTTGGTCCAGACATGGGCGCGTTCGAAATGCTCGGCCAGCTGGGCGTCGCGTTCATGGCCGCGCTCGCTGGCCAGGCCTTCGCCGCGCCGCTCCAGCGCTTCGGCCACCGAGCGGTGGGCCAGCCTGCGCCGCGCGCCGCCGATGTCGAGATAGACCACCTCGCGCAACTTGTCGTGGCTGAAGTCGTAGACGCCGCCCTCGGGCTCCTCGCGCAACAGGCGGCGCTTGACGAGCGCCTCCACCGCGTCGAGCAGCTGCGCCTCGGGCTCGCGCGTCACTTCGAGCAGGGTGTCGAAGTCGAAGCGCCGGCCGAGCACGGCGGCGGTCTCGAGCAGGGGCCGCAGCTCCTTGGGCACATGCGCCAGCCGCGCACGCACCGCGGTGCGCAGCGCATCGGGCAGCAGCCCGCTGGCGGCGCCGGCGCTGGGTTCGAGCTGCATCTGGCCGTCGCCGAGCGACTGCAGGATGGAGATCAGGAAGAACGGGTTGCCGGCGGTTTCGCGGTGCAGCCGCTCGGCCAGACCGGCCGAGCCGGGCTGCGTGGCGGCGAGCGCGGCGACCAGCGTTGCCGTCTGTGCGGGCTCCAGCCGGGCGAGCGCCAGGCGGCGTGCGCCGGCCTCACGGCGCAGGCTCTCGACCCGTTGTGCCAGCCGCTCGTCGCTGTCGACGTCTTCGTCGCGGTAGGCGTAGACCACGAGCACCGGCCGCTGCGACGCGCGCCGGGCAAGGACCTGCAGCACTTGCGCGCTGGCGTCGTCGGCCCATTGGATGTCGTCGACCATCAGGATCAACGCCCCACCACCGCGCGCGGCTTCGAGCAGCTGGTCGACCGCGCGCGGCAGGCGGGCCTGGCGCGCTTCCGGGAAATCGTTCGACAGCGGCGGCAGCCCCGGCACGCGTTCGCCGATCTCGGGCACCAGGGCGGCGAGTTCGGCCAGCGACACCGGCGCCAGCGTGCGCAGCGCGGCATCCGACACGCGGTCGAGCGCGCGCGTGACGAGGTCGATCACCGGCTGGTAGGGCGTCGCGCGTTCGATCTCGTAGCAGTTCGTGGCCAGCGTCGGCACGTCTTGCGCGGCGGCAAAGCGCACGACCTCGTGCATCAGCCGGCTCTTGCCGATCCCCGGTTCGCCTTCGATCAGCACGGTGTGTCCGGCGCCGGCGGCGAGCCCCTCGACGAGGCCGACGAGCACGGCGAACTCCTGGCTTCGGCCGACGAAGGGCGCGCTGTCGTTCGCGGCGACCGGCGCCCGGCCGAGCGCGGCGGCGCCGGGTTCCGCGGCGCGCG
>CAVVVW010000011.1:0-113720 GCA_963751775.1 uncultured beta proteobacterium
GCCAATGGGCGTCGCTGCGTATCGAGGCCCGCGCTTACGCGACTTTGGTGAACAGCAGCGGCGGCTTCATGTGCAGCGGCGGCTGCGTCGTCAACGTGCGCGGCGACCTGGTGTCGCAGGGCGAAGTGCAGGTCGGGCTGTCGGCGCGCTTCTAGCCCGCAGGAAGCCGGCGCCGGCGCCCAACGAGTCGACAGGCCGCGCCTGACGCCGTGCGCGCCGCGCTCCGCGGCCGGTTCAGAACGGCCTGTTCGAGGCGCAATCCCAGCCGAAGGTCACGGGCGTGCCGGGCTGTCCCTTGTCGTCCTGCGGTACATACGTGAAGTTGAACTGGCGGACCTTGAGGCTGACCTTCTCGGTAAGCCCTGCATCGCCCGGCGGGTCGACCTGTTCGACGGCGTCGATCAAGACCTCGCTCAACTGCACCTTGTAATACTCCACAGGCCTGCTCTCCGCCGGTGCTGAAGGTGATGACGCCGCTACGGACATGGCGGCCGGTCGTCACGTGCATGATCAGTTGGGGGCTCGAGCGATCGATGTTCTTCAATACGGTGATATCGCCGCAGCTGACGCGACCGGCACCGCCGCCGCCGCCGAAGCCGAAGTTCGCACCATTGCGGAACGATTGCGCGTAGGAGGTGATATCGATTTCATCCTTGTGTCGCGCATCGGTCGAGGCGCCGATGATGCCGTCCAGTTTCAGGAAGATCCTGTCCGCCGCACACACTGTCGTCGCGAACGCAGCCATCAACGGTGCTGATGAAAATGCCGCGGACCACGGATCGCATGACAGGGCGGCTTGGGGTTGAATCGCATGGCAGTTCCTTTCGCAGGTTGGGGTGGCGCGATGCTGTGCCAACTCGACGCGCGCTGCGTGGCCGGCGCGTGAAGGCCGCCGTGCAGTAGTTCACTGCTTCGCACTCTTGCCCGCTCGCGGCTGCCCACGCGGCACCGGCTCGCGCGCGGCGCACACGCCACGCCACCGCGCTCAGGGGAATTTGCGCGCGCGGTAGGAGAAGTAGCCGTTCGAGTAGGCGCTCGGCAGCAGGGCCAGTTGCATCGACAACGCGCCGCTCGCCATGTCGAACTCCGAGACGTCGTTCAGCAAGCCCTGGAACTCGCCCCAGCCGACGAGCACCTTGCCGCCGGCAAACATCTGGGCGCTGCCCATGTTGAAGCTCAGGTGCATGTCGGAGCTGAACTCGTCGAAGCCCGGCAAGGCCGGGTTGCCCGCGACCAGGGTCTTGCCCGCTTCGTCGAGGTTGAAGGCCACGACACGCGAAGCGGCGCCACCGTTGGCATTGTCGAACAGGCCGAGGCGCCCGTCGGGTGTGCGGCGCGCGTCGTGCTGGTGTGCGAACTTCTGATTCGCCGTCAGCGCGAACTGATCGCAGGGCCCGCCGAGGATCCAGCGGATCGCGCCGTTGCTGCGGTCGATCTTGAGCACGGCGTCGAGATGGCGAAACGATGCCAGCCAGTTGCCGTCGGTGTCGACATGCACCGAGTCCCAATGCGCATAGTCGGCACCGTTGTTCTGTGCATAGGCGTTGCCATCGGTCGAGCAGGCATAGAGCTCGGGGTGGTCGGTGGTCAGCCAGTTGAAGACGGCCACCCCGTTCTGGATCTCCTGCAATCCGCTGCCGCCGACGAACAACGATTGGCCCGGCAGCGCGGGAATGTCGTTCACCGTCTTGGACGCGTAGACGCCCAGGATGTAGTGCCCGTCGTCGAGAATCACGTGATCGTGCAGGTTCACGGCATAGGTGTTGCCGTCGGGGAAGGCCAGTGCACTGACGTTCTCGAGCAGGTTGAACGCGCCGTCCATGACCCGTATCGCATTGGCTGCCGAATCGTAGAAGCTGTAGCGCGTGGCGCCGCCGGGCAGCACCGTCTTCTTGAAGTCGTGAATGTTGCGGCCGCGCGGATTGCGGTAGTAGTACTTCAGGCTGCCGTCGGTCTCGACGATGTAGGCATACGGCGCGCCGTAGCCCTGCGGATCGAACGGCGTGAGGTACAGATCGCCGGCCTGCGGCGCGCTGGCGCTGAAGCTGTAGCGCACGTAGTCCAGCGGCCTGGCGTGCAGCGTGTACTGCGCCGTCGCGCCGCTGACCTTGTCGGTGACGACGACGCTGGCGTCCGACGCAGCGTCGAGGGTCGGGAACGGGATCGCGATGTACTGATTGGCCCCGACGCTGCTGCCCGCCGCGCTGACGGTGATGTCGCAGCCGGTGCACGAGAAGCGCAAGCTGACCGTCGCGCCCTTCAGATTGGATTGCAAGGCCAGATCGGCCCGTGTCGGGTTGTGCGAGAGCAGGTCGCTGCCACCGACGCCGATGGCATCGACCGCACTCAGCAACGACGATACCGCCGGGTTGACCAGGTTCACGCTGGGCGGCGGCGCGGACTCCTCGCTGTCGCCACAGGCAACCAAGGCGAGCGCCGTCGCAAATGCGGCACACAGCCGCAACAAGGCTTTGGGATCGTGTGCATCTCTCACAATGGCTTCTCCGCAAGATGGGCGCGGCCACGAGCACCTGGCCGCGCCGGCTTCATTTTGCCCAATTCCACGTCGATTGCGACATTGCCGCGTATCAAGTTGTCGGCATGCGCAACAACGCTCGCCCGGTGCGAGTCCAGCCGAGCCTCGCTGCATGTACCGCCGCCCGCTGTGCTCCGCTGGCAATGGCCGCGCCGCTGTGCGGCGACGCATGGATTGAATTGCGCTTGCCGTGAAGGCGCGCACGCATATGCGGTGCACGCGACACCATCAATGCAGCGGCACTTTCTAGAATCGACCTCGAGCGCGCCGTTGCGCCAGATCGACCTACCGCATGTCCACCCAACCTTTCGAATTTCGACCATCGGGCAGCATCGAGTTCGAGCAGCTCGAACCCGTGGCCGTCGCCCAGCAGATGAAGGCGCCACCCGACGACGGGCTCGACCGCGACGCGTTTTCCGTCACTTTCGGTCGCAGCAAGGACGACAAGCCGAGCGCCGCCGAGCGCATGCTCGCCGGCACCACGATCGACTGGCTGGTCGCGCTGCCCGTCGAGTCCAGGCCCAAGGCACTGTGCGAACGTTTTCCCCACGTGGCCAACCGGCTGGCACGGGATTGGCCGGACGCCGCGCGCTCGCGGCAAAGCCTGCAAGTCCTGGCCAGACGATGCACGCTGGGGCAGTGCCGGCTTCCCGCTGCAGGTGCAGGGCGAGCTGCGTCGCATGCTGGAACAGCCAGAACCACGATAGCGGCGCCCGTTCTGCCCGGCTCGGCCGGCTTGATCCAGCCCGCCGATCGGCCGCGGCCCGCTAGGTGCGGCCGACTGCGCGCGGCACGAGCTCTTCGCTGGCGGCGCCGATCCACGGCGCCTTGCGCGGCAGCACGGTCTGCCTGAGCCAGGTTTCGACGTCGTCGGGCGGCAGTGCCTTGGCAAACAGGAAGCCCTGCATCACGCCGCAGCCCAGCCGGTGCAGCACGTCCATCTGGCGCATCGTCTCGACACCTTCGCCGATCACGCGCAGGCCAAGCGAGCGGGCCAAGCGCGATGATGGCCGACACCACCGCCGAGCTCTGCGGCGTGATGCCCAGGTCGCGCACGAACGAGCGGTCGATCTTGAGCTCGGATATCGGCAGCGTGGTCAGGTAGGCGAGCGACGAGTAGCCGGTGCCGAAGTCGTCGATCGCGATCTCGACCCCGATCTCGTTCAGACGATGCAAGGACACCGACACGTTGTGCAGGTCCTTCATCAGGTTGTTCTCGGTGATCTCGAGCAGGATCGTCTTGTGCGGCACGCCGTAGGCCGAGACCGACTGGTGGATGTTCTCGACCAGATCGCTGCGCTCGAACAGCCGGCTGGGCAGGTTGACGGCGATCGAGTCGGCAAAGCCGAAGCTCTGTTGCCAGATCTTGGCCTGGCGTGCGGCCTCGCGCACGGCCCACTCCGACAGCGGCACGATCAGCCCGGTCTCCTCGGCCAGCGGGATGAAGTCGCCCGGCAGCACCAACGCGCCGGCACGCTGCCAGCGCATCAAGGCCTCGGCACCGACCATCTTGGCCGCCCGCACGTCGACCTTGGGCTGGTAGTGCAGCACCATTTCGTTGCGCTCGATGGCCTTGTGCAGGTGGCCCTCGAGTTCGATCTTCTCGCGCCCGCGTCCGCCCAGTTGCGGGCTGTAGACCGCCGAGGCATTGCGTCCCGCCGTCTTGGCCGAGTACATCGCCACGTCGGAGTTGCGCATCAGATCGACCAGGTTCAGGCCGTCGCGCGGGAACATCGCGATGCCGACACTGGCCGTGGTGAAGCACTCCTGGCCGGCAACGAAGATCGGCTCGCGCATGGCTTCGAGAATGCGATTGGCCACCCGCTCGGCGTCGGCTTCGTCGGTGACTTCGGGCAACAGCGCCACGAACTCGTCGCCGCCCAGCCGCCCGACCGCTTCGAGCGTGCGATGCGAGCGGGTACCTGCGGCTTCGAGCGCACCTTCCATGACCTGGTCGCTGTGGCGCACGCAGCCGCGCAGGCGCCGCGCCACTTCCATCAGCAGATCGTCACCGGCGGCGTGGCCGAGCGTGTCGTTGACGTTCTTGAAACGATCGAGGTCGACCAGCAGCAGCGCGGCGTTGTGGCCGAGCCGGCGCGCATGCTCGAGGGCGCGCTCGGTGCGCCAGATCAGCTGCCGGCGGTTGGGCAGCCCGGTCAGGGCGTCGAAATTGGCCAGGTGGCGGATGCGGTCTTCGGCGACACGGCGGTCGGTCACGTCCTGGAACACGCCGGTGTAGCCGATGCCGTTGCCATGCTCGAACTCGGCCTCGGCCTCGACATGCACCACGCGCTGGCGGCCGTCGAACAGCGTCACCGAGACGTCGGTGGCCAGCACCGCGTTGTGGGCCACGACCTCGTTCAACATGCGCATCAGGCCGCGCCGCTGCGCCGCGCCGACCATGCGCAACAGCGCGCGCAGCTCGAGTCGCTCGTCGGCCGTGCGGCCGAACACGCGCAGCGCTTCGGGGCTCAGCCAGAGCTGGCCCAGGCGTCCGCCGCGGCGCCAGTCGAAGCTGCCCATGCGGGCCAGGTCCTGCGCCCGCGCCAGCTTGAACTTGCTGCGTTCGAGCTCGATGCGCGTGCGCGAGGCGCGCAGCATGTAGCGCAGCCGCCCGGCCAGCAGGCTCCACTGCGTGCTCTTGACGTAGAAATCCGTCGCGCCGGCGCGATAGGCGCGGGTGATCGAGGCGTCGTCGTCCAGGCCGGTCAGCATCAGCACCGGA
This sequence comes from uncultured beta proteobacterium, assembly GCA_963751775.1. Taxonomy (GTDB): domain Bacteria; phylum Pseudomonadota; class Gammaproteobacteria; order Burkholderiales; family Burkholderiaceae_C; genus CADEEN01. The sequence continues at coordinate 5,262 of CAVVVW010000011.1, forward strand.
ATCTGCGCGTAGCCCGGCATCGCGCGCAGCGCGCGGCAGGTCTGGAAGCCGTCCATGCCCGGCATCAGCGCATCGAGCACGACCATGTCCGGCGCGCTGGCGCGCAGCGCGGCCAGACCGGCTTCGCCGCTGGTGACCTCGACGACCTCGAAACCGCGATCGCGCAATGCGATCGCGGTCAGCATCAGATTGACCTCGTCGTCGTCGACCAGCAGCACGCGCGGCTGCTTGTTGCCGTCGTCGTCGTCGCTGAACGAAGAAGGCGTGTTCATGCCTTCGTCTCAGAGCGGGCGCAGCGCCGCAAGAACGCGCTCGCCTTCGGCCGTCAGGTCATCGAGCTGCGCGCCCAGGCCGTCCAGCAGGCCGTCGCGCAAGCCGGCGTTCGATTTCGGCGCACAGAGCCGCCAGCTTCAGCGCGCCGACACTGGCCGACGACGACTTCAGGGTATGCACGACGTGGTGCTGGCCCTGCAAATCGGCCTCCTGCCGGGCCGCGCGCAACTGCCCGAGCAGGCGCTGCAGTGACTGGGTGTAGGTCGCCAGCACGCGGCCCAGCAGACCTGCGCTGCCGCCGGGGTCGAGTTCCTGCAGGCGCGCGACGGCCGCGGCGTCGAGCACACCCCATGCCGGCGGCGCCGGGACGGGGACGAATGGCTCGGTGGGCATGGTCAGTTGCAAGGTGGATCTCTCAGCGCAAGGGTAGACCGGACCCATTGTGACCGACAGGCGGGCCGCTCGTGGCCCCCGGGCGGCGACGCGGGGCAGCAAGTCCGGAGCATGACCGTGTCGTTTGACACGGACCGGGCCACCTCTTGGCGCCTGCCGGGCGCGCGCGCCGCGCCAGGGGCCCGTCGTCAGCGGTCGCCGCGCACGGCGGGCGTGCCGGCGACGGCGGCGCGGTCACTGGATGTCCGAGGCCCGGGCCAGCGCACGCAACACCGCGTGATTGATTTCGCCGACACCCAGCAGCAGCCGCTCGGCACTCTCGCGGATGTCGAACAGCGATTCGTTCTCGACCGCCCGCACCAGCTCCAGGAACAGCTTGTACGGGCCTGCGCCGTCGATCAGCGCCTCGCGCACCGCGTCGGGCACCTGTGCCGACTTGAACAGCCCGGCAAAGGGTTGGTGCAGCATGCGGTCGAGCAGCGAGAACGCGCCGCACATGAAAGCCTCGCTGCGGCTCTGTTCGTCACCGCCGCCGCTGGCCCGCGACAACTCTTCCATCAGCAGGCCGCGACGCAGTGCGGCGAACATCACCGGCTTCATGTCGCGGTCGTCGCTGGCCGAGGCGCGCAGCAGGTCGAGCCAGCGCCGCAGACGCTGGTCGCCGAGCAGGCGCAAGGCGTATTCGAACGAGCTGACCTCGACGCGCAGGCCGAAGGCCGCCGAGTTGATGTAGCGCAGCAGCATGAAGGCCAGCCTGGGATCGCGCTGGAGTGTCTCTTCGAGCCGCTCGACCGGCTCGCCGTCGTGGATGCGACGCGTCAGCTCGACGATGGTCGCCCGGTCGGCCTGGACGGCCCCGGTCTGGCCCTGGATCACATCGTCGATCGGCCAGCCCAGCACCGCCACCGCGCCGCGCTCGAAGCTGGCGTCGAGCTCGGCCACGGTGCGCACCCCGGCTTGCACCGGCGTGATCTGGCGCGTCACGCCGGGCGGCGGCGCGCCGGCGTTGCGCCGCTCGTCGGCCAGGTCGATGATCGAGTGCGTGAAACACGGCAGCAGGTCACGCGGCAGTTCGGTGCGCGGCCGGCCCTTGAGGAGCAATGTGTTGCCGCGCCCGTTCAGCGTCTTGATCGCCTGGCCATGGGCCGGGTCGCATGCCATGAAAGCCGGGATCTCGAGCATGACGTTGGGGCTCGGCCATGCCCGCAGCAAGTCCTGCAGCAGGGTCTCGCTGGCGACGTTGAGCGAGACGCGGCCACCGGTCTCGGGCCAGACATCGGCCATCGCGGTCAGCAGCGCACCCGCGTCCAGCGTGGCGTCGTTCTGGATCGGAAAGACCGTCAGGCGCGTCGCGCTGACGTTGCGCTCGCGATCGATCATCGGCGAATAGCCGAGCACGACCTGGCCCAGTATCGGGTGGTCTTGAATCGTCGTCAGACTGGCGACTTGCGTCGGCGTGAACGAAAGCGGTTCGGTTGTGGGATCCATCGGGTTCAGTTTGCAGGCCGGGCGGGTCGGGGTTCGACTACTGCGCGTGCACGATAGCCGAGGAACGACCGCTGGACGTTTGACATTCAAGGGCTTGTCGAGAAATCCTGGCGATCTTGCGCACGCGCTGGCGACATCGCGCGGCCGGAAAGCGACATCGCGTCGACGGTCACTGCGCGCAATGCCGTAATACGACGCCCGGCGCGGGCTGCCGCGTCCGTGCTGCACGGGCCCGGCGCCACCCGGGGCCCGGTGACGCCGCATGGCATGGCCGCAGCCGCGAAAAGCCGACTTTGTACCGCTTGCCGCCGCGCGCGACGCTGAACTGTGGCCGCGCTGTCGATTCGGTCGCACGCGCCGGACGGACGTCACGATAGATTCGTGCGCGTCAGAGCCGTGCCCATCGTGCGCAGTGCCGATTACCGGTCCAACCAGGAGCACCCCCAAGTCATGAAACGCACCACCCCGACCCTGGCCCTGCTCGCCGCACTGCTCGGCAGCCTGGCGGCGCCCGCCCACGCCGGCCGACCGCTGCAAACCGACGACGCCGGCGTGCTCGACCGCGGGGCCTGCGAAGTCGAAGGCGCCACCGGAAGCCTGAAGGTCAGCGGCGTCAGCGCCCGCGACAGCTCGCTGCAACTGAGCTGCGGCGTCGGCGCGTCGAGCCAGTTGGGGCTGGCCGCGAGCCACGCCTCGGCCGATGGCAGCAGCGCGAACGGCATCGAGATCAACGGCAAGACCGAGCTCTGGAAGGGCAAGCCCGTCAAGGACGACCAGGCCGCTGCGCTGACGCTGGGCTACGCCGTGGCATCGGTCAAGGTCACCGGCGACAGCTGGCGCCACGCAGCCACCGAGCTCAACCTGATCTACAGCCGCCCCCTGGCGGGCGAATTGACACTGCACACCAACCTCGGCCACAGCCGCGACGAACTCTCCAGCACCGGCAGCACCACCTGGGGCCTGGCGCTCGAACACGCCGGCTTCGGCGCCTGGGCGCCGATGGCCGAAGTGTTCGGCGACGACCGCGAGGCGGCGTGGTGGAACCTGGGCCTGCGCTTCACCGCCATCCCGGACAAGGTGTTCGTCGACGCCTCGTACGGCCGCCAGATGACCGGCGGCGCGCCGACCTTGTGGACGGTGGGCTTCAAAGTCGCGTTCTGAACCGCCAAACGCGCGCTGACCGCGAAACGCCCGGCCGATCCGCAGATCGCCGGGCGTCTTGAATTGGGGCCCGGAGGCCTGCACCGAGCGCCGACGAACGCTCACTCCATCGCCGCCTTGCGCAGCGTTTCCACCACCGGCCGGCGCAGCACTTCGCGCAGGCCCCACCAGCCCGCCGCCAGGGCCAGCGTGGCGCCGCCCGCGCCACCGGCCAGCGGCACCCACCACGACGCGGTCCACTGGAACTCGAAGGCGTAGCGCGCCAGCGCCCAGCCCACGACCATCGCCGCCAGCGAGGCCAGCACACCGGCCAGCGCACCGACGCCGAGCAACTCGGCGCGCTGCACCTGGGCCAGCAGCTTGCGTCCGGCGCCCAGCGCGCGCATCACGGCGAACTCCCTGGCGCGCTCGTCGCGCGTGGCGCTGACGGCCGCGAACAGCACCACCAGGCCGGCGGCCAGCGTGAAGGCGAACAGGAACTCGACCGCACGCACCACCTGGTCCAGGATCTGCTGCACCTGCGCGATCTGCTGCGAAACGTCGACCGTGGTGATGTTCGGGTAGTCGCGTGCCAGCGCGTTGTCGAAGCCGGGCTGCTCGGGCGCCCGAAAGGCGGCGATGGTGGTGGCCGGCAGGCCAGGCAGCTGCGGCCGTCGGGAACATGACGAAGAAGTTGACGCGCATCGAACCCCAGTCGACCTTGCGCAGGCTGGTGACGCGGCCCTCGCGCAGCGTGCCGGCGATATCGAAGCGCAGGCGGTCGCCGAGCTTCAAGCCCAGCGTGGTGGCCAGCCCCTCTTCGACGCTGAGCGCATTGGCTTCGTCGGCGCGCCAGCGGCCGCCGACGACGCGGTTGTGGCCCGGCAATTCGGCGCTGTGGCTGAGGTTGAACTCGCGCTCGACCAGGCGCTTGGCCCGATCGTCGCTGTAGCTGTCGGCACCGACGATGCGGTCGTTGATGGCCACCAGGCGGCCACGAATCATCGGGATACCAGTCGTAGCGCTCCACACCCGCCGTGGCCAGCGTGCGCCGGAAGTCCTCGGCCTGCTCGGGCTGGATGTTGATGACGAAACGGTTCGGCGCATCGCGCGGCGTGGCCGCGCGCCAACTGGCGATCAGGTCGGTGCGCAGCAGCACCAGCAGCACCAGCGCCAGCAGGCCGACCGCCAGTGCCGAGACCTGCAGCACGGCGAACGCCGGCCGCGCGGCGATCTGGCGCGTGGCCAGCACCAGCCAGCGCGGGGCCCGCGTTTCGGGCACCGCGCGCTTGAGCAACCACACCGCCAGCCACGACAGCAAAGCGAACAGCGCCGCCGCCGCCGCGAAGCCGCCGACCGCGATCAGCCCCAGCATCGTGTCGGCCGACACCGCCAGCAGCAGCGCGGCGAAGCCCAGCGCACCGGCGCCGAGCACGGCCAGCGACGAGGCCTTGAGCGGCGCCGACATCGCGCCGGATCACGCGCAACGGCGGCACGCGCGCGAGCTGCAGCACCGGCGGCAGGCCAAAGCCCGCCAGCAGCGTGAGGCCGACGCCGATGCCGAAAAGTGCCGGCCAGGCCCCCGGCGCGGGCAGCTCGACGTTCACCAGCCCGGCGAGCAGGCCGACAAAGACCGTGTGCACGGCCAGGCCGAGCAGGACGCCGACCGCGCTGGCCAGCGCCCCGACGAGGCCGAACTCGATGCCGTAGGCCAGCGCGATCGAACGCTGCGGCTGGCCCAGCACGCGCTGCATCGCGCAGTCGTCGAGGTGGCCGTTGGCGAAGTCGCGCGAGGCGATCGCCACCGCCACCGCCGCCAGCAATGCCGCCAGCAGCGCGACCAGGTTGAGGAACTTCTCGGCCCGGGCCAGCGTCTGCTTCATCTCGGGCCGGCCGGTTTCCATCGACTCGATGCGCACGCCGCGCAACGGGCCCTGCTCGACCTGGGCCTCGGCCCAGCGCACGTAGGCGGCCACGTCGGCATCGCGGCCGATCGGCGAGGCCACCGCCAGACGGTAGGTGACGCGGCTGGCGGGCTGCACCAGGCCGCTGGTCGCCAGGTCGACGTGGTTCACCATCACCCGCGGCGCAAAGCTCATGAAGCCCGCGCCGCGGTCGGGCTCGACGACGATCAGCCGCGTGATCTTCAACGCCGCGTCGCCGAGCAGCAAGACGTCGCCCATCTTCAGCTTGAGCGCATCGAGCAGCGCAGCGTCGACCCACACCGCGCCGCGCTCGGGCGCGCCGGCGGCATCGAGCACCTGCGCACCGGGCCCGGCCTGCAGCTTCATGCGGCCGCGCAGCGGATAGGCCTCGCTGACCGCCTTGACCGCCACCAGGCGCGAGGCGCCGCCCTGGGCCTCGGTCGCGCGGCCCATGCTCGGGAAGGTGGTGGTGGTGGCCACCGACAAGGCGCGACGGCGCGCCTCTTCGACGAAGGCCTGCGGCGCGGGCTTGTCGCTCGAGACGATGGCGTCGCCGCCGAGCATCTGCCGCGCATCGCGGGCCAGGCCGCGCTCGATGCGATCGGCGAAGAAGCCCACCGCGGTCAGCGCCGCCACGGCCAGCATCACCGCGGCCAGCAGCAGGCGCAATTCGCCGGCGCGAAAATCACGCTGCGTCTGGCGCCAGGCCAGCAACCAGATCGAGGGGCGTCTGGTGGGGGATGTTGCAGGGCGCATGGCGTGACGTTACCCGATCCGTGCACCGCTTGCGTACGCGGCGTGCAATGCACTGCAATGCCAAGGGCCGCCGTTTGCGCTCCAATGTGGGCATGAACCACACCGCCCTGCCCGCCCTGTTCCTGTCGCACGGCTCGCCGATGACCGCGCTCGAGCCGCGTGCGGCCGGCGCCTTCATGCAACGCCTGGGCCCGGCCATCACGGCCACGTTCGGCCGGCCGCGTGCCATCCTGGCCTTGTCGGCGCACAGCCTGGCGCGCCAACCCGCGCTGCTGGCCGCCGCACGCCACAGCGCGGTCTACGACTTCGGCGGCTTCGACCCCAAGCTGTACACGCTGCGCTACGACACCGCCGGCGCGCCCGAGTTGGCTCGGCGCGTGCAGGCTTTGCTGGCCGAGGCCGGCATCGCCGCGCAGTCGGTCGACCAGGGCGGGCTGGACCACGGCATCTGGACGCCGCTGCGCTATGCCTGGCCCGCAGCCGACATCCCGGTGCTGCCGCTGGCCTGGGTGCCGAGCCAGAGCCCGGCCCAGTTGTTCGCTCTCGGCCAGGCCCTGGCGCCGCTGGCGAGCGAGGGCGTGCTGGTGCTGGGCAGCGGCAGCATCACGCACAACCTGCGCCGGGTGTTCGCCGGCGGCCTGAACGCCAACGCCGAACAGCCCGAGATCGCCGAGAGCGCCGCCTTTTGCGACTGGGTGAACGAGCGCGGCCTGGCCCGCGACTGGGACACGCTGTTCGCCTACCGCCAGCGCGCACCGCACGCGGTGGACATGCACCCCACCGACGAGCACCTGCTGCCCTGGTACATCGCGGCCGGCGCCGGCGGGCGCGAGTTCCCCGCGCTGCGCCTGCACCACAGCGTGACCTACGGCTCGCTGGCCATGGACGCCTATGCGTTCGGGGCCTCGGCGCCGGCGTTGGCGGCCGCAATGCAAGGGTCCGGCGCCACAATGCCGGCGTGACGCCGCTCGCTTCGCTGACGACCCCGCGCCTGGTGCTGCGCGCCAGCGAGCCGGCGCTGGCCGAGGCTGCCGCCGACTTCTACCGCCGCAACCGCGCGGCGCACGCCGGCTGGAACCCGCCGCTCGGCGAGGCGACGTTCAGCGCCGACGGCCAGCGCCAGCTGCTGACCGAGACGGCCGCCGGCGCGGCCGCGGGCACGCGCATCGGCTGGTGGCTGTTTGCGCTGGCCGAGCCTGGCGTTGCGATCGGCCAGATCCACTTCTCGCAGATCGTGCAGCGCGCGTTCTGCAGCGCCATGCTCGGCTATGCCATCGACACCGCGCACGAAGGCCGCGGCTTGATGCGCGAAGCGCTGCAGGCCGCATTGGCCGACGCCTTCGGCCCGCGCGTGCGACTGCACCGGGTGCAGGCCAACGTGCGGCCCGAAAACACCCGCAGCCTGGCGCTGCTGGCGCGGCTGGGCTTCGAGCGCGAAGGGCCTGGCGCGCGAATACCTGTTCATCGACGGCGCCTGGCGCGACCATGTCATGACCGCGCGGCTCAATCCGGACTGGCCGCCCGGCAACGCCGCCGCCACCGGGTTGAACTAGCGCAGCGTGACCCAGCGCAATTCGAGCACGTCGTTGGGCCAGTGCACCACGTCGACGTTGGGCTTCATGACCCAGTTCTGCTGCCGGCGGTAGAGCGGGATCATCGGCAGCTCGGCGTTGAGGATGCGCAGCGCATCGCCGGCCATCTGGCGGCGCCGGGCCAGGTTCGGCTCGACGCGGATGGCGTCGATCAGCGTGTCGAGCTTGGGGTTGCTGTAGCGGCCGGCGTTGAAGGCGCCGGCCGTCAGCCCGTCGTTCGTGCGCACCACCGACTGCAGCACGCCCCACGGATCGGGGTTCGGGCTCCAGCCGAACTCGATCAGGCTGCCGGTGCCCTGGCTCAGCTTGGGAAAGAACACCGAGCTCGGCGACGTGACCAGGCTGGCGCGGATGCCCACGCGCTCGAGCATGGCCACCGCGGCCTGGCACACCGACGCCCGCCAGGCCACGTTGACGCAGTCCATCTGCAGCGAGAAGCCGTTCTCGTAGCCGGCCTCCTTCAGCAGTGCGCGCGCCGCAGCGGCGTCGGCCTTGGGGCGTTGCTCGAACTCGGGCAGGTAGCCGTCGACCAGCGGCGAGACGAACGAGCCGGTGACCTTGCCCTCGCCGCGCAGCACCTGGCGCACGATCAGGTCGGTGTCGATGGCCAGCTGCACGGCACGTCGAACGCGCAGGTCCTTGAACGGGTTGCGGCCCTTGACGTCGCTGCCCGGCAGCTCGGCGCTGTGCTGGTCGAGCGCGAAGTACTGCGTGCCGATGTCGCCGCCGGTGTCGACCTTGAGCGACTTGTCGGCCTTCAGGCGCGCCAGGTCCTGGAACGGCGGGTCGATGACCAGGTCGACCTGACCCGAGGCCAGCGCCGACAGCCTTGTCGCGTCGGCCTGAATCACCTGGTACACCACCTCGTCGAGGTTGCCGCCGCCGAACGGCGTGCCCTTGCCCCACCACGCCGGGTTGGCGCGCAGCACGGTGCGCACATCGGCCTCGTAGCGCACGAGCACGAACGGCCCGGTGCCGTTGGCGTTGCGTACGGCGAAGGTTTCCTGCTTGGCGTTGTAGTCCTGCGGCTTGACGACGTTGTGCTGCTCGCACCAGGCCTTGCTCATCATCGCGACGAGGTACAGCTTCTCCGGCAGCACCGCATCGGGCGCCGCCGTGGTGACCTCGATCGTCAGCGCGTCGACCTTGCGCGCGCCGCTGATGCCCTGCATCTGGTTGCGGCGCTGCGAAGCGTTGTCCAGCGCGCGCGTGATCGAGAACACCGCGTCGTCGGCACCGAACGTGCTGCCGTCGTGGAACTTCACGCCCGGGCGCAGCTTGAAGCGCCAGGTCAGCGGGTCGACCATCTCCCACGCCGTGGCCAGCGACGGCTCGAGTTTGTAATCCTTGGCGCGATTGACCAGGCCCTCGTAGACCTGCGTCACGACCCGCGTCTGGTAAAGCAGCGCCAGCGCGTGCGGGTCCATCGATTGCGGGTCGAACGCGCTGGCATAGCGCAGCGTCTTGCCCTGCGCCGCAGCGGGCAGCGGCGCGGCAGCGCAGGCCAGTGCGCAGATCAGCGTGGCGATCCATCGGTGGTTCACGTCGCGACCCTCCTTCAAGGCCTGGGCAGCGTACCCGAGACACCGAGCACGAACCAGTCCATGCGCGCGATGGCTTCGTCGGACAGCGCGCCGCGCTCGTTGCGCACCACCCCGGCCTGGTCGACCAGCCGGCCGCTGAACGGCGCGGCCTTGCCGGCCACGAGCATGGCCTCGCGCGCCGCGAGTTCCTGGCGCACCAGCGGCCGGCAGCGCTGGCGACACCGCCGCCAGCTTGACCATGCCGTCCTTCATGCCGCCCCACACCGGCCGGGCCTGCCAGCGGCCCGCGATCACGCTCTGCGCCACCCGCGTGTAGTAGCCACTCCAGTCGGCGGTCACGGCGGCGAGTTGCGCCGTGGGCGCCTGCGCGCGCATGTCGCTCTGGTAGGCGATCAGCTTGACGCCCTTCTCTTCCGCCGCCTGCGGCACCGCGGCCGAGGCGCTGTGGTTGGTCAGCACGTCGGCGCCGGCGTTGATCAGCGCGAGCGCCGCTTCGCGCTCGCGCGCCGGGTCGAACCAGGTGTTGAGCCAGAGCACGCGCACGCTGGCCTTCGGGTTGGCGGCCTGCATGCCGAGCGCAAAGGCGTTGATGCCCTGCACGACCTCGGGCACCGGGAACCCCGCCACATAGCCGGCGATACCCGACTGGCTGGTCTTGCCCGCCAACCAGCCCGCCAGCCAGCGGCCCTCGTAGAAGCGCGCGTTGTAGGTGTTGAGGTTGGCCGCCGTCTTGTAGCCGCCGGCATGCTCGAACTTCACGCCGGGCAGGTCGGCCGCGGCGCGCAGCGCCGGCTCGAGATAGCCGAAGCTGGTGGCAAAGATCAGCTGCGTGCCCTGTGCGGCGAGGTCGCGCATCACGCGCTCGGCGTCGGCGCCCTCGGGCACGGCTTCGACGAAGCGCGTCGCGACCTGGCCGCCGAGGGCACGCTGCATCGCCTGCCGCGCCTGATCGTGCTGGTAGGTCCAACCGGCCTGGCCGATCGGCGTCACGTAGACGAAGCCGACCTGCAACGGCCCGGCCGCCATGGCCGCGAACGCGAAGGCCGAGAGAAACATCGACACGAGCAGGCGCCCGCGGATGAGGTTTTTTGACATGGTTGTCCTCGACATGGCCACCGGATGACGGGCCTGCGCGGCGGGTGGCACGCGGTGCGCAGGGCGCCGGATTGTAGGCGCCGCGCCCCGGCCACTGCCTCCCGCGGCGACGGCGACGTGGCGATGCACTTGACGATGGTCCGTCCGAGCGGCGACATTGGTGCGCCCGCGCCAAGCGGGCGGCACCGTCCCGATATCGCTGCCTTGCGCCCCGATGGGCGTCAACCGTCTGTGCCATGCCAATGCCGCTGCCTGCCACCGTCGTGCGCGAGTTCTGGCGCCTCATGGCGTCCAATGATTTCGCCTGTGTGGCTGCCGTGCTGGCACCTGACTTTGTGCTCGATTGGCCGCAGTCCAACGAGCGCATCCGCGGTGCGGCGCGCTTTGCCCGGATGAACGCGGAATATCCGGCGCATGGTCCCTGGCAGTTCACCCTGAATCGACTCGTCACTAGCGACTCCGAGGTGGTCACGGATGTCACGGTCACGGACGGAGTACAGACTGCGCGTGCGATCTCCTTCTTCACCGTCGTCGCGGGAAAGATCACGCGGCTTGTCGAGTTCTGGCCCGAACCGTATCCTGCGCCCGTCAACCGCAAGCACTTGGTCGAAGCCATCGCATGAGCATCTGGCATACCCATGCCGGCGCCTTGTCGCACACGAAGCGCAATGGCTGGCCGCGCCCGCCGCCGCACGCGTGAACCGTATCGCCAGGCGTCGCATTTCTCCCGCAGCCCACTCCCATGCTCTCGCACATCCCCTTGTGGCCCTTCGCGATACTTGCGCTGCTCGTTGCGCTGGGCGTCTGGCAGCGTCGCACGCGCGAGCTCAATGCGGCGGCGCCGGCCGCCATTGCCGCCGCGTTCCTGGCGTACTCGATCTATGGCGTCGTGAGCTCGTTCGGTGTCGGCCTGCCGTCGTTGGTGGCATGGGTGGCCGGTCTCGTCTTGGCCCTGACAGTGGGTCGGCCGGTCTTCGCTCCACGAGGGCTCATGCCCGCGGCCCAACCCAACCGCGTCCTGGTGCCGGGGAGCTGGCTGCCACTGGGGCTCATGCTCTGCATCTTCGCGGCCAAGTTCCTGGTGGGCTTTGTCACCGGCGCGCGCCTGGCGTTCGGGCACAGTGCGTGGTTCGCAGCCGCGGTCGGGCTTGTGCTCGGCGCGTCGAGCGGCGCGTTCGTCGTGCGCGCCATTGCCGTGCTCCGATTTGCGCGGCGAAAGCAGAGCGATGCCTGACCCGTCGCTGCAGTTGCCGAACCTCGGCCCCAAGTCCCGTCAGATGCTGGCCCTCGCCGGCATCACCACGATGGCGCAGCTGCACAAGTTCGGCTCGGTGGCGGCATACGCGCGCGCCAAACAGGTCGGCACCAACGTCAGCCTCAATCTTCTGTGGGCGCTGGAAGGCGTGTTGACCGGCCTGCCCTGGCAGACGGTCGCGCGGGAGCACCGCACCAGCCTGTTGCTCGCCCTCGAGGAGTACCAACGGCGGTCCGACGCGAAGGCGGGAAGCCCCGCATCTCGTTCGCAGGCCGACGCGCCAAAGCGGCCGCGCGGCGCTCCGCGTGAACGCCAGGCACCAACGTCCCGGCGTCCTGTTCAATCAAGACATCGGTGAACACCATGTCCCAGCTTCGCGTTGAGAGTTTCACCATCGCGCTCGATGGTTGCGGGGCCGGTCTGGCTTGAACCTTGTGCGACGGACGAGCCCACCCGGCTGCGATCGCACTTGACCTTCCAACGATGGGAACGTCTACGCTGCAGTCCGCAACTCAGCCTAGGAGCTCCACTATGAATCATGCAGACCACGCGCATCATGCCGACATCGGCCAGGCGCATTCGGTTCATCACGCTGCCCCCGAATCGCTGAACGCCACGGCCCTCGTTGCCACCCTGCACTGTCTGCTGGGCTGTGCCATTGGCGAGGTGGCCGGTTTGTTCATCGGTACCGCCCTGGGTTGGGGCAATGCCGCGACCATCGCCTTGGCCGTCGTGCTGGCGTTCACATCTGGCTTCGCACTCACCGCACTGCCGTTCTTGCGCCGCGGCTACACCCTCAAGTCCGCCCTGCGAATCGCGCTCGCCGCAGATGCCGCCTCGATCGCGATCATGGAGATCGTCGACAACGCCGTGATGCTCATCGTTCCGGGCGCGATGAGCGCACCCGCTGGGTCGCTGCACTTCTGGGGCAGCATGGCCGCGTCACTGGCGGTCGCTGGCGCGGCCGCATATCCTGTGAACCGTTGGCTCATCGCCAGGGGACGCGGGCACGCCGTGGCACATGCACACCATTGAAGTCATCCCCTCGTCGACGACCTGGCCTTCCATCGAGTGGGCACGCAACAGCGTGACACTGCAATCCCTCGCGTCGAACATTGGGCGCTCACAAGGCGCGCTTCCCGCTGGCTCGCAGCCCAGAGGAAAAACATGTCCAAGCTTCGCGTTGAGAGTTTCACCATCTCGCTCGACGGTTACGGCGCTGGCCCGAACCAGGACTTGAGCAATCCGCTCGGTGTGGGTGGAACGTCACTTCACGGCTGGGCGCTTTCGACGCGGACATTTCAGCAGCACCTGTTTGGCGGCAGCGATGGCGAAGCGACGGGCGTTGACGAGGATTTCGCCGCGCGCGGCTTCCGAAACGTCGGCGCATGGATCCTGGGCCGGAACATGTTCGGGCCCGTTCGTGGGCCGTGGCCGGACGAGAACTGGCGAGGCTGGTGGGGCGAGAACCCCGTCTATCACGTGCCGGTGTTCGTGCTGACCCATCACGCCCGCGAGCCGCTCGTCATGGAGGGCGGCACGACCTTTCATTTCGTGACCCAAGGCATCGAGGCCGCACTCGAGCGTGCCCGCGAAGCTGCCGCAGGCAAGGACGTGCGGCTGGGCGGTGGGCCCAATGTCATCCAGCAGTACCTTCGCCAGCGCCTGGTCGACGAGATGCACATCGCCATTTCACCGGTGGTGCTTGGCTCGGGCGAGCGGCTCTTCGAAGGCATCGATCTTGCGGCCCTGGGCTACGCATGCACGCAGCACGTGGCATCGCCAAGGGCCACTCACGTCGTCCTGTCTCGGCAATGACCCCCGTCACGACCCCTGTGCGGCCTGCACGAAATGCGCGTCGAGCGCTGCGATCCAGCGCGCCTTGTCTTCGGCGCCGGCGAAGGCAGCCTCGAAGCTGTTGCGCGCCAACGCATGGGCCTGGCGCGCGCCGAGTGCGGGCAACGCGGCGAAGGTCTGCACCAGGTTGTCGTTGAGGTAGCCGCCGAAGTAGGCCGGGTCGTCGCTGTTGACGGTGGCCACGAGGCCGGCGGCCAGCAGCGCTGGCAGGTTGTGCCCGGCCAGCGTGTCGAACACGCGCAGCTTGACGTTGGACAGCGGGCACACCGTGAGCGGCACGCGCTCGCGTGCCAGGCGCGCGGTCAAGGCTGCCGATTCGAGCGTGCGCACGCCGTGGTCGATGCGCTCGACGTGCAGCACGTCGAGTGCACTTTCGATGTAGGCCGGTGGCCCCTCTTCGCCGGCGTGCGCCACGCGGTGCAGCCCGAGGGCGCCGGCGCGCGCGAAGGCCTGCGAAAACTTCTCGGGCGGATGGCCGCGCTCGCTGCTGTCCAGCCCGACGCCGATGAAGTGCTCGCGCCACGGCAGCGCGGCCGCCAGCGTGGCCAGCGCATCGTCCTGGCTCAGGTGGCGCAGGAAGCACAGGATCAGCCTGGCGCTCAACCCCCACTCGGCATGCGCGCGGCGGCAGGCATGGGCCAGACCGAGGATCACGGTCTCGATGGCCACGCCGCGCTCGGTGTGGGTCTGCGGGTCGAAGAAGATCTCGGCGTGGACCACGTTGTCGGCCGCGGCACGCTCGAGATAGGCCCACGCCAGGTCGAAGAAATCCTGCTCGGTACGCAGCACGGCCGCCCCGGCGTAGTAGATGTCGAGGAAACTCTGCAGATCGGTGAAGGCATAGGCCGCACGCAGCGCCTCGACGCTCGGATGCGCCAGCGCAATGCCGTTGCGCGCAGCAAGCTTGAAGATCAACTCGGGCTCGAGCGAGCCCTCGATGTGGATGTGCAGCTCGGCCTTGGGCATCGTGCGCAACAGCGCCGGCAGGCGCTCGCGCGGGATGCGGGAAAAATCGATGCCCGAGGTCACTGCAGTTCTCAGCGGGCGCCGCGGATCCGGCTCTGCCGGGCCGCTGGCGCCGCCCCAGGGCACCGCTGGCGCCCCTTCGGTCGCCCACGGGGGAGCGGCGCAGCCGCTCCGGGGGTGGTCACTTCTGCCCCGAAGGCACCTTGCCGTCGACGCCCTTGACGTAGAAGTTGATGCCGAGCATGAACTTGTCGTCGGGCATGACGTCCTTCTCGACCACCGTCTTGCCGGCCTGGTCGACGACCGGGCCCTTCCAGGGGTGGAAGTTGCCGGCCTTCAGGCCGGCCTTGGCGGCGTCGACCTTGGCCTTGACTTCGGCCGGCACCTTGTCGCTGATCGAAACCATGTCGATCGCACTTTCCTTGACGCCCCACCACGAGCTTTCGTTGCCCTTCCACTTGCCTTCGAGCGCGTCGGCGACGGCATTGATGTAGTACGGCCCCCAGTTGATGACCGCCGAGCCGAGGTGCGCTTCCTTGGCGTAGGCGCTCATGTCGCTGTCCCAGCCGAAGGCCAACTTCTTGTTCTTCTCGGCCGTCTGCAGCACCGCGCTCGAGTCGGTGTTCTGGAACAGCACGTCGGCGCCGCCGTTGATCAGGCTTTGCGCGGCCTCGCCTTCCTTGGGCGGGTCGAACCACTTGCCGATCCAGACCACCTTGGTCTTGATCTTCGGGTTCACCGATTGCGCGCCGAGGGTGAAGCTGTTGATGTTGCGGATGACCTCGGGGATCGGGATCGAGCCGACCACGCCCAGCGTGTTGCTCTTGGTCATCGCGCCGGCAATGATGCCGGCCAGGTAGGCACCTTCGTAGGTGCGGCTGTCGTAGGTGCGCAGGTTGTCGGCGGTCTTGAAGCCGGTGGCGTGCTCGAACTTGACGCCCTTCTCGTCGGCCGCGACCTTCATCATCGGGTCCATGTAGCCGAAGGTGGTGCCGAAGATCAGCTTGTTGCCTTCGCTGACCATCTGCCGGATCACGCGCTCGGCGTCGGCCGCCTCGGGCACGTTCTCGACATAGCTGGTCTTGACCTTGTCGCCGAATTGCTTCTCGACCGCCTTGCGGCCGAGGTCGTGGGCAAAGGTCCAGCCAGCGTCGCCGACCGGGCCGACATAGGCAAATGCAATCTTCAGCGGCTCGGCCTTGGCGGCCGAGGCCGCCGGTGCCGGCGCCGCGGCCGCAGGCTCTTCCTTCTTGCCGCAGCCGATCAGGGCCACGGCGGTCACCGCCAATACCGCAAGCCCGAGGGCGTTGCGCTTCTTGCTGTCGATCATGGGTTCTCCTCGGAAGTGGAACAAGTCAGACTCGCCTGGAACTGGTGATTATGGTCGGCGCACCGGGCGCAGGGCGCCATGCGCCGCGCTGGCGCGCATGCTCGCACGGCGCGGCCGGCCCGGCATGCGCACCAGAGCATGCCAGGTATACGGAACGACGAATGGCGCGGCCATCACTCGCGCATCAAGGCCAGCACTTCGGAATGGAATTCGCGCTGGTAAAGGATCCACACCACGCCGGCGCTGCCGAGCGCGAAAGCCAGCGGCGAGAACAGCCAGGCCGCGGCGGCAAAGGCGAAGTAGTAGGCGCGCATGCCGTCGTTGAAGGATTCGGCGGCCAGGCCCATCATGCTGCCGGCGCGGTCGGCGAATCGGGCACGCGCCACCTCGCCGAGTTGCGGAAATTCGTCGTGTCCCGGCGCCGAAGCCACCAGCATGGCACCCAGGCTGTACTGGCGCAGGCTCCAGGTGAAACGGAAGAAGGCATAGATGAAGATGCCCGTCAGCAGCACCAGCTTCAGGTCCAGCACCATGGCCGAAGTGCGCGCGGCGAAGGGCAACTCGTCCATCAGCGAACTGGTGTGGTCGCCCGAGCCGAGCAGCGCGAGCAGGCCGCCGATGATCAGGATCGTGGTCGAGGCGAAGAAGCTCGGGCTGGTGGAAAGGTTTTGCACCACCACCGCGTCGAGCACACGCACTTCGCGCTTGGTGGCCTGCACCATCCACAGCCGGCGCACGCGGTTGCCGGCGGCCAGCAACGAGGGCTGCTCCGGCGAGCGGCGCCGGGCGAAATGCGCGTAACCGGCCCAGGCAACGAAGAACCAGCTCAGCGCGGCCCATTCCCACCAGGGCAGCACCGCCACGAGCTTGGCCAGCGTGTTGATCATGCACCGCACTGTAGCGCGGTGCGCGCCCGCTTCAAGCTGCGCGCAAGCGCCGCCGCGACGCGCAACAGCGCGCCCACCACGCCGGCCACGGCCTGTGCCGCCTTGGGGTCCTTCAGCGCGCCGGCGTCGTCGAAGGCCTCGTTCGCCCGACCGAGCGCGTACTGCTGCGGCACGACCAGCATGGCAAACGCCATCTGCAGGTATTGGCGCAGGAAATTCATCGCCCGCAGGCCACCGACCGGGCCGGGCGAGCTGGCCAGCAGGCCCGCGGGCTTGCCGGCCGTCGCGGCCAGCCCCGATGGCAGCTTGCCTTCGGCCTGCAACCGCGACAGCCAGTCGAAGGCGTTGATCACCAACGGCGTCGGGAAGCCGTTGTACTCGGGCGTCACGATCAGCACCGCGTCATGCGCGGCGATGGCGTCGCGCAAGGATCTCGCACCGGCGGGAACACCTTGCGCGGCCTCGAGGTCGCGCGTCGTACAGCGGCAGCGCGAGCGCGCGCAGGTCGAGCACCGAAGTGCTCGCGCCCGCGGCGTCGGCGGCGTGGCGAGCCGCGTCACGCAGCCGCCACTCAAGGCGCCAGTGCGGGCACTTCCGGCCAGCAGCAGCACACGCAAGGGCTGTGTCGTCGACATGCCCGTCAGGCCGCGCGGCGCGCGTCCAGACTCAGGCTGCCCGGGCCGAAGGCGTAAACCATCAGCAGGCCGCCGATGGCCGCGATGTTCTTCATGAACAGCAACTGCGGCACCATCTGCTGGTCCGCCGGCACGGCCCAGAAGTTGTGGAACAGCACGCTCGCGACCAGGGTGAAAGCGGCCAGCGCCAAGGCGGCCCAACGCGCCTGCCAACCGACGATCAACAGCAGCGCGCCGAGCACCTCGACCGTGCCCGAGCCCAGCGCCAGCAGCGTGGGCATCGGCAGGCCGACGCTGGCGATATAGCCCGCCGTGCCGTCGAGGCCGATGAACTTCTGGATGCCGTAGAACAGGAACATCGCGGCCAACATCAGGCGCGCGATCAGTACGGGCAAGCCTTGCGTATTCATGCGAGCGCTCCTTCGGGTTCGAGCTGGGTTTTCGGCACTGACGGCGCAACCAGCAGGGCAGCGGCTGCGGCCACGCGCTGGCCGAACTGGCGGGCGGTTGCGATGTCGCCGGCGACCATCTCGTCGGGCGACGCGTCCGACGGCGTGGCGGTCATCAGGCCCGACGACGAGGCGACGAAGTTGATGTCGTCGCGCTTGGCTGCCTTGCTGTTGGACGGCATCATGCCGGTGCCGACCCAGAGCATGCTGTGCTGCTGGCTGAGGGTGAAGAAGTAATGCAGCGTCGACAACTTGTCGCCGTTCATCGAGGCCGAGTTCGTGAAGCCCGCAGCCAGCTTGTTCTTCCACTGCTGGCCGTACCAGGGCTTGCTCGATGCATCGGCGAACTTCTTGAACTGCCAGCTCACGCTGCCCATGTAGGTCGGCGAGCCGAAGACGATGGCGTCTGCAGCCGCGAGTTGCTCCCAGCCGCCGGCCGGCAGGTTGCCCTCGGCGTCGATGGCCAACAGCCTGCCGCCGCTGCCGGCGGCCACCGCTTCGGCGACCTTCCTGGTGTGGCCGTAGCCGCTGTGATAGACGATGACGATTTGCCTGTTCATGGGAGATTCCTGGGTTCCGTGGTGAATGTGGGGGGCGCTCAGCGCGCCAGATCGAAAACGATGACTTCGGCGGCGCGGCCCTGGTCGATCACCAGCCGCGTCTCGCCGTCGAGCGTGACGGCGTCGCCGGCCTTCAATGGCTGGCCGTTGACGCTGGCCTCGCCGCGCACCAGGTGCACGTAGGCCAGGCGCTGCGGGTCGAGCGCCAGCTCGGCGCGCTCGGTGCCGTCGAACAGGCCGGCGTACATCGATGCGTTGGCGTGGATCGTGACCGAGCCGTCACGGCCGTCGGCCGAGGCGACCAGGCGCAGGCGGCCGCGCTTTTCGGCGTCGCCGAATGCCTTCTGCTCGTAACCCGGCGCGATGCCCTGCCGATCGGGCAGCAGCCAGATCTGCAGGAAATGCGTGGTCTGGTTGGCGGCGTGGTTGAACTCGCTGTGCGCGATGCCGGTGCCCGCGCTCATGCGCTGCACCTCGCCGGGCACGATCGACGCGCCGTTGCCGATGCTGTCCTTGTGGCCGAGCGCACCATCGAGCACGTAGCTGACGATTTCCATGTCGCGGTGGCTGTGCGTGCCGAAGCCGGTGCCGGGCGCGATGCGGTCTTCGTTGATCACGCGCAGGTTGCCCACGCCCATGTGCGCCGGGTCGTGGTAGTCGGCGAACGAAAAACTGTGATAACTCTTCAGCCAGCCGTGGTCGGCGTATCCGCGATCCTGGGCCTTGCGCAGCGTCAGCATGGGGTCTGTCCTTTCGATGCCATCAGTGTGCGCGCGGCGCCCGGCTCGCGGAGCCGGCCGACGCTGAAGGCCCCGTTCAAATAAGATGAACGGACAGGAGCCCGCCCATGACCGAACGCCGCAATGCCCTGACCCCCGAAGCCCTGTCGATGATGGACACCATCGCCCGCAGCGGCAGCTTTGCCGCCGCCGCGCGCGAACTCGGCAAGGTGCCCTCGGCGCTGACCTACAGCGTGCGCCAGCTGGAGGACGCACTCGACGTGCTGCTGTTCGACCGCCGCTCGGGCCAGGCCCAGCTGACTGCCGCCGGCGCGGAACTGCTCGACGAAGGCCGGCGCCTGCTGTCCGAGATGGACGCCGTGGCCAACCGCGTGCGCCGCGTGGCCTGCGGCTGGGAGACGCAGCTGACGGTGGCCGCCGACGGCGTGGTCTCGCGCCTGACCTTGTTCGAATTGTGCGAAGCCTTCTATGCCCTGCGCCCCGACGCCGACCGCTCCGACGCCGGCCCCGGCACGCGCCTGCGACTGCGCACCGAGGTGCTGGCCGGCACCTGGGAGGCGCTGCTGTCCGGCGAGGCCGACCTGGCCATCGGCGTGGGCACCGACGGCGTCGCGGCGCCGCCGGGCATCACGCTGCAGCCGCTCGGCGAGATGGACTTCGTCTTTGCCGTCGCGCCGCACCACCCGCTGGCGGCCTACGACGGCGCCATCCCCGACCACGAACTGCTGCGCCACCGCGCGGTCGCCGTCGCCGACTCGGCACGCCGCCGGGAGCCGCGCAGCTTCAACCTCTTGCCGGGGCAGGAGGTGTTCACCGTGGCCTCGGTGCAAGACAAGGTCGAGGCGCAGTTGCGCTGCATGGGCTGCGGCTTCCTGGCCGAGCCAATGGCGCGCGAGCACATCCGTGCCGGCCGGCTGGTGGTCAAGGCCGTGCAGCGCGGGCCGCGTCGCGCGCGCCTGGGCTACGCCTGGCGCGAGGGCGCGACGCCGCGGTCGAAGAAGGCGCCGCAGGGCCTGGCGCTGGCCTGGTGGCTCGAGCAATTGGCCAGCAAGACGACGCGCAAGGCACTGCTGGAGAGGCACACCGGCCTGGCGCAGGCCGTCGATTGAGCGGCAGTGGGCCCCCAAGGTCACTGGCGTTCGCTGCCGCCGGGACCTGATGAGGGGCCCCGCGTGGGCCCTGCGGCGCCGACCTCGCTTGGTGCGGCCCGGCGCGAGGCCGCTTACGTCGGCCGCTTCGCGCCGTCACCCAGCGGCCCGCTGCATGCGGGATCGCTGGTGGCGGCGTTGGCCAGCTGGCTCGACGCGCGCGCGCATGGCGGTCGCTGGCTGCTGCGCTTCGAAGATGTCGACGCGTCCGCGCACGGTACCCGGCGCGGATGCGTTCATCGTGCAGCAGTTGGCCGCGCTCGGCCTGGACGCCGATGCGCCGCCGGTCTGGCAATCGCAGCGCCATGCGCTCTACGAACAGGCGCTGCAGCGCCTGCGCGACGCGGCGCTGGCCTACCCCTGCGGCTGCACGCGCCGCGAGATCGACGCCGAGCTGGCCGCCATGGGCGCACCGGCCGCACGCGGCAGCGAACGCATCTACCCCGGCACCTGCCGTGCGGGTCTGCACGGCAAGCCCGCGCGCGCCTGGCGCCTGGTTTGCGGCAGCAACGCGGCACCGGTGCTCATCGACTGGCACGACCGGCGCCTCGGCCCGCAACACCAGGACGTGACGCACGCCGTGGGCGACTTCGTGCTGCAGCGCGCCGACGGCCCCTGGGCCTATCAGCTCGCGGTGGTGGTCGACGACGCCGAGCAAGGCGTGACCGATGTCGTGCGCGGCGAAGACCTGGCCGACAACACCGCGCGCCAGATCCATCTGCAGCGCCTGCTGGGCCTGCCGACGCCGCGCTATCTGCACCTGCCGCTGGTGCGCGACGCACGGGGCGAGAAACTCTCCAAGAGCAACGGCGCGGCGCCGGTCGAATCTGCACGACCCGCTGGCGGCCTTGCGTGCGGCCGCCGTCGGTGCTCGACCTGGCGGTGCCCGACCGCCCACGCCCGAGCGACTGGCTGCACGCCGCCGTCGGCGCCTGGCACACCCGCTGGCTACAGGACGGCGGGCAGGGTGTGTAGCATCAGGATCTTCCCATTCCAACCCGAGGCGATTGCCACATGATCACGACCCCGAGCGGCCTGCAATACGAAGACACCGCCGTCGGCACCGGTGCCGCGGCGCGAGCCGGCAGCAAAGTCACCGTGCACTACACCGGCTGGCTTTACGACCCCGGCACCGGCAACGGCCGCGGCAGCAAGTTCGACTCCAGCAAGGACCGGCGCGACCCGTTCAAGTTCGACCTCGGCGCAGGCATGGTCATCCGCGGCTGGGACGAAGGCGTGACCGGCATGCAGGTCGGCGGCACGCGCATGCTGCGCATCCCGCCCGAGCTCGGCTACGGCGCGCGCGGCGCCGGTGGCGTGATTCCGCCGAACGCGACGCTGGTGTTCGAGGTGGAACTGCTGGCGCTCTGAGCGGCCGACGTCTGCACCCGATCGACGCGCCCCGCGGCGCGCGGCCGACCGCCCGCTGCGTCAGGTGGCGTGACTGCTGTGCGGACGGCGGGACGCCGACGCGCGGGCGCAGGTTGTCGAGCATCTCGTCGACCATCGCCTGCAGGTCGTAATGCGGCACCCACCCCCAGTCACGCTGCGCGGCGCCGTCGTCGATCGAGCGCGGCCACGACGCGGCAATGGCCTGGCGGAAATCCGGCTCGATGTCCATCGTGAAGGCCGGCACGCGCTTGCGAATCGCGGCGGCGATCTGCAGCGGCGTGAAGCTGATGCCGGCCAGGTTGTAGGAGCCGCGCTCGCGCACCGCGTCGGCCGGCGCGTCCATCAGCTGCAGCGTGGCGCGGATGGCATCGGGCATGTACATCATCGGCAGCGCCTGGTCTTCGTTCAGGAAGCAGCGGTAGTGGGCGTTCGCCAGCGCAGCGTGGAAGATCTCGACCGCGTAGTCGGTGGTGCCGCCGCCGGGCGGCGTCTTCCAGCTGATCAGGCCGGGGTAGCGCAGGCTGCGCACGTCGACGCCGTGATGCCGGTGGTACCACGCGCACCAGCCCTCGCCGGCCAGCTTGCTGATGCCGTAGACGGTGCTCGGGTCCATCACCGTCTTCTGCGGCGTGTGGTCCTGCGGCGTGCCGGGGCCGAAGGCGGCGATCGAGCTCGGCCAGAAGATGCGCTCGAGCTTGTGCGAGCGCGCCACTTCGAGCACGTTGAGCAGGCCCTTCATGTTCAGGTCCCAGGCCCACATCGGGTGCTTCTCGCCGCGCGCCGACAGCGCCGCGGCCAGGTGGTAGACCTGCGTGATCGCGTGGCGCTCGACGATGGTGGTCAGGGCACCGATGTCGGTGCAGTCGAGCGCCTCGTGCGCCAGACCCGGCATCCGACCCTGCGGTGCGAGGTCGCTGCTGACCACCGCTTCGGTGCCGTGGCGCTGCGCCAGCTCGGCCGCCAGCTCGGTGCCGATCTGGCCATTGGCGCCGATGATGAGAATCTTGGGCGCCATCAATGGCCACCGCGCAAGGGCCGGTGACCTGCATGGCCGTTCGACAGGCTACAGGGCGAACGGCCATGGTGGCTGTCACTTGATCAGGCCCAGCTCGCGCCCGGCCTGGGTGAATGCCGCGACGGCGCGCTCGAGTTGCGCGCGCTCGTGCACCGCGCTCAGCTGCACGCGGATGCGCGCCTGGCCCTTGGGCACGACCGGGAAGAAGAAGCCGACGACGTAGATGCCGAGCTCGAGCAGCCGCGCGGCGAGCGCCTGCGCCACCGTCGCGTCGTGGACCATGATCGGCACGATCGGGTGCTCGCCGGGCTTGATGGAAAAGCCGGCAGCGCCGATGGCCTGGCGGAAGTAGCGGGTGTTGTCTTCGAGCTTGTCGCGCAGCGCGGTGCTGGCTTCGAGCAGGTCGAGCACCGCGATCGACGCGCCGGCGATCGCCGGCATCAGGGTATTGGAGAACAGGTAGGGCCGCGAGCGCTGGCGCAGCAGTTCGACCACCGGCCGGCTGGCGGCGGTGAAGCCGCCCGAGGCGCCGCCCAGCGCCTTGCCCAGGGTGCCGGTGATGATGTCGACGCGGCCGAACACGCCGCGGTGCTCGTGCGTGCCGCGCCCGCGCGGGCCCATGAAACCCGAGGCGTGGCATTCGTCGATGCCGAGCAGCGCATCGAAGCGGTCGCACAGCGCGCGCATCTCGTCCAGCCTGGCGATGGTGCCGTCCATCGAGA
The DNA here is from genome assembly GCA_963751775.1 of uncultured beta proteobacterium. Taxonomy (GTDB): domain Bacteria; phylum Pseudomonadota; class Gammaproteobacteria; order Burkholderiales; family Burkholderiaceae_C; genus CADEEN01. Next base: position 28,424 of record CAVVVW010000011.1, read on the forward strand.
ACACACCGTCGCTGAAGACCAGCTTGAAGCGCGCACCGCCGGCCGCGGCCTCGGCCAGGCAGCGCTCGAGGTCGGCCATGTCGTTGTGCTTGTAGCGCCAGCGGCGGGCCTTGCACAGACGGATGCCGTCGATGATCGAGGCGTGGTTCAGCTCGTCGCTGATGATCGCGTCCTCCTCGCCGAGCAGCGGCTCGAACAGGCCGCCGTTGGCGTCGAACGCGGCGGCGTACAGGATCGCGTCTTCGGTGCCGAGGAAGCGCGCCAGCCGCGCTTCGAGCGTCTTGTGCAGATCCTGCGTGCCGCAGATGAAACGCACGCTGCTCAGGCCGTAACCGTGGCTGCGCAAGGCCTCGTGCGCGGCCGCGATCACCGCCGGGTGCGACGACAGCCCGAGATAGTTGTTGGCGCACAGGTTGATGACCTGGCGGCCATCGGCGAGCGTGACCAACGCACCCTGCGGCGTCGTCAGCACGCGCTCGGCCTTGTACAGGCCGGCAGCGCGCAGTGCCGCCAGTTCGGCGTCGAGGTGGGCCAGAAAGGTCTTGCTCATGGTGTTGGGCCTGTCGCTGGGGCACAATGCGTCGCGTGCATTCGCATTGCGCGTGTCCAGTATATCGAACGAGTTTCCAGTATCGTGCCCAAGTCCATCGCCGTCAAGCCAGCGCCGCCCCGCGTCGGCGCCGCCCTGGCCACGCTGCGCCAGGCGCGCAGCCTGTCGCTGGACGAGTTGTCGCGGCTGGCCGGGGTGTCGAAGTCGATGCTGTCGCAGATCGAGCGCCACCAGGCCAACCCGACGGTGGCGGTGGTCTGGCGCCTGGCCACCGCGCTGGGCATCGGCGTCGGCGAACTGCTGGGCGCCGAACGCCCCGCCGCGCCGCTGCTGGCCACGGTGCCGGCACACGCCACGCCGACGCTGACCAGCCCGGACGGCAAGTGCGAGCTGCGCATCCTGGGCCCGATCGAGCTGGCCGGGCACTTCGAGTGGTACGCGCTGACCGTGCAACCCGGCGGCACGCTGGCGTCGCAGCCGCACGAACCCGCTTCGCGCGAGCACCTGTCGGTGCAGGCGGGCGCGCTCGAGGTGCGCGCCGGCGCAGAGTCGGCGCGCCTGCGGCACGGCGAGACGGCGCGTTACGCCGTCGACGTGCCGCACAGCATTCACAACCCAGGGCGCACGGTGGCGCAGGCCTTGCTGGTCGTGCTCCATCCTTAGCTCCATTGACCTCGGCGTGGCGCGGGCCCGGGTCGGCGCCCGATGCACTCGCGTGGTGCATTTCCATGCCGTTTGGCGCTGTGCGACGACACGACAGCCGCCGTGATTCCCCCTTATGGGTGAATGACTCGCCGCCGGGCCGCTGCGACGATCCTTGCCATGAAGCTCAACGACGCACCTGCCGGCTGCCTGAGCGCCAGTCCGGCGTCGCGCCTGGCCGACTCGATCACGCTGCCGATCGGCCGCTGGGATCGTGAAGCGCGGCTGCTGTTCTGCAATGCGCCGTACACCCAGTGGGCCGGGCGCCCGGCAGGTCGAACTGGTCGGCCGAACGCTCGAAGCACTGTACGGCCCGCAGGCCTGGGCGATCGCCAGCAGCAGCTTCGCCGCCGCCTTCGAAGGGCGCGCCGTGAGCTACGAGCGCCGCCTCACGCACCAGGGCGCGAGCGCGCGCTGGACGCGGGCCTTGGTCTTCCCCGACCGCAATGACGCGGGCGAGATCGAGGCCGTCTACACCATCGCCTTCGACATCCACGACGACGTGGTCGAGCGCGAAGCCTTGCATGCCGCGCGCAAGCGGCTCGACCGCTTCACTGAGCACATCCCCTACCCGCTGGCCTACGTCGACAGCGAATGCATGCTGCGTTTCGTCAATCGGGCCTTCGTGCAGACCACCGGCCTCGGCCAACGCGCAACTGATCGGCCGCCACATGCGCGACGCCTGCGGCGCCGCGCAGCTGGGCCCCGCAGCAAGCGCATTTCGAGCGCGCGCTGGCCGGTGCAGCGACGCAGTACACGCGCCTGGTCGAGGCCGCGCCGCAAGGCCCGCGCTGGCTGCGCACCAGCTACGTGCCCGACTTCGACGACGACGGCGCGGTGCTCGGCGTCTACACCGCGACCATCGACGTGCATGAACTGACCGAGGCGCAACAGCGCCTGCAGCGCAGCGTCGAACGCGATGGGCTGACCGACGCGCTGACCCGGCGCACGATGATGGAACGGCTGGACGTGGCGACCAGCACCTGCGCGGTGCAGCCGGTGGCCCTGTTCTTCGTCGACCTCGACGGCTTCAAGGCGCTGAACGACGCGCACGGCCACGCCGCCGGCGACGTCATGCTGATCGAGTCGGCGCGGTCGCTGCAAGGCGCGGTGCGTGCCGACGACGCCGTCGGCCGCTTCGGTGGCGACGAGTTCCTGGTGTTGGCCGCCGTGCGTGACGGCGCCGGCGCACATGCGCTGGCGCGGCACCTGCTCACGGCGATGCAGGAGTGCGCCGTGCGCTGCGCCGGCGGGCAGCCCGTTTCCGCCAGCATCGGCTACGCACTGGCACCCGACGACGCCACGCAGCCCTTGCGCCTGCTGCAACTGGCCGACCACGCGATGTACGCCGCCAAACGCGGCGGCAAGAATCGCGTGATGCACTGCGCGGGGTTGGGCTGAGCGCGCTGCCTTGCCGGGCCCGCCCCGGCAAGGTGGCGCGAGCCAACCGCACCTGCCCAACCTGCACGTACTTGCCGCTCAGGCCAGCAACTCGCCCAGCATCAGCCGTTCGACGCCCGCCCGGTCACGGAAGGTGCGCACGACGCCGTTCGGCTCGAGCAACATCGCGTCGATCAAGATGCGGGCCGGTGTGCGGGCCGGGTCGACCAGCAACACCAGGCGCTGGCCGCCCTCTTCGTCCAGCCGCGCGACCCAATCGAGCGCCTGCAGCGCCTCGACGGCAGGCTCGACCTGCAGCGGATCGGTGGCGAGCGCCGCCGCCAGCTCGGTCAGCAGCAGGCCGTGTTGCAGTCCCCGCTTGGCACGCGCCAGTTCGGCAACCACCGCCAGCGCCAGCGTGAAGCGGTGCCCCGGCGTGGCCGGCAGGCGGGCGACCCGCATCGACAGACTCGGCGCATAGGCGGCGATCACCGCGCCCCACAACACGATGACCCAGCCGAGGTAGATCCAGAGCAGCAAGATCGGCAGGGTGGCGAAGGCGCCGTAGACCATCGAGTAGGTCGGCATCAGGCCGACATACCAGGCCAGGCCGCGCTTGGCCAGCTCGAGGCCGATGGCGACGAACACCCGCCGGCAATGGCGTGGCGCCAGCGCACGTCGGTGTTGGGCACATAGCGGTACAGGGCGGCCACGCCGGCGGCCACGAGCACGAATTCGAGCGTCGCCAGCAGCACGCCGACACTGCCCGGCAAGGCGCCGACGGCGAGCTGGGTCGCCCCGAGCACGGTGTTCGTCAGCGACAGGCTGATACCCAGCAGCAGCGGCCCCAGCGTCAGCGCCGCCCAGTACACCAGCACACGCTGCGCGATCGAGCGCGGGCGGCGCACGCGCCAGATGGCGTTGAGCGCGCGGTCGATGGTCAACATCAGCGCCAGCGCCGTGAACACCAATACGACCAGGCCCACCGTGCCCAGGCGCGTGGCCTTGGCGGCGAACTGGGTCAGCGCCGCCAGCACCGGCTTGGCGATGCCGTCGGGAACCAGGCTTTGCAGGAAGTACTTCTCCAGCGCCGCTTGGAAAGCTGGCGAACATCGGGAAGGCGCTGAACACGGCCAGCATCACGGTCACCAGCGGCACCAGCGCGATCAGGGTGGTGAAGGTCAGGCTGCTGGCGGTCAGGCCGAGGTGGTCCTCGCGAAAACGCTCGCGCAGGGTGCGCGCGGTGTCGAGCCAGGGCCAGGTTTTCAGCGTCCTGGACAGCTCGGTGGCCTGCGCGCGCGCGTCGGCGGGTGTGAAGTGCAGCGTCATCGCCCTATGATGCCAAACATGCCGCCCTCCGCCGCTGCCGATTCGATGCTATTGCGTGTTCGCGCGCTGGCCGTGGCCAGCCTGCTGGCCCTGATCGCGCTGGGCCTGGCCTGGGAGCTCTGGCTCGCGCCGACCGGCAACCGCACGCTGGCGCTGAAGGTGCTGCCGCTGGCCGCCGCGCTGGTCGGCCTGCTGAAGTTCCGGCTGGTCACCTACCGCTGGGTCAGCCTGCTGGTGTGGGTCTATTTCATCGAGGGCGTGGTGCGCGCGACCAGCGGCGGCGGTATTTCGGTGGCGCTGGCGGCGGCGGAGATCGTGCTCTGCCTGCTGCTGTTTGCGGCCTGCGTGATGCATGTGCGCAGGCGGCTGCGCACGGTGGGGGCAAGCGCATGAGACGCCGGGCCGCTCCCAAGGCGAATACCGAAGCGCGCAGCGCGCAGGTTGCCCGATGAGCGCGCATGGCCGCTCCAAAGCGCTCGTCCCGGAGCGCACAGCGCGCAGGGCAGTCCAGTGAGCGATATGCTGATCGGGCTGCTGCGCGACGTCGTCGGCACGGCACAGGTGCTGACCGACGGCGACCTCACGGCCTACGAGCTCGATTGGCGCAAGCGCTGGCGCGGCAAGGCACTGGCGGTGGTGCGGCCGGGATCGACCGACGAGGTGGCCGCCGTCGTGCGCGCCTGTGCGGCGGCCGGCGTGGCCATCGTCGCGCAGGGCGGCAACACCGGCCTGGTCGGCGCGGGCGTGCCCGACGCCAGCGGCACCCAGGTGCTGCTCAACCTGGCGCGGCTGAACCGCATCCGCGAGATCGATCGCGCCAACCTGACACTGACGGCCGAGGCCGGCTGCGTGCTGCAATCGGTGCAGCAGGCCGCCAGCGAGGCGGGCCTGCTGTTCCCGCTGTCGCTGGCCGCCGAAGGCAGTTGCACGATCGGCGGCAACCTGGCCACCAATGCCGGCGGCACACAGGTGCTGCGCTACGGCAATGCGCGCGCGTTGTGCCTCGGGCTCGAGGCCGTGACGGCGGCCGGCGACATCTGGCACGGCCTGGCAGGTCTGCGCAAGGACAACACCGGCTACGACCTGCGCGACCTGCTGATCGGCAGCGAAGGCACGCTGGCGATCATCACCGCCGCGACGCTGGCGCTGCACCCGCCGCCAGCGGCGACGATGACCGCGATGGTCGCGTGCACTTCGCTGGACCAGTGCGTGGCCCTGCTCGAGGCCGCGCAACAGCGCTTCGGGCCGGCCTTGACCGGGTTCGAGGTCATGAACCGGCTGTCGTTGGCCCTCGTCTCGCGCCACTTTCCGCGCCTGCGCCAGCCACTGGCGATAGCACGCTGGAAAGTGCTGGTCGAGTTGTCGGACAACGAGAGCGCAACCCATGCCCGCGCCATGTTCGAGGGCCTGCTTGCCGACGCGATCGAGGCCGGCACGATCGCCGATGCCGCGATTGCCCAGAGCGTGTCGCAGTCGCGCGGCATGTGGCATCTGCGCGAGTCGATTCCGCTGGCGCAGAGCGAAGAAGGCTTGAACATCAAGCACGATATCTCCTTGCCCATATCGCGCATCGCGGCGTTTTGCGACAGCACCGGTGCCGCGCTCGCAGCGCGCTGGCCGGGCGTGCGCTTGGTCAACTTCGGCCACCTGGGCGACGGCAACCTGCACTACAACGTGCAGGCACCCGAAGGCCATGACGCGGCGGCCTTTCTGCATGACGAGGAGCAGGCCGTCAACCGCCTTGTCTTCGACGCCGTCGTCGCCCATGGCGGGTCGATTTCGGCCGAACACGGCATCGGCGTCTTGAAGCGCATCGAACTGGCGCAGCGCAAGGACGCGACGGCACTGGCGATGATGCGCGCGATCAAGCGCGCGCTCGATCCGCAGGGCCTGCTGAACCCGGGCCGCGTGCTCTAGCGCCGGCACCGGCCCAGGGGCGCACGGCCGGTTCGCGAGCTCGCCGCCGCTATTGCAGCGGTTCTTTCAATGCCGCCGGCAATGGCAGCGGCATGACCTCGATGCCTTCGTCGCGCAGCGCCTCGCGCTCCTGCTCGCTGGCCTGGCCGCGGATGCCGCGCTCCGGGGTTTCGCCGTAATGGATGCGGCGGGCTTCGTCGGCAAAGCGCTCACCGACGTCTTCGGTGTTGGCGAGCAGGTGGCGCACGGCCTTCATCCACAGCGCCTGCGGGTTGGGCTGCGGCGCCTGCGCAGGTGGCGCCTCGGCCTCGCGCGCGCCCGACAGATTCAGGCGCGGCGCGCTGGGCAGGCGCACGATCACGGTGTCGGCGCACAGCGGGCAGGCGATCATCTGGCGGCCGTTCTGATCGAGGAATTCGTCGTCGCTGGCGAACCAGCCCTCGAAGCCGTGGCCGTTGTTGCAGCGCAGGTCGATGACTTTCATGGCCGGGTCATCATAGGCCACGCTCCGTCACGGCGCTGCCTGCCAGGTCAGCGGCCACTGCCCGGCCTGCCACTTTTGCAACCAAAGCAGGCCGATCAGCGTCTTGGCGTCGGTGACTTCGCCGCTGGCGCACATCGCCTCGAGCTCGGCCGCGGAATGCGTCACGACCTCGAGGAACTCACCGGCGTCCAGCCGCGCGCGGCCCAGGGTGAGTTCGCGCGCGAACCAGATCTCGATGCCTTCGGTCGAATAGGCGATCGCGTTGTGGACGATGCCGGCGCGGGCCCAATGGCGGGCGCGGTAGCCGGTTTCCTCGGCCAGTTCGCGCACGGCACAGGCCAGTGGCGCCTCGCCGGCGTCGATCTTGCCGGCCGGAAATTCCAGCATCGTGCGTCCGATGGGATAGCGGAACTGGCGTTCCATCACCAGGCGCCCATCGGGCAGCAGCGGCAGCACCATCACCGCACCAGGGTGAACGATGTACTCGCGCGTGGCCTGCGCACCGTCGGGCAGGGCCACGGTGTCGCAGCGCACGTCGAGGAACCGCCCCTGCCAGACCTGCTCGGCGCTGACCAGCGTCTCCGTCAGGTGTGAATCGCCGGTGTCGCTCAAGTCGCCAGCGCGCGGACGATGGCGCTCTTGCACATTTCCATCAGGCCACCGGGCAACAGGCCCAACAGCACGACGGCGGCGCCGTTGACGGCCAGCAGCGCCTGCACGCCGCGTTCGCCGTAGATGCGCCGGGCATCGGCGGCAGGCTCGTCGAAGTACATCACCTTGACCACCCGCAGGTAGTAGAACGCGCCGATCAGCGACAGCAGCACGGCGATCACGGCCAGCCACAGGTAGCCAGGCAGGTTGGTCGCCACCACGGCCTGCAGGATCGAGAGCTTGGCGTAGAAGCCGATCGCCGGCGGGATGCCGGCCAGCGAGAACATGAACAGCGCCATCACCGCGGCCATCCACGGGCTGCGCTGGTTGAGGCCGGCCAGGTCGCTGATCTCCTCGCTCTCGAAGCCCTGCCGCGCCAGCAGCATGATCACGCCGAACGAGCCCAGCGTGGTCAGGACATAGGTCACCATGTAGAACAGGGCCGAGCTGTAGGCAATGCCGCCGGCACTGGTGCTGCCGCTGATCACGCCCGCCGTCATGCCGAGCACGACGAAGCCGACCTGCGCGATCGCGGAATAGGCCAGCAATCGCTTCAAGTTGGTCTGCGCGATCGCCGCCAGGTTGCCGATGAACAGCGACGCCAGCGACAGCACCACCAGCATCTGCTGCCAATCGGCGGCCAGGCCGAGCATGCCCTCGACCAGCAGGCGGATCGCGATGCCGAAGGCCGCCAGCTTGGGCGCGCCGGCGATCAGCAGCGTGACCGCCGTCGGTGCGCCGTGATAGACGTCGGGCACCCACATGTGGAACGGCGCGGCGCCGAACTTGAAGCCCAGCCCGGCGACGATGAAGACCAGGCCGAAGACCAGCACCTGCCTGTTGGCCTGGCCGGTGCCGATCTCGTCGAACACCTTGGGGATTTCCAGGCTGCCGGTGGCGCCGTACATCATCGACAGGCCGTAGAGCAGGAAGCCCGAGGCCAAGGCGCCGAGCACGAAGTACTTCATCGCCGCCTCGGTGGCCAAGGCGTGGTCGCGGCGCAACGCGGTCAGCGCATACAGCGACAGGCTCATGACCTCGAGGCCGAGATAGACGACCAGGAAGTTGTTGGCCGAGACCATCACCGCCACGCCCAGCAGCACGAACAGCGACAGCGTGTAGAGCTCGCCCTTTTGCAGTTCGCGCGGCGCGATGTAGGGCTGGGCGTAGGCCAGCGTGACCATCACCGCCAATGCGGCGAAGAAGGCCAGCAGGTGACCGAGCGGGTCGGCCACGACCATGCCCTGCATGCCGTACAGCGACTGGCCGGCGTTGAGCGCCGCCAGGTGCAGCAGACCGACGGTGGCCAGCGTGGCCTGGGTCAGCCAGAAGGTGATGCGCCGCGTGCTGACGAACAGGTCGACGATGGCGATGACGCAGGCCATCGCCAGCAACACGATCTCGGGATAAATCACCTGCCAGTTCATGATTTGCATCGCCGGTCAGTTGAGCTTGCTGTGGGCCACATGCTGCAGGAGCTGGGTTACCGACACATGCATCACGTCGGTGAAGGGTTTGGGATAGACGCCCATCCACAGCACGGCCACGGCCAGCAGCGAGAGCATCAGCATTTCGCGACCGTTGATGTCGGCCAGCGCCTTGACATGGTCGTTGGCGACCTCGCCGAAATAGACCCGCTTGACCATCCACAGGGTGTAGGCGGCGCCGAAGACCAGCGTCGTCGCGGCCAGCCCGGCGAGCCAGAAGCTGGTCTTGACGGTGCCCAGGATCACCATCCACTCGCCGACGAAGCCGCTGGTGCCGGGCAGGCCGCAATTGGCCATGGCGAAGAACAAGGCCAGGGCGGTGAACTCTGGGCATGGTGTTGACCACGCCGCCGTAGTCGGCGATTTCGCGCGAGTGCATGCGGTCGTAGAGCACGCCGATGCACAGGAACATGGCCCCCGAGATGAAGCCGTGGCTGATCATCTGCGCAATGCCGCCCGAGACCCCGAGTTCGCTGAAGATGAAGAAGCCCAGCGTGACGAAGCCCATGTGCGCGATCGACGAGTAGGCGACGAGCTTCTTCATGTCCTGCTGCACCAGCGCCACCAGGCCGATGTAGACCACCGCAATCAGCGACAGCGCGATGATGAACCAGGCCCACTCGCGGCTGGCGTCGGGCGCGATCGGCAGCGAAAAGCGCAGGAAGCCGTAGGCGCCGAGCTTCAACATGATGGCCGCCAGCACCACCGAGCCGCCGGTGGGTGCCTCGACGTGGGCGTCGGGCAGCCAGGTGTGCACCGGCCACATCGGCACCTTGACCGAGAAGGCGGCGAAGAAGGCGAAGAACAGCAGGCTCTGCGCCGACAGCGGCAGGGGCAGCTTGTGCCACTCGAGGATGGCGAAGCTGCCACCCGACTTGAAGTACAGGTACAGCAGCGCGATCAGCATCAGCAGCGAGCCGAGCAGCGTGTAGAGGAAGAACTTGAACGCCGCGTAGACGCGCCTGGGCCCGCCCCAGACGCCGATGATGATGTACATCGGGATCAGCGTGGCCTCGAAGAAGACGTAGAACAGCAGGCCGTCGAGGGCGCAGAAGACGCCGACCATCAGCCCCGACAGGATCAGGAACGCGCCCATGTACTGGTGCACGCGCTCGGTGATCACCTGCCAGGCCGAGATCACGACGACCACGGTGATGAAGGCGGTGAGCGGCACGAACCAGACCGCGATGCCGTCGACGCCGAGGTGGTAGAAGACCTTGAAGCGGTCGATCCAGGGCAGCTTCTCCTGGAACTGCATCGCGGCGCTGGTGACGTCGAACTGCGTGATCAGCGGCACCGTGACCAACAGTGCGGCCACCGCGCCGGCCAGCGCGATCCAGCGCACGGTGCCGGCGTGTTCGTCGCGGCCGAGCGCGAGCAGGACGCAGCCGACCCCTATCGGCAGCCAGATCGCAACGCTCAACAAGCCCATCGTCGTCTCTTTCGAATGCTCTTCTTATTGACCGAACAGATGGCGCACCTGCGGCCACAACTGCCACGTCATCAGGCCGAACAGGCCCAGCAACATGACCAGCGCGTAGAAATACAGGTAGCCGGTCTGCAGCAGCCGGGTGAGTTGCGCGACGGCGCCGACCACGCGTGCCGAGCCGTTGACCAGCACGCCGTCGATCACGGCACCGTCGCCGCCCTTCCACAGGCCGATGCCGGCCAGGCGCGCGCCGGCGGCGAGCACATGCTCGTTGAACCAGTCCATGTAGTACTTGTTGTCGAGCAGCGTGTAGATCCAGGCGAAGCGGGCCTTGATCGCCGCCGGCACCGCCGGCTGCACGAGGTAGAACCACCAGGCGGTGACGACGCCGGCCAGGGCCAGCCAGAACGGCAGCGAGGTCAGACTGTGCAGCGCCATCGCGGCGGCGCCGTGAAAGCCTTCGGCCAGCTCGCGCATGGCCGGATGGCGCGCCGCGTCGACGATGATCGAATCCTTGAAGAAGTCGCTGAACAGCATCGGCCCGATCGTCAGGTAGCCGATGAACACCGACGGCAGCGCCAGCAGCACCAGCGGCGCGGTCACGACCCAGGGCGACTCGTGCGGCGTCGCGTCGTGATGCTGCGCGTCGTCGTCGTGGTGGTCGTGTTCGCCCGGGAACGGCTTGTGGCGGAAGCGCTCCGCGCCGTGGAAGACCAGGAAGTACATCCGGAACGAGTAGAACGCGGTGACGAACACGCCGGCGGTGACGGCGAAGGCCGCAAAGCCCGCGCCCGGCAGGTGGCTGGCGTGCGCCGCCTCGATGATGCTGTCCTTGCTGTAGAAGCCGGCGAACAGCGGCGTGCCGATCAGCGCCAGCGAGCCGACCAGCGAGGTGATCCAGGTGATCGGCATGTACTTGCGCAGGCCACCCATGTTGCGGATGTCCTGGTCGTGGTGCATGCCGATGATCACCGAGCCGGCGGCCAGGAACAGCAGGGCCTTGAAGAAGGCGTGCGTCATCAGGTGAAAGACGCCGACCGAATACGCCGACACGCCCAGGGCCACCGTCATGTAGCCGAGCTGGCTCAGCGTCGAATAGGCGACCACGCGCTTGATGTCGTTCTGGATGATGCCCAGAAAGCCCATGAACAGCGCCGTGATCGAGCCGATGACGAGCACGAACGACAACGCCGCGTCCGACAGCTCGAACAGCGGGCTCATGCGCGCGACCATGAAGATGCCGGCCGTGACCATGGTCGCGGCGTGGATCAGCGCCGAGATCGGCGTCGGGCCTTCCATCGAATCGGGCAGCCAGACATGCAGCGGGAACTGGGCGCTCTTGCCCATCGCACCGATGAACAGGCAGATGCAGGCCACGCTGATCAGCATCCAGTCGCTGCCCGGGAACACGATGCGCGACAGCTCGCCGCCCTTGGCGAAGGCCTCGGCGTAGTTCAGCGTGCCGGCGTAGGTGACGATCAGGCCGATGCCCAGGATGAAGCCGAAATCGCCGACGCGGTTGACGATGAAGGCCTTCATGTTGGCGAAGATCGCGCTCGGCCGCTTGAACCAGAACCCGATCAGCAGGTACGACACCAGGCCCACCGCCTCCCAGCCGAAGAACAACTGCAGGAAGTTGTTGCTCATCACCAGCATCAGCATGCTGAAGGTGAACAGCGAGATGTAGGCGAAGAAGCGCTGGTAGCCGTCGTCCTCCTCCATGTAGCCGATGGTGTAGATGTGAACCATCAGCGAGACGAAGGTCACCACCGCCATCATCATCGCCGTCAGGCCGTCGACCAGGAAGCCGATCTCCATCTTCAGGCCGCCCAGCACCATCCACTCGTAGACGGTGGCGTCGAACCTGGCGCCGTCGAGCGCGACGCGCTTGAGCACCAGCGCCGAGACGATGAACGAGACCAGCACGCCGAGGATGGTGACCGTGTGCGCGCCACGGCGGCCGATGGCCTGGCCGAAGAAACCGGCGACCAGGCAGCCGAGCAGCGGCGCCAGCGGCACCACGAGCAGGAGGGATTGGGACAGGGTCGTCATGTGCGATCAGGCCACCCGCATGGCCGCCCAAAGGGTGGCCTGCGCCCCATGGGCCACGAAGGGGCCCTTGGCAGAGCCCGGGGGCAGCGAACGAATGTGAGCGTGGGGGTTCAATGTCTAGCCCTTCAAGCGGTCGAGTTCCTGCACGTTGATCGACTCGCGATTGCGGAACAGCACGACGAGGATCGCCAGGCCGATGGCCGATTCGGCCGCCGCCACGGTGAGGATGAAGAAGACGAAGACCTGGCCGTCCATGTCGCCCAGGTAGTGCGAGAAGGCGATGAAGTTGAGGTTGACGGCCAGCAGCATCAGCTCGATGGCCATCAGCAGCACGATCAGGTTGCGCCGATTGAGGAAGATGCCGATCACCGCCAGCGCGAACAGGATCGCGCCGAGCGCGAGGAAGTGCGACAGGGTCAGCGTGCCGGACATCAGCGCTTCTCCTGCCGGTCGTCGGCCACGGCCGCCATCTTGACCAGCCGCACGCGGTCGGCCTTCTTCGCCCGCACCTGCTGCGAAGCGTCGACGTGGCGCGAATCCTTGCGTTCGCGCAGCGTCAGCGCGATGGCGGCGATGATCGCCACCAGCAGCAACACCGCAGCCAGCTGCAGCGGATACAGGTAGTTGGTGTAGATCTCGACACCGAGCTGCTTGGTGTTGCCGAGCTGCAGTTCGGCGGCGCTGAACGGCTTGGCCAGCGAGAGATCGAAGCCGCCGCGCAGCACCAGCGTCATCTCCAGCGCGATCAGCGCGCCGACCAGGCCGGCGAGCGGAAAGTGGCGCCAGAAGTTGAGCCGCATGCTGTCGGTGTTGATGTCGAGCATCATCACGACGAACAGGAACAGCACCATCACCGCGCCGACATACACCAGCACCAGCGCGATGGCCAGGAACTCGGCCTTGAGCAGCATCCAGACGCAGGCCGCGCTGAAGAAGGCCAGCACCAGGTAGAGCGCGGCATGCACCGTGCTGCGTGCGGTGATGACGCCGAACGCGGCGCCGAGCAGCACGGCGGCGAAGACGTAGAACAGGGCGGTCGTGGTGTTCATGCGGTTCAGCGGTACGGCGCATCGGCCGCCTTGGCGGCGGCGATCTCTTTTTCGTATCGGTCACCGACCGCCAGCAGCATGGGCTTGGTGAAGTACAGGTCGCCGCGCTTCTCGCCGTGGTACTCGAGGATGTGAGTCTCGACGATCGAATCGACCGGGCAGCTCTCCTCGCAGAAACCGCAGAAGATGCACTTGGTGAGGTCGATGTCGTAGCGTGTCGTGCGGCGCGAGCCGTCGTCGCGAACCTCGGATTCGATCGTGATCGCCAGCGCCGGGCAGACGGCCTCGCACAGCTTGCAGGCAATGCAACGCTCTTCGCCGTTTTCGTAGCGGCGCAGCGCATGCAGGCCGCGAAAGCGCGGCGACAGCGGCGTCTTCTCTTCGGGGAACTGGATCGTGATCTTGCGCGCGAAGAAGTGCCGGCCGGTGACGGCCATGCCCTTGAACAACTCCAGCAGCAGGAAGCTGCTGGTGAAATCCTTGACGGCGGTGAAGGCAGACATTTCAGCCGCTCCCTACTTCCAGATGTTCCAGGGCGACTGGATCCACAGCCCGACGACCACCAGCCAGATCAGGGTGACCGGGATGAAGATCTTCCAGCCCAGGCGCATGATCTGGTCGTAGCGAAAGCGCGGGAAGGTGGCGCGCACCCAGAGGAACATCGTGACGACGACGAAGACCTTGAGGCCGAGCCAGATCCAGCCCGGAATCCAGTTGAAGAGCGCCGAATCGATCGGCGCCAGCCAGCCGCCGAGGAACAGCAGCACGCACAGCATGCTGACCAGGATCATGTTGGCGTACTCGGCCAGGAAGAACATGGCAAAGCTCATGCCCGAGTACTCGATCATGTGGCCGGCGACGATCTCCGATTCGCCCTCGACGACGTCGAACGGGTGGCGGTTGGTCTCGGCCAGGCCGGCGATGAAGTAGACGACGAAGATCGGCAGCAGCGGCAGCCAGTTCCAGGACAGGAACGTCAAGCCCATCGACGCCGCGTGGCCGCGCGACTGGCTCATCACGATCTCGGTCATGTTCATGCTGCCGGCGGCCATCAGCACCACGACCAGCGCGAAGCCCATCGCGATCTCGTACGACACCATCTGCGCCGAGGCGCGCAACGCACCGAGGAAGGCGTACTTCGAGTTCGAGGCCCAGCCGGCGATGATCACGCCGTAGACCTCCATCGAGGTGATGGCCATCAGGAACAGCAGGCCGGCGTTGACGTCGGCCAGCGCCACTTCGGGGCCGAACGGCACCACCGCCCAGGCCGCCAGCGCCGGCATGATGGTCATCACGGGGCCGAGGAAGAACAGCGCCTTGTTGGCCGCGGTCGGGCGGATGATCTCCTTGAAGATCAGCTTGACCGCATCGGCGATCGGCGTCAGCAGGCCCCACGGCCCGACGCGGTTGGGCCCCGGCCGGATCTGCGTCCAGCCGATGGCCTTGCGTTCCCACAGCGTGAGGTAGGCCACGCAGCCGAGCAGCGGCAGCAGCACGGCGACGATCTTGATCAGGCTCCACAGCACGAGCCAGCTGTTCGGGTAGCTCTGTGGAAAGGCAAGCAGCCAGTCGATCATGGCTTCGCCCTTTCGACCGCGATGGCGCCGAACATCGCGCCCAGCGTGGCGGTGCTGGCGTGGCCGGCGGCGATGCGCACGGCATTGGCGGCCAGCGTGGCGTCTTCGCGCGCCGGCAGCGTGGCCGTGGCGGCACCCTGGCTGACGCGCACCTTGTCGCCGGCCTTCAGCCCGAGCTGGCGCCACAGCGCGCTCGGCAAGCCGACGCGTGGTGCGCGCGCGTCGGCGGTGGCCTGCAGCGAGGGCGCACGCCGCACCAATGCGTCGGCCTGGTAGATCGGCACATCGGCAATGCGTTCGAGCGCCGTCGACGCCGGCGTCGTGGCCAGGGCAGCGCCAGCGCGGTTGTCGAGCCGTGCGGCGATCGTGCTCGCGTCGCCCAGCGCCTCGGCGCGCACCTCTTCGGCCGTGTCCTGCTCGAAGCCGGCCAGGCCGAGCAGATTGCCGAGCACGCGCAGCACCTTCCAGGCCGGGCGTGCTTCGCCGAGCGGGCGAACGACGCCGTGAAAACTCTGCAGCCGGCCTTCGGCGTTGACGAAGGCGCCGGCGGTCTCGCTGAACGGCGCCACCGGCAGCAAGACATCGGCGAATTCGGCGTTGGCGTCCTTGAACGGGCTCATCGACACCACGAGACCCGCGCCCGCCAAGGCGGCCCGCGCCGCGGCGGCGTTGGCGGCATCGAAGGCCGGCTCGACGCCGAGCAGCAACAAGGCCTTCATCGGCTGCGTCTGCATCTGGCCGGCGTTCAGGCCGCCCTCGCCGGGCAGGGCGCCGACCAGCTGCGCGCCGACGCTGTTGGCGGCTTCGCTCAGGTAGCCGACCGTGGCGCCGGTGCGGCCGGCGATCCACTGCGCCAGCGCGAGCAATTGCGCGGCCTGCGGGTGCTGCGCGGCCGCATTGCCGAGCAGCACGGCCTTGCGCTCGCCGCTCAGCAGCGAAGCCGCGATCTTCTGTGCCGCGGCGCCCGGGTCGGCCGGCACCGGCGCGGCGGCACCCGTGGCCCGCGCCAGTGCCGCGGCCACCTGGGCCAGCGCATCGACCCAGCCACTCGGCGCCGCGGTGAACTGCGTCGCCACCGGCATCGCCCAGTCGTCGTGCACCGCGTGCAGGCTGTGCAGCTGCGCACCCTGGCGCACGGCTTGGCGCAGGCGCTGCGCGAACAAGGGATGGTCCTTGCGCAGGAACGAGCCGATGACGAAGGCGCGCTGCACGGTCGACAGCGACGCGATGCTGGTGCCGAGCCAGCGCGCGCTGCCGGCGGCGGCGCGGTTGGTGAAATCGGCGTGGCGCGTGCGGTGGTCGATGTTCTCGCTGCCCAGGCCGCGCGTCAGCTTGGCCAGCAGGTGCAGTTCCTCGACCGTGGCGTTGGCCGAGCCCAGCGCGCCGATCGCCGCCGCGCCGAATTCGCCCTTGATGCGCTTGAGGCCATCGGCAACGTAGCCCAACGCGGCATTCCAGTCGACCGCCTGCCACTGCCCGTTCTGCTTGATCATCGGCTGCGTCAGCCGCTGCTCGCCGTTGAGCGCCTCGTACGAGAAGCGGTCGCGGTCGGCGATCCAGCATTCGTTGACGTCTTCGTTCTCCAGCGGCACCACGCGCATGACCTGGTTGGCCTTGACCTGCACGATCAGGTTGGCGCCGGTGGAGTCGTGCGGGCTGACGCTCTTGCGGCGCGACAGCTCCCAGGTGCGGGCGCTGTAGCGGAAGGGCTTGCTGGTCAGCGCCCCGACGGGGCAGATGTCGATCATGTTGCCCGACAGCTCGCTGTCCACCGTGTCGCCGAGCATGGTCGTGATCTCGCTGTGCTCGCCGCGGTGGATCATGCCCAGCTCCATCACGCCGGCCACTTCCTGGCCGAAGCGCACGCAGCGGGTGCAGTGGATGCAGCGGCTCATCTCCTCCATCGAGATCAAGCGGGCCGACGTCCTTGTGCAGGACGACGCGCTTCTCTTCGGCATAGCGCGAGGCCGAGCCGCCGTAGCCGACCGCCAGGTCCTGCAACTGGCATTCGCCGCCCTGGTCGCAGATCGGGCAGTCGAGCGGGTGGTTGATGAGCAGGAACTCCATCACCGACTGCTGCGCCTTGAGCGCCTTGTCGCTCTTGGTGCGCACGACCATGCCGTTGGTGGCCGGCGTGGCGCAGGCCGGCATCGGCTTGGGCGCCTTCTCGATCTCGACCAGGCACATGCGGCAGTTGGCCGCGATCGTGAGCTTCTTGTGATAGCAGAAGTGCGGGATGTAGGTGCCCGCCGCGTCGGCCGCGTGCATGATCGTGCCGCCGTCGGCCACGCTGACCTTCTTGCCGTCGAGTTCGATTTCGATCATGCGCTCTTCCCACTCATGGGCACCAGACACGTCTTGTGTTCGATGTGGTGCACGAATTCGTCGCGGAAGTGCTTGATCATCCCGCGCACCGGCAGCGCGGCGGCGTCACCGAGCGCGCAGATGGTGCGGCCCATGATGTTCTCCGACACCGAATTGAGCAGGTCGATGTCTTCGCTGCGGCCCTTGCCGTGCTCGATGCGATCGACCACGCGCCACAACCAGCCGGTGCCCTCGCGGCACGGCGTGCACTGGCCGCAGCTTTCGTGCTGGTAGAAGTAGGACAGGCGCAGCAGGCTTTGACCATGCAACGGCGCTCGTCCATCACGATCACCGCACCCGAGCCGAGCATCGAGCCGGCCTTGGCGATGGCGTCGTAGTCCATCGTGATGTCCATCATCGTCGCGGCCGGCAGCACCGGCGCCGACGAACCGCCCGGGATCACGGCCTTCAAGCGGCGGCCGCCGGAAACCCCACCGGCGAGCTCGAGCAGCTTGGCGAACGGCGTGCCGAGCGGCACCTCGTAGTTGCCGGGCCGTTCGACGTCGCCGACGACGGAGAAGATCTTCGTGCCGCCGTTGTTGGGCTTGCCGATCTCGAGGTAGGGCACGGCGCCGTGGTTGATGATCCACGGCACCGCGGCGAAGGTCTCGGTGTTGTTGATCGTCGTCGGCTTGCCGTACAGGCCGTAGCTGGCCGGGAACGGCGGCTTGAAGCGCGGTTGGCCCTTCTTGCCCTCGAGCGACTCCAGCAGCGCCGTCTCCTCGCCGCAGATGTAGGCGCCGAAGCCGTGGAAGGCGTGCAGCTGGAAATGGAAGTCGCTGCCGAGGATCTTGTCGCCGAGAAAGCCGGCGGCGCGCGCTTCATCGAGCGCCTCCTCGAAGCGGTCGTAGATCTCGAAGATCTCGCCGTGCACGTAGTTGTAGCCGACCTTGGTGCCCATCGCGTAGGCGGCGATGGCCATGCCCTCGATGACGATGTGCGGGTTGTAGGCCAGGATGTCGCGGTCCTTGCAGGTGCCGGGCTCGCCTTCGTCGGAATTGCAGACCAGGTACTTGGCGCCCGTGAACTGGCGCGGCATGAAGCTCCACTTCAGGCCGGTCGGGAAGCCCGCGCCGCCGCGGCCGCGCAAGGCGCTGGCCTTGACCTCGGCGATGACCTGCTCGGGCGTCATGCCCGCGCCGCCGTCCTGGCCGAGGATCTTCTTCAGCGCCTTGTAGCCGCCACGCGCCAGGTAATCCTGCAGGCGCCAGTTCTTGCCGTCCAGGCCAGCGTAGATCTGCGGCTCGATGTGGCGGCCGTGGAAGCAGGTCTCGTGGCCCCGGGCCTGGAAGCGTGACAGGTCGAGCGTCATTTGGCTTGCGCCTTCAGCGTATCGACCAGGTCGTCGAGGCGCTCGTTGCTCATGAAGCTGACCATCTGCCGGTCATTGACCAGCATCACCGGCGCATCGGCGCAGGCGCCCAGGCATTCGCTGGGCTGCACGGTGAACAGGCCGTCGGCCGAGGTGCCGTAGGGCTCGATGCCGAACTTCTTGCACAGGTGCCCGAGGGCCTTGTCGCCGTCGCGCAGCGCACAAGGCAGGTTGGTGCAGACATTGAGCTTGAACTGCCCGACCGCCTGCTGGTTGTACATGTTGTAGAAGGTCGTGACCTCGTGCACCGCGATCGCCGGCATGCCGAGGTAGGCCGCCACGCCCTCTTCGCTCTCGCGCGACACGAAGCCCTGCTCGTGCTGCACGATGGCCAGGCAGGCCATCACCGCCGAGGCCTTCTGCTCGGCGGGGTACTTGGCGACTTCGCGCTCGAAGCGCGCGAGGGTGGTGTCGGAGAAACTCATCGATCGCTCATCTGTCAATTTCACCGAACACGATGTCCATGGTGCCGATGATCGCCACCGCGTCGGCGATCATGTGGCCCCGCGCCACCTCGTCGAGCGAGGCCAGGTGCGGGAAACCCGGTGCACGGATCTTCAGGCGGTAGGGCTTGTTGGCACCGTCGCTGACCAGGTAGATGCCGAACTCGCCCTTCGGGTGCTCGACCGCGGCATAGGCCTCGCCTTCGGGCACGTGCATGCCTTCGGTGAAGAGCTTGAAGTGGTGGATCAGCTCTTCCATGTTGGTCTTCATCGACACCCGCGACGGGGCCGCAACCTTGTGGTTGTCGGTGATCACCGGGCCCGGGTGGGCACGCAGCCACTGCGAACACTGCTGGATGATGCGGTTGCTCTGGCGCAACTCTTCCATGCGCACCAGGTAGCGGTCGTAGGTGTCGCCGTTGACGCCGACCGGGATGTCGAAATCCATGCGCTCGTAGACGTCGTAGGGTTGCTTCTTGCGCAGGTCCCACTCCACGCCCGAGCCGCGCAGCATCGGGCCGGAAAAGCCCAGGTTCAGCGCCCGCTCGGGGCTGACGACGCCGATGCCGACGGTGCGCTGCTTCCAGATCCGGTTGTCGGTGAGCAGGGTCTCGTAGTCGTCGACGTTGGCCGGAAAGCGGGCGCAGAAGTCGTCGATGAAGTCGAGCAACGAACCCTGGCGATTGGCGTTCAGCGCATCGATCGCCTTCTGGTTCTTGATCCGGCTGACCTGGTACTGCGGCATCGTGTCGGGCAGATCGCGATAGACACCACCGGGGCGGAAGTAGGCCGCGTGCATGCGCGCGCCGCTCACCGCTTCGTACATGTCGAACAGGTCCTCGCGCTCGCGGAAGCAGTAGATCAGGATGTTCATCGCGCCGCAGTCGATGCCATGCGCACCGAGCCACAGCAGGTGGTTCAGCAGGCGCGTGATCTCGGCGAACATGACGCGGATGTACATCGCGCGCTCGGGCACCTCGATGCCCAACAGGCGCTCGATGGCCAGGCAGTAGGCATGCTCGTTGGACATCATCGACACGTAGTCGAGGCGGTCCATGTAGGGCAGCGACTGAATGAAGGTCTTGCTCTCGGCCAGCTTCTCGGTGGCGCGGTGCAGCAGGCCGATGTGCGGGTCGGCACGCTGGATCACCTCGCCGTCGAGTTCGAGCACCAGGCGCAGCACGCCGTGCGCCGCCGGGTGCTGCGGGCCGAAGTTCAGCGTGTAGTTCTTGATTTCAGCCATCTTGGCCAACGCAAGTCTGCTGGTCTCCAAGCAGGCGCCGCGAATCCGGCTTTGCCGGTCCGCCGGCGTTGCCCCCTCGAGGGGGAGCGGCGAAGCCGCTTCGGGGGTGGGTCATGTCATTCCGCCGTAGTTGTCTTCGCGCACGATGCGCGGCGTCACCTCGCGCGGCTCGATCGAGACCGGCTGGTAGACCACGCGCCGCTGTTCGGCGTCGTAGCGCATCTCGACGTGGCCCGAGACCGGGAAGTCCTTGCGCATCGGGTGGCCGATGAAGCCGTAGTCGGTGAGGATGCGGCGCAGGTCGAGATGGCCTTCGAAGATGATCCCGTACAGATCGAATGCCTCGCGCTCGTACCAGTTGGCGGCGCTCCAGACCTCGGTCAGCGAGGCCACCAGCGGCAATTCGTCGTCGGGGCACACCACCTTCAGGCGCAGGCGCCAGTTCTTGCTGACCGACAACAGGTGCGAGACGACGACAAAGCGCGGACCCTCGTGCGGCTGATCCTTCCAGCGGCTCAGATCGAGGCCGGCCAGATCCATCAGCTGCTCGAACGCCAGCGTCGGGTCGTCGCGCAGGGTTTGTGCGGCGGCCAGGTAATCGCCGGCCCGCACCGTGATCGTGATTTCGCCGCGGTCGCGCACCAGGGCCGCGATCTTCGGGCCCAGCGCTGCCGTCAGCGCCGCCTGCAGGGCGTCGAGTTGGGCGTCGCGGCTCATCTGGCGATGGTGTTTTCGCGCCGGATCTTGGCCTGCAGCTGCAGGATCCCGTACAGCAGCGCCTCGGCGGTCGGCGGACAGCCGGGCACATAGACGTCGACGGGCACGATGCGGTCGCAGCCGCGAACGACCGAGTAGCTGTAGTGGTAGTAGCCGCCGCCGTTGGCGCACGAGCCCATCGAGAGCACCCAGCGCGGCTCGGCCATCTGGTCGTAGACCTTGCGCAGCGCCGGCGCCATCTTGTTGCACAGCGTGCCGGCCACGATCATCAGGTCGCTCTGTCGCGGGCTGGGACGAAACAGCATGCCGAAGCGGTCGATGTCGTAGCGTGCCGCACCGGCGTGCATCATCTCCACCGCGCAGCAGGCCAGGCCGAAGGTCATCGGCCACAGCGAGCCGGTCTTCGACCAGTTCACCACGGCGTCCATCGACGTGGTGAAGTAGCCTTCCTTGAATACGCCTTCGATGCCCATTGCTCGGTCACTCCCAGTCCAGGGCGCCCTTTTTCCACTCGTAGACGAAGCCGACGACGAGGATGCCGAGGAAAACCATCATGGCCCAGAAGCCGGCCGCGCCGATCTCCCTGAGCGCGACCGCCCACGGAAAGAGGAAGGCGATCTCGAGGTCGAACAGGATGAAGAGAATGGCCACCAGGTAGTAGCGCACGTCGAACTTCATGCGCGCGTCTTCGAAGGCTTCGAAGCCGCACTCGTAGGGGCTGTTCTTTTCGGCGTCGGGCCGGTTCGGCCCGAACAGGAAGCCGAGCAATTGAGGCGCCACACCGACTGCCACACCAACCAGGATGAACAGGATGACGGGCAGGTACGGTTGCAGATCCATGTTCGGCGTCGATTTTCTTGCAGCAGCCTGGGGGTCGATGGGGGCGCAGTGTGCATGGCGCCAACAGGTGCGCCTTGCTTTGGGACAAACTGTTCGTTGCTGGTGCCGACGGCGAGACTCGAACTCGCACAGCTTTCGCCACTACCCCCTCAAGATAGCGTGTCTACCAATTTCACCACGTCGGCGGCATGAGCCTGAAGCCCACACCGCGTGCGGTGTTGACCCCCGGGAAGCCGGGAATTCTACGGGCAAATACTCAGGGTTTCGGGCCTCCGGCGCCCGACGCGGCGAGCGTCGGTGCGCTGGCCGCAGCCGATGCCGCGACCGGCGCGGTCGGGATCTGACCGACCGCCGGCGCCGACGCAGCCGCGGGCGCACTGGCCGCCGCGGGACGATCGAACACGCTGCCGCCGCTGCTGCTGCGCGCAGAGCCGCCGAGGTTGCCGAAGTAGGCCAGCGCCAGCGTGCTGACGAAGAACACCGCGGCGCACACCGCCGTCGAACGCGACAGGAAGTTGGCACTGCCGGTGGCACCGAACAGGCTGCCCGAGGCGCCACTGCCGAACGAGGCGCCCATGTCGGCACCCTTGCCATGTTGCACGAGCACGAGGCCGATCATCACCGCCGCGGTGATGAGCTGGAGCGCCAGCACGAGGTTCATCCAGATTTGCATGATGCTTTTGTTGTCGAAGGAAGGGGTGTCAGTGGGCAGCGCGGCAGATGGCGACGAAATCGGCCGCCTTCAAGGACGCGCCGCCGATCAGGCCGCCGTCGATATCGGGCTGCGCGAACAGGACAGCGGCGTTGTCGGCCTTGACGCTGCCGCCGTAGATGATCTTCATGTCGTCGGCGCGGGGCGTGGCGGCGCGCAATTGCGCGCGCAGCAACGCATGCACCGCCTGCGCCTGCTCCGGCGTGGCGGTGCGGCCCGTGCCGATGGCCCAGACCGGCTCGTAGGCCACGACCATCTCGCCGGCGCAATGCGCCAGCGTGTGGATCGCCGCCGACAGCTGGCGCTTGACGACGGCCTCGGTTTCGCCGGCTTCGCGCTGGGCCAGCGTTTCGCCGACGCAGACGATCGGCGTGACGCCACGCGCCAACGCGGCCTTGGCCTTGTCGGCCACCAGTTGGTCGGTCTCGGCGTGGTAGGCCCGGCGCTCGGAGTGGCCGACGATGACGTAACGGCAGCCGAAGTCGGCCAGCATGGCCGCCGACACCTCACCGGTGTATGCGCCCTGCTCGTGCGCCGAGCAGTCCTGCGCACCCCAGCGGATGTCGTGCGCCGCCAGCGCCACCGCGGTTTCCGAGAGATACGGAAACGGCACGCACACCGCGACGTCGGCCATGAACGGCCGCGCAGCGACGATGGCGCCCAGCAGTTCGGCGTTGACGGCATGGCTGCCGTGCATCTTCCAGTTGCCGACGATGAGTTTCTTGCGCATCTTCATTGCCAGTTGAGGACGATCTTGCCCACATGCGTGCCCGATTCCATCAGCGCGTGGGCCGCTGCCGCCTGGGCCGCCGGGAACACGCGGTGGATCACCGGCTTGATGCGGCCGGCCTCGATCAGCGGCCAGACGCGCTCGCGCAGGGCCCGCGCCAGCACGCCCTTGTAGGCCACGCTGCGCGGCCGCAACGTGGAGCCGACGATGGACAGGCGCTTTCTCAACACGGCGCCGATATCGAGCGCGCCCTTGGTGCCGCCCTGCACCGCGATGATCGCGATGCGGCCGTCATTGGCCAGGCACTCGACCTCGCGCGCGAGGTAATCGCCGGCCACCATGTCGAGCACGACGTCCACGCCGCGCTTGTCGGTGATGCGTTGCACCTCGGCGACGAAGTCGTGCGTGCGGTAGTTGATGGCGTGGTCGGCGCCCAGCGCGATGCAGGCCGCGCACTTGTCGTCGCTGCCTGCGGTGACGATGACCTTGGCACCCATGGCCTTGGCCAGCTGGATCGCCGTGACGCCGATGCCGCTCGAACCGCCCTGCACCAACAAGCACTCGCCGCTTTGCAGGCCGGCAATGTGGAACACGTTCTGCCAGACGGTGAAGAAGGTCTCGGGCAGGCTCGCGGCTTCGATGTCCGACAGGCCGCGCGGTGACGGCAGCGTCTGCGCGATCGGCGCCGCGCAGAGCTGGGCATAGCCGCCGCCGGCCACCAGCGCGCATACGCGGTCGCCGAGTGCGAAGCCCGCGGCCTTCAACGCAGCGGCGTCGCCGCCGACGATGCTGCCGGCCACTTCCAGCCCCGGCAGATCGGAGACGCCCGGCGGCATCGGGTACAGGCCCTTGCGCTGCAACACGTCGGGCCGGTTGATGCCGCTGGCGGCGACGCGGATCAGCACCTCACCCGGCCCGGCCACCGGGTCGGGACGGGTGGTCTCGCACAGCACCTCGGGGGCACCGAACTGCGTGATCTCGATCGCGCGCATCGGCCGGTCGCGGTGGCTGCTGCCTTACTCGGGCTGGCGATCGCCGCCGTCGCCGGCGGGCACCGGCGCAACCGCGTCGGCCGCCGGCGCGTCGGCGCGCGGCTCGCGCGGTTCACGCTCGCGGCGCGGGCCACGGTCGTCACGCCGCGGGCGGTCGCCGCGGTCGCCGTACTCGCGGCGCGGGCGCTCCTCCTCGACATAACCTTCCGGCCTTTCGAGCAGGGCCTTGAGCGACAGCTTGATGCGGCCCTTCTCGTCGGTCTCGAGGACCTTGACCTTGACGATCTGACCTTCCTTCAGGAAGTCTTCGACGCGCTCGACGCGCTGGTGCGCGATCTGGCTGATGTGCAGCAGGCCGTCCTTGCCGGGCAGGATGTTGACCAGCGCACCGAAGTCGAGGATCTTGGTGACCGCGCCCTCGTAGACCTTGCCGACCTCGGCTTCGGCCGTGATCTCGGTGATGCGCTGCTTGGCGTACTCGGCCTTGGACGCCTCGGTCGAGGCGATGGTGATCGTGCCGTCTTCGCCGATGTCGATGACGCAGCCGGTCTCCTCGGTCAGCGCACGGATCACGGCGCCGCCCTTGCCGATCACGTCGCGGATCTTCTCCGGGTTGATCTTCATGGTGTACAGCCGCGGCGCGAACTGCGAGACCTCGGTCTTGGCGCCGCCCACGGCCTCCTGCATCTTGGCCAGGATGTGCAGCCGCGCTTCCTTGGCCTGCGCCAGCGCCACCTGCATGATCTCCTTGGTGATGCCCTGGATCTTGATGTCCATCTGCAGCGCAGTCACGCCGGCCGTGGTGCCGGCGACCTTGAAGTCCATGTCGCCGAGGTGATCCTCGTCGCCGAGGATGTCGGTCAGCACCGCAAAGCGGTTGCCGTCCTTGATCAGGCCCATCGCGATGCCGGCCACATGGGCCTTCATCGGCACGCCCGCGTCCATCATCGCCAGGCAGCCACCGCAAACCGAAGCCATCGACGACGAGCCATTGCTCTCGGTGATTTCCGAGACCACGCGGATCGCATACGGGAAGTCTTCCTTGCTCGGCAGCGCGGCGATCAGCGCGCGCTTGGCCAGGCGGCCGTGGCCGATCTCGCGCCGCTTGGGCGTGCCCACGCGGCCGGTCTCGCCGGTGGCGAACGGCGGCATGTTGTAGTGCAGCATGAAGCGGTCGGTGAACTCGCCGGCCAGCGCGTCGATGCGCTGCGCGTCGCGGTCGGTGCCCAGCGTGGCCACCACCACCGCCTGCGTCTCGCCGCGCGTGAACAGCGCCGAGCCGTGGGTGCGCGGCAGCACGCCGGTGCGGATCTCGATCGGGCGCACGGTGCGCGTGTCGCGCCCGTCGATGCGCGGCTCGCCGGCCAGGATCTGGCTGCGCACGATGCGCGACTCGATCTCGAACAGCAGGCCTTCGACCTCGACCTTGTCGAATTCGATGGCGTCCTTCTTCAGCGCCGCCATCACGTTGGCAGTGGCTTCGCGGCAGGCCTGCGTGCGGGCCTGCTTGCTGCGGATCTGGTAGGCCGCGCGCAGTGCCGGCTCGGCCAGCGCGTTGACGGTGGCGATGAAGGCTTCGTTCTTGGCCGGTGGCGTCCATTGCCACTCGGGCTTGCCGGCGTCGCGCACCAGTTCATTGATCGCCGCGACGGCGATGTTGCCCTGCTCGTGGCCGAAGACCACGCCGCCGAGCATGACCTCTTCGCTCAACTGGTCGGCCTCGGACTCGACCATCAGCACGGCCGCTTCGGTGCCGGCGACGATCAACTCCATCTTGCTGTCGGCGAGCTGGGTCTTGCCCGGGTTGAGCACGTACTGGCCGTCGATGTAGCCCACGCGGGCGGCACCGATCGGGCCGTTGAACGGGATGCCCGAGATCGCCAGCGCGGCGCTGGTGCCGATCATCGCGGCGATGTCGGCCTGGACTTCGGGGTTCAGGCTCAGCACGTGGACCACGACCTGGACTTCGTTGAAGAAGCCTTCGGGAAACAGCGGGCGGATCGGGCGGTCGATCAGGCGCGAGGTCAGCGTTTCGAGCTCGCTCGGGCGGCCCTCGCGCTTGAAGAAGCTGCCGGGGATCTTGCCGGCGGCATAGGTCTTCTCGATGTAGTCGACGGTCAGCGGAAAGAAGTCCTGGCCGGCCTTGGCGTCGGTCTTGGCGACCACGGTGGCCAAGACCACGGTGTCGTCGATCGTCACCACCACGGCGCCACCGGATTGCCGCGCGATTTCGCCGGTCTCCATGGTGACGGTGTGTTGGCCCCACTGGAAGGTCTTGCTGACCTTGTTGAACATGCTCATTGCAGCTCCTGTTGCGAATAGGGGCGCGTCGTGCGCCCGGGTGCGGAGATCAGCGCCTGGTGCGGGATGCCATTCCAGCGCGATTGCCTCGTGTGCAACGGCGTTGGAATGACACAGCGGCGCGTCGGGTCCCGGTCTCCAAGAACGAAAAGCCTGCGACCTGGTTCATGCCAGCGCAGGCTCATCGTCGTCGGGTCTTACTTGCGCAGACCCAGCTTCTGGATCAGTGCGGTATAGCGGTCGGCGTCCTTGTCCTTCAGATACGTCAGCAGGCGCTTGCGCTGGTTGACCATCTTCAGCAACCCGCGGCGACCATGATGGTCCTTGGCGTGGGTCTTGAAGTGGGGGGTGAGTTCGTTGATGCGTGCGGTCAGCAATGCGACCTGCACCTCGGGGCTGCCGGTGTCATTGGCAGCGCGCGCGTTGGCCTTGACGACTTCGGCGACTTGTTGGGTACCCATGGCCATGATGGCGATTTCCTTGTCCATGGAAACCGCTGGCCGGGGCGCCGGCATCGGCGCTGACCCTCGCGGTTTCCGGTTCCACTTGCGGTCACGGGTGAAACCGACCCATGCCGTGCCTGTATTCGCATCCGCCGCCGTAGTGGCAAGCCAGCGCGAAGCGTCGGATTATAGGTCAAGGGCCGCGCCGAGCCGGGCCAGCCCCTCGCGCAGGCGCCCCGGGTCCTGGGTGGCGAAGCACCAGCGCAGCCACCCTTCCGCTTCGTCGCCGAAGGCCACGCCGGGCGCCAAGCCCAGGCCGTGCGCGGCGACGAGGTGCTTGGCATAGGCCAGGGAATCGGCCTGGCCCTCGACGCGAAAGAAGGCGTACATGCCACCCGGGGGCATGGCCACGTGGACCCGCGGCAGCGCCCGCAGGCCGTCGAGCAGCACGTCGCGGCCGGCGCGCAGGCGCCCGACCAGCCCAGGCACGAAATCGGCGGCGATGGCCAGCGCAGCCAGCGCGCCACGCTGCACGAACACCGGCGCGCACGAACTGTTGAACTCGATCAGCTTGCCGATCGCGTCGAGGTGGCCGGGCGGCAGCACCAGCCAGCCCAGGCGCCAGCCCGTCATCAGGAAGGTCTTGGAAAAACTCTGCGTGATCACCAGCCTGTCCGCAGGGTCGGCGATGTCGAGAAAACTTGGCGCCGCGATGCCACTGCCGAACCAGACCCGCTCGTAGACCTCGTCGGCAACGATCCAGGTGCCCGTCTTGCGGCAGTGCTCGAGGATGGCCTGCTGCTCGGTGCGCGTCAGCGTCCAGCCGGTCGGGTTGTTCGGTGCATTGATCAACAGCACGCGCGTGGCAGGGGTGACGTTATCGAGCAATCGTTGCAGGTCGAGCGCCCAGGCGCCGTCAGCGCCAGGCGCGAGCGGCACACGCTTGACCTTGGCGCCGAGGATGGCTGGCTGCGCCGTCAGGTTGGGCCACACCGGGACGACGGCGACGAGCTCGTCGCCCGGCCCGATCAGCAACTGCATCGCCAGCATCAGCGCCGTGACGCCCGCCGAGGTGACCGCGATGCGGTCCACCGCGACCGGGCGGTGCAAGGCGCTGGTGTACTCGGCGAGCGCCTCGCGCAACTCGGTCAGGCCGAGATTGTGTGCATAGAAGGTCTCGCCACGCGCCAGCGAGGCGGCTGCCGCGTCGCGCACCGCCGCCGGCGTGACCTCGTCGCTCTCGCCAAACCAGAACGCCAGCACGTCACTGCGGCCGAACCCCGCGTTGGCCACCTCGCGAATGCGCGAGGCCGGCAGTTGTTCGATCGCACTTCGCACTGGAAATCTCCTCAATCAACGAGCGGGTCGTCGGTCAGTCGATCGCGTCGAGCGCCCAACGCGGCTTCACGTCGAACGTGAAGCTGCGCTCGGGCAGCGTGCGTCCGGCCTGCACACGCATCGCGGCGGCCAGCGCGATCATGGCGCCGTTGTCGCTGCACAAGTGCATCTCGGGGTAATGCACGCGCGCGCCAGCCTTGGCACAGGCCGCGTTCAATTGCGCACGCAATTGCGCGTTGGCACCGACGCCGCCAGCCACCACCAGGCGGTCGAGCCCGGCTTCGCGCAGCGCGCGCATCGACTTCCTGACCAGCACCTCGACGATGGCCGCCTGTGTCGATGCGGCAATGTCGGCGCGCTGCTGCAAACTGGGTGCCGGACCGAGCTTGCGCACCTGGGTCAGGACGGCAGTCTTCAGGCCGGCGAACGAAAAGTCCAGGTCGCCGCTGTGCAGCAACGGGCGCGGCAGCGCGAACGCCGTCGCGCTGCCAGTTGCAGCCAGGCTCGCGAGCGCCGGGCCGCCGGGGTAGCCCAGGCCGAGCAGCTTGGCACTCTTGTCGAAGGCCTCGCCGGCGGCATCGTCGATCGTCTCGCCGAGCAGTTCGTAGTCGCCGACGGCTTGCACGCGCATCAGCTGGGTGTGGCCTCCCGACACCAGCAGCGCGACGAATGGAAAGCGCGGCGGATCGGCCGACAGGAACGGCGACAGCAGATGGCCTTCGAGGTGGTGCACGCCCAGCACCGGTCTGCCCAGCGCAGCGGCCAACGCACAACCGATGCCCGCGCCGATCAGCAGCGCACCCGCCAGCCCGGGGCCGCGCGTGTAGGCGATCAGGTCGATCTCCCCCAGGTGGGCAGTCGGCCTCGGCCAACACCTGGCGCACCAGCGGCAAGACGCGCCGGATATGGTCACGTGACGCCAACTCGGGCACCACGCCGCCGTAGTCCTGGTGCATGTCGACCTGGCTGTAGAGCGCGTGCGCCAGCAATTGCGGCACGTCGCTGCCCTGCCACCGCACCAGCGCGACGCCGGTTTCGTCGCATGACGATTCGATGCCCAGGACCTGCATCGCAGCAGTGTAGTCAGCCGACCCAGCGTTGCCGAATCGTGAAAAGAAGCACACCGATTGCGTACGGTCACAACAAAAGGGCGAAAAGCGCCACGGCGACCCCCCTAATTTCCTGGCTTGACACGATGCACCCGGCTACTCTAGGTGCCATGCCACTGAATCCGTGTCGTTTGCTGTCGCGACCCGCTCGATAGGACCATGAAGGAATACAAACTCGCGGCCTGGCCGGAACTGCCTGCGCATTACCAGCGCACGGTGTACCGGCGCATGCTCAGCGACATGTCCCACCGTTACATGTCGGTGGCGCATCTGGTGCAGTCCTGCGGTGCCTCCAAGCTCGAGGTCCGCGCATTCATTCAGATGCTGGGCGAGAACGACCTGCTGCTGCAGCGCGAAGGCGAGTCCGACTCGATCCTGGATTCGCTGCGCCCGATCTCGGATTGGTTCCGCCGCACGATCACCGGCACGGAAATGCCGAAGAACTGAGCCGCGCGCGAGCGAGAGGACAAACCCGCCGCGGCGGGTTTTTTCTTGCTCAGTGCTTCTCCTTGGCGTGGTTGATCGAGTACCGCGGAATCTCGATCGTCACGTCGCGGTTCGAGACGATGGCCTGGCACGACAGCCGCGAAGTCGGCTCCAGACCCCAGGCGCGATCGAGCAGGTCCTCCTCGCTCTCGTCCATTTCGCCCAACGAGTCGAAGCCCTCGCGCACGATGACGTGGCAGGTCGTGCAGGCGCAGCTCATCTCGCAGGCATGTTCGATGGCGATGCCGTTTTCCAACAGCGCCTCGCAGATCGAGGTGCCCGCCGGTGCGTCGATCTGGTCGCCCTGCGGGCAATACTCGGCGTGCGGCAGGATCTTGATGACGGGCATGGCGGCGGTGGTTCAGATTTCGTCGACGCTGCGACCGGCCAGCGCCTGGCGGATGCCGCGATTCATGCGCGCCGCGGCGAAGGCTTCGGTGCCGGCGGCCAGTGCCTTGACCGCTGCGTCGATGGCGTGGTGGTCGTCGCTGCGCGCGACGCGTTCCGTGTCGGCGAGCAGCACCTCGATCTGCGCGCGTTCGGCCTGGCTCAGCAAGTCGGCGTCGGCCGCCAGCGCCGAACGAGTGGCCAGCAGCATGCGGTCGGCGTCGACACGGGCCTCGCGCAGCGAACGCGCGACGGCGTCGTCGTCGGCCTTGGCAAAGCCTTCCCGCAGCATGCGCGCAATGTCGTCGTCCGCCAGGCCGTAACTCGGCTTGACGGTGATCGTCGCCTCGACGCCCGAATTCAGCTCCTTTGCCGCCACGTTGAGCAGGCCATCGGCATCGACCTCGAAGGTGACGCGGATGCGCGCCGCGCCCGCCACCATCGGCGGGATGCCGCGCAGCTCGAAACGCGCCAGCGAGCGGCAATCGGCGACCAGTTCGCGTTCGCCCTGCACCACATGCAGCGCCATCGCCGTCTGGCCGTCCTGGTAGGTCGTGAAGTCCTGCGCCTTGGCGGTCGGGATGGTGCTGTTGCGCTCGACGATGCGCTCGACCAGGCCACCCATGGTTTCGATGCCCAGCGAAAGCGGAATCACGTCGAGCAACAGGATCTCGCCGTCCGCGGCATTGCCGGCCAACTGGTTGGCCTGGATCGCGGCGCCGACCGCGACCACTTCGTCGGGGTTGAGGTTGGTCAGCGGCGGACGACCGAACCACTCGCCGACCGCGACCCGCACCGCCGGCATGCGCGTCGAGCCCCCTACCAGCACAACGCCCTGCACGTCTTCACGCGAAATCCTGGCGTCGCGCAGCACGCGCCTGACCGCAGCCAGGCACTTGTCGATCAGGGGCTTGGCGAGCGCCTCGAACTGCGCGCGGGTCACCGGCACCGCCAGCGGTCCGTCGCCGAGCACGCAGGTCAGCGTCTGCGCCGACGCGTTTGTCAGCCCTTCCTTGGCCGCGCGCGCCGCCACCAGAACCGCGCGACGGTCGTGCGCGGTGGTCGCCGTACGGCCGGCCTGCGCGAGCGCCCATTCGGCCAGCGCAGCGTCGAAGTCGTCACCCCCGAGCGCCGAATCGCCGCCCGTTGCCACGACCTCGAACACGCCCTTGCGTCAGGCGCAGCAGCGAGATGTCGAACGTGCCGCCACCGAGGTCGAACACCGCGTACAAGCCTTCGCTGGCATTGTCCAGCCCATAGGCCACCGCTGCGGCGGTGGGCTCGTTGATCAGCCGCAGCACGTTCAGGCCGGCGAGCTTGGCAGCGTCCTTGGTCGCCTGGCGCTGCGCGTCGTCGAAGTACGCCGGCACGGTGATCACGGCACCGAACAGTTCCTCGCTGTCGAAGCTGTCTTCGGCGCGCTGGCGCAGCGCAGCGAGGATCTCGGCCGAGACCTCGACCGGCGTCTTGACGCCATCGCGGGTGTCGATGGCCACCATGCCGGGCTTGTCCACGAAACGATAGGGCAACTTGGCGTGCCCGGCCACGTCGGCGAGTGCACGGCCCATCAGGCGCTTGACCGAGACCACCGTGTTGAGCGGGTCGTCGGCCTGCGCGGCCAAGGCGTCGGCGCCGATCGCGCGCCGCCCGCCGTCGAGGTAGCGCACCGCCGACGGCAGGATCGCGCGGCCGCGGGCATCGGGCAGGCACTCGGCCACACCGTGACGCACCGCGGCAACCAGCGAGTGCGTGGTGCCCAGATCGATGCCGACCGCGATGCGCCGCGTGTGCGGATCGGGCGACTGGCCGGGTTCGGAGATTTGCAGCAGGGCCATGGTTCAGTCGTGCAAGGCGTCGATGCGCTCGCCGAGGTCGGCGCGAAAACGGTGCACGAACATCAGCGCGCGCACATGCTCGGCCGCCATTGCCGGGGAAGGCCGTTCGTCCAGAGCGACCGCGAGTTGCGCGAACAGATCGCTCTCGGCGGCACGCACTTGCGTGTCGAGGGCGGCCAGTGCGGCGTCGCTGTCGGCCTGGTCCAGCGCTTCGCGCCAGGCCATCTGCTGCAGCAGAAAGTCGCCCGGCATCGCCGTGTTGCTGTGGGCCGCGATCGGCGCGCCGCGCAACTCGCAAAGGTAGGCCGCGCGCGTCAGCGGCTCGCGCAGGCGGCGATAGGCCTGGTTGATGCGCACCGACCACTGCATCGCCACGCGCTGCGCGGCGGCCCCTTCGGCGGCGAAGCGGTCCGGGTGCGCCGAGGCCTGCAGGCGGCGCCAGCGCGCATCGAGGTCGGCACGGTCGAGCGCGAAGCGTTCGGGCAGGCCAAACAGCGCGAAGTCGTTCTCGTCGAGTCTCATGCGGCAAGCGCCTTGGCGTAGAACAGCGACAGGCCGTTGTCGGCATAACCTGCAAAGGGGCCGCGCCGCCGGTAGCCGCAGCGCTCGTAAAGACGAACGGCCTCGCGCTGGTCGCGGCCGGTCTCGAGCAGGGCCCAGCCGATCCGCTGCGCACGCAGGGTCTGCTCCAGTGTGGCCAGCATGCGCCAGGCCACACCCTGCCCGCGCGCCGACGGCTCGACGTACATGCGTTTGACTTCGCCGTAAGGCACGTCACCGGTCTCGGGCTCGCCGGCCATGCGCCGCAATGCACCGGTGCCAACCATGCGATCGCCCCGCCAGGCGGCAAAGAAGCTCACCTCGGGCGCGAGCAGTTCGTCGATCGAAAGGATGTGATTGGCCTCGGGCGCATACAGCGTTGCCAGATAGGCATCGAGCGCGCCGAGCATGGCAACGGCCTGCGGGTGGTCGGCGCGCTCGGGGCGGATGACGATGTCGGTGCTCATGAGGTGGGACACAAAAAAGCGCGGCATCGCCGCGCCCGCAAGCGCTGCCGGAGCGCTAGACGCGAAACGACTCTCCGCAGCCGCAGCGATCCTTTTCGCGCGGGTTGTGGAACTTGAAGCCCTCGTTGAGCCCTTCGCGAACGAAGTCGAGTTCGGTGCCGTCGAGGTAGGGCAGGCTTTTCGGATCGATCAGGATCTTCACGCCGTGGCCTTCGAAGACATGGTCTTCGGGGGCGACCTCGTCAGCGTACTCGAGCTTGTAGGCCAGGCCCGAGCAGCCTGTCGTCTTGACGCCCAGGCGCACGCCGACGCCCTTGCCGCGGCGCGAGATGTAGCGGCTGACATGGCGTGCCGCGGCTTCGGTGAGCGTGACCGACATGGGCTCAGTGGGTCTTCTTTGCCTTGTAATCCTCGACCGCCGCCTTGATCGCGTCTTCGGCCAGGATCGAGCAGTGGATCTTCACCGGCGGCAGCGCCAGTTCCTCGGCGATGCGGGTGTTCTTGATCGTCAGCGCCTCGTCGAGCGACTTGCCCTTGACCCACTCGGTGACGAGCGAACTCGAGGCGATCGCCGAGCCGCAGCCATAGGTCTTGAACTTGGCGTCCTCGATCAGGCCGGTGGCCGGGTTGACCTTGATCTGCAGCTTCATCACGTCGCCGCAGGCCGGCGCGCCGACCATGCCGGTGCCCACCGTATCGTCGCCCTTGTCGAACGAACCGACATTGCGCGGGTTCTCGTAGTGGTCGATGACCTTTTCACTGTATGCCATGTCAGTACTCCATCAAATTCAATGTGCGGACCACTGGATCGTGCTGATGTCGATGCCGTCCTTGAACATCTCCCACAGCGGCGACAGCTCGCGCAGCTTGGCAACGCGGTCTTTCAGGGTGCTGACCGCGTAGTCGATTTCTTCTTCGGTCGTGAAGCGACCGATGGTCATGCGCAGGCTCGAGTGCGCCAACTCGTCGCTGCGACCGAGCGCGCGCAGCACGTAGCTCGGCTCCAGGCTGGCTGACGTGCAGGCCGAGCCCGAACTGACCGCAATGCCCTTCACGCCCATGATCAGCGACTCGCCTTCGACGAAGTTGAAGCTGATGTTCAGGTTGTGCGGCACGCGGCGCTCGATGTGGCCGTTGATGAACACCTGCTCGATGTCGGTCAGGCCGCGCAGCAGGCGCTGCTGCAGCATGCGGATGCGCTCGCTCTCGACGCCCATCTCTTCGCGCGCGATGCGAAAGGCCTCGCCCATGCCGACACATTGGTGCGTGGGCAGCGTGCCCGAGCGCATGCCACGCTCGTGGCCGCCGCCGTGCATCTGGGCTTCGATGCGCACACGCGGCTTCCTGCGCACGTACAGCGCGCCGATGCCCTTGGGGCCGTAGGTCTTGTGCGAAGCCAGGCTCATCAGGTCGACCGGCAGCGTGGCGAGGTCGATCGCCACCTTGCCGGTGGCCTGCGCCGCGTCGACATGGAAGATGATGCCGCGCTCCCGGCACAGCCGGCCGA
Source organism: uncultured beta proteobacterium (assembly GCA_963751775.1). Taxonomy (GTDB): domain Bacteria; phylum Pseudomonadota; class Gammaproteobacteria; order Burkholderiales; family Burkholderiaceae_C; genus CADEEN01. The sequence continues at coordinate 62,857 of CAVVVW010000011.1, forward strand.
TGGCCGGGATGTCCTGGATCACGCCGATCTCGTTGTTCACGAACATCACCGAGGCCAGGATGGTGTCGGGCCGCAGCGCGGCCTGGAAAGCCTGCAGATCGAGCAGGCCGTCTTCCTGCACCGAAAGGTAGGTCACCTCGAAGCCCTGGCGCTCCAGTTCGCGACAGGTGTCGAGCACGGCCTTGTGTTCGGTCTTCACCGTCACGATGTGCTTGCCGCGGGTCTTGTAGAAGTGCGCCGCACCCTTCAGCGCCAGGTTGTCGCTCTCTGTCGCACCCGAGGTCCAGACGATTTCGCGCGGGTCGGCGCCGATCAATTCGGCGACTTGCACGCGCGCCTTCTCGACCGCGGCTTCGGCTTCCCAACCCCAGGCATGGCTGCGCGAAGCTGGGTTGCCGAAGTGCTCGCGCAACCACGGCACCATGGCGTCGACCACCCGCGGGTCGACCGGTGTCGTCGCACCGTAGTCCATGTAGATCGGGAAATGCGGCGTCATGTCCATGGCTGGCTCGGGATGTCCTGATTTTCGACAGTGGCGCCGATTATTTGACCAGCGCGGCGTCGCCGAGTGCGAACACCGAATTTGGCGCGGTAACGCGGATCGGCTTGACCACCGGCGCCGACGAAATGGCGCGCTTGACCGGCGGCTCGACCACCGACACACCCTTGGCCGTCTGCTCGTCGACCAGCTCCTTCAAGGTGACCGAACTCAGGAATTCGATCATCCGCGCGTTGAGCGCCGCCCACAGGTCGTGGGTCATGCACTTGCCGCTGTCCTCGCCCATGCAGTTCTCGCGGCCGGCGCACCCGGTGGCATCGATCGGCTCGTCGACTGCAACGATGATGTCGGCCACCGTGATGGCCGCGGCGCTGCGTCCGAGCGAATAGCCGCCCCCCGGGCCGCGCGTGCTTTCCACCAACTCTGCGCGACGCAGCTTGCCGAACAACTGCTCGAGGTAGGACAGCGAGATTTGTTGCCGTGCGCTGATGGCGGCCAGCGCCACCGGCCCGTTGGTCGAGCGCAGCCCCAGATCGATCATCGCGGTGACGGCAAAGCGGCCTTTGGTCGTGAGACGCATGACTTACTCCTGCAGGTTAGGCCGGAATGCAGGTGGGCAACCCAGAGACATACGGGTTAACCCTCGACTGATTCCGATAGGATTACTCAAGTTTAACAGAGCCCGAGGGTTTTGGTCGGGATCAGGTCAGGAAGTTCCGAGCCGGCCGCGGATCTCGTCGATCAGCGCATCGCTGGCCTGCTCTGCCAGATCCAGCACCCGCTCGAAACCCTGTGCACCGCCTTGGTACGGATCCGGGATCTCGACCGCTGCAAACAGCCGCAATTCGGCGCGCGCCCCGGTCGGCTTCATGCGTTCGAGGTCGGCGAGGTTGTCCTCGTCCATCGCGAGCACGATGTCGAAACGGTGGAAGTCGGCCTCGACGACGCGTCTCGCGCGCTGCCCGGACAGGTCGTACCCGCGGCGCATGGCGTGGCGCTGCGAGCGCGCGTCTGGCGGGTCGCCGCTGTGCCAGGCACCCGTGCCTGCCGAGTCGACCACCACGCGCTGATGCAGGCCGTGGGCGTGCAGGCGCTGACGCATGACGGCTTCGGCGGTCGGCGAGCGACAGATGTTGCCCAGGCAGACCATCAGCAGGCGCAGACTCACGGCAGCCGAGCCGCGGGCGCCCTCGCCTGGCACGCTCATGCCGCGCCTTTCGTACCGGCCAGCGGCACGACATTGCTGTCATGGCCCGGCGCGCCGAAGGCCTGTTCGCGCAATTGCGCCAACTGGTCACGCACGCGTGCGGCCTTCTCGAACTCGAGGTTGCGGGCGTGCTCGAGCATCTGCTTCTCGAGCGCCTTGATGCGCTTGCCCAGGTCCTTCTCGCTCATCGCCTCGACCTCGGCTGCGGCCTGTGCGCGCTGCAGGTCGTCCTTGGCGGTCTTGGCCGAGACGGCGCCGTCGATCATGTCGCGCACCATCTTGACCACGCTGCGTGGCGTGATGTTGTGCAACGCGTTGTGAGCAACCTGTTTGGCGCGGCGACGCTCGGTCTCGCCGATCGCGCGTTGCATCGAATCGGTCACCTTGTCGGCATACAGAATGGCCTTGCCATTCAGGTTGCGCGCGGCGCGTCCGATGGTCTGGATCAGGCTGCGCTCGGAGCGCAGGAAGCCTTCCTTGTCGGCGTCGAGGATCGCCACCAGCGAGACCTCGGGAATGTCCAGGCCTTCGCGCAGCAGGTTGATGCCGACCAGCACGTCGAACAGCCCCAGCCTCAGGTCGCGCAGGATCTCGACCCGCTCGACGGTGTCGATGTCGCTGTGCAGGTAGCGCACCTTGACGCCGTTGTCGGCCAGGTAGTCGGTGAGTTGCTCGGCCATGCGCTTGGTCAGCGTGGTGATCAGGACCCGCTCGCCGACCCCGACGCGCAGCCGAATCTCCTGCAGCACGTCGTCGACCTGGTGCGTCGCCGGCCTGACCTCGACCACCGGGTCGATCAGCCCGGTCGGCCGCACCAGTTGCTCGACCACCTGCCCGGCATGCTGCTGCTCGTAGGCCGCCGGCGTCGCCGAGACGAAGACGGTCTGGCGCATGCGCGACTCGAACTCCTCGAACTTCAGCGGTCGGTTGTCCAGCGCGCTCGGCAGGCGAAAGCCGTACTCGACCAGCGTGGTCTTGCGCGCCCGGTCGCCGTTGTACATGCCGCCCAACTGGCCGATCAGGACATGGCTCTCGTCGAGAAACATCAACGCGTCGCGCGGTATGTAATCGACCATCGTCGGCGGCGGGTCGCCCGGCTTGGCGCCCGACAGGTGGCGGGTGTAGTTCTCGATGCCCTTGCAGTGGCCGACCTCCTGCATCATTTCCAGGTCGAAGCGGGTGCGCTGCTCGATGCGCTGGGCTTCGACCAGCTTGCCGGCCGCAACGAACTCGGCGACGCGCTCGCGCAACTCGGCCTTGATCGTCTCGATCGCCGCCAGCACCCGGTCACGCGGGGTCACGTAGTGGCTGGCCGGATAGATCACGAAGCGCGGCACCTTCTGCCGGATGCGGCCGGTCAGCGGGTCCAGCAGTTGCAGCGATTCGATCTGGTCGTCGAACATCTCGATCCGGATCGCCAGCTCGGAGTGCTCGGCCGGAAAGACGTCGATCACGTCGCCGCGCACCCGGAACGTTCCGCGAGAAAAGTCGGTTTCGTTGCGCGTGTACTGCATGCGGATCAGTTGTGCAATGGCGTCGCGCTGGCCGAGCTTGTCGCCGACGCGCGTGATGAAGCGCATCTGCGTGTAGTCCTCGGGCTTGCCGATGCCGTAGATGGCGCTGACGCTGGCCACGACGATCACATCCCGCCGCTCGAGCACGCTCTTGGTGGCCGACAGGCGCATCTGCTCGATGTGTTCGTTGATCGCGCTGTCCTTCTCGATGAACAGGTCGCGCTGCGGCACATAGGCCTCGGGCTGGTAGTAGTCGTAGTAGCTGACGAAGTACTCGACCGCGTTTTTCGGAAAGAACTCGCGGAACTCGCTGTACAGCTGCGCGGCCAAGGTCTTGTTCGGCGCGAAGACGATCGCCGGCCGGCCCAGCCGCGCGATCACATTGGCCATCGTGAAGGTCTTGCCCGAACCGGTCACGCCGAGCAGCGTCTGGTAGGCCAGGCCGTCAGTGATGCCTTCGACCAGTTGCGTGATCGCCGTCGGCTGATCACCTGCCGGCGGGTAGGGCTGGAACAACTGGAACGGTGAGCCGGGGAAGCTGACGAACACGCCTTCGGCCGCCGGCTCGTCGGGGCTTCGTGCGCTGGGCAGCGTTTCGGGAACTGAGGACATCGAGGGCAACGCCTGGGACTGACCCGTAAAATCGGGACCACCGAGCAGCGTACCGCAATGCGCCGCCGCACCATCCCCTTACTCCCGCCGCAACCCCGTCATGAGCCTGTTTTCCGCTGTCGAATATGGCCCCGCGCGACCCGATCCTGGGTCTGAACGAGCAGTTTGCGACCGACCCGAACCCGAACAAGGTCAATCTCGGCGTCGGCGTCTATTACGACGAGAGCGGCAAACTGCCGCTGCTGGCCTGCGTGGCGGCGGCCGAGCAGCAATTGGTCGAAGCCGCCCGGCCGCGCGGTTACCTGCCCATCGATGGCATCGCCGCCTACGATGCAGCGGTGCAGGGGCTCGTCTTCGGCGCCGAAAGCGACGTGATCAAGTCCAAGCGCGTGGCCACGGTGCAGACCCTCGGTGGCACCGGCGCCCTCAAGATCGGCGCCGATCTGCTCAAGCGCCTGAACCCACGGGCCAAGGTGCTGATCAGCGACCCGAGCTGGGAGAACCACCGCGCCCTGTTCACCAACGCCGGCTTCGAGGTCGCGAGCTACCCGTACTACGACGCTGCCCGCCGCGATGCAGACGGTATCGACTTTGCGGGCCTGCGCGCCGCGCTCGAAGCGGCTGCCAGCGGCAGCATCGTCGTCCTGCACGCCTGCTGCCACAACCCGACCGGCTACGACCTGACGCCGGCGCAGTGGGCCGAGGTGGTCACCGCTCGTCAAGGCACGCGGCCTGGTGCCGTTCCTCGACATGGCCTACCAAGGGTTCGGCCAGGGCTTGACCGAGGACGGCGCGGCGGTCGAACTGTTCGTTGCCAGCGGCCTGGAATTCCTCGTTGCGACCTCGTTCTCGAAGAGCTTCTCGCTCTACGGTGAACGCGTCGGCGCGCTCAGCGTGGTGTGCGCAAGCGCCGCGGAAGCAGGACGGGTGCTGTCGCAGTTGAAGGTCGTGATCCGCACCAATTACTCGAACCCACCGATTCACGGCGCACAGATCGTCGCCACGGTGTTGTCGAACCCCGCGCTGCGCAAGCAATGGGAGCAGGAACTGGCCACCATGCGCGCGCGCATCAAGTCGATGCGCGCCGCACTGGTCGGCAGGCTGGCGCAACGCGGCGTGAAACAGGACTTGGGCTTCATCAACCGCCAACAGGGCATGTTCAGCTACTCTGGCCTCAACGCCGCTCAAATGCAGCGCCTGCGCACCGAATTCGGCGTCTACGGCGTCGATTCGGGCCGCATTTGCGTTGCCGCGCTGAACCAGAAGAACCTCGACGCGGTGGCCGGCGCGATCGCCAGTGTGATGTAGGTCCGGCGCGCCGGACGTCGGTTGCGCCGCGGTTTTCCCGGTGTGTACTCGCTGTTCGCGAGTGGTATCGTCACACCTTTGCTGCAACGCACAAACAATCAGGGGGACAAGCCATGCTGTACCAGTTGTACGAGACCCAGCGCGCACTGATGGCACCGTTTTCCGAGTTCGCCAGCGCCTCGTCCAAGCTATACAACCACCCGCTGTCGCCATTCACGCACACGCCGATGGCCCAGCGCGTGTCGGCCGGTCTGGATCTGATGCACCGGCTGGCCAAGGAATACGAAAAGCCCCAGTTCGACATCCGCAGCGCGACGGTCGATGGCGTGCAAGTGGCGGTGCAGGAGCAGGTGGCGATCGAGAAGCCCTTCTGCCGCCTGCTGCGCTTCAAGCGCTTCACCGATGACCCGACCGCGCTGGCCGACATGAAGACCCAGCCCGTGGTGCTGATCGTCGCCCCGCTGTCGGGCCACCACTCGACGCTGCTGCGCGACACCGTCAAGTGCATGCTGAGCGGACACAAGGTCTTCATCACCGATTGGACCGACGCCCGCATGGTCCCGGCCGACCGGGGGCCGTTTCACCTCGACGATTACGTGGCCTACATGCAGGAATTCATGCGCCATATCGGCCCCGAGGTGAATGTCATTTCGGTCTGCCAGCCCACCGTGCCGGTGCTGGCCGCGATCTCGCTGATGGCCAGCCGCGGCGAGTTCACGCCACGCACGATGACCATGATGGGCGGCCCGATCGACGCCCGAAAGTCGCCGACCGCCGTCAACAACCTGGCCATGAACAAGAGCCACGAGTGGTTCGAACACAACGTGATCTACCGCGTGCCGCAGAACTATCCCGGTGCCACGCGCCGCGTCTACCCGGGGTTCCTGCAGCACACCGGCTTCGTGGCGATGAATCCCGACCGCCACATGAGTTCGCACTACGACTACTTCCTCGACCTGGTGCGCGGCGACGACGACAGTGCCGACAGTCACCGCCAGTTCTACGACGAATACAACGCCGTGCTCGACATGCCCGCCGAGTACTACCTCGACACGATCAAGGTCGTGTTCCAGGACTTCGCGCTGGTCAACGGCAATTGGCACGTCAACGGCGAACTGGTGCGCCCGCAGGACATCAAGACCACTGCGCTGCTGACCGTCGAGGGCGAACTCGACGACATCTCCGGCGCCGGCCAGACACGCGCCGCGCACGATCTGTGCACCGGCGTGCCCAAGTCGCGGCAGTTTCACTACGACGCCATCGGCGCCGGCCACTACGGCATCTTCTCCGGGCGCCGCTGGCGCGAGCACGTGCACCCCGTGGTGAGCGAATTCATCGCGCGCTACGGCAGCGGCGCGCCGGCCAAAGCGGCGCGGGCGCCCGCCAATGCCAAGAAGAGGGTTGCCGCACGCCGCAGATAATCGGCCGGTGCCCCTCGCCGACCTCGCCACGCTCCTCGACGCCGCGCTGCCGCAAACGCAGTGCACGCGCTGCGGCTATGCCGATTGCCGGCACTATGCCGAGGCAATGGCCGCCGGCGAGGCGCCGATCAATCAATGCCCGCCGGGTGGCGCCGAAGGCATCGCACGGCTGGCGGCGATCAGCGGCCACAGGGTCATTGCGCTGAATCCTGCCAACGGCGTCGAGGGCCCGCGCAAGCTGGCCGTCATCGACGAGGATTGGTGCATCGGCTGCACCTTGTGCATCAAAGCCTGCCCGGTCGATTGCATCGTCGGTGCGCCCAAACTCATGCACACGGTGATCGAGTCCTGGTGCACCGGCTGTGAACTGTGCCTGCCGGTCTGCCCTGTCGACTGCATCGCGCTCGAAGACGCGACGCCCGGTCGCGGCGGTTGGTCGGCGTGGAGCGACGGGCAGGCCGACGAAGCACGCCAGCGCTATGCGGCACACCAGGCACGCGTGGCACGGGACCTGCGCGAGAACGACGAACGCCTGGCCGCAAAAGCCGAGGCCAAGTTGGCGGACCTTGAGAACGCGACCCTTATCACCGACCCCTTGGCGATCGAGCGCAAGCGTGCCGTGGTCGAGGCCGCGATGAAGCGCGCGCGCGAGCGGGGAGCGAAGTGACGGTCATGCAAGCTGCGGAGGTCGAAGCCTTCTTCGCCACCTTGCGCAGTGCCAACCCGCAGCCGGTGTCGGAACTGAGCTATGCGAGCGTGTTCGAGCTGCTGGCCGCCGTGTTGCTGTCGGCGCAGGCCACCGATATCAGCGTCAACAAGGCGACGAAACACCTGTTCGCCATCGCCCCAACGCCGCGCAGGATGCTCGCGCTCGGTGTCGACGGCGTGATCGAGCACATCAAGAGCCATCGGCCTGTACCGCAACAAGGCCGCCAACCTGGTCGCCACCTGCCGCATCCTGATCGAGCGGCATGGCGGCGAAGTGCCGCGCTCGCGCGAAGCGCTGGAAGCACTGCCAGGCGTCGGCCGCAAGACGGCCAACGTGGTGCTCAACGTGGCCTTCGGCGAGCCGACCTTCGCCGTCGACACGCATGTCTTTCGCGTCTGCAACCGCACCGGCCTGGCGCCGGGCAAGACACCGCAGGCGGTCGAACACCAGCTGTCGATGCGCGTGCCGGCGGCCTACCGCGTGCATGCCCACCACTGGTTGATCCTGCATGGGCGCTATGTCTGCCAGGCCCGCAGGCCGCAGTGCTGGCTGTGCGGCGTGTCCGCGCAGTGCCACTTTGCGGCCAAGACCACCAGTCGCATGAAGCGCGCCGCGCTGCTGCTGCTGGCCCTGCTGTGGCTGCCGGCCTGCCGCGCCGAAGTCACCGTGACGGACGACAGTGGCCACGCCGTGACCCTGGCAGTGCCGGCTGCACGCGTCGTCAGCCTGGCGCCGCATCTGACGGAGATGGTCTTCGCGGTGGGTGGTGGCGGCACGGTCAAGGCAGTCATCCGCTACAGCGACTACCCTGCCGCCGCACGCGAGTTGCCGGTCGTAGGCGACGCGTTCGCGCTCGACTTCGAGGCCATCGTGCGGCTCAAGCCCGATCTGGTGTTGGTCTGGACCAGTGGTCTCAACGAACGGCATCGCGCGCGACTGCGCGGCCTCGGCCTGACGCTGTTCGAGAGCGAGATCCGCAGCGCCGACGCGATCGCCGATACCTTGCGTCGGCTTGGCACGCTGCTCGGCCACGGCGACGAGGCCGGCGCGGCCGCGGCTCGCTTCGAGCGCGACTGGCAGTCAGTTGCGTGATCGCAACCGCGACAAGGCCGCGGTACGCGTGTTCTGGCAGCTCTGGCAAGACCCGCTGATGACGGTCAACCGCGAGCACCTGATCGGCGAGGCCATCCAAGCCTGCGGCGGCGTCAACATCTTCGGCGCCCTGCCCCTGCTGACGCCGACGGTGAGTTGGGAAGCCGCCGTCGCGGCCGACCCGCAACTGATCGCCGCGTCGGGCCGGGCCGCGGACGCGGCCGACGAGTTCTCCCGCTGGCGGCGCTTTGCGCAGGTCAGCGCGGTGCGGCAACCGACAGTTTGCCTACCTCGACGCCGACCTCATCGGCCGCATGGGCCCCCGCTTCGTGCAGGGCGCCGCGGCATTGTGCGAGGCCATCGACCGCGCGCGACCCAGGTAACGCACGCGGCGCTATTGCGCGACCCAGAAGCGGCCCGCGTCACCGTCCACCGCGCGCCACGCGCAGCCGTAAACGCTGGCCAGGCGGTCGGCGTCGAGCATCGCGGCCACCGTCCCCTGCTCGCAGCGGCCGTCGGGCAGGAGCGCCAGCACATGCGTGGCCGCGCGCGCAATCCAGTTCACGTCATGGGCCGAAATCACCAGCGCGTGCCCGTGCAGCGTGGCCAGCCATTGCGCGACCTGCAGCTGGTGCGCAGGATCCTGGAACGCGACCGGCTCGTCGAGCAGCAACAACGGCGCGCCCTGCACCGCGCACTGCGCCAGGGCCACACGCTGACGTTCGCCGCCCGAGAGTTCGAGCACGTTGCGCTCGGCCAGTGCCAAGGCGTCGAGCGCCACCAGCAACGCGCGGGCGTCGTGGCGCGCTTGCACCAGGCTCAATTCGAGCAGGCGCAGCACGCTGATCGGGAAGCGGTCACTGGGCTGCTGCGGCAAGAAGGCGCGCAGGCTCGCCGCATCGGCGGCCGGCCATTCCAGGGCCGAACGGCCCAGCCAGCGCACCTCGCCGCCGCGATGCAGTGCCGCGTCGCCGATGCCGGCCAGTGCGCGCAGCAGCGTGCTCTTGCCCGCCGCGTTGCGGCCGATCACACACCAGCGTTCGCCGACCTCGGCCTGCCAGTCGAGTTCATGCACCAGCGTGCGGCCGGCAGCGGCCAGCGTCAATCCACGGGCCTGGATCAGTGGCGCGTTCATCGTGTGCCGCGCAGCAGAAAGACGATGAACACCGGCGCGCCAACCAGCGCCATCACCGCGCCCACCGGCATCTCGATCGGCGACGCGATACTGCGTGCGAGCAGATCGGCGGCCATCAGCAGCGTCGCGCCGCCGAGCGGCGCGAGCCATGCCAGGTCACGTGTGCGCTGCACGCCGGCCAGGCGCAAGGCATGCGGCACGACCAGGCCGACGAAGCCGATCGCACCGGCGCTGGCCACGGCCAGGCCGGCGGCCAGCGACGCCCCGACCAGCAACTCCAGGCGCAGCCGGCGCACCGCCTCGCCAAGCAGGTGCGCGGCCTCGCTGCCCAGCAGCAGGCGATCGATGGCGCGGTGGCGCGCACGCAGCGCCAGCGTGAACAGGAGCGCGGCCGCCAGTGTCGCGCCGGCGTGGTCGGCACCCGACAGATCGCCGACGAGCCAGAAGATCGCGCCGCGCAGGCGCTGCTCGGGGGTCAGCGTCAGCAGCAGCGTGGCCAGCGCGCCGAAAACGGCGGCCAGCATTGCGCCGGCCAGGATCAGGCGCGGCGAGGCGTCGTCGCTGGCGGCCAGCGCGCGTCTGGCCAGCAGCACGAGCAATCGCTCCCGCCGCGAGCGCGCCGGCGGCGGCACCGAGCGCCATCGCAATGCCAAGCATCAGTGCCAGCAACGCGCCGACCGCCGCGCCGCCCGACGTGCCGAGCACATAGGGATCGGCCAGCGGATTGCGCAGCAGCGCCTGCATCGCCAGGCCCGAGAGCGCGAGCAGCGCACCGACGCCGGCGGCGGCAGCCACGCGCGGTGCGCGCAGCGTGCGAATCAACTCGAGATCCCAGCCCGCGCTGCCGATCGACAGCGACAGCACGAGAACGACCAGCGTGGCCGCCGCCAAGGTGCCGGCAAACCAGGCCAAACGGCGGCCGCTCAGTGGCATCGCCCGCACCCGCTCAACGAAGCGTGGCCTGCAGCGTGAGCAGCAGGCTGCGAGGTGCGGCGGTATAGCCCAGGACTTCACTGGCCCGCGAATTGGCGACGTTGTCGAGCTTGGCCAGCACGCGCCAGACGGGTGTGAGTTGTCGCTGCAGCGCCAGATCGAGCGTGGTGCGCGCCGGGTTGACGGCATCGCCGAAGGTGACCGGGTCGGTATCCAGGCGTTCGCCGGTGTAGCGCAGCGCGGCCACCGCATGCCAGCCCGCGAGCGTCCCCACTGGCGTTGAATGCGAGCGAGTGGCGCGAGCGCCGCTTGAGGGGCTGGCCGGTGTCGACGTCGCGCGGGTCCTGCACGGTGAGTTCGGCGCCAAGGCGGGCAGTGCCGATCGGCCATTGCGCCATCACCTCGATGCCGTTGTTCTTCGAGCGGGCGATGTTCACGGTCTCGAACGTCACCGGGTCGAAGCTCAAGCGGTCGTGCTGACGCTGCGCGAACAGCGCAGCGCGGACCAGCGCCGCGTCCGCGCCCGACCATTGCAGCGCCAACTCGCCCTGGCGCGAACGTTCGGCGCGCAATTCGGTGGCCGGGTTGGCATAAAGCTCATCGAGGAACGACGGTGCCGAGAATCCGCTCGACCACTGCGCACTCGCCTTCCATCCCGGATGCAGCGTGTAGGCCAGGGCGAGCAGGCCCGTCGTTGCGCCGCCGTAGGCGCTGCTGCGGTCGCTGCGCAGGTTGGCCTGCAACTGCAACGGCTGGTCCGCACCACCCAAGCGGCCGAGCCAGCCCAGGCGCAGGCTGTCGGTGTCGCGCGCGCGTTCGGGCGTGGCGGAGTCGCTGAAGCGCTCGCGCTTGGTCTCGGCGCCGAATTGCCATTCGTGCGCGAGGCGAAGGCTGCCAAGCCAGTTGCAGACCGGCCAGGCGAACCAGGTTGTCGACGACGGGTGCAAAGCCGGTCGGATCGTTCATGCGCTCGCGCGTCTGCCCGAGGTTGGCGCTCAGCACCAAGTCGGTCCGCAATGCATGCTGGCTGCTCAGGCCTGCGGCGTCGGTGTGCGTGGTCAGCACATCGTCCAGGCCCGGCGTGAAGCCGTCGTAGGCGCTGTGCGTCGTGCCGGCAAGCAGGTTGAACAGCGTGCGGTGCCCATCGGCCCAGCGTTGTTCGAGTTGCACACTGCCTGCGGCTTGGCGTGCCGGATCGAGGTCGGGGTTGGCCGCAGGGTCGACGGCCGGGTCACGGGCCGAGTAGCCGCCCGTCTTGCGCGCCGACAACGATGCGCTGACGCGGGTGCTGCTGTTTCCGCTGCCCAATTCGATGCCACCGGCCGCGGCGGCAGCGACCGTATCCTGACTGCCGGCCGACACGCTGACCTGCGGCGTCAGCGCGCGGCGCGTGATGATCTGCACCACGCCGCCAATCGCCTGCGCACCGTACAGGCTCGACAGGTTGCCGCGCACGATTTCGACACGCTCGATCTGCTCGATGGGCAGGTTTTGCCAGGAAGCACTGCCGAAGTCGGCGCGCTGCAGCGGCACGCCGTCGATCAGCACCAATGTCTGGCGGCTGTCGGCGCCGCGCAGGAACAGGCTGGTTTGCGAGCCGAGCGGGCCGGTTTGCGCAACGTCGATGCTGGTCAAGGCGCGCAGCAGCCCGGGCAGGTCAGCGGGTTGCAGGGCTTCGATCTCGGCCCGGCGGATGACGTGCGTACTGGGCAGCGCGTCGGGCAGCGATTGCTCGCTGCGCGCGGCGGTGATGACGATGCTGGTCGGTGGCACGTCCTGGTTCGGCTCGCACCGCGGCGCTGACGCAGGCAAGCGCCGCCAACGCCACCAGGGCGCGTGGCCCGAAAGCTTGGCAAGACATGATGCAGGGGGAACGGTCCGGTTCAACGTGCACGCCCGCTTCCCCGCCGGCACGCACCCCTTGACGCGCCGCATCAACGCGAGCGCGCCGCCTCGTTGGCCGGTATCCGGGCTGGCGCAGCAACCCGTGCAGGCCTTCCCAGAGCAAGCCATTTCGCTCCAGTGGCCGGTGTGCACGAGCGGGGCACTGGTGATGGCTCACCAGCATCCGTGCGCTTACCGTTGCGGGGGCAGCTCGGGTTGGCCAGAGCCGCGTGGCGGCCAGGCGTTCCGATTCCCGTTTACCCCGCGCCCCATGAATTTGTGGCGCAGGCACCAACGACGTGGATGCTAACAGGCGCTCGGCCATGGCTGGGCGCCGCATAATTCCTCACCCCCTGCCACGCCCATGCCCCATGGCCACGCTGCAAGACCTTGCCGAGCGCATCGACCGCCTGCTGCTGCGGCACCAGGAACTCGAACGCACCAACGCGCTGCTGCAGGTGCAGCTGGGTGGCATCAGCAACGAGCGCGACAGCCTGAAGTCGCGCCTGACCGCGGCGCGGGCGCGCATCGACGCGCTGCTCGAGCGCCTGCCGGCCAATAGCGGGGCCGGCGACGGCGGTGGCGCATGAAGCAGATGGAAGTCACGATCATGGGCCAGAGCTACATCCTGGCCTGCCCCGACGGCGGCGAGGCCTCGTTGCTGGAGGCGGTCGCCAGCGTGGACAACGAGATGAGTGCGATCCGCGATGCCGGCAAGGTCAAGGCGCGCGAACGCATCGCGGTGCTGGCGGCATTGAACCTGGCCTACCAATTGGCCGAACGACCGAGCGCAGCGGCCACGCGCCGGTACGGCACTCGCGGCTGCCGACGGCGTGCAGATCGACACATTGCTGGCCCGCATCGATGCGGCGCTGGGTAGCGACGGGCACCTGCTGTAGCCGTAGAATCTTCCTTGTCTGCCGCATTCGTGCGGGTTTTTAATTTCCTTGAACCGATGCTCTTAGAGCAAGGGCTTGGAACATTGCATGGCGGGCGTGATCATCTCGCGTCAGATGAACCCGAAGCCTCGCTGACCTCGCCCACCTGAACTGTCCCTGGGTTCAGGAAGACGGCCCGTGCGGGCGCGGCAGACACCCACCCTTCACCTTGATCGAGACGGCCGTGGCCTACTGGTTGATGAAGAGCGAGCCCGGCGAATGCTCGATCGACGACCTGGTGCGGGCGGGCGACGGTGCCCTGGGTCGGGGTGCGCAACTACCAGGCACGCAACTTCATGCGCGACGCGATGCGCGTCGGCGACGGCGTGCTGTTCTACCACTCGTCGTGCCCCGAGCCGGGTATCGCCGGCCTGGCCGCAGTGGCGTCGGCCGCCTACGCCGATGCGACGCAGTTCGATCCGAAGAGCCCGTACCACGATCCGAAAGCCACACCCGATGCGCCGCGCTGGCTGCATGTCGACGTGAAACTGGTGCGCAAGACGCGACTGCTGTCGCTGGCCGAGATGCGTCGGCAGCCCGCGCTGGCGACGATGCAGGTGCTGGCACGCGGCAACCGTTTGTCGATCACGCCGGTCACGCCGGCCGAGTGGCGCGCCGTGCAGTCCCTGCTCGCGAAAGCGCAATGACGCTGCCGGGCATCGAGCCGCAACTGATCGTCGAACTCGGTTTGCTTGGCCTGGGCACCGGCTTCTTCGCCGGCCTGCTGGGCATCGGTGGCGGCATGGTGATGGTGCCGTTCCTGACACGGGTCCTGACCCAGCGCGGTGTACCCAGCGATCTGGCAGTGAAGATGGCCATCGCCACCGCGATGGCGACGATTCTGTTCACGTCGCTGGCGACGATGCGCGCGAACCAGCGCCGCGGCACGATTCGCTGGGATGTCGTGCGCGCGATGACACCCGGCATCGTGCTCGGCGGTCTGGCCGCAGGGGCCGGCGTGTTTGCACTCGTCAAGGGGCACGCGCTGGCGCTCGGCTTCGCCGTGTTCGTCGGCTACTCGGCGACGGCGATGCTGCGGTCGACGGCGCCCAAGCCCAGCCGCAGACTGCCCGGGCGCGGCGGCCAGGCGGCGGTCGGCAGCGGCATCGGGTTTCTGTCCGGGCTGGTCGGCGCCGGTGGCGCCTTCATTGCCGTGCCGTTCATGACCCGTTGCAACGTGCCGATCCACCACGCGGTGGCCACCGGCGCTGCGATCGGATTCCCGATCGCGCTCGCCAATACGGTGGGCTACATCGTCGGTGGCTGGTCACAGCCGGTGGCCTTGCCCGGTGCGCTGGGTTTCCTGTACCTGCCTGCACTGGTCGTGATATCGCTGGCCAGCGTGTTGATCGCGCCGTTGGGTGCGCGCGTGGCGCACTCGCTCGATGTTCGGCAATTGCGTCGCGTCTTTGCCGTGATGCTCTACATGCTGGCGGCCGACATGCTGTGGCGCGGTCTTCACGCTTGATCACACCCGGTGACGCGCGGCGCGACAGCGCGGCGCGTGCGGCGGTTGCCAGGCCCTAATGCGGGTCGAAGCGGATGCTTGCCAGGGTCACGTGATTGCCACCGCGCTGGCGAGCGTCGGCCAGGGCCGCGTTGCAGGCCGCGCGCAACTCTTCGTGGCTGTGCGCGGTGTGTGGAAAGCTGGCCACACCCATCGAGACCGTAAAGCCGATATTGCGGCCCTCGTGGGCGACGATCTGGGTCGCGCATTGGCGACGCAGGCCTTCCATGCGCGAATGCGCCGTGGCAAGCCCGACGCCAGAGAGCAACAACGCGAAGCGGGTGTCGTCCCAGCGGCACGACGCGTCCATGGCACGGGTGTTTCCGAGGAGCAGCCGACCCAAGGCTTCGTAAACGCGGCTGCTTGCCGCGCCGCCAAGGGCTGCCACGTCGGGCGCCAATGGGTCGAGTTCGATCGACACGGGGGGCAGTGCGAATTCGCGGTGTTCGCGCGTCGACAGGTCGACCTCGCGCCGCAACTGATCTTCGAAATGGGCGTGGTTGTAGAGACCGGTCTCGCGGTCGCGCAGCGTGTGGTCATGCATTTCGCGGCGCAACTGTTCGTTGGCACGCTGCTGCTGCTCGAGTTGCTCGATCGCCGCCGCACGCAGGGCCTCGTGACGCCGCTGCGGCGCCAGGTCGCGCCATACCGCGGCCAGCATCGGCGCGCCGTCGCGGCCGCCGTCCAGGCGCTGGCGCAATACGCTGAATTCGCGCCGCACGCCGCGCATTTCGAACTTGTGTTCGCTGACAACAGGCCCGGACTGCGCCAGCGCGGTTTGCTCTGCAGCACGCAGTGCCGCGACCACGGCGGGCTCGAACAATTCGGCGTCGCTGCGACCGACGATGTTGCCGCCCTCGTGTCCCAGCCAAGCCAACACGCTGGCATCGGCATGAAGGTACGCACCGCTGGCCGCGTCCTGCACTGTCAGCCCATCGCCGTCACGATGCAACAAGGCGGGTACCAGCACACCCAGCGCCGACAGCACGGATGCCCGCATGGGTTCTGTCGGCGCGGCGTCGGGTGCCGGCAGCGGCGAGGCGTCGGTTGTCATGGTCGGCCAACAGGGCAGGCAGGAAATGGCGTGCTGCGGATCCAGGTCATGCAAGCGAACGGGCGCTGCCCGCTTGAAGAACATGCAGCCCAGTGGCTGGGATGAAACCAGCGCCGATGTTAGCGACTGGCGGTGCCTGTGCGGCACCCCCCGGAGGTGCAAGCCACCGACTGCCATTCCTGGCTATAATCGCGCTCTTTGCTGGCAAACCTGCGCTCGAACCTCAGGCGGATTTCCGGGCCCTGCGCCCGGCCAACCCCGGGACACGGAGCGCACCTCCCCGAAGGATCACACTGTTTCATGACCACGATTCGCGTCAAAGAGAACGAGCCGTTCGACGTCGCCCTGCGCCGCTTCAAGCGCACGATCGAGAAGCTGGGCCTGCTGACCGACCTGCGTGCCCGCGAGTTCTACGAGAAGCCGACTGCCGAGCGCAAGCGCAAGAAGGCCGCAGCCGTGAAGCGGCACTTCAAGCGTGTTCGGTCGATGCAGTTGCCCAAGAAGCTGTACTGAGCGGGCACGACCCGAGATCGACGAGCCCGCGCGGGACACCGCTGCGGGCTCTTCTCATTGACGAGTACGACACGCCATGACCCTCAAAGACCGCATCACCGACGACATGAAGGCGGCCATGCGCGCCCGCGACAGCGATCGGCTGTTGGCGATTCGCATGTTGCTCGCGGCACTCAAGCAAAAGGAGGTCGACGAGCGCATCGTGCTCGACGACATGCAGGTCGTCGCCATCGTCGACAAGCAGATCAAACAGCGCAAGGACTCGATCGCCGCCTTCAGCCAGGCCGGACGCACCGACCTGGTCGACAAGGAAAGTGCCGAAGTGCGTGTGCTCGAGGCCTACCTGCCGCAGCGCTTGTCGGCCGACGAGGTGGCGGCCGCGGTGGACCGCGTCGTCGCCGCGCTTGGCGCCGGCGGGCCCGGCGACATGGGCCGCGTGATGGCGGCGGTGAAGGCCGAGCTGGCCGGCAAGGCCGACATGGGGTCGGTCTCGGCGGCAGTGAAATCTGCGCTGGCGAAGAAGGTCGCATGACATGAACACCTCACTGCCCCTGCGCCAAGTTGCGGCCGATGTCTGCGTCGCGCCACAGTTGACCCCGGCCGCGATGGCCGAAGCCGCGCGTGCCGGGTTTCAGGAGCGTGGTCAACAACCGGCCCGATTTCGAGCATGGTCCCGACCAGCCGACGAGTGCCGAGATCGAGGCTGCCGCGCGCGCCGCCGGTCTGGAGTACCGTTTCCTGCCCGTCGCGAGCGGCTACCAGTCACCCGCCGAGATCGCCGCATTCGCGCGCTTGCTGCAGGAACTGCCACGGCCGCTACTGGTCTTTTGCCGCAGCGGCGCGCGCTCGGCCAACCTTTTCATGCAGGCGCAATCAGCCTGACGCCGGCCTGTGGCGCGCTGCAGCGGCGCGCACCCTCAGGCTTACCCTGAGATCGTCTGACCGGCAACGGCAAGGCAGGCCGGACTGGCTACAGTTCGCACCGCGGCAGCGTGGCTGTCGCTCGTGCCATGAGGAGGCTGCCGGTGACATCGCTGCTACAACTTTCTCGCCTGATCGACAGGCTCAATGAATTCGTTGGCCGGCATCTGGCCTGGTTGGTGCTCGCCGCGGTACTCATCAGCGCTGTCAACGCCGTCGTCCGCAAGGCCTTCAACTACAGCTCCAACGCCTTCCTGGAAATCCAGTGGTACCTGTTCGCGGCCGTCTTCCTGCTCGCGGCCGGCTACACCATGCTGCGCCAGGAACACGTCAAGATCGACGTCATCCTGCACCGCTTCAGTCGGCGCACGCAGATCAAGGTCGAGATCTTCGGCATCGTTGCGTTCCTGTTCCCGTTCGTGTTCGCGGTCATCGACCTCGTCTGGCCCTTGGTGGTCAGGGCCTACCTCACCGGCGAGATGTCGTCGAACGCTGGCGGCCTGATTCGCTGGCCGGTGTTTGCGATGGTGCCGGCCGGCTTTGCGCTGTTGGGCCTGCAAGGCGTGTCCGAGTTGATCAAGCGCGTGGCCTTCCTCAAGGGCCTGATCGACGACCCGGGCAAGAAGGTTCAGCAGAAGACCGCTGAGGAGGAACTCGCCGAAGCCATTCGCGCCCAGGCCGAGGGGGTCAAGCCATGACCGACTTCATCGTCACCAACCTGGCCCCGATCATGTTCTCGGGGCTGGTGATCTTCCTGCTGATGGGCTTTTCGGTCGCGTTTTCCTTGGCCGCCTGCGGCCTGTTCTTCGGCTGGCTGGGTGTGGAGTTGGGCATTCCCGGTCTGCAGGGCCTGCTGCAGGCCTTGCCGCTGCGCATCTTCGGCATCATGCAGAACGACACGCTGCTGGCGATCCCGTTCTTCACCTTCATGGGCCTGATCCTCGAGCGCTCGGGCATGGCCGAGGACCTGCTCGACACGATCGGCCAGCTGTTCGGCCCGATCCGCGGCGGCCTGGCCTACGCGGTGATTCTTGTCGGCGCGATGCTGGCGGCGACGACCGGCGTGGTCGCCGCCTCGGTGATCTCGATGGGCCTGATCTCGCTGCCGATCATGTTGCGCTACGGCTATGACCGCCGGTTGGCGTCGGGCGTGATCGCCGCGTCGGGCACGCTGGCGCAGATCATTCCGCCCTCGCTCGTGCTGATCATCCTGGCGGACCAACTCGGCAAGAGCGTCGGCGACCTTTACAAGGGCGCCTTCATCCCCGGCTTCGTGCTGACGGGCTTGTACATCCTTTGGGTGGTGCTGATCAGCTTCTGGAAGCCGACACATGCTCCGGCCCTGCCGGCCGAAGCGCGCCTGATCCGCGAGGACGACGGCACGCCGGGCCTGCGCTCGCTCGGCGTGTTGGTCGTCGCTTCGACCGCGCTGGCCTTGCTGTTCGCCAAGACCCGTCCGGACACGACGGCCACCGACGAATTGATCGTGGTGTCGATGTGCGTCGGCGTCGGCACGGCGTTTGCGCTGGCGGTCGTCAACAAGGTGGCCAAGCTCGGCCTGCTCTCGCGCATGGCCGAGCGCGTGACCTTCGTCCTGATCCCGCCGCTGGGCCTGATCTTCCTGGTGCTCGGCACCATCTTCCTGGGCGTCGCGACGCCGACCGAAGGCGGCGCCATGGGCGCCACGGGTGCGATGGCGATGGCCATCGCGCGCGGGCGCCTGAACCTGAAGCTGGTGCGCCAGGCGATGGACAGCACGATGAAGCTGTCATGCTTCGTGCTCTTCATCCTGCTCGGCTCGACCGTGTTCAGCCTGTCGTTTCAGGGCGTCGACGGGCCGAAGTGGGTCGAACACCTGCTGACCGGCCTTCCCGGCGGGCAGCTCGGCTTCCTGATCGTCGTCAACATCCTGATCTTCGTCCTGGCCTTCTTCCTCGACTTCTTCGAACTGTCGTTCATCGTCATCCCGCTGATCGGCCCGGTGGCCGACAAACTGGGCATCGACCTGGTCTGGTTCGGCGTGCTGCTGGCCGTCAACATGCAGACCTCGTTCATGCACCCGCCGTTCGGCTTCGCGCTGTTCTACCTGCGCAGCGTCGCGCCGCACGACGAATACACCGACCGCGTCACGTCCAAGCGCCTGGCGCCGGTCACGACGACGCAGATCTACTGGGGCGCGGTGCCGTTCGTGCTGATCCAGGTGATCATGGTCGGCCTGATCATCGCCTTCCCGAACCTGGTGTCGGGCGGGTTGGGCAAGAAGGCCGACATCGACATCAGCAATGTCAAGATCGAGGCGGCGCCGCAGAGTTACCGCGCCGAAGCCGACGCTGCCAACGCCGCCAGCGCGCCGGCGGGCCAGCCGGCACGGCGGCGGAACAATCGTCCGACGATGCGATGGATGCCGTCAGACGGGCGTTGCAGCAGGACCAGCAGAAGAAGTAGCCGCGGTCACTCGGCGGCGTCCGCGTCCGCACAAGAAGAAAGGCCCCGCGGCATCTACGCCGCGGGGCCTCGTTCTCTGCGATGCAGTTGACGCTTACAGCTTGGCCGACTGCATGAAGTCGTCGAAGCTGGCCTCGGTGAAGCGGAACCACAGGTTGGCGTCGCGACGGAAGGCCGAGTAGTCGTCGTAGACCTTCTTCCAGTTCGGATTCTTGGCGCTGATGTCGCTGTACAGCGCCCATCGCCTCCTTGAACGCCGCATCCATCAAGTCCTTCGGGAAGCGGAACAGCTTGGACCCGCCGGCCACCAGGCGCTTCAGCGCGGCCGCGTTGCGAGCGTCGTACTTGGCCTGCATGTCGGTGTGGGCGTAGGCCGCCGCGCACTCGACAACCGCCTTGTACTCGGCCGACAGACCGTCGTAGGCCTTGGTATTGACATACAGGTCGAGCTGCGGCCCACCTTCCCACCAGCCCGGGTAGGCGTAGAACGGCGCGACCTTGTAAAAACCCAGCTTCTCATCATCGTAGGGGCCAACCCATTCGGCTGCATCGATGGTGCCCTTTTCCAGTGCCTGGTAGATCTCGCCGCCGGGGATGTTTTGCGGCACACCACCCATGCGCTCGACCACCTTGCCGGCAAAGCCGCCGACGCGGAACTTCAGGCCCTTGAAGTCGGCCAGCGACTTGATTTCCTTGCGGTACCAGCCGCCCATCTGGGCGCCGGTGTTGCCCATCGGAAAGCTGATGATGTTGTAGGGCCGATAGAACTCGCGCATCAGCTTCAGGCCGTTGCCCTCGTACGCCCATGCCGTCATCTGGCGGCTGTTGAGGCCGAACGGAATTGCGCAGCCCAGCGCAAAGGTCTCGTCCTTGCCGAAGAAGTAGTACGGCGCGGTGTTGGCCATCTCGATCGTGCCGGCCTGGATGCCGTCGACGACGCCGAAGGCGGGCATCAGTTCTCCCGCGGCGTGGGTCGAGATCTGGAACTTGCCACCGGTCAAGTCGCTGACCTTCTTGGCAAACACATCGGCCACACCAAACAACGTATCGAGCGACTTCGGGAAGCTCGAGGCCAGGCGCCAGCGCAAGCTGGCCTGCGCGTGGACGACGGCGGGTGCAACACCCGCGGCGAGCACGCCGGCGATACCGGCGCTGCGAACAAATGAACGACGTTCCATGGACAGTGACTCCTGCAAAGTGAAGTGACGATCGGCAAACCCGGCTGATTCTAGAGACCGGCGCAGCGACCCCGGCTCGGGTTTTCCAGACCCGCCCGCTGCAGCGCCTACCCGCCCGCCACCTTCATGCGTTCGACGAGCATCGAGCCGAGCGTCTTGCTGCCGTAGGTATACGTGTCGGCGCCGAGCGCAACGATGCCTTTCAGCATGTCGCGCAGGTTGCCGGCCACGGTAACCTCGTGCACGGGGTGCACCATCTTGCCGCCCTCGACCCAGAAGCCCGCCGCGCCGCGCGAGTAGTCGCCGGTCACGTAATTGACGCCTTGGCCCATCAGTTCGATGACGAACAGGCCGCGCTGCAGCTTGCGCAGCATCGCCTCGAGGTCGTCGCCGGGTTGCGTCAGCCGGCTGGTCAAGGTCAGGTTGTGCGAGCCCCCGGCATGGCCGGTGGTCTTCATGCCCAGCTTGCGCGCCGAGTAGCTCGACAGGAAGTAGCCCTGCACGACGCCGGCCTCGACGACCGTGCGCGAACGCGTGGCCACGCCCTCGTCGTCGAACGCTGCGCTGCCCTTGCCCTTGGCCAGGTGCGGTTCTTCGCGCAGGTCGAGATGACTGGCCAGCACCGGCTGGCCCAGGCAGCCTTCGAGGAAGCTCGCCTTGCGGTAGAGCGAGCCGCCCGACGTGGCCTGTACAAATGCGCCGAGCAGCCCGGCCGCCACCGACGATTCGAACAATACCGGCACTTCGCAGGTGGCGACCTTGCGCGAGGCCAGCCTCGACAGGGCGCGCTCGGCTGCGTAGCGGCCGACGGCTTCTGGCGCGGCCAGTTCGCGTGCGTCGCGCATCGAGCTGTACCAGTAATCGCGCTGCATGCCGTCGCCCTTGCCGGCGATCGGAGCAACCGACAGCGAGTGCCTCGAGCTGGCATAGCCGCCGCGAAATCCGCGTGAATTGCCCATGAAGAAGTGCGACTGCTGCGCACTCACGCCCGCACCCTCGGAGTTCGTGATGCGCCGGTCGGTAGCCATCGCCGCCGCCTCGCAGCGCAGCGCCAGCGTGGCAGCGGCCTCGGCATCGACGGTCCAGGGGTGGAACAGATCGAGATCACGCCCGGCCTGCGCTGCGTTGGCCAGGTCGGCCGGATCGGGCAGGCCGGCGGCCGGGTCTTCGGCAGTAAAGCGCGCGATGTCGTAGGCCGCCTGCACGGTCTGCTCGATCGCCGCGGGCGAAAAGTCCGATGTGCTGGCATTGCCGCGGCGCTGGCCCACGTACACCGTGACACCGAGCGACTTGTCGCGGTTGCGCTCGACGTTCTCCAGCGCCCCCAGGCGCACCGAAACCGACAGCCCGACGCCCTCGGAAACCTCGGCGCCGGCGTCGCTGGCGCCGAGGCGCCGCGCCAGCGCGAGCGTGTCCTCGACGGTCTGCCGGAATTGGTCGCGGGTGTAGGCGAAGACGCCGGAGTTTGTCATTGGGGCCGATCGTGAGACGCTGCGAACTATCATACCGAGCACGATAGGCACGCCCGCGCATGACCCGCTTTGTCCCGATCACCGAGCACGACGACGAGCGCCCGAGCAAGACCGTGCTCAAGCAGCAGGCGCATGAACAGCAGGCATTGGGCGAGGCGCTGGCCGCGCTGCCCGAGGCGCGGTTGTCCGCCATCGAGATGCCCGAGGCCTTGCGCGACGCGCTACACGAGTACCAGCGCACGCGCTCGCACGAGGGCCGGCGCCGCCAGCGCCAGCTGATCGGCAAGCTGATGCGCCAGGCCGACGTCGCGCCGCTGCAGGAGGCCGTAGCCGAGGCCCAGCTCGGTCGTGCGCAGGACGCGCTGGCACTGCATCGCGCGGAACATTGGCGCGTCGAGCTGGTGGCCGACGACGATGCGCTGACGCGCTGGCTCGCCGAGCACCCCGACACCGACGCCCAGCAATTGCGCAGCCTGATCCGCAGCGCACGCAAGGACGCGGCGTTGCCGCCCGAACAGCGCCACGGCCGGGCCTGGCGCGAGTTGTTCCAGTTCCTCAAGCCCGTGCTGGTGCAAGCCGATGCCTGAAACCCACGACCGCATCAAGATCGGCCTGCTGTCGGTCAGCGACCGCGCCTCGGCCGGCGTCTACGAAGACAAGGGCATCCCGGCGTTGCAGGCCTGGCTCACGCGCGCATTGCGCAATGCCATCGAGTGGGACGCGCGCGTGATCCCTGACGAGCAAGCCGGCATCGCCGCGGCACTGGTCGACCTGGTGGACCACCAGCAATGCCACCTCGTGCTGACCACCGGCGGCACCGGCCCCGCGCCGCGCGACGTGACACCCGAGGCGACATTGGCGGTGGCGGACAAGGTGATGCCGGGGTTTGGCGAGCAAATGCGGCAGATCAGCCTGCACTTCGTGCCGACGGCGATCCTGTCGCGGCAGGTCGCGGTGATCCGCAAGCAATCCTTGATCATCAATCTGCCCGGGCAGCCGAAATCGATCGCCGAAACGCTCGAGGGATTGCCGTCGGCCACGCCCCCGGTACCGGGCATCTTTGCCGCCGTGCCCTACTGCATCGACCTGATCGGTGGCCCCTACGTCGAAACCGACGACTCGGTATGCAAGGCGTTCCGCCCGAAGTCGGCCTTGCGCGTCAGATGACGACGGGTTCGGGTTCGAGCCGGATGCCGAACCGCCCGTACACGCTTTCCTGAATCGCCCGCGCCAGCGTGATGACCTCCGCACCCGATGCCCCGCCGCGATTGACCAGCACCAGCGCCTGCTTGTCGTAGACCCCGGCGCGCCCGATCGACTTGCCCTTCCAGCCGCAGGCATCGATCAGCCACCCGGCAGCCAGCTTCACGCTGCCATCGGGCAGCGGGTAATGCACGACCTCCGGGTCGCGGCCGATGATGTCGCGGCATTGTTCGACGCTGACCACCGGGTTCTTGAAGAAACTGCCGACGTTGCCGATCAGCGCGGGGTCGGGCAGCTTGCCGCGCCGGATCGCGCAGACCCAGTCGAAGACCGTGTGCGCGTCGGGTGCGGTGACGCCTGTTTCGTGCATCTTGCGCTCGATCTCCATGTAGCCGAGCACTGGCTGCCACGGCCGCGGCAGGGCGAAGCGCACGCGGGTGATGACCCCCTTGCCGGCCAGGTCGCGCTTGAAGACGCTGTCGCGGTAAGCGAAGTGGCATCGCGCCGCGTCGAGCGTGACGCTGCGGCCGGTCACCAGGTCGACCACGTCGAGCGAGTGGAATCGGTCCTTCAACTCGACACCGTAGGCGCCGATGTTCTGCACCGGCGCCGCGCCCACCAGGCCGGGAATCAGCGCCAGGTTCTCCAGCCCGGGCCAGCCCTGCGCCAG
Source organism: uncultured beta proteobacterium (assembly GCA_963751775.1). Taxonomy (GTDB): domain Bacteria; phylum Pseudomonadota; class Gammaproteobacteria; order Burkholderiales; family Burkholderiaceae_C; genus CADEEN01. Next base: position 87,072 of record CAVVVW010000011.1, read on the forward strand.
CGTCCAGGCCACCGTGTCGTGCCAACTCTCGCCGGCGCCGGCTTCGACGATCCACGCATCGGGCCGTTCCTGCACCAGGCGCAGGCCGCGCAACTCGACCTTGAGCACCACCGCTTCGGGGTCGTGCGTGAAGACGATGTTGCTGCCGCCGCCAAGAATGAACTTCGGCGCACGACCCCATTGCGGGTGGTCGACCACGCGGCGCAGCGTCGCATCGCTGTCGATACGCAGCAGCGTGTGTGCCGTGGCCGGCAAGCCGAAGCTGTTGAACGTGCGCAGATTCACGCCATGCTCGACGGGCAAGGCGGTTTCGCGGTCCTTTGGCATGGCAGAATTTTGACCGATCATTGCGACCGACCGAGCACTTTCCGATGCCGAGCTTCGACACCGTCCTGGAACCCGACTTCGTGGAGTTGCGCAACGCCGTCGAGCAGAGCAACAAGGAGATCGGCACGCGCTTCGATTTCAAGGGTTCGAGCGCGAAGATCGAGCTGACCGAGAAGGGGAGCAAGGAACGCGACTTGATGCTGCATGCCGACAGCGAATTCCAGATCGGCCAGGTCAAGGACATCCTGCTGGCCAAACTCGCCAAGCGCGGGGTCGACATTCGGTTCCTCGACGACAGTGCCAAGATCGAAAAGGCCGGCGGTGACAAGGTGCGCCAACCGGTGGGCGTGAAGTGCGGCATCGACAGCGACCTGGCCCGCAAGATCCAGACCCTGGTCAAGCAGAGCAAGCTCAAGGCGCAGGCCGCGATCCAGGGCGATACGGTGCGCATCAGCGGAGCCAAGCGCGACGAGTTGCAGGGCGTGATCGCATTGCTGCGGCGCGAAGTCACCGACGTGCCGTTGAAGTTCGACAACTTCCGCGACTGAACGCCGTGCACGCGTCGCGCCCGCTCCTCTTGCTCTGGGCCATCGCCGCGTCGGCATCCGGGCAGACCGTCACGCTCAACGGCAACATGGGCGCGCGCCACGCCTTGCTGGTCATCGACGGCCAGGCACGGGTGGTCGAGGTCGGCGCCACGGTGCAGGGCGTGCGCTTGATTTCGCTGTCGACGACACAGGCCGAAGTCGACATCGGCGGCCAGCGCACGGCAGCTGGTCGCCGGCGCCAGCCCGGTGCGGGTTGGCGATGCGGCGGCGAATGCAGGCGCAGGCAGTGGCCGCGAAGTCGTACTCAGCGCCGGCAGCGGCGGGCATTTCACGACCCAGGGCCAGATCAACGGCAAGGGCGTCACGTTTCTGGTCGACACCGGCGCCACCAAGATCGCGCTGGGCCAGCCCGATGCCGATCGCCTGGGCATCGATTACAAGAATGCGCCGCGCAGCTATGCCAGCACCGCCAACGGCAACGTCGCGATCAGCGCGGTGACGCTGTCGTCGGTGCGGGTCGGCGAGGTCGAGATCGCCAATGTCGAAGCGGTCGTGGTGCCGTCGGCGATGCCCCATGTGCTGCTCGGCAACAGCTTCCTGACGCGCTTTCAGATGCAGCGCGACAACGACACCCTGCGCCTGACCAAGCGCTAGGCAGCTCGACACGCCAGCCGGGCTGGCGTAGGCCCCGTTCACACTCAGCCGGGCTGGAGCAGGCCCCGCTTCTTCAGCATCGGCTCGATCTGCGCCGCACGGCCGCGGAATGCGGCGTAAGTCGCGCCCGGCTCGACACTGTCGCCGGCCGCATAGATGTGGCGCTGCAAGCGCCCTGCCACGCCGGCATCGAACGGATCGCCGGCCTCGACGAACGCGTCATAGGCGTCGGCGTCGAGCACCTCGGCCCACAGGTAGACGTAGTAGCCCGCGGCATAGCCCGAGCCGGCGAACAGGTGCTGGAAGTGCGTGAAGCGGTGGTTCACGCCGACGCCCGGCGGCAGGCCGCGCTCGCGCAGTACCGCGGCCTCGAAGGCAACCACGTCGTCGGGCACCCGGTCGCGCGGCAGCGCATGCACGGCCATGTCGGTCAGTGCACTGGCCGTGTAGCGCACGGTTTCGAATCCCTGGCCGAAGCGGCGCGCGACGTTCAGGCGTTCGATCAGTGCGTCGGGAATCGGCTCGCCGCTGCCGACATGCCGTGCATGGCGGCGCAGCACCGCCGGCTCGCTCATCCAATGTTCGAACAGTTGCGACGGCAGTTCGACAAAGTCGCGCAGTACGTTGGTGCCCGACAGGCGCTCGTAGCCCACGCTGGAGAGCAGGCCGTGCAGGCCATGGCCGAATTCGTGGAACAGCGTGCGCACGTCGTCGAACGACAGCAGCGTGGGCTCGCCCGGCGCGGCCTTGGCGAAGTTGTTGTTGTTGAGGACGATCGGGATGACCTCGCCGCCGTTGCGCGTCTGCTGGCGCAGCGAACTCATCCATGCGCCGCTGCGCTTGCTCGGGCGCGCAAAGTTGTCGTGCAGAAAGATGCCCGCCACGCGGCCGTCGCGGTCACGCATCTCGTAGGCCTTGACGTCGGGGTGGTAGACCGGCAGGTCGGCACGCTCGGCAAACCGCACGCCGAACAGACGCTCGGCACAGTCGAACGCGGCGGCGACCATGCGCTCGAGCGGGAAGTAGGGCTTGATCTCGGCGTCGTCCAGGGCATAGGTGCGCTGGCGCACCTTCTCGGCCCAGTAGCGCCAATCCCAGGGCTCGATGTCGTCACTGACGCCGGCTTCACGCATCAGTGCCTGCAGTTGCACGCGCTCGCGCTCGAGCGCCGGCAGCGCCCGCTGCCAGACGTTGTCGAGCAGACGCTGCACCGCCGCCTGGTCGCGCGCCATGGTGTTGTCCAGCGCGTAATCGGCGTAGCTGGCAAAGCCATGCAGCGCGGCCTGTTCGCCGCGCAGTTGCAGGATCTCGCGCACGATGGCACGGTTGTCGCTGGCACCGGCGTGCTCGCCGCGACGGGTCCACGCACGCCAAGCCTGCTCGCGCAAGTCGCGTCGTTCGCTGAAGGTCAGGAACGGCACCAGCAATGAACGCGACAGCGTGATCACATGCATCCCGACAGGCCGCGGTCGGCCGCGGCCTGCTGCGCCGAAGCGCGAACGAAATCGGGCAGGCCGGCCAGGTCGGCTTCGCTGGCCAGCGACAGACGGAATGCGTTCTCGTCGGCGAGCACGTTCTGTCCGAACTGTGTGGTCAATGTGGCCAGCCGTTCCATCAACTCGGCATAGCGACGCTGCGCCGCCGGCGTCAGGCGGGCACCGGCACGCACGAAGTCACGGTGCGTCTGCTCGAGCAGGCGCAATGGCTCGGGCGTGAGGCCCAGCGTGGCCCGACGTTCATGCAGCGCGTCGACGCGTGCGAACAGCCCGGCATGCATGTAGACCGCGCTCGAATGCGCCGCCAGCGGTACGGCCATCTCGCGCTGCACCTGTTGCAGCGCAGCCGAAGTCTCCGACGCGCAAAGGTTGTGGAATGCAGACTCGAGCCGCGCCAGCAGGCGCCCCGAAGCGTCGAGGCGCGCCAGCGTGTTTTCGAACGTGGCCGGGGCGGACTGGGCCGCGATGGCGTCGAGTTCGCTGCGGTGCTGTCGCATCGCCTCGTGCAGCGCCGGCGCGAAGTGCTCCGGCCGCAGGGTCGCGAACGGCGGCAGCTCATAGGGCGTGGCCCACGGTTGCAGCAGCGGGTTGGGCGCGTCAGCCATTGCGGTCGCCTTCACTTGCCGGCCTTGATGGCCGTTTCGTCGTCTTCCAGGTAGGGCCGGTTCGCGCATTCGTTGAGCCACAGTGCCCGGTCCTCCTGCTGCTTCACGCTGGCGTCGACGGTTGCCGCGTTGCGTGCATTCCAGTCGGTCACCTTGGCGTCGCGCGCGAGCGCCCGCTCGTTGTAGGTGGTGGCCGCGGCCCTGTAGGGCGGCACCAGCCTGGCTTCGTCGGCAGCCAGTGTCTCGCGCAACTTCTCCAGCCGCTCCCGGTCCGTCGCCAGTTCCTTGGCCAGCTTGTCCTGCTGATTGCGCGGCGCCGCTTGCGCCTCGGCGCTGCGTTTGTTGAAGTTCTCGACCTCGACCGCATGAGCGCGCGTCCGTGTTTCCCACTCACGTACAGCCACCAACTGGCGGTCGAGGTTGGCACGCTCGGCGAGCAGCACTTCGCCCGCAGTGGTCAACTCCGCGCGCTCACGGTCGAGAAGTAGGCGCTGCGCCTCGATGTCCTTGATGCGTGCGTTGACGTCGTCGAGCCGCTTCAGGCAACTGCGCAGTTCGTCGCGCGTCATCAGCTTGCCTCCGCCGGGGGCCTTGCCGCTCAGCGTCTTGCCGGCCGGCTTGGCACCGGGCTTGGCCGGCGGGGTCTGGGCCCAGGCCAGCGAGGCAGCGAAGGCCAGCATCAGGCTGGCAATGATCAGGGTCGGTCTGTGCAGGGTCGTCATAGGGGCCTTGTGGGTCGTTTGGGCGACAGCGTCCAGGCAGAGCGGCGGATGGCGCGTGCCTGGGCGCGAGGCCGCGATGATGCCATCACGCGCGGGTCAAGCCGGACGCGGATCACTCGCCAAGGTAGGCGGCGCGCACCCTGGGATCGGCCAGCAGCGCCTTGGCGTCGCCGCTCATCGTGACTTCGCCCGACTCCATCACGTAGCCGCGGTCGGCCAGCGCCAGCGCGCGACTGGCGTTCTGCTCGACCAGCAGGATCGTCGTGCCCTGGCCATGGATGTCCGCCACGACTTCGAAGATCTTGTCGACCATGATCGGCGACAGGCCCATCGACGGTTCGTCCATCAGCAGCACCTTGGGCCGCGCCATCAGTGCGCGACCCATGGCCAGCATCTGCTGCTCGCCGCCGCTCATGGTGCCGGCGAGCTGCTTGGCGCGCTCCTTCAGACGCGGGAAGATGGCGAACACCTTCTCGATGTCGGCGTCGATCTCGGCGTCTTCGCGCACGAAGGCGCCCATCTGCAGGTTTTCGGTGATGGTCATGCGCGCGAACACGCCGCGGCCCTCGGGCACCATCACCAGGCCCTGCTTGACCAGTTCCCAGGCGCCCTGGCCCCTGATCGGTTTGCCCATGAACTCGATTTCGCCGGCGGCCACCGGCTGGATGCCGGTGATGGCCTTGAGCGTGGTGGTCTTGCCGGCGCCGTTGGCGCCGATCAGGCTGACCAATTCACCCTGCTGGACCTCGAAGCTGACCCCCTTGACGGCCTGGATGCCGCCGTAGGCCACCTTGAGGCCGCTGACCTTGAGCAGGGTGCTTGCCATCGTCGATTCCTCAATGGGCCTTGTGGCCCGCACCGAGGTAGGCCTCGATCACCTTCTCGTTGCGCTGCACGTCGGCCGGCGTGCCCTCGGCGATCTGCTTGCCGTAGTCGAGCACGGTGACGCGGTCGCACAGGCCCATCACCAGCTTCACGTCGTGCTCGATCAACAGGATCGTGCGCCCGTCGTTGCGAATGCGGTCGATCAGTTCGCGCAGCACCACCTTCTCGGTCGTGTTCATGCCGGCGGCGGGTTCGTCGAGGGCGATCAGCTTGGGGTCGGTGGCCAGCGCGCGCGCGATCTCGAGGCGCCGCTGATCGCCGTAGCTCAGCGTGCGGGCCTTGTAGTCGGCGAACTTGCCGATGCCCACGTAGTCCAGCAACTCGCGCGAGCGCGCGCTGATCGCCGCCTCCTCGGCGCGAAAGCCCGGCGTACGAAAGACCGCACCGAACAGGCCGGAATGCGTGCGCACGTGGCGGCCGACCATCACGTTCTCGAGCGCCGTCATTTCAGCAAACAGCCGGATGTTCTGGAACGTGCGCGCAATGCCGGCCTTGGCCACCTGGTGCACGGCTTCGGGCGCATAGGCCTCGCCACCGAGTTCGAAGGTGCCCGAGTCGGGCGAGTACAGGCCGGTGATGACGTTGAAGAAAGTCGTCTTGCCTGCGCCGTTGGGCCCGATCAGCCCGTACACCTGCCCCGGCAGGATCGTGATCCCGATATCCGACAAGGCCTGCAAGCCGCCGAAGCGCTTGGACACGCTCGTCACCCGAAGCACGGCATCGCTCATCGCGGGTGCTCCTTCACTTGCGGGCCAGCGGCGCCGGCGCCGCCTTGCCATGTTCGGGCGATGGCCACAGCCCGCGCGGCCGAATCAACATGATCACGATCATCGCCAGCGCGACCAGCAGTTGGCGCAGGATCGATGCATCGATGCGGCCACCGGTGATGTTCTGCACGTCGCCGCCGATATAGCGCAAGACCTCGGGCAGGATGGCCAGCATCAGGGCGCCCAGTATCACGCCGGGAATGTGGCCCAGGCCACCCAGCACGATCATGGCCACGATCATCACGCTCTCGGGCAGGCTGAAGGACTCCGGCGAGACGAAGCCCTGGAACGATGCGAACATCGAGCCCGACAGGCCGCCGAAGGCCGCGCCCATGGCGAAGGCCAGCAGCTTCATGTTGCGGGTATTGATGCCCATCGCCTTGGCGGCGATCTCGTCCTCGCGGATCGCCATCCAGGCGCGGCCGATGCGCGACGTTTCGAGCCGGTGGCAGATGACCACGCTGGCCACCACCAGGATCAGGAACAGGTAGTAGTACAGCGTCACCGAGGGTATCGACAAGCCGCCGATCTCGAGCGCCTTGCCGAAATTCACGCCGGGGAAATTCATCGCGTCGATGCGATCGAGCCCGCGCGGACCGTTGGTGATGTTCAGTGGCTGTTCGAGGTTGTTCAGGAAGACACGAATGATTTCACCGAAGCCCAGCGTGACGATGGCCAGGTAATCGCCCCGCAGCTTGAGCGTCGGCGCCCCGAGCACGGCGCCGGCCAGCGCGGCAACGGCAGCCGCCAGTGGTATGACCGCCCAGATCGGCGTGTGCAGGCCGTTGGGAAAGGCGTCCTTGATCCATTCGACGTGCTCGATCAGGTGCGGCGACGCAAGCAATGCGTAAAGGTAGGCACCGACGGCGTAGAACGCGACGAAGCCCAGGTCGAGCAGGCCGGCGTAGCCGACCACGATGTTCAGACCGAGCGCCAACAACACGTACAGCAAGGCCAGCGCCATGATGCGCACCCAGCCCTGGGTGCCGGTATCGAGCATGACTCCGAGCCATTGGAATGCGAGCGGCAGCGCGATCAGCGCCAGCGCGGCCAGCGCGAAGACGATGAGTCTTGCTCTTCATGGCCACCGACTCCTCAGGCCCGGTCCGCGACACGCTCGCCGAGCAGGCCCGACGGGCGCAGCGTCAGCACGGCGATCAGCGCGACGAAGGCGAAGATGTCGACATACTGGCTGCCGAGTACGCCGCCGGTGAGCTCACCCAGGTAGCCCGCACCGATGGCTTCGATCAGGCCGAGCAGCACCGCACCGACCACCGCACCGGCCAGGTTGCCGATGCCGCCGAGCACCGCCGCGGTGAAGGCCTTCAGCCCCGGCAGGAAGCCCATGGTGTGCTGCACGGTGCCGTAGTTGGCGGCCCACATCACGCCGGCCACGGCAGCCAGCGCGGCGCCGATGATGAAGGTTGCCGAGATCACCATGTCGGGTCGCACGCCCATCAGCGCGGCCACGCGCGGATTCTCGGCCGTGGCGCGCATCGCGCGGCCGAGCTTGGTGCGGTTGACCAGGTACATCAGGCTGGTCAGGATGATGACGGTGAGGCCCAGGATCAGGCATTGAACGACGCCGATCACCGGCCCGCCGAGGTTGAACGGTTCGTTCGGAAGCAGGATCGGATAGGGCTTCGGATTGGGCTTCCAGATGATCATCGCCAGCGTCTGCAGCAGCAGGCTCATGCCCATGGCGGTGATCAGTGGCGCCAGCCGCGGCGCATTGCGCAGCGGCCGATAGGCGACCTTCTCGATCGTGAAGTTCAGCGCCGCGCAGATGACGATGGCGCAGATCAGCGAGATCAGCATGATCAGCCAGCCCGGCAGGCCCGACCCGGCGAGCAGGCTGACCACCGTCCAGCTCGTCAGCGCACCAAACATCAGCACCTCGCCGTGGGCGAAGTTGATCAGGTTGATGATGCCGTAGACCATCGTGTAGCCCAGTGCCACCAGCGCGTACATGCTGCCCAGCACCAGGCCATTGATGACCTGCTGAAAGAAGGTTTCCAAGCGCCACTCCTCGTTCGGCTCTGCGGCGATTGTAGGCAGGCAGAACGGGCCGCCTGCGCTGGGATAACCCTCGCGAAAGTGCGCTGCAGGTGCCGCGGCGGCACCCGCGCGCAGCGCTTCAGCCGAGCAGCTTTTCCACCGCGGTCCAGGGTTTGCCCAGACCCTGTGCAACGGCCTCGTGCACGATCGCGCCTTGGTGCACCGTCAGGCCCGCGGCCAGATGCGCGTCGTCGCGGCAGGCACGCCGCCAGCCGCCTGCGGCAAGGGCCAGCGTGAACGGCAGGGTGGCGTTGTTGAGCGCGAAGGTCGAACTGCGTGGAACGGCGCCGGGCATGTTGGCGACGCAGTAGTGCACGATGCCGTCGACCTCGTAGGTCGGATCGGCGTGCGTGGTCGCGCGCGAGGTCTCGAAGCAGCCACCCTGGTCGATCGCCACGTCGACGATCACCGCGCCGGGCTTCATGCGCGCAAGTTGCGCGCGCTTGATCAGCTTTGGCGCGGCGGCACCGGGCACCAGCACGGCGCCAACGACGAGGTCGGCCTCGAGCACGCCGGCTTCGGTGGCGTCGAGCGTCGCATACAGCGTCTTCGCTCGGCCGCCGAACATCTCGTCGAGTTGGCGCAGCCGCGGCAGCGAACGGTCGAGAATCGTGACATCGGCACCCAGGCCGACGGCCATGCGCGCGGCATGCGTGCCGACCACGCCGCCGCCGATCACGACCACCTGCCCCGGCGCGACCCCGGGCACACCGCCGAGCAGGACGCCGCGTCCGCCGTAGGCTTTTTGCAGCGCGACCGCACCGACCTGGATGGCCATGCGGCCGGCCACCTCGCTCATTGGCGCCAGCAACGGCAGGCCGCCACGATCGTCGGTGATCGTTTCGTACGCGATCGCGGTGCATCCGCTCTTCAACAGACCCTCGGCCTGCACCGGATCCGGCGCCAGGTGCAGGTAGGTGAACAGCAGTTGCCCCTCGCGCAGCATTGCGCACTCGGCCGGTTGCGGCTCCTTGACCTTGACGATCATTTCGGCCGCGGCAAACACGGCCGCCGCGTCGGCCAGCACGCTGGCGCCGGCTTGTGCATAGCTGGCGTCGTCGCAGCCGATCCCCGCCCCCGCGCCGGCCTGCACCAGCACCTGGTGGCCATGGTGCACGGCCTCGCGCACCGCCGCCGGCGTCATGCCGACACGGTACTCATGGTTCTTGATTTCCTTCGGTACACCGATGCGCATGATTGACCTCCGTGGAGTGCAGGCATGGTGGCCGAGAACGGTTCGAATAGGCTTCGAATATGGGCCCGGAGATAGCGCATATTCTGCACGATTCTTCGAACAATGCCTGATAATCACGTGATCTGAATCAGGTCCACTGGAGTTCTACAGCGCATGAAGATTGACAAGATCGATCGCGAAATTCTGCGCACGCTGCAGGCCGACGGACGCCTGTCGAACGCCGAATTGGCGCAGCGGATCGGACTCTCGCCATCGGCCTGCTTTCGCCGCCTGCAGCGCCTGGAAGAGAGTGGCGTGATCGCCGGCTACACGGCTGTGCTCGACGGCGAGGCGATCGGCCGGCCGACCACCGTGTTCATCGAAGTCACGCTCGACAGTCAGGGCAGCGTCGCCCTCGACGCCTTCGAGCGCGCGGTGCAGGCCTGCGCCGACATCCTCGAATGTCACTTGATGTCGGGCGACTTCGACTACCTGCTGCGCGTGGCCGTGGCCGACATGCACGACTACGAGCGAGTGCACCGCCAGCAGGTGGCCGCATTCCCGCACGTGGCGCGCATCCGCACCGCGTTCGCGATGCGTTCGGTACTCGGGCGGCGCGGCTACGCGCTTTGATCGGGGCCGTCGACGGCGGCGGCGTTGGCGTCGCGCAGGCGCGCCAGCTTGGCGGCGATCTGCGCTTCGAGACCGTGCGTGGTCGGGCGGTAGAAATTGGGCCCGGCCATGCCATCGGGAAAGTAGGTTTCGCCGGCGGCAAAGCCTTCGGCCTCGTCGTGCGCGTAGCGGTAGCCGCGGCCGTAGTCGAGTTGCTTCATCAACTGCGTCGGCGCGTTGCGCAGCCGCAAAGGTACCGGCCGCGTGCCGTCCGCCTTGACGAAGTCACGCGCCTCGTTCCAGGCCACGTACACCGCGTTCGATTTCGGCGCCGCTGCCAGGAACACGACGGCCTGTGCCAGCGCCAGTTCGCCCTCGGGTGAGCCCAGCCGCTCGTAGACCTCGGTTGCGTCCAGCGCCATGCGCAGCGCGCGCGGGTCGGCCAGTCCGATGTCTTCGCTGGCCATTCGCAGCACGCGGCGCGCCACGTAGCGCGGGTCGACACCGCCGTCGAGCATGCGCACCAGCCAGTACAGCGCCGCATCGGGGTCGCTGCCGCGCACGCTCTTGTGCAGGGCCGAGATGGTGTCGTAGAACTGCTCGCCGCCCTTGTCGTAGCGACGCAGCTGTTCACCCAGCGCACGCTCGAGCAACGGCTCGTCGATCTGCGCTGCCGCACCCGCCGTCGCAGAAAGGTTCTCGACGGCATTGAGCAGCCGCCGCGCATCGCCGTCGGCATAGCCCACCAGACGCTCGCGCGCAGCGTCGGTGAACGGTGCCATCGACAGCGCAGCGCGCGCGCGCTCGAGCAGTTCGGTCAGCTCGCCCGCCGCCAGCGGCTGCAGCACGTGCACCGTGGCGCGCGACAGCAGCGCCGAATTGACCTCGAACGACGGGTTCTCGGTGGTCGCACCGATGAAGGTGAAGAGGCCCGACTCGACATGCGGCAGGAAGGCATCCTGCTGCGCCTTGTTGAAGCGGTGGACTTCATCGACGAAGACGATGCTGGCGCGGCCGGCGCGGCGCGCGACTTGCGCGCGCTCGACCGCCTCGCGAATGTCCTTCACGCCGCCGAGCACCGCCGAAATGACGATGAACTCGGCATCGAACGCACCTGCGACCAGGCGCGCGAGCGTCGTCTTGCCGACCCCCGGCGGCCCCCACAGGATCATCGAGTGCAGGCGACCGGCGGCGAACGCGGCAGCCAACGGCTTGCCCGGCGCCAGCAAGTGGCGCTGTCCGATCACGTCGGCCAAGGTGCGCGGCCGCAGGCGCTCGGCCAGTGGCGCATCGGCGTGCGCCGCCGGCAGCGGCGCATTCGAGGTGTCGTCGTCGAACAACGAGGCAGACATGGTGCGCCGATTGTGGCAGCGGCGGCCCGCACCGGCCGGCTGCTGCTGACTATTGAGTCAGCACGTCCACGCCCTTGGGCGGCACGAAGCGGAAGGTGGCGGGTGCCAGCGCGACGTTGGTGGCCAGATCGTGAAAGCTCAGCAGCGAGCGTTGGCCGAAGCCGTCGACCAACTCGATCGCGGCCAGCGTCTTGCCTTTGAATCCGACCCGCAGCGATTGCAGGTTCGCGGCGTCGTCCTTCTCGCGCGGCGTGGCCTGGACCCAGTCGAGCCCCTGCGTCGCAGGCAAGGCCTGTAGCTCGAAGTCCTTGTCCAGCGCGGCGCCGGCCAGCAGCGCCGCCGGCGTGGCGCCGAGCGCCTTGTCCATCGTGCGCACGCTGGCTTGCTGCAAATCGGCGTCGTACAGCCACACCTTCTGGCCATCGCCGACGATGAGCTGCTCGAACGGCTTGTTATAGGCAAAGCGAAATCGGTTCGGGCGCGCGAACTCGAAGCTGCCGCTGGAGGTCTTCTTCTTTGCGCCGTCGGGCGACGTGACGACCTGCGTGAAGGCGGCACGGCCGGTCGTCGCGTCGCGCACGAATTCGCGCAGCGCATCGACCGCATCGGCATGCGCCGCGGCGGCGCAGAGCATCAGCGCGGGGAAGGCAATGCGCCTCATTCGTCGCGTCGCGGCACCAGCAGATCGCGGTTGCCGTTGGTGGCCATCGACGAGACCAGACCTGACTTCTCCATCTGCTCGAGCAAGCGTGCGGCACGGTTGTAGCCGATGCGCAAGTGCCGCTGCACGAGCGAGATCGACGCCCGCTTGTGCTGCAGCACGATCGCCACCGCCTGGTCGTACATCACGTCGGCCTCGCCATTGGCTTCGCCCGGCGCACCAGGCTCGGTGCCGGCATCGGCGTCGAGCGTGCCGCCTTCGAGAATGCCCTCGATGTAGTTCGCCTCGCCCTGGCTCTTCAGGTAGTTGACGACACGGTGCACCTCCTCGTCGCTGACGAAAGCGCCGTGCACGCGGATCGGCAGCCCGGTGCCCGAAGGCATGTACAGCATGTCGCCCATGCCGAGCAATGCTTCGGCTCCCATCTGGTCGAGAATGGTGCGGCTGTCGATCTTGCTGCTGACCTGGAACGACAGCCGGGTCGGAATGTTGGCCTTGATCAGCCCGGTGATGACGTCCACGCTCGGCCGCTGCGTGGCCAGGATCAGGTGGATGCCCGAGGCGCGCGCCTTCTGCGCCAGCCGCGCGATCAACTCCTCGATCTTCTTGCCGACCACCATCATCAGATCGGCCAGTTCGTCGATCACGACCACGATCTGCGGCAGGCGCTCCAGCGGCTCGGGCTGTTCGGGCGTGAGCGAAAACGGGTTGCCGAGCTTTTCGCCGCGTTCGTCCGCCTCGTCGATCTTCTTGTTGTAGCCCGACAGTTGGCGCACGCCGAGCTTGCTCATCAGCTTGTAGCGGCGCTCCATCTCGCCGACGCACCAGTTGAGCGCGTTGGCGGCCTGCTTCATGTCGGTAACCACCGGGCACAGCAGGTGCGGGATGCCCTCGTAGACGCTCATCTCGAGCATCTTCGGGTCGATCAGGATCAGGCGCACGTCACGCGCCTCGGCCTTGTACAGCACCGACAGGATCATGGCGTTGATGCCGACACTCTTGCCCGCCCCCGTCGTGCCCGCGACCAGGCAATGCGGCATCTTGGCCAGGTCGGCCACGATGGGCAGGCCGACGATGTCCTTGCCCAGGCCCATCGTCAAGTAGCGACGCGGCGTCGTTGTAGGCCTGCGAGCCGAGGATCTCGGCCAGGCGGATCATCTGCCGCTTGGCGTTGGGCAACTCCAGCGCCATCGTCGTCTTGCCCGGGATCGTCTCGACGACACGAATGCTGACCAGGCTCAGCGAGCGTGCCAGGTCCTTGGCCAGATTGACGACCTGCGCGCCCTTCACGCCGGTGGCCGGTTCGATCTCGTAGCGCGTGATCACGGGGCCGGGCGACGCGGCGACGACGCGCACCTCGACGCCGAAGTCCTTGAGCTTCTTCTCGATCAGGCGCGACGTCATCTCGAGTGACTCGGGCGCCACGCTCTCGACCCGGTCTGGGGCCGCATCGAGCAGATCGACCTGCGGCAACTTGGTATCGGCCAGTTCACTGAACAAGGGGGTCTGGCGCTCCTTGGCCACGCGCTCGGAGGTCGGCAGTGCCGGCATCGGCTTGTCGATGACTGTCGGCACGTGGTCTTCGACCGCCTGGCGCTCGATCTCGACGACATGCTCACGTTCGCGCTGCGCCTGCCGGCCCAGCCGCAGATCCTCGGCGCGCTCGCGGCGCTCTTCGCGCCGCTCCTTGAAGGTGTCGATGTGCTCACCCAGGGTGTCGGCCAGGCGCAACCATGAAAATCGCAGCACCAGGGCCATGCCGGCAACCAGCGCAGCGATCCAGAGCACCCCCGAGCCCGCAAAGCCGAACCACTTCACCGACAACGGCCCCAGCAAATAGCCGAGCACGCCGCCGGCATGCCCGGGCAGCAGTGGCTCGAACCGGTACAGACGTGTCGATTCGAGCGCCGTGCTGGCAGCCAGCAACAGCACCAGCCCGAGCCAGAACGCCGCCGCGCTGTGCGCTGGCGCCGGCTCGCCGCGAAGGCTGCGTGCCAGCGCCGACAACCATGCGCGCGCGCCCACCAGTGGCAGCCACCACACCGAGTGGCCGAGCATGAACAGCGCGAAGTCGGAGCTCCAGGCGCCGAACTGTCCGGCCTTGTTTTGCAGTGCCGCACCGGTACCCGAAGTCGAAAATGCGGCGTCTGCGGCGTGGTGGGAGATCAAGGCCAACATCGCCAGCAGCCAGAGCACGGCACCGGCCAGCAGCCAGAGTTGGCGCCGCATCGGCATCGCGGCGGCACCGGGCGCGGCGCCATTCGCGGCGCCGGCGCTGCCGTCGGCGCGCAGTGATCCAAGGGGAAAGGTCATGCCGGAATTGTCGCCCAAGCGGGCGACCCGCCCCGGCGCGGCATCAGTCGTTGTGCAGGCGCTGCTTGATGATCACCGAGCCGTTCTCCTGCGTCTCGATCACGCCCCGCTCCTCGAGATCCTTCATGACGCGGCTGACCATTTCGCGCGATGCACCGACCACCTTGGCCATGTCCTGGCGCGACACCTTGTTGCGAATCAGTTGCACGCCGTTGACATCTTCGGCCATGTCGAGCAACGTCCTCGCCACACGCCCGTAGACGTCGAGCAGCGCCAGCGATTCGATCTGGCGGTCCGCCGCGCGCAGGCGCGAGACCAGGCCGCGCAGGATGCCGTAGGCCAACTCCGAGGTATCGGGCAGGCACTTGGAGAACTCGAGGCGACCGAGCACCAGCATGTCGGTCTGGATCTCGGCGCGCACCGTGGCCGAATGCGGTTCGTTGTCGATCAGGCTCATTTCGCCGACATAGGAGCCGGCCTCGAGCACGGCCAGGATGACCTCGCGCCCACGCGCGTCGGCGGTCAGGACGCGTGCCCGGCCGTTGAGCAGGATGAACAGCGAGTTGCTCTTGCGCCCCTGTTCGACCACGATCTCGCCGCGGCGAAAACGCCGCTTGACCACGCTGTCGGCCACCTGCTGGGCCTGGTCGTTGGTCAACATCGAAAACAGCGGAACGCGGCGAATCAGGTCGAGATTCGAGAGCATCGACATCGGCAGTTCTCCTTCCAGCTCGTGGTTGTGGCCTGCACACAGCCCCCGACGCAAGACCGCGTGGGCAACTGCCTACAATTTCACTATTGTGCCCATTGGCGCGCTTGACGCCACTGGGTCTGTACCCCATGTAGTGTCGCCTGTTGGCGCACAACGACGCCCACAACCCCAATCCACCATGACAGCTGCGAACCAACACGCCAAGGTCTTGATCCTCGGCTCCGGCCCCGCCGGCTATACCGCCGCCCTCTACGCGGCGCGCGCCAACTTGAATCCGATGCTGGTGACCGGCCTGGCCCAGGGAGGGCAGCTGATGACCACGACCGACGTCGACAACTGGCCCGCCGACGTGGCCGGCGTGCAGGGGCCCGAGTTGATGCAGCGCTTCCTCGACCACGCGAAACGCTTCAACACCCAGATCGTGTTCGATCACATCAACCAGGTCGATCTCGGTCAGCGACCCTTCCGGCTCACCGGCGACTCGGGCACCTTCACCTGCGACGCATTGATCATCGCCACCGGTGCCAGCGCCAAGTACCTGGGCCTGCCCAGCGAGGAGGCTTTCATGGGCCGCGGCGTCAGCGGCTGCGCCACCTGCGATGGCTTCTTCTACAAGGGGCAGGAAGTCTGCGTCGTCGGCGGCGGCAATACCGCGGTCGAGGAAGCGCTGTACTTGTCCAACATCGCAAGCAAGGTGCACCTGATCCACCGTCGCGACAAGTTCCGCGCCGAGGCCATCTTGATCGACAAGCTGCACGCCAGGGTTGCCGAAGGCAAGATGCAGTTGCACCTGTGGCACACCCTCGACGAAGTGCTGGGCGACGCGACGGGCGTCACCGGCGTGCGCATCAAGAGCACGCAGGGCGGCGCCGCCAGCCGAACTGAAGCTGCAAGGCTGCTTCATCGCCATCGGCCATCAGCCCAATACCGAGATCTTCAAGGGTCAGCTGGAGATGAAGGACGGCTACATCATCACGCGCACGGGGCTCAACGGCATGGCCACGATGACCAGCGTCGCCGGCGTTTTCGCTGCCGGCGACGTTCAGGACCATGTCTACCGCCAAGCCATCACCAGCGCTGGCACCGGCTGCATGGCCGCGCTGGACGCCCAGCGATTCCTGGAGCAGCAGGGCTAGGCCCGGCCGCGGGTTTGCCGCTATACTCGCGGTCTTTGCCGAAATCGGCAGACCACGATTTCTCGAGATATTTGGAGGTGCCTCATGGCACGCGTCTGTCAAGTCACGGGCAAGGGCCCGATGGTGGGAAACAACGTCTCCCACGCCAACAACAGAACCAAGCGCCGCTTCCTGCCCAATCTGCAGTACCGCCGCTTCTGGCTGGAAACGGAAAACCGCTGGGTGCGCCTGCGCATCACGAACGCTGCGCTGCGCCTGATCGACAAGGTCGGCATCGAGCAGGTCGTCGCCGATCTGCGCGCCCGCGGCGCCCTCTGACACGCTGATTCCAGGAGCAGACCATGGCCACCAAAGGCGGACGCGAAAAGATCAAGCTGGAATCCTCGGCCGGCACCGGGCACTTCTACACCACGGCCAAGAACAAGAAGACGACGCCGGAGAAGCTCGAATTCATGAAGTTCGACCCGAAGGCACGCAAGCACGTCCTCTACAAAGAGACGAAGCTGAAGTAACCTGGAACCGGAAGAACAGCGGGGTCGCCACTTGGCGACCCTTTTTGTTTTGCGGGCTGCTTGGGCGGCAGCCCCTTGCTTGTGCCGCGCGTCGTGGCCCTAGGCGTGCGCAGCACGCAGCCTGAGCGAGAACTCCTGCAGCGCGGCGACACCGCTGTCCTCGGCGCGCTTGCACCACGCCTGCAGGTCGGCACCAATTGCTCCGCCGACACATTCGTTCGCGTCCAGAGCAGGCGCAATTCTTCTCGCATCGCCACCAGCTTGCCCAAGGCAGGGCTTTGGGCCACGGCCTGCGCCATTTGTGGCTTCACGACCTGCGGGATCTGGTCGTCGTCCCGATGCAGCCAGCGCTTGGCCAATCGCATCGCGGACCAGTTCGCACTGTTCTTCGCGCCCTGCGCCTTCAACCTGTCAAGTTCCGCCGCAACCGTGCGCTTGAGACCGGCGGCGTAATTCGCCATCACCTCGTAGCGGTTGGCGATCAGGGCTTCGAGCGTCCGGCTGTCGGCCGCACGCACAGCCCCGAGCGCGAGTTTCGGCGGCGTCTTGCGCACCTTGGCCAGGCCGATCAGCTCCAGGCCACGGATGTAGGCCCAGCCGAGGTCGAACTCATACGCCTTGACCGAAAGCTTGGCACTGGTCGGGTAGGTGTGGTGATTGTTGTGCAGCTCTTCGCCGCCGATCACGATGCCCCAGGGCACGATGTTGCGCGACGCGTCCGGCGCCTCGAAATTGCGGTAGCCCCACCAGTGCCCGATGCCATTGATGATGCCCGCCGCGGTGATCGGGATCCACAGCATCTGCACCGCCCAGACGGTCGCGCCAATGGCGCCGAACAGGATCAGGTTGACGATCAGCATCACGCCCACGCCCTGCCACGAGTAGCGGGTGTAGAGGTTGCGTTCGATCCAGTCGTCAGGCGTGTTGTGGCCGTACTTGGCCAGCGTTTCCAGGTTCTTCGCTTCGGCACGGTACATCTCGCTGCCCGTGAGCAGCACGTTCTTGATGCCCCGCGTCTGCGGGCTGTGCGGGTCGTCTTCGGTCTCGCACTTGGCGTGGTGCTTGCGGTGGATGGCGACCCATTCCTTGGTCACCATGCCGGTCGTCAGCCACAGCCAGAAACGGAAGAAGTGCTCCGGCAATGCGTGCAACTTGAGCGCGCGGTGCGCCTGCGCACGGTGCAAGAAGATCGTCACCGCGGCGATCGTTATGTGCGTCATCGCCAGCGTGGCCAGCAGCACCTCCCCCCAACCCGCGGCCAGTGCGCCATTGGCCAGCCACTCGACCAGCGCATCGCGCACCAGGATCATCGTTTCCATTCATTGCCCTTCGTATGACCCTAGATTTTAGGGGGTTGGCGTTCGATCGCCCCTCGTTATTGCGTGATTCGTTGACGTACGGCTAGTTCGCATTCAGCACACCTTGGTTACGACTTCTGCCAAATTGCAGCAAAGAAGCCGTCCGTTGAATGCAGATGAGGCCACAACCGCAAATTGCCAGCGTGCACCAGAGTCTCGGCGCCGGCCACCTTGAGGTCGGTCAAGAGCTGCTCCACTGCCAGTGGCGCGAACCCGGGGTGCGCCGCTGCAAAGGCGGCACAAACGCCCTCGTTTTCGCTGGCCAGCAGGCTGCAGGTGGCATAGACGAGTCGGCCGCCCGGTTTGAGCAGGCGCGCCGCGCCGGCCAGGATCGCCGTCTGCTTGACGTTCAGTTCCTGTACCGCCTTGGGCGACTGACGCCATTTCAGATCCGGGTTGCGCCGCAGCGTGCCCAACCCCGAGCACGGCGCATCGACCAGCACGCGGTCGATCTTGCCGGCCAGGCGCTTGATGCGCTCGTCGCGCTCATGGGCGATCTGCACCGGGTACACATTGGACAGACCGCTGCGCGCCAGCCTTGGCTTGAGCGCCTCGAGGCGGTGACCGGCCACGTCGAAGGCGTAGAGGCGCCCGGTATTGCGCATCGCGGCGCCCAAAGCCAGCGTCTTGCCGCCGGCGCCGGCACAAAAGTCGACCACCATTTCGCCGCGCTTGGCGTCTGTCAGCAGCGCCAGCAGCTGGCTGCCTTCGTCCTGTACCTCGACCTCGCCGGCGTTGAAGAGCGGCAGCTTCTGCAGCGCCGGACGGCCCTGCACGCGCAGTCCCCACGGCGAGAAGGGGGTCTCCACAGACTCGATCCCAGCGGCAGCGAGCGCCAACTTTGCAGCCTCGCGCTTGGTCTTCATCGTGTTCACGCGCAGGTCCAGCGGCGCCACCGCGTCCAGGCTGGCAACGAGGGCCCAGAAGCCCTCGTCGCCGAGTTGCGCCTGCAGCGGCTGCGCGATCCAGTCGGGCAGGTTGTGGCGCAGCTTGGGCGCCAGCGTGCTCTGATCGACGGCCTGCACCTGCGCCAGCCACTTCTGTTCGTGCACTTCGAGCGCCGCGCGCAGGAATGCCGCGTCGCCCATCCAGCCGACGACGGCCAGCCGCCGCTCCATCGGCCCGCTGCCGCTTTGCGCCAGGTGCTGGTAGAGCAGGCGCCGGCGCAGCACCGCATAGGCCGTCTCGGCCAGCGTGTGGCGCTCGCGCGGGCCCAGTTCGCGGTGCTGACGCAGGAAGAACGAGACGACGTTGTCGGCAGGCGCATCGAACTTCAACACCGCGCCGACCAGTTCGGTGCAGGCTTCCAGCAGGGCTTTCGGGTGCATCGGGCGCCTAAAGCAGTTGTGCCGCGCCACCGGCGTGGGTCACGACGCCATCGCGCAGCCGCAACTGCCCGTCGACGAACCAGCGTACCGCCAGCGGGTACAGCATATGTTCGCACGCGAGAACACGGGCGCCGAGCGAGACTTCATCGTCGCCGGGCAGCACCGGCACCACGGCCTGGGCCACGATCGGCCCGTGGTCGACCTCGGGCGTCACGAAGTGCACGGTGGCCCCGGCCAGCTTGCAGCCGGCCGCGATGGCGCGGCGGTGCGTGCCCAGCCCCGGGAATGCCGGCAACAACGAGGGGTGGATGTTGAGCAATCGGCCCTCGTAGCGGCGGACGAATTCGGCCCCGAGGATGCGCAAGAAGCCGGCGAGCACGACCAAATCGGGATGGTGCAAGTCGATCGCGGTTGCCAACGCGACATCGAATGCATCGCGCGTCGCGAATTGCGTGTGATCGACGACTTCGCAGACGATGTCATGCGCCGCCGCGTAAGCCAAGCCCGCCGCAGCGGGCCGGTTCGAGATCACCGCCACCACCCGCGCCGGCCAAGCTTCGGTCGCGCAACGCGCGACGATGGCCTGCATGTTCGAGCCGCGGTCGGAGATGAGGATGACGATGCGTTTCACGAGCGGCGGGCCGAACAGGCGCGCGAGTGTAGCCCCCTAGAATCGCTGCTCTTCCACCGCGGCCCGTACGATGAAGTCTCGAGTCCTCTCCGGCATGCGCCCCACCGGCGCCATGCACCTCGGCCACTACCATGGTGCGCTGAAGAACTGGGTCCGCCTGCAGGAAGACTACGACTGCTTCTTCTTCGTCGCCGACTGGCACGCGCTGACGACGCACTACGAAGAACGCAGCGTGATGGAGCGCTACGTCTACGACATGGTCACCGACTGGCTGGCCGCCGGCCTGGACCCCGAGCGCTGCACCATCTTCGTCCAGAGCCGCCTGCCCGAGCATGCCGAGCTGTTCACGCTGCTGGCGATGGGCACGCCGCTGGGCTGGCTCGAGCGCGTGCCGACCTACAAGGATCAGATCGAGAAGCTCAAGGACCGCGACCTCGCGACGTACGGCTTTCTCGGCTACCCCTTGCTGCAGGCCGCCGACATCCTGATCTACAGGGCCGCATACGTGCCTGTCGGCGAAGACCAGAGCTCGCACGTCGAGCTGACGCGCGAAGTGGCGCGCCGCTTCAACCACCTGTACGGCCGGCCGAGCGACTTCGAAGCCAAGGTCGGCGCCGCCCTTGCCAAGCTGGCCAAGGACGATGCGCGCTACCTCGAGAAGCAGCGCAAGGCCTACGGCGAGAGCGGCAGCGCCGAGGCCCTGGCCAAGGGCGAAGGCCTGCTGGCCAAGGCCGCATCCAGCGTTGCCGGCTGGAGCAGCAACGACAGCGAATTGCTGCTCGGGCACTTGAAGGGCAGCGGCAAGACCATCCTCACCGAGCCGCAGGCGCTGCACACCGAAGTGAAGAAGCTGCCGGGCCTGGACGGCGCCAAGATGAGCAAGAGCTACGGCAATGCCATCGCGATGCGCGAAGAACCCGCGGTCGTGAAGCAGAAGATCCAGACCATGCCGACCGACCCCGCCCGCGTACGCCGCAGCGACCCCGGCAATCCGGAGCGCTGCACGGTGTGGCAGTTCCACCAGCTGTACTCGAACGAACAGACCAAGGACTGGGTCGTCAAGGGCTGCACCACCGCGGGCATCGGTTGCCTCGAATGCAAGCAGCCGGTCATCGACGCCATCATTGCCGAGCAGCGGCCGTGGCGCGAACGTGCCGAGCCCTACCTGGCCGACCCGAAGCGGGTGCACGCGATCGTCGAGCTGGGCACCGAGCGCGCGCGCACGGTCGCCAGGCAGACCATGCGCGACGTGCGCGAGGCCATGGGCCTGGCCTACTGATGAGCGCCGCCATGCCCAACCCGCTCGAAACCATCGAAGTCCACCCGGCCGGAGACGCGGTCGCCAGCGTCATCGTGCTGCACGGCCTGGGTGCCGACGGCACCGACTTCCTGCCCTTTGCCGACCAGATCGACCTCGCCGCCGTCGGCCCGGTACGCTGGCTGCTGCCGCGCGCGCCGGTGCGGCCCGTTACCGTGAACAACGGCTACCGCATGCGCGCCTGGTACGACATCTTCGAATTCGGCGCCCAGGCCAAGGTTCAACGCGAAGACGAAGCCGGCCTGCGTGAAAGCTTTGCCGCCGTGCACGCGCTGATCGACCGCGAGGTGGCGCGGGGCGTACCCGCGCATCGCATCGTGCTCGGCGGCTTCAGCCAGGGCTGCGCCGTCACGCTCGGTGCGGGCTTGCGCTATCCCCAGCGGCTGGCGGGGCTGGCCGGCATGTCGGGCTACCTGCCGCTGGCCGCCACCACCGCCGCCGAGCGCCGTGACGCCAATGCACTGACGCCGCTGTTCCTCGCCCACGGCCAGCGTGACCCGGTCATCGCGCTGGCCCGCGGCATCGCCACGCGCGATGCCGTCAAGGCACTGGGCATGGCCGTCGAGTGGCACGACTATCCGATGGAGCACTCGGTCAGCGCCGAGGAAGTCGCCGACCTGCAGCGCTTCCTGCAGCGCGTGCTCGCACCAATGTCAGTCCCTGGCTCACGCGTTGGCGATGCCATGGGCCCCGCGTGGCCCCTGGGCGCTCGGCCGGGAGCGGCCCGGCGCCGCTGAGATGGCGGTGGACGCCACCGCCCGCACGTTGATCGCCGGCCGCGCGCTGCGCGGCTTCGTCGACGGCTCGGTGGCCGTGCTGCTGCCGGCCTACCTGCTGGCGCTCGGCCACGACAGCCTGGCCGTCGGCGTGCTCGGCACCGCCACGCTGCTCGGCTCGGCATTGGCCACACTGGCCGTCGGCGCCTGGGGCCACCACGCCGCACCGCGCACGCTGCTGCTGGCCGCCGCGCTGCTGATGGCCGCCACCGGCGCGGGCTTCGCGGCCTTTGCCACGTTCGCCCCGCTGCTCGTCGTGGCCTTCGTCGGCACGCTCAACCCCGGTGCGGGCGACGTCAGCGTGTTCCTGCCGCTCGAGCATGCGCGCCTGGCGGGCCTGGCCCAGACCAGCGCCGAGCGCACCGCGCTGTTCGCGCGCTACAGCCTGGCCGGCTCGCTCAGTGCCGCGTTCGGCGCCTTGGCCGTGGGCGTGCCGGCCTGGCTGGCACCGCGCCTCGGCTGGGCGATGGTCGACGCGCTGCGGGCGATGTTCGTCCTTTACGCCGCCATCGGCCTGGCGATCTGGGTCTTGTACCGCCGCCTGCCGCAGGCGGCGCCAGGCGCAATGCAGGGCGCGGCGCCGGCGCCGCTCGGGCCCTCGCGCAAGGTGATCGTCAAGCTCGCTGCGCTGTTCGCGGTCGACTCGTTTGCCGGCGGCCTGGTCGTGCACAGCCTGGTGTCGTTGTGGCTGATGCAGCGCTTCGGCCTGTCCTTGGCCGCTGCCGGCGCGTTCTTCTTCTGGAGCGGACTGGCCAGTGCGGCCTCGCAATTGGTGGCGCCGTGGCTGGCGCGGCGGATCGGCCTGTTGAACACCATGGTCTTCACGCACATCCCGGCCAACGTCTGCCTGCTGGCCGCCGCACTGGCGCCAAGCTTGCCCGTGGCGCTCGCACTGCTGCTGGTGCGCGCGCTGCTGTCGCAGATGGACGTACCCACCCGCACGGCTTACGTGATGAGCGTGGTCACGCCGGCCGAGCGCGCCGCGGCCGCCAGCTTCACCACCGTGCCGCGCAGTCTGGCCTCTGCGGCCAGCCCGGCGCTGGCCGGCGCGTTGCTGGGCGCCGGCTGGCTGGCCGCGCCACTGCTGCTGTGCGGCGTGCTGAAGATCGGTTACGACCTCACGCTGTGGCGGGCGTGCCGCGGCCATCGATTGCACGGAGAATGAGCGCCGCCATGTGCACCCGCCCGCTCCGGCGCCCGACGATCGCTTCCACCTGCCGCGGCCGGGCAGCTTGAGCCGCAGGCACAGCATGCGCGCCAGACGGATCGAGTTGCTGCAGGGCATGCCGATCTTCGGCGCGATCGACGACGATGCGCTGCACTTCCTGCTCGAACAGGCCCGTGAGGTGGCGGTCCCGGCGGGCGATTACTTCTTCCGCGAAAACGACCAGGCCCAGTCGATGTTCGTGCTCGAGGCCGGCAGCGCAGAGGTGATCAAGGGCTGGCAGGGCAACGACACCGTATTGCACCGCCTGGGCGCCGGCGATTGCTTCGGCGAGATGGCGCTGATGGACCTGTTTCCGCGCAGCGCGTCGGTGCGCGCCGTTGAAGACTGCCGGCGATCGAACTTTCCGCAGCCGATCTGCTGCGCCTGTTCGAGCGCGACGCCGAGCAGTTCGCGCTGATCCAGATGAACATCGGCCGCGAGGTCTGCCGGCGCCTGCGCGCCACCGACGAGTTGCTGTTCAACGCGACGATGGGCGAACACCACACGGCCCTGGAAACCCTGTTTCACGATCTCTGATACGCGCTCACCAATCATTGCGCAGCTGGCGCAGCTTGGTGAACACCGTTCGCGCATCGGGCTGATCGGGCAGGTCGGGAAACACCTCGCGCAACTTGGCGATCACGCTCGGGCTGGTCAGGCGAAAGAAGGTGTTGACCTGCATCTCGACTTCGAGCGTCGAGACGTAGGCCTGGCCCGGATCCTGGCCTGCCAGCTTGTCCAGCATCTGGCCGGCCTGCCGGTTGTCGGGTTCGCGGTCGAGCGTGAAGCGCAGGTTGTTGGCGATGTAATCGTGGCCCGGGTACACCAGCGTCGCAGGGTCCAGCTTGGCGAGCTGCTGCGAGAAGGTCTTGTACAGCTCGCCGACGTCGCCGCCGTTGTGGCAGTTGCCGGCGCCGGCGTTGAACAGCGTGTCGCCGGAGAACAGTGCCGGTCTGTCGCCGTGCGCCTTCAGGCAGATGTGGCACAGCGTGTGCCCCGGCGTATCGAGCGCCTCGAGCTCGACCGTCTTGCCCACCTTCACCACGTCGCCCGCGCTCAAGCCGCGCGACACGCCGGCAATCTTGCCGGCGGCATTCTTGTGCGCCAGCACCTTGGCCCCCGTCGCGCGCACGACCGCCTCGTTGCCGCCGGTGTGGTCGTGGTGCTCGTGCGTGTTCAGGATCTGCGTGATGGTCCAGCCTTCGTCCTTGGCCGCCTGCAGGCACTTGACGTGGTCGAGCGGGTCGATCGCCAGCGCCTCGCCGGTTTCGCCGCAGGCGATCAGGTAGTTGAAGTTGCGGTAGGCGTTGCCGGTCCAGATCTGCTTGACGAGCATGGCGGGCCTTTGCGATCAGGTCTTCGGCACCCAGTGGAAGTTCGGCGTCGAGCGCATGATCTGCAACTCGTCGTCGGTCATGTCGATGGCAATGTCGGCGAACAGCGGCGTGCTGAGGTAGCGCTCGCCGGTGTCGGGCAGCATGCACAGCACCACCGAGCCCTTGGGCGCGTCCTTGCACACCTGCAGCGCACCGGCAAAGGTGCCGCCCGCGGTGATGCCGACGAAGATGCCCTCCTTTTGCGCCAGTTCGCGGCTGCAGCGCATGGCCTCGGCGCCGGTGACCTTCAGGATGCGGTCGATCACACCCGAGGCCACCACGTCGGCCGTCAGCTTGGGCACGAAGTCCGGGCTCCAGCCCTGCAACGGGTGCGGCTTCCACGACGCATGGCTCTTCACCGCCGAGCCGTCGGCATTGCGCTCCTGCGGCGTGCCGTCGCTCAGCATCGGCGCGTCGGCCGGCTCGCAGACGACGATCTTGGTCTCCGGGCGCTCCTTGGCCAGCACCCGCGACACGCCCTTCAAGGTGCCACCGGTGCCGAAACCGGTGACCCAGTAATCGAGCCGCCCGCCGGCGAAATCGGCCACGATCTCGCGCGCGGTGGTGCGCGTGTGCATGTCGGCGTTGGCTTCGTTCTCGAACTGCCGGGTCAGGAACCAGCCATGCTTCTCAGCCAGCTCGACGGCCTTCTTCACCATGCCCGTGCCGCGCTCGGCGGCCGGCGTCAGCACCACCTTGGCGCCGAGAAAGCGCATCAGCTTCCTGCGCTCGACGCTGAAGGTCTCGGCCATCGTCAGCACCAGCGGGTAGCCCTTTTGCGCGCAGACCATCGCCAGGCCGATGCCGGTGTTGCCGCTGGTGGCCTCGATCACGGTCTGGCCGGGCTTGAGTGCGCCGCTGCGCTCGGCATCCTCGATCACGCCGAGCGCCAGGCGGTCCTTCACCGAGCCGAGCGGGTTGAAGGCCTCGATCTTCACGTACAGCTCGACGCCGGGCGGCGCGAGCCGGCCGATCTTGACCACCGGGGTGTTGCCGACGGTGCCCAGAATGTTGGCGTACTTGGTCATGGTCCTGGCTCCTTGCGGTTGAGAGGTGGCAGCGCAGCTCAGCGCGTGCGCCTGGCCGTGGGTGCCCCGCGCGCGGCCTTGGTCCGGGCGGTCCAGACCTTGAACGCGTTGGGCGTGAGTTCGCGCTTGAGCAACTGCACGACCTGGCCATGCGACAGGCCGCACTCGCGCAGCACCTGGTTGAACGGCGGGCGGTCGTCCCAGGCGACTTCGATCGCGCGCTTGATCTGCTCGGCGGAGATGGGGGGAATGGTCTTGGCCATGGGGTCTCGCTGCAGTTAGAGTTCAGTAGTGGATCGTGCCACGCGCGCCGCCGCCGGCGACGATCACGTCGCCGTTGATGGCGCGGCTCTTGGGCGAGCACAGGAAGGCCACCACATGCGCGACCTCGCTGGCATCGATGAAGTGATTGATCGAATTGCCGGCCGCCATCTGCGCCTCGACCGCCTGCGCCGAAATGCCCTGCGCCGCCGCCCGCGCCGCCACCAGCGGCGCGGTGCGTTCGGTGCGCGTCAGGCCCGGGTGCACCACCGTCACGTTGATGCCGTCCGGCCCGAGTTCGTCGGCCAGGTTCTTGGTCAGCGCCGCGACCGCGATGTTGCGCATGCTGCCCACCGCATTGCCGGTCTGGCGCGCGCCCAGGCCGCTGATGTTGACGATGCGGCCCCAGCCCTGCGCCTGCATGCCCGGCGCGACCTCGCGCGCGCAGCGGATGTAGCCCATCACCTTGGTGTCCATCTCGGCGTGGAAGAAGTCGGCGCTGATCTCGCCCAGCTTGGGCGGCGCGGCAAATCCGGCCGGCTCGGCCGCGGCATTGACCAGGATCTCGATCGGCCCGCCGAGCAGCCGCGCCGCCTCGGCCGCGGCCGCGCGCACCTGCGCGTCGCGGCGGGTGTCTGCGCTGACGCCGACCACCTTGCGCCCGGTCAGCGCCGCCAGCTCCGCCGCCGCGGCGGTGAGCGCCTGCGCGTTGCGCGCCAGCAGCGCCACGTCGGCGCCTTCCTGCGCCAGCGCCAGCGCGATGGCCTTGCCGATGCCGCGGCTGCCGCCGGTGACCAACGCGCGCTTGCCCTTGAGTTCGAGGTCCATGGGT
>CAVVVW010000012.1:0-41833 GCA_963751775.1 uncultured beta proteobacterium
GCCGCAATCGAGCAGCGTGGCCAGGTTGTCGAAACCGACGTAGGGCCGGTCGCGTGGGTACAGCTCGACGCCGCCGGTGAAGGCGTAGTACAAGTTGATGACGATCGGCAGGAACGTGAAGACGCCGAAGATGACGAGGTTGGGCCCCAGGAAGACCCAGGGCGTGTGCGCGGCTTGGCGCATGGCGTGCTTCTCGCAGACCCAGGCGCCGCGATGCGCGCGCCGGGCCTTGCGGCTTACTTGCTCGCGGCCTTGACCTGCTCGTCGACGTCGGCGGCCAGGCGCTTCAAGGCGTCGTCAGCCGACATCTCGCCAGCCACCGCCTGGCCCAGGCGTTGCGCCGTGGGCAGGAACACGGCGCGATTGAAGCGGTAACCCTGCAAGTCGTAGTTGGCCTTGGCGATCTTCGGCACGTCGGCCACGAACGAATTCAACGCGGCCTTGGCGTTGGGCGACACGTTGTACGTCACGCCGGCCTTGGCCACGGCCAAGCTGGCCGGAATGTTCTCGGTGCGCGACATCAAGTCCTTGTAGTTGTCGTCGCGCGACAGGAAGTCGAGGAACTTGGCCGCCTCGGCCGGCACCTTGGTGTGCTTGAAAGCCACGAATGCCGCGCCGCCCGGCATCGCGGTGCAGCCGGCCGGGCCGCAAGGCGCGGGGGCGACGGCCCAGTCGAACGACTTCGTGACCTGGGTGTCCATGCGCTTGATCTGCCATGAACCCGAGTAGTAGACGACGACGCGGCCGTTGGCGAACTCCTCGAAAGCGTCGCGGTACTGCGAACCACCCACGCCGCCCCAGACCTCCTTGGGCATCAGGCCCGCCTTGTGCCAGTCGACGAACTTGCGCGCCGCGGCCTGGTAGCCCGCGTCGATCACCGGCACGCCGTTGGCGTCGAAGATCTTCGCGCCGTAGGCCACCGCCAGCGGCGCGAAACGGTGGCCACTGCGGTCCATCGCCATCGCGAACGGCGTCTTGGTGGCCACGGCGACCTTGCGCGCAGCCTCCATCCAGTCGTCCCAGGTCGCCGTCGGCCCGGGCATCGCCACCTTGGCCTGCTCGAACAGCGTCTTGTTGACGTACGAGCCGGTGACCGTGAGTTGGGACATCAGGCCGTAGATGCCGCGGTCGGCAGCGTTGGCACGAAACCAGCCCAGGCTCGATGAGAAATTGTCCTGCCAGGCCTTGATACGCGCCGGGCTCAAGTGCGGTGTCAGGTCGAGATAGAACTTGTTCAGGCCACCAAGGTCTGTAATGCGTGCGATGTCGGGGCCTTCGCCGGCAGCCAGTTGCACCGGCA
The DNA here is from genome assembly GCA_963751775.1 of uncultured beta proteobacterium. GTDB lineage: Bacteria > Pseudomonadota > Gammaproteobacteria > Burkholderiales > Burkholderiaceae_C > CADEEN01. The sequence continues at coordinate 1,301 of CAVVVW010000012.1, forward strand.
ATTGCTCGACGACCGCCTTGTACGGCACCTTGTCGATGATGACCTTGGTGCCCGGGCTCTCGGCCTCGAAGCGCTTGGCGATGTCGGCGGTGACCTCGCATTCGTTGCCATCGGAATAGCACTGCACGCGCAGGTCGGCAGCGAAAGTGACAGTGGCCGCGGCAAAGAGCGACACACCGGCGAGCACGCGGGCGGCGGGAATACGCATCGATTTCTCCTGACGACGGTCAAAGTGCGACCGGTCAGGATAGCGCAGCAGGCGCTCCTTCAAACGCCGTGTCTTCTCCGGCAAAACACCTATCGCGTTGCCATCAAGCGGCAGCCAGGACACGCCGCCCGCTGTCGAGCAGGACGCTTTGTACCCACAAGGATGACTGCGTCATCGGCCCGAAGTGAAGTGTCGGCTGGTGGCGCAGGCCGATGGCCACGCGGCCGGTCCACCACACCATGCGGCCCGAGCCGGGCAACGCCAACGGGCCGATGTGGCCGGGTGGAACCCGCACTGGCGGCGCGGTGTCCTGGGTCCGGATCACCGCTTCGTTTGGGGCGGACGGCTGGAATGTCGATTTGGAAGTGGGCATGGCAGGCTCGTGCAATAGTTGGCATGCCAATCATTGCGGCCCTCGCGTGAGCCCGCATTGCCCCGATCGGGGGCGCGCAAGTAAGTGTGTTGCGTGTACATCAATGTAACTTCGGGCGCTGCAACGACCAAGAAAAACGCCCGCTTGCGCGGGCGTTCTTGAACTGGCGAAAGAGCCGGTCGATCAGCGCACCACGCCAATGTTGGTCTGTTTGTCACCCTTGTATGAGTGCATTGTCAGCGCGCCGTTCTTGATGTCGCCCTTGTTGTCGAACGAGATCGTGCCAGTCACGCCCTTGTAGCCTTCGGTCTTGGCCAGCACCGGCAGGTACTTTGCCGGATCGGCCGAACCGGCCTTGACCATCGCGGCAACCATCACGTTCAGCGCGTCGTAGACATACGGCGAGTAGATTTGCACATCGGCGTTGAACTTGGCCTTGAACTTGGCCTTGAAGTCCGCCATGGCCTTGACGGCCGCGGCGTCCTTCTCATCGATACCGCCGGCCTCGGCGCAGATCACCTGGCCGTCGGCCATGGTACCGGCGGCCAGCTTGGGCAACTCGCCCGAGCAAATGCCGTCGCCGCCCATGAACTTGGCGTCGATGCCGAGCTGCTTCATCTGCCGAAGCATCGGACCGGCCACCGCGTCCATGCCGCCGAAGAACACCACGTCGGGCTTCTTGGCCTTGATGGAGGTCAAGATGGCGGTGAAGTCCGTTGCCTTGTCGTTGGTGAACTCGCGCGCGACGGTCTTGCCGCCCGCACCCTTGACGCCCTTTTCGAACTCGTCGGCAACGCCCTGGCCGTAGGCCGTGCGGTCGTCGATGACGGCGATGTTCTTGCCCTTGAGTTCCTTCACGGCGTACTTGCCCAGCGTGCCGCCCAGGTGCACGTCGTCAGCCACCACGCGGAAGGTCGTCTTGTAGCCGTTGCGGGTGAACTTGGGGTTGGTCGCCGAGGGGCTGATCTGCGGAATGCCGGCGTCGCTGTAGATCTTCGAGGCCGGAATCGAGGTTCCTGAGTTGAGGTGGCCGATCACGCCATTGACCTTGGCGTCGACCAGCTTCTGCGCCGCGGCCGTGCCCTGCTTCGGATCGCCGGCGTCGTCTTCGGCCAGCAGTTCGAACTTGGCCTTCTTGCCGCCGATCGTGACGCCCTTGGCGTTGAGCTCGTCGATGGCCATGCGGGCGCCATTCTCGTTGTCCTTGCCCAAATGCGCGATGCTGCCGCTGGTGGGTCCGACGTGGCCGATCTTGACCACCAGGTCCTGCGCAAAGGCCGCGCCGGCCGTGAGAGCGATCGCAGCAGCGACGATCGGGATCATCTTGATTCGCATGAATTTAACCTCCGGTTGGGGATGTTGAGAGGCAATGAGAGGGGTCTTTCTCAACGGCCGAGACGATACTCCAAAAAACACGTCGCGCCCGCATCGGGTATCCGCGGGGGCGCAGTTTCCGCAGTGCCTCAGCAGCGGCTGCCCCGATCGCCGCGCGCCGCCACGGGGCGGCGGGCGGCCGAGCCCCAGGCTGTCAGCGTTCGCGGCGGCGCGCGAGCGCCTCGATGACCGCCTTTGCGACCATTGCCCGCACCTCGCCGCCCAACTCGTCCCGGAGGTGCCGCGTCGAGTCTTCGGTAAACCGCAGGACTTGTGGCGCCAGCGCTTCGCGAATGTGCGTTTCGAGCAGCGCATCGATGCGAGGCCGCAACAGCTCGAGTACCTGCGCCGTGATGGCCGCAGCGGCATCGTCAGGCGTCTCCGGCAGCGTCTCCATCGGCACCGAGTCGGGCGGCAAGGGGGCGGGCCCGGTGTCAATTTGCGGCGGTCCCGCCTGCACGTCGATCACCTCGGTCAGGGTCGGCAACGGTGCGCGCGGCTTGCTCATCGGGCAACCCTCTCGCTCATGAACCGGCCACCCGCGTCTGGTGCACAAGGGCGACGTCCGGGCGGGCGGCATATTGGCGCCAGCGCTGGCGCCCGGCGTTGGAATCGTCGGCCTCGGTCGAGACGAGCTCGACCACACGCTCGAATGTGTTCCAGCCTTCGACCATGGCCTGACCGACGTTGACAAGCACCTGCCGCACCGGCGCCACCGCCGGATCGTCGACCAGCCAGATCGGGGTCCGCGCCAGTGCAGGGGCACACGCAAGGCCTTTCAGGCGCAGATGCGGCACGAAGGCGAGCGGCTCGAAGGTCCACAACGCCAGGTCCAGGCGATCGAGTGCGGCCCGGTCACCGCACACCACCACCGAGGCGCCCGCGGCCTGTGCCTTGCGCAGGAAGCGGCAGGCGGTGCCGATCTTGTCGACGAGACCGGTGTGGAACTCCACCTTCATCGCCCGCCACCGCCCCGCGTCAGCCCGCCCGCGCCACCACGAAATGCGTCAACAGTGCGACCGGCCGGCCGGTCGCACCCTTGGCTACGCCGCTCTTCCACGCCGTGCCAGCAACGTCGAGGTGGGCCCAGGCGAACTTGCCGGCGAAACGCTGCAGAAACTTGGCCGCGGTGATGGCACCGCCGGCGCGACCCGCAATGTTCGCCACGTCGGCAAAGTGGCTCTTCAGGCCCTCGTCGTACTCGTCGTCCAGCGGCAGGCGCCAGGCCGGATCGAGTGCCTCGCGGCTGGCGGCCAGCAACTGCGTGGCCAGAGCCTCGTCGTTCGAGAACAGGCCGGAGTTGTGGTGGCCAAGGGCAACGACGCAGGCACCCGTCAGCGTGGCGATGTCGATCACCGCGGCCGGCTTGAAGCGCTCGGCGTAGGTCAGCGCGTCGCACAGTATCAGCCGCCCCTCCGCGTCGGTGTTGAGGATCTCGATGGTCTGGCCCGACAGGCTGGTGACGACATCGCCCGGCTTCACCGCACGGCCACTGGGCATGTTCTCGCAGGTCGGGATCAAGGCCACGACGTCGATCTTGGGCCGAAGTTCACCGATCGCGCACATCGTGCCGAGCACGCTGGCCGCGCCGCCCATGTCGAACTTCATCTCGTCCATCTCGGCCCCGGGCTTGAGCGAAATGCCACCGCTGTCGAAGGTGATGCCCTTGCCCACCAGCACCACCGGGCCCCTGGCCTTGGCAGCGGCCGGCCTGCCGTTGTAATGCACGACGATGAACCGCGGTGGCTCGTCCGAGCCCTGCGCGACGGCCAGGAACGAGCCCATGCCGATGCGCTCGATCTGCTTGCGATCGAAGACCTCGACCTTGAAGCCGTAGTGCTTGCCCAGCTTCTTCGCCTGCGCGGCCAGGTAGCCCGGGGTGGCGTGATTGGCCGGGCGGTTGGCGCACTCGCGCGCCAAGGCCACGCCCGCCGCCACGGCCTGGCCCTGGCGCAGGCCCCTTGCAAGGAGAGCGGCGTGCGCCTTGCTCGCCAGCAACGAGACACGGGCCAACCGGGGCGCGGCCGGGGCACTGGGCTTGGTGTGGCGGTAGACGTAGACCGCTTCGCTGGCGGCAGTCGCAAGGGCTTCGGCATGGGCTGCTGTCAAGGCCCCGCCGCCGGCGCTGGCGACGGCCAGTTCGGTCACGCCGAGCCCTTTCAATTGGCCGAGGCCGGCGACCACGGCCGCCTTGAAGGCCTTGGCCGAACCGTCTGCCGCCGCCGCGAACACCAGCCGGGCGGCCTTGACACCCGCGGGACGGTGCAAGTACAGCAAGCGCTTGGCCTTGAACTCGAAGTCACCCTGCCTCACGGCGTCGCTCAACAGGGCGGCAAGAACCTTGTCCATCGCCGTCGGCACTGCCGGCCCGACGACCACCACCAGCATGGCATCGACCACCAGGTTCGACAGCCCTGCGGCGGGAGCGATTTGAATCTTGAAGTCCATAATGAGCGCAAGCTTTTTGATACACAGATGTTATTCGATACCACGCTTCGCCGAGAGCTTGCCCGCATGTTCGGCGGCACATTGATCGTGATCCTCACGATCGTCTTGACGATGATGTTGATCCGCACGCTCGGCATGGCCGCCGGCGGCGAAGTGGCGCCGCAGGATGTCGTCTTGCTGCTGGGATACACGGCGCTGGGGCACCTGCCGACGATGCTGGCGCTGTCGTTGTTCATCGCTGTCGTCATGGCGCTCGGCCGCATGTACCGCGACAACGAAATGGCCATCTGGTTCGCCAGCGGCGTGCCATTGACGCGCTTCGTGCGCCCCGCGTTGCGCGTGGGCTGGCCGGTCCTGCTGCTGGTGGCTCTGCTGGTGCTCTTCGTCTGGCCCTGGGGCAATCGGCAGAGCGCCGATCTTCGCGACCGCTACCAGCAGCGGTCGGATCTGTCGCGTGTCGCGCCGGGCGTGTTCCAGACCTCGCGCGACGGCAAGCGGGTGTTCTTCATCGAGCGCGACAGTCCGGATGCAGCCAACGCGCGCAATGTGTTCATCCTGTCCAACAATGGCTCGCGCGAAGCCGTCACATCGGCGCGCGGCGGACACCTGGACACCGTCGACGGCGAGCGCTGGCTGGTGCTCGAACGCGGCCAGCGCAACGAGGCAGATAGCGCGAACGGCGACAGGATGCTGTCCAACTTCGACAGCTACCGCGTACTGGCCACCGATCGCGCGTTGCGGCAAGCCGAAGAGCGGCCACCCAAGGCGATGCGAACGATCGATCTGCTGCGCCGGCCTGACTTGCGCAACCAGGGCGAACTGGCCTGGCGCGTCGGCCTGCTGTGCGGTGCTGCCAATCTGCTGCTGCTGGCGATCGGCTTGGCCGCCAACAATCCGCGGCGGGCCAGCAACTGGAACCTGCTGTTCGCGCTGCTGGCCTTTGTCGTCTACTACAACTTCATCAACCTGAGCCAGGCATGGGTCGCAGGCGGGCGTTTCGGCATGGGCGCGGTGCTATTGACCTTGCATGGCGGCGCATTGCTGATGGCCTTGAGCCTCATCTGGTGGCGCGACCATGCGGCCGTGCTCCAATTCAGGCCGCGCCGTGCCGCGGCAGCCTAGGCCGGTGACATGAAGACGGTGCGCCGGCTGCTGTACCGCGACATCGCTTCGGCGGTGATGTTCGTCGCGCTCGCGTTCCTGTCGCTGTTCTTCTTCATCGACTTCGTCGACGAACTCGAGGGCATCGGCCGGAATGGCTACACGCTCGGCTATGCCTTGCTGGCCGGCCTGCTGGACGTGCCATGGCACTTCTACGAGTTGTTCCCGATCGCGGTCTTGATCGGCACCATCTTCGCGCTCGCACGCATGGCGCAATCGTCGGAGTTCACCATCCTGCGCACCGGCGGGCTGGGGCCCGGCCGCGCATTGGGGCTGCTCAGCGTGCTGGGGGCGATGTTCGCCGTCACGACCTTCTTCGTCGGCGACTACGTCGCCCCGGCCAGCGAGCGCGCTGCCGTCGACCTGAAGGCGCGCTTCTCGGGAGGCCGCGCGCTGGGCAGCACCGGCGCCTGGCTGAAGGACCGCCGCACGCTGCCCGATGGCAGCGAGCGCAGCACCTCGGTCAATGTCTTGCGCACCACGCCCGACGGCGCGCTCGAAGGCGTGCGCATTTTCGAGTTCGATGCCGACAGCCGCCTCGTCACCCGCGTTGCCGCGCGTCACGCTCGCATCGGCAACGCTGAGTGGCTGCTCGACGATGCCCAGGTCACGCACTGGCCCGACGCCACCGGGCAGACCGACGCGCTGCCGGTGCGCGAGGAGTTGCACGCCCAGTTGCACTGGCCCAGCGCGCTGGACGCCGGCGTGGTGGCCGCTGCGGTGCTCCCGGTGTCGACCATGTCGACCGTCGAGCTGTGGCGCTACAGCCAGCATTTGTCGAGCCAGGAGCAGGCCACCAGCCGCCACGCGATCCAGTTCTGGAAAAAGGCGCTGTATCCGCTGGCTTGCCTGGTGATGGTGGCGTTGGCCCTGCCCTTCGCTTACCTGCAGGCGCGCGCCGGCGGCATCAGCTACAAGGTTTTCGGCGGCATCCTGCTGGGCATCAGTTTCATCTTGCTGAACAACGTGGCCGGCCATCTGGGTGTGATGCGGGACTGGACGCCGTGGGTGGTGGCCGCAACACCGAGTGCGCTGTACCTGTTGCTGTCGCTGGCCGCGTTCGCGTGGCTGGTGCGTTACCGGTGACCGCGATGCCAGGCACCGGACTGTTGCTGTTTGCACATGGCGCGCGCGACACGCATTGGGCGCAGCCGTTCGAGCAGGTTGCGGCTGCGGTGCGCGCCGCGCGGCCGCAGCTGCCGGTACGGCTCGCATTCCTGGAATTCATGGCGCCCGACATCGCCGCGGCGGCGGCCGAACTTGCCGGCGACGGTTGTACCGACATCCATGTGCTGCCGCTGTTCCTCGGCGCCGGCGGCCACGTGCGCAAGGATCTGCCGCCCCTGCTCGATCGCTTGCGTGCGCGCCACGCCGGGGTGGCCTTCACCTTGCATCCGGCGGTCGGTGAAGCCCCGATCCTGATCGCGGCGATGGCCGAGATCGCGCTGTCGCTGCCTGCCCTCCGATGAACCTGCACCAGTTCCGTTTTGTTCAGGAGGCCGTGCGCCGCGGCCTCAACTTGACCGAGACCGCGAAAGCCCTGCACACCTCGCAGCCGGGCGTGAGCAAGGCGATTCTCGAACTCGAGGAGGAGCTCGGCATCGACATCTTCGCTCGCCATGGCAAGCGGCTGCGCCGCATCACCGAGCCGGGTGAGCAGGTGCTCAAGGCGATCGAGATCATCCTGCGCGAGGTCGGCAATCTGAAGCGCATCGGCGACGAGTTCAGCAAGCAGGACGCCGGCCGCCTGTCGATTGCCACCACCCACACGCAGGCTCGCTACGTGCTGCCCGAACCGGTGGCGCTGCTGCGGCGCCGCTACCCGAAGGTCAACGTCAGCCTGCATCAGGGCACGCCGGAGCAGGTGGCGCAGATGCTGCTGGACGAATCGGCCGATATCGGGCTGGCCACCGAGTCGCTGGCCGACTTCGACGAGTTGGTGACCCTGCCCTGCTACTCGTGGCAGCACATGCTGGTGGTGCCGCTGGGGCACCCCTTGGCCGCCGTCGAGCGGCCGACGCTGGAGCAGTTGGCGGCCGAGCCATTGGTCAGCTACCACCCGTCGTTCACCGGCCGCGGCCGCATCGACGCCGCGTTCGCGCGCGCCAGGCTGGTGCCCGACGTGGTTCTCGAAGCGATCGACTCCGATGTCATCAAGACTTACGTCCGGCTCGGCCTGGGCGTGGGCATCGTGGCCGAGATGGCCGTGCGCGACGAAGCCGTCGCGGGCGGCGACATGGTGGTGCGCCCGCTCGGCCACCTGTTCGGCCAGAATGTCTCGCGCGTCGCGTTCAAGCGCGGCGCGTACCTGCGCAACTTCGTCTACACCTTCGCCGAGCTGTTGTCCGATCGGCTGACGCGCGCACTGATCCTGCGTGCGATGGCCGGCAACGCCGCCGGCGAACCCAGTGACCCTGCCCTTTGATGACCGCCCTGCCACGCACACCGCATTTCCCGAGCCGATTGCCCAACGTCGGCACGACCATCTTCACCGTCATGTCGGCGTTGGCGCATGAACACGGTGCGGTCAACCTCGGCCAAGGCTTCCCCGACTTCGAGTGCGAACCCGCGCTGCTCGATGCGGTCGACGCGGCCATGCGCGCCGGCCACAACCAATACCCGCCGATGGCCGGTGTACCGGCGCTGCGCGAGGCCGTCGCGGCCAAGATCCAGGCGCTTTACGGCGCCAGCTACGACCCGGGTCGTGAGATCACGGTCACGGCCGGAGCCACACAGGCGATCCTGACCGCGATCCTGGCCTGCGTGCATCCGGGTGACGAAGTCATCGTGCTCGAACCCTGTTACGACAGCTATGGCCCGAACATCGAGTTGGCCGGCGGGCGCGTCGTGCGCGTGGCGCTGACGCCGGGCACCTTCCGACCCGATTTCGCCGCCATCGCCGCCGCGCTCTCGCCGCGCACCCGCGCCATCATCGTCAACAGCCCGCACAACCCGAGCGCAACCGTCTGGCGTGCCGACGACATGCAGCGCCTGGCCGCGCTGTTGCGGCCGACCGACGTGCTGCTGATCAGCGACGAGGTCTACGAGCACATGGTCTACGACGGCCAGCAGCACGCGAGCGCTTCGGCGCTGCCGGAGCTGGCAGCGCGGGCGTTCGTGGTCTCGAGCTTCGGCAAGACCTTCCATGTCACGGGCTGGAAGGTCGGCACCGTGGCCGCGCCCGCGGCATTGACGGCCGAGTTCCGCAAGGTGCACCAATTCAATGTCTTCACCGTCAACACGCCGATGCAGTTCGCGCTGGCCGCGTATCTCGCCGACCCGGCGCCTTACCTCGAACTGAGCGCGTTCTACCAGCGCAAGCGCGACCTCTTCCGCAGCGGTCTGGCGGCGACCCGCCTGCGCGCACTGCCGAGCCAGGGCACCTATTTCCAGTGCGTCGACTACACAGCGGTCAGCGAGCTCGACGAGGCCGCCTTCTGCCGCTGGTTGACGACCGAGATCGGTGTCGCCGCGATTCCGCTGTCGGTGTTCTACGAGGGCGGCTTCGAGCAGCGCATCGTGCGCCTTTGCTTTGCCAAGCGCGATGACACGCTGCGCCTGGCGCTCGACCGGCTGGCGAAGATCTAGCGCGGCGGGTCGGCGTTGCCGCCCCGCTGGTCGCCAGCCGTCTTCTGCCGGGGCCTCGGGTTCCGCCTTGCGCCAACGCGGCTTGGTCCTGCCGGGTCGTCAAGTCGAGATCGAGCGATACCGGGTCACCGTCGTTGAATTCGGCGCGCAGGACGATCGTGCCCGCGGGCGCGGCAATCGGTGCCGAGCGTCCGCCGATGGGCAACAGCACGTCGACATCGTCCACGCCGCCGCGGTCAACCATGGCGTGCAGGTCGCGCGCGATGAGGTACAGGAACACGACATCGTGGTAGGCCGGCAAGTCAAACAACTCGGCCTCGGGACCCCGGCGGAACAGCAGCGCCTCGAGTTCGGCGATGGCGTCCAGCGGCGACGGCCAGGCACGCTGGATGCGACCGATGGCCAGCGCGTAGTCCTCGAGGCCGCGACCGAGCTTCGGGTCGGCTTGCCATTCGGGCGCGATACCGTTGAAACGTTGGTTGAAGCGCACCCGCGTGCGGTCGTAGGCCTCGCGCTGACCGCGCCGGCGGTGGATCTCGAGCAGCTTGAGGAACGGCAGCGGGCTGCTGCCACCGGTGCTGCGCATGTGAGCCATCAGCAGGTCGATCGCCGCGTCGTCATGGCCCAGTGCGATGAAGAAGTCGGCCTGCTGTTCGAGATCGATCTGCTCGTCGACGCTCATCGCGCCACGGGCTTGCTCGTCGCGCGACACCACCTGCGACAGCAGGGGCGGTTTGGGGATCGTGACGGCGGTCGGCGCGGGCACGGTCGGCGGCGCGATCAGCAGATCGATGTCGCCACTGCGCGAGTCGACCTCGTCAGACCATGGCGCGGGCGCCGACGGCACGCGCTGCAACGCGCCCGGCGCTGACCGCGTCGATGGCTCGAACTGCGCGGCGGGTAGCTCCTCCGCCGCCGCGTCCATCGGCACCGCCGCGCTGTGTTGCCACCAGTCGACGCGGGCCGGCGTGGCGCGCGCCTGCTTGCGCAGGCGCCAGGCCAACCACGCTGCCAGCGCAGCGAACAACGCAACCAGCGCCAACAGCACCAGCGTCAATCGCGACGGTTCGTCGCGTTGCGCGCGATCCAGCGCCAGCTGCTGGCGCAATTGCAGCAGCGCTGCGGTCTCGGCCCTGGCGTCGGCGAGCATGCGGGAAACGTCACCCTCCATCGCCTTGATGCGATCACTCGCCGCCGACGCCGCCGCCTCGGCGGCGATCGCCGTTGCCCGCGCCGCCGAGGCCTGTTCCTGCGCAGCATTCAGCGCGGCTTCGTCGAAGTTGACCTGGGCGGCGTCGAGTTTCAGCCGCGACCTGGGCTCGGCGGACGACGCTGCAGGACGCGGCGCAGCCGCGACGCTGCTGGCCGAGGCCGAGGCCGCCGACGCCGCGGCGGCAACGGCGGCGCGCGCCGGTGCCGTGGGCGCTGTTCTCGCGGCGCGCGGGGGTGGCGCCGGGCGCGCGGCACGCGATGGCGCGGAACCGGCCGCCGCTTGAGGCGCAGCCGATGGCGCCACGGGCGGCGGCGCGTTGGCAAACGCGTTGGGGCGGGTGGCGCAGCGGCCACGGTCACCGACGGCGGGTCGGCAAACAGCACCAGGGTGCGGCTGACCTTTGTCGGGCAACCCGCGACGAGCGTCACCGTCACCACCGGTTCGTCGATGACGGTCGTTGCACTGACGCGCAACACACTTTCGTTGCCATCGGTGCCCTGCGTGACGCGGATTCGCACGCTGATCGGGGGCAACTGCGTCTCGCCGTAGCTGACCTCGGCACCGGCGCACCCGGCGCCGATCGTTTCCCCTGCGCCCAGGCTGACCGGAATGGCGAGATTCAGTGGCTGGCCGAGAACGACACTCGATCGGACCTGCCCGAAGCCTAGCGCCGCGGCTTCACCGCCACAGGCAAACGCGGCGGTCGCGATCAGAATCTGGGGCCAACCGATGTGCATGCGGCGAGTGCAATTTTCTCTTCTCGTGAGTGAACCGACTCTAGCATGGCGTGCCAGGTCGACGCGTCTGCGCGACGCAGTCCTGGTGCAACAATCGACACATCGCCACGCCATCACACGCGATGTGAATTGTCGCCACGAGGACATGCCTGGGGCACTGCCGATGACCATGCAACATTTCACGGGCACGCGGCCCGTGACCGAACAACATGCCTTCGACGCCGGCGCCCTGCAGGCTTGGCTGCAAGACCACCTGCCGGGCTTTGCCGGTCCACTGCGCATCGAGCAATTCAAGGGCGGCCAAAGCAACCCGACTTTCAAGCTCGTGACGCCGGGCGCCGCCTACGTGCTGCGCAGCAAGCCCGCCGCCGCGGCCAAGCTACTGCCATCGGCGCATGCGATCGAGCGTGAATACCGCGTCATGGCGGCATTGGCCGGGCACGGCGTGCCGGTGCCGCAGATGCTGGCGCTGTGCGAGGACGAATCCGTGATCGGCCGCGCGTTCTACGTCATGTCGTTCGCCGACGGGCGGGTGCTGTGGGATCAATCGCTGCCCGGCATGAGCCAGGCCGAGCGTGGCGCGATCTACGACGAGATGAATCGCGTCATTGCCGCACTGCACCGCGTCGATATCGATGCCGCCGGTCTGGCCGACTTCGGCCGGCCGGGCAATTACTTCGAGCGCCAGATCGCCCGCTGGGGCAAGCAGTATCTGGCCTCGGTCACGCAGCCGATCGAGGCCATGGACCGTCTGATGGTCTGGCTGCCGAGCCACATGCCGGCCAGTGCCCTCGACGCCTCCAAAGTCGCCGTCGTGCATGGCGACTTCCGCCTCGACAACCTGGTCTTCCATCCGAGCGAGCCGCGCGTGCTGGCGGTGCTGGACTGGGAATTGTCGACACTCGGCCATCCGCTGGCCGACTTCAGCTACCACTGCATGGCCTGGCACATACCACCGGGTGCGTTCCGCGGCATCGGCGGTCTGGACCATGCCGCGCTCGGCATTCCGCCCGAGAGCGAGTACATCCGGCGCTATTGCGATCGCACAGGCCTGGCCACGCCCGAGTCGCTGGCCGCCGACTGGAACTTCTATCTCGCCTACAACCTGTTCCGTATCGCAGCGATCCTGCAAGGCATCGCCAAGCGGGTCGACGACGGCACCGCGGCCAGCGAGCAGGCGCGCCAGACCGGCAGCGGCGCGCGGCCGCTGGCGGAACTCGGTTGGCGCTTCGCACAACACACCTGAAAGGACCTGCACCATGGACTTCGGCTACTCCGAGCGCACCGCCGCGCTGCAAGCACGTGTCAAGGCCTTCATGGCCGAGCATGTCTACCCGGCCGAACCGCTGTACTGGCAGCAACTCGAGGCCAACACACAGGCGGGCAAACGCTGGACGCCATTGCCGGTGATCGAGGCCTTGAAGCCCAAGGCGCGCGCCGCCGGGCTGTGGAACCTGTTCCTGCCGGAAAGCGAACGCGGTGCCGGGTTGAGCAACCAGGAATACGCGCCGCTGGCCGAGATCATGGGCCGCGTGCCCTGGGCCAGCGAGGTCTTCAACTGCTCGGCGCCCGACACCGGCAACATGGAGGTCCTGGTGCGCTACGGCAATGCCGCGCAACAGGAACGCTGGCTGGTCCCGCTGCTGGCCGGCGAGATCCGCAGCGCCTTCGCCATGACCGAACCCGGAGTCGCCTCGAGCGACGCCACCAACATCGAGGCCCGCATCGAACGCCGCGGCGATGAATATGTCATCAACGGCCGCAAGTGGTGGACCAGCGGCGCCGGTGATCCGCGCTGCAAGGTGATGATCTTCATGGGCAAGACCGATCCCGGCGCGCCGAGGCATTCGCAGCAGTCGATGGTGCTGGTGCCGATGGACGCACCCGGCGTCAAGGTGCTGCGACCGTTGTCGGTGTTCGGCTACGACGATGCGCCGCATGGCCACATGGAGGTCGACTTCCACGACGTGCGGGTGCCGCTGTCGAACATCCTGCTCGGCGAGGGCCGCGGCTTCGAGATCGCACAGGGCCGCCTGGGGCCGGGGCGCATTCACCATTGCATGCGACTGATCGGCCTGGCCGAACGCTCGCTCGAGTTGATGTGCCAGCGGGTGTCGTCGCGGGTGGCCTTCGGCAAGACCGTGGCGGCGCAGGGCGTGACGCAGGAGCGCATTGCCGAGGCGCGCTGCCAGATCGAGCAGGCGCGCCTGCTCACGCTCAAGGCGGCCTGGATGATGGACGTGGCCGGCAACAAGGCGGCCAAGGCCGAGATCGCAATGATCAAGGTGGTGGCGCCGAACACGGCCTGCCGCGTCATCGACTGGGCCATCCAGGCGCACGGCGGGGCCGGCATGTGCCAGGACTTTCCACTGGCCTACTTCTACACCACGGCGCGCACGCTGCGCTTTGCCGACGGGCCCGACGAGGTGCACCGCAACGCGATCGCGAAGATGGAACTCGGCCGCCAGGCGGCCTGACACACCGTCTTCAGCCCGGCGTGCTTTCGGGCGCCGGCATCGCGCTGGCCGGGCCCCAACTGCTGGGGCGGTCCCTGCCGATCGTGCCGCGCGCGACTTCGACCCCAACCCGGCGCGCAGCCGCCAGCGCGACATCGAACAAGCCGAGCGCCGCCTCGAGTACCTGCACATGCGGCTGCGGCATCGCGCAGCGCATCGTCAGGCGGCCGCGCTGCATGACGAGTGCCAGCGGCAGGTCCGCGGCCAACCATGACGAAGAGGCGTTGAGCTGCTCGGACAGCGGCCCTTCGAGCCACCGCGCCGCCGCACGCGGCAGGTTGGACAGCGCGCCGATTCGCTCACGCAGCACGCCCATTTCGGAGCGCGGCAGCTTCGGGTACAGCACCAGCCAGCGCATTTCTTCCGGCGTATCGTCATCCATGCGCGTCTGCGTGCTCTCGGTGAATTCGTCGAAGACCTGCTGTTCGAGCAGCGTCATCACCTGCCGGGTCATGACCAGCATCAGCAAATCGTCGGTGTCCCCGACCTCGGCGCGCAAGCGCAGCTCCGGGCTGCTGATGTAGTGCCGCATCGGCGAGCCCCATTCGAGGCGCCAGCCCAGTCCGGCTTGGCCCGGCTCGACGACGAAGCCACTGCCGTCGCGGCTGCGCGCGAACCGATGGCCGCTGACCTTGGCCCACTTGGCCGCTGCAGCCCAGGTCTCTTCGTCGCGAGAGACGCCGAACAAACGCGTTAAGGGGTTGGCCATCGCTACTGAAGTCGCATCACCGTCGTGGCAGGGTTGCCGCCTGTTGCTACGAAGTGTATTCGTGGGTTACGACCAATGGCCCGCAGGATTGGGCCAGGTTCGAGGACTAAGCCCTGAATTGCGAACTTCCGGCCATTGACGGGTACCACCCGGCCGCCTTCACTCGTAGCGCTGGCCTGCCTTCCAGGGCGCGGCGTCGGTAAAACTCACGGCCGGCGGCGTCTGTGGCCGGTGGTCGCGGGAAAAACCCAGGAAGCTGCGCGTACCGTGCGGAACCCGGCGCCAGCGCCGAGGCGAGGATCGCCGCAGTGCGCTGTTTTGTCAGGCCGTCCAGCGCGGCCAATGTCGCCACGCTGCGCCCCCAGTCGGCGTCGCGTTCGTAAGCCAGGCCAAAGAGTCGGCTCGCGCGCTCGGACACCGACTTGTCCTTCTCCAGCAACTTGGCCCGCACACCGGCAACGATGGCCTGCCATTCGGCGTCGGGCAGCGCTTCGATCTGGGCCGGCAAGCGCTTGATGGCCGCGTCGGCGCGCGTCTCCAGTACGTCGGCCGCATAGTCACCCGACTGGACGAGGAAGTACGCGAACTCGGAATGGCCCTCGTTGCCGGCGCCAGCGGAGACGATGTAGCCCAGTTGCTGCCGGGTGCGCAGTTCCTCGTACACCGGCGGCTCGATGAAGGCCGCCAGCACCTGGGTCGCGGCGCGCATTTCCGGCGTGTCGCTGCCCAGCAGCACTTCGCGCCGG
Organism: uncultured beta proteobacterium; assembly: GCA_963751775.1. Lineage (GTDB taxonomy): Bacteria > Pseudomonadota > Gammaproteobacteria > Burkholderiales > Burkholderiaceae_C > CADEEN01. Next base: position 16,374 of record CAVVVW010000012.1, read on the forward strand.
AAGGCCGAGTTGTTGACCTGCAGCGCCTCGCTCGTGCGCACGGTCTGGCCCGGTTGCATCGCAAGCAGGCGGCGCTTCATCAGTTCCGCCTCCGGCACCGCCTGCAGTTGCAGCGCCGTCGCCACGCGGCGTGCTGCCGCAACGGCATCCTCGGCGCCCAGGTTGCCGTAGCTCAGGGCCTCGATCTTGCCGCGAGCGTAGAGCGAGCGCGCAAACGCCTGCACCTGCGCGAGTGTCAACTCGCGTGCGACGGGCAGCATTTCGTCGGGCCGATAGTGGAACTCGCGCACGACGCGCCGGCGTGACTCCTGCAGCGCCATGTAGGCGTCGGCGCGGTCGAAACCCGAGAGTTCGCGCAGCAAACGGTCTTTCAGCGCCGCGAAGCGCTGCGCAGACAGCGGGCAGTCGCGCAGTCCGGCCAGAACCTCGTCCAGAAGGCGGCCGGCCGAGGCGTCGTAGCCGTCGACGCCGAGCAAGACGCCCTCGAGCGACGCGCCGAATTCGAGCCGCAGGCCAGCCTCGCCCGCGGCGTACGTCGTCTCGTTGAGCGACTCCTTGACACAGGCCTCGTAGAAGCGCAGCAGCGTGGCATTGCGCAGCGACGCGATCGTGCGCGGCAGCCGCACGCGCAGCACATGCGCCAGCAGCGGGCGCTGGAACTCGGTGTCCTGCGCGTAGTACAGACGCAGTGTCGGCTCGTCGATCAGGCGCGCCGGCTCGATCGGCCGCACGGTGGTGTGCGCCGGCACATAGGGGTTGGGTGGCGGCAGGCGGATGGCGGCCACCTCGGGCACGTTCGCCAGCGCCGTCCAGCGCCGGCCCGGTGTCTTCGCTGTAGCTGTAGCGGGCGCCGAAGTGGCGTTCGACCCGGTCGGTCGGCAGGCCCTTGGCCACGAGGGTCACGAGCAGGTTGTCGGGCCGCAGTTGGTCAAGCACCGCCTGCACCGCCGCAGGGTCCGCGCGCAGCCACAGGTAGGGTACGCGTTCTGCGATCTCGAGCGGGAAGTCCATCACCAGGTTGGCCAGCGACACGGCGAGGTTGGCGCCCTCCCCCTTGTCGCGGAAACGCTCTTCGAGCGCGGCCATCTTGCTGCGCTCTTCGAACAGGTAGGACGGCACGCCGGCGCGCCGCAATTGGCCGATGGCGGCAAAGACCATCGAAAGCACGCGCTCGTAGCGCGCCAGGCCCTGTGGTGTCAGGCTGATCGTGATGTCGAAGCCACCGTAGTCGGGCGTGTCGGCTTCTGCGCCGGCGCTCAGGCCGGTGGCCAGACCTTCCTGCTTCAGCGCCGCCAGCAGGCTGCCTGCCCCCTCATGGCCGAGCACGAAGGCCATCAATTCGGCCGGCTTGCTGCCGGCGTACCCGCGCAGGTCGGGCAGCGGGAAGCTGAGCGTCATGCGCCGCAGGTCCTTCACGGGCTCCATGCGCAAGATGCGCAGCGCGGCCTTGGGTGGCAGGTAGTCCGGCGGGTAATGCAACTCGGGGCGTTGGTGGTCGGGTACCGGGCCGAAGTAGGTTCGTGCCAGAGCCTCCAGGCGGTCCAGGCTGGCGGGCCCGGTGAGCGCCAGCGTCATGCGGTTCGCGCTGTAGTAGCGGCGGTGGAAGGCCAGCAACTCGTCGCGCGTCGTACCCGTGAGCGTCTCGCGGCTGCCGATGCTGAAATTGCGCGCCGGATGCCCCTGCCGATAAGCCGAGTTGCGCAGCGCGAACTCGCGCCAGCCGTCGTTCTCGAGGTTCTTCTGGAACTCCGAATTCACGGCGTTGACCTCGCGCTCGTTGAACTCGGGCGTGAATTTCGGCGCAATGAAGAATTGCGCGAAGCGGTCGAGCGCGCCGTCGAAGGCTTCCGGCCGAATCTCCAGATGGAAGTTCGTGCGGTCGTGCGCCGTGTACGCGTTGTTGTAGCCACCGTTGCGCTGCAGGTAGGCGCCAAACTCCTCCACCGCGGGGTACTTCTCGGTGCCCAGGAAGAGCATGTGTTCGAGGTAATGCGCCAGCCCCTGGCGCTGTGGCGGGTCGCTCAGGCTGCCCACCCCCACCGCGACCGCCGCCGACGCGACATTGAGTTTCGGGTCCGACAGCAGCAGCACTTTCATGCCGTTGGGCAACACGAAGCGGCGGTAGTCCGAGGCGTCATTCGGGGCCGCCTGCCGCGGTGGCACCGCGGCGACATCGATGGCAGCCGCCGCGGTGGCCGCCGAAGCCGGCGCGGCGACGAACGCGGCCAGCAGCATCAACCAGACGAGGCGGGTGAAGGTCATGGGCATCACAGGGTTGGGCATGGGAGGGAGTGCGACCAGGTTAGGGTGCGGGCCGGCCGGTGCGACTGCCGGCACCGCTGTCGGCGCCCGCACAGCAGCGCAATGTAGTGAAGTGCCAGTGGGCGGTGACGCCGCATGGATATTGGCCTGCCCGGAGGGACTCGAACCCCCGACCTGTTGCTTAGAAGGCAACTGCTCTATCCAGTTGAGCTACGGGCAGCCGGTCCCGGTGAGAGGCTTGTTGGTCGGGGCGACACGATTCGAACGTGCGACCTACTGCTCCCAAAGCAGCCGCGCTACCAAGCTGCGCTACGCCCCGATGCGGCCGTATTCTAGGCGCCGGCTGCAGGCGGGGCCGGCGCAGGCGCCGGCAATCTGGGCAATACTGTGGTTCCCACATATGAATGCGCGCAGACCTCACTTGCGACTTGCTGCCCTGATCCTGACCCTGGCCGCCGCGGTGAGCGCCGCCGCGCAGGGCGTGCCGCAGGACCTGCCGGCGATCACGCTGCAGGCCGGCATCCACAACATCCGCGCCGCGGTGGCGATCACGCCCGATCAGCGCCAGACCGGCCTGATGTTCCGGCGCGAGATGGCGCAACACGAAGGCATGCTGTTCGTCTTCGACGAGCCGTCGCCGCAGTGCTTCTGGATGAAGAACACGCTGCTGCCGCTGTCGATCGCCTTCCTGGCCGACGATGGCAGCGTCGTCAACATCGACGAGATGAAGCCGCAGACGCTGGACAGCCACTGCTCGACGCGACCGGTGCGCTTCGTGCTGGAGATGAACCAGGGCTGGTTCACCAAGCGCGGCATCAAGCCGGGCTCGAAGATCGCCGGCGCGCCGTTTGCCGCCAAGCCCGCGTCGCGCTGAGCGCCTTGCGCTGCGGCCGGCGCACTTGACCCCATGTCAAGCAGGCCGACCGATTTCGCTATAGTCGCCGCGTTTCCAAACAACGAGGAGGTCCACCGACATGGCTGCCATTCTTCAATCATTGGGTCGCACCGTTGCCGCGGGCGTGGTGCTCGTGATCCTGCTTGCGCTGCTGGTCGGCAACGTGCCGATGAGCCACGCCTGGGGCGCATTCCTCATGCGCTGGCTGCACGTGATCGCCGGGGTGATGTGGATCGGCCTGCTCTGGTACTTCAACTTCGTGCAGATGCCGTCGATGCCGAAGATCCCCGACGAACAAAAGCCGGCCATCGGCAAGGTGATTGCGCCCGAGGCCCTGTTCTGGTTTCGCTGGGCCGCGTTGGCCACGGTGGTCACCGGCCTGTTGCTGGCGACGATGAACGGCTACATCGGCTCGGCACTGGCGCTGCAACGACCGTTCCTGGCCATCGGCATCGGCATGTGGCTGGCGCTGGTGATGGCCTTCAACGTCTGGTTCATCATCTGGCCGAACCAGAAGAAGGCCCTCGGCATCGTGACCGTGACGCCCGAGGAGAAGACCAAGGCCGCTCGGCTGGCGATGCTGATCTCGCGCACCAACACCATGCTGTCGCTGCCAATGCTGTACTGCATGGTGGCGCAGCAGAACGGCGGCCTCTGAGCACGCGCGCAGCGTCATCGAAGCCGGGCCCGCGGGCCCGGCTTTTTCATGGCTCGACGCGAACCGAAGCGAGCGCAACCTCGGCGCTGCCGCGCGCCATCGTCAGCCGCAGGGCCTGGCCGACCACCAGCTGTCGCGGATCGCTGACCAGCATCCCGGCCGGCGTTTGCACGACGCTGAAACCGCGCTCGACGACCCGCTGCGGATCGAGCGCGCGCAGCCGCGCCGCCAGTGTCTGCAAGCGGTGCTGGTGATCGGTCACGTGTCCGTGGGCGGCCTGCAGCAGGCGCGTGACCAAGGCACGCAGGGCGTTGTCATGTGCATGGCGCGTCCGCACGGCGGCCGCCGCAAGGCGCGTGGCCAGCTGGTCGAGCCGGCGCGACTGCGCGGCGATGCGCGCAGCCGGTGGCGCCAGTCGCGGCGCCAGCCGGTCGAGCCGCTGGGCCTTGGCCGCCAGCACGCGCTCGACGCCGCGCGACAGGCGGCTTGCCAGAGCGCGCAGGCCCTCGAGCAGATCGGCGGCCGCCGGTGCAGCCAACTCGGCAGCGGCCGTCGGCGTCGGCGCACGCAGGTCGGCGGCAAAGTCGGCCAGCGTGATATCGGTTTCATGGCCGACGCCGCAAATCAACGGAATCGGCGACGAGGCGACGGCGCGCACGACGCGCTCGTCGTTGAAGGCCCACAGATCTTCCAGCGAGCCACCGCCGCGAGCCAGGATCAGCGTATCGACCTCGCGCCGCTGACCGGCCAGCGTCAGCGCCGCGACCAACGCCGCCGGCGCTTCGCTGCCCTGGACCAGGCTCGGGTAGACGATGACCCCGACCTGCGGCGCGCGGCGCGCCAGCGCGATCAACACATCCTGCAGCGCCGCGGCGCCGAGTGAGCTGACGACGCCAATGCGCTGCGGATGGCGCGGCAGCGCGCGCTTGCGCGCCACATCGAACAGGCCCTCGCCTTCGAGCTTGGCCTTTAGCGCCAGGAACTGCTCGTAGAGCGAGCCGGCGCCCAGCGTGCGCATCGCCTCGACGACGAACTGCAGCTCGCCGCGCGGCTCGTACACGGCCACGCGGCCACGCAGTTCGAGCTGCTGGCCGTCGCGCGGCGCGAAGTCGAGCAGCGCAGCGGCGCGCCGAAACATCGCGCAGCGCAGCATCGCCTGGGCACCGTCGGCATCCTTGAGCGTGAAATAGCAATGCCCGCTGGCGGCACGAGAAAAGCCCGACAGCTCACCGCGCACGGTGCATGAACCGAAGCGCGCAGCGAGCGCGTCGGCCACCGCCAGCACCAGCGCGCCGACGCTCCAGGCGCGCGTCCCGGCGACCATGCCGGAGACGTCAATCACCGGCCAGCCCTGCACTGGCGAGGGCCCAGTGCTCCACAGCCGCGCCAATCCTGGGCTGCAGCGGGGTTGTACCGGTCACAGCCTTGTCATTGCAATGCAACTCGTTGATATGCAACGGTTTTTTCCTGCTGAAAGTTTGAGCAAACTGTCTCCGGCCCAATTGGCAAGCGCGCTGGCGGCCGGGTATCCAAGGTTACGCACAAAGTTGTCCACAGCAGCGGTGGATTGCCGAGACGACCGCAGTGGCGATGCCGTCGCCCCGATCACACACAGGCCATGACAGCGGTGCCTCTGCTTTCGAATCGACACCGCGGCGGGCCCATAATCGCGCGGCCCCGCTGGCCGATCCGGTCCCTGCGCCGAGTCGGGTTCGGGGCTCTCTTCCACTCTCGGGGACATCTTGTTTTCGATCATACAAGCCGCCGGCTGGCCGATCTGGCCCCTGATCATCTGCTCCATCGTGGCGCTTGCATTGGTGATCGAGCGCGTGATCAGCCTGCGCAGCGCGCGCGTCGCGCCTGAACGATTGCTCGAGGAGGTGATCTCCATCACCCGTACCAGCCTGCCGTCGTCGGACGTGATCAACAAGTTGGCCGGCAACTCGGCGCTGGGGCAGGTGCTCGCGGCGGGCGTTCGCAGCGTCGTGGCCGAGCCGCGCATCACCGAGGAAGCGCTGCGCCTGGTGTTCGAGAACGCCGGCCGGGTCACGATCCACCGCCTCGAGCGCTACATGAACACGTTGGGCTCGATCGCCACCGCGGCGCCGCTGCTCGGCCTGTTCGGCACCGTCGTCGGCATGATCGAGATCTTCGGCTCGCAAGCCCCGAGCGGCGGCAGCAACCCGGCACTGCTGGCGCACGGCATCTCGGTGGCGCTGTACAACACCGCCTTCGGCCTGATGATCGCCATTCCGTCACTGCTCTTTTACCGCTACTTTCGCGGCCGCATCGACGAGTTCACCGTCGACATGGAACAGGCCGCCGAACGCTTGGTGCCGCACCTGATGCGCTTTGCCGTAAAGACGAGCTGATGAACTTCCGCAAGCACCGCAACGAAGACCCGGAGATCAACCTGATCCCGTTCATCGACGTGCTGTTGGTGGTCCTGATCTTCCTGATGCTGTCGACGACGTATTCCAAGTTCACCGAGTTGCAGATCAACCTGCCCACGGCCGAGGCCGACAAGCCGCGCGACCGGCCGGCCGAGATCATCGTCGCGGTCGCCGGGGACGGCCGCTACGCGGTCAACCACAAGGCCCTCGCGGGGCGCAGCGTCGAGGCCCTGACCGCCGAGCTGAGCGCCGCAGCGCAGTCGCTGAAGGACCCGGTGGTGATCGTTTCGGCCGATGCCACGGCCGCCCACCAGGCGGTGATCAACGTGCTCGATGCGGCCCGCCGCGCGGGCCTTGCCCGCCTGACGTTCGCTGCGCAGACCGGCGCCGACGGCGCGGCCGCGCGCTGACTCCGCTCGCGGCAGTGCACGCGGCCGTATCCGCGCGCGGGCCAGGCCTTCTGGCGCGCCTGGCCGCGCGGTTCAGCCAGGCTCTGCAGCGGCAATGGTGGATCACGCCGCCGACCCATGCCGCACGCGCGCTGCGCCCGCTGGCGGCGCTCTTCGGGGCCGTGGCGGCGCTGCATCGCGGCGTGACCCGGCCGCGGCGCGTCGCGGTTCCGGTGGTCGTGGTCGGCAACCTGATCGTCGGCGGTGCCGGCAAGACACCGACGACGATCGCCGTGGTGCGCATGCTGCGCGCGCTGGGCTGGCGGCCCGGCGTCGTTTCGCGCGGTCACGGCCGCAGCGGCCGCGGCCTGGTCGAAGTGCAGCCTGACAGCCCGGCGTCCGAATGCGGCGACGAGCCGCTGCTGATCCGCCGCCGCACGGGCGCACCGGTGATGGTGGGCAGCGACCGCGTGGCCGCCGCACGCGCTCTGTGCGCGGCACACCCCGAGATCGACATCCTGGTCGCCGACGACGGCCTGCAACACCACCGCCTGGCGCGCGACCTGCAGATCATCGTCTTCGACGAGCGCGGCGTCGGCAACGGGCTGCTGCTGCCTGCCGGCCCGTTGCGCCAGCCTCTGCCGCAGCGCGTGTCCGGCCGATACGGTCGTGCTCTACAACGCCGCGCAAGCGACCACCCGGCTGCCCGGCTGGATGGCCGTGCGGCGCCATCCCGGCGTATTGCCGCTCGCCGACTGGTGGCAAGGCCACGCACCGCCGCCCGACAGCTGGCAGGGTCTGCAGGGCCGCCCGCTGCTGGCCGCCGCCGGCGTGGCCGCGCCCGAGCGCTTCTTCGACATGTTGCGCGACGAAGGGCTGACATTGAGCGTGACGCGGGCCCTGCCCGACCATGATCCGTACGATGCGCTGCCGTGGCGCGAAGATACGCCCGACGTGGTGATCACCGAAAAGGATGCCGTCAAGCTGCCGCCGGGGATCGCGCACAGCGCAACGCGGATCTGGGTCGTGCCGCTAGACTTGGAGCCCGATGTGGCCTTCGCCGCCGCGATCAAGCGACACTTCCCGCATCCACCCACGCATTGAGCCGAAATGACTGCCCTGGACCATCGCCTGATCGACCTCCTGGTTTGCCCGCTGTGCAAGAGCCCGCTGCAGATGCGGCGCAGCGTCGACGGCCAGCCGCAATCGCTGGCCTGCGTGGCCGATCGCCTGGCCTTTCCGATCCGCGACGGCATCCCGGTGATGCTCGAGGGCGAGGCACAGCCCTTCGACCCCGGCGCCGACGCCGAGGTGAAGTGAGCTTCTCCGTCCTCATCCCGGCGCGCCTGGCGTCGACGCGGCTGCCGAACAAGCCGTTGGCCGACATCGGCGGCCTGCCGATGGTGGTGCGGGTGGCGCAGCGCGCGGCACTGTCGCGGGCCTGGCAGGTGGTGGTGGCGGCCGACGACGCGGCGATCGTCGCCGCCTGCGAAAAGCACGGCGTGCGCGCCCTGCTCACGCGCACCGACCATGCCAGCGGCAGCGATCGGCTGGCCGAGGCTTGCACGCAGCTCGGGCTGGAAGGCGACGCCATCGTCGTCAACGTGCAGGGCGACGAGCCGCTGATCGATCCCGCGCTGATCGACGCCTGCGCGGCACTGCTCGCGGCCCACCCGGACTGCGCCGTCGGCACGGCGGCCCATGCCATCGACAACATGGCCGACTACCTCAACCCGAACGTCGTCAAGGTCGTGCTCGATCGCGCCGGCCGCGCGCTGTATTTCAGCCGTGCGCCGCTGCCGTGGTGGCGCGACGGCCACGCGAACGGTGTCAGCGCCCTGCCCGACCCACCGCCGCTGCGCCACGTCGGCCTGTACGCCTACCGCGCGGCCTTCCTGCGCCGCTTTCCGACGCTGCCGATGGCGCCGCTGGAGCGCATCGAGGCGCTCGAGCAGTTGCGCGTGCTCTGGCATGGCGAGCGCATCGCCGTGCACGTGACCGCGCAAGCGCCGGGCACCGGCGTCGACACCCGCGAGGATCTGGAGCGCGTGCGCGGGCTGCTCGGCGCCTGATCCGCGGCGATAATCGGCGCAAAGGCGCGCCCACGCGCCGCGTTGCAGACACCCCACCGAGGAGGACGATGAGACTGATCCTGTTGGGCCCGCCCGGCGCCGGCAAGGGCACGCAGGCCACCTTCCTGTGCCGGAAATTCGACATCCCCCAGGTCAGCACCGGCGACATGCTGCGCGCCGCGATCAAGGCCGGCACGCCGCTCGGCCTGGCGGCCAAGAAGGTGATGGATGCGGGCACGCTGGTCAGTGACGACATCATCATCGCCCTGGTCAAGGAGCGCATCGCCCAGCCCGATTGCGCCAATGGCTTCCTGTTCGACGGCTTCCCGCGCACCATCGCGCAGGCCGAGGCGATGAAGACCGCCGGCGTGAAGGTCGACTATGTACTCGAGATCGACGTGCCCGACAGCGCCATCGTCGAACGCATGAGCGGGCGCCGCGCACACCTGCCATCGGGCCGCACCTACCACGTCACGTTCAACCCGCCCAAGGTGGCCGGCATCGACGACGTGACCGGCGAGCCCTTGGTGCAGCGCGCCGACGACAGCGAAGCCACGGTCAAGAAGCGGCTCGAGGTGTACCACGCGCAGACACGGCCGCTGGTCGATTACTACACCCGTTGGGCCGCCAGCGGCGACGCCGCGGCACCGCGCTACCGCAAGATCAACGGCAGCGGCGGCGTCGACGAGATCGCCGCGCGCGCGCTCGAGGCCTTGGGTTGAATCAGGAGCAAGCAAGTCAATGGACATCGCAGGCAAAGTCTTCATCGTCACCGGCGGCGCTTCGGGGCTCGGCGAAGGCACGGCGCGCATGCTGGCGCGCGAGGGTGCCACCGTCGTCGTGGCCGACGTGCAGGCCGACAAGGGCGAGGCGCTGGCGCGCGAACTCGGCGGCGCCTATCGTCAAGTGCGACGTGACGCAGGAGGCCGACGCGCAGGCGGCCGTGGCCAAGGCGGTTTCGCTGGGCAAGCTGATGGGCCTGGTCAACTGCGCCGGCATCGCCATCGCCATCAAGACCGTCGGCAAGGACGGTGCGCACCCGCTGGCGCAGTTCGCCAGGGTCATCAACATCAACCTGGTCGGCAGCTTCAACATGATCCGGCTGGCCTCGGAGGCGATGTGCAAGAACGCCCCCGAGCCCACCGGCGAGCGCGGCGTGCTGATCAGCACCGCCAGCGTCGCCGCCTACGACGGCCAGATCGGCCAGGCCGCGTATTCGGCCAGCAAGGGCGGCATCGTCGGCATGACGCTGCCGATCGCCCGCGACCTGGCGCGCAACGGCATCCGCAACATGACCATCGCCCCGGGCATCTTCGGCACGCCGATGCTGTTCGGCATGCCGCAGGAGGTGCAGGACGCGCTGGCCGCCAGCGTGCCCTTCCCGAGCCGCCTGGGCACGCCGGCCGACTACGCCAAGCTGGTGCAGGCCATCGTCACCAACGAGATGCTCAATGGCGAGGTGATACGGCTGGATGGGGCGATACGGCTGGCGCCGAAGTAGCCGCCCGCCTGGCAGACGGGTGCGGCCATGAACAACGGCTCGTCGTCTGTGCCTGAATTGACGTAGTGCAATGCTAGACCACCGGCTGGGCGCAGAAGATGACTGAAACCCGCGGCAGCTCGCGCACCATGATCACATTTTTAACATGGGCGAGGGCTCCAGTAGAGTGGGCGGGCTCGCGCGATTGGGGAGGGGGATTTGCCATGCGTCTTTGTCATGCTGCACCCATATTCATCCTCTATAGTGGCTGGCTGCGCAGACGTGCCGCCCGATCCGAGCCCCGCAAGCGCGAGGGCGCAAAATTGTGAGACTTGAATACCGCGTCGGGTCGATGTTGCCAGTCAAGCACTGCGTCGAGACGATGACAGATGCTGAGCGGCAACTGATGCTTGACCAGTTGCACAACAGCATCCGTTCGCCTGTATCAATAAAGCCTCCATCGGGGCCCCCTGAGCCGCATGCATGGAACGTGCACGTAGTTGCACAGGCAGCCGCGCATTGATTCTCAAGAGAATGACGCGCCGAGCCTGCGTGCTTACGTCGGCGCCACATCCCGGTTGACGTTTCAGGTGCCGAGCAATTCAGCCTTGCTTGCATTGGCCAAGCCGTGCACGGAGCCACATGTCGCTGCACATGTGATTCGGCCCGGAAATAAAAAAGCGCCTTCGCATTCACGAAGGCGCTACAGGTCACGATCCTGCCCGCGCCGAGTCGGCGACCGGACACGAGCAGGCAGTTTCAGCCTAGACCGCTGGCGATCAGAACTTGTACGAACCGCGAACGTAGTACTTGCGGCCGGTCGGATCCGTGAAGCGCGGATCGTAGTTGGCCTGGAACACATCACCCTGGTTCGAATACGGCGGGTCGCGATCGGTCAAGTTGGACACACCCAACGTCAGACCCAGACCCTTCCATCGGGGCCCAGCTCACATACGCGTCCAAGGTCGCATAAGAGCCGACCTTGGGGTTATCGACGGGATCCTGGTCGACGTAGCCGCTCTTGTAGTGAGCCACGCCCAGCCGAGCGTCCAGGCGCCGACGTTCCAGCTGGCCGTCGCCGCATGTTGCCAGCGGAAGATCGGGCCCGAGCCGGACATAGATGCCGACATTCTGGTTCCACGGGCCACCGATGAAGTCCTGGTACTCGTAGTTGTCGACATAGGTGCTGTTCATGCCCAAGGCCAGCCTGCCCATTAGCCAAGGCTCTGCCGATAATTCAGGTCAGGTCGACACCGTTGGTGTTGAGTCACCCAGGTTCTGCTGCCGCAGGTCGAGGTAGCCGCAACTCGTGCCGGGGCAGTAGAAACTGCTGATCGAATAGTCGCCCGTTGCATTGCGGTGGACGTACTGCCCGAACATCGCGTGGTCACCCAGCACCGTGTTGCACGACAACGCTGCGATCTGGTCTTCCGGCTTGACCCACCAAAAGTCGGCGCCGACCGAAAGTCTGTCGTGGGCTCGACCGACGAAGTCCCAACGTGCAAGTTCTTCGACTTCTCGGGCTGCAGGGTCCACGTTGCCGCCGGTGAGGCGCTGGATCTGGATATCGCAGTCAGATCGATGCCGGCTTGCCCGGCAGGGGCTGGCCGCACCATTGGGGCAGTTGATCGGATCGTCCGACGGTTCCAGTGTTGGTGTAGGCCGGGGTGATTCAACTCGTAGAGCGATGGCGCGCGGAAGCCCGTCGAGTAGCTCGTACGCAACAGCAAGGTCTTCGACGGCTGATAGCGCAGCGTGACCTTCGGGTTGGTCGAGTTGCCGAAGTCGCTGTAATTGTCGTAGCGAGCGCCGAAGTCAGTGTCGAGTTCCTTGGTCAGCGGCATGCTCAGCTCGCCATACAAAGCCGCGACGTTGCGCGTGCCTTCGGAAAGCGAAGGTCGGGTCGACGCCGGTGCTCGCCACCAGAAGTTGCGGCAACCGGCGGGTTTGCCGCCGAGCGGAAGTCTTCCTTGCGGAACTCGGCACCGAGGGCGAGCGGCGAGTTGCGGCCACTCTGAACCAGTCGCCGAATTCGCGGCTCCGCGGCCGTCCGCCTGGGTCACCTTGCCTCTGTGGTTCTGCAGGTTTCCGCTCAGGAGCGCATCTGCATGGCGGCGGCGCCGGCCGCATCCTGCGCGCCGAACGGGTTGATCACGCCGTTGAGCACGCCTGCCGTGATCTTGTTGCCGTCGCTGTAGCCCGTGACGTTTTGTGCGATCTTGTTCTCGTTGTAGCTCAGCGCCGGCCTGGTAGTCCCAGCCGGCAATCACGCCGTCAATCTGGCCCACCAAACGTTGCTGCTTGTTGTCCGTGATGTCGGTCCGCTGCCCGCCCGCCAGGGCACGCCACTTCGACCGTTGACAAAGCCGGGCAGCAGCGTCACGCCGGGCCGCGGGTTCATGTTTGCTCTGCGTGTAGGCCGGGTCCAGCGGGATATTGGGCGTGAACGAATTGCCAGAGTTGCCTGGGTACCACGGGTTTGCCGAACCATCAGGGCGCGTCGGGTTCATGCCACAGCGTGCCGTAGGGCACCGGGGCGATCCGCGTCGTCGTCTTGTTCTCGGTGCCGAACCACTCGAGCGAGAGGTTGTGCTCGGCGCCCAGGCGCATCGTGCCGCGCAACATCGCCGACGTGCGCTCCGACTTGGGCGTGTAGTCGACGAACTGTGCCGTCGCTATGTAGCACGATGTGCCGTCGCCGGACTGCAACGAGGAACGACGGATTCGTACAGCCCGGCGCGGCCGGGTTGCCCAACGCGCCCCGCCCTGATAGTAGTTGGCCGGGAACGGCGTCGGCGAGAGGCCACCGGGACCACCGGGCGGCTGCACATTGAACGGCCGTTCCTGGCCGCCGATCGGATCCGTCTTGTTGACGTCGATGAACCCCCAGACGTTGAAGCCCTGCGTGTTCAGGTCGCCGAAGCCGAAGCCGACGTTGGCCTGGCTGCTCTTACCGCCGGCCTCCGCGGGCTTGTCGGCGCCGAGCGTGATGATGCCGCCCTTGAAGTCCTTGCGGGTGATGAAGTTGATCACGCCGCCGATGGCGTCCGTGCCGTACAGCGACGAAGCACCGTCGCGCAGCACCTCGATCCGCTCGATCGCCGCGAACGGGATCATGTTCAGGTCCGGTGCCGAACCGTCGATCGCATTGTTGGCGATCCGGCGGCCGTTCAGCAGCACCAGCGTCTTGTTGTTGCCGATCCCGCGCAAGTCGGCGAATGCTGCGCCGCCGGAGCCGCTACCCACCTGTTGGCTCGAGCCGATGCTCATCTGCACCGCGGTCACCTGGACCATGACCTGCTCGACGGTCGTGATACCTTGAGCCTTCAAGTCGTCCATCTTCAAGACGGTGACTGGGACGGCCGTTTCGGCGTCGATGCGCTTGATCGACGACCCGGTGATCTCGATGCGCTGCGTGTCTTGCGCAAACGCCGACGAAACCGGTACCAGCAATGCCCCACCCAATGCGAGCAGCGCACAGCTGCTGATTTTTGTTCGCTTGAACATGTACTGTCTCCAAAAGAAGGTTGATCGATAACCCCTTGCCCCAAAGCAAGCCCGCAGGCGGTTTCGTGAACCGGCGAAGGCCCGTCAATGCAGCATGTAAACGAATTGTCACGGCCGCGTGAACACGCCCTCTCCCGGGAAACTCCTTAGTCGCCTGGGCGCAGGGGCTGGGCCACTCGCAGCGGCCCTCCTCGCTGCCGCGGGACACGCCACGCAAAGTGGCGTATTCATTGGGCTGGCGCCCAGTTCCCGGCTTGCACGCGTTCAGCCGCGCGGCGGCTCGAACCCACCGCGTTAGGGACATGCCCTAACTGCGACGCTGTAACCAAGCCGTTGGCTGGATGCCACAGGTCGCCACCGGCCGGGCACCAATGCCCGGTTGCCCGACGTCAAGCGATTGAAGAAAGCGCGGGCTCCGCCCGCAGCCGCGGCACCGCCGCCAGCAGGGTTCGCGTGTACTCGTGCTGCGGCCGCTGCAGCACCGCTTCGCTGGGGCCCTGCTCGACGATGCTGCCCGCCTGCATCACGGCCACGTGGTCGGCGATGTACTCGACGACGCCGATGTTGTGCGTGATGAACAGGTAGGCCAGCCCGAGTTCGCGCTGCAAGGCCTCGAGCAGGTTCAGGATCTGCGCCTGCACGCTGACATCGAGCGCCGAGGTCGGCTCGTCGCAGACGATGAGCTTGGGCTGCACGGCCAGGGCGCGGGCAATCGCGATGCGCTGGCGCTGGCCGCCGCTGAATTCATGCGGAAAGCGCTCGAGCGCTTCGGGGCGCAGCCCGACCTGGTCGGTCAGCCGCTCCAGACGCGCCCGCCGCGTCGCGGCGTCCATTTCCGGGTGCAGAGCGGCCAGCCCCTCCTCCAGGATGTCGTAGACCCGCATGCGCGGATTGAGCGAGGAGAAAGGGTCCTGGAAGATGATCTGGATGTCGCGCCGCGCGGCCTGCAGCGCGTCGCCCTGCATCTCGAACAGATTGCCGCCGCCGAGCAGCGCCCGGCCGGAGGTCTCGGCCTGGCCGCGCAGCAGCTGCACGATGGCCTTGCCGGTGGTCGTCTTGCCGCAGCCCGACTCACCGACCAGGGCCAGTGTCTGGCCCGGCCGGATCTCGAACGACACGCCGGCCACGGCTTCGAAGTGCCCGGCCGTGCGCTGCAGCAGGCCCTTGCGGATCGGGAAAGCGCACGCGCAGGTCCTGTACCGACAGCAACGACGCCGCAAGGTTCGCATCGCTGGACCTTGCCGCCAACGCGCCCACTCGTTCGCCCTGAGCCGGTCGAAGGGCCACGGCGTCTTCGACAGGCTCGGCCCGAACGGAGGCTGACGGGCCGGCGTAAAGCAGGCAGCGCACGCTGCGGGTGGACCCGAGCAGCGCGAGTTCAGGCAAGGTGTCGGCGCAGCGCGGCATCACGCTGGCACAACGCGGCGCGAAGCGACAGCCGACGAAGGTCGTCGTCAGCGCCGGCACGGTGCCGGCGATCGCCGACAGCGGCTCGCCGCGCCGGCCCGCGTCGGGCAGCGCCCGCAGCAACGCCTGCGCGTAGGGGTGCTTGGGCGAACGGAAGAACTCCTCGGCGGTGGCGACTTCGATGATCTGGCCGGCGTACATCAGGGCCACGCGCTGGGCCATGCCGGACACAACGGCCAGGTCGTGCGTGATCAGCAGCAGGCCCAGGCCCTGCTCGCGCTGCAGGTCACGCAGCAGATCGAGGATCTGCTTCTGGATCGTGACGTCGAGCGCGGTCGTCGGTTCGTCGGCGATCAGGAAGTCGGGCTCGGTGGCCAGCGTCATCGCGATCATCACGCGCTGCTTCTGGCCGCCGCTCATGCGAAACGGGTACTCGTCGATGCGGCGCTCGGGCTCGGGGATGCCGACCCGGCGCAGCCAGTCGATGGCCTTGGCGCGGGCCGCGTCGCCGCGCAATTCGGTATGGGTCTCGATCGCCTCGACGATCTGCCGGCCGACCTTCATCACCGGATTCAGGCTCGTCGCCGGCTCCTGGAAGATCATGCCGATGCGTCCGCCCCGCACGGCGCGCATCTGCGACTCGGGCAGGGCCAGCGTGTCGCTGCCCTCGAGTTCGATGCGGCCCGCGGTGATGCGCCCGTTCTCGGGCAGCAGGCGCATCAGCGCCAGCGCGGTCATGCTCTTGCCGCAGCCGCTCTCGCCGACCAGCGCGAAGGTCTCGCCGCGCTGGATCGACAGGCGCAGGCCGTCGATGGCGCGCACGATGCCGGCCTCGCCGTCGAGCGCCACCTTGAGGTCCTGGATGTCGAGCATGAGACGGGCGGCTTCAGGCGGGCTTGCGGGTGGACAGGCGCGGCCGGAAGGCGCGCGAGTGGGGGTCGAACGCGTCGCGCACGCCGTCGGCAAACAGGTTCGCGGCCAGCACCAGCGTGACCATGAAGGTGAACGCCGCCGCGAACGGCCACCAGACGACGGGGTCGCGGCTCATCTCGTTGCGCGCGAAGTTGATCATGCCGCCAAAGCTGTTCATCGACGGATCGACGCCGACGCCGACATACGACAGCACGGCTTCGTACAGGATCAGCGATGAGAACTCGAGCACCGTGACGATCAGCATCAGGTGCGCCACGTTGGGGAACACGTGGCGCCGCATGATGCGCGAGTGGCTGACGCCGAAGGCCTGCGCCGCCTGCACGTAGTCGAGTTCGCGCAGCTTGAGCGTCTCGGCGCGCAGCAGCCGGCACAGCCCGGCCCAGCCGGTCAGGCCGAGCACGGCGCAGAGCAGGAACAGCTTCAGGTCGGCGCGCTCGAGGCCGGTCTCGAACAACTCGGCATGCTTGTCGATGAAGACCTGGACCATCAGCACGCAGGCGGCGATGAGCAGGATGTTGGGCACCGACGACAGCACCGTGTACAGGTACTGGATCGCCTCGTCGACCCAGCCCTTGAAGTAACCGGCCATGATGCCCAGCACGACGGCCAGCGGCAGCGTGGCCAGGGTGGCCAGGGAGCCGATCACGAACGCGGTGCGGATGCTCTTGAAGGTCTGCAACAGCACGTCGTTGCCGGTCACGTCGGTGCCGAACACATGGTAGGCGCCCATCAGCGAGCCGATCACGCCACCGATCAGGGCCACGCCGAGCAGCGTCGACAGGGCCGCGCGCCACGGAATCGTCGTCTCGCCATGCCAGACCCGCAGTGCCGCCTCGCGCCAGGACACCTTCTGCGCATGCGCCACCAGCGCCAGATTCAGCGCGGCCAGCGCCGCGGTCACGGCCAGGCCCAGCAGCAGGCCGCGCACGACCCGCAGGGCGATGTCGCCGGCCCACTGGGCCTCGGGCTGCGTCAGGTGCGCGCCGCCATGCAGCAGCCGCGGCGCGACGCGGGTGACACGCCCGGCGACCTCGGCCGACTCCTTGGTGAAGCTCTGGTAGTCGAGCGGGCGCGAGTAGGTGGTCTCGCGCGCTTCGGAAAGGCTGCGCAGCAGCTGGTCGAGCAGCGAGCGGGTGCGCGTGTCATAGGCCACGCTGCCCGGCGTCGTGCCCGCGGCAGCGGGCAACTGGGCGCGAAAGTGCACGCTGTCGAGCAGCGTGATCAGCAGGCACACCAGCAGGATCACCGACGACGCCAATGCGGCGCTGTCCGCGAACACCTTGCGCCACGACGCCGACAGCGAGGGCTTGCGCCGCACGGCCCAGATGTAGCCGACCAGCGCGGCGACGAGCAGCCAGATGGCGACGTCGGTCCAGAGCAGAACGATCTTGGGCATCGGCGTCAGGCCAGCGTAGGGCCGCCCCAAGCGGCCTGACATCCCCTCGGGGGGCGCGAGCGAAGCGAGCTTGGGGTCGTCATTGCGTTATGCCAGCCGCACGCGGGGGTCGACCCAGGTGTAGGCGATGTCGATCAGGATGTAGCTGGCGATGTAGAGCAGCGAGCCGACGAAGACCATCGTGCGCACGATGGCGAAATCCTGCTTGCCGATGGCTTCGATGACATAGGCGCCCAGGCCCGGGATGCCGAAGAAGCTCTCGAACACCAGGCTGCCGAGGAAGACGTATGGCAGGTAGCCCCCGGCGCTGGTGATGATGGGGATCATCGCGTTGCGCAGCACGTGGCGGAACATGACCACGGTTTCGCTCAGCCCCTTGGCGCGCGCGGTGCGCACGTAGTCCTTGCCGATCTCCTCGAGGAACATGGCGCGGTACAGACGCGCCTCGGTGCCCAGCCGCGCCACCGCCGACAGGATCACCGGCAGGACCAGGAAACGCAGCACATCGAGCCCGCCCGAGTAGCCCGAGATCGGCACCAGTTTGAGCACGCGGGCGAACAGGTACTGGCCGACGATGATGTAGAACAGGCCCGAGATCGACAGCATCACCACGCACAGCACCACCCCGGCGAGGTCGAGCCTGGTGTGGCGGAACATCACCAGCAGCAGCGCGAACGAGACGCTGGCGATCACCTGCAGGATGAAGATCGGCAACGCCAACTGGATGCTGACCCACATCCGGCGCGCCACTTCGTCGCCGATGTCGCCGGCGCTTTCGCTGTCGGCGCGGCCGAAATGCAGCGTGAAGAGCGAGATCGAGCGCTCCCAGAAGATCGTTTCGGTGAGCTTTTCGCTGCCTTCCTTGGGCGCATTCCAGTACAGCGGCTTGTCGTAGCCACGCTCGCCTTTCCACTTCTGGATCAGCTCCTGCGTCACGCGTTTGCCGCCGATGTTCATGCGCGCCATGTCGTCCGGCGTGTTGACGGTGAAGAAGAGGAAGAAGGTGGCGAGGTTGACGCCGACCAGAATCAAGACGCCGTACAGCGTGCGGCGGACGAGGTAGTTCAGCATGCAGACTCAGCGGCGGGGAGAAGTTCGCCGCGCGCGTTGATGCGCTCTCGCTTGCGCAGGCTGCGGCGGGCGAACAGCAGCAGCGCCGCCAGCGCCGCCAGCAGCAGCACGATCGGCCAGTACTGCGGCTTGTTCCAGGCCGCCAGGCTGGCCACGCGGGCCTGAGTGTCGAGCCTGAGGTAGCGGCCGTGGTCGCGGATCAGGATCGCCGGCTTGGAGTTCTTGACCCAGCTCTGCACGGCTGCCGAGGCCCACGGATAGAAGCCGAAGCTCCACGGCGCGTCCTGCTGCAGGATGGTCACCATCTTGTCGATCACGGCCTGCTTCTCGGGGCCGTCGTCGAGCATCTTCAACTGCGCGAACAGCTTGTCGTACTCGGGGTTCTGGTAGTTGGCGGTGTTCTCGCCGTCGGACACGCTCTTCGAGTTCGGCCCGTAGAGCAGGAACATGAAATTCTCGGCATCCGGGTAATCGGCGTTCCAGCCGAGCCAGAACACCTGGTGCTTGCCCTTGCGCACCTTGTCCTGGAACTGGTTGTTGTCGGTGGCGCGCACTTCGAGCTGGATGTCGATCTTGGCGAACTGGCGCACCACCCAGTCGATCTCGGGCTTGCGCTCCGGCGTCGGCGGCGCGTAGTAGTCGTAGTTCAGCACCAGCGGCGTGCCGGTCTTGGCGTCGCGGCCACTCGGGTAGCCGGCTTCGACCATCAGCTGCTTGGCCTCCTCGATCGAGCGGCGGACCGGCTTGCCCGCAACCGTCTTGTAGGTGACCGGGTTGATGCCCTCGGGCGTGCCTTCGCGCGAGCCCGGAATGCCTTCGGGCAGCGGGCTCATCGCGGTCTGGCCGGCCTTCTTTGGGAAGATCTTCGAGTACTCGTCCCAGTCGATCGCGATCGAGATCGCCTGGCGCAGCTTGCGGTTGCGCTCGGCCTGCGCCGGCGAGTCGCCGTGGCCGAGCACCGGGTCGATCATGTTGAAACCGATGATGTAGCTGTTGACGTCGGAGTACTTCGGGAAATTGAAGCCCTTCTTGTCGTAATCGGCACGCACCTGGTCGGAGTCGAGCATCTCGACGAGGTAGGCCATGCCCATGTCGGTGCGCTCGAAGACCTCGAGGTCGTAATAGCCGTCGCGGAACTTGTTGCGCTGCGGCGTGCCCTCGCGTTCCACCGTGGCGACGATGGTGTCGACGAAGGGCGTCTTCTTGCCGCAGTCGGCCAGCAGCCCCACCTTCTGATCGTCCGGCGTGCCCTCGCAGGGGTAGGGCTCGCCGCGGTAATTGGGGTTCCTGGCCATCACGATGCGGCGGTCCTTCTCGAACGCCGTCACCATGTACGGGCCCGTCCCCACCGGCCACTGGTCGAGCGTCATGCCGCGCTCGGCCATGCCGGGCTGGGCATAGAAGGCGTCGGCCTCCCACGGCACCGGCGCCAGGAAGGTCATCTGCATCCAGTACTTCCACTGCGGGTACTTTCCTTGCAGCCGGATGCGCAGCAGGTGCTTCTCCGGCGCGGTGGCCCCGGCCAGCGGCCAGCGGCGGAAGTCGAGGAACGGCTTGTCCAGGCTCGCCGGGTCGAGCCCCTTGCGCAGCAGCGCGTCCTCGCGCTTGACCAGCTCGCCGTAGTTCTTCAGGCCGAGCACGTACTCGGAGAAGACACCGTAGATCGGTGTCGTGATGCGCGTGGTGGCATGGCGCTTGATGGCGTACACGAAGTCTTCGGCCACCAGTTCGCGCGTGCCGGTGTATTCGAATTCGATCGGCGTACGGCGCTCGCCGATGCCGCCTGCCTTGAGGTCGTGGTAGCGGTAGCGGCCCTTCTCGTCGACCGCGAATGCGGGGTGCGGCTGGTACAGGATGCCCTTCTTGATCGGCACGTCGTACACGCTTTCGGCCACCATTGCGCCGGGCGCGTCGTCGGGCAGTCGCACCCCGTTCTTGTCGAGGTAGATCGGCGCCACGACCTTCTCGGCCGACTTGGGCACCAGCTCGAACGGACGCTTGAGGTAGTGGTAGCCGTACGGTGGCTCGTAGACCTGGTACGTGACCAGCGTGTCGTTGGACCAGTAAGAGGCGGTCGGGTCGAGATGGCGCGGCGTGTTCTCGATCATCGCCGAGTAGATCGTGTTGGCCGAACCCGCGCCCTTGGACCAGGGGCTGTTGTCGCAGCCCGCCAGCGCCACCACGAGCGTAGCGAACAGCGCGGCCGCAGAGATTCGCTTCGATCCGCCCATGTTGCGGGTGCTCCGGCTGAGAGTTAAACCGCCCTGGACCGGCACCGCTCGTGACGGCCGCTGCGCAAGGCGTGGCGGCGATTCTAGGGGCAAAGGGCCAGCCTCCTCGGCGGCGGCCCTCACCAACCGATGAAAGCCTCGCGCCCCTGCGTGGCCAGCGTCACGCGTGCACCGACGGGCAGCGTGACGATGGTCGGCACATGGCCCATCGGCAGGCCCGTGAGGATCGGGGTCTTGCACACACCGCGCAGCTGCGCAATGGCCGTCTTCAGCGTGTAGCCGCGATCCAGCGGCGACGGCTTCCAATGGCTGAAGTGACCGAGCACGACCGCCCGCTGCGCAGCCAGCACGCCGGCCTGGTGCAACTGCAACAGGCAGCGCTCGACGCGGTACGGGTGGTCGTTGACATCCTCGAGAAACAGGATGCCGCCCTTGATGCCCGGCCAGTGCGGCGTGCCCAGCAGGCTCATCACCATCGTCAGGTTGCCGCCCCACAGCGTGCCGCGCACGTCCAGGCCGTCGAAGCCGGCTTCGGTGCGAAACCCGACCGCCTCGAGTTCGCCGCGCATGGCTTCGAGAAAGCACGCCTCGGTGACCTCGTCGACGCCGCCATGCTCGGCGTCGCGGCCAAAGTGGTCGGCCGCCAGCGGCCCGGCCCAGGTGACCGGCCTGTGGCCCTTTCGGGCATGGGCCAGCAGGCCGAGCTGCAGTGCCGTCAAGTCGCTGTGGCCGACCCAGCGTGTGCCGCGCTCGACGCTCGCGGCCAGCAGCTTCCAGTCGATGCGGTCGAGCAGCCGCGTCAGGCCGTAACCGCCGCGCGTGGCCATCGCCACCGAGGGTGTCTGCCGCGCCACGCGGTGCAGCGCGGCCAGGCGCGCGTCGTCGTCGCCGGCGAATCGCTGGTGGCGAGCCAGGGCGGCCGCATCGATCGTGACCTTGAAACCATGGCCACCGAGGCGCTTGGCGGCGCGACGCACGGCCGCAGGCTCGGCGATCACGCCGGCCGGCGAAAACAGCACGAGCCCGGGCGCCTCGCTGCTCAACCCGTGGCCCCGAAATCGGACTCGATCACCTCGGGCACCGGCAGGGGCTGCGGGTCGGCGTCGCGAATGGCGCGTTGCGCGGCGCGGCGCTCAGCGAAGAATTCGCGCAGCAGCTGTCCTGCGGGCTCGGCCAGCACGCCACCCTGCACCTCGGTATGGTGGTTGAGCCGCGCTTGCGCAAACAGATCGATGACCGAGCCCGCCGCGCCGGTCTTCGGGTCGGCGGCGGCAAAGACCACGCGGTCGAGCCGTGCGTGCATCAGCGCCATCGCGCACATCGCGCAGGGCTCCAGCGTGACGTACAGCGTGCAGCCCGGCAGGCGGTAGTTCTCGAGCAGTTGCGCGGCATGGCGCAGGGCCACGATCTCGGCATGTGCGGTCGGGTCGTGCGTGGTGATCGGGCGGTTGTACCCCGTGGCCAGCACCTGGGGCACACCGTCGACGACCTGCATGATCACGGCGCCAACGGGCACCTCGCCGGCCAATTGCGCATTGAGCGCCTGGTCGAGCGCAAGGCGCATTGCGTATTCGTCATGCGCGACGGTCGGGGGGGTATCGGTCACGGCTGCGCATTGTTATTGCGGTCGACACCTTTTTGCAATGCGGCGTTGGTCGCGTCGCGCATGTTGTTCTGGATTGCCTGCGCCTGCATCGGCACCGTCGCTTCGACAGTGCGCCGGCGCCGCACTGGCCATGCCGCCCATGCGCGCCGGGCACCGCCACCGTGGCCGCACCGTCGTGGCTGCGGCCCATCACGGCGTCGCCGACCGCCTTGCCCGCCGGGTCGGTCAGAACGCGGGTGGTGGTGGTGCCGATCTGGCCCAACGCCTGCAACTGCTTCTTGCCGACCGTGCCGACAATGGCCAGCACGATCAGCAGCGACATCACGCCGAAGATCATTCTCATTTGGGTCTCACTCCCACTCGATGGTTGCCGGTGGCTTGCTCGATACGTCGCAGATTACGCGGTCGGTCTCGCACACCTGGTTGGCGGCGCGACCGCTCGTCCGCCGCAGCAGACCGTATGGCGGTCCGGCCGCATCGGCCGTCAAAAAGTCACTGGCCTGGCCGGTGCACCCGCCACGCTCACACCAGGAAGCCGCGCTCGCGCAACAGCGCTTGCAGGTCCGCGGAGAAGTCCGCGAAACGGTCCGGGTCGTACTTGACCTTGCTCGTGTAGTACTGCGCCAGCGAGGTGATCCCATGCTCTTGCCACAGGCGCGCCATCTCGGGGCTGGATTCCATGTAGCGCTGGCGCCCGCGCTCGTCGCGCTGGGCAAAATGCGCGTCGATGTCAGCCGCGCTCGGGCGTTGGTAACGTTCGTCATGGATCCAGGCCCCGCCGGGCAAGCGATCGCGTTGCGCCGGCGCTTCGTCGGGCCAACCCACCACCAGGGTCGTCGCCGGCAGGCAATTCGGCGGCATTTCCAAGTAGTCGGCGATCGCGCGCATGGAAAAGATCGTCGTGCCCATGTAGCAGATACCCAGGCCATGGCTTTGCAGCGCCAGCGCCGTCGTCTGCGCCAGGATCATGGCGTCAAAGGACGCCACGTGCCAGCTGACGAGGTCGGCGAAACCCAGGCGCGCGCCACGCCGCGCCAACCACTGCCGCGTCCGGTAGGTGTCGGCGCAGAAGGTCAACAGCAGCGGCGCCTGCAGCACCATGGGCTGGCCGCCATGCAGTTCGCACAGGTGCGCCTTGCGCGCCAGGTCCTGCGTCTTGACGACCGAGACCATGTTCAGATTGCCGCTGCTGGAACTGCCTTGCAGCGCCTGCTCCAGCACGCGGTCGACCAGTCCGGGCGGCAACGGCTCTGGCCTGTAGCTGCGGATCGAGCGGTGCGCGTCCATCAGTTCGGCGAAGGCGTGGTCCAGCGGCATGAAAGCTCTCGGGTCGTCGAAGGTGCGCAATCATGTCAGGCCACACGCAGTGACCGATCGACCTCCATCGATTGCGAAACCTACTCCCACTCGATCGTTGCCGGCGGCTTGCTCGATACGTCGTAGGTCACGCGGTTGATGCCGCGCACTTCGTTGATGATGCGACCGCTCGTGCGCTTGAGCAAACCGTACGGCAGCTCGGCCCAGTCGGCCGTCATGAAGTCACTGGTTTGCACGGCACGCAGGGCGACCACGAAGTCGTAGGTGCGGCCATCGCCCATCACGCCCACACTCCTGACCGGCAGGAAGACGGCGAAGGCCTGGCTCGTGAGGTCGTACCAGCTCTTGCCCGAAGCGGGGTCGATGGTCGAACGCAGCTCGTCGATGAAGATGGCGTCGGCGCGGCGCAGCAAATCGGCGTATTCCTTGCGGACTTCGCCCAGGATGCGCACGCCCAGCCCCGGGCCGGGAAACGGATGCCGGTAAACCATGTCGTGCGGCAGACCGAGTGCGACGCCCAGTTCCCGCACCTCGTCCTTGAACAGGTCGCGCAGCGGCTCGAGCAACTTCAGGCCCAGCGTTTCGGGCAGGCCGCCGACGTTGTGGTGGCTCTTGATGCTGGTGGCCTTCTTCGTCTTGGCGCCACCGCTCTCGATCACGTCGGGGTAGATCGTGCCCTGCGCCAGCCACTTGGCGTTGGCGAGCTTCTTCGCTTCGCGCTGGAACAGCTCGACGAATTCGCGGCCAATGACCTTGCGCTTGGCCTCCGGGTCGGACACGCCCTTCAATGCGCCGAGGAACTCGTCGGCGGCATCGACATGGATCACCTTGGCGTGCAGGCGGCCGACGAACATCTCCATCACCGCCTCGGCCTCGTTCAGGCGCAGCAGGCCGTGGTCGACGAAGACGCAGGTCAGCTGGTCGCCGATGGCGCGGTGGATCAGGGCCGCGGCAACGCTCGAATCGACGCCGCCCGACAGGCCCAGGATCACCTCCTCGCTGCCGACCTGGGCCCGGATCGCCGCCACGGCTTCGCCGACATGGTCGCGCATGACCCAGTCGGGTTTGACCGCACAGATGTCGAGCACGAAGCGCTCGAGCATCGCCCGGCCCTGCAGCGTGTGCGTGACCTCGGGGTGAAACTGCACTGCGTAGTAGCCGCGCGCCTCGTCGGCCATGCCGGCGATCGGGCAGCTCGGGGTGCTGGCCATCAACTTGAAGCCCGGTGGCAGCGCGGTGACCTTGTCGCCATGACTCATCCAGACCTTGAGCATGCCGTGGCCCTCGGCCGTGGCGAAATCCTGGATGCCGTCGAACAGCCGGGTGTGGCCGCGGGCCCTGACCTCGGCGTAGCCGAATTCGCGGTGCGCGGAAGCTTCGACCTCGCCGCCGAGCTGCACCGTCATCGTGAACATGCCGTAGCAGATGCCCAGCACCGGCACGCCGAGCTCCCACACCGCCTGCGGCGCGCGCAGCTCCTGTGCTTCGTAGGTGCTGGCGTGGCTGCCCGACAGGATGATGCCCTTGGGCGAGAACGCCCGGATGAAGGCGTCGCTGACGTCGTTGGGGTGGATCTCGCAATACACGTGCGCCTCGCGCACGCGGCGCGCGATCAACTGCGTGACCTGCGAGCCGAAGTCGAGGATCAGGATCTTGTCGTGGCTCATGTCTTGGCGGGGTGCAGGGTGTCAGGGATGCGGGCGCGGGCAAAGTGACGCAGTGCGATCAGCATCGCGGCGGCCTGCAGCGCGGCGCAGAAGTAATACGGCGCGCCGATGCGCCAGTCGCCCTTGGGCAGATGCGACACGAAGCCCAGCAATCCGGCGCCGATGACCGGCGCGGC
>CAVVVW010000013.1:0-248427 GCA_963751775.1 uncultured beta proteobacterium
CGAAGGACTTGTTGTGCATGCGCCGGTTGACGCGGGTGAAGTCGGTCAGCATGCCCAGCCCGCGAAAGGCACGCGACGCGACCGGGTTGAAGAGGCGAATCTCGATGTTCGGATGCGAGTCGAGCGCCAGCAGCTTGTTGTCATTGGCCTTCGTACCGACATCGTCGACCAGCACGCGCACGCGCACGCCGCGATCGGCGGCACGCAGCAGCGCGTCCGCGAAGAGCCGCCCGGTCAGATCGTCATGCCAGATGTAGTACTGCACATCCAGCGAGCGTGTGGCCGCATCGGCCAGGATCATGCGCGCGACCATCGCCTCGACGCCATTTGGCAGCGGACGGAACCCGCTCTGGCCTGGATGCAGCGCTTGCATCTGGCTGCCGGACAGGCCAAGTGGGGTCGATGCGGTGTCCAGCAGCGCGTGCGATTCGACGCGGTCGTAGCCGGAGGGCAGGCTGGCGCAAGCGCCGACCAGCAGCAACGCCGCGATGGCCAGCAGGCGTCGCATGCTCAGCCGCCCGGGCAACCGATGCGGATGTCGGCGTATTCGCCTACGGCCTTGGTGCCCGTGTTGTCGGTATCGGTCATGACGGCCACGCCCAGCACCGGACCCGCCTCGGCGCCGTAGGCACGCCGGTAGTCGTCGGCCAGGTTGCGCTGCACCGACTGCCAGCTTCCGAGGCCGTGGGCCCCGAAGCGACAGCCAGCATCTTGACCTGGCTGGTGTGGGCCGACGCAATCACGCTGCCCACCGGAACCTGATCGGTCCAGATGTACATCAGCATGGCGTAGGGAGGCGTGCGCCCCGACAGGGCCTTGGCCCGCTTGAACTGCTTCTGCTCGGCCTCGGGCAGCGTGGTCACGTCGCCATCGAACGCGACCAGCACGCGAAGGGGCGCGTCCTCGCGACGCCTTGTCGCGGTTGTCGGCGCCGGCAACGAGTGCATCGGTCTTCCAATCCCAGCTCAGCGTCATGGGCACACGAATGGCGGGCTTCAGCGGGGCCACGTAGAGCGAAGCCGATCGGTCCGCGCTGGCGCGCAGCACGCCGCGCGGCCGCCATCCGCAACCAGCGTGTACACGGTGTCGCGCTTGAGCTTGGATAACGGCAGGTGCGTCCAGCCGGCCGCCTTCTGGTCAAAGCCGAGCTTGCGCGGTTCGCACGGCCGCGTGGCGACTTCGCCAGCGGCACCGGCCGTCGCGCTGCCAAGCAAGAGGCTTGCGAGAAGAGTGCATTGCGAGGTGTTCATGGCAAGGTCGGAACCAGCTTGCTGGCATTGGTTGTGAGTATGCCCTGCCCCTTGGGCAAGACTGACGGCGCCGTGGCGCGCGGCCGCGCGCAATCACAAGCGCACGGGCCGATCGCCAGATCGGCCACACACGGCGGAGTTTGCGCCGTACGCGGGCGCGTGAGTTGAGGGCCCTCAATCGGCGCGTCGATAGGCCGATGCGCCAACGCCGATTCCAGGCGAAATCGCATGAGCGCCCGTTAGACTAGCCGCGATGCCCTCTCGCGCGCACCGTTTTCGAATGCCGAGATTTCTCGCCGCCGCGACGTTCGCCATCGGTGCTGCTGCTGCAGGCCGGCGCCTGGCGCCCAGGCGCCGGCGACCGCGCCGAGCTGGGCCGAACTCGAGGCCGCCGGAGCCCGCGTTGGCGAAGTCCGTGTCGTGGCCAGGGAAATCTTCGACACCGAGGACCCCAAGGAAAACTACCTGCTGTTCAAGTGGGCGAACGCACTGCACATCCAGACGCGGCCGGAGGTCATCGCGCGCCAGGTGCTGTTCAAGACCGGTGATCTGGTGTCGGTGCGCGTGATCGAGGAGACCGAGCGCGTGCTGCGCGCCAACCGCTACCTGTACGACGTGCAGTTCCAGCCGGTGGTCCAGCCCGGCGGCGTGGTCGACATCGAGGTCGCTGACGCGTGACACCTGGTCGCTCGACGTCGGCGCCAGCGTCGGCCGCGCCGGCGGTGCGAATTCCAGCGGCGTGCACCTGCGCGAGTACAACCTGCTGGGCACCGGCACCATGGTCAACCTGGGCCGCTCCAACGACGTCGATCGCTCGGGCACCGAGCTGCTGTTCGCCAACGAGCGCATCTTCGGCAGCTCGGTGTCGGCGAGCCTGAGCCATGCCATCAACAGCGACGGCCGGCGCGACGCCGTTTCGGTGACGCGGCCCTTCTTTGCACTGGACGAGCGCTGGGCTGCCGGCGTGACGGCGTCCAACGACGACCGCATCGACGCCATCTACAACGCCGGCGTCGTGCAAAGCCAGTACCGCCACCGCGAAGACCGGCGAGATGTCTTCGGCGGCTGGTCGCCCGGGCTTCAGGGCGGCTGGGTGCAGCGCTATTCCGTGGGCCTGTTTTCCGAGGACGACGCCTACGCGCCCGAGCCGGGGCTGACGGCGCCCGCGCAAATGCCGGTGGATGACAAGTTGGTGGGGCCCTACATTCGCCTGCAGGTGGTCGAAGACCGCTTCGAGAAGGAGCAGAACCGCAACCTCATCGGCCGGCCCGAGTTCTTCGCTCTCGGCATGGACGCCAGCGTGCAACTGGGCAGAGCGTTGACGGGCATGGGCTCGACGCGCGACGCATGGTTGTATTCCGCCAACGTCAGCCGCGGTTTCGAGCCGGTCTACAGCCACCGGCTGATGGCCGAGGCCGACCGTCTCCGGCCGCTACGCGCAGGGGCAGATCCAGAACCAGCACCTGGGCTGCGCAGTCGCAGTACTACCTGCCGCAAAGCCCACACCGGCTGTTCTACGCCTCGATCGCGGCGATACCCTGACCCGGCCCGACCCGGGCGAGACATTGGAGCTCGGCGGCGACAACGGGCTGCGCGGCTACCCGCTGCGCTACCAGAGCGGCACGCGGCGCGCCCTGTTCACGATCGAAGAGCGCTTCTACACCGACCTCTATGTCTGGCAACTGTTCCGCATCGGTGGGGCGGCCTTCTTCGACACCGGACGCGCCTGGGGCGGCGACAACACCAACACGCAGAATCCGGGCCGCTTGAGCGACGCCGGCATCGGCCTGCGCATCGTCAGTGCGCGCTCGGCGCTCTCCAACGTGCTGCACATCGACCTGGCGTACGCGCTGGATGCCACTGCCGACATCAAGAAGGTCCAAATCGTCGTCAAGAGCCGGACCAGTTTTTGATCCGTGGCCCGGCCGTCGACTGTTTGCGGCCTGAAGTCAGGCCTTCGCGTTTGCAGCGAGACGCTTCACCGCGTTCTCGGTGCCGCCCCAGGCCATGCGCTCGAAGGCCTCGGCCGGCATCGGCCGGCCGATCAGAAAGCCCTGCAACATGCCGCAACCGATGCGCTGCAGGAACTCGCGCTGCGGGGCCGTCTCGACCCCTTCGGCGACGACCCGGATGCCGAGTGCGCTGGCCAGTTGCACGATGGCCTGGACCAGGACCCGATCGTCTTCAACGCCGGGCAGGTCAAAGATGAAACTGCGGTCGATCTTGATCTTCGATGGCCGCAGGTGCTTCAGGTAGGCCAGCGACGAGTAGCCGGTACCGAAATCGTCCACCGCCAGCGGCAGCCCCAGCGCGTGCAGCCGTTCGACGATCAGGCGCGTGGTGTCGGTGTCGGTCATGAGCACGCTTTCGGTCAGCTCGACCTCGAGCTCGTGCGGCTGAACGCCGAAGTCCGCCATGGCGCGTGTCAAGGTGTCGATCAGCCGGTGATTGCGAAACTCGAGCGCCGAGATGTTCACGGCAATGCTGCCGAATTGCAGTCCAGCGCTCCGCCACTGCGCGATCTGCGCACACGCGGCACGAATCGCCCAGGCGCCAACGTCGCTGATCGAGCCCGCACTCTTCGGCCGCGCGGATGAATTCGAGCGGCGGCACCAGTCCTCGTTGCGGATGCTGCCAGCGAATCAGAGCCTCACAGCCCAACAACTCGCCGCTGGCAGCGTCGATCTGCGGCTGGTAGTGCAGCACGAACTCATCGTGCGCCAGTGCGTGTCGCAGCTCCTGTTCCAGCTGGATGCTCGCCAACAGGTTGGCATTGAATTCGTTGCGGAAGAAGCTGCAACGCGCACGGCCCAGGTTCTTCGCCGCATACATCGCCGTGTCGGCATACTGCACCAGCGTTTCGTGGTCGACTGCGTCGTCAGGAAACAGGGCCACACCGATACTGGCCGACACGCTGACCTCGCCCGTGCCCAGCGGCACCGGCTGCTCGATCACTTTGAGCAGGCGGTCTGCAGTGGCCGCCACTTCGGACCACTGGCTGGCATCGCGCAGCAAGATCGTGAATTCGTCGCCGCTGTGGCGGCAGACCACGTCGGCCGCCCGCACGGCGTCGCACAGGCGCTGGGCCATCGCCACCAGCAACGCATCGCCGGCCGCATGACCCCAGGTGTCGTTGATCGCCTTGAAGCGGTCGAGATCGATGAACAGCAAGGCCAGGCGCCCGCCGTCGCGCTGCGCACCGGCAACCGCGCTGTGCGTCAACTCACGGAACAACACCCGATTCGGCAGCCCGGTCAGCGTGTCGTGCAGGGCCACCTTCTCCAGCTCGGCCTTTTGCGCTTCGAGTCGCGCAAACAGCCCGTCGATCTGGACATGCACCTCGTTGAGGTGTTCACCCAGTTGGCCCAGTTCGTCGCGACGATCCCAGTGCACCGGTGCAACCTCGGCGCGCAGCGCGATCTCGCTGGCCTGGCGCTTCAGGCGCTTGATCGGCGCCAGCAGGCGCCGGTACAAGACCGCCATCAGGACCGCCACGCTGAGCAGCACCTGCAGGGCCGCCAACTCGATGTTGGCACGCCGCCGCTCGGCCAGCATGCGATCGATCTGCGCGGGGTCGAACCAGATCTCGAGTTCGCCCAGCAGCTCACCTTCGCGCGAGATCGGCGCTTTCAGGGCCACCCCTTGCCCGGGCGCATGATCCGCTTTCGTCAGCACGGTCGGCACCGACAGGGGTCGGGTTTCGGACAAGCGCAGGCCCAGAACCGAAGGCTCGGCGAGCGCGCGCTGAGTGGTTGTTCGAGTGGTCTTCTCGTCCATCGTCCACAGCGGCTCGACCAGCGCGGCAGCGGTCATCACCAGCACCGCCTGGCGGTTCTGTGCGATCAGCGGCTCGTGCTCGAGGCGCGTCAGGCGCTGCTCGACGTGCCACAGTGCGACGGTCGGTGCCAACACCGCGACGCCGATGCCCAGCAGCACGGTGCTGCGAATCGACATGGTCGGCCATCGCATGATCACGCCCTTGTGCCAACACGGGGCCGGACGCCATTTGCGGCGATCCGATCATCGGACGGCACTGCAAGTCAGACGGACGGGGACGACTGTTGGCATGGAAAGCACGGTGACCCGCGGCCCTGCGAATTGCCGGCCGCTGCACCGAGCCAAGTATCGCCATGCCGCCGCTGCCGCTGTCGCGCGCGTGCGTGAAGAACGGCCGCTTTGTCGTCGCCACCGCTTTTCGCGCCCTTGACTTGCGACAATGCACGCTCGATGGACGACGCCAGCAGGACCAAGGCCACGCCACCACGTCGCGCGATCCGCAGCTACGTGCTGCGCGCCGGGCGCATGGGCAGCGGCCAGGCGCGCGCCCTGGCCGAACTCGGGCCGCGCTTCGTGTTGCCGTTTGCAGCCGTGCCGCTCGACGCCACCGCGGTGTTCGGCCGCAGCGCACCACTGGTCGTCGAAATCGGCTTCGGCATGGGCCACGCCACGGCGCAGATCGCCGCGCTGCGCCCCGACACGGACTTCATCGGCATCGAAGTCCATGCGCCCGGCGTCGGCGCGCTGCTGCAGCGCATCGACGAAGCACAAGCCAGCAACCTGCGCATCGTGCAGCACGACGCCGTCGCGGTGCTCGAGCAAATGATCGCACCGGCGACCCTGGCCGGCGTGCATGTCTTCTTTCCCGACCCGTGGCACAAGAAGAAGCATCACAAGCGGCGCCTGATTCAGCCCGCATTCGCGGCCCTGATCGCGTCGCGCCTGGCGCCCGGCGGCCGCCTGCACTGCGCCACCGATTGGCAGCCTTACGCCGAGCAGATGCTGGCCGTGCTGACGGCCGAGCCGCTGCTGGCCAACACCTGCGAGGGCTACGCGCCGCGGCCGGCGCTGCGGCCGATGACGAAGTTCGAGCAGCGCGGCCTCGGACTCGGCCACGCCGTCTGGGACCTGGTGTTCACGCGCCGCTGAAGCCGCCGCGTCAGGCCGGGCGCTGGCGGTAGGGCTCCTCGAAATCGAGGAAATCGCGCTCGGCCAGCGCGTCGGCAACCCAGGCCGCCACGCCGGGCGAGGCCCACAGGCGCTCGACGTAGTCACGCGCCGGTGCCGACACCGGCAGCGCATAACCACGCACACGCGCCGCCACCGGCGCGTAGATACGCATCGACGGCACCGAACTCGCCGAACAGGAACGGGCCGCCACTCGCGGCCAGTTGCTCGGTCCAGAGCGAATCGATGCGCGCCAGGTCGCGCTGCAGCGCGGCCTCGGCAGCCGAACAGGCGCGCGCCGACCTCGGGCAGTTCGGCCTCGATGTTCATCGGGCAGAGGTCGCGCAGGGCCGAGAAGCCGGCATGCATCTCGGCCGCCAGGCTGCGGGCGCGCGCGCGCTGCATCGCATCGCGCGGCCACAGCGCCAGCCGTGGATGCGTATCGGCCAGCGCCTCGACAATGGCCAGCGTGTCCCAGACCGCGAAGCCGTCGATCAGCAGCACCGGCACCCGACCCGCCGGCGTGTAGCGCGCCAGTTCGCGGTAGAACGCCGAGCCGGGCGTGAAGTCGAAGCGCAGCTTGATCTCGTCGAACGCGATGCCGAAGTGGCGCATCAGCACCCACGGCCGCATCGACCAGGACGAGTAGTTCTTGTTGCCGATCACCAGTTGCAGCATGTGCGGGCTCCGATTGCCGTGCTGCGCATGCTAGCCGCGGGCGTGTCGCCGCACGATGCAAGTTGCTGATGCCGGCTATGCGTGCCAGTCCACCCAGCCCGTGAAGTAGGTCAGCAGCACCACGGCGCCGAAGGCGATGCGGTACCAGGCAAAGGGCACGAAGTCATGGCTGGCGATGTAGCGCAGCAGCCAACGCACGCAGGCCCAGGCGGCAACGAAGCTGACGACCAAGCCGACCGCGAACAATGGCAGGTCGGCTGCCGACAGGGCCGCACGCTCCTTCCACAGGCTGTAGCCGCCGGCCGCCACGAGCGTGGGAATGGCCAGGAAGAAGCTGAAGTCGGTGGCCGCCTTGCGCGACAGGCCGAGCAGCATGCCGCCGATGATGGTCGCGCCCGAGCGGCTGGTGCCGGGGATCATGCCCAGGCATTGCACCAAGCCCGACCTTGAGCGCATCGAGCGGCGTCATGTCGTCGATGTCGTGCACGCGCGGCTGCGGCCGAATCCCGCGTTCGACCCAGAGAATGATCAGGCCGCCGACGATGAAGGCCGCCGCGACCACCGGCCCGTTGAAGAGGAAAGCCTTGATGGACTTGTAGGCGACCAGGCCGATCACCGCCGCCGGCGAAAAGCCGATGGCCACGTTGGCGATGAAGCGGCGCGCACGCACGCTGCTGCCGAAGTCATGCACCGCGCCGTACAGCCGCTGCCAGTACACGATCACGACCGCCAGGATCGCGCCAGATTGGATGGCGATGTCGAAGACCTTGGACTTCTCGTCGGTCAGACCCAGCAAGGCACCGGCCAGGATCAGGTGGCCGGTCGACGAGACCGGCAGGAACTCGGTGAGTCCCTCGACGATGCCCATCACCGCGGCCTTGCCCAGCACGATCCAATCCACTGCGACTCCTGTTGCGCCTGCTCACTGCGGGTTGCAGCGGCAAGGCGGCGGATGATAGCGGGGCAGCAGCCTCATGCCGCACCCGACCGCAAGGCCGCGCCGGCCACCGACCGGCTAGCGTGGCTCGGCAAAACTCAGTTCGACACCACGGCTCGTGACCACGATCTCGGCGGCCGTCACGCCTGCGCGCTGCAGCAGCTTCAATCGCTCGGCGTCGGCGCGGTAGAGCACGAAGTCGTCGAGCAGGCGCTCGGCCAGCAAGGCGCCCAGCCTCGCGCCTTCCGGCGCGAGCGGTCCGCTGCCCAGGTCGAGCTTCACGTCCTGTACGCGCACCTGCGACAGCCGCAGGCTGGCATCGCTTGGCTTCGTAGCGCAGCGCATAGTCCAGCGCCAGCGTGCCGCGCGCGGTGCGTCCCGACAGCCGCTCGGTGGCGACCAGGTCGAGATCGGTCGCAATGCGGTTGCGTTCGGGCAGCAGGCGCAACATGGGCCGCGCGACGTTGATGTCGATGATCTCGAACAGTCGCAGCTGGCGCGGAAACTGGCGCTCGACAATGCTCTGCAAGCTTCTCCTGCGACAGCAGCACGTTGCGCGGCACGCCCCAGCCGGCACAACCCGCGAGCCCCGCCGCGACGACGAAGGTCACGGCCGCTAGCGCGGTGGCCAGGCGGCGGGTCATGGCGCGGATTCTAGGAGCCGGCCTCGATTGACCGAACCCGGGTGGCAGGCGTACATTACTGACCAGTCAGTCATTAAGAAGATGTCCGCCGTAAACCCGCCCGACGTGCACACCAGGCCGCGCCAGCGCCGCAAAGACGCGCGTCCGCACGAGTTGCTCGAAGCCGCGCTGGCCCTGTTCGTCGAGAAGGGCTTTGCTTCGACCCGCACCGAAGAGGTGGCGCAGCGCGCCGGTGTGTCCAAGGGCACGCTGTATCTGTACTACCCGAGCAAGGAAGAACTGCTCAAGGCCGTGATCGCGCATTACCTGTCTGCGCGCATTGCCGACACCGCCGAAGAGGTGCGCCGAATCGACGGGCCGATGGCGCCGGTGCTGCGCGAAATGCTCGTCGGATGGTGGCAGCATACCTACGCCAGCCCGGCTTCCGGCACCTTCAAGCTGATCATCTCGGAGGTCCGCGCCTTCCCGGAAATCGCCGAGTTCTATGTCCGCGAGGTCATCGAGCCCGGCCACGAATTGGTCGGCACCGTCCTGCGGCGCGGCATCGCCAGCGGCGAGTTTCGCGCCGTGAACGTCGAGAGCGCGGTGCATTCTCTGCTGTTGCCGATGGTCATGCTGTGCACCCACAAGCACGCGCTGGGAGCCTGCACCCAGCACTCGATCGACGCCGAGAAATTCATAGCCGATCACGTCGAGCTGGTCCTGAGTGGGCTGTTGCGCACGCAGCCCAAACCGTTGCGCACGGCGCGGCCCATAAAATCAGCGTGATTGCCTGGACCCCACCATGAACATCGAACAAGCCCGCTTCAACATGATCGAGCAGCAGATCCGTCCGTGGGAGGTGCTGGACCAGGACGTTCTCTCGCTGCTGAGCGTCGTCAAACGCGAAGACTTCGTGCCGCCGGCGTTGCGTGAACTGGCCTTTGTCGACACCGAATTGCCGCTGGCGCAGGGCCAGGTGATGCTGGCGCCGAAGGTCGAGGCGCGGCTGCTGCAGGCACTGCACGTCGAACGCCATGAGCGCGTGCTCGAAGTCGGCGCCGGTTCGGGCCACATGGCCGCATTGCTGGCGCACAAGGCGCAGCATGTCTTCAGCCTCGAGATCCGCCCGGCACTGGCCGCGATGGCCGCCGCCAATCTGCGCCGTGCCGGCATCAGCAACGCCACGGTACGCGAAGGCGACGGTTCGTCCGGCCTGCCTGGCGAAGCGCCTTTCGATGTCATCGTGCTGTCGGGCTCGGTGGCCGAGGTGCCGCAGGCGTTGCTCGATCAGCTCAAGCCGGGGGGACGGCTGGTGGCCATCGTCGGCCATGAGCCCGTGATGCGGGCCACGCTGATCACCCGCGTGACCGCGGCACAGGTCAAGCGCGAGGTACTGTTCGACACCGTCGCGCCGCGGCTGCAAGGCTTTGCCGAGCCGCCGCCATTCCGCTTCTGACCCCGTGCATGCAGCTGAGCCCGCATTCCGCCCGCCCGTCGCAAATCGGCACCATCGGCCGCGCCCGATTGCCGCTACAAAGCGCGCTGCCGCCTTATCCTGACACGAATCTCTCACGATCGGAGAAGCCTTCATGCCCCGATCTGCGCCACCTGTTGTTGGCCCCGTTGATCCTCGCTGCCGCGTCCAGCGGCTGGGCCCAGAGCCTGCAGGAGATCTATGAGGCGGCGCGAACCTACGACGCGGCCTACCTTGCAGCGCGTGCGCAGGCCGATTCGGCCCAGTACCGCGCGGCGCAAGCCGATGCCTTGCGCCTGCCCAATGTGGCTGCCGCAGGAAGCGCCTCGCGCGTCGAGACCGATCTGCCGACCAACCTGCTCACCAACCCCACCGGCGCGCCCGTAAGCACGTCCCTGACGAACGCCGAGGTCGTCGCCCGCCAGCCCCTGTTCAATCGGGACAACGCGGCACGGATCAGCCAGGCAGAGGCGCAGCTTCAGGCGGCGCTGGCCGATTTGCAGATCGCGGAAGACGAACTGCTCGTGCGCGTGGCGCAGACCTATTTCGACGTGCTGGTGGCGCAGGACGCGCTGGCCGCTGCCAAGGCGAACAGGCTGGCCAACGCCGAGCAATTGGCGTCGGCCAAGCGCAACTTCGAGGTCGGCACCGCCACCATCACCGACACGCGCGAAGCGCAGGCCCGCTTCGACCTGGGCACCGCGGTCGAGATTGCCGCCGACAACGACCTCCGCACCAAGCGTGTCGCACTCGACCAATTGGTCGGGCGCACCAATGTCGCGCCCAAGCCTTTGGCGGTGCCGGTGTCGTTGCCCGTGCTCGCACCGAGTGGCATCGACGAACTGGTTGCGCAGGCGCAAACGGTCCATCCGAGCGTCCGCAAGGCCGATCTCGCATTGACGGTCGCCAAGCTGGAGACCGAAAGGGCGCGTGCCGGACACCTGCCCACACTGGACGCAGTGGCCCGCGCCGCCGCCACCCGTGTCAGCGGCGGCAACACGCCCGGCACCTCATCGACGGCCAGCCTGGGCGTGCAATTCAACATGCCGATCTACTCCGGCTACTCCGTGCAGAACCGCATCAAGGAAACCCTGTCGCTGGAAGAGCGTTCGCGCAACGACCTCGACGCCGCGCGCCGTGCCGTGGCGCAGGCGACGCGCATCAACTTCTTCGGCTACCAATCGGGGCAGGCCCAGGTGGCTGCGCTCGAGGCCGCCGAGTCGTCGAGCAAGCTCGCGCTCGAGGCCACGCAGCTCGGCTACCGCGTCGGCGTGCGCGTGAACCTCGACGTCCTCAACGCGCAGACGCAGCTCTTCTCGACCCAGCGCGATCTGTCCAAGGCACGCTACGACGTGCTGGTCAGCGGTCTGCGGCTGCGTCAGTCCTCCGGCACGCTGCGCACGACGGACATCAATGCCGTCAACGCCATGCTGACGAAGTAGCGCGCTGTAGACGCCCGCGCCGTCGCCGATGCAGGCGGGCGCCCGCCGCGACGCGCTGGAGCAAATCGGCAGCAGCTGCCAGCGAAGTTCGCGTCAGGTGCGACCGGCCCTAGTCGGGCTGGATGTTGTGCTGGCGAATGAACGAGCCCCAGTTCTGCTGCTCTTCCTTCAGCGAGGCTGCGAACTGCTCGGGCGTGTCGAACACCGGCAACAGCGCCTGCTGCTCGAGCCGGGCGGCCAGGGCCGGGGTCCTCATGGCCTTGGCGATCTCGTCGGCGATGCGCCTGACCAGCGCCGGCGGCACCTTGGCGGGCACCAGCACCGAGAACGCGGTGAAGGCCTTGATGCCGGGAACCCCGGCCTCGGTCAACGTGGGCACCGCCGGCAACAGGTTGGTCTTGTCGGTGACCGACAGGGCCAGCAGCTTGCCGGCGTCGATGTACTGGCGCACGCTGGCCAGATCGGTGAGCATGAACTGCAGGCGGCCGGCCAGCAGGTCCTGGTAGGCGGCGCCCGCGCCCTTGTACGGCACATGCGTGAAGCGTGCACCGGTGGCCTCCTCGATCATGCGCATGCCGATGTAGAGCGGGCTGCCGACACCCGCCGTGCCGTAGAACAGCGCCGTCGGTTCACGCTTGCCGCGCTCGATCAACTCGGCCATGGTCTTGACCTTGGCGTCGGGATGCGCGACGATGACCATCGGCGCAATCACGCCCCGCGTGACCGGCGCGAAGTCGCGCGCCACGTCGTACTGCAGGTTCTTGTACAGCACCGGGTTGATGCCCAGCGAGGAGTTCGACGCCACCAGCAGCGTGTAGCCGTCGGGCGCGGCCTGGGCCACCGCCGTGGCACCGATGGCGCCGCTGGCGCCGGGCTTGTTGTCGACGGCAAAGCTCTGCTTCAACTGTTCGGTCAGCGCCTGCGCCAGCAGGCGACCGTAGGTGTCTGTCCCGCCGCCGGGCGACGACGGCACCACCACCGTCACCGTCTTGGTCGGCCAGTCGGCCTGAGCCTGCGCGACAGAGGCGGCCATCGCCAGCAACAACGCGGCACCGAATTGCGTACCATGCATGATTCGTCTCCTTGGGTTCGGACCGCAAGCGTAGCGGCACGCGTTGGTCGCCCACAATTCGGTATACCCTGGATGCCATCACGATGTCGACACCGCAAGCGCAACTCATCGCCGACCTGGTCGACGCCAACCACATCCTGTTCCATCAGGGGATCGTCGATGCCTTCGGCCATGTCAGCGCCAGGCACGGCGAGCGCAGCGACCGGTTCCTGCTCTCGCGCAACCTGGCGCCGGGCCTGGTCAGCGCCGCCGACATCCTCGAGTACGAGGTCGCCAGCGGCGAGCCGGTGGCGGCCGATCCGCCACGGCTGTACCTCGAGCGGCACATCCACAGCGAAATCTACAAGGCGCGACCCGACGTCATGGCCGTGGTCCACAACCACTCGCCGGCGGTGCTGCCGTTCGGTTTCGTCAAGGGTGTCAAGCTCAAGCCGGTGTGCCACATGTGCGGCTTCCTCGGCAGCGGTCCGGCGCTGTTCGAGATCCGCGACCACGCCGGTGAGGCGAGCGACCTGCTGATCCGCAACCGCGAGCTCGGCGCGGCGCTGGCGCGCAGCCTGGGCGATGGCCGCGTGGTCCTGATGCGCGGCCACGGCTGCACCATCGTCGCCGAATCCTTGCCGGTGGCGATCTACCGCGCCGTGTACACCGAGCTCAACGCCAAACTGCTGCTGCAGGCCTTGCCGCTGGGCGAAGTGAATTACCTGACCCCGGCCGAGGCCGATGCGACGCGCATCACCAACGAAGGCCAGGCCGAGCGGCCGTGGAACCTGTGGAAGCAACTGGCACGCCAGGCACGCGGCTGATCTGCCGCGTCGCCCTGGCGGCGGCGATGCCCGCCTAGATCGAGTCGAGGCCCGACAGCAGCATGGCAATGCGCTTGGCCATGCGCTCGGTCGCGCCACGGTGGCTGCCGGCAAAACCCAGCGCTGCCTCGACCCAGTCGTTGCGTCGCGGGTCGTTGGCCAGCGAGACCGCGCGGCGCACGGCGTGATGCAGGTCGTTCATGCGCACCGCCGCGCCGG
This sequence comes from uncultured beta proteobacterium, assembly GCA_963751775.1. Taxonomy (GTDB): domain Bacteria; phylum Pseudomonadota; class Gammaproteobacteria; order Burkholderiales; family Burkholderiaceae_C; genus CADEEN01. The sequence continues at coordinate 13,449 of CAVVVW010000013.1, forward strand.
CCTCGATGGCCAGCAGCGCAGCGTCCTCGAAGTTGAAGGTGTGCGGGCCCAGGACCAACGGGCAGCCGCAGGCCGCGGCCTCGATCAGGTTCTGGCCGCCGAGCGGCGCGAAGCTGCCGCCGAGCAGGGCTACGTCGGCGACGGCGTAGTACAGCGGCATCTCGCCCAGGGTGTCGCCGAGCCACACGTCGGCATTGGCGGCCGCTGGCGGCGGGGTGTCGACCCATTGGCTGCGCCGCTGCAGCGACAAACCGCTGCGCTCGATCAGCGCGGCCACCTCGTCGAATCGCTGCGGATGGCGTGGCACGATGATCAGCAATGGCCGCGGCAATGCCAGCGCGCACCAGGCCTCGAGCAGGATCTGCTCTTCGCCTTCGCGACTGACGGCCATCAGGACCACCGGCCGCGCCAGCGCCTCGCGCCACTGATGGCCGCGCGCCAGCAGCTTGGCCGGCGGGGTGACGTCGAACTTGGTATTGCCGCAGACCTCCACCGACCTGGCCCCCGATTCGCGCAGACGCTGGGCGTCGCGGGCGGTCTGCGCCAGCACACGCGTGAACGAAGCCAGGGCCGGCCGCAGCAGCACGCTCAGCCGCCGGCCCTTGCGCTCGCTGCGCGCCGACAGCCGCGCATTGGCCAGCACCATCGGCACCTGTGCACGCTGCGCCGCATGCATGACGTTGGGCCAGACCTCGGTCTCCATGATCACGCCGACGGCCGGACGGTAGCGTTCCAGGAATCGCCCCACCGCGCCGGGGGTGTCGTAGGGCAACCAGGTCTGGTCGTCGTTGGGTTGCAGCAGGCCGCGCCCGGCAGCGACGCCGGTCGCCGTGCTGCAGGTCAGCAACAACCGCAGCTGTGGCAGTTCACTGCGCAGCGCGGCCAGCAGCGGCGCCGCGGCGATGGTCTCGCCCAGCGACACCGCATGCAACCAGACCACGCCACCCTGGCCCCGCCGCGGCGGCAGCTTGTAATAGCCCAGGCGTTCGCCCAGGCGCATCCGGTAGGCCGGCTCGGCGCCGCCACGCCGCCACAGCCGCGCCAGATAGACCGGCGTCAACAGCCACAGCGCGAGCGAATACAGCCAACGGGCCAGTAACGACGCCATCAATGCGACGCGGCCGAGATCGTCGCGTCGGGCTTGACGCTCCGGAGCGCGGCCATCATCACGGCTTCGATGCGCTGCAGCGCCGCGGCGGTGTGGCCCTCGAAGCGCAGCACCATCACCGGGGTGGTATTGGAGCCGCGGATCAGGCCGAAGCCATCGGGCCAATCGACGCGCAGGCCGTCGATGGTGTTGACCTCGGCGCCGGCAAAGGCCAGGCGGCCGTCGGCCAGGCGGGCCTGCAATTCGGCGACCAGGCGGTGGTGCTCGCCCTCGGCGCAGGCCACGTTCAGCTCGGGCGTATTGAAGCTCTGCGGCAGGGCATTGAGCACGGCACTCGGGTTCGCGCTGCGCGACAGGATCTCGAGCAACCGCGCCGCACAGTAGGTCGCGTCGTCGAAGCCGTACCAGCGCTCGCCGAAGAAGATGTGGCCGCTCATCTCACCGGCGATCGGCGCGCCGATCTCGGCCATCTTGGCCTTGATCAGCGAGTGGCCGGTCTTGTAGATCATCGGCACCCCACCGGCAGCGCGGATCGCCGGCGCCAGACGCTGCGAGCTCTTGACGTCGAAGATCACCGTCGCACCCGGATTGCGCGACAGCACGTCGGTCGCCAGCAGCATCAGCTGGCGATCGGGGTAGATGATCTGGCCGTCCTTGGTGACGACGCCCAGGCGGTCGCCGTCGCCGTCGAAGGCGAGGCCGATTTCGGCGTCGGTGCTCTTCACGCGCGCGATCAGCTCGGTCAGGTTCTCCGGCTTGCTCGGGTCGGGGTGATGGTTGGGGAAATCGCCATCGACTTCGGAGTACATCTCGTCGACGCGGCAGCCAAGCGCACGCAGGATGCCGGGTGCCGACGCGCCGGGAATGCCGTTGCCCGAGTCGACCACGATCTTCATGCTGCGCGCCAGCTTCGCGTCGCCGACGATGCGCTGCTTGTACTCGGCCGCGATATTCATCTTCGCGATACGGCCCTTGCCGCTCGTGTAGCGTTCGGCCTCGATGCGCTGGCGCAGGCGCCCGATGTCGTCGCCATAGATCGCGCGCCCGGCGAGCACCATCTTGAAGCCGTTGTAGTCCTTCGGGTTATGACTGCCGGTGACCTGGATGCCCGAGCGGCAATCGTAGCTGCCGCGCGTCGCGGCCACGTAGTACAGCATCGGCGTGGTCACCGCGCCGATGTCGACCACGTCCAGGCCCGTCGAAGCCAGGCCCCGCGCCAACGCCGCCACCAGCGCCGGGCCCGACAGGCGGCCGTCGCGCCCGACGACCACCGCCTTCTCGCCCGCCGCCACGGCGTCGGAGCCGAAGGCGCGTCCCAGATGCTCGGCCAGGGCTCTCGTCGATCGTCTGCCCGACGACGCCGCGGATGTCGTAGGCCTTGAAGATCGATGCGGTGGTTTTCATGGCTGCGGGTTCCTCTGCTGCGCACCGATTGTAGGCAGCCCGCCTGCACCTGCGCTTCGCCGTTCGAGGCGATGCGGTGCGCCGGCAGGCACAGGTCCGAAAACAGCCAGTCTCACCACCCGCCGCGCCTAAGATAGGGCCATGACACTCGCCCCCGACGCTGCCTACCGCGTGCTGCAAGCGCACGACGCGCGCTTCGACGGACGCCTGTTCGTCGGCGTCACCTCCACGCGCGTCTACTGCCGGCCGGTCTGCCGCGTGCGCCTGCCGCGCCGCGAGAACTGCCGCTTCTACGGCAACGCCGCGAGCGCCGAGCGCGACGGCTTCCGGCCCTGCCTGCGCTGCCGGCCCGAACTCGCGCCGGGCCTGGCGCTGGTCGATTCGCCGACCGTGCTGGCGCAGCATGCGGCGCGCATGCTCGTGCGCGCCGCGCACGACGGCGACGATGTCGCGTTGCCGGCGATCGCCGCCCGGCTCGGTGTCACGGACCGCCACCTGCGGCGCATCTTCCTGGCCGCGCATGGCGTGACACCGATCGACTACCTGACCACGCAGCGCCTGTTGCTGGCCAAGCAGTTGCTGACCGACACCGGCCTGACCGTGGCCAACGTCGCGATGGCCTCCGGCTTCGGCAGCCAGCGGCGCTTCAACGCGGCATTTGCCGAGCGCTACCGGCTGAGCCCGACCGCCCTGCGCCGCAGCCAGCGCGGCAGTTCACTGGCACCGCAGCACACGCTGGCCGGCCCGACGCTGCACCTGGCCTACCGGCCACCGTACGACATCGACGGCGTCGTCGGCTTCTTCGCCGCCCGTGGCGTGGCCGGCATCGAGGCCGTCGACGCCGCACAGCGGACGCTGCGCCGCACGTTGGCCTTCGCGCACCAGGGTCGCCTCGTCAGCGGCTGGCTGGCCTGGCGCTTTCTGCCCGCGCGGCACGAAGTCGAGGTCGTGGTTTCGCCGTCACTGGCCTCCGCACTCGGCGCGGTGGCGCAACGGCTGCGCCAGGCCCTGGACCTCGATGCCGACCCGGCGTCGATTGACAGTGCGCTGGCCGCGCTGCCCGCCCCCGCCGGCACCCGCGTGCCCAATGGCCTCGACGGCTTCGAGACCGCGGTGCGCGTGATTCTCGGCCAGCAAGTCAGCGTGGCCGCGGCGCGCACATTGACGCGGCGGCTGGTCGAGACGCTGGGCGAGCCGATCGTCACGCCGTTTGCCGACCTGTCGCGCCTGTTCCCGTCGGCCGAGCGCATCGCGAACGCCGCACCCGAGACGATCGGCCGGCTGGGCATCGTGCGCCAGCGCGTCGCCGCGCTGCAGGCATTGGCGCGCGAAGTCCACGCCGGCCGCCTGCTCCTGCACCGTGGCGCACCGCTGGCGGCCACGATCGAGGCCTTGCACGCGCTGCCGGGCATCGGTGATTGGAGCGCACAGTTGATTGCAATGCGCGCGTTGGCCTGGCCCGATGCCTTCCCGGCCAGCGACATCGGCGTGCTGAACGCCCTCGGCACGCGCGACGCCAAGGCGGTCGCCGAACGCGCCCAGGCCTGGCGGCCGTGGCGCTCCTACGCCGTGATGCGGCTTTGGCATTCCCTGGAGACTGGAACATGAGCCAAATTTCGACCCCGACCTACGTCGCGCAATCGCGCATCGACACGCCGCTGGGCCCGTTGGCCGCGGTGGCCACCGCACGCGGCCTGGCCGGCCTGTGGTTCGACGCGCAAAGCCACCACCCGGGCCTGCTCGATGCCCCGCGCAACGACGCGCACCCCTGGCTGCAGGCCACCGCGCGCGGGCTGGCCGCGTACTGGCGCGGCGAGGAGGCATCGTTCGAAGTGCCGCTCGACCTGCACGGCACCGCGTTCCAGCGCGCGGTGTGGCAGGCGCTGCTGAGGATCGGCCGGGGCCATACCCGCACCTACGGCGAGATCGCGGCCCAGGTCGGCGCGCCCGCCGCGGTGCGCGCCGCCGGTGCGGCGATCGGCCGCAATCCGGTCAGCATCATCGTGCCCTGCCACCGCGTCATCGGACGCGACGGTTCGCTGACCGGCTATGCCGGTGGGCTGGAGCGCAAGCTGGCGCTGCTGCAACTCGAAGGCGTGTGGCTGGCATGAGCGGCCGTTCTCATGAGAGCCTCCGATCTGATCGAACTCGTGACCCTGGCCGCGCTGTGGGGCGCGTCGTTCCTGTTCATGCGCCTGGGCGCGGCCGATTTCGGGCCGGTGGTGCTGTCGGCGCTGCGGGTGGGCATCGCTGCGCTGGCACTGCTGCCTTTGCTGCTGTGGCACGGCCAGGCCACTGCGTTGCGCGCGAACTGGCGCGCGATCGCGATCGTCGGCGTGGTCAATTCGGCGTTTCCGTTCGTCCTCTTCAGTGTCGCTGCGCTGGCCATCAATGCCGGGCTGTCGGCGATCTTCAACGCCACGGCGCCGCTGTGGGGCGCACTGATCGCATGGGCCTGGCTCGGCGATCGGCTGAGCCGACATGCGCGTGGCCGGCCTGGCCATCGGCTTTGCCGGCGTCGTCTGGTTGGCGTGGGACAAGGCCAGCTTCAAGCCCGGCGAGCATGGCGTCAGCGCGGTGGTGGCGATCGCCGCCTGTCTGGCCGCGACCCTGTGCTACGGCTTCGGCGCCAACTATGCCAAGCGCAAGCTCGACCAGGTGCCGCCACTGGCGGTGGCCACCGGCAGCCAGCTCTCGGCCAGCGCGGCCCTTGCGCTGCCGGCGCTGTGGCTGTGGCCGGCCGCAGCGCCGAGCACCACGGCCTGGGCCAGCGTCGTCGGCCTGGCGCTGCTTTGCACCGCGCTTGCCTATCTGCTGTACTTTCGCCTGATCGCACACCTGGGCGCCGCACGCGCGATCACGGTCACGTTCCTGATCCCCGTCTTCGGCCTGATCTGGGGCGCGGTCTTTCTTGGCGAGCAACTGACGCCTGCGATGCTGTTCGGCTGCGCCGTGATCCTGCTCGGCACCGCATTGACGACCGGCGTCTTGAAGGGTCATGTGCGACCAGCGGCCTGAAACCGGCCCGGGCTGGGCGACACTGGGCGCATGAACGCCGATGCCCAAGCCCAGCCGCAGCCGCCACGCCCTGTGGGCTGCGCTCGTGCTGATCGTGATTTGGGGTGCCAATTTCAGCGTGCAGAAGGCCGTCTTCGTGGCCTTGCAGCCGGGCGGTTTCCTGTTTCTGCGTTACCTGCTGCTGCCCGCCGCCGCGACGCTGCTGCTGTGCTGGTACCACGGGCTGCATTGGCCCCGCGTACCGCGCGCCGACCTGTGGGCCCTGCTGCGATTGGGCATCGCCGGGCACTTGCTGCATGTCACGATGGTCACCTACGGCATCCACTGGTCGACCGCGTTTTCGAGCTCGCTGATCCTGGCCTGCGGGCCGATCTTCACGCTGTTGATCCTGCGCTGGCATGGCCTGGAGACGTTGACCCGCGCCCAGGTGGCCGGCGTGGGCGTGGCGATGGCGGGCGTGCTGGTATTCCTGTCCGACAAGCTGCTCGGCGCCCAGTGGCGGGCCAGCGGCGGCGACCTGACGCTGCTGATCGCGTCGTCGTTCTTCGCCTACTACACGGTGGCGTCAAAGCCGCTGATCGAGCGCCACGGCGGCGTGCTGGTGATGGCCTACGCGATGCTGCTCGGCAGCGCGCCGGTGGTCGCCATCAGCGCACCGGCGGGGCTTGGCCGTCGATTGGTCGCACGTCAGCGCGCTGGTCTGGGCCGGCGCGCTGTGGGCCTCGCTGGTGTCGGCGTTCCTGGGCTGGCTGGCGTGGGGCTGGATCAACGCCGTGCGCGGCGTGGCGCGCACCGCGCCGCTGATGTACCTGATGCCGCCGGTGGCCGGCCTGGTTGCCTGGGCCCTGACCGGCGAGCGCTACGGCGCCGTCAAGCTCGGCGGCGCGGCGCTGACGCTGGCCGGCGTGGCTCTGGCGCAGTTCGGCTCGCCGCCGCGCGACCCGGTGCGCGACGCGCCGGCGCCGGTCGACTGAGTGCGCCGGCGGCCTGGATCTTGCGTCGCGCGTTGTAGCGTGCCCGCGGGCCACGCCCGGCTAATGGTCTGCCAGCATGACGCAGCGGCGCCCGCCGCTCACAATGTGGTTACCCTTGAGGATTCCCCAACCCGCCCCAGGAGATTTGACGATGCAACGACGCCCCCTGATCCACGCCCTCGCGACGGCGACGCTGGCCACGCTGGCCAGCCTGGCCCTGCCGGGATACGCCGCCGACGCCGGCCCGATCAAGATCGGCCTGATCCTTCCGATGACCGGTCAGCAGGCCTCGACGGGCCGCCAGATCGAGGCCGCCGTCAAGCTGTGGCAGGCGCAGAACGGCAACAAGGCGGGTGGCAGGACGGTCGAGGTGATCCTGAAGGACGACGCCTCGGTGCCCGACAACACGCGGCGGCTGGCGCAGGAACTGGTGGTCAACGACAAGGTCGCCGTACTGGCCGGCTTCGGCATCACGCCCTCGGCGATGGCGACGGCGCCGATCGCCACGCAGAGCAAGACGCCGATGATCGTGATGGCCGCAGCCACGTCGGCGATCACCGAAGCCTCGCCGTTCATCGTGCGCACCAGCTTCACGCTGCCGCAGGCGGCTGTCGCACTGGCCGAATGGGCGGCCAAGAACAAGATCAAGAAGGTGGTCACGCTGGTGGCCGACTACGGCCCCGGCTTCGACGCCGAGAAGTACTTCGCCGACCGCATCACGCTCAACAGCGGGCAGGTGCTCGAAAAGTTGCGCACGCCGCTTCGTTCACCCGATTTCGCCCCCGTGCTGCAGAAGGTGAGTGACATCTACCCGGACGCGCTGTTCGTCTTCCTGCCGTCGGGCCAGGGCGCGCAGTTCATGAAGCAGTTTGCCGAGCGCGGGCTGGGCAAGTCTGGCATCAAGCTGATCGCCACCGGCGACGTGACCGACGACGACCAACTGGCCGACATGGGCGACGTGGCGCTGGGCGTGGTCAACTCGCACCACTATTCGGCAGCCCACGACAGCCCGACGAACAAGAAGTTCGTCACGGCCTTCGAGGCCGCCAACAAGTTCCGCCCCAACTTCATGGCCATGGGTGGCTACGACGGTATGCGCGTGATCTACAACGCGCTCAACGCCAGCAAGGGCGGCAGCGGCGAGGCGCTGTTGGCGGCGATGAAGGGTCAGATGTTCGAGAGCCCGCGCGGCCCGGTGCTGATCGACGCGCAGACGCGCGACATCGTGCAGGACATGTACATCCGCAAGGTCGAGCGCGTCAACGGGCAGTTGTTCAACGTCGAATTCGATTCGATCAAGGCCATGAAGGACCCCGGCAAGTCGAAGTGACCCACCACGCCGGGCGAGCCGCAGCCGCCGCCCGCCCGGCACCGCACCACTGGGCCACGTTGAACGACCCCGCATGCTGACACTGCTATTCGACGGCGTAGCCTACGGCATGCTGATGTTCGTGCTGGCCCTCGGGCTGGCCGTGACCATGGGCCTGATGAACTTCATCAACCTGGCCCATGGCGCCTTCGCGATGGTCGGCGGTTACCTGCTGATCGTGCTGATGCAGCGCGCCGGCTGGCCGTTCCTGCTGTGCCTGCCCACGGCCTTCGTCGTCACGGCCGCGGCCGGTGCGCTGCTCGAAGCCACGCTGTACCGGCGCATGTACGCCAAGCCGCACCTCGAGCAGGTGCTGTTCTCGATCGGCCTGACCTTCATGGCCATGGCCATGATCGACTACGCGATGGGTTCGTCGCCGCAGGTCGTCGAACTGCCCGAGTGGCTGCGCCAGCGCTTCGAGATCGGCTCGGGTTCGCTGAAGCTCGGCATGGGCGCCTACCGGCTGTTCATCATCGCCACCTGTGTGGCGCTGGCGCTCGGCCTGCAGGGCGTGCTGACGCACACGCGGTTCGGCAGCCGCCTTCGCGCCGCCGTCGACGACCCGCGCGTCGCGACCGGCCTGGGCATCCCCGTCAAGCAGATCTTCCTGCTGACCTTTGCCGTCGGTTCCGGACTGGCCGGCCTGGGCGGGGCGATGGGTGCCGACATCCTGGGCATGGATCCGACTTTCCCGCTCAAGTACATGGTCTACTTCCTGATCGTCTGCGCCGTCGGCGGCACACAATCGATCACCGGCCCGCTGCTGGCTGCACTGGTGCTCGGCGTGGCCGATGTGATGGGCAAGTACTACATCCCCAAGCTGGGCGGCTTCGTCGTCTACGTCTTGATGATTGCCATCCTGCTGTGGCGACCGCAGGGCCTGTTCACCCGCGAGTCGCGCCGATGAGCATCGAGAGCAAAGGTGTCGCGGCACGGCTGCTGGCACCGTCGCGCTGGCGGGCGTGGGAGGTCGTCGTCTGGTTGCTGATATGGGCCGCCCCGCTGGCCATGCCGCAGCACGCGGCGCTGATCAACGAGATCGCCATCTTCGCCCTGTTCGCGATGTCGCTCGACCTGGTGCTGGGCTATGCCGGCATCGTCTCGCTCGGTCAGGCCGCCTTCTTCGGCGCCGGTGCGTATGCCGCCGGCCTGCTCGCCAAGCAGGGCATGGGCGATCCGCTGCTGGGGCTGGCCGCCAGCACGCTGCTGGGCGCGCTGCTGGGCGCGTTGACCAGCCCGATGATCGTGCGTGGCACCGACCTGACGCGCCTGATGGTGACGATGGGCGTGGCCCTCGTGCTCTACGAGCTGGCCAATAAGTACAGCGAGATCACCGGCGGCGCTGACGGGCTGCAGGGCATTTTGATGGGGCCGCTTCTGGGCCAGTTCGAGTTCGACCTTGGCGCTCGCGTGGCCTCGATCTATTCGGTGGCCGTCTTGTTTGTCGCCTTCCTGCTGCTGCGCCGCTTGGTCCACTCGCAGCTCGGCATCTCGTTGCAGGCACTGCGCGACAACCGCCTGCGTGCGACGGCGATCGGCCTGAGCGTCAACGGCCGGCTCGCACTGGTCTACACGCTGGGCGCGGCGCTGGCCGGCGCTGCCGGCGCGCTGGCGGCACAGACCACCGGCTTCGCCTCGCTCGACGGGCTCGAGTTCCACCGCAGCGCCGACGTGATGGTGGCGCTGGTGATCGGTGGCGCGGGCTGGCTGTGGGGTGGCCTGGTCGGCGCGATTGCCTTCAAGGTCTTGCACGACCTGATTTCGACGCTGACGCCGCAGTACTGGACCTTCTGGATCGGCCTGTTCCTGGTCGTGTTGATGCTGGTCGGCCGCGAGCGGCTGCTGCGGCCGCGGCAATGGTTGAAGCGAGGCCGCTCGTGAGCGAAATCGTGTTGCAGACGGAGCGCCTGCTCAAGCGCTTCGGCGGCATCACCGCGACCGACCATGTCTCGCTCAGCATCGCGCGCGGCGCGCGCCATGCGCTGATCGGCCCCAACGGCGCCGGCAAGACCACGCTGATCAACCTGCTGACCGGCGTGTTGCCGCCCACCGAGGGCCGCGTCATGCTCGGCACGACGCGACATCACCGAACTGGCGCCGTACAAGCGGGTCGGGCTGGGGCTGGTGCGCACCTTTCAGATCAACCAGTTGTTCGCCAATCTGACGCCGCTGCAGAGCCTGGCGCTGGCGGTCGGCAGCCGTCACGACGCGGCGCGGCGCTGGTGGCGGCCGATGGGCAGCGACCCGCTTGATCGCGGAGGAATGCGAGCAATTGCTGCGCCAGTTCCGCCTCGGCGAACACGCCGACCGGCCGACTCGCGAGTTGCCCTACGGCAAGCGGCGTCTGCTCGAGATCGGCCTGGCGGTGGCGCTGCGACCGACCGTGCTGCTGCTCGACGAACCCGCCGCCGGCGTGCCCGGCAGCGAGCGCAAGGACATTCTGGATACCGTCGCGGCGCTGCCGGGCGACGTCTCGGTGGTGCTGATCGAACACGACATGGACCTGGTCTTCAGCTTTGCCACCCGCATCACCGTGCTGGTCAACGGCGGCGTGCTGACCGAAGGCACGCCGGCCGAAATTGCACGCGACGATCGGGTCAAGGCGGTTTATCTGGGTCAGACGGTGGTGACGCATGGCTGAAGCCTTGCTCGAGGTCAGCGGCCTGACCTGCGGCTATGCCGACTCGGTGGTGCTGACCGACGTCAGCTTCACGCTGCAGCCCGGCCGCTCGCTGGCCTTGCTCGGACGCAACGGCACCGGCAAGACCACGCTGCTCGACACCCTGGTCGGCGTGACGCGCCGGCATGCCGGCTCGATCACGCTGGGTGGGCGCGCGATCCATGCGCTGCCGGTCGACGAGCGCGCGGGCGCCGGCATCGGCTGGGTGCCGCAGGAGCGCAACATCTTCAAGTCGCTCACCGTGGCCGAGAATCTTTCCGTCGTCGCGCGGCCCGGCGCGTGGAACGAGACGCGGGTCTACGAACTGTTCCCGCGCCTGGCCGAACGCAAGCGCAACCTCGGCACCCAACTCTCGGGTGGCGAGCAGCAGATGCTCGCCTTCGGGCGCGCCCTGATGCTCAACCCCAAGCTGCTGTTGCTCGACGAACCGCTCGAAGGGCTGGCGCCGATCATCGTCGAGGAATTGCTGCGCGCGATCCGCCGCGTCGCCCGCGAGGAGGGGTTGACGTCGATCGTCGTCGAGCAGCATCCGCACATGGTGCTCGGCGTGACCGACGACGCCATCGTTCTCGACCGCGGCGGCATCGCTTACCGGGCCCGCAGCGATGCGCTGCTGGCCGACCCCACGCCACTCGATGCCTGGCTCGGCGTGGCCGCCCACTGAACCCCAGAGGAGAAATCCGATGACCGCTCGCACTACACCACCGTTTCGCGCCGACCACGTCGGCAGCTTCCTGCGCCCGAAGTTCCTGCTCGACGCACGTGAGCAGAAGGCCCGCGGCGAGATCAGCGCCGCGCAGCTGCGCAGCGTCGAAGACAAGGCCATCGCCGAGATCGTCAAGTTCCAGCAGGACGTCGGCCTGCAAAGCATCACCGACGGCGAATTCCGCCGCACCTACTTCCACATCGATTTCCTGGAGCAGCTCGGCGGCGTGAAGACCGACATTCCGGTCACGATCAAGAAGCCCGACGGCAGCGAAGAGCTGGCGCCGCCGGTCATGCGCGTCATCGACAAGGTGCGCCACGTGAAGGACATCCAGCGCGCCGACTTCGAGTTCCTCAAACGCCAGGTCGGCCAGACGGGCACGCCGAAGGTCACGATCCCCAGCCCGACGATGCTGCACTTTCGCGGCGGTCGCGCCGGCATCAGCAAGGAACATTACCCCGAACTCGAGCCCGCGTTCTACGACGACGTGGCCGACGCCTATGGCGAAGAACTGCGCTCGCTGTACAACGCCGGCTGCCGCTACGTGCAGATGGACGACACCAACATGGCCTACCTGTGCGACGAGAAGATGCGCGAGGCCGCGCGCCAGCGCGGTGACGACCCGAACGAGCTGCCGCACCGCTACGCCAAGTTCATCAACAAGGTGGTCGCGCGCAAGCCGCCGGGCATGGTGCTGGCAATGCACCTGTGCCGCGGCAACTTCAAGAGCACGCACGCCGCGGCCGGCAACTACGAGCCGGTGGCCGAGGCGCTGCTGGCCGAAATGAAGCTCGACGCCTATTTCATGGAGTACGACGACGAGCGCAGCGGCGACTTCCGCCCGCTGCGCTACCTGCCCAAAGGCAAGATCGTCGTGCTCGGCCTGGTGACGACCAAGTTCGGTGAAATGGAAAGCAAGGATGCCCTGAAGCGCCGCATCGACGAGGCGGCGAAATTCGCGCCGCTCGAGCAGTTGGCGTTGTCGCCGCAATGCGGCTTCTCCAGCACCGTGCACGGCAACAACATCGCGGTCGAGGCGCAGCGCGCGAAGCTGCGGCTGGTGGTCGAGACGGCGGCCGAGGTCTGGGGCTGAGCCGACCCCGGCCGGGCACGCCGGCGTGCCCGCCTCAGCGCGATTCGCCGTCGCGGCGCTGTAGCGCTTCGAGCATCTGCTGACGCCGGAATGCGCCTTGGCGCTCGAACATCCAGCCGGGGTATTCCGCCGGCAGGCGGCTGACTTCGTCGAGTTGCTGCAGTTCGCCAGCGTCCAGGCCGAGCTTCGTCGCCGCCAGGTTTTCGGCAAGTTGCTCGGCACGTTTGGCGCCGATGATCACGCTCGTGACCTGCGGCTGGTGCAGCAGCCAGGCCAGCGCAACCTGCGCCACCGACACGCCATGGGCCTTGGCGACGGGCGCATGAGCGTCGATGCAGGCGTCGGCGCGGTCGCGATGCACCGGCGGGAAGTCGAAGCTCGTGCGCCGGCTGCCCCTCCTCGCCGGTCTGCCCGCGCCCGTACTTGCCGCTGAGCAAGCCACCGGCGAGCGGACTCCACACCATCAGCCCGACACCTTCGCTGCGCAGCATCGGGATCAGTTCGCGCTCGAGGTCGCGTCCTGCCACCGTGTAGTAGGCCTGCAGCGACTCAAAGCGGGAAAGCGCCAGGCGCTCGGCGATGCCGAGTGCCTTGGCGATCTGCCAGGCGGCCCAGTTCGAGACGCCGACGTAACGCACGTGGCCCTGCCGCACCAGTTGATCGAGCGCGCGCACGGTCTCCTCGATCGGGGTGGCCGGGTCGAAGCCGTGGATCTGGTAGAGATCGATATGGTCGAGCTGCAGCCGCTTGAGGCTGGCCTTGGCGGCGTCGAGGATGTGACTGCGCGAGGCGCCGCGCGCATTCGGTCCGGGCCCGGTCTCGCCGAAAACCTTGGTGGCGACGATGACGTTCTCGCGCGGCACCTTCAGGCTCTTCAGCGCCTGTCCGGTGATCTGCTCCGACAAGCCGCCGGCATAGACATCGGCGGTGTCGATGAAATTGATGCCGGCGTCGAGCGCTTGACCGACCAGGCGTTCGGCGTCGGCCTGCTGCAACGCGCCGATCTGGCCCCAGATACCGGCACCACCGCCGAAGGTCATGGTGCCCAGGCACAGCTCCGACACGAAGAGGCCGGTTCGGCCGAGAGGGTGATTGCGCATGGTCGATACCTCGATTTGATGGTCCGCGGGCCCGGCAGGATGGCCGCAGAACAAGCCGCAGCATAGGCGCTCGCGCCGCCATCCGCCGGCACGGCGCACGGCCGTGGGCCCGAGCAGTTAGCATGCCGTCGACATGCACGACCGCGTGGCACGGAGGCGAGGATGGGTTTACGCGAGAGATTCGGCCGCTCGTTGCGACTGGGCGTGGTCGGCGGCGGCCCCGACTCCTGGATCGGGCAGATGCACCGCAATGCGTCCGAAATGGACGGCTGGTTCCGCGTCACGGCAGGTGTGCTTTCCAGCGACCCGGCGCGTTCGCGCGCGGCAGGGCCACTGCTCGGCATCGACGCCGCGCGCAGCTACGGCGACGTGGCCGAGATGTTGCGCGCCGAAGCCGCGCGCAGCGACGGCATCGATGCGGTCGCGATCATGACGCCCAACGACACGCATTACCCGTACGCCGCAGCGGCACTCGACGCCGGACTCGACGTGGTCTGCGACAAGCCGGTGACGCATACCCACGCGCAGGCACTCGACCTGGTGGCGCGAACGCACGCGCAGGGCCGCATCTTCGCCATCGCGCACGCCTACTCGGCCTACCCGATGATCCGCCACGCCCGGCAATTGGTGCGCGAGGGCACGATCGGCGCGGTGCGGCTGGTGCAGGTGGAGTACATCCAGGGTGGTCTGGCGACACGGGTCGAAGACGGCGCGCGGTCCGCGCGACTGCGCTGGGTGCTGGCGCCCGAGCGCAGCGGCCAGGCGCTGGTGTTGAGCGCCATCGGCTGCCACGCCCAGCACCTGGCCTGCTTCGTGGCAGGCCTGCCGGTGGCACGCGTCGCCGCCGACGTCGGCACCCTGATGCCCGGTCGCCAGGTGATCGACCATGCCTCGGCGCTGCTCGAGTTCGCCGGCGGCGCGCGCGGCACCTTCACCGTGACGCAGGCCGCGGCCGGCGGCGCAAACGACATTCGCCTGCGTATCTACGGCGAGAAAGGCCACCTCGACTGGTGCCACCGGGATTCGGGCACCCTCGGGCTCGCGCTGCATGGCGAGCCGGCGCGCACCATCGACCGTGGCAGCGCGTACCTGCCGCCGGAAATCATCGCCGCCGGGCGCACGCCGCGTGGCCATCCCGAAGGCCTGCGCGAGGCGTTCGCGAATCTGTACGCCGAAGTGGCGCAGGAGCGCATGGCGCGCGCACTGGGCGAGCAGGCGCCTGAGTGGCCCTACCCGAAGATCGAGGATGGCGCGCACACGATGGCTTTCATCGAGGCCTGCATTGCGTCGCAGGCGCGCGGCGCGTGGGTCGCGGTGGCCGGCGTGCCACGCTGAGGCACGCACACAGCCGCCGAAGTGGCGCAGGAGCGCATGGCGCGCGAACTGGGCGAACAGGTGCCTGAGTGGCCCTACCCGAGGATCGAGGACGGCGCGCACACGATGGCTTTCATCGAGGCCTGCATTGCGTCGCAGGCACGCGGCAGTTGGATTGCCGTGGCCGACGTGCCGCGCTGACGGGGCACGCGGCGCGGCGCGCGCTTCAGTCGTTGTGCCGCTCGACGAAGCGCGGCACATCGCGCCCGTCCATGTATGCCAGCAGGACGTCGGCCGCGGCCTCGGCGAACTGCGCGTACTTGCGGTCGGTTGGCCAGCCCAGGTGCGGCGTGAGCACGACGTTGCGCAGGCCTGTCAGCGCGTGCCCGGGGGGTAGCGGCTCCGTGTCGAAGACGTCGAGCGCAGCGCCCGCGATCCTGTGATTTGCCAGCGCCTCGACCAGTGCCGCCTCGTCGACGATCGGGCCACGGGCAGTATTGATCAGGTAGGCGGTGGGTTTCATCAGTCCGAGCCGGTGGGCATCGATCAGGCCGCGTGTTTGCGTGCCGAGCGTGGCATGCACCGACACCACGTCCGCGGCACGCAGCAAAGCATCCAGCTCGACAGACTCGACACCGACCGCGGCCGCCGCGGCAGGGTCGGGTCGGCGACTCCACGACAGCACGCGCATGCCGATCGCGCTGGCGATCTTGGCGACATGGCGTCCGACATGGCCGAAGCCGACGATGCCCAGCGTCTTGCCATACAGCTCGCAACCCAACGGGGTTGGCCAGGCGCCCGCCCTCACCGCGCCATCGCCCACCGGAATGTGGCGCATCAGCGCGATGGCCAGGCCGATGGTCAATTCGGCTGCACCGGTGGAAAAGCCGCCACTGGCCTTGGCCACGATGACGCCGCGCTCCCGAGCCGCCTCGAAGTCGACGTGATAGGCATGGTTGCCCGTCTGCGCCACGATACGCAGGGCGGGCAAGTGCTCGAACAGCGCGCGCGTGAACAAGGTGCGTTCGCGGTTCGCGACCAGGGCGTCGAAGCGGCCGAGCACCGTCGGGTCGCCAAACGGGGCGGTGAAAATCGTGACGTCGGCGCGCTCACGCAGACGGCGTATGCCGTCTGTGTTTTCGTAGGCCTGGTGGATGTCGTCGAGGATCGCGATCTTCATTTGTGTGCCGCCGCAACCGGGCGCGCAGTGGCGCTGCGGCGGCCCGACCTAGGGTTTGAGCTGGGCGCGAAGCTCGCCGCCCTTGTTGGCCGCAGTATGCACATTGACGTAAAGCTCGCCCGCTTGGAAGGCCTTGAGCTGATCCGGTGTCAGCTTTGCGCCGGCCGCGACCGACCAGACACCGTCACCTGTCTTCGTCAAGGGCACGATCACCGGCCCGTTCTTGCCCGCGGGAGCGATGTGGATATGGGCCATGGTGCCGTCCAGACCGCTCGTGGTGACGGCGCCGCTGACCGCACCATCGGCGCCGATCCTGATCGTGCTGGTCCCTGCGGCCATCGTGCTCACAGGCGGAACCTCCTGCTCGCCGGTCAGTTGCAGGCCGCCCTTCGTGCCGCCACCGAGATCGATGCTCGAACATGCGGCGAGCATCAGCACGGCCGTCGCGGCGGTCAGGATCTGGGCACGAAATCTGATGCTCATGGTGGTTCCTTGTTCGAGGTGGGCTTGTGACACGCGGCGCTTGCATGCCGGATACGGTCGAGCGGGCTGGTTTCATCCCGCGCCGGCGCAATCCGCGTCGCCACGGGGCCGCCAGGCCGTTTGCACGCGCCGCCGCAGCCACGGGCTGGCGCGATAGCGCTCGCCGCGGTAACTCGCGTCGAGCGCATCGAGCATGGCCACGACGCCGGCCGGACTCCAGGCTTCGAGCCACTCGAAGGGCCCGCACGGGTAACTGACGCCGAGCTTCATCGCTGCGTCGGCACCGCTCGGGGGTGCACACGCCCTGCTGCACGGCGTCCGCCGCTTCGTTGATCAACATCGCCACCGTGCGCGCCACCACCAGGCCCGGCGTATCGGTCAGGCGCAGCGGCGCGAAGCCGAGGGCGGCAAGCCAGGCCGCCGCCTGGTTGCACCACATGCCCGTCGCGCCCTCAGGTACGGCGTAGGCCAGCGCGCTGCCGGCCGGCACGGGCAGCACCAGCGGGCGGTCGAACACGGCCACATCGGCGCTGCCCAGCGACGACGCCAATTCGGTGGCCGTGCGGCCGTCGGTGAGTACCAGGCGCGCACCGTCGACGGCCAGCCCTGTCCAGCCGCTGCCGGACACGCGCGCCGGGCCCCAGCCCTGTGCCGAGAGGGCCACCGTCGCGGCCTTCTCGAGCCAGTCGGCCACCGGGCCTTCACCGTGCACCTCCACCTCGCGCGCGTTGGCGGGTGCTTCGTACACGGCCACCGGCAGCATGGGCGGGCCGGCGGCCTCGCCCTGGTAGCGATAGAAGCCCCGCCCGCTCTTGCGGCCGAGCAGACCGCCTTCGACCATCTCGCGCTGCAGCGGCGACGGCACATAGCGCTTGTCGAAGAAATTGGCCTCGTACACCGCCTGCGTGACGGCGAAATTGGTGTCGTGTCCGATCAGGTCCATCAGCTCGCACGGGCCCATGCGAAATGCGGCCGAACGCAGGCAGGCGTCGAGCACCTGCGGCGTGGCGGCCTGTTCGTGCAGCAGCGCCAATGTCTCGGCGTAGTACGGCCGCGCGATGCGGTTGACGATGAACCCCGGCGTCGAACGCGCGTGTACCGCCGTCTTGCCCCACGCGCCGGCCAGTTCGAAGGTCGCCTCGGCCACCGCCGCCTCAGTGTGCAGGCCGGTCACCACCTCGACCAGCTTCATCAGCGGCACAGGGTTGAAGAAGTGCATGCCGACGACGCGGCCAGGGTGCTGCAGCCCATTGGCAATGGCCGTCACCGAGATCGACGATGTGTTGGTGGCCAGCACGCAAGTCGGGCTTGACCAGCGGCTCGAGTTGCTGGAACAGTGTGCGCTTGGCGTCGAGCTTCTCGACGATCGCCTCGATGACCAGTGCCGACACCGCTGATGCCTTCCAGCGCGGTGATCGGCTCGATGCGCGCCAGCGCCGCCCTGGCCGCGGCGGCCGTGAGTTTGCCCTTGGTCGCCAGGCCGTCGAGCGTGATGCCGAGTTTGGCGGCGGCCTGCCGCGCCGCATCCGGACGCGCATCGAACAGCTTCACGCGATGCCCGGCCTGTGCCGCCACCTGCGCGATGCCGGCGCCCATGATGCCGGCGCCGACGATCAACAGGTCGGCGCCGTTGAGCTTGGTGGCTTGTCACGGCGTGCTCCAGGGTGGCGATCGCTTGGCCAGGAACGCGGCAAAGCCATCGCGCGCCTCGTCACCGGCGCGCACACGGCTGATCGTCTGCGCGCAGAGTTCGCGCACCTCGGCCGTGACCGGCCCGACCTCGAGCTGGGCGAAGAGTTGCTTGATCTCGCGTTGGGCGTCGGGGCCGCCGGCCAGCAGTTCGGTGCCGACCTCGTCGACCGCGATGTCGAGCTGCGCCAGCGGCACCACCCTGTGCACCAGGCCGATCGCCAATGCGTCGGCGGCGGTGATGCGCGTGGCAGTCAGTGCCAGGCGCCTGGCGTGACGCTTGCCGACGGCGTTGACGAGGTAAGGCCCGATGACGGCGGGCAGGATGCCGAACCTGGCTTCGCTGACGGCGAAACCCGCATCGTCAGCAGCGATCGCGATGTCGCAGGCACAGGCCAGGCCGACACCGCCGCCCAGCGCCGCGCCCTGTATGCGCGCGATGGTCGGCTTGGGCATTGCATCGATTCGCGCCAGCATCGCCGCGAAGCGCCGCGCGTCGTCGAGGTTGACCTCGCGTGACGCGCGGCTCGCGCGCTGCATCCACTGCAGGTCGGCGCCGGCGCTGAAATGCTTGCCTGCGCCGGCGAGCACGACGACGCGCACGGCGCTGTCTTCGGCCAGTTGCGCAAAGGCCGCGTCGAGCTCGGCGATCATGGCCTCGTCGAAGGCATTGAACAGCGCCGGACGCGACATCGTCACCTGGGCCACGCCCGCGCTCCGCATCGTGATCGTCAAAGCAGGCATCAGTAGGTTTCCAGGTGCAGACGGGCTTCGGCTTTCAACGCCGCGCTGATCGCCTCCCACGACAGCCCGGCCTGCTGCGCCACGTCGCGCAGCGCCAGCACGACACCCTCCTCCATCGCCTTCAAGCCGCAGACGTAGAAGTAGGCGTTCGGATCGGCGAGCAAGGCGGCGAGTTCGGCTGCGCGCTCGCGCATCGCATCCTGCACGTAACGCTTGGGCTTGCCGGGCTCGCGCGAGAAGGCGAAGTTGATGTCGATGAAATCCTTGGGCAGATTCTGCAACGGGCCGAAGTAGGGCAATTCCTGTTTGCTGCGGGCACCGAAGAAGAGCATCAACTTGCCGCCCTCGAACCTGCCAGACGCGCGCAGGCGGCGGCGCCACTCGGTCATGGCCCGCATCGGCGCGCTGCCCGTCCCGGTACAGATCATGACGATGTGGCTCTTCGGGTGATTCGGCATCAGGAAGCTGGCGCCGAACGGGCCGATCACCTGCACCTTGTCGCCGACCTTCAGGTCGCACAGGTAGTTGCTGGTCACGCCGCGCGCCGGCCGGCCCTGGTGGTCTTCGAGCACACGCTTGACGGTCAGCGAAGCATTGTTGTAGCCCGGTCGCTCGCCGTTGCGCGGGCTGGCGATCGAATACTGCCGCGGATGGTGCGGGCGGCCGTTGGCGTCGATTCCGGGCGCGACGATGGCAATCGACTGGCCTTCGAGCAGCGGCATCGGCATGGCGCCGAAGTCGAGCACGATGTGGTGGGTGTCGTATTCACGGCCGACCGCGGTGACCCGTGCGTTGCCCGTGACCGTGGCGCTGATCGACTTCTCGGGCGCCTTCGGTCCGTACAGGTTGGTGTAGGCATGCGCGGCGGACCATGGCGGCAGCTTGGCGCCGTAGCCCGTGCTGCTAGCGGCAGCCTGGCCGTCAGCGGCGGACGGCAGCGCCGGCGCGGCCGATCGAAGTCCTGCGCGGCAGCCACACCGACGGGCCCACCGGCGCTGCATTCGACGCCGCCGGCAGCACGTCCCAGCCGAGTTGCGCGTCGACGCTGTAGGCCTCGGACCGCAGCACGATGCGCCAGTTGTCGATCGACCCGGTGGGACACGGCGTGATGCAATCCATGCACAGGTTGCACTTGCCGACATCGACCACATAGTTGCGGTCGTCATGCGTGATCGCGCCGACCGGACAGGTCGCTTCGCAGGTGTTGCAGCGGATGCAGATCTCGGGGTCGATCAGATGCTGCTTGATGACAGCGGGTTCGGTCGCACCCATCTCAATGACACTTCCACGCTGATCTCAGATTCAGCGCGTCGCGGCAGGCGGCAACCGGCAGGGGCTCATGGTGGAGCGGTCGGCGCTTGCGCCGACTCCGCTGCGGTGCTCGGCCTGGGGCCGCGCCGCACAACTCGCTACGTTCGCTGCGCTCACTGCGCTCGGACAGGTGCGGCGAGTCAGCCCACGAAGCGCGCTGCGCGCGCCGACCCCAGCCTGTGCTCCTCGCCGCCCCACAAATCGCCCCTGCCGGGTACCGCCTGCCGCGAAGGCCACGAGTGGTGTTCCACGGCAACCACCGTTGGTTCCGCAAAGGCGCGCCCGGCAGGGGCAGCGCGCTGCGGGCGCCGAGGAGCACAGGACTTGGGCCGCGCGCGCAGCGCGCCTCGTAAACTGACTTGTCGCAGCCTGTCTGAGCGTAGCGAACGCAGTGAGCGCAGCGAGTTGTGCGACGGGCCACAAGGCCGAGCACCGCAGCGGCAGTCGGCGCAAAGCGCCGACCGCTCCAGCCGAAGCGCTGCCGCCTGCCCGGGTGCGACTTTGCCGCGCCAGGCTCGCAGAACGCGCCGAAGTTCGCCGATGCGTCGAACACGGACAGCGGTTGCCCACTGGGGCCACTGCGCGGTGTCGATGGCAACGCGTGCAATGCGCTTGAGAATTTCATCCTAATTGAATCTGACGTATTCGAAGTCGACCGGCTGGCGGTTGATGCCCATCACCGGGGGTGCAATCCAGTTCGCGAACTTGCCAGGCTCGACGACGCGGCCCATCAATGATGCGAC
Organism: uncultured beta proteobacterium; assembly: GCA_963751775.1. Taxonomy (GTDB): domain Bacteria; phylum Pseudomonadota; class Gammaproteobacteria; order Burkholderiales; family Burkholderiaceae_C; genus CADEEN01. The sequence continues at coordinate 34,365 of CAVVVW010000013.1, forward strand.
AAAGGCGCGGTCCTGGGCGCTCGGCAGCCATTTGTCGACATTGGCCTGCCATTCGGCCTCGCCCACCACGCGGCCGTCGGGCGAGACCTTGACGCCAGACAGTGCACCGATGTTGCGATGGAACGCCTTGTGCGGCACCGTCAGGCGGTGCGGCAGGCCGGCCTTCTCGAGCACCTTGTTCCAGCGGCCGACGCCGGCCACCGAATCCTTGATGAAGTCGTCGCGCAGGACTTCGTTCAGCGCGTTCAGCAGCGGCACCTCCTTCTCGACCAGTTGCCCGCCGACGGCCTCGAGCACCGGGTAGGTGCGGCCCTTGAGCAGGTGATCGTCGTCGCGCTTGCCTTCCTCGAAGCGGCCCTTCAGGCCACTCGAGTAGAAGGTGGCGGCGTTGCTCGACTGGTCGGCGCCGAAGAGGTCGATCGTCACGCTGTAGTGGAAATTGATGTAGCGCTGGATCGTCGGCAGATCGATCACGCCGGCGGCGCGAAGGCGCCCCACGTCGTCGGTCTTCAGGTCGTTCATCGCCGCCGCGGTGCGGGCGATGACGCGCGACACGCCGCTTTCGCCGACGAACATGTGGTGCGCTTCCTCGGTGAGCATGAACTTGGTCGTGCGCGCCAGCGGGTCGAACGCGCTCTCGGCCAACGCGCAAAGCTGGAACTTGCCGTCGCGGTCGGTGAAGTAGGTGAACATGAAGAACGCCAGCCAGTCGGGCGTCTGCTCGTTGAAGGCGCCGAGGATGCGCGGGTTGTTCGCGTCGCCGCTGCGGCGCTCGAGCAGGGCTTCGGCCTCTTCGCGGCCATCGCGGCCGAAGTGCTTGTGCAGCAGGTAAACCATGGCCCACAGGTGCCGGCCCTCTTCGACGTTGACCTGGAACAGGTTGCGCAGGTCGTACTGGCTGGGACAGGTCAGGCCGAGGTGACGCTGTTGCTCGACCGACGCCGGCTCGGTGTCGCCCTGCGTGACGATGATCCGGCGCAGGTTGGCGCGGTGTTCGCCGGGCACGTCCTGCCAGGCCTTCTCGCCCTTGTGGTCGCCGAAATGGATCTTGCGCTCGGCGTCGCTTGGGTTGAGAAAGATGCCCCAACGATAGTCGCGCATCTTGGTGTAGCCGAACTGGGCCCAGCCCTGCGGGTCGACGCTGACCGCGGTGCGCAGGTAGACATCGAAGTCGGTCGAGCCTTCGGGGCCGACGTCGGCCCACCAATGCAGGAAGTTCGGCTGCCAGCCCTCGAGCGCGCGCTGCAGGGTGCGGTCCTGGCCGAGGTTGACGTTGTTGGGGATCTTTTCGCTGTAGTCGATGCTGCTCATGATGGTTGTCCTAGCCGTTCAAACACGATTCCAGTCGAAGGCGGCCTTCTCGCCCTTGCCATAGACCTTGAGTGCGCCCTTCTCGCCGACCGCATTCGGGCGCTGGAAGATCCAGTTCTGCCATGCCGTGAGGCGGCCGAAGACGCGGGTAAACAGGTTCTCCGGACCGTTGAAGCGCAGGTTGGCCTCCATGCCGGTCAGTGCGTCGGGCGACATCGAGACCCGCTCCTCGATCGCGATGCGCACCTCGTCGGCCCAATCGATGTCGTCGGGGTTGCTCGTCACCAGGCCGATCGCAAACGCCGCATCGGCGTTCAGCGCCTGTCCGATCGTGGCGCGCACGGCGTCCAGCGCCGGCTGCTCGTCGTAGAAACGGCGCTGCAGGCGGCTCTGGCCCGTGATCATCGGGTAGAGGCTGAAATTGGCTTCGGAGAGCGTGAGCTTGGGTGCGCTGTCTTCGTCGTCGGGCATGGCCAGCATGTAGCTGCGGTCGCAGGCCAGCGCCAGCTCGAGCAGCGTGCCGGCAAAGCACGAGCCCTGCTCCACCAGCGCAAACAGGCTGCGCGAGGACACGTCGAGGCGGCTGAAGGTGCGACGCAGCAGGCCGATCGTTTCACGCACCAGCCAATGATGCTCTGTGCGCCAGCAGGGTCGCGTCCAGCGCCAGCACGGCTGCAGGCGTCGCCTTCGGTCTTGATCAACCAGGTGCCGATGCCGGGCTCGTTGGTGCGCATCGAGAGGATGGCATCCTCGAGTTCGCGCGCCATGGCCAACGGGTACCAGGCGGCGCCGGCGCCTTCGATGCCGGCAACGTCCGACGGCTGCGCGAGCGTCGGTGCCTTGACGGTGAAAGTCGCGACGCGCTTGGCGCGGTCGATCTCGACCTCGACATGCGGATAACGCAGCGCGTCGGCCTCGACCGTTCGCGCGAGCGGTGGCAGCGCCACGCCCTTGCCATCGGCGGGTCGATCACTTTGCGCCGCCAGATGCAGTGCGCGCTCCTGCACCTTGCGCGCGAAATCCTGCGGCTTGGCGATGTCGTCGACCAGACGCCAGTCCTTCGCCTTCTGACCGCGCACGCCTTCGACGCTGGTGCAGAACAGATCGGCCAGATCGTGCCGCACGTGGCGCTTGTCGGTGACGCGGGTCAGGCCGCCGGTGCCTGGCAGTACCCCCAGCAACGGCACCTCGGGCAGGCTGACGGCGCTCGCGCGGTCGTCGACGAGGATGATCTCGTCGCAGGCCAACGCCAACTCATAGCCGCCGCCGGCGCAGGCGCCATTGACGGCGGCCAGGAACTTCAGGCCACTGTATTTCGACGAATCTTCGAGGCCGTTGCGCGTCTCGTTGGTGAACTTGCAGAAGTTGACCTTCCAGGCATGGCTGCTGACACCGAGCATGAAGATGTTGGCCCCCGAGCAGAAGACCTTTTCCCTGGCGCTGGTGAGCACCACGGTGCGCACCTCGGGGTGCTCGAAGCGCACGCGGTTGATGGCGTCGTTGAGTTCGATGTCCACGCCCAGGTCGTAGCTGTTGAGCTTCAACTTGTAGCCCGGCGCCAGGCCCGCGTTTTCGTCGAAGTCGGCGGCCAGCGTGGCCACCGGGCCTTCGAACCGCAGCTTCCAGTGCCGGTATTGCGAGGGGTGGGTCTGGTAGTCAACGATGGGGGGGGCGTTCAATGGACTCTCCTCGACATGGGCGCGCAATGGCGGCAAGCCGCGTTCTGCAGTTACTGCATCATACTGCATATTATCCTGGAAGACAAGCATTTTTATGCATAGTCGACCGAATTTCAGCCATGCATCCGAAGCGCACGCCGAACCAACTCGCGCAACGCGAGAAACGTCGGCTGCAGCGGCTGCGCGCTGGTATCGAGGCGGAACTCGGCCTTGGAGTAGAAGGCCGCGCGGCCCGACAGGATGCCCTTCAGATCGGCCATCGCCTCCTTGCTGGCGGCCATCGGTCGCAGGTCGCCCTGGGCCGTGACGCGCTTCATGTGGTCCTCGGGATCGGCCTGCAGCCAGACGGTCGTGCAATGGGCCAGCAACAAGTTGAAGGTCGCCGCGTCGGAGACCAGGCCGCCGGGTGTGGAGATCACCGCCTCGGGATGGATCTGGATCGCTTCTTCCAGCGCGCGGCGCTCGTAGCGGCGGTAGGCGTTCTGGCCGTACAGCGCCTGGATCTCGGCCACGCTGCAACCGGCGAACTTCTCGATCTCGCGGCTGAGTTCGACGAACGGGAAACCCAGGTCGTCGGCCAGCATCTGCCCGAGCGTGGACTTGCCGGCGCCGCGCAAGCCGATGAGCGCCACCCGCGGGCTGCGCGCCGCATTGCCGCCCCCGGTACCCAGCATCTCGCCGACAGCCACGCGCACCCGGTGCAGCGTGGCTTCGTCGCGGCGCTCCAGCAACTCGCGCAGCAGCAGCCATTCAGCCGACGAGGTCGTCACGTCACCGAGCAATTCGGCCAGGCTGCATTGCAGCGCGCCGGCAACCTGCAGCAGGACCAGGATCGAGGCATTGCCGACGCCGTACTCGAGATTGGCCAGGTGGCGCTCGGACACATCGGCCGCCAGCGCAACGGCCTTGCGTGTCATGCCGCGGCGTGAGCGCAGCGCGCGCACGCGCTCGCCCAGCGCGACCAGGAAGGGGTTCTTCGCGTCCGCGCCGGCCGCAGCGGGCGCAAGCTTCGCGGCCGGCGCAGCGACCGCCTCACGCACTATCGTGCTTGACATTGCATTGCATTCCAATTACGGTGAGTATAGGCACAATAGTTCATCTCACCGAAGTTCGCAACCCAGGAGCCGCCGTGTCCGCCAGTGCACTGCGCCAACAACTCGCCGACCTCACCGGACGCATCGCGGGTCGTGCCCTCGACGCCGAACTCGACGCCTGGCTCAATCGCGAATTCGGCGCCGCCAGCGCCACCTTTGCGCAACTCAAACGAAGCTGCGAAGCCGGTGTCGCCGAGGGCTGGTTGTGCAACCGCGAAGGCGGCGGCATACGCTACGGGCGGATCTTCAAACCGGCGCCCGACCTGCACGGCTTCTCGGTCGACGTGGTCGACATGCAAGACATCGCCGGCCCACACCACAGCCACCCGAACGGCGAGATCGACCTGATCATGCCGATCGCGGGCAACGCCCTGTTCGACGGCCGCCCTGCGGGCTGGCTGGTGTGCGCACCGGGCACGGCGCACCGCCCGACGGTCTCGAACGGCCGCGCCCTGGTGCTGTATCTGCTGCCCGAAGGCCGCATCGACTTCACGCGCAGCGACGGCGCCGCAACGCCCTGATGGAGACACCGAGATGACCGCGAAACCTTCCGTACCGCCGCCGCCGACCCCTTTCAACTTCGCGCAGCATCTGCTCGGCCGCAACACGATGCGGGCCGAGAAGGTGGCGTACATCGACGACGCCGGTCGCCTGAGCTATGGCGAACTCGATACCCGCGTGCGCCGCCTCGCCGCGGCGCTGCGCGCCGCGCACATCCGCCGCGAAGAGCGCGTGCTGCTGCTGATGCACGACTGCAACGACTGGCCGGTGGCCTTTCTCGGCGCGATGTATGCCGGCATCGTTCCGGTGGCGGTGAACACCCTGCTCACCACCGACGACGTGGCCTACATGCTGCGCCACTGCCGCGCGCAGGCCGCACTGGTGTCGGCGGCGCTGCTGCCGACCCTGCAGGCCGCGCTGGAACAGGGCGCGCACGAAGTCAAGACGGTCATCGTTTCGCAGCCCAGCGGTGGCCTGCCGCAGGGCGCGATCGCGCTCGACACGTTCATCGATCGCCACGCCCCGCTCGCCGCGCCCGCCGACACCGGCCCCGACGACCCCGGCTTCTGGCTCTACTCGTCGGGCTCGACCGGCCGGCCCAAGGGCACCGTGCATACCCACGCCAATCCCTACTGGACGGCCGAGTTGTACGGCACGGCCGTGCTCGGCGTCACCGAGAGCGACATCTGTTTCTCGGCGGCCAAGCTGTTCTTCGCCTACGGCCTGGGCAACGCGCTCAGCTTCCCGCTCAGCGTCGGCGCGACCACGATCCTGATGGCCGAACGGCCGACGCCGGACGCCGTCTTCAAGCGCTGGACCGAGCACAAGCCGACGCTGTTCTTCGGCGCACCGACCGGCTTCGCCGGCATGCTGGCCGCGCCCAACCTGCCGGCCAGGCAGGACGTCGCCCTGCGCCTCGCATCGTCGGCCGGCGAGGCCCTGCCGGCCGAGCTCGGGCAGCGCTTTCGCGCGCACTTCGGCGTCGACATCGTCGACGGCATCGGTTCGACCGAGATGCTGCACATCTTCCTGTCCAACCTGCCCGATCGAGTGCGTTACGGCACCACCGGTTGGCCGGTGCCGGGCTACGACATCGAGCTGCGCGGCGACGACGGGAGCCCGGTGGCCGACGGCGAGACCGGCGACCTCTACATCCGCGGCCCGAGCGCGGCCCTGATGTACTGGGGCAACCGCGAAAAGTCGCGCGAGACGTTCCAGGGTGCATGGACCAAGAGCGGCGACAAGTACGTGCGCAACGACGACGGCAGCTACACCTACTCGGGCCGCAGCGACGACATGCTCAAGGTCAGCGGAATCTACGTCTCGCCGTTCGAGGTCGAGGCCACGCTGGTGCAGCACCCCAGCGTGCTCGAAGCGGCCGTGATCGGCGTGGCCGACGCCGAGGGCCTGACGCGCAGCAAGGCCTTCGTCGTGCTCAAAGCCGGACAGACCGGCCACCGAGAGCGAGCTCAAGGCCTTCGTGAAAGACCGCCTCGCGCCGTACAAGTACCCGCGCGCGATCGAATTCATCGACGAGTTGCCGAAGACCGCGACCGGCAAGATCCAGCGCTTCAAGTTGCGCGAACTGTGAAGCCAAGGCGCGAGCCTGACCCGCGTCGCCGGCGCGATGGGCGGCGGGCCACGCCGCTGGCGCGTTCGTGGTGCAATGCGCGACGCCGCGCGAGGGCATTCGTTGCGTGGTCAGCGAGGAGAGTCGGTCGTGGGAAGAATCAGAATCGGTCTCGGCTTGCTGCTCGGGATGCTCGTCGCCCCCATCGTGGCAGGCGCAGGCGCCGCAGAACACCAACATCCGTGGCGTGGTGACGGCATTCGACGGCAAGACGATTGCGGTCAAGGCACGCGACGGCAGCGCGCTCGAGGTGGTGCTGCCCGAAGGCCTCGCCGTATCGGGCACCAAGGCCATCACCCTGGCCGATCTCAAGCCGGGCATGTCGCTGGGCGTCACGACGGTCAAGCGCGCCGACGGTCAGATCGTGGCCATCGACATTCGCCCGATTCCGGCCACGGCCCGATTGGGCCTGTCGCCATTCGACCTGCAGCCCGACTCGACGATGACGAATGCCATCCTCGACGCACAAGTCGTGTCGATGAGCGGCACGGAGCTGACGCTCAACTACAACGACGGCACGATCAAGGTGCTGGTCCCGGCGGGAACGCCGATGTCGCAGGCGATCCCGGGCAACCGCGCCGACATCAAGCCCGGCGAGACCGTCTTCATCGTCGCCCGGCCGGCCGCCGACGGCAAGTTGACCGCGGCGCGGATCCAGGTCAGCACCAACGGCGTCAAACCGACGCAGTGAACGGGCCGGCCCAGCGCCTTGAGTGACTCCGCCGCATTCATCGACATCGACTGGGCCGGTCGCCCGGTTCGCATCGAATACCAATGGATCGCGCGCGCGCGCACGCGACGCCGCGCTGATCGTCTTCCTGCACGAAGGCCTCGGCTCGCTGGCGATGTGGCGCGACTTTCCACGCCGCCTGTGCGACGCCGCCGGCTGCCGCGGCCTGGTCTACTCGCGCCCCGGTTATGGCCGCTCGACGCCGCGCGCCGCCGCTGAAGCCTGGGACCTGGACTTCATGCACCGCCAGGCGCATGAAGTCCTGCCCGCATTGCTGGCCGGCCTGGGCATGGACAGCCGCGGCCGCGCCACCCTGGCTGTTCGGCCACAGCGACGGCGCCTCGATCGCGCTGCTGTATGCCGCCCGCTGGCCCGAGCGCATCGCCGGGGCCATCGTGCTGGCACCGCACATCGTGGTCGAGGATCTCTCGGTGGCCAGCATCGCCAAGGCGCGCGAGTGCCTACCTCGGCACCGACCTGCGTGCGCGGCTGGCGCGCTACCACGACGACCCCGACTCGGCGTTCTGGGGCTGGAACGACGTCTGGCTGCAGCCGCAGTTCAGACATTGGTCGATCGAGGACGAGATCGGCGCGATACGATGCCCGCTGCTCGCGGTACAGGGCCGTGACGACGAGTACGGCACACTCGAGCAGATTCACGGCATCGCGCGGCGCGTGCCGCAGACGCAACTACTCGAACTGCCCGACTGCGCTCACTCGCCGCAGCGTGACCAACCCGAACGCGTGATCGCCGCCAGCACGAAATTCATGCAACAACAACGCGCCCGTCGATGACCCTCGCCACCTTCCTGATCCAGTGCCTGAATGCGCTGCAGTACGGGCTGCTGCTGTTTCTCGTCGCCTCGGGCCTGACGCTGATCTTCGGCATCATGGGCGTCATCAACCTGGCGCACGGCAGCTTCTACATGATCGGCGCCTACATGGCCTACGCGCTGGCGCCCTTCGTCGGCGCGACGTTCGGTGGTGGCTTCTTCGCCACGCTGGCGGTCGGCCTGGTGCTCGCGGTCCTGTTCGGCTATCTGCTCGAGTGGGCGTTCTTCAGCTTTCTCTACGAGCGTGAGCACCTGCAGCAGGTGTTGATGACCTACGGCCTGATCCTCGTATTCGAGGAACTGCGCAGCCTGATCGTCGGCGACGACGTGCACGGTGTTGCGCCGCCACCCTTGCTGGCCGGCACCTTGCCGCTGGGCGACTTGATGACCTACCCGGTGTATCGGCTCTTCATCTCCGGTGTGTGCCTGGCGCTGGCGCTGGGCATGTACTTCGTGTTCACGCGCACGCGGCTGGGCATGATGATCCGCGCCGGCAGCACGAACCGCGAGATGGTGCAGTCGCTCGGCATCGACATCAAGTTCCTCTACCGCGTGGTGTTCGCCGCCGGCGTCGCCATCGCCGTGCTGGCCGGCATGGTCGCCGCGCCGGTGTCGTCGGTCTACCCCGGCATGGGCGGCACGGTGCTGATCATCTGCTTCGTCGTCGTCGTCATCGGCGGCATCGGCTCGATTCGCGGTGCGCTGCTCGCGTCGCTGCTGATCGGCATCGTCGACACCTTCGGCAAGGTCTTCATGCCGCAGGCGGCCGGCGTGCTGGTGTACGTGCTGATGGCGCTGATCCTGCTCTGGAAGCCCGACGGCCTGTTCAAGGCCGGATGACTCTCTGATGGACCGCTCCAAACTGCTGTTCGTCGCACTGGCCTTCGGCGCGCTCGCGCTGTGGCCGCTGGCGGCCGGCAACTACGGCATCGATCTGGTCACCAAGATCATGATCTACGCCGTGTTCGCCCTCAGCCTCGAACTGCTGGTCGGCGGCACCGGCCTGGTCTGCTTCGGCCAGGCGGCGTTCTTCGGCGTCGGGGCCTACGCCACGGTGCTGCTGTCGCCCGCCGACGCCGCGGCCTCGGTGTTGTGGCTGCTGCCGGCCTGCGTGCTGCTGGCGGCGCTGTATGCGCTGGCGGTGGGCGCACTGTCGGTGCGCACCCGCGGCGTGTACTTCATCATGGTCACGCTGGCCTTTGCCCAGATGGCCTATTACGTGGTCCACGACACGCCGCTCGGCGGCGGCACCGACGGCATCTACCTCAACGCCCGGCCGGTGATCGGCGGCTGGCTCGACCTGGGCAAGCCATTGCCGCTGTACGGCTTCACGCTGGCCTGCCTGGCCGGCGTGTTCGTCGGCCTGGCGCTGCTGCTGCGCTCGCGCCTGGGCCGCGCGCTGGCCGGCATCCGCGTCAACGAGCAGCGCATGCGCGCGACGGGCTTCTCGACCTACCCGTACAAGCTGGCGGCGTTCACCGTCTCGGGCGCCATCGCCGGGCTGGCGGGCTTTCTGTTCGCGGTCAAGGACGGCCTGGTCAATCCCGAGTTGATGAGCTGGCACTTGTCGGGCGCGGTGCTGATCATGATCATCCTCGGCGGCCTCGGCCACCTGCGCGGCGCACTGATCGGCGCCTTCGCCTTCGCGCTGCTGCAGGAGCTGTTCAAGTCGGAGGCGATCTTCGGCGCGTTCGCCAAACATTGGCTGCTCGGTCTGGGCCTGACCATCATCGCCAGCGTGGCCCTGTTGCCGCGCGGCCTGGTCGGGGTGCCGGCGCAATTGCGCGAGCGGCTGCTGGGCAGGCGCGGCACATTGCGCGGCACGCGGGGCGGTGCGTGATGGCCACGAGCGACGTGTTGCTGCGCGGGCGCGCCATCACGCGGCGCTGGGGCGGCCTGGTGGCCGTCGATCGCGTGTCGATCGATCTCGAGCGCGGCAGCGTGCACGCGGTCATCGGCACCAACGGAGCGGGCAAGTCGACGCTGGTCAACATACTTTCGGGCGAGATCGCGGCGTCGGCCGGCCAGGTCGAACTGCTGGGCAAGGACGTAACGGCCTGGCCGCAACCCCGGCGTGCGCGCGCCGGCCTGGGCCGCAGCTACCAGCGCAGCACCATCTACCCGAGCTTCTCGGTGTTCGAGAACTGCCGCCTCGCCGCGCAGGCGCGCACGCAAAAGCCCTGGCATTGGTGGCAGGACGCACAACGCTGCAGCGTCAGCACGGCAGCGGCCCAGGCCGCAGCCGAGCGCGCCGGGCTGGCCGGCCTGCTCGATCGGCCCGCGGGCCTGCTCTCGCACGGCGAGAAGCGCCAGCTCGAGATCGCGATGTGCCTGGCCACCGAGCCCGAGGTCTTGCTGCTCGACGAACCGCTGGCCGGCATGGGCGCCGAGGAAACCGAACGCATGCTGGCGCTGCTGGCCGACCTGCGATCCGGCCACGCGATCCTGCTCGTCGAGCACGACATGGACGCCGTGTTTCGCATCGCCGACCGCATCACCGTGATGGTCAACGGCGCGGTGATCGCATCGGACACGCCCGAAGCGGTGCGCGCCAACCCCGAAGTGCAGGCCGCCTACCTGGGAGGCGACGACGGTGGCGGCTGACCTGATCCTCGACGCCCGCGCGATCCACGCCTGGTACGGCGCCAGCCATGTGCTGCGCGGCGTCGACTTGACGATCCATCGCGGCCAGACCGTCGGCCTGCTCGGCCGCAACGGCATGGGCAAGAGCACGCTGATCCGCACCTTGCTGGGCCATGTGACGCAGCGTGAAGGCAGCATCCAACTGTTCGGCCAAGACATGTCGCGGGCGCGCCCGCACCAGGTGGCGAGGCTGGGCGTGGCCTACGTGCCCGAGGGCCGCGGCGTGTTTCCCAACCTGTCGGTGCGCGAGAACCTGGTGATGGCGGCGCGCCGCGGCCGCGATGGCCGCAACGACTGGACCACAGCCCGCGTGCTCGAAACCTTTCCGCGCCTGCAGGAACGACTGACCCACCTCGGGGCGCAACTGTCGGGCGGCGAGCAGCAGATGCTGTCGATCGGCCGCGCCCTGATGACGCACCCGGAATTGATCATCCTCGACGAAGCCACCGAGGGCCTGGCGCCGCAGATCGTGGCCGACATCTGGCGCGTCATCGGCACCATCCGCGCCAGCGGCATCGCCACGTTGATCGTCGACCGCGACTACCGCAAGGTGCTGGCGCAGAGCGACCAGGCCATGGTGCTGCAAAAGGGCAGCGTCGTGCTGTCCGGTCCGGCGCAGGAACTGCGCGAGAGCGACCGACTGGCCTCCTTCCTCGGCGTGTGATACGGGGTCGGTCGCTTGCCGTTCGACGGCATGCGAATGGCGAATTGGCGGACTTTGCCGGTGCACGCTCTCTACTTCGACCTGCGCATCGCGGCAGGCGGCACCCGGCAGGGGCTCATGGTGGGGCGGTCGACGCTTCGCGCCGACTTCGCTGCGGTGCTCGGCCTGGGGTCGCGCCGCACAACTCGCTACGTTCGCTGCGCTCACTGCGCTCGGACAGGTGCGGCGAGTCAGCCCACGAAGCGCGCTGCGCGCGCCGACCCCAGTCCTGCGCTCCTCGCCGCCCCACAAATCGCCCCTGCCGGGTACCGCCTGCCGCGAAGTCCACCTGGGGTGGTGCTCGCACCGCACACCACCGCTTGGCTCCGCAAAGGCGCGCCCGGGCAGGTGGCAGCGCGCCTGCGGGGCGCCGGGAGCACAGGCCTTGTGGCCCGCGCGCGCAGCGCGCTTCGTAATCTGACTTGTCGCACCCTGTCTGAGCGTAGCGAACGCAGTGAGCGCAGCGAGTTGTGCGACGGGCCACAAGGCCGAGCACCGCAGGGCAGTCGGTGCGCAGCACCGACCGCCTCGCCGAAGCGCTGCCGCCTGCCCGGGTGCGACTTTGCCGCGACCGATGATCGCCAGAACTGGCAGCCGCAATCGCCCCCCATTTCGTCGCCTGCAAACCGCTCAACTCACACGACGCGCAGCACCTCCGCACCAACGTGCCGTCCAGCGTCGGGTGAATTGCCTCTGCTCACGCGCAAACAACTCCCGCACGCGCGTGCGCAGCCAGGCATGCGCTGCGTCGTTGGTTGCACTCTGATGCCAGACCATGCGCACGGCGTAGCGCGGGCCATGGCCCGGCAACTCCCATACCCGCACCGGCCAGCGCACCGCGAGCGAGTCGGCGAACATCTTCGGCACGATGGCCAGCAGGTCGGTGCAGGTCACCAGGTCCGGCAGCGCAGCGTAGTGGCGCACGCGAACGACGGCGCGGTCGTTGAGCCCGAGCCGGGTCAGCATCTGCTCGACGCTGCCATGGAAGGTGGCCGTCGGTGCCGCGACGGCCAGCGCAGCGCGTGACAGCTGCTGCGTCGTCAATGACTTGCCGGCGCGGCCGACGGCGGGCCGCCAGTGGCTGCCGGTGATGGCCACGAACTGCTCGTGGAAAAGCGCCTCGCTGGCGATGCCGGCGTGCTCGGGTTGCAGGATGCCGATCGCCAGATCGATGTCGCGCGCTTCGAGCGCGGCGCTCAGGCGCGCGGACTCGACCGCCACGTTCGACACCTGGCTCGCCGGCGACTCAGTGCGCATGGACTGCGCCAGCGGAGTCAGGAACATCATCTCGCCCAGGTCCGACAGCGACAGCCGCCAGTGCACCTGCGCGCTGGCTGGATCGAAGCTCTCGCCGCGGCACAGTTGGGCCTCGAGGGCGTGCAGGTAGGTTGCCACTGCTGGCGCGATGCGCTGTGCGAGGCGCGTCGGGTGCAGCCCGCTGGGCGAGCGCACGAACAAATCGTCGTCGAAGAAGCGCCGCAGCCGTGCCAGCGCGTTGCTGGTCGCCGGTTGCGACAGCGCGAGTTGCCGCCCGGCCTCGGTCACCGAACCACAGCGGTGGACGGCGCAGAGCACGCGCAGCAGGTTGAGGTCGAGTTGGCGGAAGTTCATCTGTATCTGATCTCGTGAATGCTCCGGATTCTGACAATCAATTCGACGAATGCCAAGCCGGGGACTAGATTGCAGTCAAGGAGGTTCGGCGTGCTGCAATTCATCATCCAGGGCCGCGGCGGCCAAGGGGCGCAAACGGCAGGCAACCTGCTGGCGAGCGCCTTCTTCGCCGAGGGGCGCCAGGTGCAGTGTTTCGCCAGCTACGGTGGTGCGCGACGCGGCACGCCCGTCAGCTCCTACCTGCGCGTCGACGATCGGCCCGTGCGTCTGCGTTGCGACATCGAACGTGCCGACGCGATCCTGTGCTTCGACGCCAGCCTGCTCGAAGGCCGGCTGCTGGCCACCGCGCATGGCAGCACCCTGATCGTCGTCAATTCGGCGCAGAGCGGCGAACACTTCGCCCGCCTGCTGCCCGGCTATCGCGTGATCCCCGTCGACGGCCTGGCCATCGCCCGCCGCAACGGCCTCGGGCGCATCGTCAATTCGGCCCTGCTGGGCGCGTTCGCGCGCGCCGTTTCGGCGCCGACGCTCGATGCGTTGGCGCGCACGCTGGGCGAGCAGGTGCCCAAGCTGCGTGCCGAGAACATCGCCGCATGCACCGAAGGTTACCGCGCAGCCGATGCGCAATTGTCCGCGGCCACGACATGAATGCACCCCTGCCGATCCCCGCATCTGGACCACCGGCAGCACGGCGTCGATCAAGACCGGCACCTGGCGCGCGGCGCTGGCGCGGCACATCCAGGCGCCCTCGCCCTGCCACGCGGCATGCCCGGTCGGCGGCGAGATTGCCGAATGGATCGGCCACGCGCGCGCACGCAACTTCCGCGCCGCGTGGGAGACGCTGACGCGCCACAACCCGTTCCCCGCGATCGCCGGGCGCATCTGCCACCACCCGTGCGAGAGCGCGTGCAACCGCGGCGGCTTCGACGAGGCGCTGGCGATCTGCAAGCTCGAACGCTTCATCGGCGACCAGGCGCTCGAACAGGGTTGGTCGTACGCCGCCCCCGACCGGCAGCGCAGCGAGCGCATCGCCGTCGTCGGCGGCGGGCCCTCGGGCCTGTCTGCCGCGTTCCAGTTGCGCCGCCGCGGCTACCGCGTCACGCTCGTCGAGGCGCAAGCCGAACTCGGCGGCCTGATGCGCTACGGCATTCCGCCCTACCGGCTGGCGCGCGACGTGCTCGACGGCGAGATCGATCGCATCCTGGCGCTCGGCATCGACGTGCGCTGCGGCCAGGCCTTGGCGAGCGCCGAGGACTTCGCCCGGCTGCGCGCCGAGCACGACGCCGTCTACCTGGCGCTCGGCGCCCAGCAACCCAAGCGCCTGCCCCAACTCGACTACCAACGGCACTGGGTTCTCGACGGCGCCGACTACCTCGCGCGCTGCAGCCTTGGCCGCGCGCCGCCGATGGGCCGGCACGTCGTCGTCATCGGCGGCGGCAGTGCGGCGCTGGACGCCGCGCGCAGTGCGCGACGCGCCGGCCACGAGGTGACGATCCTGGCGCTGGAAGCCGAAGAGCACATGCCGGCGCAGCCCGAGGAGGTGATCGAGGCGCGCGAAGAAGGCATCACGCTGCTCAACTCGACGATGCTGCGCGGCGGCAGCGAAACCGACGACGGCGCCTGCGTGCACCTGGACTGCGTGCGCGTGCAGTTCGAGCCCGGTGCGCAGCGCGGCCAGTTCAAGGTGACGCCGATCGCCGGCAGTGAATTCGCCCTGATGGCCGACGCCATCATCAGCTCGATCGGCCAGGACCCCGAGCTGGCGCCGTTCGCCGCGCTCGAAGTCCGCGATGCCCTGCTCAAGATCGATCGCTTCGGCGCCACCAGCGCGAGCAGGCGTGTGGGCCGGCGGCGATCTGGCGAGCATGGCGCGCTTCGTCACCGAGGCCATCGGCATGGGCGAGCGGGCCGCGCTGGCCATCGATCGCCGCTTCGCCGGCAACGATGCGCACGCCAGCGGCCGAGGAAGCGCGTGGTCGCACTGGACGACATCAACCTGCACTACCACCCGAAGGCCGTGCGCCCCGCCGAGCGACGCCTGCCGGCCGCCGCGCGGCAGGCGCACAGCGGCGAAGTGCAGCTCGGATTGGCCATCGAACAGGCGCTGGCCGAGGCCGCGCGCTGCTTTTCCTGCGGCACCTGCACCCACTGCGACAACTGCATCACCTACTGCCCCGACGTCGCCGTACAGCATGCCGGCGCGGGCTACACGGTGCTGACCGACTATTGCAAAGGCTGCGGCCTGTGCGTCAAGGAATGCCCGACCGGATCCATGAAGATGCAGGAGGAACTGCGGTGAACGCTGGCACGGCAAGTGTGTTGTTGACCGGCAACCACGCCGTGGCCTGGGCCGCGCGGCTGGCCCGGCCCCAGGTCGTGCCGGTGTACCCGATCACGCCGCAGACACCGGTGCTGGAAAAGCTCACCGAATTCCAGGCCGAAGGCAGCTTCCCGGCCGAGATCATCACCCCCGAGTCCGAACACTCGGTGATGTCGGCGTGCATCCCGGCCTCGCTGGCCGGCGTGCGCGTGTTCACCGCCACCGCCTCGCAGGGCCTGCTGCTGATGCACGAACTGCTGCATTACGCGGCCGGCGCGCGGGCACCGATCGTGATGGCCAACGTCAACCGCACCGTGGCTTCGCCGTGGGCCTTCTGGCCCGACCAGACCGACAGCCTGGCGCAGCGCGACACGGGCTGGATCCAGTTCTACGTCGAGAGCGCGCAGGAGGCGCTGGACACGGTGATCCAGGCCTTTCGCGTGGCCGAGCAGGTGCTGCTGCCGGTGCTGGTCAACCTCGACGCCTTCTACGTCTCGCATTCGCTCGAACCGGTGAGCGTGCCCGAGCAGGCCCTGGTCGACGCCTACCTGCCGCCGTTCGCACCGGTGCACAGGCTCGACACCCAAGCCCCCTCGTCGTGGGGCAACGTGGTGACGCAGGACATGTTCTACCGCCACCGCCAGGACGTCGAAGCGGCGATGGGCCGCGTGCCGGAACTGGCCGCCGAGGCCGATCGCGCCTGGGCCGAGCGCACCGGCCGCAGCCACGGCGTGGTCGAGCGCTATCGCTGCGACGGCGCCCGCACGGTGATCGTCAGCATGGGCAGCATGTGCGGCACGGCGCGTGAAGCGGTCGACGCGATGCGCGACCAGGGCCTGGCCGTCGGTCTGCTCAAGCTCAGGCTGTTCCGGCCGCTGCCGGTGCAGGCGCTGCGCGCCGCGCTCGCCGGCACGGCCGACGTCGTGGTGCTGGACCGCAACCACTCGCCGGGCTGCGGCGGCGTGTTGCACCAGGAACTGCGCGCCGCGCTCTATGGCATGACCGGTGCGCCGCGCGTGCACGGCTTCCTGGCAGGCGTCGGCGGCGTGAATGTCTCGCCGGAGCGCATCGCCGCGTTCGTGCAGCAGGCGCAGCAGGGCCAGCGCAATGCCCGAATCGGTCTGGGTCAGGTAGAACCGCATGCAAACCATCACCATCGCCCAGGACCAAGGCGCCGAGCCGCTGCTCTGCTCGGGCCACGCGGCCTGCCCCGGCTGCATCGAGCCGCTGACGGCGCGGCATATCCTGGGCGTGCTCGGGCCCGACACGATGGCCGTGATCCCGCCGTCGTGCATGGCCATCATCGCCGGGCCGCAACCGTTCAGCTCGCTGCGCATACCGGTCTACCAGCCCACGCTCGAGGCCAGCGCCGCGGCCGCCTCGGGGCTGCGCCGGGCGCTCGACGCGCAGGGCCGGCACGAGACCCAGGTCATCGTCCTGGCCGGCGACGGCGGCACCTACGACATCGGCTTCCAGTGCCTGTCGTCGGCGGCCGAGCGCAACGAGAACATGATCTACTTCTGCCTCGACAACGAGGGCTACATGAACACCGGGGCGCAGAAGTCGTCGTCGACCCCGCACTTCGCGCGCACCGGCTCGACGCCCGCCGGCAAGACCTCGCGCAAGAAGAACCTGACCGAAATCATGGCCGCGCATGGCGTGCCCTACGTCGCCACCGCCAGCGTCGGCCACCTCGACGACCTGCTGCGCAAGGTGCAAAAGGCCAAGGCGCTGCGCGGCATGCGCATCATCACGCTGCTGATTCCCTGCCTGGACGGCTGGGGCCTGGCCGACGACGGCGGCCTGACCGCCGCGCGCTATGCCGTCGAGTGCGGCGCGTTCCCGCTCTACGAGATCGAAGACGGGCAGCGCTACACCCTCAACGTCGACCGGCGCACGCGGCCGGTGGCCGATTACCTGGCGCTGCAGCGGCGCTACCGGCACCTGCCGGCCGCCGATGCCATGACCCTGCAGGCCGAGATCGACAGCGGCTGGACACGCCTGCAGCAGCGCGTGGCCGCCAGCACGGCAGCGGCCTGATCAGCTGCGCGTCGGCGTGGCCTCTCGCGCCGGAGCCCGCGGCGCGGCGCCGGCCTGCTGGCGCTCGATCAGGCGCAGCATGGTCGCCAACGTGATCGAACTGAAGGTGGCCTTGGCGTTCTCGTCGATCTCGGCCAGCACGGCGCCCAGCGCCCGATCGACCGGCGTCGCGTCGCCGTTGAGCGCCGCGCGTTCGGCCGCCGGTGGCTCGATCTCCTCGAACATCTGGATCACGTCCATCAGCGTCAGGCGCCGCGCGTTGCCGGCGAATCGGTAGCCACCACCGGCGCCGCGCACCGACTCGACGATGCCGCGGCGCGCCAGCTCGGCCAGCACCTTGGCCAGGTGATGTGCGGAGACACCGTGTTTGTCGGCGATCTCGGCGGCCGAGATGTGCCGGCCCGGGTCGCTGGCGAACTCGAGCACGCTGTACAGCGCGAGCGAGGTGTTCTTCTGCAGCCTCATCGCTCGTCTCCGATTTGGGTCTCCAGCGACATCAACGGGCCGGCCATCAGGCCCTGGCTGCGAAAGAACGACAGCATCAGCGTGTTGTCGCGGGCCAGCATGGTGCGCAGCGTGCGCACGCCGGCGCGCCGGAATCCCGCGCTGATGGCCGCCAGCAGCTGCGTGCCCACGCCCTTCAGGCGCTGCTGCGGATCGACGTCGATGGCAAAGACCCAGCCGCAGGGCGGCGAGCCGAACTCCCAGTCGCGCACCTCGCCGATGACGAAGCCGATCACGCGGCCCTGCGCCAGCGCGACCAGGAATTGCTGCGGGCTGCGCCCGCCCCCGCCGTAACGGCGAAACACCGACAACCAGTACTTGCGCTTAGACAGCCCGGTCACCGTGGCGTCGATGGCGATCACGGCGTCGAGGTCGCCTTGCCGCACCGGCCGGATCACGAGGGCGTCGGCGTTCGAACTTTTCGCGGCTGCCTGCATCGGGAGTGCCCTCTGGACATGAGCCAGATCAAGGAAATACCTGCATTCCGGTACCAGAATGATTTTATGGGGTGAAGTCTAGCCGCTCGTTCGGTGCTTTTGCGTCATAGCAACAGGAGACAAACATGAGATTCATCAAGCTCGCCCGCGCCGCCCTGGCGCTGGTCGGCTTCGCTGGCCGCAGCCGATGGCGCCATTGGCGCAGGAGCCGATCCGGATCGGCTCCTTTCTCTCGGTAACCGGCGGCGCGTCATTCCTCGGTGAACCAGAGCGCAAGACACTCGAGATGTACGTCGAACGCATCAACGCCGAGGGCGGTGTGCTGGGCCGCAAGCTGCAGCTCATCGTCTACGACGACAGCGGCGACGCCGAGAAGGCGCGCACCTTCGCCAAGCGCCTGCTCGAGCAGGACAAGGTCGACGCGATCGTCGGCGGCTCGACCACCGGCACCACGATGGCGGCGGTGCCGATGGTCGAAGAGGCGCAGGTGCCGTTCATCTCGCTGGCCGGGGCGGTGGTGATCATCGAGCCCGTCAAGAAGTGGGTCTTCAAGACGCCGCATACCGACCGCATGGCCTGCGAGAAGATCTTCGCCGATCTGCAGACACGCAAACTCTCCAAGGTGGCGCTGATCTCTGGCGCCGGCGGCTTCGACAAGTCGATGCGCGGCGAGTGCCTGAAGGTGGCGCCCAAGTACGGCATCGAGTTCGTCGCCGACGAAACCTACGGCGCGACCGACAACGACATGACCGCGCAGCTGACCAAGATCCGCGCCAGTGGCGCGCAGGCGGTGCTCAACGCCGGCTTCGGCCAGGGGCCGGCGATCGTGACGCGCAACTACCGGCAGGTCGGACTCACGATGCCGCTGTACCAGTCGCACGGCGTGGCCTCGATGGAGTACGTCACAGCTGTCCGGCCCGGCCGCCGACGGCGTGCGCCTGCCCGCCGCCGCGCTGCTGGTGCCCGATCTGCTGGCCGCGAACGACCCGCAAAAGCCCGTCGTCACGGCCTACAAGCGCGACTACGAGGCGCGCTACAAGAGTGACGTCTCGACCTTTGGCGGCCATGCCTACGATGGCCTGATGCTGGTCGTCAACGCCATCAAGCGCGCCGGCACGACCGACAAGGCCAAAGTGCGCGACGCGCTCGAAGCGACCAAGGGCTATGTCGGCACGGCCGGCGTCGTCAACATGTCCGCAACCAACCACATGGGGCTGGACCAGAGCGCCTTCGTGATGCTCGAGGTCAAGGGCGGCAACTGGACAATGGCCAAGTAGCGCCTCATCGCCGCAACCCCGGCCGAGCCGTCGTGATGGCCAGCCAGTGGCTCCAGTTCCTTGCCGGCGGCTTGACCGCCGGCTTGATCTATGCGCTCGTCGCGCTCGGCTTCTCGATCATCTACAACGCCAGCCGCGCCATCAACTTCGCGCAGGGCGAGTTCGTCATGATCGGCGGCATGAGCGCGGTGACGCTGGTCGGCGCCGGGCTGCCGCTGCTGGCCGCCGTGCCGATGGCGGTGCTGGCCGCCGTCATCGTCGGGCTGCTGCTCGAGAAGCTGGCCATCGAGCCGGCGCGCCACGCCGACACCGTCACGCTGATCATCATCACCATCGGCGCGTCGCTGCTGCTGCGCGGGCTGGCGCAAGTGGTGTGGGACAAGCGCGTGCACGCCCTGCCCGCCTTCTCGGGCGATGCGCCGCTTCGGTTCTTCGGCGCCACCCTGTTGCCGCAAAGCCTGTGGGTGCTCGGCGGCGCGGCGCTGGCGGTGGCCGGCCTGTCGTGGTTCTTCAATCGCACCTTGTTCGGCAAGGCCATGCTGGCGACCTCGTACAACCCGCTGGCCGCGCGCCTGGTGGGCATCAACACGCGAACGGTCCTGTTCGCCAGTTTCGGCCTGGCGGCGATGCTCGGCGCCCTGGGCGGCGTGCTGATCGCACCGATCACGTTCACCTCGTACGACAGCGGCATCATGCTCGGCCTGAAGGGCTTCGCGGCGGCGATGCTCGGCGGCCTTGGCAGCTTTGCCGGGGCCGTGCTCGGCGGCGTGCTGCTCGGCGTGGCCGAAGGGCTCGGCGCCGGCTTCATTTCGTCCGCCTACAAGGACGCGATCGCCTTCGTGATCATCCTCGCGGTGCTGTTCTTCATGCCGGGAGGCCTCCTTGGCGCCCGCCGCACTGAGCGTGTCTGAGCCGATCAAGCTCGGACTGCGACGCTGGCTGATGGCCCCGCGCACCGGCGGCCTGCTCGCGCTGGCCGCGGTCATCGCGCTGCTGCCGCTGGCGCTGGCCAACAACTACTTCTACGAGGTGGCGATCGTCGTTGCCTTCAATGCGATCGTCTGCGTCGGCCTGAACCTGCTGATCGGCTACGCCGGCCAGATCAGCCTCGGACACGCCGGCTTCTTCGCGCTCGGCGGCTACGGCTCGGCGATCCTGTCGGGCACCTACGGCTGGCCGGCATGGCTGGCGCTGCTGGCCAGTTGCGCGGCGGTCGGCATGCTGGCCTTCGTCGTCGGCCGGCCGACGCTGCGCCTGCGGGGCCACTACCTGGCGATGGCCACGCTCGGGCTGGGCATCATCATCTCGATCGTGCTGACCACCGAGGCCCGCGTCACCGGCGGGCCCGACGGCATGACGGTGCCGCCGCTGGCGCTGTTCGGTTGGGCCGTGAAGGGCGAGCACGCCTGGTACTGGGTTGCGGGCGCGGGCTTGCTGGTGGCGGTGTGGCTGGCGCTGAACCTGATCGAGTCGCCCGCCGGTCGCGCGCTGCGCGCCCTGCACGGCTCCGAGGTTGCCGCCGAGACGCTGGGCATCGCCAGTGCCCGCACCAAGCTGATGGTGTTCGTGATCTCGGCCGTGTTCGCCGCCGTCGCCGGCGCATTGACCGCCCATTACGCCGGCTTCATCACGCCGGCCAAGGCCTCGTTCATGCATTCGGTCGAACTGGTGATCATGGTCGTCTTCGGCGGCATGGCGTCGGTGTTCGGCGCCGTGGTCGGTGCGGCCGTGCTGACGATGCTGCCGCAACTGCTCACCGTGCTGAAGGACTACGAGATGATGGTCTTCGGCGTGGTGCTGATCGCGACCATGGTGTTCGTGCCGCAGGGCATCGTGCCGACGCTGACGCGCTGGTTGAGCAGGAGCTCGCGATGACCGCGCTGCTGGCCGTCAGCGATCTGAGCAAGGCCTTCGGCGGCGTGCAGGCCATCGACGCGGTGTCGTTCGAAGTGCGCAGCGGCACGGTGCATTCGATCATCGGCCCGAATGGCGCCGGCAAGACCACGCTGCTCAACATGCTGACCGGCATCTACGTTCCCGATGCCGGCCAGCTGCAATTGAACGGCCGGCAGCTCGCCGGCCAGCCGACGCACCGCTTCGCCGCCGCCGGCATCGGCCGCACGTTCCAGAACCTGCAGGTCTTCTTCAACATGACGGCGCTGGAAAACGTGATGACCGGGCGCCACCTGCGCGAGCCCTGCTCGCTGCTGCATGCGCTGTTGCGCACGCCCGCGCTGGTGCGCGCCGAGGCGGCGTGCCGTGACGTCGCGCAGCGTCTGCTCAACCTGGTGGGGCTGGCCGGCTACGCGACGACGCTGGCCGACGCGATGCCCTATGGCGCGCTGAAACGGCTGGAGATCGCGCGCGCGCTGGCGGCCGAGCCCAGGCTGTTGCTGCTCGACGAGCCCGCCGCCGGCCTGAACCACAGCGAGGCGCGCGAGATCGACGTGCTGATCAAGAAGCTGGCCGCCGACGGCACGACGGTGATCCTGGTCGAGCACAACATGAAGCTGGTGATGGGCGTGTCGGACCATGTGCTGGTGCTCGACCACGGCAAGAAACTGGCCGAGGGCACGCCGGCGCAGATTGCCAGCGATCCGCGCGTGATCGAAGCCTACCTCGGCAGCAATGACGACCCAAGACGCCTGCGGCGTCGCCCCCCGAGGGGAGCTCCGCCCTCTGGGCGGCCCGGCGAGGGCGGAGTGGTGGCCATGCTTGACGTGGTGCGCCTGGACAGCCGCTACGGCCGCATCCCGGCCCTGCGCAGCGTCGATCTGCGCGTGGCCAGCGGCGAACTGGTGGCGCTGGTCGGCGCCAACGGTGCGGGCAAGACCACGCTGCTGCGCGCGATCTCGGGCGTGCAGCCGGCCAGCGGCGGCAGCGTGCATTTCGACGGTCGCGATCTTGGCCGGCTGTCGGCCCGCCAGCGCGTTCAACTCGGCATCGTGCAGGTGCCCGAAGGCCGCCAGGTGTTCGGGCCTTTGAGCGTCGAAGACAACCTGCTGCTGGGCGCGTTTGCCCGCGGCTCGCGCGATGGACTGCACAGCGTGTACGCCATGTTCCCGGCGCTGGACCACAAGCGGCGCGAAGCCGCCGGCACCTTGTCGGGTGGCCAGCAGCAGATGCTGGCCATCGGCCGCGCGCTGATGGCCGATCCCAAGCTGCTGCTGCTCGACGAGCCGAGCATGGGCCTGGCGCCCAAGCTGGTGGCCGAGATCTTCGCCACCATCGCCGCGCTGAAGGCGCAGGGCA
This sequence comes from uncultured beta proteobacterium, assembly GCA_963751775.1. Lineage (GTDB taxonomy): Bacteria > Pseudomonadota > Gammaproteobacteria > Burkholderiales > Burkholderiaceae_C > CADEEN01. The sequence continues at coordinate 56,930 of CAVVVW010000013.1, forward strand.
CGACCATCCTGCTGGTCGACCAGAACGCCCGCGCCGCGCTGGCCATCGCCGACCGCGGCTACGTGATGGAAACCGGCCGCGTCGTGCTCGACGGCGTGGCCGGCGATTTGCTGCGCGACCCACAGGTGCAGCAGGCCTATCTGGGTCTGTGACCAACGACGAGGAGTCCCGATGAAGAACACCCTGCACGCCGGCGCCACCGCCAACACCGCACTCACGGTCGACCGCGAGCGCACGATCGACTTCATGGGCGAGAAGGCGCGCGTCTACGCCACGCCGATGTTGGTGCGCGACATCGAGATCGCCTGCCGCAACCTGCTGCTCGATCACCTCGACCCCGGCGAGGACTCGGTCGGCACGCGGGTCGAGCTCGACCATCTGGCGGCCACGCTGATGGGCATGAAGGTCGAGCTGACGGCGACGATCAGCGAGGTCAAGGGCCGCCTGGTCAGCTTCGAGTTCACCGGCCGCGACAACCTCGAGCCGATCTGCCGCGGCCACCACCAGCGCTTCGTCGTCGACGTGAAGACCACCGAGTCGCGCCTGGCGGCCAAGGCGCAGAAGGCTGGACTGCCATGAAGACCGTTGCGGCGCGCACCGAGCGCGTGCCGACCTACTGCTACCAATGCGTGGCCGGCCCCGACCTGCTGACCGTGAAGGTCGAGGACGGCGTGGCCACCGAGGTCGAGCCGAACTTCTGCGCCGCCAACGTGCACCCGGGTGGCGGCAAGGTCTGCGTCAAGGCCTACGGCCTGGTGCAAAAGACCTACAACCCGAACCGCGTGCTGACGCCGATGAAGCGCAGCAACCCGAAGAAGGGGCGCGACGAAGACCCGGGCTTCGTGCCGATCTCGTGGGACGAGGCCTTCGACACCATCGCCGCGAAGCTGAATGCGATTCGCGCCGAAGGCCTGACCGACGCCAGCGGCTATCCGCGCGTGGCGGCCAGCTTCGGCGGCGGCGGCACGCCGCAGTCGTACATGGGCACGCTGCCCGCCTTCCTCTCGGCCTGGGGCCCGATGGACATGGGCTTCGGCTCGGGCCAGGGCGTCAAGTGCTACCACTCCGAGCACCTGTACGGCGAGTTCTGGCACCGCGCCTTCATCGTCACGCCCGACACGCCGCTGTGCAATTACCTGATCTCCTGCGGCTCGAACATCGAGGCCTCGGGCGGCGTGACCGGCGTCTGGCGCCACGCCCAGGCGCGCGTGCGCGGCATGAAGCGCGTGCAGGTCGAGCCGCACCTGTCGGTGACCGGCGCCTGTTCGGCCGAATGGGTGCCGATCAAGCCCAAGACCGACGCGGCGTTCCTCTATGCGCTGATCCATGTGCTGCTGCACGAGGTCGCGCGCGAGCGGCTGGACCTGCCGTTCCTGGCCACACGCACGGCCTCGCCGTACCTGGTCGGGCCGCATGGCTACTACCTGCGCGATCGCGCCAGCCGCAAGCCGCTGGTCTGGGACTTGGGCCAGGCCGCCGCCCGCGTGCACGACAGCCCGGGCCTGCAGGAGGCGCTCGAAGGCAGCCACGTGGTCGACGCGATCGAGGTCGGCCCCGACGACGAGGTCCTGGCCGACGGCCTGCTGCAAGGCAGCACCGCCTTCACCCGCCTGCTCGAACACATGCGGCCCTATTCGCCCGAGTGGGCGGCCGGCGATCTGCGATGTGCCGGCCGCCACCATGCGCCGCATCGCCAACGAGTTCATCGATCACGCCTGCGTCGGGCAGACGATCGAGATCGAAGGCCAGACGATGCCCTTGCGCCCGGTCGCGGTCACGCTGGGCAAGACCGTCAACAACGGCTGGGGCGGCTTCGAGTGCTGCTGGGCGCGAACCATGCTGGCCACGCTGGTCGGTGGGCTCGAAGTGCCCGGCGGCACGCTGGGCACCACGGTGCGCCTGAGCCGGCCGATGGCCGAGCGGCTGAAGAGCGTCAAGGCCGGGCCCGACGGCTTCATGCATTTCCCGCTGAACCCGACCGACAAGGCGCATTGGTCGCCGAGCCCGAACATCCGCAACGCCTACCGCACGATGGTGCCGCTGGCCGCCGACGGCCCCTGGAGCCAGGCCCTCGGGCCGACGCACTTCTCCTGGCTGTTCCTCGACGAGACGCCCAAGGGCCTGCCGCGCGTCACGCTGCCCGACGTCTGGTTCGTCTACCGCACCAACCCGGCGATCTCGTTCTGGGACACCAAGGCCGTCGGCGAGAAGATGGCCCGCTTTCCGTTCGTGATCGCCTTTGCCTACACCTTCGACGAAACGAATCACTTCGCCGACCTGCTGCTGCCCGACGCGACCGACCTCGAGAGCCTGCAGCTGTGGCGCATCGGCGGCACCAAGTACCAGGAGCAGTTCTGGGACCACCAGGGCTACGCGCTGCGCCAGCCGGTGGTCGCCACGCAGGGCCAGGCGCGTGACTTCACCGACATCGCGTCGGAGCTGGCGCGTCGCACCGGCCTGGCCGAGAAGTACGTCGCGGCCATCAACAAGGGCGCCGGCGGCGTGCCGCTGAAGGGCGAGCACGGCGACTTCTCGCTCGACCCGCAGCGCAGCCACAGCCGCGAGGAGATCTGGGACGCGGTCTGCCGCGCCGCCAGCGCCGAGATCAGCGACGGCGCGCACGCGCACGGCCTGGACTGGTGGAAGGCGCATGGCCTGGCGACCAAGCCGTTCGCGCGCCGGGACTGGTACCTGTTGCCCAAGCTCGTCGAGCATGGCCTGCGTTTCGAGCTGCCGTACCAGGAGCGGCTGCTGCGCGTCGGCACCGAGCTCGGCCGCCGCCTGCACGAGCACGACATGCACTGGTGGGACGAGCAGTTGAAGGAATACCAGGGCCTGCCGGTGTGGAAGGACTTCCCGGCGCTGTGGCAGGCCCTGATCGGCCAGGCCGGTGGCCGCGCCGAGGACTATCCGTTCTGGCTGCTCACGGCGCGCAGCATGCAGTACGCCTGGGGCGCGAATGCCGGCATGCAACTGATGAAGGAGGTGGCCGACAACGTCACCGGCCACCGCGGCGTGATCATCAATACCGGCGCGGCCGAGCGACTGGGCATCGCCGACGGCGACGCGATCGAGATCGCGACCCCCAAGCGCAGCGTGCGCGGCCGCGCGGTGGTGCGCCAGGGCATACGCCCCGACACGCTGCTGCTGATCGGCCAGTTCGATCACTGGGCCACGCCGGTGGCCAGCGATTTCGGCGTGCCGAGCATGAACTCGCTGGCGACGATGTCGCTGGCGCTGACCGATGCCACCGGCTCGGGCGCCGACATCGTGCGCGTGAAGATCGCGCGGGCGCAGGAGGTGCGGTCATGACGCGCTGGGCGATGGTCGCGGACCTGCGGCGCTGCGTCGGCTGCCAGACCTGCACCGCATCGTGCAAGCACGCCAACGCCACCCCGCCCGGGGTGCAGTGGCGCCGCGTGCTGGACATGGAGTTCGGCGAGTATCCCGACGTGCAGCGCGCCTTCGTGCCGGTGGGCTGCCAGCACTGCGACGAGCCGCCGTGCATGGCGGTGTGCCCGACCACGGCAACCAAGCAGCGCGCCGACGGCATCGTCACCATCGACTACGACCTGTGCATCGGCTGCGCCTACTGCGCCGTGGCCTGCCCCTACCAGGCGCGCTACAAGACCAACCGTGCCCACTTCGCCTTCGGTGAAGCCACGGCGAGCGAGACGCAGCGCCACGACAGCGACCGCCTGGCCGTGGCCACCAAGTGCACCTTCTGCGTCGAGCGCATCGACGCCGGCCTGGCCAAGGGCCTGAAGCCCGGCGTCGACCCCGAGGCCACGCCGGCCTGCGTCAATGCCTGCATCTCCGAAGCGATGAGCTTCGGCGATCTGGACGACCCGCAGAGCAATGTCTCGAAGCTGCTGGCCGAGAACCAGCATTTCCGCATGCACGAAGAGCTGGGCACCGGGCCCGGCTTCTATTACCTGTGGGACAAGGAGGATCGACCATGAGCGCGCGTGGCCGCTCCAAAGCGCTCATCCCGGAGCGCACCGCGCGGAGGGACATCCTATGAGCTTCGGTCCCAACCCCTGGCAGCAAACGCAATGGGACTGGCGCGCCGCGGGCAACTTCATGTGCCGGCGGCGCCGGCGCGGGCTTGATCGTCTTCGCCGTGCTTGCGGGCACAGCCGCCGTCGTGGCTGCTGCTGCTGGCCGGCGTGGCGCTGGTCGGCGCCGGCCTGTTCTGCGTCGCGCTCGAAATCGGCCGCCCGCTGCGCGCGCTGCGGGTCTTCGTCAACCCGCGCAGCTCGTGGATGTCGCGCGAGGCGATCGTCGCCACGCTGCTGATGCCGGCGACGCTGGCCGCTGCCGCTGGGCCTGCCGGGCATGCGCTGGCTGGCCGGCGCGCTGGCGCTGGCCTTCATCTACTGCCAGTCGCGCATCCTGTTCGCGGCCAAGGGCATCCCGGCCTGGCGCGAGCCGCTGGTCGTGCCGCTGATCGTGCTGACCGGCCTGACCGAAGGCGCCGGCCTGGCGCTGCTGCTGCAGCCGGCAGCAGGCGTTCAGCGAACCGCGCCTGCTGGCCCTGGCCTGCGCGGCGGCGCTCGCCCGCCTGGCGGTCTCTTGGGCCTACCGGCGCCGCCTGGCGCGCGCGCGCACTGGCGGCGCTCGATGCCCCGATCCGCTGGCTGCAGATCGCCGATGCGGCCGCGGTGCTGGTGCTGCTCGCGCTCGCGGCCACCGGCACGGCCGCGCTGCCGCTGATCGCCAGCCTGGGCCTGCTGCTGGCGGCCACCGGCGCGTCATTGAAGTACGCATTGGTCACGCGCGCCGGCTTCAACCAGGGCTTCGCGCTCGTGCACCTGCCGGTGCGCGGCGTGCGCCGCTGAGCGGCCGCCACAGGGAAGGATTCGACATGGGTACGCTCCGAATGGCCGAGGTCGGCGCCGAAGCGCGGGCAATGCCTGCACCCGGCGATGGAAACCATGCCGCGCGAGCAGCTCGCGGCGCTGCAACTCGCCGGCCTGCGCAGCAGCGTGCGCAACGCCTATCAGCATGTGCCGATGCAGCGTGCGCGGCTCGACCTGGCCGGCATCGGCCCGGACGACATCCGTACGCTGGCCGACGTGCAGCGCCTGCCTTTCACCGTCAAGTCCGACCTGCGCGACCACTACCCGTTCGGCATGTTCGCGCGGCCCAACCATCAGCTGGTGCGGCTGCACGCGTCGTCGGGCACGACGGGCAAGCCGATCGTCGTCGGCTACACGCGCCACGACATCGCGACCTGGGCCGACCTGATGGCGCGCTCGTTCACGGCCGCCGGCGCGCGGCCCGGCGACATGATCCACAACGCCTACGGCTACGGCCTGTTCACCGGCGGCCTGGGCGCGCATTACGGCGCCGAGCGCCTGGGCGCCACGGTGGTGCCGATGTCGGGCGGATCGACCGAGCGGCAGGTGGCCCTGATCATGGACTTCCGCGCCCGCGTGCTGTGCGCCACGCCGTCCTACGCGCTGGCGATCGCCGAGGTCGCCGACGCCCAGGGCGTGGACCTGCGCCAGAGCGCGCTCGAGGTCGGCCTGTTCGGCGCCGAGCCCTGGAGCCAGGCGATGCGCAGCGAAATCGAGGCACGGCTGGGCTTGAAGGCGGTCGACATCTACGGCCTGTCGGAAATCATGGGCCCGGGCGTGGCCTGCGAATGCGAATGCCGCAACGGCCTGCATGGCTGGGAAGACCACTTCCTGTTCGAAGTCATCGATCCCGAAAGCGGCCAGGTGCTGCCCGAGGGCCAGGCCGGCGAGCTGGTGATCACGACGCTGACCAAGCAGGCCCTGCCGATGCTGCGCTACCGCACGCGCGACATCACGCGCATCACCAGCGCCCCCTGCGACTGTGGCCGCACGCACCTGCGCATCCTGCGCATCACCGGCCGCAACGACGACATGCTGATCATCCGCGGCGTCAACGTCTATCCATCGCAGATCGAGTCCGTGCTGGTCGGGCGACCCTGCATCGCACCGCATTACCAGCTCGTCGTGCAACGCCGCGGCAAGCTCGACGAAGTCAGCGTCGAAGTCGAAGCCCTGCCCGGCGTGGCCGCCGACAGCTACGAAGGCGTGGCGCACGACGTGGCGCACCACATCAAGTCGATGGTCGGCATCACGACCGATGTCTGCGTCAAGGCCCCCGGCGCGATCCCGCGCTCGCAGGGCAAGGCCGTGCGGGTGCGGGACCTGCGGCCGAAGGAATCGCCGCAATGAAACGTGCTCGGCTCTCCCCTGCGTTCACACTGTTGTCGCAGTTGCTGCGCGAGTGCCGGCGCGGCAAAGTCGCGCCCGGGCAGGCGGCAGCGCTTCGCCGGAGCGGTCGGTGCTGCGCACCGACTGCCCTGCGGTGCTCGGCCTTGTGGCCCGTTGCACAACTCGCTGTCGTTCACTGCGCTCACTGCGCTCGGACACCTGCGACGAGTTAGTTGACGATGGCGCGCTGCGCGCGCGGCCACAAAGCCTGTGCTCCTCGGCGCCCCGCAGGCGCGCTGCCGCCTGCCCGGGCGCGGCTTTGCGGCAACCAGCGGTGGTCGGCGTTTCGAGAACAAATACAGGTGGTCTTCGCGGCAGGCGGTACCTGGCAGGGGCGATTTGTGGGGCGGCGAGGAGCACAGGCCTGGGGTCGGCGCGCGCAGCGCGCTTCGTGGGCTGACTCGCCGCACCTGTCCGAGCGCAGTGAGCGCAGCGAACGCAGCAAGTTGTGCGGCGCGACCCCAGGCCGAGCACCGCAGTGGAGTCGGCGCAAAGCGCCGACCGCTCCACCATGAGCCCCTGCCGGGTGCCGCCTGCCGCGATGCGCTGAACCCGCGACCGGACTGGAGCAACTGAAATGGCCGGCAAACGTCTGCTCAAACTGACCGTCAACGGCCGCGAACGCGAAGACGCGGTCGCCGACAACATGCTGCTGGTCGACTACCTGCGCGACAGCGTCGGCCTGACCGGCACCAAACAAGGCTGCGACGGCGGCGAGTGCGGGGCCTGCACCGTGCTGATCGACGGCCAGCCGCGCGTCTCGTGCATCACGCTGGCCGCGAACTGCGAGGGGCGGCACGATCGAGACCATCGAGAGCTTGGCCACCGAAGGTCGCATGAGCCGCCTGCAGCGCGCGTTCCACGAGAAGCTCGGCACGCAATGCGGCTTTTGCACCCCCGGCGTGATCATGAGCGCCGAAGCACTGCTGCGGCGCAACCCGGCGCCCAGCGAGGGCGAGATCCGCGAGGCGTTGTCGGGCAACCTGTGCCGCTGCACCGGCTACGTCAAGATCATCGAGTCGGTGCAGGCGGCGTTCGCCGTCGAGGCCGGCGCCGTCGCCGAGCCGAGCACGTCGGTGGTGGGCCAGGACACGCCGCTGATCGACGGCATCGAGAAAGTCACCGGCCGTGCACGCTATACCGCCGACCTGCCGTTCCCCGGCGCCCTGGTCGGGCGCATCCTGCGCAGCCCGATCGCGCATGGCGTCATCCGCGGCATCGACACCCGCAAGGCACGTGCGCTGCCGGGCGTGCGCGCGGTGATCACCGGCGCGGACTTCAGCGCGCCGTATGGCGTGATCCCGATCGCGCAGAACGAATGGCCGCTGGCGCGCGACAAGGTGCGCTACCGCGGCGAGCCGCTGGCCGCCGTGGCGGCGGTCGACGAGGCGACGGCGGAGGCGGCGCTGGCGGCGATCGTGTTCGACATCGAAGCCTTGCCGGCCTACTTCAGCGCCGCCGACGCGCGTGCCGCCGATGCCGTGGCGCTGCACGACAACAAGCCCGGCAACCTCGAACGCCAGGTCGACCAGACCTTCGGCGATGTCACGGCCGGCTTTGCCGCCGCCGATCTGGTACGCGAGCAGACCTTCCACTACGCCGAGGTCGCGCATGGGCAGATCGAGCTCAACGCCGCGGTGGCCAGCTGGGAGCCCGAGCATGGCCGGCTGACCTCGCATTCGGTGACCCAGGTGCCGTATTACCTGCACCTCACGCTGGCGCAATGCCTGGGCCTGGACAGCGCCCAGATCCGCGTCGTCAAGCCCTTCGTCGGCGGCGGCTTCGGACACCGCGTCGAGCCACTGAACTTCGAGATGGTGACGGCCGCGCTGGCCCGCGCGGCCGGTGGCACGGTGAAGATGGAGCTGACGCGCGAGGACGGCTTCCTCACCCACCGCGGCCGGCCCGAGACCGACATCCGCCTGAAGCTCGGCATGAAGAAGAGCGGCGAGATCACCGCCGTCGATTGCGAGATCACCCAGCGCGGTGGCGCCTACGGCGGCTACGGCCTGGTCACGATCCTCTACGCCGGCGCGCTGCTGCACGCGCTGTACAGGCTGGCCGCCGTCAACTACCGCGGCCACCGCGTCTACACCAACACGCCACCCTGCGGCGCGATGCGCGGGCATGGCGCGGTCGATGCGCGGCACGCCTTCGAGGCCTTGCTCGACAGCATGGCCGGCGAGCTCGGCCTGGACGCCTTCGCGGTACGCCGCGCCAACCTGATCACGCCGCCCTGGCGCAGCGCCAACGACCTGCAGGTCAATTCCTGCGGCCTGCCGGCCGCGCTCGATTGGGTCGAGCAGGCCTCGGGCTGGAAGACACGGCGCGGCCAACTGCCGCGCGGCCACGGCCTGGGCCTGGCCTGTTCGCACTACGTGTCGGGCTCGGCCAAGCCGGTGCACTGGAGCGGCGAGCCGCACGCGGTGGTCAATCTCAAGCTCGACTTCGATGCCAGCATCACCGTCCTGACCGGCGCGGCCGACATCGGCCAGGGCTCGTCGACGCTGCTGGCGCAGGTGGTCGCCGAAGTGCTGCTGCTGCCGCTGTCGCGCATCCGCGTCGTGGCGGCCGACAGCGCGCTGACGCCCAAGGACAACGGCTCGTACTCGTCGCGCGTCTCGTTCATGGTCGGCAATGCCGCCCTGCGCGCGGCGCAGGAGCTGCGCCGCGTACTGATCGCGGCCGCGGCCGCCAGGCTCAAGGTCGACGCCGAGCGCATCGAGTGGCTGGGTGCGCGCTGCGTCGTGGCCGGCAGCGACGACGGCCTGGACTTCGCCGACGTCGTCACGGCCGCGCTCGCCGACAGCGGCACGCTGACGGTCAAGGGCACCTGGTCGGCGCCACCCGAAACCCAGGGCGGCAAGTTCCGCGGCGCCGCGGTCGGCTCGACCGCCGGCTTCTCCTATGGCGCGCAGGTGGTCGAAGTGGCGGTCGACGAAGACACCGGCGCCGTGCGCGTGGTGCAGGTCTGGGTCGCGCACGACTGCGGCTTCGCCATCAACCCGCTGGCCGTCGTCGGCCAGGTGCAGGGCGCGGTGTGGATGGGCATGGGCCAGGCGCTGTCGGAGGAGACGCAGTACCACGAGGGCCTGCCGCTGCGGCCCAACCTGCTCGACTACCGCATCCCGACCAGCGCCGAGTCGCCGCCGATCGACGTCAAGCTGATCGAGAGCCACGACCCGCTCGGGCCCTTCGGCGCCAAGGAGGCCAGCGAGGGCTCGCTGCACGGCTTCGCGCCGGCGCTGACGAACGCGATCTGCGACGCCATCGGCATCCGCCTGACCGAGTTGCCCGCTTCGCCCGACCGCGTGCTCGATGCGATCGGGGCGCGGCGCCGGCGCGAGCGCCTGCGCGCCAGCCGTTCCGCCGGCGTGCCCGAATCCACGCTGCAGAGGTGACCATGCAACGCCTGCCTGCCTTCGTCCTGCACCGCCCGGCCAGCGTGCTCGCGGCCGCGTCGCTGCTGGCGGCCGAACCGGGCGCGCGGCTGCTCGCCGGCGGCACCGACCTGATGCCCAACCTGCGCCGCGGCATCGAACAGCCGCCGACCTTGATTGCGCTGGACGGCGTGCGCGACATCGGCGAGATCGCGTTCGACAGCGGCGGGGTCTCGATCGGTGCCGGTGTGACGCTGGCGCAGTTGGCCCGCGACGCGCGCATCGCGCGCGACTGGCCGGTGATCGCCGAGGCCGCGGCCTCGGTCGCCGGGCCGGGGCACCGCAACGCCGCCAGCCTGGGCGGCAACCTGTGCCAGGACACGCGCTGCGTGTACTACAACCAGAGCGACTGGTGGCGCGCGGCCAACGACCACTGCCTCAAGCGCGGCGGCGACACCTGCCATGTCGCGCCGCAGGGCCAGCGCTGCCACGCGGCGTACGCCGGCGACATGGCGCCGGCGCTGCTGGTGCTCGGCGCGCAGGTCGAACTGCTGTCACGCGGCGGCGTGCGCCGCGTGCCGCTGGCCGCGCTGTATCGCGACGACGGCGCGGCGCACCTGCTGCTGGCACGCGACGAGGTGCTGGCCCGCGTGCACCTGCCGGCGGCCGCAGCGCCCACGCTGCGCAGCGGCTATCGCAAGGCCCGCACACGCGCGGCGATGGACTTCCCGCTCGCCGGCGTCGCCTGCGCGCTGACGCTGCAGGCCGGCGCGATCGCTGCGTTGCGCATCGCCATCACCGGCACCAACCCCAACCCGTTCCTGCTCGAAGGCTGCGACGCATTCGCCGGCCGGCGCGTCGATGCCGAGCTGCTGGCCCAGCTCGGCAAGAACGTGCAGAAACAGGTCAGCCCAATGCGCAGCACCGTCACGCCATCGAACTACCGCCGCCTGGCCGCCGCGGCGCTGGCGCAGCGCCTGCTGCGCGAGCTCGCGGCGACAGGAGACTGAAGACCATGTTGTGCCCGAAATGCCATCGCCCGGTCATGGACGCGCGCGACGACGCCGGCGCCCTGTGCTGTGCACACGCCAGCGTGCAGTGGCGCTGCACGCTGTGCGCCAGGATCGTCCCCGGCTTCGCCTTTGCCTACGGCAGCTGCCCGCACTGCGGCGGCACGCTCGAGTTGCTCGACACGCCGCGCGCCAGCGAGCCCGCCGCGTTGGCCGGCATTCGCATGGCCTTCGAGATCGAACTCGGCGCGCGCGCCTTTTATCAGCGCGCCGCGGCCGACAGCGCCGACGCGGCCTTGAAAGAGCTGTTCGGCCGCTTCGCGGTGATGGAGGGCACGCACATGGAAACGCTGGCCCGGCGCTACCACGTCGACGTGCCGGCGCCGTCGCAGGCCTTCAGCGTCGAGCTGGCCGCCATCTTCGCCGGCGTCGAGAACCGGCCGCGCGACCCGGAGAACCTGTTCCGCATCGCGACCGCGTGGGAACGGCGAGCCGCCGACTACTTCGCCGAGCGCGCCGCCGATGCCGCGGCGGGCTCGTCCGAGCAGACGCTGTACCACGAATTGGCGGCCGAGGAAGCCGAACACGCCCAGTGGCTGACCACCGCCCACGCGCGCTGGCTCGGCGGTCACGGCGACCTGTTCCCCGGCGATCGCTTGCATGCGGTACCGGCGGCGCAGGCCGGCACGATGAACGCCGCGGAGCTGCTTCTCGAAGGCCATGACGCTGCCCGCACCGCGCTCGTCTGCGGCGAGCAGAGCTTGAGCTACGGCGCACTGCGCGAGCGCACTGCGCGCGCGGCCGGCGCGCTGCGCAAGCGCGGCGTCGCTGCCGGCGACCGGGTGGCGATCAAGTTGCCCGACGGCCTGGACTGGGTCTGTGCCTACCTGGGCGCGATCTGGGCCGGGGCCGTGGCGGTGGCGGTGAACCCGCGCATACCCGCGCCCGAGTGGCAGTACATCCTCGACGAGGCCGGTTTTGGCGTCATCGTCGCCGAGTCGGCCGACGAAACGCCGCCGCCCTGGCGCGATCGCGTGCTGCGGATCGAAGAGTGGCGGCGCGAAGTCGAATGGCACGGCGCCGATCGCGCCGGCGGCGATGGCGCCCGACGCGCCGGCATTCTGGTGCCACTCGTCGGGCACCTCGGGCAAGCCGAAGGCCGTCGTGCACCCGCAGCGCTTCGCGCTGCGCATCGAGCAGGTCTCGCGCGAAGGCCTGGGCATCGGCGCCGACGACCGCCTGTTCGCCAGTTCCAAGCTGTTCTTCTCGTACCCGCAGACCAACAGCCTGTGTGCGGGCCTGAAGCTCGGCGCCACGGTATTGCTCGATCCGCAGTGGCCGACGGCGCAAAGCGTGGCCGCCAGCGTGCAAGCCCTGCACCCGAGCGTGTTGTTCTGCGTGCCCTCGCTGTACCGCAACCTGCTGCACGAGGGCCTGGCGCCCGCCATCGCCGATGCCGGCGTGCGGCTGTGCGTGTCGGCCGGCGAAGCGCTGCCGGCGAGTCTGCGCGACGCCTGGCGCGAGCAGACGGGGCTGACCATCGTCGACGGTTACGGCGCCTCCGAAGTGCTGGTCCTGGTCATGCTCGACAACGGCGACGGCAAGGGCTTCACGCCGTCGCCCGGCGATCGAGGTGCAGACCGCTCGGCGATGCACCGGCCGATGCACCGACCCGCCTTGCGTTCCGCGCGCCGACGCTCGCGCTCGGTTACCTGGATCGGCCACAGGCGCAGTCCGAAACCTTCCGCGACGGCCTGCTGTTCTGTCCGGCCGACCTGTTCCGGCGCAACGCCAGCGGCGGCTGGGGCTTTGCCGGCCGCGAGGATGCGCTGGTCAAGATCCGCGGCCGCTGGGTCAATCTGGTCGAGCTCGAACAGCAACTCGCCGCGCAGGCCACGGGCATCCTCGAAGCCGCCGCGGTCTGCGTGCCCGACGGCGACGGCGTCGACGCGGTGGCGCTGTTCTTCGTCGCCCGCGATGCCGCCGTGGCCGATGCCGCCCTGCGCTCCTGCGCCGAGCGACTGCCGCCGTACCAGCGCCCGCGCTGGCTGCACCCGCTGTCCGCGCTGCCGCGCACGCCGACCGGCAAGCTGCTGCGGCGCAAGCTGCAGGAGCTGCACCGCGCGCTCGCGTGACGGCATGAGCACCATCGTCCGCACCGAACAAATCGGCCGCGTGCTGGTCGCGACCTTGTCGCGCGCGCCGGTGAATGCGCTCGACGACGCCCTGATCGCGCAACTGCACGCCGTGCTCGACCGCGTGATTGCCGACGACAGCGTGGCGCTGCTGCACCTGCGCAGCGACCAGCGCGTGTTTTGCGCCGGTGCCGATCTGGCGTTGATCCGCAATTGCTTCGCCACGCCGCAAGGCCCCGATGAGATGACCGGCGTGGTGCGCGAAATGCAGCGGCTGTATCAGCGCCTCGAGGCGGCGCCGCTGGCGACGCTGGCCGAGATCGAGGGCGCCGCGCTCGGCGGCGGGCTCGAACTGGCGCTGGCCTGCGACTTTCGCGTCGCCGCGACGGACGCGCCGATCGGCTTGCCCGAGGCCTCGCTCGGCCTGTTGCCCGGCGCGGGCGGCACGCAGCGCCTGACCCGGCTGTGCGGGCCGGGCGTGGCCAAGCGCCTGATCCTGGGTGCCGAAGTCATCGACGGCGCGGCGGCCGAGCGGCTGGGCATCGTGCAATGGGCCCGGCCCCGCGCCGAACTGGCAGCCTGGGCGCGCGAACTGGCCGCGCGCGTGGCCGCCATGCCCAAGGCCGCATTGGCCGCCAACAAGCGCTGCATCGCTGCCGCCAGCGACGCGGCCCGCGACGGCTACGGCGAAGAACTGCTCGAGACGCGCGCGCTGTACGACCACCCCGAGACGCGCAAGAAGGTGCAGGCCTTCCTGGCCCGCGGCAAGTTGCGTTCGAAACCCACCAAGACCATGCACAAGGAACCCACATGAGCATCCAAGGCAAGATCGCCGTCGTCACCGGTGCCGCATCGGGCATCGGCCGAGCCACCGCGCAGGCGCTGGCCACAGCGGGCGCGACCATCGTCGTGGCCGACATCGATGCCGACAAGGGCGAGGCCGCTGCGGCGGCCTTGCGCCAGCAAGGACAGCGGGCCGAATTCGTCGCCGTCGACCTGACCGATACCGCCTCGATCGTCGCTTTCGCGGCGACGGTGCAGGCGCGTTTCGGTAGCGTCGACATCCTCGTCAACGGCGCCGGCTGGGGCCGCACGGCGCCGTTCTGGGAAGGCACGCCCGAATTCTGGAGCCAGCTGGTGGCGCTCAATTTCGTCGGCCCGATGACGCTTTGCAAGGCACTGCTGCCGGCGATGATGGAACGCGGCGGCGGCAAGATCGTCAACATCGCCAGCGACGCCGGCCGCGTCGGCAGCCTGGGCGAGACGGTGTATGCCGGCGCCAAGGGCGGCCTGATCGCGTTCACCAAGTCGCTCGCGCGCGAGACCGCACGCTACGGCATCAACGTCAACTGCGTCTGCCCGGGGCCGACCGACACGCCGCTGATGGCCGCGGTGCCCGACAAGGTCAAGGAGGCGCTGACCAAGGCGATCCCGATGCGCCGCCTGGGCAAGCCCGAGGAGGTGGCCGACGCGGTAGTCTTCTTCGCCAGCGACCGCGCCGCCTTCATCACCGGTCAAGTCTTGAGCGTCAGCGGCGGCCTGACGATGGTCGGCTGAATTCGGTAAAGTGAACACAAGGAGAACACCATGAAACGCATCCAACTTGCAAAGTACCGCGCCACCCACTTCGGCTACAGCGTGAGCGGCAAGGTCGCCACCATCACGCTGAACCGGCCCGAGCGCAAGAACCCGCTGACCTTCGACTCGTACGGCGAGTTGCGCGACCTGTTCCGCGAGATGGTCTACGCCACCGACGTCAAGGCCGTGGTCTTCGCCGGCGAAGGCGGCAATTTCTGCTCGGGCGGCGACGTGCACGAGATCATCGGGCCGCTGGTGAAGATGGAGATGCCCGAGCTGCTCGAATTCACGCGCATGACGGGCGACCTGGTCAAGGCCATGCGCGCCTGCCCGCAACCCATCGTCGCCGCGATCGACGGCGTGTGCACCGGCGCCGGCGCGATGATCGCCTGCGCCTCGGACCTGCGCTTCGCCACCGCGCGCAGCAAGCTGGCGTTCCTGTTCGTTCGCGTCGGCCTGGCCGGCGCCGACATGGGCGCGTGCACGCTGCTGCCGCGACTGATCGGTCTGTCGCGCGCCGCCGACCTGCTCTTCACCGGCCGCGTCGTCGGCGGCGAGGAAGCCGAACGCATGGGCTTTCACAACCGGCTGGTGACGCCCGAGTCGCTGCTCGACGAGGCCACCGCGATGGCGCAAAGCCTGGCCGACGGCCCGACCTTCGGCCATGCGATGACCAAGACCATGCTCTGGCAGGAGTGGAATTCGGGCCTGGGCGAGTGCATCGAGGCCGAGGCGCAGGCGCAGGCGATCTGCATGCAGACGCAGGATTTCGAGCGCGCGTACCACGCGTTCGCCGCCAAGGGCAAGCCAGTCTTTGAAGGCAACTGATGCATGCTGCGGCCGACGGCGATGAACCCGGCGGCGCGGTCGCGCGCTGCGGCCGGGCGCTGGCGGTCGCATGCAAGGCGCTGGCGATTGCCGGCGCGCTGGTCTTCGTCGCGCTGGTCGCGATGTCGATCGTCTCGATCAGCGGGCGCAAGCTGTTCTCCGCGCCGGTGCCCGGCGACGTCGAGTTGCTGCAGCTGTGCGCGGCGTTCGCGTCGTCGTCGTTCTTCGCCTGGTGCCACCTCAACCTCGGCGACGTCAAGGTCGACTTCTTCACCGAGCACATGGCCGCGTCGAAGGTGCATGCGCTCGACTGCGTCGGCTCGCTGCTGGTCGGCGCCTTCGGCGCGCTGATCGCCTGGCGCACCGGCGCCGGCGCACTGTCGCTGTGGGCCAGCGGCGAGACGACGATGATCCTGGGCCTGCCGGTGTGGCTGGGGCAGGCGCTGATGGTGCCGGGCTTTGCGCTGCTCGCGCTGGTCGGGCTGTACCGCGCGGCCTGGCACGCACGCAGCGCCAGGGAGCCGGCGTGACCGGCATCAGCGCCGGGCTGGTCTTGTTCGGCCTGCTGATGGTGCTGCTCGTGCTGCGCGTGCCGATCGGCATCGCGATGTTCTCGGTCGGCGCCGGCGGCTACGTCTGGCTGACCGGCGGGCAGTGGACGCCGCTGCTCAACTCGTTGAAGAACCTGGCCTATGCACGGCTGTCGAACTACGACCTGATCGTGATCCCGCTGTTCCTGCTGATGGGCCAGTTCGCCACCCACGGCGGGCTGTCGCGCGCGCTGTTCCGCTTCGTCAGCGCGTTCATGGGCCATTGGCGCGGCGGCGTGGCGATGGCGGCCGTCGGCGCCTGCGCCGGCTTCGGCGCCATCTGCGGCTCGTCGCTGGCCACCGCCGCCACCATGGGCCAGGTGGCGCTGCCCGAACTCAAGCGCCTGGGCTATGCCGGCAGCCTGGCCACCGGCACGCTGGCCGCGGGCGGCACGCTGGGCATCATGATCCCGCCGTCGGTGCCGCTGGTCATCTACGCCATCCTGACGCAGGAGTCGATCGGCAAGCTGTTCATGGCCGCGGTGCTGCCCGGCGTGATCGCGATGCTCGGCTACATGCTGGTGATCAAGATCGTCGTCACCTGGCGCCCGGCGAGCGGCCCGGCCGGGCCGCGCGTGGCCTGGCCCGAACGCCTGCGCGCACTGGCCGCGGTGCTGCCGGTGCTCGGCGTGTTCCTGGTCGTCATCGTCGGCATCTACGGCGGCTGGGCCAACCCGACCGAGGCCGCCGCGATCGGCGCCGCCGCCTGCGGTGGCCTGGCGCTGACCAGCGGCAAGATGCGCTGGCAGGGCCTGATCGACACCGCGCTCGGCACGGCGCAGGCCAGCGCCATGATCTTCCTGGTCCTGCTCGGCGCGGATCAGCTCAACACCGCGCTGGCGCTGTCGCAGATGCCGGCCGAACTGGCGGCCTGGGTCAAGGACAGCGGCTTCTCGCCGTTGCTGGTGATGATCGCGATCCTGCTCACCTACATCCTGCTCGGCTGCGTGATGGACTCGCTGGCCATGATCCTGCTCACCATTCCGGTCTTCTACCCGGTGGTGATGGGGCTGGACTTCTGGGGCCTGGGCGCGACCGACAAGTCGATCTGGTTCGGCATCCTGGCGCTGATGGTGGTCGAGATCGGCCTGGTGCACCCGCCCGTCGGCATGAACGTCTACGTCATCAACCGCATCGCCAAGACGGTGCCGCTGGTCGAGACCTTCAAGGGCGTGATGCCGTTCCTGCTGTCGGATTTCGTGCGCATCACCGTGCTGCTGTTCTTTCCCGCGCTGTCGCTGGTCCTGGTCAGGACCTTCCAACCTTGAGTTCATCCACCCTGCTAGGAGACAAACCATGAAGCTGCGTCACTCCCTCGGCCTCGTCGCCGCCGCCGTCGTCACGCTGACCGCCGCGCTGCCCGCACAGGCGCAGCAGGTGGTGCTCAAGGTGCACCACTTCCTGCCCGGCACCTCGAACGTGCACGTCAACATCATCCAGGCCTGGTGCGACAAGGTCGGCAAGGAGTCGGCCGACAAGCTGAAGTGCCAGATCTATCCGGCGATGCAGCTCGGCGGCACGCCGGCGCAGCTGTTCGACCAGGCCAAGCGACGGCGTGGCCGACATCGTCTGGACCATCCCGACCTACTCGGCCGGCCGCTTCACCAAGTCGGAGGTCTTCGAGTTGCCGTTCCTGACGCGCAGCGCGAAGGGCTCGAGCCAGGCCTACTGGAGCTTCGTGCAGAAGAACGCGCTCGATGAATACCAGGGCGTGCGCCCGATCTTCCTGCACACCAACGACGGCTCGTCGTTCCACCTGTCCAGCGCCAAGGGCGTGCGCACGCTCGAAGACCTGAAGGGCCTGAAGATTCGCGCCGCCACGCGCCTGAACTCGCGCATGCTGGCCGCGCTCGGCGCCACGCCGGTGCAGATGCCGCTGCCCTCGGTGCCCGAATCGATGTCCAAGGGCGTGATCGACGGCGCGATGGTGCCGTGGGAAGGCGTGCCGGCGGCCAAGCTGCAGGAGATCGCCAAGAGCCACCTCGACGCGCCGGCCGGCCAGCCCAAGTTCGCCAACTCGATCTTCGCCTTCGTCATGAACCAGGCCAAGTACGACAGCCTGGCGCCCGAGCTTGAAGAAGGTGATCGACGCCAACAGCGGCGTGGCGGCATCGGCCTGGGCCGGCGAGAAGTTCGACGCCGTGGTCGGCGCCAACCACAAGCTCGCCGGCGATCGCGGCAATGCGCTGCTGACGCTGACCGATGCCGAGTACCAGCGCTGGATCAAGGCCTCGGCCGACGTCGACGACCAGTGGGTCAAGGAGGTCGGCGCCAAGGGCGGCAACGGCAGCGCGCTGCTCGACGACGCGCGCGCACTGATCCAGCAATATGACCGTTGAGCCGCGTCGCTGGAGCGACGCCGACGGCGTGCACATCGACGTGCGCGGCCTGGCGCCGCCGCAGCCGCTGGTGGCGATCCTGCGTCTGGTGCACGAGCAGCGCGACGGCGATGCCGCGGTGATCGTGCACCATGACCGCGACCCGCTGCTGCTCTACGCCGAGCTGGCCGAGATCGGCTGGGCGGCCGAGCGCATCGCCGCCGAGCCGGGCGGCGTGCGCCTGCGGCTCCACCGCCGCGCTTGATGGCCGTCCCGGGCGCGATTCCTGCTCGGCGCGACGAGCCGCCTGCTGCCGGCGTCGATTCCGTTCCGCTTCTTCGCCGCCGCGGCCCTGTTTCACCTGCTGGCCTGGCTGGCGCTGCTGGCCGGGGCCGAACGCATGGCGCCGTTCGTCGTCGCGCCGGGCTGGCCGCTGGCCGCGCTGCACCTGGTGACACTGGGCGTGCTGGTCATGACGGCCATCGGCGCGGGCCTGCAGCTGCTGCCGATCGCCACCCGCCAGCCGGTGCGCTCGACGTTCTGGCCGCGGGCGATCTGGTGGCTGTACACACCCGGCGTGGCCGCGGTCACGCTCGGCATGGGGTTGGCGCTGCCGGGCCTGCTCGGCCTCGGCGCCGTGGCCGTGCTGCTGGCACTGCTGATGTTCGCTGTGCTGCTGGCGCTCAACCTGGTCGGTGCGCGCGGCATGCCCGAGGTGGTGGCGCACGGCTGGGCCGCGCTGGCCAGCCTGCTCGTCGTGCTGGGCAGCGCGCTGGCGCTGGTATTGCCTTGGCTCGGCGTGCCGACGATCGCCCGCCAGACCGCGCTGGCGCTGCACCTGGCCTTCGCGGCCTACGGTTTCATGGGCCTGCTGGCGCTCGGGCTGTCGTGCATCCTGGTGCCGATGTTCGCGCTGGCCGCCGCACCCGACCGGCGGCGCGCCGTCGCGTCCTGCGGATTGGCCGTCGCCGCACTGGTGCTGGCGGCCTTGGCGGCACTGGACATCGCAGCGCAGCCGCTGCGCGTCGCGGCGCTCGCGCTCGGCGCCGGCGCCGTCGCGCTGCACCTGCATCTGATGCGCGTGGCGCTGCGCAGCGGCATGCGGCGCGAACTCGGCCGCTCGTTCACGCTGGTGCGCCTGGGCTGGGCGATGCTCTCGGCCAGCCTGGCGCTGGCGCTGGCCCTTGTGCTCGATGCGCCACTGCCCGGCCTGGCCACGCTGTTCGGGCTGGTGCTGATCGACGGCTGGCTGCTGAGCTTTCTGCTCGGCATGCTGCAGCGCATCGTGCCGTTCCTGGCCTCCATGCACGCCGCGCGCGGCAGCCGCCGGCCGCCGACGCCATCGTCGCTCAGCGCCGATCGCCCGCTGGCGATCCACTTCGCCTGCCACGTCGCGGCGCTGGCCGGTCTGGCGCTGGCGGTCGTCATCGACAGCCCCTGGCTGCTCATGCTGGCCGCCGCCGTCGGCACGCTCGGCGCGGCGGCCTTCGGCGTCTTCTTCGTGACGGTCATGCGGCGCATGCACGCCGCGCCGATTGCTTGACTGACATCAAGGGCAACGGCGCAGGCCTCGCTATTCTGGCGTGCAACCACCCAGCTGCGGGCGACACCATGCACCAGGTCAGCCAAGTCCTCGACAACGAACACCGCAACAGCCTCGAATTGCTCGGCCGCGTCGAGCAGGCCTTCGTGCGCGCGCAGTGTGCGGCCAGCTTCACGCCGCTGGCGCCGGCCTTCATCCGCCTGATCGAACACGAGATCTCGCGCCACTTCGAGTTCGAGGAAGGCGAGTTGTTCACGCGCATGACCGAGGCCGGTGAAGGCGACATCGCCTGGCTGCTGCGCGACGAGCACGACGCGATCCGTGCGGTGGCGGCCGAGTTGCTGCCGCTGGCGCGCACCGCCGCGGCCGGCACGCTCGACGATCGCGGCTGGAGCGAGCTCAAGCGCGGCGTGCTCGAGATGGTCGAGCGCCAGGTGGCGCATATCCAGAAGGAATCGATGGCACTGCTGCCGCTGCTCGACGATCACCTGCTCGACGACGACACCGACAGCGCATTGGCATTGGCCTACAGCAGCAGCTGAGCGGCCACGTTAGGAGACACGGATGCAACAAGTTGCCACCCCGCCACCCGCGGTACGCGCCCTCACCGCCGCCGACCTGGCGGACGTGATCGCCATCGACAGCGCCCTCGAGGGTCGCTCGCGCCGCGGCTATGCCGAGCGGCGCCTGGCGGCGGCGCGGCGCGATCCGGCGCTGCACGCGCAGTTCGCTGCCGTCGACGAGCATGGTCTGGCCGGCTACATCCTGGCGCGCATGCTCGAGGGCGAATTCGGCAGCCAGGCGCGCAGCATGCGCATCGAGCTGGTCGGCGTGCGGCCCGACATCCGCGGCCACGGCGTGGGCCGCAAACTGTTCGACGCCCTCTCGCAATGGGCCGGCCGCCACGCCGTGACCGAACTGCGCACGCAGTCCGCCTGGTCCGACGCGGCGATGCTGCACTGGCTGGCCGGCATGGGCTTCGAGCTGGCGCCGGCGCTGGTCGTCGAATGCGCCGTCGCCGGTGGCGACTACCGGCCCGAGCGCGACGACGCGATCGCGCTGGCGCCTGGCGACGGCCCCGCCCACGAGATCCGTTTCGATGGCGCCAGCGCCGGCAACGACTTCGAGCGCCTGGCCCGCGACAGTGCCGACGTGCGCTCGATGACGGCGGCCGACCTGCCGGGCATCGTGCGCATCGACCGCGGCATCACCGGCCGCGACCGCAGCACCTACCTCAAAGCCAAGCTGGCCGAGGCGATGGACGATTCGACCGTGCGCGTGTCGCTGTGCGCGCGGCGCGACGATGCCAACGTCGGCTTCCTGATGGCGCGGGTGGACCGCGGCGACTTCGGCCGCACCGAGCCGGTGGCGGTGATCGACACGATCGGCGTCGACCGCGAATACATGCGCCACGGCGTCGGCCGGGCGCTGCTGTCGCAATTGTTCGTCAACCTCGGCGCACTGCACGTCGAGCGCGTCGAGACCTTCGTCGCGGCGAGCGACCTGGCCTTGCTCGGCTTCCTGTACGGCGTCGGCTTCGTGCCGTCGCAGCGGCTGCCGTTCGTGCGCCGGCTCGGCAACTGGGAATGAACGCAGCGCGTCTGCGCGCCGAGGGGCTGGCATGACGGTCGACGACGAAGCGGTGCGCGAAGCGCTGCGCCAGGTCGACGACCCCGAGGCCGGCATGAACATCGTCGAACTCGGCCTGGTCTACGGCATCGAGGTCGAGGCCGACGCGGTGTCGATCGACCTCACGATGACGACCGCCGCCTGCCCGATGGCCGACATGATCGTCGAGCAGGCACGCGACGCCGTCACGGCCATCATGCCCGCAGGCACGCGGGTCGACGTGCGGCTGGTGTGGGACCCGCCGTGGACGCCGGACAAGATGTCGGGCATCGCGCGCGAACACTTCGGCTGGACGTAATGAGTGCCCAGGCCGCCGCCGTGCGGCGTCCGCCCCCCCGGGGGGAGCAAGGAAACTTGGGCGCCCGCGTTTCCTTGAGACCGCCCCACGGCCGGCCCGGCCGGTGGGCTGCCGCCGGCGTGGCGCGTGCCGCTGTTGATGCTCGGCTTCGTCGGCCTGTTCGCCGGCGCCGGCGCCGGGCTGGCACGCCTGGGCTGGAGCATGCCCACGCTGGTGGCGTCGGCCGCCGGCGCTGCACGGGCCGCTGATGATCTGCGGCTTCTTCGGCGTGGTGATCGCGCTCGAGCGCGCGGTCGCGATCGGCCGCGGCTGGGCCTACCCGGGCCGCTGCTGGCGGGACTCGGCGGCGCCTGTGCGGTGCACGGCTGCGGCGACGCCTGCGGCGTGGCTCTTCCTGGCCGGCAGCGGCGTGCTGCTGGCGGCGTCGGTCGACGTGCTGCGCCGGCAGCCGGCGCTGTTCACCTTCACGCTCGTGCTCGGCGCCGCCTGCTGGACGGCCGGCAACGGATTGTGGCTGGCGGGCTGGACGGTGCATCGAGATCGTGCCCTGGTGGCTGGCCTTCCTGGTCCTCACGATCGCCGGCGAACGGCTCGAGTTGTCGCGCCTGCTGCCGCCGTCGCCGACGGCCACCCGCGTGTTCGCGCTGCTGCTGGTGGTGATCGTGGCCGGCCTCGTCGGCCTGCGCTGGGCCTGGGGGCCGCTGCTGTTCGCCGCCGGCCTGCTCGGGCTGGCACTGTGGCTGGTCAAGCAGGACCTGGCGCGGCGCACGGTGCGCGGGCACGGCCTGACGCGCTTCATCGCCGTGTGCCTGCTGTCGGGCTATGCCTGGCTGGCCCTGGGCAGCGCGGTCATCCTGGCCGCCGGCGGCCTGACACCGGGCAGTGCGTCGTACGACGCGGCGCTGCACGCCATTGCGCTCGGGTTCGTCTTCTCGATGGTCTTCGGCCACGCGCCGATCATCTTCCCCGCCGTGCTGCGCGTGGCGGTGCCCTACCACCCGCTGTTCTACGTGCCGCTGGCGCTGTTGCACGCGTCGCTCGCGCTGCGTCTGGCCGGCGACGCGGCGGCGCAGTTCGAATGGGTGCGCGCCGGCGCCTTCGGCAACGCGCTGGCGCTCGTGGCCTTCATCCTCGGCACCGTGAGCGCGGTCGTGCGCGGCAGGTTGGCCCACGGTCAGCGCCGAGCCTTGTCTGAATGATCCAGTGCGGAACAGGTCGACATTGCCCCAGGCGCAGCCGCCGTAACCCTGCGGCGATCGCTTGCTCGTTGCCACCGCGGCGCGTGCAAGGCTTGCCACAAGCGGTACACGTTCATCGGTAGCAACAGCGCATGCAGCAGCATCACCGGACCGATGCCGGCGAGGACTGCGTAAGCGATGAAGGCGACATTGCTCGCGATCGCCACTGCGCGCAGCAGCACCATGCCTTGCATGCAGAAGGTCACGAGCACGAGCAGCGACGCCAAGTAGCCGACCCAATCGTTTGCGTTCATGCCTGCGCTCATCGCAGGCGCGTCCGGCGAACATCGGCCATGAACTCGCGCGCATGGTTGAGGTATGGCAGGTCACTGCCACCCATCGGCAGACCCCGCATCAACACGCTCATGGCGAGCACGGGCCAGGCCCAAGGGTGGTGCGTGTCAAGGCGTCTTCCGTGGCGATGGCAGTTCGAAGTGGCGTCGCAGCCAGGCGCGCGTCCAGGCTGAGGGCCGACGTTTCCGGCGCCGTGCATCGGCTCGCCTGATGACGGCGGGCCCGTTCAAGGACCTTGCGGTAGACCATCTGTGGGGAGCGGTCGGCGTCATTGGACGCTGCGGCTCCCAATTGGGGGGCCGATGCGGCCGGCTCAGGCGCCACGCCGACGGGGGTCTGCTTCGGTGCAACAGCAAGCGTGCCGAAGCGGGCGGCAGAACGCCCCGCATCGTCGGCGCGAATGGACGCGGTGGCAGAAGTCCGAAACGCAGCGCTCAGCGCGCCCAGGACGAAGAGCGGGTGCAATGCCATGGCAGCCTCCACAGTGATGACCTATGGCTGGCTACAACGCAAACCGCATCCCGGCCCGGGCAGGTGGGCGCCGCGACCCCCTAGAAACGTCAGTGCTGGATTGCGGCAGGTCAGCGCACGGCGCCGCTCGTCGCAGCCAGCGCTGTGCGCGCCGTCTTGAGCAGCACGGCATCGCCGACCATCGGCGAGCGCGCCAACGCGGCGGCAGCTCTGGCATGCGCTGCGCGCGCTTGGGCGCTCTGCCCCAGCGCTTCGTGGCCACGCGCGAGCCAGTACGACGCCTCGCCGGCCCAGCGGCTGTCGCCGTTGGTTTCGCGCCAAAAGCCTTCGGCCAGCTGCAGTGGTGAGAGCGCGTCGGCGGGGCGCCCGAGTCCGAGCAAGGCACGGCCGAGGCAGAGCGAGGCGTCGGCGCGGTCGGCAGAGATCCGGCTCTGAAAGCGTGCCAGCAGCGTGATGGCTTCGTCGCACGCGCTCTTTGCCTGCGCGTACTCGCCTGCGTCTGCCAGCGACAGTCCGAGGTTTGGCAGCGCACGCATGCGATCGATGTCCGCGCGCTGCCCCGAGATGGCAGCGAGGGTTGCATGCCCGTGCCGCACGGCGGAATCCGCATCGCCACGCAGCCGGGCGGCCAGCGAACGCAAGTGGCGATACCGCCAGGCGGGTCGGCCGTCCGCCTGGGCTTGTTCGATCGCTTGCAACACATGCTCGGCCTGCTCGGCCTGTCCCAGGTACAGATGGGCCAGGGCGAGGTCCTCACGCGCGCGCCGGGCAGTGGGGTGCTTGGGCCCGAGCAAACGGTCGATCTCAGCCAAGGCCGGTTCGATCTCGGGCAGGGCGACTTCAGCGCGGCGGGCCATCAGCAGTGTCATCGCATGGCTCGCACGCGAGGCCGCGACGAAATAGGTGCCGGGGCTGGCGCGCAACCCGAATATCTTCTCGGCCGCCGCCGCGGCCTCCTGAGCGCGCGCGACCTCACCCGACTCGACCAGGTACTTCACCGTGTTGAGGGTATGGAAGGCCACTTCGAAGGCGGTGGGCCCGAATCGCGCAGCGGTATCGCGAGCCGCTTGTTCGAGCTGTTCAATGGCTGCCTGCAGTTCACCCAGCTCGCCCAGCGCTCGGGCCAGAACCGCACGGGCCTGAATCACCGCAGGATGCTGGGCGTCGGCTGCATGCGCTTGACGCGCGAAGTGCAAGGCCTGCTCGGCAGCAGCCTTGGCGCGGGCCGGTTGATGCGTATATTCGTATGCGAGTGCCAGCAGCGTGGCGGCATCGGCTGTCTGGTCATTGCGCTCGCCCAGATGCTCGAGCGAGAGCGCCAGTGCCTCCGACGCTGCCGACACGGCATCTTCGTAGCGCCCCGTATCGATCGCGGAGTGCGCCTGCACTTCCAGCGCGACAACCAGCTGTTCCCTGTCGCCGCCAGCGGCACGCAACAGCGGCACGAGTTCGCGCAGTTCCTCCCGCAACTCGTCATGCCGACCCTGAAACCAGTACAGGCCGAGTCGCGTCACGCGCACCCGGACGGTGAGCGGATGCAACGCACCGAGCTTCGTGCGCGCCAGGGCGACGGCATCGTCCAGGGTCTTCGCCGCGGGCTCCGTCTCCTGCAGGTTCTTCAGGCTCTCGCCGATCAGATTGAGCATCTCGATGTGCATCTCGGGGCGATCGGCAAGGTCGCGATCGACGCGCCGCTGCGCGCGCTGCAGCAGGGCCGTCACCGACATGGGGCCTTCCGAATCCTGGTACGGGTCGGTGTCGCGAAAGATCGATTCGATGAAGCCGCGCACTTCTTCGGCGCGTTGGCGTTCGGCAACTGCAACCCGCGCTTGCCACACCGCCGCGCCTGCGCCGCCAACGACCGAAAGCACGACCACGGCCGTGACGCTTGCCGAAAGGCGATTGCGGGCAAAGAACTTGCGCAGCCGATAGCTGCGGCTGTCCGGCCGAGCCAGGACCGGCTGGTCGGTCAAGTGGCGTTCGATGTCGGCACGCATCGCGTCCACCGTCGCGTAGCGCTCGGCCGGCGCCTTCTTCAGCGCCTTCAGGACGATCGTGTCCAGATCGCCGCGGAGGGCCTTTTGCGTCCTGGCATCGGTGACCGCGGCGCTCGGGCGCTTCGGATCGGCCTGATCGATGGCCTCTTCGAGTGCGGCACGCGAGTCGCGTTTCAGGTGGTAGGGCCGGCCACCGGTCAGCAACTCGAACAACACGACGCCCAGCGAATAGATGTCCGAGGCCGTGCCGATCGGGCGGCCGCCGACTTGTTCGGGTGACGCGTAGTCGGGTGTCAGTGCTCGGCCCGCCTGCTGCGTCAGCGCCGTCTCGGCCACGGTGCTTTCGGCGACCAGCTTGGCGATGCCGAAGTCCAGCAACTTGGCTTGTCCATCGGCGTCGATCAGGATGTTGGACGGCTTGAGGTCGCGGTGCACGACAAGGCAGGCGTGTGCATGCGCCACTGCGGCGAGGACCTGGACGAAAATGCGCAGCCGGGCCTGGATGCCGAGCGATCGGCGCTCACAGTACTGGTCGACGGGCTCGCCCTCGACGAATTCGAGGGCGAGGTAGGGCTGGCCGTCGTCGTCCACACCGGCGTCGTACAGCCGCGCGATATGGGGATGGTCCAGCGTGGCGAGGATCTCGCGTTCGCGCGCCATGCGCTCGACAAGGTGCGTATGGCGCCATGCCTGGTGCGGCAGCTTCAGGGCGATGGGCCGGCCATGCAGCATGTCGGTTCGTTCGGCAAGCCAGACGCTGCCCATGCCGCCTTCACCGAGAAGTCGCAACAGCCGGTAGGGGCCGACCCGCTGCCCCTGCGTGCGGCCCGTTGTCGGCGTATCGTTGGGCGGCGCGGCGAAGGCGTCGGTCTCCACTTTGGACAGGGTGGCAAAGAGCTGCGCTGCTGCAGTGGCTTCGGCGTGACGCAGCAACTCGCGCAAGCGGGGCTTGAAGTCGGACAAGTCGACCGCCAGGCCATCGAGCCAATCCGAACGCAAGCTCGGCGGCTGCTCGAGCCCCTCGCGCAACAACTGGCGCAGCGTGGTCCAGGCTTGCGGCGAGAGGTCGAAGTTGGATCGATCGGCCATCGCAGCCTCCGCGCCACCAAGCTACTTCAGTGCCGCCGCCAGGAACAGGCGCGCCTCGTCCCAGTCGCGCCGCACGGTGCGTTCGTTCATGCCGAGCGCCTCGCCGATCTCGGCGTCGGTCATGCCGCCGAAGTAGCGCATCTCGACCACGTGAGCCAATCGCTGGTCCACCTTTGCCAGCGCTTCGAGCGCTTCGTGCACGGCCATGATCTCGGTCTCGCTCGCCTCGCTGCGGCTGCCCACGGCGATGCTGTCGGTCATCGTCACGCGCATGGCATCGCCCCCGCGGCGTTGGCTGCCACGCTCGCGCACCAGGTCGACAATGATCGAGCGCATCACCTGACCTGCATAAACGAGAAATCGCGCCCGATCCGGAAATTGGAGCTGGCCGGCACGCGAAAGCCGTAGGTAGGACTCATGCACCAGCGCCGTCGTATCGAGCACGGTGTGGTGGCCGCTCGCATACAAGCGCGAATGCGCCATCCGACGCAAATCCTGGTAGGCGAGGTCGAAAAGCGCGTCCGCGTTACCCGCGGCGGGCGCAAGCGGTTCGTCGTGGTTCAAGTTCAGCCTCCGCCACAGTTGAGATCCGACCGTCGGGCATCCATCCTCGGCGGCTGCAATGGCCAGACTATGAACCGGCGGTCCGCCACCTGTCCATCGCGTCATGGAATTCGAGCACGCGATGCGCCGCCGACGTGGCAGGGCACTGAATCGCCGCGCCGGCCGCCATCGTCAAGTTCGTGAGTTGATCCCTCAGGGCGAACTGAGCCAGGGGTCGACCGTACCACCGCCGAAGCTGGCGAGCAGGAAGTCGACGAACGCCCTGGTGCGCGCGGGCACATGCTTGCGCGTCGGCATCGCGGCATACAGCGTGAGCGTGACGCCGCGCCACTGCGGCAGCACGCGCACCAGGCGGCCGTCGCGCAGCGCCTCGTCGACAACGAACGAGGGCAGACCCGCGATGCCCAGCCCGGCGAGTGCGGCAGCGAGCAGCAGATCGATGTGCCCCGTCGACAGCACTGGCTCGGGCGCCGGCAACGTGACCACGGTCGGTGCGGCGCCGCGTTCGGAGGCAGCGGCGTCCCGGTACAGCGTCAAGTCGCGCCGCACGGCCGACGACCGCCGGCAGCAGCGCGTCATGCTGCAGCAGGTCGTCCGGCTGTTGCGGCTGCCCGCGCCGCTGCAGGTACGCCGGCGCGGCGCAAATGACGAACGCCGAACGTGCGATCGGCCGGGCGACGAAGTCCCCGTCCAGCGCGCGCTCGCCGACGGACACGATGGACACGTCGAAGCTCTGGTCGGCGACGTCGACCGCACCGGGTGCGGCAATCTCGAGCCCGAGCTGCGGATGCCGGGCCCGAAACCGGGGCAGATGCCGCGCCAGCTGATGCACGGCGAACGCCGGCGGGCACAGGATGCGCAGCGTCCCGCGCGGTTGTTGCACCGCGGCGCCGGCCAGCGCATCGGCGTCGTCGAGTTCGGCCAGCACTTGCTGGGCGCGCTCCAGGTAGGCCTGGCCCACCTCGGTCAGCGCGATCCGCCGCGTGGTGCGGTTGAGCAGGCGCGCGCCGAGGTGTTGTTCGAGCTCGGCCACGGTTCGGGTCACCACCGGCGGGGCCATGTCGAGGGCCCGCGCAGCGCCGGCCAGGCTGCCTTCGGCAACCACCCGAACGAAGACGCGCAGCGCGCGCAACTGGTCCATCGCCGCATTGTTCCATCTGGCGCAAGAGTCCGTGCGCGGCGTACGGCTGTGCGCGGCGGGCGCGGATTTCTAGAGTCTGCACATCGACGCGCCGCCTCCCGAATCTCGCAAGCCGCGGCGCCTCGGTACCCACCCTCACACAGGAGAACCACCTTGAAAACCGCCACCCCCTCCGCCCTGACCCTTGCCGCGCTCGCATTGATTGCCGGTCTCGCCAGCGCCAAGACTGCCGCTCTCGACGCCGCGGGCGCCGCCCGGCTGGACGCCTATCGCCACGCGCCCGACGCGGCCGGCGAACTGATCTACCGCGGCGCCGTGTTCGACCAGCACGAGCCGCGCGCACCGGCGCTGTTCAGCTACGAGCGGCGTGTCGGCCCGCACGCAAAGGGTCAGTCCGCGGCGCACATCACGCACGCGCCGAACGGCGACGTCATCATCGTCGAGGAAGCCGAGTTCGGCCCGGGCTACGCGCTGCAACGGTTCGACGCCACCAACCGGCAGCTGGGCTACAGCGGCTCGGTCGTGCTCAGCAACGACGGGCGCCGCCTCGACTATCGCCTGCTACAGGATGGCGTGGTCACGAGCGCCACCGAAGACGTCAGCGACCCGGTCGTCAGCGGACCGTCCTTGCACGGCTTCATCCTGCAGCATTGGGACGCGCTCGCGCGGGGCGAGCGCCTGCCTGTGCGCATGATCGTGATGGCGAAGACGCAGACCTACGGCTTCGACATCCGCCGGGCCGATACGAAGGCCGGCCGCACGTCGTTCTCGATCACGCCGAGCAACTGGCTCGT
This sequence comes from uncultured beta proteobacterium, assembly GCA_963751775.1. GTDB lineage: Bacteria > Pseudomonadota > Gammaproteobacteria > Burkholderiales > Burkholderiaceae_C > CADEEN01. The sequence continues at coordinate 86,078 of CAVVVW010000013.1, forward strand.
GCGCCTGGCGCTCAAGCCCTTGACGGTGACCTTCGACTCGGCGACGCGCAACGTCGTGCGCTACGAGGGGCGCGTGCCGCCGATGCAGAGGTCGACGGCAAGATGAAGGCACTGGATGCGCGGGTCGACTACACGATGGCCGCTGCGGCGTACCGCTGAACCAGCGCGGCCTGCGGCCGGGCGCCGGTGCCGCGCTGGGCTCAGGTCTTGAGCTTGCGCCCGAGATGCCGCTCGACCGCGGCCGTCTTGGCCTGCATGCGCCCGCCCGGCCCGGCGCGGTAGTCGATCTTGATGTGCACGCCGATGCGCGGGCAATCGGCCGCCAGGGTCTCGAAGCAGGCCGTGACGACGGCCATCACCTCGGCCCACTCGCCTTCGAGGATGGTGCCCATCGGCGTGAGCTGGTAGGGCACGCCGCTGCGGTCGATCACGTCGAGGATGCGCGCGACCTGTGCGCTGACGCTTTCGCCGACGCCGACCGGCGACATCGAGAATTCGAGCAAGACCATGGGAGACTCCTATTTCGCGGCCTGCCTGCCGCTTGCGGGCCATGGCGATGATGCATTCGCCCGCGGCCCGCGCAGTGGCGAATTGTCGTGCTGGCGGCCCGCCGGCTGCGGCAAACATGCGCCGAGGTAAGATCGACGCGACATGCGTTAAGGGAGCAGTTGGCCTTACAGCGATGATCGCTTCTTCGCGCTGCCGCGGGCTATGGCTCGCACTTGTCGGCTTGCTGGTCCTTTCGGCGCTACCCGTGTTCGGGCGGCGCCGCTGGCGCACGCCCGGCATCTTCATGCGATGGTCCTCGGCCAGCTTCATGGCCATGAGCTGGCGACGCCGTGTGACCAGGCCCTGCAGCTCAAGCTGTTGGGCATCGGGCAGCGGCTTGACCAGCTTGGACAGGTCGCCACGCTGAATCAACGTGCGAGCCATGTCGGCCAGCACGCGGGCATCGATGCGATCGGTCTTGGCCAGGTGGCCCATGGCACGCGCGAAGTCGCGCGCCTGGCGCGGATTGATCACTGCCACCGGCAGCCCTGCCAGCTGCAGCGCCGTGGCGCAGGCCAGCTCGAAGCCGCCGGTGGCCTCGAACAACACCAGCCCGACGTCCAGGCCAGACAGCTCGGCCAGCAACACGGCGTAAGCCGCTTCGTCGTTGGCAAGGGCAAGGCTGGGCGTTCGGCCGCTGATGGCCACCTGCAGCGTGGCCATGGCTACGTCGACGCCCACGGTGACGCGCGTATCGCTGGTCGGGTTTGGAGACTCCATCCAGATGCAGTCAATCCCAACCCGCTGAGCGACTCGCCGCTGATGCACGGACTGATCAAGAACCTCACCGACGACGAGATCGTTGCGCTCGCCGCCTACCTCGAATCGAAGTAGGACCGCTGGCGGCACCGCAGCTGCAGGCTGCGGCGCAACAGGAGACACCATGTCTGCACAGCCCCGCCCACCCGGCGCCGATCGTTTCGCGCAGCTCGAACAGGGCATCGTCGGGCGCGACCTCAGCATCCCGACGCCGTACGGCCCGCGCCGCGTGATCTATGCCGACTGGACCGCCAGCGGGCGCGCCTACGCACCGATCGAGCAGCGCCTGTTGCGCGACTTCGGCCCCTACATCGCCAACACGCACACCGAGACCAGCTTCACCGGACACGCCATGACCGCCGCCTATCAGCGCGCGCGCGCGCTGATCAAGCAGCATGTGAACGCGGCGCCCGGCGACGTGCTGCTGGCCACCGGCACCGGCTGCACCGGCGCGATCAACAAGCTGCAGCGCCTGCTCGGGCTGCGCGTGCCGTCCAACTACATCGGCACGGCCACGGTGGCGGCGGCCGACCGCCCGCTGGTGCTGATCACGCACATGGAGCACCACTCCAACCACACCACGTGGCTGGAGTGCGAGGTCGATCTGGAAGTGATCCCGCCCGATGCGCAGGGCCTGGTCGACGTGCAAGCCATCCCTGCGATCCTGGCCCGCTACCCGGAGCGACGGCTGAAGATCGCGTCGATCACGGCCTGCTCGAACGTCACCGGCATCGAGACCCCGGTGCACGACATCGCGGCGCTGATGCACGAACACGGCGGGCTGTGCTTCGTCGACTACGCCTGCTCGGCGCCGTATGCGGCGATCGACATGCACCCGGCGGACCCGGCGCGTGCGCTGGATGCGATCTTCTTCTCGCCGCACAAGTTTCTCGGCGGGCCCGGGTCGTGCGGCATCCTGATCTTCGACCCGCGCCTGTACTCGGCGCAGGTGCCGGACCAGCCGGGCGGCGGCACCGTGACCTGGACCAACCCCTGGCACGAGCACCGCTACCACGACGCCATCGAAGTGCGCGAGGACGGCGGCACGCCGGGCTTCCTGCAACTCATCCGCGCCGCGCTGGCGGTGCAATTGAAGGAATCGCTGGGCGTGCAGCGCATCGCCGCGCGCGAACACGCGATCGTGCGCCAGGTGTTCGAGCGGCTGGACCGCATGCCGCGCGTGGTGGTGCTGGCCGGGCAACACCGCGACCGGCTGCCGGTGTTCTCGTTCTACCTGCCGGGCCTGCACTACAACCTGGTGGTGCGCCTGCTCAACGATCGCTTCGGCATCCAGGCCCGCGGCGGCTGCTCGTGCGCCGGCACCTACGGGCATTACCTGCTCAACGTCGATGTCGACCACTCGCAACGCATCACCTCGCGCATCGACGCCGGCGACCTGACCGACAAGCCCGGCTGGGTACGGGTGTCGTTCCACCCGGCGATGAGCGATGCCGAGGTCGGCGCGGTGTGCGACGCGATCGAACAGATTGCCCAGTACGGCGACGACTGGGCCGCCGACTACCGGCACATTCCGCGGCTGAACGACTACGAGCATGTCGGCGGGCCGGCGCCGGTCGAGGCGCTGGTCGCGGATTGGTTCGACATGCCAGACCAGGCCGCTACGCAGTACGTGTAGGCCGCACGGTATAGCGTTGTCTTGCCTTTCCCGTCATCCAACGCTAGCCTCCCGCCGTGAGTCGCCCTCTGCGCAGCGCGAGATTGCCAGGATGCAATGACCGGACGTGCACGGCGCGTTGTCAGTGTCGCGTGGCGGGCAGTAGATAGCGGGCCTAGAAAAGGCAACAAGGGCGACGAGGCATTTGGTGAAATGGGAAACCTGATCCCAATGCCGCCAACGCCGTGCGCAGGCCTTAAAGTTGGCGGCCGCGGCACTGCGCACCAGCCGCTCGGCACTAGTAGTTCATGTGGCAAGCCACGCAGCCTGAGGACCCGGAAAGCAACCCAAATGCGTACTGCAGGATTGAAGAGTAAGTGGCTTCAAGTGAATGACCAGTTGTGGTCGGTGATGCAGTGGCACCGTAGGTGGACACTCCTGTGGCTACCAAGAGCAATGCAACGGCAATAAGAGTTGCGTTTCGTAAAGTTTGAACACTCATGGCTGCTCCTTTGAACTACGAGTGGCGTGGGCCAGATGGGAAAGCTTTCCACATTTGGGGGGGCCTGCCAAGGCTGGGGGTCCGAGCTGACAGGTTGGGGTCAAGTCTCGCATTGCCCCTCATCCAACGCAAGCGTCCCGCCGTGGGCCGCCCGCCGCGCATCTCGAGAAGGTCAGGGCGAAATGCACCGGGTCAGATATCGCTTTGAAAGTTGAGCCGCTGCACGCGATGCACGCCCAGCGCGTGGCCCTGACGGCGCAGGAAGATGCGGATGCGCCGGTAGCCGTAGCGCGGGTACTGGGCAGACAAGGTCTTCATGGCGTCGATCACGGGGGCGTCCTTCACAGGCAGGCGCAGCTCGTAGCTCAGACAAGAGCGGGCGACTTCGAGCAGCCCGCAGGCACGGCGCTCGCTCAGGCCACGTTCGCAAGCGAACGCGACCTGCTCGCGCCGCGCCTGCGGGCTCACCATTTTTGCGTTGATCTCCTTGAGTACGGAGATGTCCAGATCTCGCTCGGCAAGCAATCGCTTCAGCCGTGCGTTCTCGGACTCCAGGGTGCGCAGGCACTTGACGTCAGACGGGGCAAGCTCACCAAAGTGCTTGCGCCACGAGTAGATGGTCTGCTCGCTGACCTTGTTCTTCCTGGCCGCTTCGGCCACCGATGTGCGGTCGGCCTCGCGCAGGATGGCCACCATCTGCGCTTCCGTGAATCGACTCTTCCTCATGGGCTCCTCGCTGTCGAAGAGCCATCTTCACAGGAATTACTGGTCCGAAGAAACCGAGCAGGTCACGCGGGCGGCGAGGCCCCGGGGTCCTTTCTCACTTCCAGCCGCCACCCAGCGCCTTGTACAGCGACACCAGGTTCTGCACCCGGGCCGCCTCGGCGGTGACCACGCCCTGCTGCACCAGGAACAGCGTGCGCTGTGCGTCCAGCACGTCCAGGTAGCTCGACGCGCCGTTCTGGTAGCGCAGGTCGGCCAGGCGGTAGCGCGTCTCCTCGGCCTGGGCTTGCGCGCGCAGCGCGCGCAGCTGCTCGGTCAGCGTGGCCCGGCCGGCCAGCGCATCGGCGACTTCGCGAAACGCGGTCTGGATCGCGCGCTCGTACTGCGCCACGGCGATGTCGCGGTTGGCCTGGCTGACTTCCAGGTTCGCCTGCGTGGCGCCGGCGTCGAAGATCGGCAGCGTGATGCGCGGCGCGAACTGCCAGACGCGGTTGTCGAACAGGCCGCCCAGTTCCTCGCTGGCCACGCCGACGCTGCCGGTCAGCGTGATGCGCGGATAGAAGGCGGCGCGGGCGGCACCGATGTTGGCGTTCGCGGCCTGCAGTTGGCGCTCGGCCTGGCGCACGTCGGGGCGGCGCTCGAGCAACTCCGAAGGCAGGCCCGCCGGCAGCTCGGCCAGCAGGCCCTGGCCATCGATCGGCAGCCCGGCCGGCAGGTCGCCCGGCAGCGGCTGGCCCAGCAGCAGCACCAGGGCGTTCTCGTCCTGCGCCCGCTGGCGCTGCAACAGCGCCAGCGCCGCGCGCGCGCCTTCGACCAGCGACACCGCCTGCGCGAAGTCGTACTCCGACGCGGCGCCGTTGTCGAACTTCAGCTTCAGCAGCTTGTGGCTTTGCTCGCGCGTCTCCAGCGTCTTGCGCGTGACGTCGAGCTGCACGTCGTCGGCCAGCAGCGCCAGGTAGCCGTTGGCAATGGCGGCGATCAGGCTGATCTGCACCGCCCGGCGCGCCTCGTCGCTGGCCAGATACTGCTGCAGCGCGGCGTCGCCGAGGCTGCGCACGCGGCCGAACAGGTCGAGTTCGTAGCCGGTGACGTTCAGGCCCGCGGTGTAGAAACGATCGACGCCGTTGCCGCCGGCGTTGGGCCCGGCCAGGCCGGTGGCGCCGACGAACACGGTCGGGAACTGTTCCGCGCGCTGGATCTGGTACTGCGCGCGCACGCGTTCGACGTTCAGCGCCGCGATGCGCAGGTCGCGGTTGTTCTGCAGCGCGAGTTCGATCAGGCGCTTGAGCCGCGGGTCGACGAAGAACTGTTGCCATTCGATGTCGGCGGCCGGCACTGCCGCCGGCTTGCCGGCAGCGGCTTCGCCGGGGAAGTCTGACGCCACGGGCGCGGCCGGGCGTTCGTAGGGCGGCGCCATCGAGGCGCAGCCCGCGAGCAGCGCGGCCAGCCATGCAGACACGACGCGGCGCGATGTCCAGCGCGCGTTCATGGCCGGCCCTCCCCGGCTGCCGGTGGCGTTTGCGCTACGCCCGGATCGAGTTCGTGCGCATACAACTTGCGCTGTCGCTCGCTGCCCTTGAACCAGCGCCGCACGACGACGAAGAACACCGGCACGAACATCACCGACAGGACCACCGCGCTGACCATGCCGCTCATCACGCCGGTGCCGATCGAGCGCTGGCTGGCCGAGCCGGCACCGCTGGCAATGGCCAGCGGCAGCACGCCCAGCACGAAGGCCATCGAGGTCATCACGATCGGCCGGAAGCGCAGGTGCGCGGCCTCGAGCACGGCCTCGATCGCGCTGCGCCCCTGCGCCTGCAGGTCCTTGGCGAACTCGATGATCAGCACCGCGTTCTTCGCCGACAGGCCGATGATCGTGATCAGCCCGATCTTGAAGTAGACGTCGTTGGAAAAGCCGCGCAATCCGGTGCCGAGCACGACGCCGAGCACGCCGAGCGGCACGACCAGGATCACCGCGAACGGGATCGACCAGCTCTCGTACAAGGCGGCCAGGCACAGGAACACGGCCAACAGCGAAAAGCCGAACAGGTACAGCGCCGTGGCGCCGGCCAGGCGCTCCTCGCGCGACTGGCCGGTCCACTCGTAGGCGAACCCGGGCGGCAACTGGCCGGCCAGGCGTTCCATCTCCAGCATCGCCTCGCCGGTGCTGACGCCGGGCGCGGCATCGCCGGCGATGCGCATGCTCGGGAAGCCGTTGTAGCGGATCGATTGCATCGAGCCGGTGACCCAGCGCGTGGTGGCAAACGCCGACAGCGGCACCGGCTGGCCGCGCGCATTCATCACGTTCAGGCGCAGCAGGTCTTCGGGCTGCATGCGCTCGCCGGCATCGGCCTGCACCACCACGCGCTGCAGGCGGCCCTGGCTCTGGAAGTCGTTGACGTAGGCCGAGCCCAGCGAAGTCGAGATCGCGGCGTTGATGGTGTCGAAGCCGACGCCGAGCGCGCTGGCCTTGGCACGGTCGATGTCGAGCTGCAGTTGCGGCGCGTCTTCCAGGCCGTCGGGCCGCACGCCCGCCAGCAGCTTGCTCTGCGCGGCCATGCCCAGCAACTGGTTGCGTGCCGCGACCAGCGCCACATGGCCGTTGCCGCCGCGGTCCTGCAGGCGGAAGGCGAAGCCGGTGGCGTTGCCGAGCTCGGGGATCGGCGGTGGGCTCAGCGGGAAGATGAACGCGTCCTTGATGCCCATCAGCGCGCCGAACGCGCGCCCGGCCACGGCCTGCGCCGATTGCCCGGGGCCGTGGCGCTGGTCCCAGTCCTGCAGGGTCACGAAGGCCAGGCCGGCGTTCTGCCCCTGGCCCGAAAAGCTGAAGCCGAGCACGCCGACGATGCTCTTGACTTCGGGCTGCTTGAGGAAGTACGCCTCGACCTGCTCGATCACCTTGCGACTGCGGTTGGCCGTCGCGCCGGGCGGCAGCTGCACGTTGACGATGAGGTAGCCCTGATCCTCGTTGGGCAGGAACGAAGTCGGCAGTCGCAGCACCAGCCAGACCACCGCGCCGACGATCGCCGCGTAGACGACGAGCATGCGTGCGGCGCGTCTGAGCAGCCGCGCCAGCGCGCTCTCGTAGCGCTTGGCGGTCGCGGCGAAGCCGCGATTGAACCAGCCGAAGAATCCCGACTTGGCATGGGCATGGCCGGCGGGCACCTGCTTGAGCAGGGTCGCGCACAGCGCCGGCGTCAGCGACAGTGCCATGAAGGCCGAGAAGCCGATCGAGGCGGTCATGACGGCCGAGAACTGGCGGTAGATGTTGCCCACCGCGCCGGTGAAGAAGGCCAGCGGCACGAAGACCGAGATCAGCACCACCGTGACGCCGATGATCGCGCCCGAGATCTGCCCCATCGCCTTGCGCGTGGCCTCGCGCGGCGACAGCCCCTCCTGGCTCATGATGCGCTCGACGTTCTCGACCACCACGATGGCGTCGTCGACGACGATGCCGACCACCAGCACCATGCCGAACATGGTCAGCACGTTGATCGAGAAGCCCAGCGTCAGCAACACGCCGAAGGTGCCGAGCAGCGCCACCGGCACGACGATGGTCGGAATGATGGTGAAGCGCCAGTTCTGCAGGAACAGGAACATGACCAGGAACACCAGCGCCACGGCTTCGAGCAGCGTCTCCACCACCTTGGAAATCGAGATCTGCACGAAGCGCGAGGTGTCGTACGGAATCGCGTACTTCATGCCGGGCGGGAAGTAGCGCTGCAGCTCGTCCATCCGCGAACGCACGGCGCGGGCGGTGTCCAGCGCGTTGCCGGTCGGCGAGAGCTGCACGCCGATGCCGGTCGAAGGTTTGCCGTTCAGGCGCGCCGAGGTGGCGTAGCTCTGCGCCCCGAGCTCGATCCGCGCCACGTCGCGCAGGCGCACCGACGAGCCGTCGGCGTTGGCGCGCAGCACGACATCGCCGAACTGACGCACATCGGCGAGCTGGCCGTCGACGACGACGGTGGCGAACATCGTCTGGTCCGGCAGGTTGGGCAGGTCGCCGATCGTGCCCGACGAGACCTGCGCGTTCTGCGCCCGGATGGCGTTGGTGACGTCGCTGGTCGACAGGTTCAGGCCGACCAGCCTGGCCGGGTCGAGCCAGATGCGCATCGCGCGCTCGGTGCCGAACAGCTGCGCCTGGCCGACGCCGGGCAGGCGCTGGATTTCGGGCAGCACGTTGCGCGCCGCATAGTCGCCCAACGCAACCGGGTCGAACTTCGGGTCGTCGGAAGAAAGAATCGTGAAGAGCAGGAAGTTCGAGCGCACCTTGTCGACGCGCACACCCTGCTGCGTCACGGCCTGCGGCAGGCGCGGGCTGGCGCGGCCCAGGCGGTTCTGCACGTCGACCTGGGCCAGATCCGGGTTGGTGCCGGGCTGGAAGGTCAGCGTCAGCGCGCCGCTGCCGTTGGCCTGCGCCACCGACTCCATGTAGATCAGGCCGGGCGAGCCGTTCATCTCCTGCTCGATGACGCCGAGCACGCTGTCTTCGAGCGTCTTGGCCGAAGCACCCGGATAGATGGCGTTGACGATGATCGCCGGCGGCGCCACCGTCGGGTACTGCGCGACCGGCAGCTGCACGATCGCCACCGCGCCGCCGACCAGAATGAACAGCGCGATGACCCAGGCAAAGATGGGCCGGTCGATGAAGAACTTGGCCATCGCGGGTGGCCCTCAGCGGCTGGCCGCAGCGGCCGGCGCGGCAGCCGACGCCGCCGCGCCGGCGGCCCATGGCACCGGCTTGACGGGCGCACCCGGGCGCATCTTCTGAAAGCCCTCGACGATGACCTGCTCGCCCGGCTTCAAGCCGTCGAGCACGATCCAGGACGACCCGCTGCTGCCACCGACCTTCACCGCCCGCGGCCCGGGCTTGCCGCCTTCGCCGACGACGAGCACGGTGTCGCCCTGCGGCCCGCGCGTGACGGCCTGTTGCGGCAGCAGCACCGCATTGGCGATCTGCCCCTGCACCAGGCGCGTGCGCACGTACATGCCCGGCAGCAGGCGCGCGCGCGGGTTGGGCACCTCGGCGCGCAGCGTCACCTGGGCCGAGGTCGGATCCACCGACAAATCGGAGAACAGCAGGCGACCCGGCTGCGGCAGTTCGCTGCCGTCGTCGAGCAGCACGCGCACCGGCGCCGAATCGACGGCCGCCTTGCCGCCCGGCGCGGCCGCCTGGCGCAGCCGCTCGACGTCGGCCACCGGCTGCGTCGAGTTGACGTAGACGGGGTCGATCTGCTGGATCAGCGCGAGCTGGGTCGCCTCGGCCTGCGACACCAGCGCCCCTTCGGTCACCAGCGCGCGGCCGATGCGGCCGGAGATCGGCGCCGTCACCGTGGCGTAACCCAGGTTGAGCTGCGCGCTGCGCAGCGCCGCGCCGGCCGCCGCCACATCGGCATCGGCCTGCGCCTGCGCCGCCTGCGCGTTGACGTAATCCTGCTGGCTGATGGCGTTGGCTTCGCGCAGCGGCTTGTAGCGCGTGGCCTGGGCCTCGGACTGCATCGCATTGGCCTGGGCCTTGGCCAGCTGGGCCTTGGCGCTGTCGACCGCCGCCTGGTACGGCGCGGCGTCGATCAGGAACAAGGCCTGGCCGGCCTTGACATCGCTGCCCTCGCGGAACAGGCGCTTGGTCACGATGCCGGTCACGCGTGCGCGCACCTGCGCCACCCGCGAGGCCTCGACGCGGCCGGGCAACTCGGTGATCAGCGGCGTGGTCTGGGTCGCGACCGTGACCACACCCACTTCGGGTGGCGGCGGCGCCGCGCCGCCCGCAGCGGCGGCGCCCTGCGGCCGATCGCCGCAGCCAGCCAAGGCCCAGCAGCAGTGCTGCGGCAGCCACGAACGGCATCGTGCGCGCCGGTGGGCTGCAGCGCACGCCGTCAGCCGCACCGAAAGGTGTTCGTGTCACAGGGGAATCCTCGCTGTCCTGAAGGGGTGGTCGGCGCCGCGGCGGCAGGCACCATCGGCACCACGCTGAGTCCGTCCCGCGCACGAGCGCAGGACGGATCCGTGCCGGGAGCACGAAGATACATCAAGGAGTTTATGGCCTGGTTCCGGCGGGTCATTCACGGCCCGCCCTGCTGCGCGGCCACGCAGCCAAGGCGTATCGGGTCGGGCACCCTCTTGCAGCGCCGCCGCGCAGCGCCGGATGTCAGCCGTGCAGGCCTTCGTACTTCGCCATCAACTCGTCGTGGCTTTCCTGGAAGTCCGGGTTGGTCACGATGCAGTCGGCCGGGCAGACCAGCTTGCACTGCGGTTCGTCTTCGGCGCCGACGCATTCGGTGCAGCGCAGCGCATCGATCAGGTAGATCGGGTCGCCGACGCTGATGGCGTCGTTCGGGCACACCGGCTTGCAGGCGTCGCAGGCGGTGCAGTCGCTGTTGATCAGCAGGGCCATGGTCTTCGCTCTCCTGGATGACTGGAACTATGCCGCCGCGCGTTGCTGCAATTCGGCGAGCTTCTCGTGCCGGTACGCGCCCCACAGCGCGGCACCGATGGCGCCGGCGTAGATCGAGTCGGGGTGGCTGGCGGCCGTCACGCTGACCTTCTCGTTGACCATCTCTTCCTGGATCGCGGCCAGCAGGCCGCTGTCGAGCGCCAAGCCACCGGTGATCAGCGCCTTGCCCTGCTTGATGCCGGTGACCTTGAGCAGCTTGACGATGCGCGAGGCCATCGACAGGTGGATGCCCTTGAGGATATCGGGCGTGGCGATGCCGCGGCTGACCATGTTGATGACGTCGGTCTCGGCCAGAACGGCGCAGATCGAGCTGACCTTCTCCGGCGTCTTCGAACTCTCGGACAACGCGCCGATCTCCTCGATCGCGACGCCGAGGTAGCGCGCGATGTTCTCCAGGAACTGGCCCGACCCCGACGCACATTGGCTGGTCATCTTGTAGGCCAGCACCTTGCCGCGCTCGTCGACATAGATCGCGCGGCCGTTGAGCGCGCCGACGTCGACCACCGCATTGATGCCCGGGCTCAGGAACACGCCGCCGCGGGCGTGGGTGGTCATCGAATAGAAGTGGCCGGTGGCAAACGCCACGTTCTCGCCCTCGCCGGTGGTCGCGATGTAGTCGATGTCGTTGGCCGCCAGCCCGGCGTCCTGCAGCACGCCGTCGCGGCCTTCGTGGGCCAGCGTCATCGGGTCGCGCCGGCGGATGCGCTCGCAGCGTTTGGCCAGCCACTGCGGCTGCCCATTGCCGTCGACGCGAAACAGCACGCTCTTGACGGCGCCGGAGCCGATGTCGATGCCGATGGTTGTCGTGGTCATGGCTCAGTGTCTCCAATCTGCTTCGCGCTGCACGTTGGGCGTGACGCGCACACGCGTGCAAGTGACGGCTCTTGCGCGAGGCCCGAGGCGGGGTACCCGCCGGGGTTCAGGCTGCGGGTACGCAAATTCACCCCGGCGGGTACCCCGCCTCGGGCCCGGTGACCGTAGTTGTGTTCGCTGCGAAACCCAATGCTGTTTGCCTTCGCGGCGGGCGGTACCCGGCAGGGGCGATTTGTGGGGCGGCGAGGAGCGCAGGCGTGGGGTCGGCGCGCGCAGCGCGCTTCGTAATCTGACTCGCCGCAGTTGTCCGAGCGCAGTGAGCGCCGCGAACGCAGCGAGTTGTGCGGCGCGTCTCCAGGCCGAGCACCGCAGCAGAGTCGGCGCAAAGCGCCGACCGCTCCAGCATGAGCCCCTGCCGGGCGCCGCCTGCCGCGACGCGCAGGACAGACTCGTGCGCGCAGTGTGCACCGGGCTCATACCCTTGCCTCGATGTTCTTGCCGTCTTCGACCACCGCGCGCCAGGCGAAGGTGGCGCCACCGAGCGCGCCGGTGTAGATCGAATCGGGGTCGATGTTGAGCGTCAGCTCGCCGTAGTTCTCGCGCACCAGTTCCTTCAGCGCCTTGACCGCGGCCTCGTTCTTGGCCACGCCGCCGGTGAAGGTGAACTGGTCGCGGATGCCGCCCGAGCGCGCCAGGATCGACATCGCGCGCAGGATGATCGCGCGGTGCAGCCCGGCCATGATGTCTTCGCGCTTGTCGCCCAGGCTGAGCCGGTCGCGCAGCTCGGCGCCGGCGAAGACGGTGCAGGTGGAGTTGATGCGGATGGTCTTGGTCGACTTCATCGCCATCGGGCCCAGCTCGTGCAGGCCCATGTTCATCTCGTCGGCGATGTAGCCGAGGTAGCGGCCGCAGCCGGCGGCGCAGCGGTCGTTCATCTGGAAGCTCTCGACGATGCCGGCCGGGTCGACCTGGATCGCCTTGGTGTCCTGGCCGCCGATGTCGAGCACGGTGGCGGTGCCCGGATACATCACATGCGCGCCGAGGCCGTGGCACAGGATCTCGCTGCGGATGTGCTCCTTGGAGAACGGCAGCCGCGCGCGGCCGTAGCCGGTGCCGACGACGTAGGTCTCTTCGAGCTCGGTGTCGAGAATGCCCTTGATCGGCGCCTCGACCTGCGCCCGGCGCGCCGCGGTTTCGGGCAACGCGATGAAGCTGCGCTCGAGCGCGGCGAGCAGATGGCGCTTGATCGAATCACCGTAGACGCGGTTCTCGACCTCGATGATCGAGCGGTCGAACAGGTTGAGCAGGAAGTCGTAGCGCACGCCTGCGGCCTTGGCCACGAGCTCGCCGGTGGCCAGGTACTGCGCGCCGGCGATGTCGCGGAAGAAATCGGACTTGCGCTTGGCACCGGGCGCAAACAGCGTGTGCGCTTCGGCCGAGAGCTGGCGAAAGACTTCGTCGAGCGCCTCGCCGACCGCCTTGCTCTGGTCGCCAAAGTGGGCCGTGGTCAGGCTGCGCCGGCAGGTGGCCGCCAGGTCGCCGAGTTGCTCCAGGTACTGCTCGGCGCGAAAGTCGCGCTCGAGCTGGCCGATGAAGGCGTCCAGGCTGCCGTTGAGCGCATTGGTGCTGCCCAGCGCCTGCCGGAACAGGTGGAAGCGGCTGTTGACCAGCGCCTCCTGCTTGGCGATCGCCGCCGCGGTGTCGTAGTTCGAGCGCGAGTTGGTGATGCCGCGGCCGAGGATGTTCTGCTGCTCGTCGATCACCACCGCCTTGGTGGTCGTCGAGCCGAGGTCGATGCCGATGAAACAGCGCATGGTGACCGCCTTCAATTCGCCGAAGCGATCGGGATGAACGTCGGGTGCCCCGCGCCGATGCCCGAGGTGCGCTTCTGCTTGACCATCTGGAAGTAGCTTTCCAGCCGGTTCTTCACGTTCGCGGCCGAGAAGTAGCGCGGGTCGACGAGGTCGGTCTCGATGAAGGCCGCCGGCTTGCCGGTGCGCTTCTCGACCTCGCGCAGGATCAGCAGCTGGCCGGCCGAGAAGCTGTTGCAGCTCTTGATCGAGTTGATCAGCAGGCCGTCGGCCTGGTACTCGTCGATGTACTTGCAGATCATGTCGATGCGCGACGGCAGGTTCAGATTCGTGTAGCAGCCCAGGCAGTAGTCGGCCAGCGATTCGAGCGGGTGGTCCGGGTCGTGGCGGAAGCCGAAGTCGTACAGACCACCGACCTTGGCGTAGGTGGAGGACACCACCACCGCGCCCTCGTCGTAGAACATCTTCCAGAACTCGCGGAAGCTGGTCCAGTTCGGCGGGCCTTCGACGATCAGGCGGTACTTCTCTTCGCCCATGTTGCCCTCGGGCGTGATCGGGCCCAGGCCCAGGCGCACGCGTTCCTCGATCTCGCCGCGCAGCACGCGGTAGAACTCGGTGGCCTCGGGCGTGCCGCGGAAGGCAGTGAAGATCGGGCCGATGTAGTAGACGGCGCCGAAGTAGCCGTCGATCGGCGAGGGCCGGTTCTTCGCCGACTGCAGCACCGCCACCAGGTCTTCCTCGGCCTTGACCGACTCGCGCATGTACTGGCGCAGGCGGTCGATGTCGAACTTGATGCCCGAGATGCGCTCGAGCGTCGGGATCACCGTCTCCTTCAACTGCTTGACCACGTACTCGCGCATGTTCGGCGCGATGCGGCCCTCGCCCTGGTAGGGCACGTGCAGCATCACGGTCTCGCAGCCGTACTTGTGGCGGATCAGCTCGAACCACTTCATGAAGGTGAAGCAGCCGGTGTAGGACAGCAGCAGGATGTCGGGCCGCGGCAGCGGGTCGCCGGTGGGGCCGATCTCGCCGCCCATCATCGCGCCCAGGTCGGCCTTGACGTAGGTGCAGACGTCCTCGCTCTGGCCGTCGCGCTCGGCGTCCATGATCATCTTGCCGCTCTTCTTGCGCATGCCGTTCTGCAGCGCATTGGTCTCGGGCAGGCTGCGCGCGAAATCGAAGCACATCAGCAATTCGTTCAGATTGCCGGGCACGAAGGTGGCCGAGACCTTGCGGTTGTTGGCCCGCGCGGTGGCCAGCTCCATGTAGTTCTGGTTGATCAGCTCCTTCTGCAGCCACATCGCGTCCTCTTTCTGGACCTCGGGCTTGATCTTCGGCTTGCCGATCGGGCTCGGCATGGCAATGGTCGAGTCACTCATGCGGCACTCCACAATTTGATCGAATCGGCGAAAGTGCCGGACTGCTCCCGGATCGGCGCCATCTGGCCGGTGTTCTCGGCAAACTTGAATGCCGTGTGCGGGATCTTGTGTTTGGTCAGCACGTCCTGCAGCATCGGGCGCTCCAACAGCGCCGGGTCGCAGAACGAGGGCGCGGCGAAGATCACGCCCTCGGCGCCGCGGGTATTGCACCTGCTTCATCAGGAACACGCCCTTCTCTTCGCGCGTGGCCTCGTACTTGGCCGCAGTGGTGGCCGAGCGGTGCAGGAAGGCCTTGGACAGCTCCTGCATCGGGTTGCCGTCGGCCGGCACCTCGTCGAGCAACCAGCGCGTGACGAGCATGAAATCGTCGTCGACGATGTAGCAGCCAGACATCTCGATCGACTTGATCAGCGCCAGCGGCGGCTGCTCGCAGAACGAGCCGTTGATGACCACCCGTGCGTTGTCGCGCTTGGGCCGGGCCACGGTGTCGACAGCGGCCAGGTACTCGCGAATGATCTGGGTGTGCTCTTCGGGCGGCAGCACCATGCCGGCGCGCAGCAGCAGGTAGACCTCGGCGGTCGGCGCCTGCCAGGGCTTGGCGGCGCGGTAGGTGTAGAGCTCGCGCACCGCGGCGCGGTTGTCGTTGTAGACCGCGATCGAAGCGTTCAACTCGGCGTCGGTGATCGGCTTGCCGCGCAGCTTGCCCAGGTCCTCGCGCAGCAGCTCCATCTCCTGGATGTAGAAGGTGCCGCCGATCGAGTCGACGTAGTTCTGCGGCACGTCGACGTACTTGACGTACTTGTCCTTGAACAGGATCTGCCACATGCCCGACAGGTTGCGGATCACGTCGCAGATCGACGGGAACAGCATGCCGTCCAGGCAATCCAGCCGCCCTGTGAGGCCGAGCTCGATCGTCGAGCGCGGGATGCGGCAGATGTAGCTCTGGTAGTAGGCGTCGCCCTGGATCACCTCGAGCTGGTCGCCGCCGCCCAGGATGCCCACCGAGAGCATGCCCGCCGCATGGATCAACTCGCGCGGCACGTAGACCGGCATGTAGCCGATGGCCTTGCGGCCCGGCACCGCGGCCTTCCATTCCTTGACGGCGTTGAAGTCGAGATCGTCGAAGAGTTGCTGGCAGCGCTCGATGATGGGGACGACAGGTGAGATCGCGATCGTGTTCATCAACGGTGCTCCCATTGCGGCGCACGCTTGGCCAGGAAGGCCAGCAGGCCCTCGTTGGCGTCGCGCGTGGCCATCAGCTTGTCCAGGTACAGGTGCTCGACTTCGCCCAGCCGGTGTTTCAGGTCGCGCAGCATCGGCGCGCGCGCCGCCGCCAGCGCGCAGGCCAGCGAGGCGGCGCTCTTGTCGGCCAGGTGCTGGCTGAAGTAAGCCAGCGCCGCGGTCTCGGGATCGTCGAACACGGTATGCACCAGGCCGATCGACAGCGCGTGCGCCGCATTGATCGAGCGCCCCGAGAACAGCAGGTCTTCGGCGTTGCTCTGGTTGACGCGGTACGGCAGCAGGCACGACGCGGCCGGGGCGAAGACGCCGAGCTTCATCTCGGGCTGGCCGAACTGCGCCTGCGGCGCGGCGAAGATCGGGCCACCGGCCAGCGCGACCTCGAGCCCGCCGCCCAGGCATTGGCCGCGCACCGCGACCAGGATCGGCGCCGGGAACTCGACCATCGCGATGATCAGCGCATGCAACGAGGCCAGCATCGCGGCGCAACTCGCCGGCAGGTGTTCCTCGACGCTGGCGCCGAAGCTGAAGTGCGGGCCCTCGGCGTCGAGCAGCACGCCGCGCAATTGCGTTTGCGTGCGGTAGGCCATCAGCACACCGTGCAGCGCCGCGATCATGGCCGCGTCGACGATGTTGGCCTTCGGCCGATTCAGGCGCAGGCGCAGCAGCGCGCCGTCGTGCTCGAGCCAATCCCTGACCGGCGAGTCGCTCATCCGACGCGCCTGTTCTTCGGCTGGATCGAATCGTGCAGCGGACCGACCCAGCTCTCGCCGGCGGCGAGCTTCTGCCGCAGCAGTATGAAATCGGCCTCGCGGTCGTCCTTGGTGCCTTCGTTGAAGGCGGTGAAACCGGCGCGCCCCTCGGTCATCATGTTCAGGGCCAGCCAGGCGCGCGAATCTTCCTTGTTGCGGTTCCAGGCTTCGAGCTTGGGCTTGCGCAGCTCTTCCAGCGTGCGCGTCGTGCAATCGGGGAAGGTCAGCAGGATCTTGGCGCACAGCTCCTCGACCTTGGCGTCGAGCAGCGACAGATCGACCTTGCCGCTGGCCAGCACCAGCTTGGCCTCCTTGGCCGCGGCGCCCGTCTTGGCCTCGCCGTAGACGTTGCGGCCGAACTCGTCGACCATGCGCTGCGTCTCGACCAGCGGGTTGGCGACGAACTTGCCGTCGACCTTGAGCGCCGGAACGATGTCGGTCAGGATGCCCATCTGGTAGGCCTTGTGCGCCGAGAACGGCTCGCACAGCACGCAGGCCGCCATCGCGCGCTCGGCCCCGACCATCACCGGCAGGAAGTCGGTCGCGCCGCCGATCGGCGCCGAACCGTGCTTGGGGCCGGCCTGGCCGAAGCGCGCCAGATCCTGCGCGACGGAGAAGTCGCAGGCCATGCCGATCTCCTGCCCGCCGCCGATGCGCATGCCGTTGACGCGGCAGATGACCGGCTTGTCGCAGGCCATGATCGCCGACACCATGTCGTTGAACAGGCGCATGTACTGGCGGTACTCCTGCGGGTGGCCGGCGTAGTACTCGGCGTACTCCTTGGTGTTGCCGCCGGTGCAGAAGGCCTTGTCGCCGACGCCGGTGAAGACCACGCAGTTGACGTCGCGCGCGTTGCTCGCGGCGCGAAAGGCCAGGATCGCGCCCTTGACCATGTCGGTGGTGTAGGAGTTGAACTGCCCGGGGTTGTCGAGCGTGATCCAGGCGTTGAACAGGCCCGGCACGGTCGAGCCATCGGGCTTGGTGGCCGGGCGCTTCTCGTAGCGGATGCCGGGCTTGCTGGTGTCGTCGACGATGTCGTGGTTCTTGAAGTCGCGCATGGGGGTTCCTGTTCAGTGAGGGACGAGCACAGCCCGTTTCTTGATGTCGTGCCGGTGCACCGCGGCGAACACCTGGTTGATGTCGGACAGCGGATGGGTTTCGACGAAGGGCTTGATCTGCACCTTGCCGTCGAGCACCAGCGCCAGGGCTGCGGGGTAGGCCTCGGGCGGGCAACCCCAGTTGCCGATCGCGCGCGCGTCGAAGGCCATCAGGTTGGACAGGCGCAACTCGACCTTGTCCATCGTGAAGCCGACCACCGACAGCGTCGCGCCGTGCACCAGCAGGCCGTAGGCGGTGAGCTGGCCGGGCGCACTGCCCGAGCACTCGAAGATGAACCACTCGGTGTCGCGCAGGCCCTGCTGCTTCGCAAACGCCAGCACGGCGGACTTGATCGCCTTGGCGTCGAGCTGGCGGCTGTTCAGCGTCAGCGCCGCGCCATGCGGCGCGACGGCGGCCAGCTTGGCATCGTCGACATCGATCGCCACCACCTGGGCACCGAAGGCGCGCGCCACCTGCACGCAGTAGCCGCCGACGCCGCCGACGCCGACGACGATCGCCAGGCTGCCGGCGCCGACGCCGGCACGCTGCACGGCCTGGTACGGCGTGGTCAGCGCATCGGCGACGATCGAGACTTCGGCCAGCGTCAGGCCGGCCCGGGCCAGGCGCGCTTCGTCGACCTCGCACAAGCCACGCGCCGGCACCACGATGTGGCTGGCGAAACCGCCCTGGATGTCGTTGCCCGGCATCTTCTGCGCCCGGCAGATGGTCGACAGGCCGCGCCGGCACAGGTCGCACTCGCCGCACGGCAGCACCGCCGGCACGATGACCGCCTTGCCGGTCCATGCCTCGGTGCCCGCGCCGCAGGCCAGCACGCGGCCGCTGATCTCGTGGCCGAGCGCCAGCGGCAGCGCGTGCTTGGTGCGCACGGCGTCGTAGTAATAGCCCAGGTCGGTATGGCAGACGCCGCAGCCGGCGATGGCGATCACCACCTCGCCGGGGCCCGGCTCGGCCTCGAATGCGGCTGCGAACCAGCGGCGCATCGACTGCCGTCATCAACCAGCGGTGGGCCTCGAGACTCATTGATTTCGTCCTCTCGCCGGGGCTAATGTTGCAATGCGGTACCGAAATACCTCTTTTCGCGATTCTGGGTCTGGCGAGATGGCTTGGAATTGATCTACATCAGATACGGCACAGGTGCCAGCCGTTTCACTTGCAACACCCGACGTGCACGAACACGAGCCCATGCCATCCACTGCTTCCACCACCGACCCACGCCGCCGCCGGTCGAACGGTGTCGATCGCCATCGCCGGCAGCGGCGGCAGCGGCGTCATGACCGCCGGCACGATGCTGCTCGATGCCGCCGCGCGCGCCGGCCTGTACGGCCTGATGGTGCGCACCAGCGGGCCGCAGATCCGCGGCGGCGAGGCCGCGGCACTGCTGCGCCTGGCACAGCGGCCGATCGACTCGCTCGACGACGGCTTCGACCTGCTGCTGGCGATGGACTGGCAGAACGTCAACCGCTTCGCCGACGAGATCACGCTGCACTCGGGCAGCCTGGTCATCGGCGATGCCGACGAGGGCGAGACGCCCGAGGTCTTCGCCCGCAGCGGCGCGCGTTGCCTGGCCCTGCCGCTGAAGAAGCGCGCCAAGGCGATCGCCGGCAGCTGGTCCAACATGCTGGTGCTGGGACTGGTCGGCGGCCTCGTCGGCCTGCCGGCGTCGGCGCTCGAAGCCGCGTTGCGCGCCACCTGGAAGCGCACCGATGCCGGCCTGCAGGCCAATCTGGCGGCGTTGCAGGCGGGCTTCGCCGAAGCGGCCACCATCGGCGAGACGGCCAGCATCGCCCGCCTCGAGGGCGCGCTCGCCGGCAGCGCCAAGCGCTGGCTGATCAGCGGCAACGAGGCGGCCGGCTACGGTGCGGTGCGCGGCGGCGTGCGCTTCGTCGCCGCCTACCCGATCACACCGGCCACCGAGTTGCTCGAATGGATGGCGCCGGCGCTGGCCAAGGTCGGCGGCACGCTGCTGCAGGCCGAGGACGAACTGGCCTCGGCCAACATGATCATCGGCGCGTCGTTCGGCGGCGTGCCGTCGCTGACCGCGACCGCCGGCCCCGGTCTGGCATTGATGACCGAGGCCATCGGCCTGGCGGTTGCCGCCGAAGTGCCGATCGTGGTCGTCGACGTGATGCGCGGCGGCCCGTCCACCGGCATCCCGGCCAAGAGCGAGCAAAGCGACCTGTCGTTCGCCGTCAGCGGCCTGCACGGCGACGCGCCGCGCCTGGTGCTGGCACCGAACTCGATCGCCGACTGCGCGGCGACGACGCAATGGGCGGTGCAACTGGCCGAGGCGCTGCAGGCGCCGGCCATCGTGCTGTCGGACCAGTTCATGGGCCAGTCGCGCGCCATCATCGACCAGCCCGCCCGACAGCGACGGCACCACCGCGCGCCTGACCGCCGCGGCCGGCACGCCGGACTACAAGCGCTACCGCGACACCCCGTCGGGCGTCTCGCCGATGTCGATCCCGGGCACGCCCGGCCTGGTCTACACCGCCGACGGCCTGGAACACAGCGAAGCCGGCATCCCGAGCAGCCAGTCGCGCGATCACTGCCTGCAGCTCGACAAGCGCGAACGCAAACTGGCCTTGCACGAATACGGGCCGCGCTGGGCCGACATCGAGGGCGACGGCGACGCCGCGGTGATCACCTTCGGCTCCGTCACCGGCACGGTGCGCGAGGCGGTGGCCCGCGCCGCCGCGCAGGGCGTGCGCGTGCGCCTGATCTCGCTGCGCCTGCTCGCGCCGGCCCAGCCCGGGCCGATGGCGCAGGCGCTGGCCGGCGTGACGCGGGTACTGGTGGTCGAACAGAACCACGGCGCGCAGCTCTACCGCTACCTGCGCTCGATGTACGACCTGCCGCGCAGGCCCGCGAGCTTCCATCGTCCCGGGCCGCTGCCGCTGCGGCCGGCCGAGCTGACGCAGGCCATCGTCGATTGGCAGCGCGCCGAGGCGCCTGCCCTGGAGGCCGCATGAACGACCTGGCGACCCCTCAAGCCGCGGCGCTGACCGCGGCCAGCTACAAGTCGGCGGCGAAACCGATCTGGTGCCCCGGCTGCGGCGACTTCACCGTGCTCAGCGCGATCACCAAGGCGCTGGCCATGATGCAACTGCCGCCGCACGAGGTGGCGGTCGTGTCGGGCATCGGCTGCTCGTCGCGCATCCCGGCCTACACCAACTGCTACGGCTTTCACGGCGTGCACGGCCGCGCGCTGGCGGCAGCCACCGGCCTGAAAGTCGCGCGGCCCGACCTGACGGTGCTGGTCACCGGCGGCGACGGCGACGGCTACTCGATCGGCGGCAACCACTTCATGCACGCCTGCCGGCGCAACGTCGACCTGACCTACATCGTGATGGACAACCATGTCTACGGCATGACCAAGGGCCAGGCCTCGCCGACCACCGAGCCCGACTGGGACAACAAGCTGTCGCCCGGCGGCACCGGCATCCGCTCCTTCCACCCGCTGGTGATCGCGCTGGCCTCGGGCGCGAGCTTCGTCGCCCGCGCCTTTTCGGGCGACCCGAACGGCACCGCCGACATCATCGCGCAGGGCATCCGCCACCCGGGCTTCGCCTTCATCGAGGTGCTGAGCCCGTGCGTGACGTTCCGGCCCGAACAGCGCGAGTGGAAGCAGCATGCGCACCCGGCGCCGGTGGCGCCGACCGACGACCCGGCCCGCGCCGCGCGCCGTATCATGACCGACGACGGATTCAACATCGGCGTGCTCTATGCCGGCAACCGCACGCCCTACCCGGCGCAACGCCGCGAGGCCACGCACTCGGTGGCCGAGCTCGAAGCGGAGTTCCAGTTATGAGCGTCCCTGTCGCCCCCCGCACTCTGGAAGTCTTCATGGCCATGGCCTACGCGATGGAGCGCGAGGCGGTCGAGCGCTACACCGAGTTCGCCGATGCGATGGAGATGCACAACAACCGCGAAGTCGCGGCCATGTTTCGCACCATGGCGTCGTACGAGGCCAAGCACGCCGAGCAGATCATGGCCGAGATGGGCTGGAAGCAGCCGCCCGAGCCGCCGACCGGCAGCTTCGGCTGGCCGGGCCACGAAGCGCCGGAGACGGTGCCGATCGACGAGGTGCACTACCTGATGCAACCCTGGCATGCGCTGCAGATGGCGCTGGCCGCCGAGCAGCGCGCCGAAGCCTTCTTCGGCGAACTCGCCGCGGCCACGACCAGCCAGACGGTGCGCCACGCGGCGCTCGAGTTGCAGGCCGAGGAGCACGAGCATGTCGAACTGGTGCGCACCTGGCTGGCCAAGGTGCCGGTGCCCGACCGCGACTGGGCCAACGACCCCGACCCGCCGCGGTACACCGAATGACGATGGAGGTCCTGCTGCCTGAAGGCTGGGCGGCGCCGATCGGCTATGCCAATGGCGTCGCCGTGCCGGCCGGGCGCATCGTCTTCGTCGCCGGCCAGGTGGGCTGGAATCCGCAGCAGGTGTTCGAATCCGCCGATCTGGTACCGCAGTTCGGGCAGGCGCTGAAGAACGTGCTCGCAGTACTCGCGCAGGCCGGCGGCGAGGCCCGCCACATCTGCCGCATGACGGCGTACTGCTGCGACAAGCCGGCCTACCTCGCCGCGCGCCGCGCGCTCGGCGCCGTCTGGCGCGAGCAGATGGGAGCGCACTACCCGGCGATGAGCATGATCTTCGTCGCCGACCTGCTGGATCACCCGGCCAAGATCGAACTCGAGGCCACGGCGGTCCTGCCGGCGTCGTAGACGTCGAGATTCACTTTCCGCACCTCGGGGTTGGTAGTTCCTTGGCGTTGATCCGTGGTAGTCAACGCGGCCGAAACTCGTTTGCGCAGCACTGGCACCATGCGCCATGCCGCACGGTCATTGTCAAACGGCGCGGCAATGGCCAGCGACCCGAGCCATTCGACGATGTCGAAGCGGCCACTGGCGCGCACTAGCGCGTCGACTTCGTTGGCCGTGAATCGCCTTTGCCTTGCACGTTCGACTAGGCGTCCGCTGCCCCCCTGACCGGACCACTCCATCGTTACGGTGACTTCGTCGACCTGCGCGATCGGGTCGAAAGCGTCACCGTCCGCGCCCCACTGTGTCGTCACTCGCAGCCCTTCGGCTTCGGCCGTCCAATTCGTGTTGGCAGACTTGCCGACGCCGAAGACAGCGCGCGGGTGCGTCATCTCCAGTACATACAGACCGCCATCGACAAGGTGTCTGGCCACGCAGCCCAAGTGGTTCAGCACCGCATCGTTGTCGAGCAGATAGCTCGACGAATCCATCAGCAGCACCGCCAGATCGAAGCGCTGGCCAAGTTCGAAGTCGCACATGTCCGCCACCACGGCCTGCAAGTTCACGTCGTCACGTGTCGCATGCTCGAGCGCGTATTCGCACATGGCTGACGACAGATCCAGTGCGGTGGCCACCGCGCCGCGCCTGGCAAACTCGCGCGCATGACATGCCGGCCCCGCCGCGAGTTCAAGCATGGCAGTCACCTTTCCGCAGCTGTGCCGCGACGCAAGCGCGGCCAGCGTGTCGCATTCGGCAGAAGTGTCGCGGAAGCTGAAGGCGACGTCGTAGCAGCGCGCCTGATGGTAGATGCGGTGGTGGCTCTGGTCCATTGGGGACTCCTCGTCAGCGCGTCGAGAGCCGAACAATGCCACAAGCATGGGCAGGTGGCACCCGCTCATCGCTGGAGTGCGGCCTCCGATGCGCACGGCCGCAAGGTGGCGCGCAGGCGTGAGGTCGACCAGCATCCACCGACCGTCTTCACGTCGCCCATGCGCGGGCAAGAGAAGTTCCTGCCATTCGCGCTGGCGATGGATGCTTCACGCCGCAGTCGCAAACAGGCGCGCGATCTGGCAAAGTCGGAAAACACTCTCTTCGAAATACCATGAACCAACGACTTTCCGTCACGCTCGCGTCCCTGGCTCTCGTGGCCCTGTCTGGTTGTGCCACCGAGAGTTCACGCACGATTCAGGTCGCGCAGGTCCAGTCAGCCGCCGTGCCTTACAGCGGTGAACGCCTGCCAGTGGCCGTCGGCAAGTTCGACAACCGCTCCAACTTCCTGCGCGGTGTGTTCTACGACGGCGTGGATCGCCTGGGCAGCCAGGCCAAGACCACGCTGGTCGCGCACCTGCAGCAGTCGCAGCGCTTCTCGGTGCAGGAACGCGAAAACCTGGCCGAAACAGGCCAGGAAGCCAGGCTGCAGGGCACGGCGCAGACGCTGCGCGGCGCAAGCTACGTGATCACCGGCGACATCTCCGAGTTCGGCCGCAAGGAGGTCGGCGACATGCAGTTCTTCGGCGTGCTCGGCCGCGGCAAGGTGCAGGTCGCATACGCCAAGATCACGCTCAACGTCGTCAACAGCCTGACCGCCGAGGTCGTTTTCTCGGCGCGCGGCGCCGGCGAGTACGAATTGTCCAACCGCGAGGTGCTGGGCTTCGGTGGCACCGCCAGTTACGACGCCACCCTGAATGGCAAGGTGCTCGACCTGGCCATGCGCGAGGCCGTGAACAGCCTGGTCGCCGCCAAGGACTCCGGCCAATGGGGCGCCACGGCACGCTGATGACAACCGCGCGCGGCATTCGCCAAATCGCACTGGCGAGTTGCATCGCCGTGCTCGCCGGCTGCGCGACGCAAGGCCCTGCGCCGCTGTACATGTGGGAGACATTCCCGCGTCAGCAGTACGACGCCTTGCTCGGCGTGGGCTTCGACCCGGCCGAGCAGATCCGCCTGCTCGAGGCGCATGCCGAAAAGGCACGTGGCGCCAATGCGGCACTGCCACCGGGATTTCGCGCGCATCTGGGCATGCTGCACTTCGGCGCGGGCAACGTCGGCCGGGCACGTGAACTCTGGCAGGCCGAGAAGATTGCGTTTCCAGAAGCCACCACCTACATGGATCAGTTGCTAAGGCGACTCGATGGTCTCGCGCAACAGGCCGCAACCGAAAGCCCCGCATGAAGCGGCCTGGGCTTGCCTGCCTCGGCGCCGCGGCCGCGCTGGCACTGCTCGGCGGCTGCGCCACCAAGGCGCCGTCGTACGACTACGCGGCCTTCCTGCGGGCCAAGCCGGCGTCGCTACTGGTGATGCCGCCGCTCAATGAGTCGCCAGACATCAAGGCCTCGCCGAGTGTGTGGGCGCAGGCCACGCGCCCGCTGGCCGAGGCTGGCTACTACGTCCTGCCTGTCACGCTGGTCGACGAAACGTTCCGGCAGAACGGTGTGAGCACGCCTAACGACGCCCAGGAGATCCCGTATCCGAAGCTGCGGGAAATCTTTGGCGCCGATGCGGCGGTCTACATTCGCATCAAGCAGTACGGTACGGCCTACGCCGTGGTCGTCAGCGACACGCGCGTGGCGGTCGAGGCGCGCATCGTCGACCTGCGCAACGGCGACCTGCTGTGGCAAGGCAATGCAGTTGCATCGTCAGCCGAGCAGCAACAGCAGCAGCAGGGCGGCCTCGCCGGGCTGCTGATGGTCGCGCTTATCGCACAGATCGTCGCCACGACCACCGATGCGGCATTCAACTACGCAGGCATTGCCGACGCGCGCCTGCTCGGTTCACCGCGCGCCAACGGCGTCTTGCCGGGTCCGCGCTCGCCGCTGTTCGGTAAGCCACCCGCGACCCCGTAGCGGATTCGTTTGCGCCACGGGGGCGGACGGCAAGCCCCGGCGCGCCGGTGGTCACGCCAGCGACCCGCGCCGGCGCAGCGCGGCCAGCACCGCACCCAGCCGTTCACGCTGCACGGCGTCGAGCGCGCCGCGACGCAGCAGCTCGCCGAGCCAATGTTGTGGCGTGGCGCTCGTCGCTGCGGAGCGGCGCGTCTCGAGCGCTGCCTTCATCGCCTGCAACTTGAGCAGGCGTCGTGCCGACTCGAAGGCCACTGGCGAGTCCAACCCCCAGGCGTCCTCGAGTTGCAGCAACAACTCGTCGGTCGATGCCGTGATGCGTCCGTCACGACCCTGCGCGTTCGCGTCGGCCAGGCCCGCGCGCTGCGCCAGTGCCTGCTCCAGCGGTTGTGGCAACTCGGGCAGCGCAGACCAGCGCACCGCGAGGCCGGCCTTGACGGTGGCGGGGTCCGCGTCGGTCTCCAGTTCGTCGCACAGCGCGAGCTTGGCCTGCAGCGCGTCGCAGACGGCATGCCAGGCGCGGCCGGAGCTCTCGGCCAGCCACCGGCGCGCACTGTCGCGTGCCTGGTGGAATCGCGCGTCCAGTGCCTGCGCCTGACTGCGCGGCGCCGGCCCGGTGCGCTGCCACAGTGCATCGACCTCGCTCAAGGTGCGCTTGAGTTCGGCGGACGGCGTGTCTGCGGCCAGTGCTTGCAGGCGTTCGATCAGCGCCGCACGCTCGGCGCCATGGGCGATGAACTCCGCTTCGCGGGCCTGGAAGGCGGCCTCGCGGGCACTGAAGGCACCGTCGATCGCGGCCTTGAAATCCAGCCACAGCGCGTTCTCGTCGGCGCGTGCCAATGGCAGCGCGCGCGCGTGCTGCTGCCACTGCCCCTGCAAGTCCCGCACCTTGTCGACCAGTTCGCGCCCCGGGGCTTCGGCAGCCAGCGCACGCGCGCGCTCGAGCAGCCGTTCGCGCTGCTGGCGCGCGACGCGGCGGACCTCCTGCAGCGGCGCCTCGAGCCGTTGCACGGCCGTGTTCAGGCGCTCGACGAGCGCGGCGCGCGCCTTGTGTGGCACCGTGTGTTCGATCGGCCCCAGCTTGCGCCACGCCAGCCCGAAGCGATCGAGAAACTCGCCCAGCGCGCGCCAGTCGGGCGCTGGTGCGCCCTCGCCGGCAATCGGCGCCGGCGCTGCCTCCAGCTCGGTGAGCAGCCCCTCGCGTGCCTGCAGGTTCTGCTCGCGCGCAGCCCGCTGCACCGCCGCCTGCCGCGCGACCGGCTCGTAGGCCGCCTTCAGCGCGGCATCGAAGCGCTGCCACAGCGAGCGGCTGGTGGCGCCGCCCAGGTGGTCGAGCTCCTTCCAGCGCGCGCGCATCTCGTCGATGACCTCGGCCTGCTGCTTGGTCGACAGCTTGATCGACAGCGCCGCCGCGGTGCCGTTGGCGCTCGCCGCGGCCAGCGCCTCGGCCTGCTGCACCAGTTCGTCGCGTGCGCGGCCGCCGGCCCAATGCTGCCAGCCCTTGAGCTGCGCGTACTGGGCCTGCAAGGCGTCGATGCGCGGGCCGAGTGCGCCCACCGGCGCACCACCGCCCAGCAGCTTGTCGATCTCGATCAGGTGGCCGTGGGTCGGCGCCAACTGGCCGGCCGCCAGCGCGGCCTCGGCGAGCTCCAGCAACGAGGCCAGCGCCTGCGCGTGCTGCTCGCGCAGTACCTGCCGGCGCTGCTGGGTCTGCTCGCGTTGCTCCGCGCGGTGCTGGTCGCGAACCTGCTGCCGCGCTTGCTGCCAGCGCACGAAGCGTGCCTGCAGCAGCGCGTCGAGTGCGGTATCCGGCAGCGGCTCGAATTGGGCCCAGCGCTCGGCCAGGCCCGTCGCCTCGCTCTCCAGCACGGCCACGCGCTCGTCGAGTGCGGGACACAGGCCGAGGCTGCGGGCCAGTTCGCCCTGCAGCGTCGAGCCGGTTGCCTCCGGCGGCGCCTCGTCGACGACGGCCTGCACCGCGGCGCCGGCGGCGGCGAGCAGCTGGCGATCCTGCGTGCCGGAAGCCGCTGCAGCGCAGGCCGTCTGCAGGTTCGCCAGCGCCTCGCGCGCCTGCCCCATCCAGCGCTTGAGCCTGGCCGGCTGGTCGGCTCGCTCGCGCGTCGTATCTGCCATCTGCGCCATCAGCGCGGCGTACTCGGTGCGTTGTTCGGCCTCGAGCAATTGGCCGTCCAGTGCGGTCCAGGCGCGGTCGATATCCACCAGCCGGTTCAGCGGTATCAGCGCTTCCAGCGACAACGCCCTCGCCTCGTCGATCAACCCGGTGGCGCGGGTGCGGGCCTCGCGTTGCGCCACGGCCTGCGTATAGCGTTGCTTGGCCAGCCGATGGGCGCGACGATCGTGGTCGCGCAACTCGCGCTCGGCCACCTTCAGCGCCGCCTCGGTGACCAGCGCGGCGACTGCAGCCAGCTTTATCTCGAGCGGCGACGCCTCGCGCACGAGAGCCAGCAATGCCGCATCGTCAGCGCCGGCGGCTTGCAGCCTGTGCGACCAGTCGCCGGGATCGGGGTCGGGAGGGTCGGCAGCAGCGCCGACGCTCGCGCCGGCAGCGGGCGTCTGGCGAGAGCTGAAATCGAAAAACCGTTTGCTCATGGTGGCGCAGTTTGCTTCAGCGGGGTTCGCGACGACCCCCGCATTCTGCTGTGTAGGCCATTTGTCGGGCCCAAGGGCCCTGCAACGCGGCCGGCAAGAGCAACATACCGAATCAGTCCACTATTTCCGTGATTGTGGAAATATGGATAGACTGCGGGCATGAGCAAGCCAGTCCGCAACCTGGACAAATCGACCGCCGCCTTTGCCCGCATGTTGTCGGCCATGGGCACCGAGCCGCGGTTGCGAATCGTGCGCCTGTTGCTGAGCGCGCATCCGCAGGGCCTGGTGGTCGGCGACATCGCCACCGAGTTGCGCATCGCGAATTCCACCCTCTCGCACCACCTGGACAAGCTGAAGAACGAAGGCCTGGTCAAGGTCCGCCGCGAGGGCACGTTTCTCTGGTACTCGGTCGATACACGGGCCCTGCAGGGCCTGATGCAGTTCCTGTATGCGGAGTGCTGCACCCGCAACCAGGCCATCGAACCGCAGAAGATCGTCTGCTGCAGTTGAACCTTTGGAGTCGAGCATGAACGCACAAACCGATGTCAAGGACGTCGTCAGAGAGAAGTATGGCCAGGCCGCGGCGCGCGCCGCGCAGGGCAAGTCCAACCGTTGCTGCGGCGGCGCGTCCGGGGCGATAGGGAACTGCGACCCGATCACCTCCAACCTCTACGACAGCGCGCAGGCCGGCGACGTGCCTGAGAAGGCGCTACTGGCGTCGCTGGGCTGCGGCAACCCGACCGCGCTGGCCGAACTCAAGGCCGGCGAGACCGTGCTCGACCTGGGCTCGGGCGGCGGCATCGACGTGCTGCTCTCGGCCCGGCGCGTCGGCCCCAGCGGCCGCGCCTTCGGCCTGGACATGACCGACCAGATGCTGGCCCTGGCCGAAGAGAACAAGCGCAAGAGCGGTCTGGAGAACGTGCACTTCCTCAAGGGCGAAATCGAGCACATCCCCCTGCCCGACAACTCGGTCGACGTGATCATCTCCAACTGCGTCATCAATCTCTCGGGCGACAAGGACCGCGTCTTGCGGGAAGCCTTCCGCGTGCTCAAGCCCGGCGGCCGCTTTGCGGTGTCCGACGTCGTCGTGCGCGGCGACGTGCCACCCGCCATCCGCAAGAACATGGAGCTGTGGGTCGGGTGCGTGGCCGGTGCGTTGTCGGACACGGAGTACTTGCACAAGCTCGCCGTCGCCGGCTTTGCGCAAGCCGGCATCGAAGTCACGCGCGTGTACTCGGTCGACGACGCGCGCGAATTCCTGGCCGGCCAGGGCCAAGACATCGCGCAACTTGCCCAGCAGGTCGAAGGCAAGTTCGTCAGTGGCTTCATCCGCGCCGTCAAGCCGACCGTCGGCTCCCTCGCGGCTGCGCCGCCCGCGGCGAGCGCGACGTCGCCGGCCAACGCCGCCTGCTGTGGCGCCAACTGCTGCGGCATTTGAGTCGGAGCGCGTTGTCCGCAGCGGCAGCTCATGATCACCAATGTTCTCATCCTGTGCACGCACAACTCCGCCCGCAGTGTGCTGGCCGAGGCGATGCTCAACCATTGGGCCGATCGACTGGGAAAGACAGTGCGCGCGTACAGCGCCGGCAGTGCCCCGAGCGGCCGCATCAATCCGCATGCCATCGGCGCTCTGGAGGGCATCGGCATCGTCACCACGGAGCTTCGTAGCAAGAGCTGGGATGAGTTCGCGCAGCCAGGCGCACCGAAGATGCGGGTCGTGATCACCGTTTGCGACAGCGCCGCGGCCGAGCCGTGTCCGTACTGGCCCGGCAGCCCGGTGAACGTGCACTGGGGCTACGCCGACCCATCGAATGCACCCGACGCCGAAAAGTGGAATGCATTCGAGCTGACCCGGCAGGCCATTGCTTATCGCATGCTGCAACTGGTGGCCTTGCCGTTCGGCGTCATGAGCGACAGCGAGCTGCAGATCGCTCTCGACGCCATCCAGGCGAGTTGAGCATGGCGTCGAGTCCAGGGGCCCGCGCAGCGCCGCAACCAGCGAAGAGGAAGGCGATCAGATGAGCGCCGTCACGAAGAAGCTGTCCTTCCTCGACCGTTACCTGACGGTGTGGATCTTCGCGGCCATGGCGCTGGGCGTGGGGCTGGGTTACGCTGGTGCCGGGCGTCGAGGCCTTCATCAACCGCTTCCAGGTCGGCACGACCAACATCCCGATCGCGATCGGCCTGATCCTGATGATGTATCCGCCGTTCGCCAAGGTGCGCTACGAGGAGCTCGGCGACGTCTTCCGCGACCGCAAGGTGCTCGGCCTGTCGCTGGTGCAGAACTGGATCGTCGGGCCAGTGCTGATGTTCGTGCTGGCGGTCGTCTTCCTGCCGGACAAGCCCGAATACATGGTCGGCCTGATCATGATCGGCCTGGCCCGCTGCATCGCGATGGTCATCGTCTGGAACGAACTCGCCAAGGGCTCGACCGAGTACGCCGCCGGCCTCGTCGCCTTCAACTCGATCTTCCAGGTGCTGTTCTACAGCGTCTATGCCTGGTTCTTCGTCACCGTGCTGCCGCCGCTGTTCGGCTTGACGGGTGCGGTCGTGGACGTCTCCATCGGCCAGATCGCGCAAAGCGTGTTCATCTACCTCGGCATTCCGTTCATCGCCGGCGTGCTCACGCGCGTCGTCCTGCTGCGCTTCGTCTCGAAAGAGTGGTACCACGAGCGCTTCGTGCCGAGGATCGGCCCGATCACGCTGCTGGCCCTGCTCTTCACCATCGTGGTGATGTTCAGCCTCAAGGGCAAGCTGATCGTGACCATCCCGCTGGACGTGGTGCGCATCGCCATCCCGCTGCTGATCTACTTCGTGCTCATGTTCGTGTTCTCGTTCTTCATGAGCCGCAAGGCGGGCGCGGGCTACCCGAAGTGCGCGACGCTGTCGTTCACCGCGGCCAGCAACAATTTCGAACTGGCGATCGCGGTTGCCGTGGCGGTCTTCGGCATCGATTCCGGGGTAGCGTTTGCCGCCGTCATCGGGCCGCTGGTCGAGGTGCCGGTGATGATCGCGCTGGTCAACGTGTCACTGTGGCTGCAGCAACGCTTCTTCGGCCCGGCAGTGGTGCAACGCGCGCGAACCTGATCCACGTGGGCTCAAGTTGGCGCCGCGACGAAGCGCAAGCGCGTGACCTCCGAAGGCGCCCCCAGGCGCACCGGCGGGCCCCAATAACCGGTGCCGCGACTGGTGTAGACCCACAGCGAACGAAGCCGGTGCAATCCGGCAGTGAACGGCTGCTGCAGGCGGACCAGCAGGGTCCAGGGCCAGAACTGACCGCCGTGGGTGTGGCCCGACAACTGCACGTCGAAGCCCGCGTCGGCTGCGGCCGGCGCACTGCGCGGCTGATGCGCCAACAAGACGCGCAGACCGACGTCGCCCGGCGCGCCGGCCATTGCGCCTTGCGGATCGCTGCGGTGGCTGGCATCGAAGTGTGCGGCGCCATAGTCCGCGACGCCGGCCATCACGAGGCGCACGCCATCGTGCTCGAGCACGACATGTTCGTTGAGAAGCACACGCAGGCCCAATGAGCGCAGCGCGGCCAGCCATTCGTCGACCCCGCTGTAGTACTCGTGGTTGCCGGTGACGAAGAACGTGCCGTGGCGCGAGCGCAGATGCGCGAGTGGTGCGACGTCGGGCTGCAGGTCTGCGACGCGACCGTCCACCAGGTCGCCCGTGATGGCCACGGCATCGGCGTGCAGCCGATTCACGGTGTCGACGATCGCCTGCACGTACGGCTTCTTGACCGTCGGGCCGACGTGGATGTCGCTGATCTGCACGATCGTGAAGCCCTGCAGTGCCGGCGGCAAGCCGGCAATCGGCACCTCGACCTGGCGCACCGACGCAGTGCGGCGGGCAGCGAACACGCCGTAGAGCAGGCTGGTCAGCGCGAGCAGCGGCACCGCGGCCGCCGTGGACGCCTGCAGCGGCGGCAGCGCAACGGCCAGGCCAGCAACAAGAGCAGGTCGCGCATCAACGTCAGCGACAGCAGCATCGAGAAG
Organism: uncultured beta proteobacterium; assembly: GCA_963751775.1. Taxonomy (GTDB): domain Bacteria; phylum Pseudomonadota; class Gammaproteobacteria; order Burkholderiales; family Burkholderiaceae_C; genus CADEEN01. The sequence continues at coordinate 118,007 of CAVVVW010000013.1, forward strand.
CCGCCGAGCGCCACCATGCCGGCCCAGGTCCAGCGGTCGGCAGTGGCGCGGTGGCGCGCACGCCGGCCCCAGATGGCGGCCGGAATCAGCAGGGTCGAGAGAACCAGCAGCGCGACGAGCGCGGCCGACGCCAGCGGCCCCGGGAGGTACGGCGCAATGCGCCAGCCGATATAGATGTGCAACAGCACCAGCGACCAGAGTGCAGGCATCGACCCCAGATGGTGGCGGCGGGGTCGGCTTCAAGCGGGCGCGCGGCGGTCAAGCGCGCAAGGCCGCCAGATTCAATGCGTAGACTTGCCCAGCCCAACGCGCAGTCCCAGTCGTCGCGCAATTCGTCGTGGGTTTGGGATGGATGAACACATCCAGCGCGCCGTGGTTGAGGGCCAGCCAGGCGACGACCTGCGGAAGCCGGCTGCAGGGAAGGCCAGCTGGTAACTCCACATGGGGTTCGGCCCCACGGCAATTTCATGAAAGCGCCCATCACCATCTGGCCGGCCAACATCGAGTTGATGATCTCGCGCAGGCGCAATGCCGCCTCTCGGCTGGTCGCATTGAAAACAGGTGCGCGTGCCAGCTGTCGATGATCGAGGGCTCCGATAAGTCCATGTTCCCGCCCCTATGGTCGTGACGGAATGCTACTCAGGCTCGCGGCGGCCGGCGCGAAGGATCAGCGCTTGTTTCTTCCCAGAACAGCGACACGCCGCCAATCGCTATGGTCCCCACGCCAGCCCAGACAGGAACGTTGACCGTCTGTTGTCCTTGACCGTGAGTTCGATCGGCCCCAGCTTGGCCTCGTGGGTCTCCTTCGTATAGCTGAATCCGCCATACACCAGGCCCAGGACACGGCCACGATCAGCGCGATTGCGAGCACCTTGATTGCGTCCACTTCGTTACTCCCGTTTGATGAAATTACGAGCCTGTCGTCGCACCACCCCGCGGCGTCAACAAGGCGAACGGATCGCTTCGATCGTCGCGCTTGTCGCGCCCTCTTGATTGGCCGTGCCATCGTCGGAGGCCCGTGGTCGCTCGACGCCTTGTGGCCATTGCGGTTGTCGTGTTCGCGAGATATTCGTCGCGAACCAGTTCTCCTCCACGAAGTCGACCGGTTGCCGCAGCGCGATAGCGTTGCATAACGGCCCCAGTTGGCCTGCTGCGCCTGCGGCACGTACAGGTAGATCGGCGCTGATAAACCGACACAGCCGACGGAACATAGATGATCAGCTCCTGATTGTCGGCACGGGTTCGGATAGTTGTTGATGTCGATCCGGCGGTATCGGCCCGGCGCATTGATGCGGATCGAAACGCCGATGTTGGTGGCGGCGTTCGCCGGCAGCACGGCGGTCGCGGCAGGGTCAGGATGCCAAGGTCTTCATCCGATCTCCGTTCGGTGGGTATCCGATGATGTCGCGCGATGCGTCGCACGGGTTGCCCATGGATTCGACTTTCGCTGCGAAGCGCGTACCGCGTAATCGGCGACCGGCGCGAGGACATGTAGGACACGGCGCAACGCCGTAGGCCAGCCCGGCACCGATCACAGCCGTGTGGAGCCGAAGTGATGTTCGGCGCCACCATGCGCGGCGATGGCTGCGCTTACACCGAAATCTCGACTTCACCCTCGATCTCAACAGGAATGTCGAACGGAAGCTCCGCCATGCCGACGGCGCTTCTGGCGTGTGCGCGATCTCGGGCCCGTAGAGCTCGAGAATGAGGTCGGAGAAGCCGTTGATCACGCTCGGCTGCTTGTTGAACCAGGCGTGGAGTTGACCATACCGAACACGCGCGCCCGGCGCAAACGCGTTCCAGGTCGCCCAGCGCACGCTTGAGGCTGGCGACCTCGACATCGCGGTGAGACGCGCTGGACATACCTTGCTCGACCGTCATATCGCGCCCGACCTTGCCCATGGCGCCGCCATATTGCCGTTTTCGCCCTGTCGTCCGTGGCCGAGATCAGGGTGGCCTGCCTATGACGCGCACGAACTGGAATGGCAGCACGACACCGGCTCGGGGCTGAACAGCGGCGGAAGGACCATACCGAGCGCGGCCGACGTTGTTCTATCTTCGCCATGGGCACCTCCTCAGGGACAGGATTTCTCACGCAACGTGGATGGGATGCGTCCACGCTCACCGTTCCGAGTCAGCGCGGCGCGCCGTAGGGGAGCGCCTGGTCCGAAATGGAATCCACAAGGCCGACGCGTCGAGTTCGCGCGTCTTGATGCACCAGAACGCACTGAAGGTCCAGACCCCGACCGCCTCGAACCAGAACACGGCGCTGCGTTCGCACAATGCCTGAACGAATTTCCCTGGCAGCAGGCGCGACGCAACCGAGACGGCGATGCTCCCGATCATATGCCCGAGCAAGTGCAATATGCATTGCGGAACTGCGTACGCGTGGCCGCATCCTCGATCCGCCGCAATGACTTCTCAGAAATGAAGAACAGCCATGCCTCTGCGTTGCACGAGGAACGACTGCTCGAGTTGCACCACGGGTCGAGGCAAGTCGTTCATGTGTACTCCAGCTCGGGGCCGTGCCAACGCGTTACGGCGACACCAACGCGACCGTGCGTTCGTCGGGTACGCCGTTGTAGTACTTTTCCAGCACTCGCGCGAATACGGGTTCGTCATTGACCGCAATCGCGAACAGGGTCATCGAGGAGCGCAGCTTCAGGTCGTCCGGCGAGCCGAAGATCTCGTTGACGGTGCGCCCATGCCCCGCCAGAACCAGCCCACTGCACTCCCTGAGGCGCACACCCGGATCGCATGCGCTGCGTAGGCCTTCGCCTCGGCCAACGATTCGATGCCAAACCGCTTTGCCATGCCGCTCAGACCCAGCGCGCGATGTTGCGGAAACACGAACCACATCCAGTGCCTTCGCTTGCGACCGGCGCGCAGTTCCGCCACCACCGTTGCGTAGATCGGATCCTGCGCGTCAATGAAGCGCTCTAGATTGAAGGTGTTGACCGCACTCATGGTTTGATGCTATCAATGGCTTCCTTCCAGAGGAGATCTACATCATGAACTTCAGATGCCTTGCTGTATCGACCGCGGTGGCCATGTCGGCACTCTCGATGTCGGCAATTGCAGACGATGACCGCGGCGAACACCGAGACGAACACCGCGGCTTCACCTCTTCAGCCCAGATCTGGCCAGCGGCAGTTTGCCGACAAGTTCGTGCTCAACGGATTCGGCTGCACCGGCAGCAATGTCTCGCCGGAACTGCGCTGGAGGAACGTGCCGCCCGGCACCCAATCACTCGCGCTGCAGGTCTACGATCCGGACGCCCCGACCGGCAGCGGCTTCTGGCACTGGGCCGTGTACGACATCCCGCCTAAGGTCACGCGCCTGGCGCAAGGCGCGGGCAACAACCCGGCCACCCTGCCCCCCGGGGCCTACGGCGGCAACACCGATTTCATGGACACGGGTGCGACCGGCGTGAATGGCAATTACGGCGGCCCATGCCCGCCCGTGGGCGACAAGCCGCACCACTACACCTTCACGCTGTTTGCCCTGGCGGTGCCCAGTGTTCGGGCCGCCGGCGGCATCCCGCCCTCCGGCACCGCGGGCCTGTACGGCTTCGTGCTCAACAAGGGCCTTGGCGACGCTTTGCTGGGCAAGGCCTCGTTCACCGCAACCTACGGTCGCTGACGCATTGGCAGAAGACGAAGAATAGAGAAAGTTCAGAGGCCCCGTTCCCGCCCGTCGACTCCTGCGAGCGATGACCGACGCTCGCAGCGTCGAGCCCCTGGCCGGCAACGGATCGCGCATGCCTGCATGCCGCAAGGGTGGCCGCAGGCTCGGCATGATCGAACGGCGACCGCCCTTCTCGCGCTAGGATTGCCGATGCGAGATCGAGATGCCGCCCTTGCCCAAGTTCCCCGCCCCGAGCCAGCCAGGCGGCGCAAGCGCCTCGATGTATCCAGCCGGCGCCACGCCATCGTACTGGACATCATCGCCGAGGTCAATGAACGCGCGGCGCGCCAGCACCGGGGCCGGCGGGCGCGGCGAATGGCTTGCTGGTCGGCGGCGCGATGTTGCTGGGGGCTGCGTTGTGGTGGGCCTGGCAAGGCGGCGCGGGACGTGCGCCAACGACCCTTCTACCTGCCGCCGCGGTGCTGACCGAGACCGTGCGCGACACGCTGGCGGCTGTCGCGCATGGCCTGCCGGGCGCGAGCGCCGTTGCTGGAGGGCCCTGCCCGATGCCGCCCCTGCGCAGCCGACGCCGACCGCGTCGGCGCCGATGGAGGCGACGGCCACGCCGCCCGCCGACGCGGCTGCGGCAGACAAGCGCGCGCGCAAGGCCGCAGCGACACACTGCAAGTGCAGCAAGAACGTTCGCGCGCGCAAGCCCAGGCGCGCGAACAGCGCGAGGCCGAACCGGCAACGCAACAGGCGAGCGAGCCGGCCGAGCCCGCCCGCCCGCGCGAAGCAGTGCTGGTGCCGCCACCCACCCCGGCTCCAGCCGAGATCAGGCCCGGCGTTCGGGAACTGTGCGCGGCCAGCGGCAACATCTTCAGCAAGAACTTCTCCACGCTCGCGAATGCCGCAAACCCGAACATGCAGACGACGCCATCTGCATCCGGCTGCGCGAGATCGAACAACAACGGCCGAGCGGCAGTCAGTAGCAGGTGGTCGTGCCAGCGCAATGCAAGGGCCCGTCACCTGTATGTGATCTGTCGTCTATCGGTAGCTCGGCCAGTGGCTGAACGCAGTCAAGATGCGTGCGCGGCAGGCGATGTGTTGCCGCAATCCGAGGACTGCACGACCATGAATGCCGGCGGCAGTGAAATTCAGCGTACGCAGCGGCGAAGTGAATCGCGAGGGCGCAAGCTACTTCGTCTGGAGGCCCGATATGCGACTTGCCACTCCAGCTTGTCACCTGGTTGGCGACGCCTCTTGAACGCCGTGATCGCGGCGATCGGCGTGATCACCATCGTCGGCAGCGGTGGCGGATTTCCCGACCTCGACTTCGACCACATCGGTCCGCTTCGCGTTCAGCTCGATCGAGCCTGCGCGGGTAACGGTCCAGGTCGGTGCCACGGTGGAGTTTGCCTGAACGCGTTCGGAACGCCCCCCTTCTCCTACAATGGCAGCGCAACGGCATCGATATTGCCGGCGCGACTAGAAGTACTTATTCGCTTGTCGGCGCCAATATGACTGACGACGGCGCGCAGTTCTCGGTCAGGGTACCAATAGCGCCGGTGTCGCCGCCGCGTCGAGCCTACGCAGGTCTCGTCGCTGCCTGCCATCGTGTACCAGGACGGCGACTTCGTGGTCTCTGAATGGGCTGTCACGGCGATCGCAGATCCGTTGCAGAACGGCCCGACACACAGCGAGTCACATGCGGCCACGGCGGTAACCGGACGCATTCAGGAGCATCACGGTCCAGATGCCACCCGGCCCGAGCGCCATCCGAGTCTTCCACACGGCGCTGTCTTTGACCTACGAACCCGCGGTGCAGGGAGCGATCTACGGCGTCGACCTTGCGCTGGACTGCAACCGGCTGAGTACCTCCACCACCAGCGAGACTTTTGCGTCGCCGGCGTTCGAGCAAGGTGGGCGTTGGTTCGCGCCGTCGTATTGGGATGGCGCTTGCGTGCCCGTCTGGTTGACCGAGCGAAGGCGCAGCTTGCGCGCCGACGAGTTCACTGTGGTCGCGGGCCCGGCTTGCGTGGCAAACCAGGCCTGCCCCGACTTTTCGCCCGCGCTGCGCCCCTGCACTTCGGATTCGTCAGTCGCGTGAATGTCTGGGCTGGCGATGTCGCCGGCGTCGTGAACATAGGCGTCGACAACTGGGCAGTGACCGTGTGGCGTAGGTGATCTGTCCTCATTGGACGCGCCAGCAATTCATGGTCACGTCAAATGCAAGCTTTCCCCCCGGCACGTCACGGCAGTTCACGAGGCGGACTTCGGCTTCCTGAACGGCGGACGCGGGCGAGCGCCACGCCCAATCTGGCATGCACGCATCGAGCCGCGCCGAGCTCCGGCGCCAGCGATGGCCTCGGCCTGCAGCGGGAACGGCGCACCCGAGTCGGGGCCGCCCGCAAACTTCGGTACGGCGTGGGCGTGCAGATGGTCGACGATGTCGCCATAGAAGCCGAGGTTCATCTTGTCGGCGCCCAGGACCTCCTGCACGACCCGCGCGACAGCGCTCACTTCGTCGACGAAGCGATGGCGCTCAGGTGCGTCGAGGTCGAACAATTCTCGAACGTGCACGCGCGAGGCGATCACGCAGCGCCCGGGATGCCGTGGGTCGGGCAGCATGTAGATGCGACTGGCCGGCCAGGCCGCAAGCGCCAGCAAGCCCGATGGCGCGCCGGGCTCGGGAGCGGCGCAGTACTTGCAGAGCGTGGCCCCGCTCATCGACGGTGGCTACTTGCCCAGCGGCGGCAGCGTTTCCTTGACCACCAGTTTGCCGTCCCGCACCTCGACGATGAAGCTGTCGCGATCGATGTCACCCTTGTCGTCGAAGGTCACGTCGAGCAGGACGCCGGGCTGGTCGGCAGCCTTGATCGTCAGGCCGTGCATCACCTTCGCCGCGGCCAGGCGGTCGAGCTTGCCCACCTTCTCGACCGCGGCCTTGAGCATGTAGACACCGATGTAGCCCTTGATGCCGTTGTGGTCCGGCGTGAAGCCATAGGCCTTTTCGAACTTGGCCTTGTAGGCGCGGATGGAGGCTTGCGGCGCGTCGGCCGTGAGTCTCGGCGTGGCCGGTGGCGCCATTGGCGGCGTCGGCCGCGAGCTCGATCACCTTCTGGCTGACGAGTGTCACGTCGCCGACGATGGGTTTGGTCCAGCCCTGCTTGCGCAATTCTTTCAGCGCGCGCGCCGACTCCTCTTCGTTCAGGTAGACGAAGAGCGCGTCGGCGTTGGCCTGCTTGGCCTTGAGCACCGGCGCGGCAGAAGTCGATCTGGCCGGCTTCGGTCGAGATGTCGGCCACCACCTTGACGCCGTAGGTCTCCAGGGCCTTGGTGGCAGCGTCGCGGCCCGGCTTGCCGAAATCGTTGTTGACGAACAGCACCGCAACGGTCTTGGCCTTCAGGTTGTTGGCGATGTACTTCGCCACCTTGGGCATCGACGTCGTCTGCGTGAAACCGGTGCGGAAGATGTATGGGTTGCCTTGCTGCGTGACGTTGGCCCCCGCCGCGGCGGTGAAGTTGGGGATCTCGCCGCGTCGCGTCTCGGCCTGGCTGACCATGATCGAGCCCGAGAACACCGGGCCGAAGACCGCGAACACGCCGTCGTCCACCGCCTTGGCGGCCAGCCCCTTGGCCACGCCCGGGTTGGTCTGCGTGTCGGCCGTCGTGTACTCGATCTGGCGCCCGAGGATCCCGCCGGCCGCGTTGACTTCCTTGATCCCGAGTTCGACACCGTTCTTGAACATGGTGCCCGCCGTGGCGCCCGAGCCCGACAGCTCGACGATATTGGCGATCTTGATGGGTGGCTTGGCTTGCGCCCAGGCCGGCGCCAAGCCGACGCCCAGGGCCGCGAGTGCGCAGACGGTGAACAGGTGTCGCATTGAGGGATTCATGAAGTCTCCTTGTGAGTTGAAGGGTTGGTCACTTAGACCACCTTGCCCGGGTTGAGCAAATTCTTCGGATCCAGCGCCGCCTTGAGCGTGCGCATCAGGGCGATCTGTTCGGGTGAGCGCGCATGCGCGAGCCAGCGGCGCTTGAGCGTGCCGATGCCGTGTTCGGCCGAGACCGTGCCGTCGTACTCGCGCACCAGGCCATAGACGATGTCTTCGACCTCCTCCTTTGGCTGCTCGGCAGCACCCGGCCGGTAGATCACGATGTGCACGTTGCCGTCGCCGATGTGGCCGTAGAACACGCTCTCGCAGCCTGGCACGCGCTGCGCCAGCACCGCCTTGCAGCGGCGCGCGTAGTCGTCCATGGCGCCGATGGGCAGGCCGATATCGAAGGCCATGTGGCCGGGCCAAAGCTGGTGCAGCTCGCCCACCGCATCTCGCGCGTGCCAGAAGGCCTTCTGGTCGGCCACCGATTGAGCGACCACGGCGTTCGGAATCGTGCCGTCGGCCATCAGCGTCTCGAGCCAGGCTTCAAAGCGCGGCGCGTCGATCGCCTGGTCGGTGCCCAGAGCTTCGACGAGCACGTAGGCGCCGTAGCTGCGGCCGTCGGCGTGGAATGGGTTGCGCACGCTGGGCACGCTGGACGTGATCAGCGACCAGTAGTCGGGCCACATCGCCTCGAAGGCGCTCATTTGCGGCCGCCGAGCTCGCGCTCTAGATGAACGTCAGCCCAAACAGCGCGATCAGGTGTTCCAGCGAAATCGGTGGCGACCAGCGAGGACGCCGGCTTCGGGAACAGGCGCAACACCGCGCGCGTGATGATGCCCAGCGTGCCTTCGCTGCCGATGAACAGGTGCTTGAGGTCGTAGCCGGCGTTGTTCTTCATCATCTTGTTCAGGCTCGTCATCACGGTGCCGTCGGCCAGCACCGCCTCGAGCCCGAGCACCAGGTCGCGCGCCATGCCGTAGCGGATCACGCGGTTGCCGCCGGCGTTGGTGGAGAGGTTGCCGCCGATCGCGCAGGAGCCGCGCGCGCCCAGGTCGAGCGGGAGAAAAGCCCGCGGCGTCGGCCGCCTGCTGCACGGCCTCCAGCGGTGTGCCGGCCTGTACGGTCATCGTCGCGGCAGCGCGCTCGACCTCCTCGACGCCACCAGGCGTTCGAGCGACAGCGCGATCTGGTCGGGCGCCGCGCGTGCGCCGCCGCACAGGCCGCTCATCCCACCCTCCGGCACGACCGCGACACCGTGCGTGTGGCAGATGCGCATGGCCGCCGCCACGCCAGTCGGGTCGGCCGGCCGCACGACGGCCATCGGTGTGCTCGGCGCCATGCCGCTGTAATCGTTGCAGTTGCGCGCCGGCACGTCGGCGCCGACGAGCACCGCTGGCCGGCGCCGAGCGCCATGCGCATTTCGGCGATCGCTTATCTAAATTGTGATTCAAGCAGGCCATAACGTTCGTCCAGTTGTTGGTGGAAGCCGAGGTCGACCAGCTCGCAGTACTGCGCGTAGCTCACCATCCCGTGCGAGGCGCCGCGCGGCGTGCCGGCGCGTTGCAGTTCGGTCAGGGCGTCGGATACGGCCTTCACCGCGGTGAACAGCGCCGTGACGGCGTAGAGAACCGCCTGGAAGCCCATCTGCTGCAGGTCGGCTCGCCGTCAGCGCCGTGGTCTCGTTGCCGTCGACGATCGAGACCACCTTGGGTCCCTCGACCGCGCGCGCCACCGCCTCGACTTCGGCGATCTTCTTGATGCCGTCGACGAAGACCAGGTCGACGCCCGCATCCTGGTAGAGCTTGGCGCGGCGGATCGCCTCGGCGATGCCCGCGGCCGGCAGTGCATCGGTGCGGCCGATGATCAGAGATCGCGTCGCTGCCGCGCGCGGCGAGGGCGCAGCGCAGCCGGCTGACGTTTCCTCTGCGTCCATCAGCCGGATGCCGGCGAGCTGGCCGCAGCGCTTGGGCGCCACCTGGTCTTCGAGGTGGATCGCGGCCACGCCGGCCTGCAGGTATTCGCGCACCGTGCGGTGGATGTTCGACGGGCCGCCGTAGCCGGTGTCGGCATCGGCGATCACCGGGATGTCGACCGCGCGCACCATGTCGCGCGCGTGCGTGGTCATCTCGGTCTGGGTCAGCAGGCCGATGTCGGGCTTGCCCAGGCGGTGGCGGTGGCGCCGAAGCCGGTCATGTAGACCGCGGGGAAGCCGGCCCTTTGCACCAGCCGGGCGGTGATCGCGTCGGACGCGCCGGGGGCCATCACGATGGTGCCGGCGTCGAGCTGGCGGCGTAGCTGGGGCGGCGGGCATGATGGCTATAATCTAGATGTAAGGTACCGTGTGGGACAAAGGCTTTACCAGCGATCTGCCTTGTACGCCGTGCCTTACACGCGAGGGTCGACTCCCACACTGCGGGCACATGAAGAAGTTCGACTTCGAGACCCCGAAGTCGCTGACCGAGATCGTGGCGGGGCGCCTGCGCGAGGCCATCGTCGATGGCGAATTTCGTCTCGGCGAACTGATCTCGGAGGAGACGCTGGCGCAGTCTTTGGCGTCAGCCGCACGCCGGTGCGCGACGCGCTGACCCTGCTGCAGACCACCGGCCTGGTGGAGATCCGCGCCAAGCGCGGCAGCTTCGTCTTCCAGCCTACTGAACCGGACATTCGCGCGATGTGCGACTTTCGCGTCGTGCTGGAGGTGCACGCCGCGACGCTGTCGCATGGGCAGGACAAGGCGGGGATGGTGGCCGACATGAAAGCGTGCTCGCGGAGATGGTGGCGGCGGATGTGGCCAACGACTCGGTGCGTTATGGCCGCACGGACACCGCATTCCACGAGGCGCTGTTCACGCGCTGCGGCAACGCCTATGTGCGCGACGCGTATCGCTTGCTCTCCGGCAAGGTGGCGGCGCTGCGCACCAACCTGTCGCGTCAGTTCGCCGATGCACGCGCGGTGTCGCTGAACGAACACCGCAAGATCGTCTCGCTGGTGGCTCGCGGCGACTTCGCCGGCCTCGAGCGACTGTTGCAGGTGCACGTCGGCCGCACGATCGAGGCGTACCGCACTTCGCTTCATCCAGCGCCACCGGCCACGACGATCGCGGCTGCGGCCAGTAAATCACGAGGTTGAAGACACGCCCGCCGTAGCAAGCCGAATGGCCCGGCGGCAGATCGGCAATACGACACGCTCGCTGTTCACGCGAAGCCGAACGGCTCAAGTCCTGCCAACCACACGACGAAGACCTGTGCATCAGGACACTTCTCGTGTGGAAACCCATCACTGCGTTCGCGGCAGCGCTGCTGGCTTTACCTGCATGCCTCGCCGCCGACTTGACCCCGACCGAAATGCGGTGGCTGCGCGGCGCCTGGCCGGTCATCGTCTTCGTCAGGAATGTGAACCTGCCGCTCGACATCGTCGTGCAGCCGCAGGACAGCCCCGGCGCCGCACCGCTGGCATTGGCCTTCGTGGACGGCCGTTGCAAGCTCGTACTCTCGATGCGAGGCAACGCACAAGCAGAGGCTACGCTCGAACGCATCGAGCCGGACATTCTCGACGCCACGCTCGAACTCATGGCAGCGCATGAGCTGGGCCATTGCCGGCGCTACCTCGACGGCGCCTGGTACGGACTGCCCGCCGGCTTCAACGCCACGCTGCCGGAAGCGCTGCGCCCGGAATTGCGCACTGACTACGTGAACATGAAGGCGGCCCGCCGCGAAGAGGGATACGGCGACCTGGTCGGCCTTGCCTGGGCACAGCAGCAGCATCCTCGGCAGTACGCCAGACTGCATGCGTGGCTGGTGAGCGAACGATCGCGCGACTTGCTACCCGGCAGTCACCACGACACGCTGGCATGGGTGCGCCTGGCCCAAGACGGTGGGTCGCTGGCGGGTCCATCGATCTTCGCGGCGGCCGACCGCCTCTGGGCGGTCGGGCTCGCTGTCGGGGAATAGAGGCCCGTCAGTTCCTCCTGCCACCGCGCAAGAGCGCGCCCGGGCAGTGCCAACTGGATCACCTTGAGAACAGAGGGCATCGGCGGGCGGCCTATCGCGCGGAACGCCTGCAAGCGCATGATGGCCCGGCCTGTTTGCGCCAGCGCAAACCAGTGCAAAATTCTTTGCGCAGGATTGCTCCCGCGTCACGTGCCTTTCCGGCAGTGGTTCAGAATGTTGCAGCGCAACACAAACTGTCGGAGGCTCCATGGAATTCCTGAACAGGGTCGCAGTCAGTCACGGGTGGCGGCAGCGGCATCGGCCGCGCGGTGGCCGCCGCGATGGCGCGGCGCGACGTGACGGCCATCGCACTCGTCGACGTGAGCGAGGCGGTCGAAGACGTCGCCGAGAAGCTCAATGCCGAAGCCGGACGCACGGTCGCGATTCCCTTCCAGGGCGACACGACCGACGAGAAGTTTCGTGCCGCCGTCTTCGACGCGATCAGCCGCAAGTACGGCCCGGTGTCGCTCTGCGTGCCGGCCGCGGGCATCACCCGTGACGAGCTGGCCGTGCGCGTCGACAAGAGCACCGGCAAGGCGCGCATCTATCCGATGGAGCAGTTCAAGCTCGTCGTCGACGTGAACCTCATCGCGCCCGTGTACTGGGCGCTGGAGATGATCGGGCGCGTCGCCGAGAATCGCGCCGCCAAGGGCCTGAAGCGCTGGACCCCCGACGAGGGCATGCAAGGCTCCGTCGTGTTCATCGGCTCGATCTCGTCGCAGGGCAACCGTGGCCAGATCTCCTACGCCAGCACCAAGGCCGGTCTGGAGGGAGCGGCAGCGACGATCATGAAGGAGGCGATGTACTACGGCGTGCGCTGCAGCGTCATCCACCCCGGCTTCACCGACACGCCGATGGTGCGCGCGATGGGCGCCGAATACGTGGCCAAGAACATCCTGCCGTACACGCAGCTCGGCCGACTGATCCAGCCGGCCGAGATCGCCGACGCCATCTGCTTCATGCTGGCGAACTCGGCCGTCAGTGGCGAGCTCTGGGTCGACGCCGGCTGGCACGCACCGGCGTAGCGCGCCAGAGCGACGACGTACAGGAGACACAACTTCACCCCCGCACCGAGGTGCAGTCATGAACGAAGCACGCAAGCCGGCCCCCACCACGCAAGACGTCGATCGCGACTTCCGCGCCCAGGTGGCACAGATGACGGCCGGACTCGCGCCGACGGCCTTCACCACCGCCTGGGCCGACTGGGTCTCGCACCTGGCCCTGTCGCCGTCCAAGCAGCGTGAGATTCAACGCAACGCCTCGGTGCGGGCGGGCGACACCTGGATGTTCGCGCTGCGCGCGCTTGCCGGGGCCCCGACGTCGCCCGCAGAGGGCCTGGATGGCGAGGCCGATCGGCGCTTCGCGGCCGAGGCCTGGTCGCAGTTTCCGTTCAACGTCTTCGCGCGTGCGTACCAGAACAACGTGGCGCTGATGAACGAGGCCGTTCGCGGCATCAGCGGCGTGAGCGAATACCACACCCAGCTGCTGGAGTTCGCGGTGCGCGTGCTGGCCGACTCGACATCGCCGTCGAACAGCCTGCTGTCGAACCCGGAGCTGCTGGCGCAGACCCGCGAGGAGCAGGGACAGAACCTGGTGCGCGGGTTCAAGAACGTGATCGAGGACCTGGGGCGCACGCTGAAGGGCAACGCACCGGCGGGCACCGATGAATTCGAAGTCGGCAGGAATGTCGCCGTGACGCCGGGCAAGGTCGTGTTCCGCAACGAGCTGATCGAGCTGATTCAGTACGCGCCGGCCACCGCCCTCGGTGCATGCCGAGCCGGTGCTGATCGTGCCGGCCTGGATCATGAAGTACTACATCCTCGACCTGAGCCCGCGCAATTCGTTGGTCAAGTACCTCGTCGATCAGGGCCACACCGTGTTCATGATGTCGTGGAAGAACCCCGACGAGAGGGACCGCGACCTCGGCATGGACGACTATGTCGAAACGGGCTTGCGCGCCGCGCTCGACGCCGTCAGCGCCATCGTGCCCAAGCGCAAGGTCCACGCCGTGGGCTACTGCATCGGCGGCACCCTGCTCGCCATCGGCGCGGCCGCCATGGCGCGCGACAAGGACGAGCGGCTGGCATCGATCACGATGTTCGCCGCGCAGACCGACTTCTCCGAACCGGGCGAACTGGCCTTCTTCGTCAACCCCAGCCAGCTGGCGATGCTCGAAGCCACGATGCACAAGAAGGGCGTGCTCGAGAGCAAGCAGATGGGCGGCGCGTTCGCGATGCTGCGCGCGCGGGATCTGCTCTGGCAGCCGATCGTCAACCAGTACCTCAAGGGCCAGCGCGACCGCATGATCGACCTCATGGCCTGGAACGCCGACGGCACGCGCATGCCGTGGCGCATGCACTCCGAATACCTGTATCGGCTCTACCTCGACAACGAACTGGCCACCAACCGCTTTCCGGTCGGCGGCAAGCTGGTGCGCCTGTCGGACATCGGCGTGCCGATGTTCGTGGTGGGCACCGAGGCGGATCACGTGGCGCCATGGAAGTCGGTCTACAAGGTGGACAACCTCGTGCGCTCGGACGACCTCACATTCCTGCTCACCGCCGGTGGTCACAACGCCGGCATCGTGGCCGGCCCCGTGCATCCCAAGCGCCATTACCGCATGCGCACGCGCCGCCTGGCCGACCCGCACCTGGCACCGGAGGACTGGATGGAGGCCGCGCCGAAGTTCGAAGGCTCCTGGTGGCCGGCCTGGCAGCAGTGGCTGGCGGCGCATTCCAGCGGCAAGGTCAAGCCGCGCGCGGTGGGCGCAGCGGGCAAGGGCTATCCGTCGATCGACGAGGCACCGGGACAATACGTCAGGCAGCGCTAGGCAAGATCGCGGGTGTCTCGGACGCGGCCATGGCCGCGGCGTTGATTGCTGTCTACGCGCCGACGAAGTAGATTGCCCGGCATTCCCCTACCGGAGAAAAGACCATGAAGACGAAGCTTCTCAGCGCGCTGCTCGCGCTCTTGCTCACCGCCCCCGCCATTGCGCTGGCCGCGATCACGGAGACGCCGGTCACCTACAAGGATGGCGACACGACGCTGAGGGGCTTCGTCGTGGTCGACACAGCGAATAACGCCAAACGGCCCGGAATCATCGTGGTGCACGAATGGTGGGGCATCACCAAGCATATGCACAACGAGGCGCGGCGCCTGGCGAGCCAGGGCTACGTCGCGTTGATCGCTGACATGTACGGCGACGCGAAGACCGCCGACAATCCGGCAGACGCGGGTGCCCTCTCCGGCTCGGTGATGAAGAACCCGCAGGCGATGGAGTCTCGCTTCAACGCCGCGCGCGCCGAGCTCGCAAAGCAGCCGGCGGTCGACGCCTCGCGCATCGGAGCGATCGGCTACTGCTTCGGCGGAGCGGTGGTACTCAACATGGCGCGCGCGGGCGCCGATCTCGCTGGCGTCGCGGGCTTCCACGCCTCGCTCGGCCTGAACACGCCCGCGCCCGCACCCGGCACGGTCAAGGCAAAGATCCTCGTCCTCAACGGCGCCGACGACCCGTTCATCAAGAAGGAGCAGTACGTCCAGTTCGAGAGCGACCTAAGGGCGGCGAAGGCCAATTTCAACGTGATCACGTATCCCGGCGCGGTGCACGCGTTCACGAACCCCGAGGCGACCGAGCTCGGCAAGAAGTTCAACCTGCCGCTTCGCTACGACGCGAAGGTGAACGAGCAAGCCGAGGCCGAGGCGACCAAGTTCTTCGCCGAGGTCTTCAAGAGGTAGCCCCCGCGCTCGGGCGCGGCTACATAGGGACAGGAATCCATTCGCGCCCACGCTCCGAAGCACGGGCGGCGCCGGAGCGTGATCGGGGCCGGTATGCTCGCAGCGCCCACCAACCCGAGGCCGCGCGCCGGGAACTGCCACCATGCCGTTGAAGCACGACACCCTGCAGCCACTGAATGCCGCGGTGATTTCGGACACGCTCGACAGCCTCGGGCTGATGCAGCAGGCGATGAAGCCCTTCATGCGCCCACTGGACGACTCGCTACAACTCATTGGCCGCGCACGCACCGGCCTGTACATGCCGGTGTACGCACCGCCGGCCAAGGGTGAGAACCCCTACGAGGTGGAGATCGCGCTCGTCGATGACCTGCGCCGGGCGACGTTGTCGTGCTGGCCTGCGACGGCCCCACCGAGCGCATCGCACCCTGGGGCGAGTTGCTCTCCACGGCCAGCGTGGCGCGTGGCGCGGCCGGCTGCGTCACCGACGGCCTCGTGCGCGACGTGAAGCAGATCCGCGAGATGCGCTTTCCGGTGTTCTGCGGCGGCATCGGGCCACTCGACACCAAGGGCCGCGCGCGCATGGTCGAGCGCGACGTGCCAGTGATATGCGCCGGCGTCACCGTACGCCGTGGCGACCTCGTGTTCGGCGACGTCGACGGCGTGGTCGTTATCCCGCAAGAGGTGGAGCAGGAGGTCGTGCGTCGTGCGCTCGAGAAGGTCGCGGGCGAGAACCAGTCGCGCGAGGCGCTGCAGCGAGGGGAAAAGCTGGCCGACGTGTTTCGGCGCCTCGGGATCCTGTAGCTGGCGTCGATCTGGACCTGCTTTGCCGAGTGGATCTGGGTCACCGCACGCGTTGATCCAGAGGCCGTGACGGCGCGCTTCGGGCCATGATGGCCTGAATGGCGCGCGTTCGCGGCAAACAGAGAATGCGGCGAGCCGCTGAGCGCCGCACCGTGCGGGCCCGATCAAGAAAAAAGCCACCGCATTGCGGTGGCTTTGAATAGTTGGCGGTGGGCCGAGTCCGGAGCCGACCAGTATCTACACAGTGCCTGATAACAGGGAAATTTGCAGGGAATTGGCGAGAAATTCGACGGCTTGTAGGAACAACGACAGCGCCGAGAGGCAGTACTGGCGAGACCTACAGGCCGATAGCCGGAATTCGAGCCGCGAACGGAACAGGGAATTCCCAACGACCAAACAGCGAAAGCGCACCGCGCAACAGCGACCTGCTCGGTCTGAACCGGACGAGCTGCGGCTCGGACATCGACCGACTCCTGCGCGAGGTACGCCGCGAACGACGCGCAAGAGTGCTTCGCTGGCAGCGCAGCGTTGTCCACTGCACGGTGGTGTTAACGGCGCCGTCATCTAGGGGTTGTTTCAAGACGCTCATGCATTGAATCCGGCATGCCTGACGCACGAACGACGCCGGAATGTGCAAGCGCCTGCACGGATCGCTCCAAATTTGAGTCGCGTCGGGCAAACTCAGTGACGCAACAGGAGTCGTCCATGAACATTCGGCAAGCGCTGGCGGTGCTGGCGATAGTCGCTGGCGCCACGGGCTGTGCCCGCATTGAAGAAGCCGCCATGCCGGCGGTGGCCAAGATCAACGCGGCACACCCGGTGACGCCGGAGGTCCGTGTCGCCCAGGAGCGCCTCCTCGCGATATTGGCCGACGACCCGAAGGCCATCGAGGCGGTAAAGGCCGAGGCCGACGTGCGCATGAACCTGCGCGCGCTGACCTGCTCGAAGGGCTTGACGTCGGCCGTTTCGACTCGGTCGCAACGGTGAAGAAGCTGCCGATGGCCACGCCCTGCTTTCAGGAGCAGGATGCCGAATTGCAGAAGTACTATGGTATTCGCACCATTGGTGCCTTGCTGTCCAAGCCGCCTCTGAGGCCGTTGAAGGCCGCAGGGCCGATCACCACCTTGCCCAAGGGCAAGTTCGCTTACATCACTTCGGGTGCGCTGGCGCGGGACGCCGGCGTTGGTGTGCTGCGCGATGGCAAGGGCGACGGCGTGGTCGTCGAAATGCCTGGCGCAACGCTGATCGCGCAATTGCCGAATGTGGGCTCGGCCAGCGAACCCAGCGTGCGCGTCTCGCCCAACGGGCGCGTTGTGGTTTTCAACGCCTCGGGGCAGGGGCCGACGTTCGTGGATGCCGAGACCGGAAGCGTCATCTGGACGATCAGCGGCTTCGGCTCGCCCCGCCTGCTGGCGTGGTTGCCGGACGTAAACGGCTTCGTGGTGTCGGGTGGCAACGTCACCGGCGACGTGATGCTGGCCGATGGCCAGACGGGCGCCATGCAGCCGCATCCCCAGTCCATCAAGAACGCCTCCTACGGCACGCACATCCCGGGCAAAACCGCCCGCCTGTTGATGGGCACCGCGCGCGAATGGGTGCTGGTGGAGCACACGCGTTCGCCGCACGGCATCGTCGCATCGGTGGTCAAGCAGTACACGATCGGCAGCGGGCACGGCATCACGTCGGGCCACCCGGTGCCGATGATGTCCGGCCGCATGGTGATATTCCCCTCGATGCGCGACGTAGGCTGGTTGAATCTGGAAAGCGGCACCAGCGGGACCTGGCGAAGTTCTCCCCTCTTCAACATCCCGTTCGCGAAACTCGACGAGAGCCACGTCATGTTCGACGCGTCCGAACCGGGTGGCCTGGGCCTCAAGCCCTGGTCGTTTGACATCGCTAACGAAACGGTGGCACCGATCGACTTGGGAGGTCCCAAAGGCCTGATCATCGATATCGGCGATCGTGTCGGCTTCCTGCGCCGTGGCAATGACGCCTGGTTCGGCGACCAGGTGACGACTGGCGAGCCGCAGCCTCTCGACCAACCGGTGGCCGCTTTCGAGTTGCAGCAGCAACTGGCCAGGCTGCAGGCCCAGACCCGCGACAGCAACGAAGTGGCCGCCACCCTCGAGCGCGCGGGCCTGTCGCCCGGCAGCCGTCCGGCGCCCTTGCAAGCGATGCCGGGGCTTGGCGACACACCGCCTGACGCGCAGGTGCACATGGTGGGCGTCTATGAAGGAAGGCGTGCCGCGGGCGGCGCACCCCAGAGCAGCCACCCCATGCTCGACGTGCGGGTCGTCGTCCGTCCTCGAGCCGACCCATCGTCCTCGTGCTCGCTTCGTACGAACCGGTGAACTGGATCGTGGTCAACGGTGGTGCGCGTATCTCGGCGGTATTGTTGAGCGGCTACCACCCGTCCAACGTGAGCGGCGCGGGATCGGCCCCGGTGCTGCGCATCGGCTCGCGGTACGCCTACTCGGCGGCGAGCGCCGAATACGCGCAGTTGCGCCAGGCCGTGGCGCAGTACACCGGCCCCCGCGAGATCCGGTCCTTCCAGGGCAGCTACACCGGTGCGGAGTTCAGCGTCGGCGGCCAATGACGAGGCGGTCCATTGCTGCGTTCGGGACACGGGCTCTGCTCGCGCTGCTGGGCGCGGCCTGCAGCGCGGCTGCACTCGCCGGCGACATCTACCGCTGTCAGGTGAATGGTGTGACCACTTCGTCGATTCGCCGCGCGCCTGTGCGGACGGCACGGCGCAACTGCAAGGGGCGACGCGCCGGTCGCCGCCGCGCCGGGTCGAACATTGGGAGCGACCGCAGGCGCGGATCGCCGCCCGCGGTCGATCCGCGTGCCCGTGCGCGTCGGACACCGACCACCGAGAACCAAGTCACCTGCCAGACCTGGCGCAGAGTCCGACCCGCCTACGCGAGTGCCTGCGGGCCCAGCGACGCCTCGAAGTGCGCGAGATCGTGTCGCCGCGCCTCCAGGCGATCCGTCGCGCGGTCACGGACTACCTGGGCGCGGCCGCAAGGTCGGACAGCCTGATCGCAACACCAAGAAGGGCAGCCCGCCGGCGTGGTGCGAGGCCGTTCTCGGCGACTTGATGTCGGGCACGAACTTCGATGTCATCGACGACGAATTCACGGGTGGGCAGGTGTTGGGAAGCACAGTCATACCGATCGTGGATCCCGACTACACCGAATGGCGAATGGGCGCAAAACGGGTACCGAACGGTTACGTCACCGCACGCTGGCGTGGCGCAGACATGGTGGTCGTGCGCGTTGCCGCGGGCTGCACCGAGGCGAACGATGGCTCGGCGCGCTGCATAGCGCAGCGCTACACCGCCGTCTATGTGTACGGCACCGGTGTAAGCGACGGCTGCAACGTCGGACTGGTGAGTCGCGCCTATTGGCCGAACTGGAAGGATTCGGTGACGCCGATCTTCGTCAGAGGAACCTCGCTTGGCAGATCCATGCGTTAGGGCCTGATCACGCGCGGACTTTCCACCTCGATACATCGCAGCACGGGCCCGGCGCCGCCCTTGGCCCGCTCTTGCGCAGATCGGATGGACCGCGCGACGCGCGGACACCGTCGGCGACAGCGAGAACTATTTGCAGCTCCACCCGCGTCCGGACGCTGCAGGCGGGCGTGCGGGCGGATCAGACTGGCACACTCGGTTGCGGTTGCATAACCGGCTTTTGCAGGGGATTCACATGCGTTGCAGCGTCACGTCCTGCTTGCCCTCGTCGTCGCGACCAGCGGGTGCGATAGCGTCAGCGAGACGCTAGCCTCTCGGTACGAGAAGACTGAAGGCGACCCGCAGCCGGTCGCAGTGCAGGTGGCATACGCCGCGCTCTGAATGCGGCCGAAGAGGCGAAGCCCGTCAAGCAGGCCTGCAGCAACACCACGATCAGCTGCTGGAGGTGCGTGCGCTGACATGCAGTACCAGTGCCGACATCGGGCGGTTCGACACCATCGACGCCGTGCGCCGAAAGCTGACGAACAAGGAGTGCTTTGCCGACCAGGACGCAGCGATCGCGGACGGATCGGGATGCGCCGAGTGGTATAGAACTGGCCAAGCCCGCGCTGGTGCCGTTCGCGGCAATTCCGGCCCGGACCGTTCTGTGGGTCCAACGAGTCGCTCGGCAGCGTGTTGATCGCCAGTGCGGCGAACGTGCTTGTGACCGTCGGCAGCAAGAAACTGACGGCGCTCGAGGTGCCGAGCGGCGGGGCCTGAGCTCGGGGTCGAAATGGAGGTACCAACGACCTGGCTCGCTGTCGCCAAATGGACACCTGCTGGCATTGCCCGTGAGGACGAGGATGGAAGTCTTCGACCTGCAATCGCGACCTAGATCTGGAAGCGACCGGTTCAACGACGTAATCGCGTGGTTGCCCGAGGCGCAGGCGGTGCTGGCCGCGCAGTGGCGAGAAAAAGACGACGGTCCTGATCGATGTCCTGCATGGACAGCTCCGCAACCTCCAGCAGCCACAGACATCCGGCCGGGCTGGTCGGTGGCGATCCCGAACAACCCGAAAATGATCCTGCTGGGCGCGGGCAACATGGCGGCGCTCGTCGAAAACACGCGCGGCGCGGACGGCACATTCGTCGCCACCCAACAACGCAACTGGCAGCTGCGGCGCGCGGCGCTCACCCGATCGAGACGGTAGGTGGCCGGGGGCGCAAGCTGGCGTTACAGTCTCGGCAGCGACATCGGCTGGCTGGACCTCGAATAGGGCCAAGAGCGGGCTCTGGCAGACCTCGGCAGCGGATGCGCAGGGACTAACCAAACTCTCAGAGGCGGAGTTGCTCTTCGACGTCACGCACGCCGGAATGGGAGCGCGCACGGCGTGGTGTTAAACATCGAGAACGGCACGGTGTCCACGATCAAGGCGATGGACCTTCCCTCGGGCTCTTTGATGCCCATGGGCAAGCGTGCGGGCTACGCCAGGCGCGGCAATGGGTCGGTGACGCTCGGCAGCGAATTGCCCGCCGACAACCCCCAGCCGATCGACAAATTTCTGGCGGACGCCGCAATGGAAAAGCAAACAGCCATTTTGAAGGCGCAGAGCGCCATGGCCGAACGGCTCGCGGCCAATCAAAGTGCACCTGCTGGATGGAGCACAGACCCTCGGGGAGACTTGCGGGAAGCAGCGGCGGGAGCCCGGGTCGGTGCCACACGGGCGCAAATCGCGGCGGAACGACTGGCAAGGGCACGGGGACTCGTGAACGAGTCGAGTCCGTCACCGTACGCGACCTCGGGGTCGCCGCCACCGTCGATGCTCCGGGACATTCCGCCCAATGCGCAGGTTGTCGTCGTGGGCATCTACGAGGCTGCGAACAAGAACCGCGGCTCGCCCGAGATCGAGAGGGGATCTGGCGTGTGCGCGTCACGTTGACGGGGCTGGACCCCGCTTGTCCTGGCCTTGAGCAGTTACGAGCCCACACGCTGGATCATCCAGGGCAACGAACGCAAGCTTGCGGCCGTCCTCCTTTCCGGTTCGGCACAGTCGAGTGTGATTGGTCCGGGCGACGAACACGTCGTTCGAATCGGCTCGACGTTCGCCTACGCGATGGAGTCACCGCAGAATGCGCAGCTCAAACGCGACATTGCGCGCTACGTCTCGAATCCGGTCCGCGCCTTCCACGGCAAGTATGCGGCGTCGGATTTCACGGTTGGTGCTTACTAGACCGCGGTTCACTTATGCTTGCCCTTGCGGTGTCCATTGCCTCGGCGACGCCGGACAACCTGAAATGGTCGCGGCAGTGACACCACGAATCCACGGCGGACACGAATTGAATTGTGGGCATTCAGACCGCAATGGAGACGTGGCGATGATGAGTTTTGCCGTCATGCATAGCTTTGCATGACGGCCACTATGCGTAGATCTCAACTAGGAATAGTTCCTACACGCCGAGCGGCGCCGCCGCCTGCGGCGTGGGACGAAAGGGGCCAGCGAGTTCTATGCATAGTCCCTGGTCACAGTGTCGACGGGAAGCGCACAGGTAAGTCCGACGCGCGGGAAGCAGTGTCGCTTGCCTTGCACGCACTTGAGCGAGGAGAGCGCAGTTTGGCTGTCGAGACTGATGGCTAGACGATCGCTGGTCGACCCCGGCAGGGCCCGCGCTGCGCCTGCGTCATGCAGGCGCCAGCCGCACAAACTACGCCTAGTTGAGATCTATGCATAGTGGCCGTCTGCTGCCTGTCATGCGCGCACTCCCCCCTTTATCAGTGCTACCGCACCATCTCCACTATGGATGACCTCCTGAGTGCGAGGAAGTGGGCTGAGCGTCGCCCCGAAGCCGCACTTCGTGGGCCTCCTGCGACGCCTTGGCCCGCAAAGGACTTGATAGCTTGCGCGGGTAGAGCGTCACTGGTGCACCGCCGCCGCTGGCGCGGTGGGTAGGTAGGAGATGCTCATGTCCACCAAGCCTCCCCTCGCACCGCACAAGGCCACTGCACGCGCCGGCGCAAAGAAGCAGCCCATGGCGACTCGGCGCGCCGCCGGTGCCGCGCACAAGCGGCCACTCAAGGTCTCACGCAACGAGGGCAAGGTACCTCTGCCCCGAGTTCACCGAGCCGCTCGCCAGCAAGCAGGCTCGCCTGATCGCGATGCTGCAGTCGGCGTCCGGCGCAACGATCGAGCAGATGAAGGCGCTGACGGATGGCAGGCCGATACGCTGCGCGGCACCATCAGCGGTGTGCTGCGCAAGCGGCTGGGATTCAATGTGGTCAGCAACGCGTTGATCGAGAACGGCGCGCGAACCTACCGGATCGTGGCGGCTTCAGGCATCCGGAGTGAATCGGATGTATGCGACGCTTGATCTGAGCGAAGCGATCGAAGTGCGACGCAAGATCACATCTCGCACTGACTGCAATTGCGCCTGTGGGTAACGAGATGACTTGCACTGCCGCTGGATCGTTCTCGCCAAACGCACACATCAGCGGCGTGACGGCACTTCGCTGCCCGGCCAGCCGTTCGCCTTCACCTCGCGATCGGCACTCCTAGAGACCGTGCGATAGAGCGATCAACTAGGCCGCACCCGATGGGCTCGCTAAGGCGGGCCGGTCTTTTGTGGGCATTTGCGATGCAGCAAGCGGCGTGAAGCGCGCCCGCTTGACGGCGACCAATCGCCACCCATGCAAAAGACGGGTACACAATCTTTGAATGTGAGAATGGCCTCGATTTGCGGGCGAATCGAACTCACTTCGTGCAAACAGAGAATTGAGCCCCCGGCTGTAGGCCGCGCCACGCGGGTCTTCTCAAAGAAAAAGCCACCGTTGCCGGTGGCTCTTAAATAGGTCAAGAAAAAAGCCACCGCACTGCGGTGGCTTTGAATTGTTGGCGGAGTGGACGGGACTCGAACCCGCGACCCCCGGCGTGACAGGCCGGTATTCTAACCAACTGAACTACCACTCCATTCGCTGACGGCGTCGCCGGATCGCTCCGCAAGTGCCGCCTGACTTGTCCAACTTCGGTTGGCGTCCCCTAGGGGATTCGAACCCCTGTTACAACCGTGAAAGGGTCGTGTCCTAGGCCTCTAGACGAAGGGGACTTGTTGTTTCCTTCACCCCACCTGAACTGCGCGCCAGCCTTGACCCGTGACCTTGCGGTTTTGGTGGAGGTAAGCGGGATCGAACCGCTGACCTCTTGCATGCCATGCAAGCGCTCTCCCAGCTGAGCTATACCCCCTTCAAGGAGCGGCTGCGCCGTTCAAGCAAGACCGCGATTATAGACAGCTTTTTCATATCGGCTGCAGGCGCGCAAGCACCACATCGCGTGCGAAGAGCGCGAGTACGGCGTCGATCGACGGCGTTTGCACGCGGCCGCAGACGAGCACGCGCAATGCGGGGGCGAGCTGCGGCATCTTCAGCTGGTGCGCGAGCAGCGTCTCCTTCATCGCGGCGGCGATCGCGGCCTTGTCCCAGGCGATGGCGGCGAAGCGGTCGCGCAGGCTGACCAGCGCCGGCCGCACGGCGTCGGTCACGTGCGTGGCGAGTTCGTCGGCGCTGGGCGTCACATGCGCGAAGTACATCTGCAGCCAGTCGGCGATCTCGACGGTGGTGTTGCAGCGATCCTTGAACAGCGCGCAGGCACGCGCCAGGTGTTCGAGGTCGTCGGCAACGACGCCGCGCCGCGCGAGCTGGTCCTGCACCAGTGGCGCGAGCCGGGTGTCGTCGGCCAGCTTGATGTAGTGCGCGTTGACCCACGCCAGCTTGGCCGGATCCCATTGCGCCGGGCTCTTGGCCAGGTGGCTGCCGTCGAACCACTCGACCATCATCTCGCGCGAGAACAGTTCGTCGTCGCCATGGCTCCAGCCCAGGCGCGCCAGGTAGTTGAGCATGGCCTCGGGCAGATAGCCCGCGTCTTCATAGGCCGTGACGCTGACGGCGCCGCGGCGCTTGGACAGCTTCAGGCCGTCGTCGCCGAGGATGATCGGGCAATGCCCGAAGCGCGGCAGCGGCGCACCCAGGGCGCGGAAGATGTTGATCTGCCATGGCGTGTTGTTGACGTGCTCGTCGCCGCGAAAGACATGCGTGATGCGCATGTCCCAGTCGTCGACGACGACCGCGAAGTTGTAGGTCGGCACGCCATCGGGCCGCAGCAGGATCAGGTCGTCGATCTCGCGGTTGCTGATCGAGATGTCGCCCTTGACCAGGTCATGCCAGGTGACGTTGCCGTCGCTCGGGTTCTTCAGGCGCACCACCGGCGCCACCTCGGCAGGAACGGGCGGCAAGACCTTGCCCGGCTCGGGCCGCCAGCGGCCGTCGTAATGCGTCTTCTCGCCGCGCGCACGCTGCGTCTCGCGCATCGCGTCCAGGTCGGCCGGCGTGCAGTAGCAGCGGTAGGCGTGGCCGTCGCGGATCAACTGCTCGGCCACGGCCTGGTAGCGCGCCAGGCGCTGCATCTGGTAGATCGGGCCTTCGTCGAAATCCAGGCCCAGCCAGCGCATCGAGTCCAGGATCTGCTCGACCGATTCCTGCGTCGAACGCACGACGTCGGTGTCCTCGATGCGCAGCACGAACTGCCCGCCATGGTGGCGGGCATAGGCCCAGGAGTACAACGCCGTGCGCGCCGTGCCCAGGTGCAGGAAATCCGGTCGGCGACGGCGCGATACGGGTGCGAACCGTCATGGTCAGAGTTGCGACAGGCCGCGCAGCAGGTCGGCCTTCAGGTCGTCGACGTCCTCGAGCCCGACACCCAGGCGGATCATCCCTTGCGTGATGCCTGCGGCCGCGCGTTGCGCCTCGGTCAGGCGGCCGTGCGAGGTCGACGATGGGTGCGTGATGGTGGTCTTGGTGTCGCCGAGGTTCGCAGTGATCGAACAGATGCGCGTCGAGTCGATCACCTTGAACGCGCCCGCCCGCTCGCCCTTGACGATGAAGGACACGACCGCCCCGCCCTGCCCCGACTGCTGGGCCATCGCGAGCCGGTGCTGCGGGTGCGACTCGAGGCTCGGGTGGTAGACACGCTCGACCTGCGGCTGCGCCTCGAGCCAGCGCGCCATCGCCAGCGCCCGCTCGCTTTGCGCGCGCACGCGCAGCGTCAGGGTCTCCATGCCCTTGAGCACCACCCAGGCGTTGAACGGCGACAGGCTCATGCCGCCGCTGCGCATCACCGGGACCAGCTTTTCGTTGACCAGGGCTTCGCGGCCGCACAGTGCACCGGCGATCACGCGGCCCTGGCCATCGAGGAACTTGGTGCCCGAGTGCATCACCACGTCGGCACCGAGCTTGATCGGCTGCTGCAAGGCCGGCGAACAGAAACAGTTGTCGACGGTCAGCAGCGCGCCGGCGCGCTGCGCGATGTCGGCCAGCGCGGCGATGTCGCAGACCTCGGTGAGCGGGTTGGTGGGCGTCTCGGCGAACAGCAGCCGGGTGTTCGGCTGCACTGCGTCGCGCCAGGCATCGATGTTCGACTGGGCCACGAACGAAGTCTGGATGCCGTACTTCGCGAAGTCCTGGAACAGCTTGATCGTCGAGCCGAACACCGACTGCGAGCACACCACGTGGTCGCCGCCCTTGAGCGTGCCCAGTATCAGCAGCAGGATCGCCGCCATGCCGCTGGCGGTGCCGATCGCGGCCTCGCTGCCTTCCAGCGCTGCGAGCCGCCGCTCCATCATCGTGACGGTCGGATTCGAAAAACGGCTGTAGACGAAAGCCTCTTCCTCGTTGGCGAAGCGCGCCGCCGCGGTTGCGGCATCGGGGTGCACGAACGAGCTGGTCAGGAACAGGGCCTCGGAGTTCTCGCCCCACTGCGAGGGCGGCAGGCCTTCGCGCACGGCCAGCGTGTCGAGCCGCGCGTCCGGCGGCAGATTCACCCGCGGCAGTTTCTTTGCCGGTCATGCCTTCTCCGCCACGCTTTGCAGCGCCAGGCGGCCACGGTCGCCCGCTTCCTCTTCGTCGAACTGCAAGCGGCGCTGCGCCTCGAGGGCGGCAAAGTCGTCGTCGCTGACGTCACCGGTGATGTAGTGGCCGTCGAAGCAACTGGCTTCGAAGCTGGCGATGCGCGGGTTCAGCGCCGCGACCACGCGCTTCATCGCATCGACGTCCTGGTAGATCAGCGCATCGGCGCCGATGAACTGGCGGATCTCTTCGATGCTGCGGCCGTTGGCGACCAGCTCTTCCTTGGTCGGCATGTCGATGCCGTAGACGTTCGGGTAACGCACCGGCGGCGCGGCCGAGGCCATGTAGACCTTGCGCGCGCCGGCCTCGCGCGCCATCTGCACGATCTCCTTGCTGGTGGTGCCGCGCACGATCGAGTCGTCGACCAGCAGCACGTTGCGGCCCTTGAATTCGACGCCGATGGCATTGAGCTTCTGCCGCACGCCCTTCTTGCGCACTTCCTGCCCGGGCATGATGAAGGTGCGGCCGACATAGCGGTTCTTGACGAAGCCTTCGCGGTAGGGCTTGCCGATCTTCTGCGCCAGCTGCATCGCGCTCGGTCGGCTCGACTCGGGAATCGGAATCACGACGTCGATGTCCGACGGCGGCATGGTCGAGATCAGGCGCTGGGCCAGGCTCTCGCCCAGGTTCAGGCGCGCCTGGTAGACCGAAACGCCGTCCATCACCGAATCGGGCCGCGCCAGGTAGACGAACTCGAAGATGCACGGGTTGAGCGTCGGCTTCTCGGCGCATTGGCGGGTGTGCAGGCGGCCCGCGAGGTCGATGAAGATCGCTTCGCCCGGCGCCACGTCGCGCGCCAGGCGGTGGCCCGTGCCTTCCAGCGCCACGCTCTCGCTGGCGACCATGATCTCGCCGTCCTTGTCCTGGCTGAAGACCAGCGGGCGGATGCCGAACGGATCGCGAAACGCCAGCAAGCCATGGCCGGCGATCAGCGCGATCACCGCGTACGAGCCCTTGATGCGCCGGTGCACGGCGGCGACGGCCTTGAAGATCGTCTCGGGTGTCAGCGGCAGGTCGCGCGCGGCGCCGTCGATCTCGTGCGCCAGCACGTTGATCAGCACCTCGGTATCGCTCTCGGTGTTGATGTGGCGGCGATCGATGGCGAATTGCTCGATCTTGAGCGCGTGCGCGTTGGTCAGGTTGCCGTTGTGCACCAGCACGATGCCGAACGGCGCGTTGACATAGAACGGCTGCGCCTCTTCCTCGCTGTAGGCGTTGCCCGCGGTCGGGTAGCGCACCTGGCCCAGGCCGACATTGCCCGGCAGTGCCCGCATGTTGCGGGTGCGAAAGACGTCGCGCACCATGCCGCGCGCCTTCTGCATGAAACACTTCGTGCCCAGCATCGTGACGATGCCCGCGGCATCCTGCCCACGATGCTGCAGCAGCAACAGCGCGTCGTAGATCAGCTGGTTGACGGGCGCTTTGGAGATCACGCCGACGATGCCGCACACGGGGATGAGTCCTTTCAGGCCAGCGCAGGGCCGCCCCAAGCGGCCTGAACGCCCCTGGGGCAGCGAGCGATGCGAGCTTGGGGCAGTCATGTCAGCCGGCAGGTGCTGCGCGAGCGACTCGGGCAGCACCGGCTTCAAACCATTGAGCATGGCGCCGAGCCATGCTGCGCCCTGCGAATCCTGCCACGCCGGCGAGCGCGCAGCAGGCGTCAGCGCGACCACGGTGGCCAGGGCCAGCAGCAACACCGCGCCGCGCAGCAGGCCGAAACCGGCGCCGAGCGCGCGGTCGATTGTCTGCAAGGGCGTGGCATGGATCACCATGCGCAACAGGCGCGAGGCCAGCGCCCAGATGACCAGCGCCAACACGAACAGGATCGCGAAGGCCACGCCCAGGTTGAGCGCCCCGCCCGGCGTGCCGATCGGCAGCAGCGGCGCGGCCGTCGAGAGCAGGGCCTGCGCCGCAACGTAGGCCGCCACCCAGCCCACCAACGACAGGATCTCGAACACCAGGCCGCGCCACAGACCGACGACGATGGACAGCGCCAGCAACGCCAACAGCGCCCAATCGACCCAGGCCAACGCAGGCAGCGTCATAGGGTGAGCACCGCGGCCTGCAGGCCCGCCGCCTTGACCTTGGCGGCCACCTGCTCGGCCTCGTCGCGCGACGCAAACGGCCCGACACGAACGCGCGTGCGTTTGCCCTTGTCGGTGTCGATCGTCTGCGTGTAGGTGTGCAGGCCCAGTTTGTCGACCTTGGCCCGCGTGTCGCGCACGCCACTGGCATCGGCAAACGCGCCGAGTTGCACGACGAAGCGACCCGGGCTCTCGGCGAGCGCCTTGGGCTCGACCGGCGCAGGCGGCTTGGGCTGGACCTTCGCCTCGACCACCTTGGACGCCGGCGGCGGGCTTGGCGCCACCACCGCAGCCGCGCTTGCCGGCGCGGCGGCGTCGGCAGCTCTTGGTTCGGCGACCTGCGGCACGACCGGCGCGGGCGCAGGCGCGGGCACGGGAGCGGCCGCAACGGGCGCCGGCCGCACCGGCGGCACCACCAGTGGCGGTACCGAATCCTTGCGCGGGATCTCGATCGGGATGTCGACCGGAATCGGTCGCGGTTGCGTCTCGAACAGCAGCGGAAAGGCAATCACGCCGATGCCCAGCAGCACGACCGCACCGACCAGACGCCGCCTGGCACGCGTGCGCGCGACCGCAACCACCTGCGCCGCGTCGCCGCCTGTCGCGGCCGGCGCGGCGGAGGATTTCCGATTGAAGATGGAAAGCAGACCCATGCGAGCTTGGTCCTGGCGTGTATTGCGTATCGATGCGTGCGGTCAGCCAACCACCGTGGGCTGCCCGCCAGCGGCAGCCACTGAGCGCCTACGGCGCGTGTCTGCCAGCCAGGCGCGGCAGGCCCTGCCGCAGCACGCCACCCACCGTGAGGAACGAGCCGAAGACCAAAATTCTATCAGCCGGGTCGGCGCGCTCGACCGCGGCAGCCAGGGCTGCCGACGGGTCGCCATGCTCGCTGGTGGTCGAGCGCGGCGCCAACGCGCGCACACGGGCCTCGAGTTGCGCCGCGCTCGCCGCCCGCGCCAGCGGCAGATCGGTGCAATACCAGGCATCGATCAACGGCGCGATGCGCGTGATCACCGCGTCCACATCCTTGTCGGCCATCATGCCGAACACCGCGTGCGTGCGCGGAAAGAAGCCCATCTGGTCCAGGTTCACGGCCAGCGCCGCGACCGCATGCGGGTTGTGCGCGACATCCAGCACCATCGTCGGCTGGCCGGGCACGATCTGGAAGCGCCCGGGCAGCTCGACCGTCGCCAGCCCCTGCCGCACCGCCTGTGCAGGTACCGGCAGCCGCTCGCGCAAGGCCTCGAAGGCCGCCAGCACACCCGACGCGTTGAGCAATTGGTTCACGCCGCGCAGCGCCGGGTAGGCCAGCCCGTTGTAGCGCCGGCCGCGGCCCGACCAGCTCCATTGCTGGCGGTCGCCTGCGTAATTGAAGTCGCGGCCGACCAGCCACAGGTCGGCACCGATGGCTGCGGCATGCGCCAACACCGAACGTGGTGGCACCGGATCGCTGACGATGGCCGGCTTGCCCGGGCGCATGACATGCGCCTTCTCCAGGCCGATCGACTCGCGATCCGGGCCGAGGTACTCGGTGTGGTCGAGCGCGATGCTGGTGACGATGGCGCAGTCGGTGTCGATGGCGTTGACCGCGTCGTAGCGCCCGCCGAGGCCGACCTCGAGGATCACCAGGTCCAGCGGCGTGTGCGCCAGCAAGTGCGCAATGGCCAATGTGCTGAACTCGAACTTCGTCAGCGTGATGTCGCCGCGCGCGGCTTCGACGGCGGCGAAGTGCGGCAGCAGCGCCTCGGCCGCGACCGGGCGCCCGCCGACGCGGCAACGCTCCTCGAAGTGCACCAGCTCGGGCTTCTGGTAGGTGCCGACGCGCCAGCCTGCGGCCAGCGCGATCGACTCCAGCATCGCGCAGGTCGAGCCTTTGCCGTTGGTGCCGGCCACCGTGATCACCGGCACGCTGAAATGCAGATCGAGATGCTGCAACGACCTGGACCGTGCGCTCGAGCGACAGGTCCATCGCGACAGGGTGCATGCGCTCGCAGTGCGCGAGCCAGTCGCCAGAGCGCACGTCAGCCGGCGCCGGGCCGCCCCAAGCGGCTGACCGCCCCCTCGGGGGCAGCGCAGCCGCAAGCGGCAAGCGTGGGGGCCGTCATCTCACGCCACCGCGTCGGCACTCTGGCGCGTCAGCATCGCCAACGAACGCGCGATCACGCTGCGCAATTGGCGCCGATCGACGATCATGTCGAGCGCGCCCTTGCCGATCAGGAACTCGCTGCGCTGAAAGCCTTCGGGCAACTTCTCGCGCACGGTGTTCTCGATCACGCGCGGGCCGGCAAAACCGATCAGCGCCTTCGGCTCGGCGATCACCATGTCGCCCATGAAGGCGAACCCGGCCGACACACCGCCCATGGTCGGATCCGTCAGCACGCTGATGTAGGGCAGGCCGGCCTTGGCCAGGCGCGTCAGCGCCGCATTGGTCTTGGCCATCTGCATCAGGCTGAGCAGGCCTTCCTGCATGCGTGCGCCGCCGGTGGCGGTGAAGCAGATGAACGGTACCTTCTGCTCGATCGCGGTGTGCACGCCGCGCACGAAGCGCTCGCCGACCACCGAACCCATCGAGCCGCCCATGAAGTCGAACTCGAAGCAGGCCGCAACGATCGGTATCGTGTGCACCGCGCCGCCGACGACGATCAGCGCGTCCGTCTCGCCGGTGGCTTCGAGCGCGTCGCGCAGCCGCTCGGGGTACTTCTTGCTGTCCTTGAACTTCAGCGCATCGACGGGCACCACTTCCTGGCCGATCTCGTAGCGGCCCTCGGGGTCGAGGAAGGCGTCGAGCCGGGCCCGCGCACCGATGCGATGGTGGTGGTCGCATTTCGGGCAGACGTTCTGGTTCTGGTCGAGGTCGGTCTTGTAGAGCACGGTGTCGCACGACGGACACTTGATCCACAGACCCTCCGGCACCGTGCGGCGCTCGCTCGGGTCGGTCGGTTGCATCTTCGGTGGCAGCAGTTTTTCGAGCCAGCTCATCGGGAGGTTCCTTCATCGAGCGCAGCGCGGATGTCGGCGATGAACGCCGCCGCGGTGGGGGCCAGAGTATGCCGCGTTTGCGCCTGCAGCAGTTGCACCAGCGCCGAACCGATCACCACCGCATCGGCACTGCGGGCGAGCGCCTTGGCCGTGGCCGCGTCGCGGATGCCGAAGCCGACGCCGAGCGGCACCTTCACATGTTGGCGAATGCGCGGCAGCACCGCGGCCACGGCCTCGGTGTCGAGGTGGCCGGCGCCGGTCACGCCTTTCAACGACACATAGTACACATAGCCGCTGGCGATACGGCCGACGTACTGCATGCGCTGCTCGGTCGAGGTGGGCGCGAGCAGAAAGATCGGGTCCAGCGCCGCGGCCTTCAGGTCCGCGGCGAAGGATTCGGCCTCCTCTGGCGGGTAATCGACCACCAGCACGCCGTCGACGCCGGCCGCCTTGGCGTCGGCGATGAAGCGCGGGATGCCGTAATGCTCGATCGGATTGGCGTAGCCCATCAGGACCACCGGCGTGGTCTGGTTGCGCTCGCGAAAGCCGTGCACGAAGGCCAATACCTGCGCCATGCCGATGCCCTTGGCCAACGCGCGCTCGCTCGCCTTCTGGATCACGGGCCCATCGGCCATCGGATCGGAGAACGGCACGCCGAGCTCGATGATGTCGGCGCCGGCCTCGGCCATGGCCAGCATGACCTCGACCGTCGCCTCGGGCATGGGGTCGCCGGCGCAGATGTACGGGATCAGCGCCGTGCGGCCCCGCGCGGCCAGCGCGCCGAAGGTCGCCGCGATCCGGCTCATCGCTTCACCGCCTGGCCCATGCACGACGGGCGGCAGAAGAACTCGGCACCCGACAGGTCGGCCACGGTGCCGATGTCCTTGTCGCCGCGTCCGGACAGGTTGACCAACAGGTGCTGGTCGGCGCGCATGCCGGCCGCCAGCGTCATCGCGTAGGCGACGGCGTGGCTCGATTCGAGCGCCGGGATGATGCCTTCGGTGCGGCACAGGCGATGAAACGCCGCCAGCGCCTGCTCATCGGTGATGGTGACGTACTCGGCGCGGCCGATGTCCTTCAGGTACGCGTGCTCCGGGCCGACGCCGGGATAGTCCAGTCCGGCCGAGATCGAATGCGTTTCGGTGATCTGCCCGTTCGCGTCCTGCAGCAGGTAGGTGCGGTTGCCGTGCAGCACGCCGGGCGAGCCCGCGGTCAGCGACGCCGAGTGCTTGCCCGATGCCAGGCCCAGGCCGGCGGCCTCGACGCCGATCAGGCGCACGGCCTCGTGCTCGATGTACGGATAGAACAGGCCCATCGCATTGCTGCCGCCGCCGACGCAGGCGATCACGGCATCGGGCTGGCGCCCGATCATGGCCGGCATCTGCGTCAGGCACTCGTCGCCGATGACGCGCTGGAAGTCGCGCACCATCGTCGGATACGGGTGCGGCCCGGCCACGGTGCCGATGATGTAGAACGTGTTCTCGACGTTGGTGACCCAGTCGCGCAGGGCTTCGTTGAGCGCGTCCTTCAGCGTTCGCGAGCCGCTGTCCACCGGCACCACCTTTGCGCCGAGCAGGTGCATGCGATAGACGTTGGGCGACTGGCGCTTGACGTCCTCGCTGCCCATGTAGACCACGCAGTCCAGGCCCCAGCGCGCCGCCACGGTCGCCGTGGCCACGCCATGCTGGCCGGCCCCTGTTTCGGCGATCACGCGCGGCTTGCCCATGCGCCGGGCGAGCAAGGCCTGGCCGATGGTGTTGTTGATCTTGTGCGCGCCGGTGTGATTCAGGTCTTCGCGCTTCAAGTGGATCTGCGCGCCGCCAATCTCACGCGACAGGCGCGCCGCGTGATAGATCGGGCTCGGCCGGCCGACGAAGTGCGCCAGTTCGCTGCGAAATTCGGCGACGAAATCGGGGTCGTTGCGGTAGTGCGCGTAGGCGGCCTTCAATTCGTCGAGCGCGTGGATCAACGTCTCGGCAACGAAGGTGCCGCCATAGGGCCCGAAATGCCCGCGGGCATCGGGTTGGGCGTAGTTCAGCATGGGCACAGCATCCAATGTTCAGTTGGCGACATCGGCGAGACGCGCATCCGCCTCTCGAACCGCTTCGCAGAACCGGCGTATCAGCGCGGCATCCTTGATGCCCTTGGCGCGCTCGACGCCGGAACTCACGTCAACGGCACAAGGCCGCGCGTGCAACACCCCATCGATCACGTTTGCAGGATTCAACCCACCAGACAAAACGAGGCGAGAGCGAACGTCGGCGGGCAGGCCTGGAGCAATCAGCGACCAATCGAACACCTTGCCGCCACCGCCATAACCGTCGACGGCGGCGTCGAGCAGCAGGGCCTGGGCGTTGGGAAAACGGTGCGCGAAGTCTAGCAAATCGACGCCGGCGGCCATGCGCACGGCACGCAGGTAGGGCCGGCCGGCGGCGTCACACGCCGCGGCCGTCTCGTCGCCGTGGAATTGCAGCAGCGCTTGCGGCACCGCTGCCAGCCCCGCCGCGATCTCGGCCGGTGCGGCGTTGACGAACAGCAGCACCGGCGTGACGAAAGGCGGCAGCATGCGCGCCAGCGCGGCCGCCCGTTGCGGACTCACGTAGCGCGGGCTGCCGGCATACAGCACGAAGCCCGCCGCGTCGGCGCCGGCATCGGCCGCCGCCGCCACGTCGACTTCACGCGTCAGGCCGCAGATCTTGATGCGCGTTCGTGCGGTCATTCAAGACGGCAGCCAGTCGAAGGCCGGGGTGCGTTCGGGCAGTCCATGCACGGCATCGTAGTACGGGCCGGCGAAATACAGGCCGGCGGCGTCGAACGTCGGCGCGGCGGCATCCCGGTTTCGCGCCGCCAGCACCTCGGCCAGCCAATCGGCGGGCCGGCTGCCCTGCCCGACGGCGACCAGACAGCCCATCAGATTGCGCACCATGTGGTGCAGGAAGGCGACACCGTCGAAGTCGAAACGCCAATAGGCGCCATGGCGCGCAATCGAGATCGAGTTCAGGCGCTTGACCGGCGAGGCGGCCTGGCAGTCGGCACTGCGAAACGATGAAAAGTCATGCTCGCCGATCAGGTGCGCGGCACCAGCGCGCATGGCATCGACGTCGAGCGGGCGAAAGACCCAGCCGACCAGGCCGTGCCTCGAGCGCCGGGCGCACGGCCGCTTCGAGCAGCAGGTACACATAGCGCCGGCCAAGGGCACTGTTGCGGGCGTGAAAGCCGTCGGCCACCGGCTGGCACCACTGCACCGCGATGTCGCTCGGCAGGTAACGGTTGGTGCCGCGAACCCACGAGAACGGTTCGCGCTCCACCGGTGCGTCGAGATGCACGACCTGATTCAGCCCGTGCACGCCGGCATCGGTGCGGCCCGCGCAATGGGTTGGTACCGCGGTGTCGGCAAAGCGGGACAGCGCGAGTTCGAGCTGATCCTGGACGGTCCGGCCGTCGGACTGGCTCTGCCAGCCGTGGTAGGCGCCACCGCGATAGGCCACACCGAGCGCGAGGCGCCGGCGCGGGGCCGGCGCCTCGCGGCCGGAACCGTCAGGCAAGACCGTCGAGCAGGCTTTGCGCGCGCACCTTCAGCGGCCCGCTGGCCTTGGCCACGACCTCTTCGAGCAGATCGCGGGCACCTTCCTTGTCACCGATCTGGCGGAACTCCTCGGCCAGCTCGAGCTTTCGCAGCAGCGGGTCCGAGGGATCGCTGGCGGACTTGGCCACGCTGTCGTCGAAGTCGGCCGGCATCGAGGAGTAATCGAGCGCCGGCGTGCTCGACGCCTTCTTGCCCGACGAGCCGAGGTCGAGCGAGATCGCGCCGAAATCGAACGCCGCCGCCGTCGTGTCCGACGCCGCATTGGCGTCGCCGGTTGGCAACTGCAGGTCGGCCAGGCGCGCGGCCAGATCGTTCTTGCGCGGCACCGCCGCGAGGTCGATCGGTTGCGTGTTTTCCAGCGGCTTGGCAGGCGGCGCCGTCGCGACGACAAGATCGAGGTCGAGATCCAGGCTGCTCGCTGCCGGGGCGACACTGTCGGCGCCCTCGGAGGTGGCGAACTTCGTCGCCGGCGGCAGCACCGACTGCGGCATCGTGCTGGCGCCCAGCGCCTCGCCGACCGCCGTGGCACCACCCGCGAGCGCCGCACTCGGACGCCCGCCCTGCTTGTACAGCGGGTTGTCGGGGTCGATCTGCTGGCCCAGTTCCTGCGCCTTGTGCCAGTCGTCGCCTTCGCCCTTTGCCAACGAGTACAACTGCGTCGCGAGCATCTCGAAGCCCTTGGTATCGCGCCGCTTGGCGTACACCTCGAGCAGCTTGGTCCGGATCGCGAGCCGGTCCGGGTTGCTGCGAAGCGCTTCCTTGAGAATCTCCTCGGCCTGCAGGTCGCGGCCGTAGGCCAGGTAGACGTCGGCCTCGGCGACCGGATCGACGTCGCCGATCGCATCGAGCTGGCTCAACGAGTAGCTCATCGACGACGAGGCGCCCGCGGCGTCGCGCGTGTCGATGCGCTGGCCGCCGCTGGCACCGAAGAACGAGTCGGGTTGAAGGCGGCTCTCGAGGAACGAGGTCTCGCCGCTCTCTGCCCTGGCGCGGCTGCGCCAGCGGTAAACGCCCAGTCCCGCCAGCAATGCCAGGACCACGCCGGCGCCGGGCAGCACAAAGGGGTTGTCGAGCAAGCCCAGCGACCAGGCCGGGCTCTTCTTCCGCGGCTGCGGCCGGCGGCTTGGCTGCCACTGCCGGTGCCGACGCGCGAGACTCTGCCGCGGGCGGTGTCGGCGCGGCGGCGACGGGTGCAGGTGCAGGTGCAGGTGCAGGTGCAGGTGCAGGTGCAGGTGCAGGTGCCGGCGCCGGTGCCGGTGCGGTGCGCAGGTGCCGGCGCAGGCGCAGGTGCAGGTGCGGGTGCAGGTGCGGGTGCCGGCGCTGGCGCGGGAGGCGGCGCTGGGGGCTTGGCGGGGGGCGGCGGAACCGGAGGCGCTGCTGCGACGACGATCGCCGGCCCGGACTTCGCGGCCGAGTCAGCCGCTGCGGGTTTCGCCGGCGCGGCCGCTGTCGCTGGCGGCTTCGATGCGGCCAACCCGGTGCCGTCCTTGAGCTTCTTCAAGTCTTCGACGTTGCGCGCCAACTCGGCCACGCGCGCGGACTGCTCCTTCGTTTCGGCTTCCTTGGAGGCCTTGCTGGCTTCGGCGCCAGCCTTCACGCCACCCTGCGACAGGGTGAGCCGGTCCGGGCTGGCCGCAGTCGGTGCCTTCTTGTCGTCGACCTTGGCCTGGACCTTGCCGGTCGCCTGCCGCGCAGGTTCGCTGGTCTTGACAGCCGGCGCACCGCTGGCCAGGCGCTGGCGGTAGGCCGCGAAATCGGCGCTCTGCGCCTGGATCAACTGCTTGGCCTCGGCGGCGTCGGTTTCCTTGGCCGCGGCGGCGGACGGCACGGTCAGCACCGCGCCCGCCTTCAGCCGATTCATGTTGTTGTCGATGAACGCCTGCGAGTTGCTGCGCCACAGCGCGACGAGCATCTGATCGAGCGAAGCACCCGTACGCTGCGTGCGCGCAGCGATGCGTGACAGCGTATCGCCTTCGTTCACGCGGTATTCGTCGCCAGTCACCGCGGCCGGGGCCGATGGCCTTGGCGCGGCAGGCACCGCCGCCGTGCGCGGTGCGGGCTGCGGGTGCTGCAGGGCTGGCGGCGCGCGGCGCCTGCTCGGGCGCCGGCCTCGGCGCGGTGGCAGTTGACGGCGCAGGCGCCGGGGCAGCCGAGATCACCGGCGACGCGGGCGCGGGTGCCGGGGTCACGGCGGTCCGCGTCGACGGCGGATCGAGCAGCATCGTGTACTCGCGCACCAGGCGGCCACTGGCCCAGGTCAACTCCAGGATCACGTCGACAAAGGGCTCCTGCACGACGCGGTCGCTGGACACGCGCAGGTACGGGCGGCCGTCGGCGCGGTTGGCCAGCGTGATCACCGTGCCCGGCAGGACGGCGCCGTAGTCCACGCCTGCGGCGCGGTAGGCCTCGGGCGGCGCCACGCGCACGCGCAGCGACGCAGCTTCCTCGGGCGTGATGTTGGTGACATCGATTTCGGCACGCAGGTTTTCGCCCAGCGCCGACTGCACCGCCATGCGGCCCAAGCCGAGTGCCCAACTGCCCGAGCAGGCGACAGCCAGTGCGGCGACAGCGACCGCACGCAGCGCGAAGCCGGTACGGTGTACGGGGTGAGTCGAAGGCTTGTGGTTCAAGGCGTCTCCCAATGACCCGCGGCGGACATCGATGATGGTCCGCCGCGAAACTGATGTTTCACGCAGTGCCAGCCGGCCGGTTTTCAGGCCGCCAGCGAGCGAAGGAAATGTGTCGAAATCACAATAGCATCAAGCATATAGGGTGACAAGCTCATGCAAAGTGTGACCTCACCCGAAACCCCATGTCACCGGGTGTAGTCGTGAACTTGTTGTCATGTGGCAACGCGGGTCGCCGCGGCTCAGGCATCGAGCAGGATCCTCAGCATTCGCCGCAGCGGCTCGGCAGCGCCCCACAACAGCTGGTCGCCGATGGTGAAGGCGCCGAGGTATTCGGGGCCCATCGCCAGCTTGCGCAGCCGTCCGACGGGGATCGTCATCGTGCCGGTGACCGCCACCGGCGTGAGTTCGCGCACCGTGGCCGCGGATGTGTTGGGCACCACCTTGACCCAGGCATTGTCGGCGGCGATCAGGGCTTCGATGTCGGCCAGCGGTACGTCCTTCTTCAACTTGAAGGTCAGCGCCTGGCTGTGGCAGCGCATCGCGCCCACACGCACGCAAAAACCATCGACCGGGACCGCCACCGCGTTGCCGAGGATCTTGTTGGTCTCGGCCATGCCCTTCCACTCTTCCCTGGACATGCCGTTGCCGAGGTCCTTGTCGATCCACGGGATCAGCGAACCGCCCAGGGGCACGCCGAAATTGGCTGTCTCTTGCGGGCCCATCGAGCGCTGCCTGGCGATCACGCGGCGATCGATGTCGAGAATGGCACTGTGCGGGTCGGCCAGCAGCTCGCGAACGCAGTCGTGCAGCATGCCGTACTGCGTCAGCAGCTCGCGCATGTGCTGCGCGCCACCGCCCGACGCGGCCTGGTAGGTCTGCGTGCGTCATCCACTCGACGAGGCCGGCCTTGTACAGCGCGCCAACGCCCATCAGCATGCAGCTGACCGTGCAGTTGCCACCGATCCAGTGGCGCCCGCCGTTGGCGAGCGCCTTCTTGATCACCGGCAGATTGACCGGGTCGAGAATGATGACCGCGTCGTCGGCCATGCGCAGGGCCGACGCGGCGTCGATCCAGTGCCCGCCCCAGCCGGCGGCGCGCAGTTTGGGCACGATTGCGTCGGTGTAGTCGCCGCCCTGCGCGCTGATGATGATGTCGCAGCGCTTGAGCGCGCCGACATCGAATGCGTCGCGCAGCTTGGTTTCGTTCTTCGCCATCGACGGCGCGCTGCTGCCGGCGTTCGAGGTCGAGAAGAACACCGGCTCGATGAGCGCAAAGTCGCCCTCCGCCTGCATGCGCTGCAGCAACACGGAGCCGACCATGCCGCGCCAGCCGACCAATCCAACGAGTGCCATTTCAGTTCTACCTTGTTCGTCGATCCGGACCCCGCCTTGTCCCGGTTCGCATCGCCGGGGTCCAGAGTGGGGCGAGACGATCCGAGAGCCAGCTAGCTCTTGGTGGTAATGGTTTTGCCGGTCAGGGCCGCGACCACCGCATCGCCCATCCCGACCGTGCCGACCTTGTTCGTTCCTTCGCTCCAGATGTCGGCCGTGCGCAGGCCGGCCGACAGCACGGCCTTCACCGCCGACTCGATGCGGTCGGCGGCAGTGGGCTGGGCGAGCGAATAGCGAAGCATCATGGCGGCGGACAGGATTGTAGCCAGCGGATTGGCGATGCCGCGGCCGGCGATGTCGGGCGCACTGCCGTGGCTGGGCTCGTACAGGCCCTTGTTGTCCTTGTCCAGCGAGGCCGAGGGCAACATGCCGATCGAGCCGGTCAGCATCGCCGCCGCATCGGACAGGATGTCGCCGAACATGTTGCCGGTGACGACCACGTCGAAGGCCTTCGGCGCCTTGACCAGCTGCATCGCGGCGTTGTCGACGTACATGTGATCGAGCTTCACGTCGGGGTACGACGGCATGCACCTCGGTGACCACGTCCTTCCAGAACTGGAACGTCTCGAGCACGTTGGCCTTGTCGACGCTGGTCACCTTCTTGCCACGCTTGCGGGCCGCCTGGAACGCGACATGGGCGATGCGTTCGATCTCGGGCCTGCTGTAGCGCATGGTGTCGAAGGCTTCCTCGGCACCGGGGAAGTGGCCGTCGACGGCAGTGCGGCGGCCACGCGGCTGGCCGAAGTAGATGTCGCCGGTCAGCTCGCGAATGATCAGGATGTCGAGCCCCGCGACCAGCTCGGGCTTCAGGCTGGATGCGTGCGGTCAGCTGCTCGTAGCAGATCGCGGGCCGGAAGTTGGCGAACAGGCCGAGGTGCTTGCGCAGCCCGAGGATCGCCTGCTCGGGGCGCAAGGCACGTTCGAGCTTGTCGTACTTCCAATCACCGACGGCGCCGAACAGCACGGCATCGGCGGCTCTGGCCAACGCCAGCGTCGCCTCGGGCAGCGGATGGCCATGCGCCTCGTAGGCCGCGCCGCCGACCAGGGCCGTCTCGAGTTCGAACGGGTAGCTCGAGCGCGCGCAGCACCTTGACCGCCTCGGCGACGATTTCGGTGCCGATGCCGTCGCCCGGCAATACAGCAATCTTCATGGCTTGTCTTCCATTGATTCAGCGGGGCCGCGCAACTTGTTGCATGCAGCCTCAGAGCGGCCGATGGTCCAGCCACGGCATGCGCGCCAGGCGCTCGGTTTCGAAGGCCCGGATCTTGTCGGCGTGGCGCAGCGTCAGGCCGATGTCGTCCCAGCCGTTGAGCAGGCATTGCTTGCGAAAGGCCTGGACTTCGAACGGCAGCTCGAGCCCGTCGGGCTTGATCACCACCTGGCGCGGCAGGTCGATCGTCAGCGCGTAGCCCGGGAATGCGGCCACCTCGTCGAACAGGCGCGCCACCTCGTGCTCGGGCAGCACGATCGGCAGCAGGCCGTTCTTGAAGCAGTTGTTGAAGAAGATGTCGGCAAAACTCGGTGCGATCAGGGCGCGAAAGCCGTACTGGTCGAGGGCCCACGGTGCGTGCTCGCGGCTCGAGCCGCAGCCGAAGTTCTTCGCCGCGACCAGCACCGAAGCACCCCGATAGCGGGCCTGATTGAGCACGAAGTCGGGGTTGGCCTTGCGCGTGGCCGGGTCCTGGCCCGGCTCGCCACGGTCGAGGTAGCGCCATTCGTCGAACAGGTTGGGGCCGAAGCCCGAACGCTTGATCGACTTCAGGAACTGCTTCGGGATGATCGCGTCGGTGTCGACGTTGGCCCGATTCAGCGGCGCGACCAGCCCCTTGTGGACGGTGAAAGCTTGCACGTCAGCTCACTTCTTCTTCGAGGCGTTCTCGATCGATTCGCCGGCCTTGGTGATGTCCTTGCCCAAACCCTCGAAGGTGTTGCAGCCCACCAGCAGCAGCAGCACGCCGGTCACCAATCCCGCTAACAGCTTGTTCATCGGTCTCTCCTGCGTTGCCTCAAGAAATTCGGCGCACGTCGACGAAATGTCCCTCGATGGCCGCCGCCGCGGCCATTGCCGGGCTGACCAGATGGGTGCGGCCACCCGCACCCTGGCGGCCCTCGAAATTGCGGTTGCTGGTCGAGGCGCAGCGCTCGCCGGGCTCGAGCCGGTCGGCGTTCATCGCCAGGCACATCGAGCAGCCCGGCTCGCGCCAGTCGAAACCGGCCGCCTTGAACACCTCGTGCAGGCCCTCGCGCTCGGCCTGCGCCTTGACCAGGCCCGAACCCGGCACCACCAGCGCCAGGCGCACGTTGCCGGCCACGCGCCGGCCCAGCCGCTTGACCACGGCGGCCGCTTCGCGCAGGTCTTCGATGCGGCTGTTGGTGCACGAGCCGATGAAGACCTTGTCGATGCGGATGTCGGTGATGGCCTTGTTCGGCTCCAGGCCCATGTAGGCCAGTGCGCGTTCGATGCCCTCGCGGCGGCCGGCGTCCTTCTCGCGCTCGGGGTCGGGCACGCGGCCGTCGACCGCCACCACCATCTCGGGGCTGGTGCCCCAGGTGACCTGCGGCCTGAGGGCGCTGGCGTCGAGTTCGACGACGCGGTCCCACTTGGCATCGGCGTCCGATTGCAGCGTGCGCCAGTATTGCGATGGCATGCTGCAATTCGACGCCGCTGGGCGCAAACGGCCGCCCTTGCACGTACTGGATCGTCTTCTCGTCGACGGCCACCAGCCCGGCACGTGCACCGGCCTCGATCGCCATGTTGCAGACCGTCATGCGCCCTTCCATGCTGAGGGCGCGGATCGCGCTGCCGCCGAACTCGATCGTGCTGCCGCTGCCGCCGGCGGTGCCGATCTTGCCGATGATGGCCAGCACGATGTCCTTCGCCGTGCAGCCGCGCGGCAACGCGCCTTCGACCTTGATCAGCAGGTTCTTCGCCTTCTTGGCGAGCAGGGTCTGCGTCGCCATCACATGCTCGACCTCGCTGGTGCCGATGCCATGCGCCAGCGCACCGAACGCGCCATGCGTGCTGGTGTGGCTGTCGCCGCAGACGACGGTCATGCCGGGCAGCGTGGCGCCCTGCTCGGGGCCGATCACGTGCACGATGCCCTGGCGCTTGTCGAGAAACGGGAAGTACGCCGCCGCGCCGAAGGCCTTGATGTTGGCGTCGAGCGTGACCACCTGCTGGCGGCTGATCGGGTCGGTGATGCCGTCGTAGCCGTCTTCCCAGTGGTTGGTCGGCGTGTTGTGGTCGGCGGTGGCGACGATCGAACTCTGGCGCCAGACCTTGCGCCCGGCCAGGCGCAGGCCCTCGAAGGCCTGCGGGCTGGTCACCTCGTGCACCAGGTGGCGGTCGATGTAGAGCACGGTCGTGCCGTCGTCTTCGGTGTAGACGGCGTGTTCGTCCCACAGCTTGTCGTAAAGGGTGCGTGCGGTCATCGCTTCGGCTGGCAAGTCCAGCCCGGATTGTCGCGGAAAGCGCGCGCCCCCTGCCCGGCGCCGGGGATTGATGGCTCAGCGCTGGCGCCGCCGCTGTTGCCAGGCCAGCAATTCGCCGACGATGCCGCGTCGGAAGGCCAGCACGCAGACGACGAAGATCGCACCGATGATCACCGTGACCCACGAACCCACCCGGTCGGCGAGGAAGTTCTGCAGGCCGATGATCGTCATGGCCCCGATCACGGGCCCGGCAAAGGTGCCCATGCCGCCGAGCAGCGTCATCAACACGACCTCACCGGACAGCGACCAGTGCACGTCGGACAGGGTGGCAAAGCCCAGCACCAGTGTCTTCAGCGCGCCGGCCAGCCCGGCGATGGCCGTCGACAGCACGAAGGCCAACAGCTTGTAGCGGTCGACGTCGTAGCCCAGCGAGATCGCCCGCGGCTCGTTCTCGCGGATCGCCTTGAGGACCTGGCCGTACGGCGAATGCACGATGCGGATGATGGCCGCGAACACGGCGACGAAGATCGCCAGCACGACGTAGTACAGCGTCAGGTCGCTGGCCAGCGGCAGCAGGCCGAACAGGCTGCCGCGCGGCACGCCCTGCAGGCCGTCCTCGCCGCCGGTGAACGGCACCTGCAGGCAGACGAAGTAGATCATCTGCGCCATCGCCAGCGTGACCATCGCGAAGTAGATGCCCTGGCGACGGATCGCGATCAAGCCGACGACCAGACCCAAGGCGCCGGCGATCAGCATGCCGGCGAGCAAACCGAGTTCGGGCGACCAGCCGGCACTGCGCACCAGCCAGCCGGTGGCATAGGCCGCCGAGCCCATGAACGCGGCGTGGCCGAACGACAGCAGCCCGGTGTAGCCGAGCAGCAGGTTGAAGGCGCAGGCGAAGATCGCGAAACACAGCGCCGTCATCAGGAACACGGGGTAGACGCCGATGAACGGCGCGACCAGCAGGAAGGCCAGCCCCGCGCCCCAGGCCCAGCGTGCTGATGCAACGTTTGACACGATCATTTCAGTTTTCCATGGCGCCAGACGCCACGCTCGATGCATGAAGCAGCGCGTTTCCAAGCAACCGCCGCGGATCCGGCTTTGCCGGTCCGCCAGCGGTGCCACGGGCCACAAGGTGGCCCGTTCCGGCCCAAGGGGGAGCGGCGAAGCCGCTACGGGGGTGGTTCATTTTTCCTTGCCGAACAGGCCGGCCGGCCGGACCATCAACACGATGGCCATGATGACGAAGACGACGATGTTCGAGGCCTCGGGATAGAACACCTTGGTCAGGCCCTCGACGAGGCCGAGCATCACGCCGGTCAGGATCGAGCCCAGGATCGAGCCCATGCCGCCGATCACCACCACCGCGAAGACCACGATGATCAGGTTGCTGCCCATCAGCGGCGTGATCTGGATCACCGGCGCAGCCAGCACGCCCGCGATCGCGGCCAGCGCCGCGCCGCCGGCATAGGTCAGCGTGACCATCAACGGCACGTTGATGCCGAAGGCCTGCACCAGGGCCGGGTTCTCGGTACCGGCGCGCAGGGTGGCGCCCAGGCGGGTCTTCTCGA
The DNA here is from genome assembly GCA_963751775.1 of uncultured beta proteobacterium. Taxonomy (GTDB): domain Bacteria; phylum Pseudomonadota; class Gammaproteobacteria; order Burkholderiales; family Burkholderiaceae_C; genus CADEEN01. Next base: position 162,121 of record CAVVVW010000013.1, read on the forward strand.
TCACGAACCAGGTCGCCAGACAGACGCCGAGCGACGCGAACACGACCCAGGCGCGGTAATTCGGCAGCACCATGAAGCCGAGGTTGGTCGCGCCCTGCAGCAACTCGGGCACCGGGTACTGCTGGCCGGAGACGCCGAACTGGTCGCGGAACACGCCTTCGGCGATCAGCGCCAGGCCGAAGGTCAGCAGCAGGCTGTAGATCGGGTCGACGCGGTACAGCGGCTTGAGCAGCGTGCGCTCGATGGCCGCGCCCATCGCACCCACCACCAGCGGCGCGAGCAACAGCGCCGCCCAGTAGTTGAGCCCGAATTTCTCCAGGCTCAGCCAGGCCACGTAGGCCCCGATCATGTACAGCGCGCCGTGGGCGAAATTGACGATTCCCAACAGGCCGAAGATCACGGCCAGGCCGAGGCTGAGCATGGCGTAGAACGACCCATTGACCAGGCCCAGCATGAGCTGGCCCAGAAAAGCCTGCAGGGGAATGCCGAATATCTCCACGTCGCGCGCCTCAGCGGGACATCACTTCCAGAGCGCGCACTTGCTGTCGGCCTTGGTCTGCCATGCCGCTTCGCCCTTGAACGTCTCGATGACCTTGTAGTAATCCCAGGGCTCGGTCGACTGCTCAGGCGTCTTCACCTGCATCAGGTACATGTCGTGCACCATGCGGCCGTCGTCGCGGATGAAGCCGCCCTTGGCGAAGACGTCGTTGATCTTGGTCTTCTTCATCTGCGCCAGCACCTTGTCGGCATCGTCGCTGCCGGTGGCCTTGACGGCCGCCAGGTACTGCGAAGCCGCCGAGTAGTCGGCGGCCTGCAGCGACGACGGCATGCGCTTCATCTTCTCGAAGAAGCGGCGCGCCCAGGCCCGCGTCTCGGCGTTCTGATTCCAGTACCAGCTGTCGGTCAGGTACATGCCCTGCGTGGTCTTCAGGCCCAGCGAGTGGATGTCGTTGATGAAGACCAGCAGGCCGGCCAGCTTCATCGTCTTGGTGACGCCGAACTCGTTGGCCGCCTTGATCGAATTGATGGTGTCGCCGCCGGCATTGGCCAGACCCAGGATCTGCGCCTTGCTCGATTGCGCCTGCAGCAGGAACGAGGAGAAGTCGCTGGCGTTGAGCGGCACCTTGACCGAACCGACGACGGTGCCACCAGCCGCCTTGACGACGGTGGAGGTGTCGTTCTGCAGCGCCGCGCCGAAGGCGTAGTCGGCAGTCAGGAAATACCAGCTCTTGCCGCCGGCCTTGACCACCGCATTGCCGGTGCCTTTGGCCAGCGCCACCGTGTCGTAGGCCCAGTGCACCGTGTACGGCGTGCACTGCTCGTTGGTCAGCGCCGACGATGCGGCGCCGACGACGATGAACGGCTTCTTCTTCTCGGCCGCCACCTTGGCCATCGCCAGCGCGGTGCCCGAGTTGGTGCCGCCGACCAGCATGTCCAGGCCCTGGGTGTCGAACCACTCGCGGGCCTTGGCCGCGGCGATGTCGGCCTTGTTCTGGTGGTCGGCGAACAGCACCTCGACCTTCTTGCCCGCGACGCTGCCGCCGGCATCGGCGATCGCCATCTTGATGGCCTCGACGCCGCCCTGGCCATCCAGGTCGGCGTAGACGCTGGACATGTCGGTGATGATGCCGATGCGGATCACGTCACCCGAAATCTGCGCCTGTGCGGGCGCCGTGGCGCCGAGCAGCGTGGCGCAGGCCAGGCTGCATGCGGCAGTGAGTTTCTTCAGTTTCATGTCGGACTCTCCGTGGTTGGATGGGTGGATTGAGACGGGACAACCTGGGGCGCGTTCAGACGCCCAGATACTCGTGCAGCCGCTCGATATTGGCGGGCAGCTGTGCTTGTGTGAATTCCTGCAGCACGCGGCCGTGCTCCATGACGAAGAAGCGGTCGGCCAGCGGCGCGGCAAAGCGGAAGTTCTGTTCGACCATGACGACCGTGTAGCCCTGCTGGCGCAGCGCCAGCACCATCTCGGCCAGCTTGTGCACGATCACCGGCGCCAGACCCTCGGAGATCTCGTCGAGCAGCAGCAGCCGCGCACCGGTGCGCAGGATGCGCGCCACCGCCAGCATCTGCTGCTCGCCGCCCGACAGCCGCGTACCCTGGCTGGCCGCACGCTCGCGCAGGTTCGGGAACATGGCGTAGATCTGCTCGACGCTCATGCCGCCCTTGGCCAGCTCGGGCGGCAACAGCAGGTTCTCCTCGGCCGACAGGCTGGAGAAGATGCCGCGCTCCTCGGGGCAGTAGCCGATGCCCAGCCGCGCAATGCCGTGCGTGGCCATGCCGATGGTCTCGTTGCCGCGCACACGGACCGAGCCCTTGCGGCTGCCGGTCAGGCCCATGATCGCGCGCAGCGTGCTGGTGCGGCCGGCGCCATTGCGGCCGAGCAACGTCACCACCTCGCCCTCCTGCACATCGAAGTTGACGCCGTGCAGCACATGCGACTCGCCGTACCAGGCGTGCAGGTCCTTGACTTCGAAGCATCGCGGCGCCATCAATGCGGCCCCTTGAGTTCGGCGTCCGCGCTGCCCATGTAGGCCTCGATCACGGCCGGGTTCTTCGACACCACCGCGTACGGCCCCTCGGCCAGGGTGGCGCCACGCTGCAGCACGGTGATCGTGTCGGCGATGCTGGCCACCACGCTCATGTTGTGCTCGACCATCAGCACCGTGCGCTTGGCCGCCACCTTCTTGATCAACTGACGGATGCGGTCGACGTCTTCCAGCCCCATGCCCTGGGTCGGCTCGTCGAGCAGCATCAATTCGGGGTCCATCGCCAGCGTGGTCGCGATCTCCAGCGCGCGCTTGCGGCCGTAACTCAACTCCACGGTGGGCGTGTCGGCGTAGTTGTCGAGGTCGACTTCGCGCAGCAACTCGTGCACCCGCTCGTCGAGCGGCTGCAGGCTGGCCTCGGAGCGCCAGAAGTGGAACGAGGTGCCGAGCTTTCTCTGCAGCGCGACGCGCACGTTCTCCAGCACCGACAGGTGTGGAAAGACGGCCGAGATCTGAAACGAGCGCACGATGCCGCGGCGCGCGATGCGGGCCGGCGCCTCGGCCGTGATGTCGGTGCCGTTGAACAGGATCTGCCCGGCGGTCGGGGTCAGGAACTTCGTCAACAGGTTGAAGCAGGTCGTCTTGCCCGCGCCGTTGGGGCCGATCAGCGCATGGATCGTGCCGCGCCGCACCTGCAGGTCGACCTGATCGACAGCGACGAAGCCCTTGAACTCCTTGCTCAGGCGGCGCGTTTCGAGGATGACGTCAATGCTCATTGAGACGGGACGGGGGCTGGCAGCCTGCCTGGATCGGCCGCACAGTCTAAGCGCGATCGCACCCCGGGCAAGGCCGCGGGCGCGCGCAATCACGATGAGATCAATCCGCACGGGCTGGCTGCGGGTTCACCCGCGCGACCGCGCTGCGCCCCGGCGAGTGCGTCGTCGGCGCACGGGCTCGCTCGGCTGTACCACGCCGGTGCCGACTCCGACTTGACGACGGCAGGGGCCTTGCGGCCCAATCGCAAGCCTGCTTTCGCAGGAGACACCGATGTGGTCGACGCACGCACCCCGGGGTTCTTTCAGCGCGGTCGCGGCCTTGACTGCGTTGGCATGCCTGCCATTCATCGCCTGCACCCAGCGCGACGCCCCGGCGGTGCAGGCAAAGGCGCCGACGCCATACCGTGTCTTTGCCAGCCAGCTGGATCAGCCACGCGGGCTGCTGTTCGCGGCCGATGGAACGATGTACGTCGCCGAGCAACACGGTGGCGCCGTTGCCCGCATCGACGCCGATGGCCGGGTCACGCGCATCGCCCAGGGGCTTGCGCAGTCCGCATGACCTGGCGCTGGACCCGGCGGGCAACCTGTACGTCGCCGAAACCGGCGCCGACCGGGTCGCGAAAATCGACCGCGCGGGCACGGTAAGCACCTTCATCGCCGACCTCGACTCGCCGGTCGACCTCGACTTCGGTCCAGGCGGCGAGCTGTGGGTCTGCGAGCTCAGCGGCAAGGTGCGGGCGTTCTCGCCACAGGGGCGTTCGCGGGTGGTCGCCGAACTGAAAGGCCCCCACGGGCTGGCATTCGGCGCCGCCGGACAGACCTACATCAACGACTGGCGCGGCAATCGGGTCGTCAAGTGGGCGGCGGGCAATGTCGTTGACCCTTGCCGACGTCGCCGGCCCAGTGGGCATTGCCATCGGCCGCTCCGGCGACGTCTACGTGGCCCAGCCGCAGGCTCGGCAGAGTCTCACGAATTTCCGCGGACGGCAAACGCAGCGACTTCGCGACCAACCTCGACGAGCCGCGCGACCCGGTCTTCGACAGCCAGGGCAATCTGTACGTCGCAGAAACGCTCGCCGGCCGCATCCTCGTCTACCCCGGCAGCTTCTGAGCCTTCAACCCAAGGCGGCGACGACCTCGCTGGGGGCCTGCACGAGTTCGATCAAGACCCCTTCACCGCCGAGCGGGAACTCGTCGTCGCCCTTGGGGTGAATGAAGCAGATGTCGTGGCCCGCCGCGCCCTTGCGGATGCCGCCGGGCGCGAAGCGCACGCCGTGCGCCGCCATCCACGTGACCGCGGCGGGCAGGTCGTCGACCCACAGCCCGACATGGTTCAGCGGCGTGCCGTGCACGGCCGGCTTCTTGGTCGCGTCGATCGGCTGCATCAGGTCGATCTCGACCGCGTGCACGCCCTCGCCCAGGGCACAGATGTCCTCGTCGACGTTTTCGCGCTCGGAGACAAAGTGGCTCTTCACGGTCAGGCCGAGCACGTCGACCCACAGCGACTTCAGTCGCTGCTTGTCGGGCCCGCCGATCGCGATCTGCTGGATGCCGAGGATCTTGAAGGGTTTGCTGTCCATCACGTCACGCAAAGCTCAGGATCGGTTGATCGACCGCCAGGCTGTCGCCCTTCTTGGCCAGCAGTTCGGCCACGGTGCCATCCGTCGCCGCGGTCAGGATGTTCTCCATCTTCATCGCCTCGATCACGGCCAGCCGCTCGCCGGCGAGCACCTTCTGCCCTGGCTTGACGCTGACGTCGGCCAGCAGGCCGGGCATCGGCGAGAGCAGGAATCTGGCTCATGTCGGCCGGCGCCTTGAAGGGCATCACGCGCAACAGGTCGGCCGCGCGCGGCGGCAGCACCAGCGCGTCGACGAGCATGCCGTTGTGCACCACCCGCAGCCAAAGTCCATGGCGCTCGACCTGCGCCGTGAACGGTTTGCCGTTGCAGCTGCCGCTGGCGCGGATGTCGCGGAAGGTCCAGTCGTTGGCGATGGCGTACTGCCGCTCGCCGACCGTCACCCGCATCATCGTGTCGGCATGCACCTGCACCGGCCGGTGCACATGCTTGCCCCCCTCGCCCTTGACGACGACGACGAATTCGCTGCCCACGCGCAGGCTGTGCCCCGGCAACTGGCCGCTGATGCGGGCCGCGCGCTGGCGGTAGTTGCGATGCACGGCCGCCGCCAGCGCGACCAGGAAGTCGGGGTCCTCGTGCGGCACGTCCTCGGCGCGAAAGCCATGGCCGTAGTGCTCGGCGATGAAGCCGGTGTTGAAGTCGCCGGCGACGAACTTCGGGTGCGCCAGCAACGCCGACTGGAACGGGATGTTGCTGCTGATGCCGCGGATCACGAAGGCATTCAGCGCCTCGCGCATCTTGGCGATCGCGTCGTCGCGGTCGAAGCCGTGCACGATCAGCTTGGCGATCATCGAGTCGTAGTACATCGGGATCTCGCCGCCTTCGTAGACGCCGGTGTCCACGCGCACGCCGCCGCCTTCGGGCACCGGTGCCGCCGACTCCATGGTCTGCGGCGGCGGCTGGTAACGCACCAGGCGGCCGATGGACGGCAGGAAATTGCGGAACGGGTCTTCCGCATTGATGCGGCACTCGATGGCCCAGCCGCGGCGCTGCACGTCGGCCTGCGCGAAGGCGAGCTTCTCGCCGGCGGCGACGCGGATCATCTGCTCGACCAGATCGAGCCCGGTGATGCACTCGGTGACCGGGTGCTCGACCTGCAGCCGCGTATTCATCTCGAGGAAGTAGAAGCTCTGGTCCTTGCCGACCACGAACTCGACCGTGCCGGCCGACTGGTACTTCACCGCCTTGGCCAGCTGCACCGCCTGCGCGCCCATCGCCTTGCGCGTGGCGTCGCTGATGAAGGGCGACGGCGCCTCCTCGATCACCTTCTGGTGGCGGCGCTGGATCGAGCATTCGCGCTCGTTGAGGTAGACCACGTTGCCGTGCGCGTCGCCGAGCACCTGGATCTCGATGTGGCGCGGATGCTCGACGAACTTCTCGATGAACACGCGGTCGTCGCCGAAGCTGTTGCGGGCCTCGTTGCGGCAGGCGCCGAAGCCCTCGAAGGCCTCCTTGTCGTTGTAGGCCACGCGCAGGCCCTTGCCGCCGCCGCCCGCGCTGGCCTTGATCATCACCGGGTAGCCGATGTCGCGCGCGATCTCGACCGCGCGCTCGGGCGTCTCGATGGCCTCGTTCCAGCCCGGGATGGTGTTGACCTTGGCCTCGAGCGCCAGCTTCTTCGACGCGATCTTGTCGCCCATCGCGGCGATCGAGTAATGCTTCGGGCCGATGAAGACCAGCCCCTCTTCCTCGACCCGGCGCGCGAAGCCTTCGTTCTCGGACAGGAAGCCGTAGCCCGGGTGGATCGCCTGCGCACCAGTCTGCTTGGCTGCCGCGATGATCTTGTCGGCAACGAGGTAGCTCTCGCGGCTGGGCGCCGGGCCCAGCAGCACGGCCTGGTCGGCCAGCGCGACATGGCGCGCGTCGCGGTCGGCTTCAGAGTAGACGGCCACCGTCTGGATGCCCATCTTGCGCGCGGTCTTGATGATCCGGCACGCGATCTCGCCGCGGTTGGCGATCAGAATCTTTGTGAACATGTCAGTTCCAGCCCGAAGCGCTCCAGGTGCATACCGTCCAGCAGGGGCCGCGGATCCGGCTTCGCCGGGCCGCTGGCGCCGCCCCCTTGAGGGGGAGCGCCGAAGGCGCTTCGGGGGTGGGTCATAACGGAATGTTGCCGTGCTTGCGCCACGGGTTGTCGAGCTTCTTGTCGCGCAGCATGGCCAGCGAGCGGCAGATGCGCTTTCGGGTCTCGTGCGGCTGGATCACGTCGTCGATGAAGCCGCGGCTGCCGGCGACGAAGGGGTTGGCGAAGCGGGCCTTGTATTCCGCCTCGCGCGCGGCCAGCTTGTCCGGGTCGCCCTTGTCCTCGCGGAAGATGATCTCGACCGCGCCCTTGGCCCCCATCACCGCGATCTCGGCATTCGGCCAGGCGAAGTTGACGTCGCCGCGCAGGTGCTTGGAGCTCATCACGTCGTAGGCGCCGCCATAGGCCTTGCGCGTGATCACCGTCACCTTGGGCACCGTGCACTCGGCATAGGCGTAGAGCAGCTTGGCGCCATGCTTGATGATGCCGCCGTACTCCTGGCCGGTGCCCGGCATGAAGCCCGGCACGTCGACGAAGGTGATCACCGGGATGTTGAAGGCGTCGCAAAAGCGCACGAAGCGCGCCGCCTTGATGCTGCTCTTGATGTCCAGGCAGCCGGCCAACACCTGCGGGTTGTTGGCGACGATGCCGACGGTCGTGCCTTCCATGCGGCCGAAGCCGACGACGATGTTCTTCGCGTAGTCGGGCTGCAGCTCGAAGAAGTCGCCGTCGTCGAGCACCTTGACGATCAGCTCCTTCATGTCGTACGGCTTGTTCGGGTTGTCCGGCACCAGCGTGTCGAGCGAGTGGTCGAGCCGTTCGGCCGGGTCGGCGACCACGGTGCCCCCCAGTCGCAACGGCGACTTCTCGCGGTTGTTCAGCGGCAGGTAGTTGTAGAAGCGGCGCAGCATCAGCAGCGCCTCGACGTCGTTGTCGAAAGCCAGGTCGGCCACGCCGCTGCGCGCCGTGTGCGCCGTCGCACCGCCGAGTTCCTCGGCCGTCACCTCCTCGTGCGTCACCGTCTTCACGACCTCGGGGCCGGTGACGAACATGTAGGAGCTGTCCTTGACCATGAAGATGAAGTCGGTCATCGCGGGCGAGTACACCGCGCCACCCGCGCACGGGCCCATGATCAGGCTGATCTGCGGAATCACGCCGCTGGCCATCACGTTGCGCTGGAACACGTCGGCATAACCGCCGAGCGAGGCGACGCCTTCCTGGATGCGCGCGCCACCCGAATCGTTGAGGCCGATCACCGGCGCGCCGACCTTCATCGCCTGGTCCATCACCTTGCAGATCTTCTCGGCGTGCGCTTCCGACAGCGCGCCGCCGAAGACGGTGAAGTCCTGGCTGAAGACGAACACCAGGCGGCCATTGATCATGCCGTAGCCGGTCACGACACCGTCGCCCGGCACCTTGTTGTCCTGCATGCCGAAGTCGGCGCAGCGGTGCTCGACGAACATGTCCCATTCCTCGAAGGTGCCTTCGTCGAGCAGCAGTTCGAGGCGCTCGCGCGCCGTCAGCTTGCCTTTGCCGTGCTGCGCGTCGATGCGCTTCTGACCGCCGCCCAGGCGTGCGGCGGCGCGCTTGTTCTCCAGCTTTTCGATGATGTCGTGCATGGGCGGTCGTCTCCTTGTCAGTTCTTCTCGAACAGGTCGAGCAGCGCACGAGCAGCCACCGTGGGTGCCGTGCGCGCCGCATCGACCTGGGCCAGCACGCGCGGCAGTGCCTCGCGCACGGCATGGTTTTGCTCGAAGTCGGCGCGCAGCCTTGCGTGCACGATGTCCCACAGCCAGGCTTGGCGCTGCGCCTGGCGGCGGGCCTCGAAGCTGCCGCTGGCGCGGCGGCGCGCGGCCTCGGCCTCGACCGCGTGCCAGAACGCGTCGATACCCAGCGCCTTCAATGCGCTGAGCTTGAGCACCTGCACCGGCGCAGCGTCCGGCCTGCCGTGCAGGCCGAAGACGCGCACGGCGCTCGTGATCTGCGCCATCGCGCGCGTGGCGGCGGCGTCGTCGAGGTCGGCCTTGTTGATGGCCACGATGTCGGCCAGCTCCATCACGCCGCGCTTGATGGCCTGCAGGTCGTCGCCCGCGTTGGGCAGTTGCAGCAGCACGAACAGGTCGGTCATGCCGGCGACCGTGGTCTCGCTCTGGCCGACGCCGACGGTCTCGACGATCACGACGTCGAAGCCCGCCGCCTCGCACACCAGCAGCGCCTCGCGGGTGTGCTCGGCCACGCCGCCGAGCGCACCCGAGGTCGGGCTCGGGCGGATGAAAGCCGCCGGCTGCTGCGACAGCCGCTCCATGCGCGTCTTGTCGCCGAGGATCGAGCCGCCGGAGACGCTCGACGAAGGGTCGACCGCCAGCACGGCGACGCGGTGGCCGCGCCCGATCAGGAACAGGCCCAGCGCCTCGATGAAGGTGCTCTTGCCGACGCCGGGCGCGCCGGAGATGCCCAGCCGCAGCGATTTGCCGCTCGACGGCAGCAGTGCGTCGAGCAGCGCGTCGGCCTGCGCACGATGGTCGGCACGCGTCGACTCGATCAGCGTGATGGCCTTGGCCAGTGCACGGCGGTCGCCGCCGAGCACTGCCGCGACGCCAGGCATCGCATTCACGCGCCGACCGCCTTCTTGATCTGCTCCAGCACGTCCTTCGCGCTGGCCGGGATCGGCGTGCCCGGGCCGTAGATGCCCTTGACGCCGGCCTGGTACAGGAACTCGTAATCCTGGCGCGGGACCACGCCGCCGACGAAGACGATGATCTCGTCGGCGCCCTGGGCCTTCAGGGCATCGATGATCGCCGGCACCAGCGTCTTGTGGCCGGCGGCCAGCGTCGAGACGCCGACCGCGTGCACGTCGTTCTCGATCGCCTGGCGCGCGCATTCCTCGGCGGTCTGGAACAGCGGGCCGATGTCGACATCGAAGCCGAGGTCGGCGAACGCGGTGGCCACCACCTTGGCGCCGCGGTCGTGCCCGTCCTGGCCGAGCTTGGCGATCATCACGCGCGGCCGGCGGCCCTGCGCCTGGGCGAAGGCCGCGATCTCGGCCTTGAGCTGGTCCCACCCCTCGGCGCTGTCGTAGGCGGCTGCGTACACCCCGGTCACCTTTTGCGTATCGGCGCGGTGGCGCCCCCAGGCCTTTTCCAATGCATCGCTGACTTCGCCGACTGTAGCCCGCAGCCGCACCGCGGCGATGCAGAGCGCCAGCAAATTGCCCTGCCCTGTCTCGGCACAGCGCGTCAGCGCGTCGAGCGCGGCCCGCACCTTGGCGCCATCGCGCGCCGCGCGCAAGGCCTGCAGGCGCAGGATCTGCCCGTCGCGCACGGCGTGGTTGTCGATGTCACGGAACTCGATCGCCTCCTGCGCGCTGCTGCGGTACTTGTTGACGCCCACGATCACGTCGCGGCCGGCATCGATGCGGGCCTGCTTCTCGGCCGCACTGGCCTCGATCTTGAGCTTGGCCCAGCCGCTGTCGACGGCCTTGGTCATGCCGCCCAGGGCGTCGACCTCTTCGATGATCTTCCACGCCGCGTCGGCCATGTCCTGCGTCAGCCGCTCCATCATGTAGCTGCCGGCCCAGGGGTCGACCACCTGCGGGATGTGGGTCTCCTCCTGCAGGATCAGCTGCGTGTTGCGCGCGATGCGGGCCGAGAACTCGGTCGGCAAGGCGATGGCCTCGTCGAAGCTGTTGGTGTGCAGGCTCTGCGTGCCGCCGAACACCGCCGCCATGGCCTCGATCGTGGTGCGAACGATGTTGTTGTACGGGTCCTGCTCCGTGAGGCTCCAGCCCGAGGTCTGGCAATGCGTGCGCAGCATCAGGCTCTTCGGGCTCTTGGCATCGAAAGCCCTGCATGATGCGGCACCAGAGCAGGCGCGCCGCGCGCATCTTGGCGATCTCGAGATAGAAGTTCATCCCGATGGCCCAGAAGAACGACAGCCGCCCGGCGAAGGCATCCACGTCCAGGCCCTTGGCGATAGCGGTCTTCACGTACTCCTTGCCGTCGGCCAGCGTGAAGGCCAGCTCCAGCGCCTGGTTCGCGCCGGCCTCCTGCATGTGGTAACCCGAGATCGAGATCGAGTTGAACTTCGGCATCTTCTCGGCCGTGTACGCGATGATGTCCGCCACCACCCGCATCGACGGCTCGGGCGGGTAGATGTAGGTGTTGCGGACCATGAACTCCTTGAGGATGTCGTTCTGGATCGTCCCCGAGAGCTTGTCCTGCGCCACGCCCTGCTCTTCGGCGGCGACGATGTAGCCGGCCAGCACCGGCAGCACCGCGCCGTTCATCGTCATCGACACCGACACCTTGTCGAGCGGGATGCCGTCGAACAGGATCTTCATGTCCTCGACCGAGTCGATCGCCACCCCCGCCTTGCCCACGTCGCCCGTCACGCGCGGGTGATCGCTGTCGTAGCCGCGGTGGGTGGCCAGGTCGAAGGCCACCGAGACGCCCTGCCCGCCGCCGGCGAGCGCCTGGCGATAGAACGCGTTGCTGGCCTCGGCGGTGGAAAAGCCCGCGTACTGCCGCACCGTCCACGGCCGCACCGCATACATCGTGGCCTGCGGCCCGCGCAAGTAGGGAGCGAAGCCCGGCAGGGTGTCGGCGTTCGGCAGCCCGGCCAGGTCGGCCGCCGTGTACAGCGGCTTGACGGTCAGGCCCTCGGGCGTGACCCAGGCCAGCGCGCCGACATCGCCGCCGGGCGCCGATTTGGCGGCGGCGCGCTGCCAGTCTTGCAGCGTGGGGGGGCGTGCGGGCATCGTCGTCTCCTCGGCCGGTCGGGGTTCGGCGCTTGCATTATCCATAATTATGAATTCAAATCCAACACCGGCCTTACAAGGATCCACTGCTCAGCCGTGCCCACTGCCGCAATCTCGGCCCCGCCCCGCTCGCTTGCGCCGCGCGCCCTCTACCAGGACGTGGCCGAGCGCCTGCGCTCGCAGATCTTCGCCCGCGAGCTCGAGCCCGGGGCCTGGATCGACGAACAAAGGCTGGCCATCGAGTTCGGCATCAGCCGCACGCCGCTGCGTGAGGCGCTGAAGGTGCTGGCCGCCGAAGGCCTGGTGACGATGAAGGTGCGCCGCGGCGCCTACGTCACCGAGATGAGCCGCGACGACGTGACCCAGGTCTACCGCCTGCTGGCGCTGCTCGAGTCCGACGCCGCCGGCGACGTGGCGCGCCACGCCAGCGATGCGCAGATGGACAGCCTGCGTGCCCTGCACGCGCGGCTGGAGAAGCAGGTGCGCCAGCGCGACGCCTTCTTCGCCACCAACGAGCAGTTCCACATGGCGCTGCTGGAGATCGCCGGCAATCGCTGGCGCCTGCAGATCGTGGCCGATCTGCGCAAGGTGATGAAGCTCAACCGCCACCACTCGCTGCTCAAGCAGGGCCGGCTGGCCGATTCACTGGCCGAGCACCGCGCGCTGATGGCCGCGCTCGACGCGCGCGAGGCGGTCAAGGCGACGCGACTGATGCGCTCGCATTTCGAGAACGGGCTCGAAGCCGCGGCCTGAAGGCCCGCCGCGGTCTCGACGGGGCGGCGGTCGGCCGCCGTCGGCACGGCATTGTCAGTTGCTCGGCGCAAGCAGCGCGGCATCCGCCACGTGCAAGGGCGGGCGCAGCCACCGGGCATGGCTGCGCCGCGGGGCCATCAAGGCAGTTGCACGGCCTCGATGTCGGCCTTGGCGCCAAGCCCCAAGGTCTTCACGAACGAGACGTGGTGGCCGCGGGTGGTGATGTTGTCGTCGTGCACGGCAAAGCCCACGTTGTAGACACCGCCGGCCTTCAGCGTCTTGTCATCCGCATTGGTCAATCCCAGCGGACGAATCAGCAGCACGGTCCACATGCCGTCCTTCCAGGACGCGATGGCATTGTTGTCGGCGGCCGAGCCTTTGGCATCTTCGCGACTGATGATGTAGTCGGGGAGCATGTCGCCCTCTTTCCAACCCGCGTTCGGATCGAACGGCACGGCGTTCTGCTCGCGGATCAGGAAGTGTTCGCCCTTGCGAAACTGGTCTGCCGTGATCGACTTGTAGCCCACCTTCTTGACGTCCCACATGAACTTGGGCGCATGGGTCGCCGCGTCGGCATTGCCGCCGAACATGTCCTTGCCGGCATCGCTAAGGCGGTACTCGAGCACATAGCCGTCGTCGGCCATGGCCACGGCATGGCTGCGGTGGGCGCGCCACTGAATCAGGTCGACGAATCTCCCGTCCGCCTTGAGCTTGGCGATTTCTTCCACCGTCTTGCCGGTTTTCCAGTTCGACGGGTCGGTCCGGGTCTCCGGCAGGTACTTGCGCAGGTCGTTCTTCTTGATGGCGGCGAGCAGCGGGTTCGCGGCCGCGTCTTCCTTGCTGGCCGCATTGACCATGTCGCGGGAGCCGTCGTGGCAGGTCAACCAGCAACCCTGCTGCGCAAAGCCGGGCACCTTGCCGTCGTCGATCATGATCGACATGCGGTCTTCGTAGACGCCAGGCTGCTTGCCGTCCTGCACCACCTTGTCCAGCTTCGGGAAGCCCCAGACCTTCCACTCCTTGCCGTCAAAGCGCAGATACTGGTGTTCGTTCCCGCCATAAGGGTTGTTGGTTTTCCACTGATAGCGCAGATAGAGATTCTTGGCGTCATAGGCAGCCTGCACACTCAGGTCCACGAAGCCGTTCTTCCCGTTGACGGGCGTCGGGCTCGAGCCGGCCGGCCTTGACCAGCTCGTCGCCAAGATCCTTTTCGGCGTCCTTCTCGTCGTGGCACGACACGCAGGCCTGGCCGCTGGCAACCTTCCTGTTGGCGCCCTTGTGCGCGTCGCTGCGCAGCCATTCGTAGGACGACTGACCCGGATAGAACAACGGCACCGAGGTCGGCTTTGATCGTGGACCAGTCGATCTTTGCCGGGTCGGCCGCCGTCGCAGTTCCCATCGCGAGTACTGCGAGGCCCACACCCAGCGCGAGCATTGATTTCTTCATGGAAGGCTCCTTGAATCGCCGCAAAGCCCGGTGCAGTCGATGCACCGGGAACTGGGTGCATCGTAGGTTCATACGGGTAAATACTTATTGCTGCATGTCAAGCTGCATTCGAATTGAGTTGGCTGACGCTGCGTCGATGGCGACCCGTCGGACTGGACCCGTGTTTGTCCGCCGATCGGCGCATGCATCGAGACGGCCGTCGACTGTCAGTCGCCGTCGACACTACCGCTCAGGACCAGATACCCCAGCCACGGCACCGATGAATCCAGCCACAGTTCACACCGCCGCGATACGCCTGCACGAGCCGCTGTTGCGCGGCAAGCGGCGCCTGCGCATCGCGCTGGTGGGCTTGCCCAACAGCGGCAAGAGCACGTTCTTCGCGGCGGTCGCGAGCACGTCGGTGCAGAGCGGCGCGCTGGCCGGCACGCGCCGCGCCTACGACGAATGCGCCGTGCAGATCGGCCTGGACGAGGCCCGCGTCATCGATCTGCCGAGCATCCGCTCGCCGCACCATCTCGAGTCACAGGACCGCGCCGCACTGAAGTACCTGCTGTGGGGCGACGAGCGCCCGCCGGTTTCGCTGCACGAGCCCGGATGGCCCGCCGGCACCGTTTGCGCCGCCCGACGTCATCGTGCAGGTGCTCGACGCCACGGCGCTCGAACACCATCTCGAGCTGACGCTGAAGCTGGTGAAATTCGGGCGCCCACTGGTGATCGCGCTCAACAAGATGGACGAAGCCGGCGAGCGCGGCCTCTACGTCAATGCCGGCGCCTTGAGCGCACTGCTGGGCGTACCCGTCGTGCCCACGGCCGCGATCATGGGCCATGGCATTGCCGAGTTGTTCCGCGCGGCCGTGCACGACCGTGCGTGACGGCGTGCGCCCGCATGCGCAGGCGCCGAGCGCAGCACATCACGGCCGCTCTCGAGCCGCTCGCGTCATTGTTGGGCGCGCCGGAGATCGAGCAGGCTTTCCGCGTGCCGCCGCAATTGCTCGTGACGCAGATCGCCGAGGGCGATCCGTACTTTCTCGACGAGATGCGGCAGCACTTTCCCGCCCACCTGCCCGAAGTCCAGCGCCTGCTCGCCAGCGCCGCCCAGGCACTGCCGCGTCCGCTGGCCGACGAACTGCACGCCGACCGCCATCACCGCGCGGCCACGCTGTTCGAAGCCGCCACCCGGCTCGGCGCGCCGCACGAAGGCCGCGGCTGGCGCTACTGGCTCGATGAGATGTTCCTCAGCCCGCGCTGGGGCTTCGTCGGCAGCGTCGGCCGTGTTCGCCGACGGTTCTCTTCGTCGTGTTCTACGTCAGCGGATGGATCGACAACGAGACTTCGGCTCGGCTGGTGACGCTGGGCCGCCGGGTGGCAGCCGCAGTCCACCGCCGGTGTCGTCGGGCGGCGGTGGTCGACGGCCTGATCGGGCTGGTCGGCATCGTGGTGCCGTACATGATTCCGCTGGTGCTGCTGCTGGTGGCGCTGGAAGAGGTGGGCATCATGGCGCGCATCGCGTTCGCCGTCGACCGCACGTTTCACCGCATCGGCCTGCACGGCGGCGTGGCGGTGCCGTTCCTGCTCGGGCTGGGCTGCAACGTGCCGGCGATTTCGGCCATCGGCAATACGACGAAGGGCCGCGAACGCGTGATGGCTTCGCTGCTGGTGACCTTCGTGCCTTGCTCGGCGCGCTCGGCGATCATCCTGGCCCTGGCCGGCAAGTACCTGGGCGGGCTGGGCGTGGTGGCGATCTTTCTGCTCACGATGGTGGTGATCGCGTTGCTCGGACAGATCTTGCGGCGCCGCTATCCGCGCGGCGGCCCGGGCCAGGTGCAGGAAATCCCGCCCTACGCGCTGCCGCGCTGGCTGCCCTTGCTGCCCGAGACGTGGGAGCGCACACGCGACATCCTGACCATCGTCACGCCGCTGCTGGTCGGCGGCAGCGTGGTGCTGGCGCTGCTCGCGCACGTCGGCGCCGACCGATACCATCAACGCGCTGCTCTCGCCGATCACCAACTGGTGGCTCGGGCTGCCGGTGGTGCTGGGCGTGCCCATCCTGTTCGGCGTGCTGCGCAAGGAGCTGTCGCTGCTGATGATCTACCAGGCACTCGGCAGCTTCGAAGTCGGCCAGTACCTCGACTGGGTGCAGATCATGACGTTCCTGCTGTTCCTGACTTTCTATGTGCCCTGCATTTCGACGTTCGCCGTGATGCTGAAGACGATCGGGCGGCGCGAGGCGTTGTTCTCGGTGTCGCTGTCGGTGGCGGTGGCGCTGCTGGTGAGCGGCCTCGCGCGTTTCGGGCTCGAGGGCGCGCGGTTTCTGCTGGCCTAAGCCCGGCGCGCGCGAGGCGGTCAAGGTGACGCGACTGGTGCGCTCGCATTTCGAGAATGGGCTCGAGGCGGGGGCCTGACGCTGCTGCTGCGACTTCGGTGACTCGCTATGGTCCGCAATCTGCTCACAGCGGCTATTCGCGATTATCTGCACTTGCATTGCTTCAGCGCATCGCGGCAGGCGGCACCCGGCAGGGGCTCATGGTGGAGCGGTCTACGCTTCGCTCCGACTTCGCTGCGGTGCTCGGCCTGGGGTCGCGCCGCACAACTCGCTACGTTCGCTGCGCTCACTGCGCTCGGACAGGTGCGGCGAGTCAGCCCACGAAGCGCGCTGCGCGCGCCGACCCCAGCCCTGTGCTCCTCGCCGCCCCACAAATCGCCCCTGCCGGGTACCGCCTGCCGCGAAGGCCAACTGGGTTGGCGTTCGCAACGGCACACCACCACTCCCGCAAAGGCGCGCCCGGGCAGGTGGCAGCGCGCCTGCGGGGCGCCGAGGAGCACAGGGCTTGTGGCCCGCGCGCCAAGCGCGCTTCGTAAACTGACTTGTCGCACCCTGTCTGAGCGTAGCGAACGCAGTGAGCGCAGCGAGTTGTGCGACGGGCCACAAGGCCGAGCACCGCAGGGCAGTCGGTGCGCAGCACCGACCGCTCCGCCGAAGCGCTGCCGCCTGCCCGGGCGCGCCTTTGCCGCGCCAGTATCGGTATTCAGCGAAGCTGCGCCCCAGGCCTTCTTCGAAAACGCGCCGCTCAGAGCCGCTCGAACACCGCCGCGATGCCCTGCCCGCCGCCGATGCACATCGTCACCAGCGCGTAGCGTCCGCCGGTGCGCTGCAGCTCGTAGATCGCCTTGGTGGCGAGGAAGGCGCCCGAGCAGCCGATCGGGTGGCCGAGCGCGATCGCGCCGCCGTTCGGGTTGACCTTCTTCAGGTCGAACTCGAGGCCGCGCGCGACCGCGATGGCCTGCGCCGCGAAGGCTTCGTTGCTCTCGATCACGTCCATCTGGTCGAGCGCAGGCCGGCCTTCTTCAGCGCCAGCTTGGTGGCCGGGATCGGGCCTTCGCCCATGATCTCGTTGGGCACGCCGGCCACCGCGTAGGACACCAGTCGCGCCATCGGCTTGTGGCCCGCCGCCGCAGCCACCGCCGCGTCGGCCAGCACGAAGAAGGCCGCGCCGTCGTTGATGCCCGAGGCGTTGCCGGCGGTCACCGAGCCGTCCTTCTTGAACGCCGGCTTCATCTTGGCCAGCGTCTCCATCGTGGTCGTGGCCTTCACGTGCTCGTCGGTGTCGAAGGTGACCTCGCCCTTGCGCGTCTGCTTGACGATCGGCACGATCTGCGACTTGAAGCGCCCTTCGGCGATCGCCGCCGCCGCCTTGCGGTGCGACTCGACCGCCAGCGCGTCCTGCTGCTCGCGCGTGATGCCCCACTTGGTGACCAGGTTCTCGGCCGTGATGCCCATGTGGCCGACGCCGAACGGGTCGGTCAGCGTGGCGACCATGGTGTCGATCAGCTTGGTGTCGCCCATGCGCGCGCCGGTGCGCATCGCGGTCGACAGGTAGCCGCCGCGGCTCATGACCTCGACGCCGCCGCCGACGCCGTAGTCGCAGTCGCCGAGCAGGATGTTCTGCGCCGTCGTCACGATGGCCTGCAGGCCCGACGAGCACAGCCGGTTCACCGCCATCGCCACCGAATCCATCGGCAGCCCGGCCTGGATCGACGCCACCCGCGCCACGTAGGCGAAGCGGCTCTCGGTGGGAATGGTGTTGCCCACCGTCACGTAGTTGATCGCCTTCGGGTCGACGCCGGAGCGCTTGACCGCCTCCTTCATCACCGTGCCGGCCAGTTCGGCCGGCTCGATGTCGGCCAGCGCACCGCCGAAGGTGCCGATCGCCGAACGCGCCGCGCCCAGAACCACCACATCACGCTTGCTCATGATTCAGATCTCCTTGAAAACCACCGCGCCAAAACCCGCCAGTGGACACCATCTGGCTGGCGTCGACCTTACGCCGAGTCAATTCACGGTCAAGCGCTTGCCGTCGGCGCGCGCTGCCGCCACCTCGCCGATCTCGGCCACCGCGCCAAAGCCATGGCGCTCGAATATCGCGCGCACGGCGGGTACCGCCGCCGCGTCGCACGACACCAGCAGCCCGCCGCTGGTCTGCGGGTCGGTCAGCAGGGCCTTGTCTTCGGCGGCAAAGCCGGCCGGCAGCGCCGACTTCGCTGCCGTAGCCGGCCCAGTTGCGGCCCGACGCGCCGGTGACGAAGCCCTGCGCGGCGAGCGCGCGCACGCCCGGCAGCAGCGGCACGCGCGCCCAGTCGATGCAGCACCGCGGCATCCGCGCCGCGGGCGATCTCGAGCACATGCCCGGCCAGGCCGAAGCCGGTGACGTCGGTCAGCGCATGCACGCCGGCCATCGCCGCCAGGTCGGGCCCCGGCGTGTTGAGCTGGGTCGTGCTGGCGATCATCTGCGCGTAGCCCGCGGCGCCAGCTGCTCCTTCTTCAGCGCCGCCGACAGGACGCCGACGCCGAGCGGCTTGCCGAGCACCAGCACGTCGCCCGCCCTGGCATCGGCGTTGCGCTTGACGCGCTTGGGGTGCACGAGGCCGAGCGCCACCAGGCCGTAGATCGGCTCGACCGAATCGATGGTGTGGCCGCCGGCGATCGGGATGCCGGCTGCGCGGCACACGCTGTTGCCGCCCTCGAGGATCCTGCCGATGGTCGCCGTCGACAGCACGTTGATCGGCATGCCGACCAGCGCCAGCGCCATGATCGGCCGGCCGCCCATCGCGTAGACATCGCTGATCGCGTTGGTGGCGGCGATGCGGCCGAAGTCGTACGGGTCGTCGACGATCGGCATGAAGAAATCGGTGGTCGCGATCAGCGCCTGCTCGTCGTTCAGCCGGTAGACCGCGGCGTCGTCGGCGGTCTCGATGCCGACCAGCAGTTCGGGCGGCACCGGCATCGCGCCCGTGCCCTTGAGGATCTCGGACAGCACGCCGGGCGCGATCTTGCAGCCGCAGCCGCCGCCATGCGACAGCGACGTGAGGCGCGGCTCGGCGTCTTCGCGCCCGACGTTCATCGGGGGCCCTGCGTCAGTGCGCGCTCGACAGCAGCCGCCAGCTCCTCGACCGTGTGCGGCTTGTAGATCACCTCGCGATGCCAAGCGCCAGTGCCTTCGCACGCAGCTCATCGGTCACGAAGCCGGAGGCCAGCGCAATCGGCAGGTCGGGTCGCAGCCGCCGCATCTCGCCGGCCACCTCCAGTCCCGACGCGCCCGGCATGTTGAAGTCGGTGACCAGCAGGTCGAAGGCCGCCGGGTCGGCCCTGAAGGCGGCCAAGGCCTGCTCGGCAACCGTGTAGCCGTGCACCTGGTAGCCCAGGCGCTCGAGCATCGCCTTGGCGATCAGCACCAGGGCCTTTTCGTCGTCGAGAAACAGGATCTGCTGGCCACTGCTGGCGCGTGGCGCCGAAGGGGCGGCGTCGCCGGTACGGCGGGAGCGCCATCGGCGGCCGGGAAGTACAGGTGAAACACGCTGCCGTGTCCGGGCTCGCTCTCGACCTTGATCACACCGCCATGGCCCTTGACGATGCCGTCGACCACCGCCAGGCCCAGCCCGGTGCCCTCGCCGGCCGGCTTGGTGGTGAAGAAGGGATCGAAGATGCGCTCGCGCGTCGCCGCATCCATGCCGAGCCGGTGTCGTGACGCTCAGGCGGGCATAACGGCCGGGCGGCAACTCGCCACCGCTCGCCTCGACGGTGACGCCCGTCAGCGCGATCTCGATGCGCCCCTGCCGCCCCGCCATCGCCTGCCAGGCATTCGCGCCGAGGTTCATCAGCACCTGGTGCAGTTGGACGCGGTCGGCAAGCACGTTGGGCGCGTCGGGCGCCAGATTCGCAACCAGCTCGACGCCCGTCGGCAGGCCCGCGCGCAGCAACTTGACCGCGTCCTGCACCACATCGCCCAAGTTGACGATGCGGCGCTCGAGCGGCTGATGGCGGCTGAAGGTGAGGATCTGGCGCACCAGGTCGCGTGCGCGTTCGGCGGCCGCGACGATCTCGGCCAGGCTGTGCTGGACGGGACTGTCGGCGCTGGCATCCTGGCGCGCGCGCTCGACATTGCCGAAGATCGCGGCCAGCAGGTTGTTGAAATCGTGCGCGATGCCGCCGGCCAGCGTGCCCAGGGCTTCCATCTTGTGCGCCTGGCGCAACTGCGCCTCGAGTCGCTGGCGTTCATGGTCAGCGCGCTTGCGCTCGCTGATGTCGCGGCCGACGCCGCGGTAGCCGAGGAAGGTGCCGTTGCCGTCGAACAAGGGCTCGCCGCTGGTCGAGATCCAGACTTCGCCATCGGTCGCATCGAGACGGCGCAATTCGAGATCGTGAAATGGCAGCCGTGCGTCGAGCTGGGCCTTGTGCCGGGCCCAGTCTGCCGGCGTCATGTTCAGTGCCGGCAGATCCCAGCGCGTCTTGCCGACGTGATCGGTGGAAAGGATTCCGCCGCGGCCGTGCTGTTCACCCTCGATGGCGATGAAGCGCAAGTCGGCGTCCTGCTCCCAGTACCAATCCGCGGACAGGCCCGTCAGGCTGCCAAAGCGCGCCTCGCTCGTGGCAATTCGCGCTGCCTGCGCGACAGGCGCGAGCAGCGCGAGGACCGCGACTCCGAGCCCGGCCAGCAGGCCCGACAGCACGCCGGCATTGATCCACTCGCGCCTGAAGCGCGCCTCCAGCGGCGCGAGCACGGTGTCCACATCCAGGCCGACCAGGGCCACCAGTGGCGTATCGCCCAGGCGCTGCCAGGCGAAGAACCGATCCGAGCCGTCGTCGAACGACGGCACGCGATAGGTTCCCCGCGGCGCCGCATCAGCCTGCATGAACGGCCGCGCGGGCAACAAAGTCTTGCCCAGCACGGCGTCGAGTCGCGGTTTCGCGCGAGAAACGTGCCATCATGGTCGATCAGTGCGATGGAGTCCTTCGGCGCCAGTTCGAGCGTCGCGAGGACGTTCGACATGGACTGTGGCGACATCATGACCACGACCACGCCATCGAAACGGCCGGCACGCAGCATCGGTCGCGAGAACGGGACCGCCCAGGCCTTGGACATGCGACCGCCCCAGCGGCTTGCTGATGATCAGCCGGTCGCTGCCGTCACGGTGGCTGATGAAGTAGTCGCGGTCGCCCAGGTTGACCGGTCCGGTCATGGCCGCACTGGTGAAGAGCACATTGCCCTCGGCATCGGTGATCGCGTAGTCCTGCAGCGAGCGATCCGGAAATGAACTCAGCAGCGAGCCGGCCAGTTCGCGAAACGTCGCCTCGCCGGCGCTGTAGTCCGTGCGCAATTCCTGCAGCATGAAATCCGTGCTGCGCACCAGCACATTCATGCGGTCGGCGACCGCGCTCACCAGCTGTGCTGCGCGCTGCTCGGTACCGTGGATGATCAGGCCACGTTCCTCGTCGTGCGACAGCCACAGATGCAGATGCATCAGCCCGAGCGCGAACAGCACCAGGGCAATGACGAGGCCGGTGGCAAGCCGAAAGGGCGGGCTGGATTGCGGCTTGCGCTGCGTCGCGTCGTTCACGCGGGCCATTCTAGGTGGCACCCGCGCCGCGCCAGAGGCAGGGTCATGTTCCCGCGCCCCCGAGCGAGAAGCAATCCACCGCCACCGCCTTGCCCTTGAACAGCACCTGCCCCAGGCTCGGTGTCGAAGTCCACACCGAGCGCCGCCTGCGTCGGGCCGTCGATCAGGATCGCGCGCTCGGCCGTCTTGGTGTGCGCTTCCAGCCGCGCCGCCAGGTTGACGGTGTCGCCGACGCAGGTGTAGGTCGCGCGCTGGTCGGTGCCGGTATAGCCGGCGATCACCGAGCCCGAGGCGATGCCGACGCCGATCTGGATCGCGGGCTTGCCGGCGCGGTCGGGCTCCAGGTTGAACAGCGCCACCATCTCCAGCATTTCCTGCGCCGCGCGCACGGCGCTGCCGCAAGGGTCGGCCAGCGCCAGCGGCGCACCGAAGATCGCCATCAGGCCATCGCCGATCATCTGGTTGACGACGCCGCCATGGCCGCTGATGGCGTCGAACATCAGCGTGTAGTAGGTGTTCAGCAGCTCGATCGTCTCTTCGGGCGGCATCAGTTCGGCCATCGTCGTGAAGCCGCGGATGTCGCAGAACATCACGGTGGCCTGGACGCGGTGGCCGCCGAGCTGAAAGCCCGACGCCTCCAGGTCGTCGGCCACCTCGCGGGTGGCGAAGCGGCGCACCAGCTCCTTCTGCTGGTCGCGCAGGCGCTTCTTCTCCAGGCTGGCACCGATGCGCGCCTTCAGCAGCACCGGGTTGACCGGCTTGGGCAGGTAGTCCTCCGCGCCGCACTCGATGCAGCGCACCACGCTGTCCATGCCCTCCACCGCCGAGGTCACGATCACCGGCAGGTCGCGCAGGCGCAGGTCCTTCGTCAAGAGCTCGAGCACCTGGAAGCCATCCATCTCGGGCATCGCGATGTCGAGCAGCAGCAGGTCGAACGGCTCGCGCGGCAGCATCTCGAGCGCAATGCGGCCGTTCTCGGCCAGGAAGACCTGGTGCCCCTGCAGTTGCAGGCTGCGCTGCAACAGCAGGCGGTTGACCTTGTTGTCGTCGGCGACGAGCAGGCGCGCGGCATGGTTAGCCATGGGTCAGCTCTTTGAGGGCGGCTGCGACCCGGGCATAGGCCGCGTCGAGCGCATCGAGCGCTGCGGCATCCTGCGCCGGATCGGCCGCCAGGCCACGCAACTCGAGCTCGCGCGCCATCGCGCCGAGCCCGAGTGCGCCGAAGGTGTTGCTGTTGGACTTGAGCGAGTGGGCCTCGCGGCGGAAACGCTCGTCGTGCGCTGCGGCCCGCGCCTTGCGCAATTCGGCCAGCATCTGCGGCGCCTCTTCGAGGAAGGTGCCGACCAGCTCGGCGACGAACTCCGCGCCGGCCGTTTCCTGCAATTCCGCGAAGGTGGTCGCGTCGATCACGTCAGCCGCCATCTCAAGCTCCTCCTCTGGACGGCGACTGGTACAGCGCCTCGACCAGTTGTTCAACGCGGATCGGTTTGGTGATGTAGTCGTCCATGCCCGCCTGCAGGCACATCTCGCGGTCGCCCTGCATCGCATTGGCGGTCATGGCGACGATGCGCGGGCGGCCTTCGGGCTGCCACCTGGCCGTGATGCGGCGCGAGGCCTCGAGGCCGTCCATCTCGGGCATCTGCACGTCCATCAGCACCACGTCGTAGGCCTGGCGCTCCACGCTCTCGATCGCCTCGATGCCGTTGCTGGCCAGGTCGGCGCGGTAGCCCATCTGCTGCAGCAGGCGCAGCGCGAGCTTCTGGTTCACGACGTTGTCCTCGGCCAGCAGGATGCGCAGCGGGTGGCGCGCGGCCATCTGGCCGTCGATGCGCGGCTTGGCAGCCGCCGCCGCTCTTGGCTGCGACGTCGTGCGCGAACAGGTTGGCCAGCGTGTCGAACAGCTGCGACTGGCGTACCGGCTTGGCCAGGTAGGCGGCGAACAGGCCGTCGCTGTCGCCGCTCTCGCGGCGGCCGAGCGAGCTGAACAGCACCAGCGGCAGCGCGGGGCGCAGCGCGCGGATGCGCTGGGCCAGCGTGAGGCCGTCCATCTCGGGCATGTGCATGTCCAGGATCGCCAGGTCGAACGCCTCGCGTGCTCGATCCAGCGCAGCGCCTGCGCGCCGATTCGGTGTCGCGCGCGGCCATGCCCCACTTGCCCGTCTGCAGCGCGAGCACGCGGCGGTTGGTCGCGTTGTCGTCGACGACCAGCACGCGCCTGCCTCTCAGCTCGGGCTGACTGCCGGCGTAGTCGCGGCGGCTTTGCGCCGGCAGCTCGGCCACCGGCACGATGACCGTGAAGATGAACGTCGCGCCGCGGCCCGGCCCCTCGCTCTCGGCCCACATGCGCCCGCCCATCAGCTCGGCCAGCCGCTTGCTGATGGCCAGCCCGAGCCCGGTGCCGCCGTACTTGCGCGTGGTAGTCGAATCGGCCTGCGAGAAGGACTGGAACAGCCGGCCCATGCCGGCGGCCGTGAGGCCGATGCCGGTGTCGCGCACGGCGAAGGTCAGCTCGACGCCCGGCGGCTTGTGTGCGGCCGACACGGTGAGCACGACCTCGCCGTGCTCGGTGAACTTGACGGCATTGCCGAGCAGGTTGAGGATGATCTGGCGCAGTCGCGTCACGTCGCCACTGACGGCGGCCGGCACGTCGCCTTCGAACAGGTAGGCGATGTCCAGGCGCTTCTCGGCGGCCCGCGCGCTGACGAGGTCGAGCGCCGATTCGACGCAGTCGCGCAGGTCGAACGGGTGGGCCTCGATGTCCATCCGCCCGGCCTCGATCTTGGAGAAGTCGAGGATGTCGTTGATGATCGTCAGCAGCGCGTCGCCCGAATCGCGGATGGTCGCCGCGTAGTCGCGCTGCTCGTCGTTGAGCGGCGGTGTCGAGCAACAGGCCGCTCATGCCGATCACGGCGTTCATCGGCGTGCGGATCTCGTGGCTCATCGTCGCCAGGAAGCTGCTCTTGGCCTCGTTGGCGGCCTCGGCCTGGGCGCGGGCTTCGTGCGCCTCGGCAAACAGCTGCGCATTGCGGATCGCCACGCCGACGCCGGCGGCCATCGTCGCCAGCAGATTCTGGTCGGCCCGCGGTGAAGCGCCCTTCCTGCTGCGTGCTCTGCACGCTGATCACGCCGATGGCCCGGCCGCGCACCATGACCGGCACGCCGAGGTAGGAAGCCGCCTTGGTGCCGACCTGCGTCGCGCCGAGCGCATTCGCCGCCGCGTCGACCGATTCGTTGAGCAGCAGCGGCTGGCCGGTCTCGATGATCTTGCCGGTCAGGCCCTCGCCTGGCTGCAGCGGCGTGAAGTCGTCGCCATGGGCGTAAGGGAAGCGGATCAGCTGCGCCGCCTCGTCGAGCAGCGCGACGTAGACGATGTCGGCGCGGAAGGTCTCGCGCATCTTCTCGCCCACGGTGCGGATCAGCTCGGGCAACTCGATCTTGGCCGACAGCGCCTGCCCCAGCGTGTTGACGGTGGCCAGTTCGCCGGCACGCTGCTCGGCCTGCGCCAGCAGCACCTTGGTCTGCTCGAACAGGCGCGCTCTCTCGAGCGCGACGCTCATGCTGCCGGCCAGCGTGGTCAGCAGGCGCACGTCGGCGTCGTCGAAAGCATGCTCGCGGTCGACGTTGTCCAGGCCGATCACGGCGACCACGCGGTCGCCCGAGGGCACCGGCACCCGCAGCAGGCTCTTCGACTTCTCGGTGCCCGGGAGCGTGGTCTGCACCACGCCCAACTCGGCCATGCGCCGATCCAGGTCCTCGTTGATCAGCAGCGGCTGGGCGCTGCTCACCATGTGCCAGCCCAGCGTGGAGATCGGCCCGTCGGCGACCTGGTGGCGTTGCCGCGCTCGATCAGGAAGGCGTAGTGCCAGATGGCGGCTCGGTGTCGAAGGTGGCGATGCTGATGCCTTGCGAGTCGAACAGCTCGCGCAGCTTCTCGCCCACCAGTTCGTAGATCGAGCGCGCGTCGAGCTTGTTGGCCAGGCCCTGCTGCACGCTGTTGATGATCGACAGCTCGGCGGCGCGGGCGTCGGTTTCCTTCAGCAGGCGCTGAGTCTCGTCGAACAGGCGCGCG
Source organism: uncultured beta proteobacterium (assembly GCA_963751775.1). Classification (GTDB taxonomy): domain Bacteria; phylum Pseudomonadota; class Gammaproteobacteria; order Burkholderiales; family Burkholderiaceae_C; genus CADEEN01. The sequence continues at coordinate 187,967 of CAVVVW010000013.1, forward strand.
CTTTCCAGCGCCACGCCCATCGAAGTGGCGACCGTCTGCAGCAGGCGCACATCCGCCTCGCCGAAGGCATGTTCGCGCTCGTGATTCTCGATGCCGATCAGGCCGATCACCCGATCGCGGCCGATGATCGGCACGTAGATCATTGACAGCGCCTGGTCGGTGCCGGGAACGGTCCCAATGCCGGCGGCGAACTGCTCGGCGATCGTGTTGAACACGTGCGGCTGGCGCGTTTCGATCATGTTGCCGCGTCGCCGCGCTGGCCTGGCGCGGCGGCGCCGACCGATTGGCAGACGCCGGCCATGCTCGAACGTTACACGTAGTGAGCGTGTCGGTGGCGGCGTCGAACCAGCGGATGCCGATGTCGGGTTGTCCAGCTCGGCGCGCAGCTTGTCGCCGACCAGGTCGACGATGCCCTGGAAGTCCAGCGAGCCGGCCATGCCCTGCTGGATGCTGTTGATCACCGCCAGCTCGGCGTTGCGCTGTTCGGTCTCCTTCAGCAGGCGCTGGGTCTCGTCGAACAGGCGCGCGTTTTCAAGCGCCACGCCCATGCTCGCGGCCACGGTGGTGAGCAGGCGCAGTTCGGATTCGCCGAAGGCGTATTCGCGTTCGTGGTTCTCGACCAAGATGCCGCCGAGCACGCGGTCACCGCCAACGATCGGCACCTGCACGCTCGACTTGGCCTTGTCGGTGCCCGGCACAGTACGCCGATGCCGCCACTCCGCGACCGTGTTCAAAACCGTCGGCTCGCGATGTGATCAAGGCTTCCCCAACTGCGCCTTCGGCGGCGCGAGGGGATCTGCAGGCGCACGCCATGCTCGATTTCGTAGAGAGTGCACGATCCTTCGCTCATGATCGAACCAGCGGATGCCAATGTCGTCGCTCTTCAACACCTCCGCAGCTTCTCGCCCACCAGGTCGACGATGGCCTGGAAATTCAGCTCGGCGGCCATGCCCTGCTGGATGCTGTTGATGACCGCCAGCTCGGCGTTGCGCTGCTCGGTCTCCTTGAGCAGGCGCTGGGTCTCGTCGAACAGGCGCGCGTTCTCCAGGGCCACGCTCATGCTGTTGGCCAGGGTCTGCAGCAGGCGCACGTCGGACTCGCTGAAGGCGTGCTCGCGTTCGTAGTCGTCCATGCGATCACGCCGCGGCCTGGTCGCCGGCGACCAGCGGCACAAAGACCGCCGATATCGCAGTGCGTGCCGCGAAAGCGTGCTGCCATACATCTTCGGCCTCGGCCATCGTTCTCGTTGATGACCAAGGTCTCGCGCGTGCGCAGCACGTGGGCGGCAAAGCCCGTCCTGCCGAGCGGCTCGGACGCGAGGCTGATCCGCTGCCCGTTCTCGTAGGAGATAGGGGAAGTGCATCAGCCCGGTCTTCGCATCGAAGATGCGGATGCCCAGGTCCCGGCCTGTGGAAGATCTCGCGGATCTTGTCGCCCACCAGGTCGTAGATGCCCTGAATGTTCGAGCTCGGCGGCCAGCGCCTCCTGCACGCTGTTGATGATCGCCAGCTCGGCGGCGCGCTGCTCGGTCTCCTTGAGCAGGCGCTGGGTCTCGTCGAAGAGGCGCGCGTTCTCGAGCGCCACGCCCATCGAGGCCGCGAGGGTGGACAGCAGGCGGACGTCGCGCCTCGTCGAACGCGTTCGCGGCTCTCGAAGCTCTCGACGACGATGCTGCCGATCAGGCGGTCGCCCGTCAAGACCGGAACGAACGCGGTGGACAGGGTGGCGTCGGTGCCAGGGTGGATGATGACGCCCAAGGCTTTGAGCTTCTCGCGAGAATTGACGACCACGGGGTGACCGGGGCGGATGAGGCGCATGATCGGGCGCTCGGGGTTGTACGCGAAGTCATTCGAACCCAGCCGTCGACCGTGCTCGAAGGCGTACAGGGTGCGAGAAGCATGGCTCGTGGTCGATCCACTGGATCGAGGGTCACCGGTGCAGCACCTCGCGCAGGCGCTCGCCCACCAGTTCGACGATGCCCTGGAAGTCCAGCCTGCCGGCGATGCCCTGCTGGATGCTGTTGATGATGGCCAGCTCGCGGCACGCTGCTCGGCCTGGGCCTGCGCGGCCCGCGCCTCGGCCGTACGCTCGTCCACCTTGCGCTCCAGGCCCTCGGCGGCGCGCACGTTGGCCAGCGTCAGCGCGGCCTGCGCGGCCAGCATCGACAGCAGTTGCGGTCGCCGTCGTGGAAGCGCCCGAACAGGCCTTCGATGTCGGCATACAGGAAGCCCAGCAGCTCGCGCTGCGCGATCAGCGGCACGATGAGGCAGCTGCGCTGGTCGATCGGCTCGGCGCCTTCGGGCCCATGGCGCAGGCCGCGCGCGCGTGCGGCGCGCCTCTTCGAGCCAGGGGTGACCGCGTGCAGCAGCCCGGCCTCGCTCTCGCCCTGCGGCAGCAGCGAGCCGGCGATCTGCGCACCCCATTCCGTCCAGCACCAGCAGCACGCGCTCGGCGCCCGAGAGCTCGGTGACCTCGTCGACCAGGAACTCGCGCAGCTCGGCCTCGGACTTGATCTCGTTCAGGCGCAGGCCGGTTTCCACCAGGCGCTCGAAAGGCTCGCGCAGGTTGCGCTGCCGGCCAGGTGCGCCTCGCGCGCGGCTTGCGGCATGCGTAGCGCGTGCGGGCCAGCCAGGCCGCGAGCAAGGCGCGGGTCTCGGCCTTCTTGTTGAGTGCGTTGCGGCGCAGGCCTTCGTCGCCCACCTCGGCAACCCTGGCACAGGAAGCGGTAGGCCTGGGCCAGCGCCGCGTCGGCCTCGGCGGCCCGACCATTCGCGCGCAGGGCCTGGCTGTGTGCCACCACAGCTCGGGCGGATCCATCCGTCGAGCGTCGCCAGGTCCTTGGCGCGGTGCAGCGCGATCGCTTCGCGCGCCGCCGCCAGCGCATGCGCGGCCTGACCGGCGCGCAAATGGGCGTGGGCGGCATCGCCAGGACCCTGCACAGAGGCGTCGTTGCCCTCGCTTCTCCCTGCAGGCACGCTCGGCCAACCGCGCGGCTTCGGCAGCACGCCCTTCGGCCAGCGCCACTGCCCCGGGCCCCGCTCTCGTAACCCGCAGAACGTTTCAGCCCCAGGCGCGCACCAGTGTTGGACCCTTCGGCCGCCGCCCGCGCGGCCGCGAGGTGGCCGAGGCGCAACTCGGTTTCGAAGAGGTTGCTGAAATTGATGGCCAGTGCGCTCAGGTTGCCGATGCGCCGGTGCATGGCCTCGGCCTGCAGAAGGACGCGGCGGGCGCGCCGGAACAGGCCCATCCCGACCCATTGCGAGCCGAGATTGCCGATGATGATGGCCTGGCCGTGGATGTTCCCCGCCGCGGTATTTGCTGCCAGCGATTGCTGGCGCATCTTGAGCACCTTGGACTGATCGGCCTCGAACCAGGCCAGCAGGTTGAGCGCCTGGGCCTGGCCGGACAGGTCGCCGCACTCGCGCGCCAGTGCAAGCGCGCGGGAAGATGCCTGGTTGGCCTCCCGCGGCTGCTCGAGGCCGACGTGGACATTGGCAAGCACCAGCCACGCCCGCCCCAGGAAGACCTTCGGCCCGAGGCGCTCGCAAATCGACACCGCCCTTCGCGCCAGCGCCGGGGCCGCCTCGATATCCACGCGAGCCATGCTCGATGCAAAAGCCAGCATCGTCAAGGCGAGGGCCACGAGATCCGCGCGGCCGCTGCGCTCGGCCGCCGCCAGCGCAGCGCGCGCCGCAGGCATTGCCACCGCGCCGTCGCCGCGGCGAATGAGCAGGAAGGCCTCGCGGCGCTTGGCCATGCTGAGCAGAGCGTCGCTGCGCTCGTGCTCGGCGAGCGCCAGCAGCGCCTTCACATCGTCGGCACAGCGCTGCATCTCGCCGCGGGCGATCAGGTTCTCGGCGCGCAGTTCGAGCAATTCGGCCTGCTGCACCGGACTCAGACCGCCGGCATCGAGCGCCAAGGTGGCCCGCGCGATGGCCGCCTCGGGCCGGCCGGTCCAGGTCAGGTCGTTGACTTCCGCTACGGTGCGTGCGGGTGTGACGGCCTCGGGACCTGTAGGCGTCACGGGTTCGGCGGCTGCGGTCTGCGATTCGGGCATGGACGGCATTCTTTCGACGACTTGTCGCGGGCGCTGCCACCAGACTGGCCACCGGCCGTGACCGGTGAGGCGCCGCCGTACGTGACGCCTGCAAACCCCTGCGGCGCGGAACCCGGGGCGAGTCTAGCGGCGCCGTTGGCCCCGCGCCACCCACCCGTACCCGGGGCGGCACCCGGCGCGGCCGCAGCTTGGCTGGCTGTACATTCGACCGCCATGGGCGAAGGGGCAAGCGACTCTGCCAACGCGCGCAGGAAGACGACATCACGCTGGTGCTGCTCAAGCGCGAGGCGTTGCCGTGACGGTGACCGGGCCTTCCGGCCGAGCTTCGACGCGTTGGCCGAGCTGGTGGCCTTCACCGCGGCCGGCTTCGAAGCGAAGGCATCGACCGCAGCCTGTTGACGGTGGTCGACTTCGCGCTGGAGGAGCTGTTCACCAATGTCGTCAAGTACGGCCGCACCGGCGCCGACATCCAGGTCGAGTTGCGGGCGATCCCCGGCGGCGTCGAGGGCTGCCTGACGGCCGAAGGCGTCGCCGACTTCGACCGACCCGCGCGCCGGCACTCGACACCACCCTGCCGATCGAGCAGCGCCAGCCGGGCGGGCTGGGCCTGCAGCTGACGCGCCAGATGGTCGATTCGATCGAGTACGAATACCAAGATACGCAGCGGCGCAGCCGCGTTACATTCCGCAAAACCTTGGCCTGAGCGCGGCGCCTGCCGCAGCCACGGGGAGGGGCGTTCATGTTGAAGATCGAATTCGGCCCGCAGGGCGCCGTGGTCATCGAAGGCCGGCTGGACGCCGCGCAAGCGGCGACGGCGCAGGCCTTCCTCGATGGCGTGAACGGCAGCGTGGTGCTGGACTGCACGGCGCTCGAGTACATGTCGAGCGCCGGCCTGGGCGTGCTGCTGAAGACGCAGAAGCGCCTCAAGGCGGCCTCGGGCGAACTCCGGCTGGCGGGCGTCAACCGCCATGTGCAGGACATCTTCCGCTACTCCGGCTTCGACCAGATCTTCGAGATCGAGCCGGCGCCGTAAGTGCCGCGACCAACTTTTCAGCCGCCCGCGTGTAATTGTGGAGAATGACGACGATGTCCAGTTGCTGGAGCGGTTCCGGAACGGCGACCGGGAGGCCTTCACCGAACTGGTGATCCGCTACCAGAGGCCGATCTACAACGCTGCCTTCTGGGTCTTGCGCAAGGCCGAGGACGCCAACGACGTCACGCAGATCGTGTTCCTCAAGGTGGCGGAGCGGCTCGATGACTACGACCCGCAGTACAAGTTCTTCAGCTGGATCTACCGCATCGCGGTCAACGAATCGCTCAATCTGCTGCGCCGCAACGGCCACGAGGACGAACTCGACGACGAGGTCGAGTCGAAGGCCCGCAGAGCGCCACACCCGAATCGCAGCTCGGCGAGGCCGAGCGTTCGCGGCGGCTGCAGGACGCTCTGATGCGCTGTCGACCAACGACCGGACCGTGCTGACGCTGCGGCACTTTTCCGAATGCAGCTACCAGGAGATCGCGCAGATGCTCGAGCTCGACGAGAAGACCGTGAAATCGCGCCTGTTCGATGCGCGGCAGCGGCTGCGCGGCCTGCTGGGGGACCTGCGCCTGCACTGACATGAACACACCGACCCCCACCGAATTGATGCACGCCGTCCTCGACGGCGAGGCCACGCCGGCCCAGGCGACGAGCTGCAGCGCCTGCTGGCCGCCGACCCCGCCGCCCGGGCCGAGTTCGACGCCCTGCGGCGTCTGTTCGCCGAGCTCAGCCGCGTGCCGCAACAAGTTCCGCCCGAGGCCTGGTCGCGGCGGTGATGGCGCGCGATCGACGCGCGCGGATCTGCTTTTCGCAGCCGGCGCCAACTTTTTTCCTGGCCCCGTGTAATTGGCACAGCGCCTCGGGAATGGGTCTCGAGGATTCGCAACAAGGCATCGTCAGGAGCATCGACATGAGCCAGCAGTCCAGCTCCTTTGGCAACCGCAAGATCTGGATCGGCGGCGCGGCGGCGGCCGTCGCCGTCGTCGTCGTGGCCCAGTTCGCCTTCAGTGGCAAGACCAACGAGAAGGATGTGATCGGCACGATCGCGCCAGCGGATCGCTATCGCGCGGCGCAGCCGACCGGCGACGACATCAAGGTCGGCTTGCCGACGGCTGGCGGCGGCGCCGATGCGAAGGGCCCGGCCAATACGACGCAGCGCAAGGCGGTGGCGCAGCCAGGGCGGCGGTGCTGCGCAAGGCGGCGGCGCGGCGCAAGGCGGCGGTGCAGCGCAAGGCGGCGGCGCTGCGCAAGGCGGCGGTGCTGCGCAAGGCGGCGGCGCTGCGCAAGGCGGCGGCGCTGCGCAAGGCGGCGGTGCTGCGCAAGGCGGCGGCGCTGCGCAAGGCGGCGGCGCAGCCAAGGCGGCGGCGCGGCGCAAGGCGGCGGCGCGGCGCAAGGTGGCGACGCTGCGCAAGGCGGCGGTGCGCCAAGGCGGCGCGCTGCCAAGGCGGCGGTGCAGCGCAAGGCGGCGGCGCAGCGCAAGGTGGCGGCGCGCAGGCGCGGCGCAGCGCAGGTGCGGCGCAGCGCAAGGCGGCGGCGCTGCCAAGGCGGCGGTGCTGCGCAAGGCGGCGGCGCAGCGCAAGGCGGCGGCGCTGCGCAAGGCGGCGGCGCAGCGCAGGCCGGTGTTGCGAAGCAATAAGCGACTGGCAACCGTCTCTCGACATAAGCCCGTCGCAGGGAGGCGTCCGATCCGCAATCGCCCTGCCCCCGACTTCTCGACCGCCGGCCCCGGGCCGGCGGTTTTGTTGCATGAGTCCTGTCGCCATGCCCTGCGTTCGCGTGTCCCTCTTGCGGCTCGACTGGTCTGCGTTCTGTGTGCGTCGCTGCCGGCTTGCGCTGGCGCTGGCCCGCAGAAGACGAGACCTTGGCGCATGTCCTACGTGGAGACGAAGGACCTCCAGCTCATCTATATCGACCCCTGGGCTACCTCGTGCCGCACGCCGTGCGCACGTTCACCAACTCGCTCGCGTGGCAGCGGCGGATGTTCGGCTGGATGCCGTCCCAACGCACCGGCGTGTCTGCTGAAGGACTTCTCCGACTACGGCAACGCCGCCGCCTGGGCTGCGCCGCGCAACACCGTGACGCTTCGACATCGCCCCGCCGCTCCCACGCGTTCGAGACGAACTCCGCGGCCGAGCGCATGTACTCGCTGATGAACCACGAGCTGGTCCACGTGGCGACCGGCGACATCGCCTCGCAAGGAGGACCGGCGCTGGCGCGCGCTTCTTCCTCGGCAAGGTCGCGCCGCAGGCGCAGAACCCCGAGACGCTGCTCTACAGCTACCTGACGATCCCGCGCTTCACCGCGCCGCGCTGGTACATCGAGGGCGGCGCGGTCTTCCTGGAGACCTGGATGGGCGGCGGCCTCGGCCGCGCGCAGGGCGGCTACGACGAGATGGTGTTCCGGGCCATGGTGCGCGACGACGCGCACTTCTACGATCCGCTGGGGCTCGCCTCGCGCGGCGTCATGATCGACTTCCAGGTCGGCGCGAACGCCTACCTCTACGGCACGCGCTTCTTCACCTGGCTCGCCTACGCCCATTCGCCCCGAAAAGGTCGTCGCCTGGCTCCGGCGCGACGAAGGCAGCGAGCGCTACTACGCCGACCAGTTCCAGCAGGTGTTCGGCCTGCCGCTCGAGAAGGCCTGGCAGGACTGGATCGCCTTCGAGCACGAATTCCAGCGCGCAACCTCGAAGGTGCGCGAGCATCCGATCACGCCGCATCGCGAGCTCGGCGGCGCGCGGTGGGTTCGATCTCGCGCACGTACTACGACGAGGCGACCGGCATGCTCTACGGCGCGTTCCGCTATCCCGGCGTGCTCGAGCACGTCGGCGCGCTGAACACGCGCGACGGCAGCTATCGCACGGCTCGCCGACATCAAGCGCGCGATGCTCTACCGGGTCGCGTCGTTCGCCTACGACCCGCGCGCGGCACGGCCTTCTTCACCAACGACAACCACGCGCTGCGCGACCTGATGGCGGTGGACGTGAAGACCGGCGAGGAGCATGTCGTCATGCTGAATGCGCGCATCGGCGAGATCGTCTTCAATCCGGTCGACCGTCGCTGATGGGCGTGCGCCACGAAACGGCCTGGCGACGCTGGTGCGCATTCCGCCTCCGTACACCGACGTGGTACCGGGTGCACAAGTTTCCCTACGGAGTCGTGCCCTCCGACCTCGACATCTCGCCCGACGGCAGGCTGCTGTCGGCGTCGGTGGCCGAGGTCAACGGCGACCAGTTCCTGCGCGTGTGGGAGATCGAGCAACTGCTGGCCGGCGACGTGAAGCCGCTCTCCGAGTTCCGCTTCGGCCAGTCGGTGCCGGAGAGCTTCGTGTTCTCGCGCGACGGGCGCTACCTGTACGGCAGCAGCTACTACACCGGCGTGTCCAACATCTTCCGCTACGAGGTCGCCACCGGCGCGATCGAGGCGGTCTCGAACGCGGAAACCGGCTTCTTCCGCCCGTGCCGCTCGCCGACGGGCGGCTGGTCGTGCTGGCCTACACCGCGAGGGTTTCGTTCCGGCGATCATCGATCCCAGGCCGTTGCAGGACGTCAGCGCGATCACGTTCCTGGGCGCCGAGCTGGTCGACGTACCCCGTGGTCAAGACGTGGCAGGTGCCGCCGCCCAAGGTCGGTCGACGACGAAAGCTGATCACCGAGCGCGGTCCGTACGAGCCCGTCAAGCAGTTGCGGCTGGCGAACGCCTATCCGGTGCTGCAGGGCTACAAGAACTCGGCCGGGATCGGCTACCGCTTCAACTTCGAGGATCCGCTCCGGTTCGCGAGCCTCGGCATCACCGCCGCCTACACGCCGGGCAACGGCGACGAGCCTGGCGGCCAGCAGGCGCACGTCGACATACACGGCAGCTACCTCGGCTGGCGCGCCGGGCTGTCGTGGAACCGGTCGGACTTCTACGACCTGTTCGGCCCGACCAAGCGCAGCCGCAAGGGATCGCGGCCAAGCTGGGCTACGACTAGTTGCTGATCTACGACGAGCCGCGCAAGCTGGATCTGAGCTACGATCTCGCCTACTACGACCAGATCGACACGCTGCCGAACGCGCAGAACGTCGAGACCAACTTCACGCGCCTGGTCACCGGGGAGTCGCAGCTCCACTACACCGACGTGCGGCGCTCGCTCGGCGCCGTCGACGACGAGAAGGGCATTGCCTGGACACCTCGCTGTACCTGAGTCGCGCCGAACGCGCGACGCATCGCGCCTGCGCGGTGGGCTCGACCTCGGCTTCGCGCTGCCGCTGGCGCACTCGTCGATCTGGCTGCGCACCGCCGCCGGCGTCGCCAACGGCGACCGCAACAACACCGTCGCCAATTTCTACTTCGGCGGCTTCGGCAACAACGACGTCGACAGCGGAGTCGTCAAGCGCTATCGCGAGTACTGGTCGCTGCCCGGCTTCGGGATCGACGAGATCGGCGGCCGGCGCTTTGCAGCAGATGGTCGAATGGAACCTGCCGCCCTATGTCTTCGAATCGGCCGGCACGCCGGGCCTCACCTCACCTGGCTGCGGCCGGCGGTGTTCGCCACCGGACTGTGGACCGACGCCGGCGGCAGCGGCGGGCGTCGCGACGTGGCGAGCGTCGGCGGGCAGGTCGACTTCCGATTTCGATCCTGCACTGGTACGACATGACGCTGTCGGCCGGCTACGCCGTCGGCTTCGAGGGCTCGCAAGCGCGCGCACCGAGTGGATGATCTCGCTCAAGATCATGTAAGGCGACACTGCGCGGATGCCGATCGCCCTGCTGCTGCCGCGCCTGGTCGGCCTGCTGCCCGTGCTGGGCTTGCTCGCCGCGCTGCTCTACCTCGACAGCTACAAGCTCGTGAGGCTGCGCGCCGTGCTCGCGATCGTCGCCGCGGGCGCGCTGGCCGCCGGCGCCTGCTATCTGCTCAACGGCCGTTGCTCGGCCACTCGGCATCGACCTCGCCAGCTTCTCGCGCTACGTCTCGCCGATCATCGAAGAGCTGCTGAAGGGCCTGGTCATCGTCGTGCTGATCCGCAGCCACCGCATCGGCTTCCTGGTCGACGCGGCGATCTTCGGCTTCGCCGTCGGCACCGGATTCGCGCTGGTCGAGAACATCTACTTCCTGCAGCTGGTGCCGGACGCCGGGATGGCGACCTGGATCGTGCGCGGCTTCGGCACCGCGATCATGCACGGCGGCGCGACCGCCATCTTCGCGGTGATGGGCCTGGCGATGCTGGAGCGCCCGGGGGCGCCGCGCTGCGCTCGCTCGCCCGGGGCTGGCCTCGCCGTGGTGCTGCACTCGGCGTTCAACCACCTGCGCCACGCCGCAGGTGGCCACGCTGACCGTGCTCGTCGCGCTGCCGCTGCTGTTCTACGTCGTGTTCCAGCGCAGCGAAGCGGCCATCGGCGACTGGCTCGGCGCGGGCTTCGACGCCGACGCGGAGATGCTGGAGCTGATCAACTCCGGGCTGCTTGCCGACTCGCCGGTCGGCCGGTACCTGCACACGATGAGCGACCGATTCGCAGGCCCGGTGGTCGCCGACCTGCTCTGCTATCTGCGGCTCTACACCGAGCTCGCGCTGCGCGCCAAGGGCATCCTGATGATGCGCGAGAACGGCTTCCGAGCTCGACGACGAGGCCAAGGCCAACTTCGCCGAGCTGCGCTACCTCGAGGCGAGCATCGGCAAGACCGGCCTGCGCGCGGTGCACCCGCTGCTGCACATGAGCCACAAGGACCTGTGGCAGCTCTACATGCTCCAGGCGGCCTGAGTCGGTCAGCGAGCGGCGCGGGCGGTCGCCTTGAGCAAGGCCTCGACCAGCGCATCGACCCGGATCGGCTTGGTCACGTAGTCGTCCATGCCCGCGGCCAGGCATTCCTCGCGGTCGCCCTGCATCGCGTTGGCCGTCATCGCGACGATGCGCGGCCGCTCGGCCGGCCAACGCTTGACGATCTCGCGGCTGGCCTCCAGCCCGTCCATCTCGGGCATCTGCACGTCCATCAGCACCACGTCGTAGCGTCTGGCGCGCGACGCTCTCGATGGCCTCGATGCCGTTGCTGGCCAGGTCGGCCCGGTAGCCCATCTGCTGCAGCAGGCGCAGCGCGAGCTTCTGGTTCACCACGTTGTCCTCGGCCAGCAGGATGCGCAGCGGGTGGCGGCTGGCCATCTCCGTGTCCATCGTCGGCTTGGCCTGGGTGCCGCGGGCCTGGCGTGAGCGTCGTGCGCCAGCAGCGTCATCAACGTGTCGAAGAGCTGGCTCTGGCGCAGCGGCTTGGCCAGCGTGGCCTCGAACAGGCCCTCGGCTTCGGCCGGGTTTCGCGGCGACCGAGCGAGCTGAAGAGCACCAGCGGCAGCGCCGGGTTCGCGGCCTTGATCTGCGCGCGCCAGCGCGACGCCGTCCATGCCGGGCATGTGCATGTCGAGGATGGCCAGGTCGAACGGCGCGCCGCCCTGGATCCATTGCAGCGCCTGCGCGGGCGATTCCGTGTCCTGCGGCACGCATGCCCCATTTGGCGGCCTGCAGCGCCAGGATGCGCCGGTTGGTGGCGTTGTCGTCGACCACCAGGATGCGCTTGGACGCCAGCGCCGGCTGCTCGCCGATGAAGCTGCGCCGCTGGCTCGCCGGCAACTCGGCGCGCGGCGCACGGATCGTGAAGCGGAAGGTGCTGCCGTGTCCGGGGCCGGCGCTCTCGACCCACATCGTGCCGCCCATCAGCTCGGCCAGGCGCTTGCTGATCGCCAGGCCCAGGCCCGTGCCGCCGTACTTGCGCGTGGTGCTGCTGTCGGCCTGGCTGAAGCTCTGGAACAGCTTGGCCATGCCCGCTTCGCTGAGGCCGATGCCGGTGTCGCGCACCGCAAACTCGAGCAGCGGCTCGCCACTGTCGACCTTGCTCGTCTGGACCGTCAGCACGACTTCGCCCGTCTCGGTGAACTTGACCGCGTTGCTGAACAGGTTGAGCAGGATCTGGCGCAGCCGCGTGACATCGCCGTTGACGGCCGCCGGCACCTCGCCCTCGAAAACGTAGGCGATGTCGAGGTGCTTCTCGGCGGCGCGGGCGCTGATCAGGTCGAGCGCCGACTCGACGCAGTCGCGCAGGTCGAACGGGTGCGACTCGACGTCCATCCGCCCGGCCTCGATCTTCGAGAAGTCGAGGATGTCGTTGATGATCGTCAGCAGCGCATCGCCCGAGTCGCGGATGGTGCCGGCGAAGTCGCGCTGCTCGGCGTTGAGCGGTGTGTCGAGCAACAGGCCGCTCATGCCGATCACCGCGTTCATCGGCGTGCGGATCTCGTGGCTCATCGTCGCCAGGAACGCGCTCTTGGCCTCGTTGGCGGTCTCGGCCGCGCGCTTTCGCTTGTTGCGCCTCGTTGAACAGACGCGCGTTCTGGATTGCGATCACGGCCTGGTCGGCAAAGGTTTGAAGCAAGCCCAACTCCTTGGCCGAAAAGGCACCGCGCGCACGTGCCACACCGATGGCGCCGATGCCACGGTCTTCCCACAGCATCGGCGCAAAGGCCATCGACTGGTAGCCGGCGACCTTCGATACCTTGCGAATCACGTCCGGCACATCGGCGCCGTTGGCGGTGTCGGCGTAGTGCACGACGCGCCGCTCCCGGATCGCGCGGCCGGCGGGCGTCAATTCGACCGGCGCCGGGAATGTCGCGGCCACCGTGTCGTGCGCATTGCCGACATACGCCGCAATCTGCAACTGGCCCTGTCCGTCGACCAGAAGCACGTCCATCTCGTCGCCGCCGAACAGATGCTTGCAGCTCTGCAGGATCTTGTCGAACACCGGCTGAGCGTCGGCGACCGAGCCGCTGATCACGCTCAGGATTTCAGCCGATGCCTTCTGTTGTTCGAGCGACTCCTTGGTCTCGTTGAACAGACGCACGTTCTCGATCGCCACCACCGCCTGGCGAGCGAAGGTCTGCAGCAGTGCGATCTCCTTGCCGTCGTACGAGCCCCGTCTCGGCGCGGTTGACCGTGATCGCCCCGATGACCTGCCGGTCGCGCAGCATCGGCACCGACAGGCCGCTGCGAAAACCCGCCAGTTCGCAGGCCCGCTTCATCGCCGGCGCGTACTCGGTGTCGGACAGCGCCAGCAGGTCGGCCACGTTGACCACGTCGCGGTTGCGCATGGCGCGCGCCGCGATCGAGGTGCTGCTGCGCAGCGGCTGCGGCCAGGCCTCGCGCAGGGCGGCGGCACCGGCCTCGTTGACGCCATGCAGGCTGACCAACTGCACCATCCCGCCTTCCACCAGCCGCGTCACCAGGCAGAAGCGTGCCGCGGTGAGCGACGCCGCGCGCTCGGCAATGATGTCGAACACCGGCTGCACGTCGGTCGGCGATTGGCTGATCACCTGCAACACCTCGGAAGTGGCTGTCTGGCGCGCCAGCGCTTCCTGGGTCTGCTGGAACAAACGCACGTTCTCGATCGCGATCACCGCCTGATCGGCGAAGGTCTGGGCCAGCGCGACTTCCTGGCCGTCGAACGTGCCGGTGGCGGCACGCAGAATCGTCAGGCAGCCGATCGCCCGCCCCTCACGCAGCAGCGGCACGAACAGGCCGGACTGGTAGCCGAGCGCAATGGCCAGCTGACGCATGCGCGGGAACTGCGTCGCCGCCTCGGCCGTGTCGGCCACCGCGATCAGGCGCGACTCGAGGATGCAGGTGCCGGCCCCGCTACCGCGATCCAGCGGCCAGGGCTTCAGGATGTTGCCGGCGTGGTCGTCGCTGTCGCTCGCATAGGCCACCGACTCGATCATCTCGCCACGGGGCATCGCCAGCGCCACCGCCTTGCCGGCGAACAGCCTGCGGCAACTGTGCACGATCGCGTCGAACACCGGCTGGGTGTCGGTCACCGAGCCGCTGATCACGCGCAGGATCTCGGCTGTCGCCGTCTGTTGTTCGAGCGCCTCCTTGGTCTCGTTGAACAGGCGCACGTTCTCGATTGCGATCACGGCCTGGTCGACGAAGGACTGCATCAGCGCGATCTCCTTGTCGCTGAACGCACCGGCGGTCTCGCGCACGACGCCGATGGTGCCGATGCATTCGTTGCCGCGCATGATCGGCAGCATCAACGATGCGCGGTAGCCGCCTTCGTCATAAATGCGCTGCTCGTGGGGCGGCAACTCGATCGCCGACCAGTCCGGCAGATGCAGCATCGACTTGCCGAGCATGACCCTTGATGGGAAGTTGGCCTCGGCATCGAGCGGCACCACCGCCGCCGACGGCTCACCGGCAGGTTGACCCTTCTTGGCCAACGACATCAAGCGATAGCCGTCGCCCTCGCGCCGCATCACCACCGCCATCGCGACATCGAACAGCCGCAGTGCGGCGTCGACGATGGCGCGGAACACCGGCTGGATGTCGGTGGGTGACTCGCTGATGACCTTGAGAATCGCCGCCGTCGCCGTCTGCCGCTCGAGCGCCTCGTTGGTCTCGTTGAACAGGCGCGCGTTCTGGATCGCGATCACGGCCTGGTCGGCAAAGGTGCGCAGCAGCGCGAGTTCCTTGTCGCTGAACGGACGTGGCGGCGAGCGCGCGATGTCGATGGTGCCGATGCCCTGACCCTGCCAGAGCATGGGCGCGCTGGCGAGCGAGAAGTTCGCGTAGCTCTGCACCAGCTTGGAGACGTAGCCGGGCATGTGTCCGGCGGACGCGTCGGGTATGTGCACGACGTCGCCGCTGCGCATCACGCGCTCGCTCACCGAGCCAGCCAGTGGACGTGGGTACTCCGCCTTGACCATCGCCGTGAAGTGGCCGCGATAGGCGGGGAAGTCGATCAGGCCATCGCGCGCCAGGCAGATGCCCATCTCGTCGGTGCCGAACAGGCGCTGGCAACTGTCGAGAATGCGTTCGAACACCGGTTGAGCGTCGGCCATCGAGCTGCTGATCACCTGCAGCACCTCGGCCGTCGCAGTCTGGCGCTCGAGCGCGGCGCGCGTCTCGTCGAACAGGCGGGCGTTGTTCAGCGCGATGGTCGCCTGCAGCGACAGCCCGACCAGGAACTCCAGTTCACGGGCCTCGAACGGGCTGCCGCCGGTGCGCCACACCGCCATCGCGCCCTGCACTGCCGTGCCAGCCAGCAGCGGCACCACCATCAGCCGCTCGTCGCGGCGACTCTCGGTGCCGGCAATCTGCACCGCACGCGAATCGGCCGCGGTGTCGTTGATGAACTCGGGCTTGCCGCTTTGCAGCAGGCTGCCGATGATGCCCTGGCCCGGTTCGATGACGGTGGCCTTGAGTTCGTCGGCGATCTCGCCCAGCGCGACGATGGCGCGGAAGTCATTGCCGCCTGGCTCGGGCAGGAAGATGGCGCTGTTCTCGGCCACCAGCAGGTCCTTGGCGTGGGCCGCGATGCGGTCCATTACGGTGGCCAGGTCGAGCGTGGAAGACAGGTCGCGGCCGACGTCGGACAGCGCCGATGACTCGCGCGCATTGCGCTGCGTCGCGTCGAACAGGCGCGCGTTCTGCAGCGCCACGCCCATGCTTGCAGCGATTGTGCTCAGCAGGTGCACTGCCGGTTCGTCAAACGCGTCCTCGCGTTCGAAGCTCTCGATCTGTATCGACGCGCGCAGCTCACCGGCAATGTGGATCGGGACAAAGACGACACTCAGGCACGCATCGGTGCCGGGCGTGGTCTTGATGCCGTAATCGGCGATCGCTGCCTGGCTGCCGAGAACCACCGACTGGCCGCCCACCAGCGCCTGCCCCAATTTCGAATTCGGTCTGTACGGCGACGGCGGGAAGGACAGGCGCTTGCCATGTTCGTAGGTGTAGAGGTGGTGAATGAGGTCGGTCTGCTCGTCGCGCCAGTTGATGCCGATGTCGCCGGTGCTGAACATCTCGCGCAGCTTGTCGCCGACCAGGTCGACGATGGCCTGGAAGTTCAGCTCCCGCGCCATGCCCTGCTGGATGCTGTTGATGACCGCCAGCTCCGACGAACGGCGCTCGGTCTCCTTCAGCAGCCGCTGCGTCTCGTCGAACAGGCGCGCGTTCTCCAGCGCCGTACCCAGGCTCGACGCAACCGTCTCCAGCAGGCGCACGGCCGCAGCGTCGAACGCGTCCTCGCGCTCGAAGCTCTCCATGCCCACCTGGCCGATGTAGCGCTCGCCGACCATCACCGGCACGTACACGCCCGAGGACGGCATGTCCGTGCCGGGCACCACGGCCATCTGATAGGCAGCAAATTCGGCCGCGTTGCGGGCGACCAACGTACGACCTGCGCGCACCTCGCGATACCAGATCTTGTCTTCGCGTGGCACAAACGCGGGGCAGGCGCTGGCGCACGCCGTGCTCGACGGCGTAGGGCATGTGAATCGTCTTGCAGTCGTCGTCGAGCAGGCCGATGTAGAGGTCCTTGCTCGCGAACACTTCGCGCAGCTTCTCGCCGACGACGTCGACGATGGCCTGGAAGTCCAGCTCGCTCGCTCATCGAGCGCTGGATGCTGTTGATCACCGCCAGCTCGGCATTGCGTTGCTCCAAGTTGCGCGGTGCGCTCGGCCACCTTGTGCTCCAGCGCCGCGGTCGCGCGGAGGTTGGCCAGCGCGATCGCGGCCTGTTCGGCAAGCTTCGCCAGCAGGTCACGGTCGGCGGAATCAAAGCGGCCGACTGGCCTTCGATGTCGGCGTACAGGTAGCCCAGCAGGTCGTGCTGGGCGAGCAGTGGCGCCACCAGGCATGAGCGCTGGTCGACCGCCGCGGCGCCTTGCGGGCCATGGCGCAGGCTGCTCGCACGGCTGCGACGCGCTTCGTCGAGCCACGGCGAGACGGCCTGCAGCAGCGCCGCGGCGATCTCGCCTTTCGGCACGCGCGCGCCGGCAAGCCGCAGATCCGTCGGGGCCTTCGAGCAACAGCAGCACGCGTTCGGCACCGCTGAGTCTGGTGGCCTCGCCGATCAGGGTCTTGCACCACGCGGCCTCGCTGTGCAGTTGGTTCAGGCGCAGGCCGCTGTCGATCAGGCGCTCGAAGCGTCGTGGCCGGGCGGCCCCGGCAAGGGCCACCGGTGCGCTTGGGCGAGGCTTGGCGGGGAGCGATGCGGCGCTCATTTCTCGTCGTACCCGGCATGAAGCGCTCGATCTCCCCCACTGACGGTGCGCAGACGCTGGCACCGCCGTGCACCGTGCCAGCAACCGGCGGGCGCGTCAACAGGGCAAGCGTGCGCGTGAGCTGCGGCGCCGCGAGCGGGACACATATCGATCGGCGCTGACCGCTGCGGGCGGGTACGGCCGATGCGCGTCGCGGTTTGCTCAGCCGCGCGCTGCGCGCTGCGGCCGACTGGGCAGCGTCAGAAGCGCCGCTGCACCGGCGGCGGGCCGCCGCGGTCGAGGTGGCGGAAAGTGATGCGGCCCTTGCTCAGGTCGTAGGGCGAGAGTTCGAGCGACACGCGGTCGCCGGCCAGGATGCGGATGTGGTGCTTGCGCATCTTGCCGCCGGTGTAGGCCACCAGCTGTGACCGTTCTCCAGCTTGACGCGAAAGCGCGAGTCGGGCAGCACCTCTTCGACGACGCCGTTGACTTCGATGAGTTCTTCCTTTGCCATGCAGGTGTCCTTCTCGGGTGCAATCGTTCAGAAACAAAAAAACCGCAGCCGGGGCTGCGGTTTGTTCACAGGCAGCGCCCGTGTGCGCCGTTCATCAGGCGGCAGTGATCGGCCGGATGTTGGCCGCTTGCGGGCCCTTCTGGCCCTGCTTGACTTCGAACTCAACGCGCTGGCCTTCGGCCAGCGTCTTGAAGCCGGCGCCCTGGATCTCGCTGAAATGCGCGAACAGGTCCTTGCCGCCGCCGTCTTGGGCAATGAAGCCGAAGCCCTTGCCTTCGTCGAACCATTTGACGGCGCCGGTTTGTGTGGTCTCAGTAGTCATGAAAATTCCTCTATGAAGTGAAAAAAATGCGCAGCACATGCCGTCGCAGTGCAGAGACACGCAAGAAAATCACCTTGGGAATTCAAACCGGCACCCGGCAGCCGCAAGGCCGCAACGGGGATCAGACGAGACTTCTAGAAACGATGGTCTTGTGTAGTTCTACGCCGCCATTGTACCTGAGTGCGACGGCAGGGGTCGGCCCCGCCATCGCAAGCACTATCGGGTCAACGCTCGGCGATCGGCTTGACGTTGCGCGCCACGGCACCGGCGTAGAGCTGGCGCGGGCGGCCGATCTTGTACTCGGGGTCGCCGATCATCTCGTTCAATTGCGCAATCCAGCCCACCGTGCGCGCCAGCGCGAAGATCGCCGTGAACAGGCCGACCGGGATGCCGATCGCGCGCTGCACGATGCCCGAATAGAAGTCGACGTTCGGGTACAGCTTGCGGGCGACGAAGTATTCGTCCTCGAGGGCGATCTTCTCCAGCGCCATCGCCAGCTTGAACAGCGGGTCGTCGTGCAGGCCCAGCGAATTCAGCACCTCGTGGCAGGTCTCGCGCATCAGCTTGGCGCGCGGGTCGTAGTTCTTGTAGACCCGGTGGCCGAAGCCCATCAGCTTGACGCCGCTGTTCTTGTCCTTCACCTGGCTTGATGAAGTCGCCGATGCGCTCGACGCCGCCGTTGCGCTGGATGTCTTCGAGCATGTTCAGCGCGGCCTCGTTGGCGCCGCCATGCGCCGGGCCCCACAGGCAGGCCACGCCGGCGGCGATCGCCGCAAACGGGTTGGTGCCCGAGCTGCCGCACAGCCGCACCGTGGAGGTCGAGGCGTTCTGCTCGTGGTCGGCGTGCAGGATGAAGATGCGGTCCAGCGCGCGCACGACGACGTCGTTGGGCTCGTAGTCCTCGCACGGCGTGGCGAACATCATGCGCGTGAAGTTCGCGGTGTAGGACAGCGAGTTCTTCGGGTAGATGTAGGGCTGGCCGAGCGCGTACTTGTAGGCCATCGCGACCATCGTCGGCATCTTGGCGATCAGGCGGATGGCCGCGATCTCGCGATGCTTCGGGTTGTTGATGTCGGTGCTGTCGTGATAGAAGGCCGACATGCCGCCGACCAGGCCGGTCAGCACCGCCATCGGGTGCGCGTCGCGGCGGAATCCGCGCAGGAAGAACTGCATCTGCTCGCTGACCATGGTGTGGTTGGTCACCAGCTTGACGAACGCGGCCTTCTCGGCCGCGGCAGGCAGTTCGCCGTGCAGCAGCAGGTAGCAGACTTCGAGGAAGTCGCATTTCGTCGCCAGCTGCTCGATCGGATAGCCGCGGTAGAGCAACTCGCCCTTGTCGCCGTCGATGTAGGTGATCGTCGAGTTGCAGGCCGCGGTCGACAGGAAGCCCGGGTCGTAGGTGAACTTGCCGGTCTGCCCGTAGAGCTTGCGGATGTCGATCACGTCGGGGCCGACCGAGCCCTTGTAGATGGGCAGGTCCATGCTCGGGCTGCCGTCGGAAAACGACAGGGTGGCTTTGACGTCGGTGGGGGTCATCATGGTGGGCATCCTTCGGTTCGCATCAGGGATAACACGTCACGCACAGCGGCGCAGTCGATGTCGGCGCCGGGTTCGCTGCGCATGAGCAACAGGTCGAGCAGGTCGTTGTCGGCCAGATCCATCAGGGCTTCGAGCCCGGACGCCTGGCTCGCAGTGAGCGTGGCTCCGTGGTTACGGAAGAAACGCTCGACGAACAAGTCGTTCTCGAGCATGCCGCGGCGGCTGCGCCACTTCAGGCGGTTGAGCGCGGCGGCTTCGAGCATGGTCAGACTTCAGACGGCGCGGCGCACCATCAATTCCTTGATCTTGCCGATCGCCCGGGCCGGGTTGAGCCCCTTCGGACAGACGTCGACGCAGTTCATGATGGTGTGGCAGCGAAACAGGCGGTACGGGTCTTCGAGGTTGTCGAGTCGGGCGGCGGTGTCTTCATCACGGCTGTCGGCAATGAAGCGGTAGGCCTGCAGCAGGCCGGCCGGGCCGACGAACTTGTCGGGGTTCCACCAGAAGCTCGGGCACGCGGTGGAACAGCTCGCGCACAGGATGCACTCGTACAGGCCGTTCAGCTCCTCACGCTCTTCGGGCGACTGCAGGCGCTCCTTCTCCGGCGCCAGCGTGTCGTTGACCAGGTACGGCTTGATCGAGTTGTACTGCTTGAAGAACTGCGTCATGTCGACGATCAGGTCGCGGATCACCGGCAGACCGGGCAGCGGCTTCAAGGTCACGACGCCCGGCAGCGAGCGCATGTTGGTCAGGCAGGCCAGGCCGTTCTTGCCGTTGATGTTCATCGCATCGGAGCCGCACACGCCTTCGCGGCACGAGCGGCGGAACGACAGGGTCGGGTCGACGGCCTTCACCTTGCCCAGCGCGTCGAGCAACATGCGCTCGCTGCCGTCGAGCTCGACCTCGAGCGTCTGCATGCGCGGCTTGGCGTCGGTGTCGGGGTCGTAGCGGTAGATCTGAAAGGTTCTCTTCGTCATGGTGCAACGGCTCTCTCAGAAGCTACGAACCTTGGGTGGAATCGACTCGGCGGTCAGCGGCTTCAACTGCACCGGCTTGTAGGCCAGCCTGTCGCCCTGGCTGTACCACAGCGTGTGCTTGAGCCATTGCGCATCGTTGCGGCCGTTCGGGTGCTCTGGCGTGTCGCCGTAGTCGTCGACGCTGTGAGCACCGCGGCTTTCGTGGCGGGCCGCCGCCGATGCGATGGTCGCCCGCGCCACCTCGATCAGGTTCTCGACTTCCAGCGCCTCGATGCGCGCGGTGTTGAAGACCTGGCTCTTGTCCTTCAGGGCGATGTGTTTGACGCGCTCGGCGAGGGCGGCGATCTTGGTCACGCCCTGGTCGAGCAGGGCCTGGGTGCGGAACACTCCCGCGTGCTGCTGCATCGTGTTGCGCAGGTCGTTGGCCACGTCTTGCGCGTACTCGCCCGAGACGCTGTTGTCCAGCCGCGCCAGGCGCGCCAGCGATCGATCGGCGGCATCGGCGGGCAGCGGTTTGTGGCTGCGCTGCTTCAAGCCCGCGCCGACGATGTGCAGGCCCGCGGCGCGGCCGAAGACCAGCAGGTCGAGCAGCGAATTGGTGCCCAGCCGGTTCGCGCCGTGCACGCTGACGCAGGCGCATTCGCCGACCGCATAGAAGCCGTTCACGACGGTGTTCGGATTGCCGTCCTTGGGCGCCACCACCTGGCCGTGGATGTTGGTCGGGATGCCGCCCATCTGGTAATGCAGGGTCGGCACCACCGGAATCGGCTCGCGCGTGATGTCGACGTTGGCGAAGTTGTGCCCGATCTCGAACACGCTGGGCAGGCGCTTCATGATCGTCTCGCCGCCCAGGTGCGTCATGTCCAGGTTGATGTAGTCCTTGTTCGGCCCACAGCCCCGACCCTCCTTGATCTCCTGGTCCATGCAGCGGCTGACGAAGTCGCGCGGCGCCAGGTCCTTCAGCGTCGGTGCGTAACGCTCCATGAAGCGCTCGCCGGCTGCATTGCGCAGGATGGCGCCTTCGCCACGGCAGCCCTCGGTCAGGAGCACGCCGGCGTTGTGCACGCCGGTGGGGTGGAACTGCCAGAACTCCATGTCCTCGAGCGGAATGCCGGCCCGCGCGGCCAGACCCAGGCCGTCGCCGGTGTTGATGAAGGCGTTGGTGCTGGCGGCGTAGATGCGCCCGGCACCGCCGGTGGCAAACAGCGTGACCTTGGCCTGCAGAATGTGCACCTCGCCGGTCTCCATCTCCAGCGCCGTGACGCCGAGCACGTCGCCGTCGGCGTCGCGGATCAGGTCGAGCGCCATCCACTCGACGAAGAAGGTCGTGCGCGCCTTCACGTTCTGCTGGTACAGCGTGTGCAGCATGGCGTGGCCGGTGCGGTCGGCGGCAGCGCAGGCCCGCTGCACCGGCTTCTCGCCGTAGTTGGCGGTGTGGCCACCGAACGGGCGCTGATAGATCGTGCCGTCGGGGTTGCGGTCGAACGGCATGCCCATGTGCTCGAGCTCGTAGACCACCTTGGGCGCTTCGCGGCACATGTATTCGATCGCGTCCTGGTCACCCAGCCAGTCGCTGCCCTTGACGGTATCGAAGAAGTGGTAATGCCAGCTGTCTTCGCTCATGTTGCCGAGCGAGGCACCGATCCCGCCCTGCGCCGCCACGGTGTGCGAGCGCGTCGGGAACACCTTGGACACGCAGGCCACGTGCAGCCCCGCCTGCGCCATGCGCAGCGCGGCCTGCATGCCGGAGCCGCCGGCACCGACGATCACGACATCGAAATTTCGTTTGGCAAGTGTTGCCATGGTTCTCACAACCTCCACAACACTTGCACAGCCCAGCCGGCGCAGCCGACGACCCAGGACAGCGTGAACACCTGCAGCACCAGCTTCACGCCGACGGGTTTGACGTAATCCATCCAGATGTCGCGCATGCCGATCCAGACGTGCAGCAGCAAGGCAACGATGACCACGAAGCTCAGCGCCTTCATCCACTGCGCCGAGAAGATCGCCGCCCAGCGCTCGTAACCCAGCTTGGCGCCGAACAGCACCTGCACGACCAGCACCAGCGTGAACAGCGTCATCAATACGGCGGTCACGCGTTGCGCGAGCCAGTCGCGAAAGCCGTAATGCGCGCCGACCACCAGGCGCTTGGAACCGAAGTTTTTCTGCGTCATGGTGGCCTCAGAAGAACAGCTTGACCGCCAGCGCCAGCGTCAGCACGGCGCTCGACGCCAGCGTGACCCAGGCCGAGACGCGACCCTGCTCCAGGCTCACGCTGTGCGTCATGTCCATCCACAGGTGACGCACGCCGGCGATGAGGTGGTGCAGGTAGGCCCAGATCAGGGCCAGCGCCACCAGCTTCATGAACCATCCGGGCAGCCAGCCGATGCCGGCGACGAAGGTGCTGGTGAAGCGCTCATACGAAATTTCTGACGTCAGGCTGACATCGAACAGCCAGATCACGAAGGGCAGCAGCAGGAACATCAGCGCGCCGCTGACCCGGTGCAGGATCGACACGAAGCCCGCCGGCGGCAGCCGGTAGCGGGCAATCTGGGTCACGTGGATATTGCGGAAGACGGGGCGTTCTTGTGCTTGTGACTTGTCGGCCATGGCGCTCCAAACGGATGTTCCCGCGATGAATCCGAACGATTCTATTGCAGCGAAAGCGGCGCCGGGTTGACAAAAGGCATGCCCCGCGCGGCCCATCGATCGGGCCCCGGAATCAGCCGGACTCGGCTGCCTCGGGCCTCAGTCGCGATCGGCCGGCGTCGCAGCCGGGATCGCGCCGCCGCCTTGCGCCACGGCCTTGGGCCTTCTCTCGCGCACCAGGTAGCTGTACAGCACCGGCACCACCACCAGCGTGAGGATGGTCGATGTGATCACGCCGCCGATGATGGCGCGGCCCATCGGAGCCTGGATCTCGCCGCCTTCGTTGAAGGCCAGCGCCAGCGGCAGCATGCCGAAGACCATGGCCGTGGTGGTCATCACGATCGGCCGCATGCGGATCATCCCGGCCTGCAGCAACGCATCGGCAACGCTCGCGCCGGCCCGCCGCGCCTGGTTGGCGAAGTCGACCAGCAGGATCGCGTTCTTGGTCACCAGGCCCATCAGCATGACCAGGCCGATCATCGAGAACACATTGAGCGTGCTGCGCCAGAGCAGCAGCGCCAGCATCACACCGACCAGCGCCAGCGGCAGGCTGGCCATGATCGCGATCGGCTGCAGGAAGCTGCCGAACTGGCTGGCCAGCACGATGTAGATGAAGATCACGGCCAACGCCATCGCCGCCAGCAGCCCTCGGAACGCCTCTTGCCTGCTGCTGCGTCTGGCCGCCCACGTCGAAGCTGAAGCCCGGCGGCAGCGTCGTCGCCTTGATCAGCTTTTGCACGTCGGCGCCGACGTCACCCGCCGGACGATCCTTGACGCCGGCAAAGATGGCCTCGCGGCGCTGCAGGTTTTGTCGGCGAATGACCTCGGGATTGAAGACCGGCTCGATATCGGCCACGGCGGCGAGCGTGATCGGCGTGCCGTCGCGGGCAAAGGCCACCGACAGGTTGCGCATCTGCTCGATGCGCTCGCGCTGTGCCTGCGGCAGGCGCAGCAGGACTTCGACCTGGTCGCCGTCGGGCGTGGTCCAGTAGGTCGCGACGTCGCCGTTGACATAGGCGCGCAGGCTGGCCGCGATCTGCGGCACGGTCAGACCCAGTTCGCGCACCGCGCCGGGCTTCAGGCGCACGGCGAATGCCGGCAGCCCCGGCTTGACCGACAACTCGACGTCGGTGATGCCGGGAATGGTCTTGATCTTCTCGGCAAACTCGGTCGCGATGCGGGCCAGGCCCACCGGGTCGCTGCCGAGGATGGCGACGTAGATCGGGCGGTCGAAGCCGACCGAGGTCTCGATGCCCGGGATGCCGGCAATCTTCTCGCGGATCGCGTCTTCGACCTGCTTCTGCGTGCGCTTGCGTTCGCTGCGCTCGACCAGGCCGATGTTGAGCACGGCCTGGTTGCGGCCGGTCGCCAGCCCGGTGCCCTGCCCGCCGACACTGGTCGACACGTTCTTGACCTCGGGAAACGAGGCCACGATCTCCTCGACCTGGCGCACCTTGGCGTCGCTGCGCTCCAGGCTGGACGCGGTGGGCATGCGGATCGCGAGCTGGGTGAAGCTCTGGTCGGTCTGCGGCACGAATTCGGTGCCCACCAACGGCGTCAGGCCGAGCGCAGCGACGAAGCTGGCACCGCCGACGGCCATGACCACGCCGCGCGGGGTGAGCGTGGCCCAGCGCAGGCGGCGCGGGCTGGCCTTGTCGCGCACGCCGTCGGCATCGAACGCGTGACCATATGCCGGCAGCGGCGGAAACAGCATGCGATAGCGCCGGCCCGAGAAGGCCCAGCGGATCAGTCGCTCGTAGACCCGTGTGCAGCAGATCCATGCCGCGGTCCGTGGCGCGGATCAGCGCACCCGACCACCGGCAGGCGCTTCATGCGCTCGGCCGGCGGGTCCTTCCAGACCGACGACAACATCGGATCGAGGGTGAAGCTGACGAACAGCGACACCAGCACCGCCACCACCACGGTGATGCCGAACGGATAGAAGAACTTGCCGATGATGCCGCCCATGAAGGCCACGGGCACGAACACCGCGCACAGTGCGAACGTGGTGGCCATCACCGCCAGGCCGATCTCGTCGGTGCCCTCGCGCGCCGCCGCATGGTGGTTCTTGCCCATGCCCAGGTGGCGAACGATGTTCTCGCGCACGACGATCGCGTCGTCGATCAGCAGGCCGATGCACAGCGACAGCGCCATCATGGTCATGAAGTTCAGCGTGAAGCCGAAGGCGTAGACCGCGATGAAGCTCGAGATCACCGCGATCGGCAGCGTCAGCCCGGTGATGATCGTGCTGCGCCACGAGTGCAGGAACAGGAACACGATGGCAACCGTCAACAGCGCGCCTTCGATCAGGGTGTGCACGCAGGCCGGTCAGCGAGCCCTTGACGAAGTCGCTCGAGGCATAGATCAGGACCAGCTCGACATCCGGCGGCAGCGTCTTGCGCACCTCCTCCATCGCCGCCTTGACGGCCTCGCCGGTGGCCACGATGTTGGCGTCCTGCTGCTTGAAGACGTCGAAGTTGATGGCCCGCTGGCCGTTGATGCGTGCCGTCGAGTCGGGCTCGCGCTCGCGCTCGATGACCTGGCCCAGGTCGCCCAGGGTCAAGGCCAGTCCGCCCTTGGTCGAGACCACCAGATCGGCAAATCGCTTGGGATCGCGCACCCGGCCCTCGACGCGCAGGATCGAGTCCTGCACCGCGTCGGACACCAGGCCCACCGGCTGGTCGGAATTGGCCTCGCGCAGCGCGCGCGAGATCTCGGCCGGCGTGATGGCATAGGCGCGCAGGCGCGCCGGGTCGAGATCGACACGCACTTCGCGCACGGTCAGGCCGCTGATGTCGACGCGGGCCACGCCCTCGATGCGCTGCAGCCGCTTGCCGACGTTCTGCTCGCCGAGGATCGACAGCTCGCGCGCGCTGCGGGTCTTGGACAGCAAGGCCAGGTTGACCACCGGCTGGGCGTTGTCGTTGTTGAAACGCGAGATCAGCGGCGCCTTGGCGTCGCGCGGAAAGGCGGCCTGCACCGCGGCCAGGCGGTCGCGCACGTCCTGCATCGCGCGGCCCATGTCCACGCTGAGATTGAACTCGACACTGTTCTGGCTGCGGCCCTCGAAGCTGCGCGAGGTGATGCGCTTGACGCCGGCCACGCTGTTCAGCGCCTCCTCGATCAGCTTGGTGACC
The DNA here is from genome assembly GCA_963751775.1 of uncultured beta proteobacterium. GTDB lineage: Bacteria > Pseudomonadota > Gammaproteobacteria > Burkholderiales > Burkholderiaceae_C > CADEEN01. The sequence goes on from CAVVVW010000013.1 coordinate 214,202, forward strand.
TCGCGCTCGACCGCCTCGGGCGACGCACCGGGATACTCGACCTCGATGAACGCGCCCGGGAACGAGATGTCGGGCATCTGCTCGACGCCGAGCTTGGAGTACGAAAACAGCCCGAGCACGCACAGCGCCACCATCACCATGACGGCGAATACCGGGTTGTTGATCGAAACGCGGGTGATCCACATGTTTACGCTGCCCCCAAACTCACTAACCTGGCTGCCCCATCGCGATGAACGGGGCGCTTGTCGCGGCCCCGCCGCACGGGATCCGCGACGGGCCATTCGCCTACTTCAGATGGGGCGTCGATGCCGCTGCCGACGCCACCGTCGCCGACTTGCTGGCGACGACGACCGCCTTGGCGCCTTCGCGCAGGTTGTCGAAACGCGCGGCCAGCACCTGGCCGCCCGGGCGCACGCCCTGCAGGACCTCGACACGGCCCTCGCGATCGTCGCGGCGGCCGAGCAAGACCGCGCGCCGCGCCAGCGCGCCGGACTCGATGACCCAGACGTGATCCTGCCCAGCGGTGTTGCCTACGGCAGTCAGCGGCACGGTCAGCCGCTGCGTCGTGTCCGCCAGCTCGACCCTGGCCAGCGCGTACTGGCCGGCGCGATAGATCTCCTTCGGGTTGGCCAGTTCGATGGTCACGCCGATCGAACGCGTACCGGCCTCGGCCGCCGGCGCAATGCGCGCCAGCCGGCCGGCCACCTTTTCGGCCACGCCCTCGACCGAGACCTGCACCGGCATGCCGGGCGACAAATGCGAGACCTCGTGCGTGCCCACGCTGCCGGCCAACTCGAGCCGGGCCAGGTCGACGATGGTCAGCACCTGCTGCTCGGGCGACAACTTCTCGCCGGCGACCACGTGGCGCTTGGCGACGACGCCGGCAATCGGCGCCACGATCAGGTTGTCGCGCGAGGCGACGCGAACGGTCTCGACCTGCGCCTGGGCGGCACTGACCTGGGCGCGGGCAGCGTCGAGCGCCGATTTCGAGGTTTCGAGCGCAATCGGCGAGATGAACTGCTGGTCGGCCAGGCGCAGGTTGCTGGCATGCGTGCGTTCGGCCTGCGCCAACGAGGCGCGGGCCGACTCGAGCATCGCGTTGCGCTCGGCGAGCCGGCTGCCGACATCGGCGCTGTCGATGCTGCCCAGCGTCTGGCCGGCGCGTACCCGGCTGCCTTCGGCGACGTTCAGCGAGAGCAGCGTGCCGGCTGCCTTGGCGCGCACGACGGCCGTCTGCGGCGCCACCAGCGGGCCGGAGAACTCGATCAACGACGGCATGGCGGCCAGCGTCGGCGCCACGACTTCGCGTGCCGTGAACTCGAGCGTCACCTCGGGCTTGCCGTCCTTGCCCTTCCTCGCTTCGGTCCCCGCGGCGGCCTTGCCCGGCCTGGCGACCATGGCCACGCCGACAGCCACCGCAGCCAGCGCCAGCGTCGCCACCCCCCCGATCCACCAGAACTTGTTGCGCATGGGTCTTCCTCTTGTGCCCGCTCTTTTGAAGCCGGCGCAGTGTATGTGCGCGATAGCGCGTCGGAGGCCGATGATGCGACAAACTGCGGCTTTGCGGCGACCAACTGCGGCGGTCGGCGACTGGCGGGCGCTACCGCACCTCGGCCGATACGCGCAAACCGAGGGTCAGCCCAGCTCGTTGCGATAGTGGTGGGTGGCCGTGTCGTACAGCCCGCGGCGCAGTTCGACCGGGCGATCGCCATAGGTGTAGGCCACCCGCTCGACCGACAGCAGCGGCACGCCCGGCGCCACCTCCAGCAGCTCGGCCGCGCCCGGCGCGGCGGCGACGGCCCGGATCTGTTCCTCGGCGCGCACCATGCGCACGCCGAATTCGGTCTCGAACAGCCCGTACATCGGGCCCTGGTAGGCCGACAGCCGGCTCGAGGTCAGACCCTTGAACAGCGCGGCGGACAGCCAGATTTCGTCGAGCACGACCGGTCGGCTGCGAAAGTACAGCAGGCGACGCACCTGCAGCGCCGCTTCGCCGCCGTGCAGGCCGATCGCGCGCGCGACGTCGGCCGGCGCACGCTGGCGCCGGCAGTCGAGAAAGCGCCGCGACAGCGGTTCGCGCTGGGCGGGCGGCGCCACACCGGGTGGCGTGTCGGGGGCCAGGCGCAGGAAGCGAAACTGCGTCGTCTCCTCGGCGTGCGTCGCGACGTAGGTGCCCTTGCCCTGGCGCCGCACCAGCAGGTTGCTGGCCGCCAACTCGTCGATCGCCTTGCGCACCGTGCCCTGGCTGACCCGGTAGCGCGCGGCCAGGTCGAGTTCGCTCGGGATCGCCTCGCCGGGCTTCCATTCGCCGGCCTGCAGGCTGTTCGTGATCAGGCGGGCGATCTGGCGATACAGCGGCGAGAACCGCGGGGCTTCGGGGGCGCTGAGCATGGCAGCGATTGCAGCATAGTCTGCTGTCTTATAGAAGATGAATCACTTGGGGTTGCCCCGGGTCAAGACCGGCATGCTGGCCTACACTTTGACCGATCGCGTTGTCGTCAATTCAACCCACCCCGCCTGGAGTCACCCCATCATGAACAAGAAACCCGTTCGCGTCGCTGTCACCGGTGCCGCCGGCCAGATCGGTTATGCCCTGCTGTTTCGCATTGCCTCGGGCGAGATGCTCGGCCGCGACCAGCCGGTCATCCTGCAATTGCTCGAGATCGCCGACGAGAAGGCGCAGAACGCACTCAAAGGCGTGATGATGGAACTCGAGGATTGCGCCTTCCCGCTGCTGGCCGGCATGCAGGCCCACAGCGACCCGACCAGCGCGTTCAAGGACACCGACTACGCGCTGCTCGTCGGCGCGCGGCCGCGCGGCCCGGGCATGGAGCGCAAGGATCTGCTGTCGGCCAACGCCCAGATCTTCACCGCCCAGGGCAAGGCCCTGAATGCCTCGGCCTCGCGCAACGTGCGCGTGCTGGTGGTCGGCAACCCGGCCAACACCAACGGCTATATCGCGATGAAGTCGGCGCCGGACCTGCCGCGCAAGAACTTCACCGCCATGCTGCGCCTCGATCACAACCGCGCTCTGAGCCAGCTCGCGGCCAAGACCGGCAAGGCCGTCGCCGACATCGAAAAGCTCGCCGTCTGGGGCAACCACTCGCCGACGATGTACGCCGATTACCGCTTCGCCACGATCGGCGGCAAGTCGGTCAAGGACATGATCAACGACCACGCCTGGAACCGGGATGTGTTCCTGCCCACCGTCGGCAAGCGCGGCGCCGCGATCATTGCCGCGCGCGGGCTGTCGTCCGCCGCGTCGGCCGCCAACGCGGCCATCGACCACATGCACGACTGGGCTCTGGGCACGAACGGCAAGTGGGTGACGATGGGCGTGCCCAGCAACGGCGAGTACGGCATCCCGAAGGACGTCATGTTCGGCTTTCCGGTGACCTGCGCCGGCGGCGAGTACAAGCTCGTCGAGGGCCTGCCGATCGACGAATTCTCGCGCTCGTGCATCGACAAGACGCTGGCCGAGTTGCTGGAAGAGCAGGACGGCGTCAAGCACCTGCTGTGATATGAGACCCCCAAGCTCACTGCGTTCGCTGCCCCCATGGCCCGACGAGGGCCACGGTGTGGCCCTTGGGGCGCTCAGTCCCTTGGGACCGGCCCGGCGGTACTGAGATGACCAAGGTGCACCCGCGGGTCGCGCTGTTCGACGCCGGCGAAACGCCGGCGCAGGCGCTGCCGGTCTGCGACCACTATTGCGGCGTCGAAGCGCGGATGCGCAAGAGCCTGGAGCTGCAAGCCGAGCTGGGCCCGGTGTTCGACGTCACGCTCGACGCCGAGGACGGCGCGCCGGTCGGCGGCGAAGTCGAGCATGCGCTGCTGATCGCCGCGCTGCTGGCCAGCACAGGCAACCGCTTCGGCCGCGTCGGGGTGCGCGTGCTGCCGCTCGATCACCCGCGCTTTGCCGATGTGGCGCAGATCGTCGTGCAAGCCGGGCGGGCGCCGGCCTACCTGATGTTGCCCAAGCCGCGCGGCGCGGCCGATGTCGCGCGCGCGGCGCAGGCCATCGACCTGATGGGCGGCGCGGCGATTCCGCTGCACGCGCTGATCGAGACCCATGGCGCGCTGCACGAGGCGCACGCCATCGCGGCCCACCCGCGCATCGAGTCGCTGTCGTTCGGCCTGATGGACTTCGTCGCCGCGCACCGCGGCGCGATCGCCGCGTCGGCGATGGGCGTCAAGGGCCAGTTCGAACACCCGCTCGTGGTACGTGCCAAGCTCGAGATTTCGGCCGCGTGTCATGCCCACAACAAGACCCCGTCGCATTGCGTGGTCACCGAGTTCAAGCATGCCGCGGCCCTGATGGAAGCGGCCGGCAAGGCCTGCCGGCAGTTCGGATACACGCGCATGTGGAGCATTCACCCGTCGCAGATCCGTCCCATCGTCGACGCCTTCACGCCCACCGTGGCCGAGGTCGACCTGGCGATCGAGATCATCGCCGCGGCGCAGGCGGCCGACTGGGCGCCGATCAGGCACCACGACACGCTGCACGACCGCGCCAGCTATCGCTACTTCTGGCAGCTGCTGGAGCGCGCACACCGCACGTCCTACAGCGGCGGTCCGCAGTTGCCGGCCGAGGTGCGCGCGACCTTCTTCACCGACGGCAGCTGAGGGCCGCGCGGTGCTGGTTCTGCCGACCTTCCCGGCGCCCCTCGAGTTGCACACCAGGCGCTGCGTGCTGCGCCAGTGGCAAGGCGGCGACCTCGAACCGTGGGCGGCGATGAATGCCGACCCCGAGGTGCGCCGCCACTTTCCCGGCCTGCTCACGCCCGAGGCGGCCGCGGCCGAGGCGGGCCGCTGTCGCGACGCGATCGCCCAGCGCGGCTGGGGCATGTGGGCGCTGGACTTGCCGGGCGTGATGCCGTTTGCCGGTTTCGTCGGCCTGAACGTGCCGCATTACGACGCGCCCTTCGTGCCGGCCGTCGAGATCGGCTGGCGCCTGCCGCGTGCCGCCTGGGGCAGCGGCTACGCCAGCGAGGCCGCGCAGGCGGCGCTCGAATTCGCCTTCACCCGGCTCGGTTTACGCGAAGTGGTCGCCATCGCGGTGCCCGGCAACCAGGCCTCGCTGCGTGTCATGCAGCGGCTGGGCATGGTGCGCGACGAGGCGGGCGACTTCGACCACCCGCGCATCGAAGCCGGCCATCCACTGCGCCGGCATGTGCTGTACCGCGTTGCGGCGACGGCGCAGCCTGTCGCCTAGAGCCCAAGGCGCTCGAGCGCCTGCGTTTCGCGCTCGGGGCTCAGGCCGGCCTTGCTGAATACCTGCTGAGCGGCCGGCAGGCTGCGGTACCAGGCCAGGGTGTCGGCCACGGTTTGCGCCAGCGGGCGGGTCGTGAGCCCGGCGGCCTGCGCGGCGCGCGTGTCGGCCAGCGCGAATGCCGCGTGTTCACCGACCGGCGGCAGCCAGAGCGGCAGATCGGTCCACGGCTGCAGGCCGCAGCGTTCGATCTGCTCTGGGCTCGCCCAGCGCCATTGCGGGCGCGTGCCGGCGGCCGCTGCGCACGCATCCAGCACCGCGCCCATCGTCAGCGCCCCGGGTGCCGAGGTGACGTTGAACGGGCCGCTGCGGCCGGCGTCGAGCGCCCGCAGCACGAAGGCCACGACGTCGCGCACGTCGATGAACTGCACCGGATCCGCGGCCTGGCCCGGCACCAGCAGCGGTTCGCCGTCGGCGGCGCGGGCCACGCGGGCGGGCCAGTAGGTGAAACGTTGCGTCGGGTCGTGCGGGCCGACGATCAGGCCGGGGCGGATCAGCAAGCGTCCGCGCGTCGCCGATGCGCGCCGTGACGGCGGCTTCACACAGGGCCTTCAGCGGGCCGTAGGTGCGGCCGTCGACGACCTCGGTGTCGGCGTCGTCGATGCGGGCGAGCGCGCTCTGTTCGTCGTTGGGACGCGAGAAGTCCGCATACACCGAAATGCTCGAGACGAACGCGTAGCGGCCGACGCGACCTTGCAGGGCATCGGCCATGCGCGCCACGTCGAGCGGCAGGTAGCCGCAGGTGTCGACCACCGCGTCCCAGGTGCCCGTGGCCAGCGCCGACAGGTCGGTCTTGCGGTCACCGCGGCGCAACTGCACGCCCTGCGGCCACGACGCGGCTGTCTGGCCGCGATTGAAGACCGTGACCTGGTCGCCGCGCGCGACGGCGGCCTCGACCAGATGGCGGCCGACGAACAACGAGCCGCCGATCACCAACAACTTCATGCGCTGCCCGCGGCGGCGGCTGCCGCCTCGCCCCAGCGCCGCAACTCGGCCAGCACGGCGCGACCGCGTTCGTCGGTCGTCGCCTCCAACGCGGCGATGCGCTCGAACCAGGCCGGCGCCTGCAGCCAGCGCTGGCGGCAATGGTCGCGCCAGCGCTGCCGATCGGCAGGCGTCGAGCGAATCGGGGTGGTTGCGGGCGCGAAAGCGCAGCAGCAGTTCGTCGAGCCGCGGGTCGTTGAAGGCCGGGTGGCGCTCGGCCAGACGCTCCGGCGGCAACGCGCGCAGGCGCTGCAGGGCGCGGCGGTCTTCGTTGTCGAGAAAGCCGCCGTACAGGTCCTCGTCGACGTCGATCGGCTCGCTCGGCGCCGGGCGTTCGTAGACCTCGGGCCAGATGCCGGCCATCGAATTGGCCTGGCGCATCGCGACCTCGGCGTGGCGCAGCGATTGGTCGAGGTCGATGCCCCAGCGCGTGGTCGCCGCACCGAGCGTCTTCAGGTTGCCGATCACGATCGGCGACTTGTTCAGGTGGATGGTCTTGATCGGCAGTCGGGTCTGCCCCGCCGGCAGCGCGTCGGCGGCAGCTGAACAGCCGTTCGCGAATCGCCTTGGCGTTGAGCGCGAACAGCTCGCGCGGGTCGTGCGCCAGGTCCCAGACGATGACCTCGTTCTTGAAACTCGGGTGCGGCGCCAGCGGCCAGACCACGGCCATGCAGCCGCGCTCGACCGGGTAGCGCCCCGACAGGTGCACGAACGGCCGGCCGACGCCCATCTCGTCGATCACGGCCTGCTTCCGGTGCAACTTCAGGCAATGCGCCCACAGCTTGGGCTGGCTGGCCTTGACCAGCCGCGCCAGCGCGATCGTCGCGCGCACATCCGACATCGCGTCGTGCGCCGCTTCGTGCGCCAGGCCGTTGGCGGCGGTGAGGTGCTCGAGCTTGAACGACGGCTTGCCGTCGTCGCGCGTCGGCCACTGGATGCCGTCGGGCCGCAGGGCCCAGGCGCAGCGCACCGTGTCGAGCAGGTCCCAGCGCCCGCATTCGTTCTGCCACTCGCGGGCGTAGGGGTCGATCAGGCAACGCCAGAACAGGTGCCGCGTCACCTCGTCGTCGAAGCGCAGGCTGTTGTAGCCGCAGCCCACGCTGCCCGGGCGCGCGAGCTGGGCCTCGATGGCGTCGGCGAAGTCGCGCTCGGCCACGCCGCGCTGCTCGCACACCTGCGGCGTGATGCCGGTGATCAGGCAGGCCTCGGGCTCGGGCAGCGTGTCGGGCGCCGGGCGGCAGTACAGCGTCAGCGGGGCGTCGATCTCGTTCAGCTCGGCGTCGGTGCGCAGGCCGGCGAATTGCGCCGGCCGGTCACGGCGCGGCACGACGCCGAAGGTTTCATAGTCGTGCCAGTAAAAGCTGAACGGCGCCATGTGCCAACGATAATCGAGTTCGGTCCCCTCTTCCCTCTGGAGCTGCTGCCAATGTCCCGCGTCTTCAATTTCAGTGCCGGCCCGGCCGTGCTGCCCGAAACCGTGCTGCGCCAGGCGGCCGACGAAATGCTCGACTGGCATGGCTCGGGCATGTCGGTGATGGAAATGAGCCACCGCGGCAAGGAATTCATCGCCATCCACGCCGCCGCCGAAGCCGACCTGCGCGAACTGCTGGCCGTGCCGCCGAACTACAAGGTGCTGTTCATGCAGGGCGGCGCCATCGGCGAGAACGCCATCGTGCCGATGAACCTGCTGCGCGGCAAAGCCAGCATCGACTTCATCGACACCGGGGAGTGGTCGAAGAAGACGATCAAGGAGGCCAAGCGCTACGCCAAGGTCAACGTCGCCGCCAGCGCCGAGGCCACCGGTTACGACCGGGTGCCCGCGCGCAGCGACTGGAAGCTCGACCCGAACGCCGCCTATGTGCACATCTGCAGCAACGAGACGATCGGCGGCGTCGAATACCACTTCACGCCCGACGTCGGCAGCGTGCCGCTGGTGGCCGACATGTCCAGCGACATCCTGTCGCGCCCGATCGATGTCGCCCGTTACGGCCTGATCTACGCCGGCGCGCAAAAGAACATCGGCCCGGCCGGGCTGACCATCGTCATCGTGCGCGAAGACCTGCTCGGCCAGGCCCTGCCCGTCACGCCGTCGGCCTTCGACTACAAGACCGTCGCCGACAACGACTCGATGTACAACACCCCGCCGACCTACGCGATCTACATCGCCGGCCTGGTGTTCAAGTGGCTCAAGGCCGAGGGCGGGCTGAAGGCGCTGGCCGAGCGCAACCGCGCCAAGGCCGCGCTGCTGTATGAGTACCTCGATGCCAGCCGGTTCTACGACAACCCGGTGCAGCGCGATTGCCGCTCGCTGATGAACGTGCCGTTCAAGCTGCGCGACGAGTCGCTCGATGCGGCGTTCCTGAAAGGCGCCGACGCGCGCGGCCTGCTGCAGCTGAAGGGCCATCGCTCGGTCGGCGGCATGCGCGCGTCGATCTACAACGCGATGCCGATCGACGGCGTGCGCGCGCTGGTGGCGTACATGAAAGAGTTCGAGGCCGCGCATGGCTGAGCGGTTCAACGTCCTGGTCCTGAACTCGATCTCGGCCAGCGGCCTGAAGCAACTGCCGGCGGAGCGCTACCACGCGGCCAAGGACGTGAAGTCGCCCGACGCCGTGCTGCTGCGCTCGGCCGACATGCACGGCATGGACATCCCGGCCAGCGTGCGCGCCATCGCGCGCGCCGGCGCGGGCACCAACAACATCCCGGTGGCGGCGATGAGTTCGCGCGGCGTGCCGGTGTTCAACGCACCCGGCGCCAACGCCAATGCGGTGAAGGAACTGGTGTTGGCCGGCATGCTGATGGCCGCGCGCAACCTGCCTGGCGCGCTGCGCTTCGTCGCCGCACTCGACCCGAAGGACAGCCAGCTCGAGCAGCGGGTCGAAGAGGGCAAGAAGCAGTTCGCCGGCTTCGAGCTCAGCGGCCATACGCTGGGCATCGTCGGGCTGGGCAAGATCGGCTGCCTGGTCGCCGACGCGGCCATCAAGCTGGGCCTGAACGTGCTCGGCTACGACCCCGACATCACGGTCGACGCGGCCTGGAGCCTGCCCGCGCAGGTCAAGCGCGCGACCAGCGTGGCCGAGGTCCTGAAGCACGCCAATTTCGTCACCCTGCACGTGCCGCTGGTGGCGGCGACGAAGCACCTGGTCAACGCCGACAACCTGGGCCTGATGAAGGCCGGCGCCGTGCTGCTGAACTTCTCGCGCGACGGCGTGGTCGACAACGCCGCCGTGCTCGCCAGCCTGGACAAGAAGCACCTGGGCATGTACGTCTGCGACTTCCCCAGCGCGGCGCTGCACGGCCACGAGCGCGTGCTGGCGCTGCCGCACCTGGGCGCATCGACGCGCGAAGCCGAAGAGAACTGCGCCGTGATGGTGGCGATGCAGCTGCGCGACTTCCTCGACCACGGCAACATCGCCAATGCCGTCAACTTTCCGGCCGTGAACATGGCGCGCGAATCGAATTTCCGCGTCGCGATCGCGAATGCCAACGTGCCCAACATGCTCGGCCAGATCTCGACCACCATGGCCCAGGCCGGGCTGAACATCCACAACATGGTGAACAAGAGCCGCGGCGAGATGGCCTACACCCTGGTCGACGTCGAAAGCCCGGTCTCCGAGGCCGTGCTGGCCGGCTGGCGGCCATCGCCGGCGTGCTGTCGGTGCGCTATCTGCCGCTGGCGTAGGCCGGTGAGAAGTATGTAAACTCGATAGCATACTTTTTGGAGCATGCGATGGAAGCCACGGTGGCCGAGCGCGGCCAGATCACCTTGCCCAAGGCAGCACGCGACGCCCTCGGGCTGACCAAGGGTACCAAGCTGAAGATCGAGGTCGAGGACGGACGCATCGTGATCCGCAAGGATGTCAAGGATGCACTGTCGCGCGTGCGTGGGCGCTTCAAGTTGCCGCCCGGCGTGACGACCGACGACATCATGCGCGAGCTGCGCGGCCGCGCTCCAGGCGATCCGGTGGACCTCTGAGCGGCCAGCGCCCGTGATCGCAGTGGATACCTCGATCATCGTCGACCTGCTGGGCGACGATGCCATGGCCGACGCCGCCGAGACCTGCTTGCGCACGGCGCTGACGCGCGGGCCCGTGGTGGCCTGCGCGGTGGTCGTGAGCGAGGTCGTGGCCGGTCTCGGCCGCGGCTCGCAACTGCTGGATACGCTGGAGGAAGTCGGCATCAGCTACTCGCCGCTCGAGCTTCGTTCCGCCGCGCGGGCGGGCGAGATGCAGCGCCGCTATAACGAGCGCATCCGCAGCGCTGGCCGCACCCTGCGCTCGCCTCGCACCATGCCAGACTTCCTCATCGGCGCCCACGCCCTGCTCCAGTGCAGCGCCCTGATCACCCGCGATGCGGGCTTCTTCCGCGATTATTTCAAGGGACTCAAAGTCATCGTCCCGAAAGCCGGCTGAACCACACTTCAGCACCCACCCCACGAACGCCCACCATGACCCACGCCTTCGCCTCGACCCGCAAGAACCTCGGCAAGAACGGTTCGTACTTCTCGCTGCCCGAACTGGCCAAGACCTTTCCCAACGTGAATCGGATGCCGATTTCGATGCGCATCGTGCTCGAATCGGTGCTGCGCAATTGCGACGGCCAGAAGGTGACGGCCGAGCATGTCAAGCAGGTCGCCAACTGGAAGGCCAAGGCGCAGCGCAGCGACGAGATCCCGTTCGTCGTCGCCCGCGTGGTGCTGCAGGATTTCACCGGCGTGCCGCTGCTGGCCGACCTGGCCGCCATGCGCAACGTGGCCCAGTCGCTGGGCAAGGACCCGAAGGCGATCGAGCCGCTGGTGCCGGTCGACCTGGTGGTCGACCATTCGGTGACGATCGACAACTACGGCACCAAGGACGCGCTGGACCTGAACATGAAGCTCGAGTTCCAGCGCAACCAGGAGCGCTACGAGTTCATGAAGTGGGGCATGCAGGCCTTCGACACCTTCGGCGTCGTGCCACCCGGCTTCGGCATCGTGCACCAGGTCAACCTCGAGTACCTGGCGCGCGGCGTGCACAAGAGCAAGGACGGCACCTATTACCCCGATTCGCTGGTCGGCACCGACAGCCACACCACGATGATCAACGGCATCGGCGCCGTCGGCTGGGGCGTCGGCGGCATCGAGGCCGAGGCCGGCATGCTCGGCCAGCCGGTGTACTTCCTGACGCCCGACGTGGTCGGCATGGAGCTCACCGGCCAGTTGCGCGAAGGCGTGACGGCCACCGACCTGGTGCTGACGGTGACCGAGATCCTGCGTGCAGCCAAGGTCGTCGGCAAGTTCGTCGAGTTCTTCGGCGAAGGCACGCGCACGCTGGCCCTGCCCGACCGCGCCACCATCGCCAACATGGCGCCCGAATACGGTGCGACGATGGGCTTCTTCCCGGTCGACGAGCGCACCATCGAGTACTTCAAGGGCACCGGCCGCACGCAGGACACGATCGAGGCCTTCGAGTCGTACTTCAAGGCGCAACAGATGTTCGGCGTGCCCAAGGCCGGCGAAATCGACTACAGCCAGGTCGTCAAGCTCGACCTGTCCAAGGTCGTCCCCAGCCTGGCCGGCCCGAAGCGCCCGCAGGACCGCATCGAGATCACCCACCTGGCGAAGAAGTTCACCGCGCTGTTCAGCGCGCCGATCGCCGACAACGGTTTCAATCAACCGGCCGCCAAGCTGGCGCAGAGTTTCCCGGTCAAGGACGGCTTGCGCGTGAAAAACGGCGACGTCCTGATCGCGGCCATCACCAGTTGCACCAACACCAGCAACCCGAGCGTGCTGCTGGCCGCGGGCCTGCTGGCCAAGAAGGCCGTGCAGGCCGGCCTAACCGTCGCGCCGCACATCAAGACCTCGCTGGCGCCGGGCTCGCGCATCGTCACCGAGTACCTGCAGAAGGCCAAGCTGCTGCCGTACCTCGAACAACTGGGCTTCAATGTCGCGGCCTACGGCTGCACCACCTGCATCGGCAACGCCGGCGACCTGACGCCCGAGCTGAACAAGGCCATCACCGACAACGACCTGGTCTGCGCCGCGGTGCTGTCGGGCAACCGCAACTTCGAGGCCCGCATCCACCCGAACCTGAAGGCCAACTTCCTGGCCAGCCCGCCGCTGGTCGTGGCCTATGCGATCGCCGGCAACGTGACGCGCGACCTGATGACCGAGCCGGTCGGCAAGGGCAAGGGCGGGAAAGACATCTATCTGGGCGACATCTGGCCGTCCAGCGACGAGGTCTACAAGCTGCTGAAGTACGCGATGGACCCGAAGGCCTTCCGCGAGAACTACGGCAACGTGACCAAGAAGCCGGGCGAGCTGTGGAACGCCGTCAAGGGCACCGAGGGTCAGGTCTACGACTGGCCCAAGAGCACCTACATCGCTCGGCCGCCCTTCTTCGACGGCTTCACGATGCAGCCCAAGGCACTGACCTCGGGCGTGCAAGGCGCGCGCGTGATGGCGATGTTCGGCGATTCGATCACCACCGACCACATCTCACCGGCCGGCTCGATCAAGGAGGCCTCGCCGACCGGCAGCTACCTGAAGGCCAACGGCGTGCTGCAAAGCCGACTTCAACAGCTACGGTGCACGCCGCGGCAACCACGAGGTGATGATGCGCGGCACCTTCGCCAACGTGCGCGTGAAGAACCTGATGATCCCGGCCGGTGCCGATGGTTCGCGCGAGGAAGGCGGCGTCACGCTGTACCAGTCTGCCGCGGGAAGCGGCGCAGGCGCCGCGGGCGAGAAGATGTTCATCTACGACGCGGCCATGAAGTACATCGCCGCAGGCACGCCGACCGTGGTCTTCGCCGGCGAGGAGTACGGCACCGGCTCGTCGCGCGACTGGGCCGCCAAGGGCACCCAGCTGCTCGGCATCAAGGCCGTGGTGGCGCGCAGCTTCGAGCGCATCCACCGCAGCAACCTGATCGGCATGGGCGTGCTGCCGCTGCAGTTCAAGGGCGGCGATTCATGGCAGACGCTGGGCATCAAGGGCGACGAGATCATCGACGTCGTGCTCGGCAAGGACATCAAGCCGCAGACCGACGCCACGCTGGTGATCACCGGCCGCGACGGCACGAGGCGCGAAGTCACGGTGACCTTGCGCATCGACACCGCGATCGAGGTCGACTACTACAAGCATGGCGGCATCCTGCCGTTCGTGTTGCGGCAATTGCTGGCCGCGTGAGCGTCGGCACTGCCTACACGGCACCGAAGCAGCCCGCACCGAGCCTCATGCAACTTGCGCTGTTTGACCTCGATCACACGCTGCTCAGCGGGGACAGCGATGTGCTTTGGTGCGACTTCCTGTTCGAGCTGGGCCTGATCGACGCCGCGTTCAGACAACGCAGCGTGGACATGGCCCAGAACTATGGCGCGGGCACGGTCATCCCCAAGGACTACTACAACTTCTATGCCAGCACGATGACGGGTCGCACACCCTCGGCGCTTGCAGCCGTTGCGCGAACGCTTCTTGAACGAGTGGATTCGGCCGCGGATTCCGGACGATGCGCGCGCATTGCTGCAGCGCCATCGAGACGCAGGCGACACCTTGGTGCTGACCACCGCCACCAGTCGCGTGATCAGCGAGTTGACCGCTGCCGATCTGCGTGTCGATCACTACATCTGCACCGAACTCGAACAAGTCGACGGAAGTTTCACGGGCAAGACTTCGGGCGTGCTGAACATCCGCAGCGGCAAGGTCGATCGGCTGCGCCAATGGCTGTCGGAAATGGGACTTCCGGAGCAAACGCTGGCCGAGGCCAGCTTCTACAGCGATTCGATCAACGACATGGCGCTGCTCAGCGTCGTGCGCCGCCCGGTCGTGGTCGATCCGGACGCCAGGCTCGAATCGACCGCGCGCTGGAAAGGCTGGAGCGTGCTGCGCTTGAATCGAGGCCCCGGTAGCGTACACGAGCGACGCAAGGTGCCGCATTAGGTTCCGTTCGCACTGCGGTCTGTAGTGCGAACCGGCCGTAGGCTGCGGGGCTCGTTCCTCGGCGCCCGAGGCAGCCCTGGAGGCTGCGGGCGGCGAGACATTGGCATACGATGCAGGCCGAGGTCCTGTTACAGGGACATTGGGAGCCGAGCATGCGCATTGCCGTGATGGGCGCCGGCGGATTGGGCGGCTACTTCGGGGCCCGCCTGGCGCTGGGCGGGGCCGAGGTTCACTTCATCGCTCGCGGCCGGCACCTGCAGGCCATGCATGACGACGGCCTGCGCATCGACGGGCCCGAGCCCCTGCATGTCGCGCGCGTCAACGCCACCGACGACGCGCGCAGCGTCGGCCCGGTCGATCTGGTGATGCTGTGCGTCAAGCTCTGGGACACCGAAGCCGCGCTCGAACAGATCCGGCCACTGGTCGGTGCGCAGACCGCGATCGTCTCGTTCCAGAACGGCGTGCTGAAGGACCAGGCCCTGCGTGCCGCCTACGGCGCCGGGCCGGTGATGGGTGGCGTGGGGTACGTGGCGACGACGATCGACCGTCCGGGCATGATCCGCCAGACCGGCCCGATGCAGCGGCTGCTGTTCGGCGAGTTCGACGGTTCGCGCTCGACGCGCGGCCAGGCCTTCTTGCAGGCCTGCCTGGCCGGCGGCATCCAGGCCGAGCTGTCCGCGGACATCGAACGCGAGATCTGGCAGAAATTCGTCTTCCTTGCCGCCCTGTCGGGCACGACGACGACGATCCGGAAGCCGATCGGCCCGATCCGCGCGAACGCACAGACGCGCGGTTTCTTGCTCGACGTGATGCGCGAGGTCGTCGCCGTCGGCCGTGCCCATGGTGTCAACGTGGCCGAGGACTACGCCGAGCAACGGCTGAAGCTGGCCGACGAGGTTGCAGCGGACATGACTTCGTCGATGCATCACGACCTCGAACGCGGCAATCCGCTCGAAGTGCGCTGGCTGGCTGGCGCGGTGGTGGAACTGGGCCGGGCCAGGAACGTACCGACGCCGCTGAACCGTGCGATCGCCGACATCCTGGCGCTGCACGCCGAAGGCCGCCCGGCATGAGCGCGCATCGCCGATCCAAAGCGCCCATCCCGGAGCGCACCGGGCGCAGGGTAGTCCAGTGACCACGCCGGGCACGCCACTACCCGCGCTGCAGTTGCGCGCGGTGCACTGCACCGCGGTCGAGGTGCCGTTGCGCCTGGTGCTGGGCACCAGCGCGGGTGCGCTGCGGGCCGCACCGCTGCTGCTGGTCGACGTGCAGACCGAGCAAGGGATCACCGGGCGCGCGTATGCCTTCTGCTACCGCCGCAGCAGCGCGCGCGCGATGGCGATCGTGCTGCGCGATGCGGCCGAGCTGGTCGCCGACGAAGCCGTGCTGCCATTGGCGATGGCGGCCAAGCTCGAGCGGCGCTTCGCGTTGACCGGCGTCACCGGCATCGTGCGCATGGCGCTCTCGGCGCTGGACATGGCCTTGTGGGATGCGCTGGCCGTCGCCGCCGGCGTGCCGCTGGCGACCTTGCTCGGCGGCGCGCCGCGGCCGCTGGCGGCCTACAACTCGTGCGGGCTCGGGCTGATGAGTCCGGCCGCGGCCGCCGACGAGGCCGAGCGCCTGCTCGAAGGCGGCTTCCAGGCCGTCAAGCTGCGACTGGGCCACGCCAGCCTGGCCAACGACCTGGCCATGACGCGCGCGGTGCGCCAGCGCTTGCCCGACAGCGTGCAACTGATGGTCGACTACAACCAGGCGCTGAACCTGGCCGATGCGCTCGAGCGCGGGCGCGCCCTGCAGTCCGAGGGCGTGGCGTGGCTGGAAGAGCCGATCCGCCACGACGATTACGGCGGCAACGCCGAGATCGCGCGCGCGCTCGACCTGCCGCTGCAGATCGGCGAGAACTTCAACGGCCCGCAGGCCATGCTGGCGGCGCTCGACGCCCAGGCCTGCGACCTGGTGATGCCCGACCTGGCGCGCATCGGCGGCGTCAGCGGCTGGATGCAGGCGGCCGACCTGGCTGCCGCGCGTGGCGTCCCGATCAGCTCGCACCTGATGCCCGAGGCCAGCGCGCAGGTGTTGGCCGCCTCGCCGACCTGCCACTGGCTCGAGTACGTCGATTGGGCGGACGTGCTGCTGAACGAGCCGATGCGCATCGAAAACGGCCGTACCGTGCCGACGGACCGCCCGGGCATCGGCCTGGCCTGGGACGCCGCCGCGGTGGCGCACCATCGGCTGGAGTGAGAACTCACGGCCGGCTTCATCGATCGATCCTTCAGACGGCCCCCTGGCCGCGGCCCGAAACCGCTATACGAGGCGCACACCGAATGGACCCGACACCAATGCAGACCGAAGACCGGCGGCCGTACCAACCGCCGCGCAGCAACAGGCGCAGAAGCGCCGTCGTCGTCGGGGCCTACGCGTTGCTGCTCGCGCTGGCGGGCGGTGCATACCTGTGGTGGCAGAGGCCGCCAGCCCGGCACCCCGTCAAGGCGCCGTGCCGGCGCGCCGTCGCCGTGGCGGACGCAGCGAGCGAACCCGTGCCGGCCGAGCCGGTCATCCAGCACCCGATAGACAAGCACTGCGTCGGCAGCGGCGTCGGACCGGCCCTGCCGTCGCTGGATCAGTCCGACAGCCGTCGTCGCGCGCGGCCTGACCGAATTGCTCGGCGCCAAGATCGGTGCTCGCGATGCTGCAGACCGACGCCTTCGTGCGCCGCGTCGTCGCCACCGTCGACAACCTGGGCCGCGCCCACGCCGCGCCACGCTTGTGGCCGGTGATGCCGACGGCAGGCAAGTTCTCCGTGCGTCGGGTCGACGATGCGGACGTCATCGCGGCGGCCAACCCGGCACGTTACGCGCCGTTCGTCAGCTTCGTCGAATCGGTCGACACGCCGCGCGCGGTCGCGTTGTACGTCAGGCTGTATCCGTTGTTCCAGCAGGCCTACCAGGAGCTCGGCTATCCGAAGGGCTACTTCAACGACCGGCTTGGTCGCGGTGATCGATCAATTGCTTGCCACGCCCGAACCGGTCGGACCGCTCGCCGTGCATCTGACCGAAGTGAAGGGCCCGATCTCATCGGACCGGCCCTGGGTCCGCTACGAGTTCGCGGATCCCGCGCTGGAGGCCCTGCCCGCGGGATCGAAGATGCTGCTGCGCATGGGTCCGGAGAACGCGCGCCGGCTGAAGGCCAAGCTGGCCGAGCTGCGCAGCGCGATTGCCCGCGCACCGGCACGCAAGCCCTGACGCGCCAGGGACGCACAATTGCCGCTTTGCCATCGCGCCCGGACCTTCAAGCCGCGAAGTCGCTTCGCTGCGGACCGACGGCGTGCTCAACACCGAACCCGCCATCGAAGGAAATCTGAAATGACCGACCGCTATGCCGTCATCGGCAACCCGATCAGCCAGTCCAAGTCGCCGCTGATCCACGGCAGCTTCGCCCAGGCCACCGGGCAGGACTTGACCTACGGCACCATCGAAGGGCCGCTGGATGGCTTTGCCGCTGCCGTGCGCGCCTTCCGCGACAGCGGCGGGCGCGGCATGAACGTCACCGCGCCGTTCAAGCTGCAGGCCTTCGAGCTGGCCGACGAATGCAGCGAGCGTGCGCGACTGGCCGGCGCGGCCAACGCGCTGAAGTTCGAATCGGACGGCCGCATCCTGGCCGAGAATTTCGACGGCATCGGCCTGGTCAACGACATCGTGCGCAACCAGCGCATGCCGATCAAAGGCAAGCGCGTGCTGATGCTCGGCGCCGGCGGTGCGGTGCGCGGTGCGCTACTGCCCTTCCTGGCCGAACACCCGGCCGAGCTGGTGCTGGCCAATCGCCATGCCGACAAGGCCGAGCAGCTCGCGGCGCAGCTCGCCGCGCACGGCACGGTGCGTGGCGGAAGTTACGCCGACATCGGCAGCGCCCGCTTCGACATCGTCGTCAACGCGACCTCGGCCAGCCTGCGCGCGGAACTGCCGCCGGTACCGCCAGGCGTGTTCTCGCCCGACGGCCTGGCCTACGAACTGGCCTACGGCAAGGGCCTCACGCCCTTCCTGCGCCTGGCGCGCGACGCCGGCGTGAAACGCCTGGCCGACGGCGTCGGCATGCTGGTCGAGCAGGCGGCCGAGGGCTTTCTCTGGTGGCGCGGCGTGCGGCCGGATACGCACGCCGTGATCGAGAAGATGACGATCCCGTTGCAGTGAGCCGGCGATGGGCAAGACCCGCATCGCCGTCGCAGGCGCCGGCTACATCGGCCTGGCGCACATCGGCGTGGCGCGCGCGAGCGAGCGCTGTGAGCTGACGGCCATCGTCGACCCCTCGCCCGCGGCGCGGGCCCATGCCGAGGCCGCCGGTGTGCCGCTGTATCCCTCGCTGGCCGAGCTGTTGCGCAAGGACCGGCCGGACGGCGTGGTCCTGGCCACGCCAAACCAGCTGCACCTGCCGCACGCGCTCGAGTGCATCGCGGCCGGCATGCCGATACTGCTCGAAAAGCCGATCGCGCCGACGGTCGCCGAGGCCCGGCGCGTGGTCGAATGCCGCCGAGCACGCCGGCGCCAAGAATCCTCATCGGCCACCACCGCGCACACAGCCCGATCATGGCCAAGGCGCGCGCGGTGGTCGCTTCGGGTGTGCTCGGCCGGCTGGTCGCGGTGACGGGCAGCGCGATGTTCTTCAAGCCCGACCACTACTACGCCGACGCGCCGTGGCGGCGCGAGCCGGGCGGCGGGCCGATCCTGCTGAACATGATCCACGAAGTGCACAACCTGCGCATGCTGTGCGGCGAGATCGTCGCCGTGCAGGCCTTCTCTTCGCACGCCACACGCGGTTTCGCCGTCGAGGACACGGTGAGCATCAACCTGCGCTTTGCCAATGGTGCGCTCGGCAGCTTCATGCTCAGCGACACCACCGCCTGTGCCCGCAGCTGGGAACAGACCTCGCAGGAGAACAAGGCCTACCCGAGCTACGACGACGAGGACTGCTACGTCATCGCCGGCACCAACGGCAGCCTGTCGGTGCCGACCATGCGTCTGAAGACCTACCCGCGGCCCGAGGACCGCTCGTGGTGGAAGCCGTTCGAGGTCGGCGTGGTCGGCATGGTCCGCGACGACCCGCTCAAGCACCAGATCGAGCATTTCGGCGCGGTCATCCGCGGTGAAGCCGAGCCGCTGGTCAGTGCGCGTGATGGCCTGGCCAACCTGCGCGTCACCGAAGCCATCGCCGCCGCCGCCCGCGCCGGCGGCACCGATCGAACTGGATTGAGCCGGGAAGAGCTGCGCGGGCAGGCTACAAGCCGCGCTCGCGGGCAAACGCCTGCAGCGCCGGCAGCAACGGGCCGAGCTGATCGGCCACCGCGTCGCGTACGGTATCGACCATGACTTGCGTGCTGCGTTCGATCTCGACATTGAGCAGGTCGCCGACGCGCTTGGCGGCAAACGTCGTCATGCGCAGCGTCTCCGGGATCAGCCAGACCTCGAAGCCGCCGGAGCCGCCGGTTTCGCGTTCGGCCTCGGCGACGGTCAGGCTCGCGCCATCGAGCGCGATGTAGCCCTTGGCGAAGACGTAGCGCATCCACGGCGCCGGCACGGCAAGGCGCAGCACATGGTTGTTCTCCGGCCGCCGCACCTCGGTCACCCGCGCCGCGAAGTCGACATGGCCCGACAGCGGGTGGCCGCCGATCTCGGCACCGTCGCGCGCCGCACGCTCGACATTGACGCGGCTGCCGACGGCGCCGTGACCGAGCGTCGTCAGCATCAGGGTCTGCTGCATGACGTCGAACTCGGCCGCGTCGTCGCCATGCAAGGCGGTGACGGTCAGGCAGACGCCATCGACGGCAACGCTGGCACCGACCACCAGGCCGGCGGCAAACCCGCTCGGCAACGCCAGGCGCAGGCTGCGCAGCCCGCTGCGGTCGGTCACCCGCGCGATGCGGGCGACGCCTTGAACGATGCCGGTGAACATGCGGGCACTTTACCGTGTCCAATCAGCGCCTCGAGCCAGCGCCGGGCCGCCCCAAGCGGCTCGAGCTCCCCTCGGGGGATGCGAGCGCAGCGAGCCAGGGGCCGTCAACTTACCAATTGACCTCGCGCTCCGGCGTCGCGCCGATCTTGTGGATCGACAGGTCGGCGCCCTCGTATTCCTCTTCCGCCGTGAGGCGCAAGCCCATCGTCTGGCGCAGCACGCCATAGACCACGAAGCCACCGGCCAGCGCCCAGCCGACGCCGACCGCGGTACCGACAAGCTGCGCAACGAAGCTCACGCCGCCGATGCCGCCCAGCGCCTGCGCGCCGAAGATGCCGCAGGCGATGCCGCCCCAGGCGCCGCACAGGCCGTGCAGCGGCCAGACGCCGAGCACGTCGTCGATCTTCCATTTGTTCTGCGCCCGCGTGAACAGCGAGACGAAGATCACGCCGGCCACGCCGCCGGTGACCAGCGCGCCCAGCGGGTGCATCACGTCCGAACCCGCGCACACGGCCACCAGGCCCGCCAGCGGCCCGTTGTGCACGAAGCCGGGGTCGTTGCGACCCATCACCGTGGCCGCCAGCGTGCCGCCGCACATGGCCATCAGCGAGTTCACCGCCACCAGGCCGGAAATCTTGTCGATGGTCTGCGCGCTCATCACGTTGAAGCCGAACCAGCCGACCGACAACACCCAGGCGCCCAGGGCCAGGAACGGGATGCTCGACGGCGGATGGGCGCTGATGCCGCCGTCCTTGCGATAGCGGTTGGCCCGCGCGCCGAGCAGCAGCACGGCGGTCAGGCCGATCCAGCCGCCGACGGCGTGGACCACGACGCTGCCGGCAAAGTCGTGGAACTCGGCACCGGCGAGGGCCTTGATCCAGCCCTGCAGCCCGTAGCGCCCGCCCCAGACCGCACCCTCGAAGAGCGGGTAGACCAGGCCGACCAGCACCGCCGTGGCGACCAATTGCGGGCCGAATCGCGCGCGCTCGGCGATGCCGCCCGAGACGATGGCGGGAATGGCCGCGGCGAAGGTGAGCAGGAAGAAGAACTTGACCAGTTCGTAGCCGTTCTTCGCCGCCAGCGACTCGGCGCCGGTGAAGAACGCCACGCCATAGGCCACCGTGTAGCCGACCAGGAAGTAGGCCAGCGTGGAAACCGAAAAGTCGACCAGGATCTTGACCAGCGCATTGACCTGGTTCTTCTTGCGCACGGTGCCGAGTTCGAGGAACGCGAAGCCGGAGTGCATGGCCAGGACCATGATCGCGCCGAGCAGAATGAACAGGGCGTCGGTGCCCTGTTTGACTTGATCCATGAGATCGCTCCACCGGTCTGCGGTTGCCCGGCCGGCGGCGAGTCTATCCCGGTGCGTTGCGCACCAGCACGGCACACCGGCCGCCAGCCGCTACGCTACGCACCGTGGAACCGTTCAAGAACCTGCTCAACCCGGCACTCGTGCGCAAGGCCGGCGCGCGGCTGCAGGCGGCGTGGCCGGCGTTCGACAAGGCCGCATTCCTGCGCCACGCCAACCGCGGCCTCGAAGCGCTCGAGCTGAAGGCGCGCGCGATGCAGATCGCCGATGCGCTCGAAGCCACGCTGCCGGCGCCGTTCGACCAGGCCTGCAATGTCATCGAGGCGGCGCTGGCCCCGGCCTCGGAACCCGGCCAGCCGCCGCCCGGCGACAGCGACGGCCTGCATGGCTGGATCGTCTGGCCGCTGGGTGAATTCGTCGCCCGCCGCGGCCTGGCCGAGCCCGAGCGCGCCCTGGCTGCCCTGCATGCGCTGACGCAGCGCCTGACGGCCGAGTTTGCGATCCGGCCCTTGATCGTCGCGCACCCGGCGCTGGTCTTCGCGACGCTGCAGCGCTGGGCGCGCGACCCGAGCGCGCATGTGCGCCGCCTGGTCAGCGAAGGCAGCCGCCCGCGCCTGCCATGGGGCCTGCGGCTGCAGGCGCTGGTGGCCGACCCGACGCCCACGCTGCCGCTGCTGGCCGCACTGCAGGACGACCCCAGCGACTACGTTCGCCGCAGCGTCGCCAACCA
Source organism: uncultured beta proteobacterium (assembly GCA_963751775.1). Taxonomy (GTDB): domain Bacteria; phylum Pseudomonadota; class Gammaproteobacteria; order Burkholderiales; family Burkholderiaceae_C; genus CADEEN01. The sequence continues at coordinate 236,353 of CAVVVW010000013.1, forward strand.
CCTGAACGACATCGCCAAGGACCATCCGCAGCATCGTCGTGCAATGGGTGCGCCAGCACCTGCCGGGCGCCGGCCGCGAGCGCCGCGCCTTGCTCAAGCACGCCAGCCGCACGCTGATCAAGCACGGCCACGCCGAAATGCTGGCGCTGTGGGGCACGGCGGCGCGTTTCGAGGGCAGCGCACGGCTGCGGCTGGCGCCGCGGCGCGTCGTCGTCGGCGACAGCCTCGCAGTTGAGCCTGAGACCTGCGTGCGGGCGGCTCAGGCCCGCAGGCCCTGCTGATCGACTACGCCGTGCACCATGTGCTGGCCAACGGCGGCACCAGCGCCAAGATCTTCAAGGGCTGGACCGTGACGTTGGCGCCGGGCGAGACGCGCAACCTGACGAAGACGCACTCGCATGCGTGCCGTCACGACGCGGCGCTACCGTGCCGGCCGCCATGCCGTCGACGTGCGCATCAACGGCCAGGTGGTGGCCGAGGCGGCGTTCTCACTGGCGCTCGAGTAAGGCGCGCCAGCGCTCGGCGTCGAAGCCGACGCTGATGCGGCCATCGGGCCACTCGACCACCGGCCGCTTGATCACGCTGGGCTGCGCGCGCATCAGCGCGCAGGCGCTGGCGGCATCGACGACCGCCTGCTGCGTCGCCGTGTCGAGCCTGCGCCACATCGTGCCGCGGCGATTGAGCAGCGCTTCCCAACCGACGGCCGCGATCCAGGCATCGAGCTGCGCCGCCGGCACGCCGGCCTTCTTGAAGTCGTGGAATTCGTGCACGACCTTGTGCTCGGCCAGCCAGGCCCGGGCACGCTTGACGGTGTCGCAGTTCGATATGCCGTACAGCACCATCACATGCTTTCCTGCCGCCGGTCGTCGCACATCGGGTCGGTGTCGTAGCTGGCCTCGCGCACGCGGCCATCGACGAACCAGACCACGAACCAGCGGCAGAACACCGACTCGAAGCGGTAATACCAGACCTCGCCGACCCCGCGCCAGCCGACGCGCGTCTCGGACGGGCGGCCGAGTTCGCCCGCACGTCGGCCTGCGCCGCGCCGATCGCCAGCGCATCGAAGCGGGCTTCGGTCAGCACCTGCTCCCAGCGGCTGACGCGGCCGGACAGCGTCGATCTCGACCATGTAGGTGTGCTTGCCCATCGGCCCGCGCGCGTACTCGACCTTGCTGCCGCCGCCGGCCAGCGGATAGCGGCCGGTGGGCGGGCCCATGTGCGCCAGCACGTCCGCTTCGGGCTGGCCCGGGCGCAGCGCACCGGGGCCGTAATCGGCGCAGCCCACCAGGGCCGCGAGGAGCAGGCAGGTCAGGCTACGCGCGCTCGATCCTCGCGTAGGCCGCATGGTTGTGAATCGACTCATGGTTCTCGACCTCCACGCAGTAGCGGCCGATGCGCAGGTCGGCGTTCAAGGCCAGCGCCACGTCGCGCACCAGGTCTTCGACGAACTTCGGGTTTTCGTAGGCCCGCTCGGTGATCCATTTCTCGTCCGGTCGCTTGAGCAAGGCCCAGACCTCGCTCGAGGCGTTGGCTTCGGCAAAGCGCACCAGTTCATGCCACTCGACCGGTGCCTGGATCTCGGCACGGATCGTCACCGTCGAGCGCTGGTTGTGCGCACCGTAGTCGGAAATCTCCTTCGAGCAAGGACACAGGCTCTTGACGGGCACCGCCACCTCGGCCCAGACCGCCGTGATGCCGGCGCGCGCCTCGGCTATCCAGCGCCCCTGATAGTCGAGCAAGCTGTATACGCCCGAGACCGGCGCACGCTTGCCGAGGAAGAACGAAAACCGTGCCTCGATGCGACCTTCGGCCGCACCCAGGCGTTCGAGCATCGCGGCCAGGCGCTCGCGCAGCAGCGCGGCGTCCAGCGGCGCATTCAAGGCCGCCAGGTCGTTCAGGCAGGCGACGAAGCGCGACATGTGGGTGCCCTTCTTCTCGGCGGGCAGCGCCACGTCCAGGTCCCACAGCGCCGCCGTCGCCTGCACGGCACCGGCCACGCGCAGCTGCAGCGGGTAGCGCAGGTCCTTGATGCCGACGCGCTGGATCGCGAGGTGGCGTTCGTCGCGCTCGCTTTGCGTGTCGGGAATGTGCAGGGACTGGGTCGGGTGGGTCATCGTCCGAAGCATCGCTGGGCGCCACGAGCATGGCACCAATTGCACGCCCGCGCCGCAGTGGGCCCTTTGCCTGTCGGGCCGGCAGGCTCAGGACTTGACACGCACCAGCGCCGGCCGTGCACCGAAGCGCGCGGCAATCGCGGTGGCGATGCCGTCGGCGTCCAGGCCGTTGAGCGCCAGCAGCTTGGCCGGGTCGCCGTGTTCGATGAACTGGTCGGGCAGGCCGAGCGCCAGCACCGGCGTGGCCAGGCCGGCCGCGTGCAGGGCTTCCATCACCGCGCTGCCGGCGCCGCCCATCAACGCACCCTCCTCGACCGTCACGATGGCTTCGTGCGTGCGCGCCAGCTCGGCCACCAGCTCGGTGTCCAGCGGCTTGATGAAGCGCATGTTGGCCACCGTGGCGTTCAGCCGCTCGGCGGCGGCGAGCGCCGGGTAGAGCAGCGGGCCGAAGGCCAGGATCGCGATGCGTTCGCCGCGCCGGCGCACCTCGCCGCGGCCCCAGGGCAGCTACGTCGAGGTTGCGTTGCACTTCGACGCCGACGCCGGCGCCGCGCGGGTAGCGCACCGCCACCGGGTGATCGCGGCGGTGCGCGGTGCTCAGGGCCATGCGGCATTCGTTCTCGTCGGCCGGCGCGATCAGGCCCATGTTCGGGATGCAGCGCAGGAAGGCGATGTCGTAGGCGCCGGCATGGGTGGCACCGTCCTGGCCGACCAGGCCGGCGCGGTCGAGCGCGAAGGTGATCGGCAGGTTCTGGATCGCGACGTCGTGGATCAACTGGTCGTAGCCGCGCTGCAGGAAGGTCGAGTAGATCGCCAGCACCGGCTTCAGGCCCTCGCAGGCCAGCCCCGCGGCAAAGGTCACCGCATGCTGCTCGGCGATGCCGACGTCGTGATAGCGCTGCGGGAACCGCTTGTGGAATTCGACCAGCCCCGAGCCCTCGCGCATCGCCGGCGTGATCGCCACCAGCTTGGGGTCGGCCTCGGCCATGTCGCACAGCCACTGGCCGAAGACCTGCGTGAAGGTCGGCTTGGGCGCGGTGGCCGGCTTGACCAGGCCCACCGCCGGGTCGAACTTGCCCGGGCCGTGGTAGTTGACCGGGTCGGCCTCGGCCAGCTTGTAGCCGTAGCCCTTCTTGGTCACGACATGCAGGAACTGCGCGCCCGGCAGATCGCGCAGGTTCTCCAGCGTCGGGATCAGCGAGTCGAGGTCGTGGCCGTCGATCGGGCCGACATAGTTGAAGCCGAACTCCTCGAAGATCGTGCCCGGCACGACCATGCCCTTGGCATGCTCCTCGAAGCGTCGGGCCAGCTCGAACAACGGCGGCGCGTTCTTCAGCACCGTCTTGGCGCCCTCGCGCGCGGCGGCGTAGAACTTGCCGCTCATCAGCCGCGCCAGGTACTTGTTCAGCGCCCCGACCGGCGGGCTGATCGACATGTCGTTGTCGTTCAGCACCACCAGCATGTCGGCCAACACGCCACCCTGGGTGACGCCGACATTGTTCATGGCCTCGAAGGCCATGCCCGCGCTCATCGCGCCGTCGCCGATGATGGCCACGGTCTTGCGGCTCTCGCCCTTGCTCTTGGCCGCCAGCGCCATGCCCAGCGCGGCCGAGATCGAGGTCGAACTGTGGGCGGTGCCGAAGGTGTCGTACGGGCTTTCGTCGCGGCGCGGAAAGCCGCTGATGCCGTCGAGCTGCCGCAGCGTGTGCATGCGGTCGCGGCGGCCGGTCAGGATCTTGTGGGCGTAGGTCTGGTGGCCGACGTCCCAGACCAGGCGGTCGTTGGGCGTGTCGAAGACGTAATGCAGCGCGATCGTCAGCTCGACGGTGCCCAGATTGCTCGACAGGTGGCCGCCGGTCTTGGACACGCTTTGCAGCACGTACTCGCGCAACTCGGCGGCCAGCGCCTTCAACTCCGCGCGCGACAGGCGCCGCAGATCGGCCGGACTGTCGATGCCGGCAAGCAAAGAGGTGGTGGTCATGGCGTCCATGGGTCAGCTGTCTCGGTCGACCACCTTGTCGGCCAGCAGCGCCAGCCGTGCGGCGTGGGCCATGCCGCTCGCGGCCAGCGCCGCATGGGCCTGGTTGCGCAGTTCGAGGGCGTGGGCCTGGGCGGCGGCGAGTCCCATCAGCGAGACATAGGTCGGCTTGTTGTGGTCGAAGTCCTTGCCCGCCGTCTTGCCCAGCGTCGTCGATTCCTGCGTCACGTCGAGGATGTCGTCGACGACCTGGAAGGCCAGGCCGATGGCGGCGCCGTAGTCGCTCAAGGCGCGCCAGGACCGCGCGTCCGTACGGCCGCAGGCGGCGCCCATCAGCACGCTGGCCTGCAGCAGCGCGCCGGTCTTGCGCCGGTGCATGTCGTGCAGGCGGGCCTCGTCGAGCGCGAGCCCGATGCTGGCCAGGTCGATCGCCTGCCCGCCGGCCATGCCGGCGTGGCCGGCGGCGCGCGCGAGCAAGGCACACAGGCGCGCCTGCAGCGCCGTCGGCACCTACCTGGTCGTCGGGCGTGAGGACTTCGAACGCCAGCGCCTGCATCGCGTCGCCGGCCAGCATCGCCTGGCCCTGGCCGAACTGCACGTGCACCGTCGGCTTGCCCCGGCGCAGCACGTCGTTGTCCATGCACGGCATGTCGTCGTGGATCAGCGAATAGGCGTGGATCAGTTCGACCGCCACCGCCGCGCGCAGCGCGGCCTCGGCCTGGCCCTGCACGGCCTCGGCGGCCGCCAGCACCAGCAGCGCGCGCAGCCGCTTGCCGCCGTCGAGCACGCCGTAGCGCATCGTCGCGCCCAGCCGCGCCGGCGCATCGACGGGCACCCAGGCCTCGAGCGCGGCCTCGACCCTGCGCTGCCCGTCCACGATCCAGGCTTCGAAGTCGTCGGATTTCATGCGCCGGAGGCCCCCGAGATCCAGGGCTTGAGCTGGCCGTCTTCGAGCACCTTGACCTGCTCCTCGATGGCCGCCAGGCGCGCGCGGCAGGACTCCAGCAGCTCGGCGCCACGGCGATAGTTGTCGAGCAACTGGTCCAGCGGCAACTGGCCGTCCTCCATGCGCTGCACCAGGCGTTCGAGCTCGGCCAGCGCTTCTTCGTAGCGCGGTGGCGTCGGCGGGGCAACGGGGGCGGATTGGCGTGGCATGTCGGTCAGGGAAAACCAGGGCGTCATTGTAGTCAGCGGCCCGAGGCGCTCGCTGGCCAGCGCCCGAGCGTATTGATGTGCGCCGTGCCCGCAGTGCGGCCCGTCGATACAATCGCGCCCTCGCTGCCGAGGCACCTGCACCATGTCCGACTTGAGCATCACCCGTGACGCCCTGCAGGCATGGCACGTCGCAATTGCCTGTCGCGAGCTACTTCGACGCCGTGCTGTACGAGCGCGAGCGCGACACACTGTTCCGCGACGGCCCACGCTATGTCGGCCACGCATTGGCGGTGCCGGAGGTCGGCGACTATCACGTGCTGGTCCAGGAAGGTGACGGCCGCGCACTCGTTCGCAGCGCGCATGGCGTCGAACTGGTGTCCAACGTCTGCCGACACCGCCAGGCGACCATGCTGCGTGGTCGCGGCACGACGCGAGGCGGCGCAGCACATGCCGGCAACATCGTCTGCCCGCTTCACCGCTGGACCTACGACCTGCAGGGCCGCCTGATCGGCGCCCCGCACTTCGAGCGCGACCCCTGCCTGAACCTGGCCAACTACCCGCTGCAGGAGTGGAACGGCCTGCTGTTCGAGGCCAACCGCTGCAATGTGGCCGCCGGCCTGGCCGCACTGGGCACCCGCACCGACCTCGACTTCAGCGGCTACGTCTACGACCGCACCTTCCTGCACGAGTGCGACTACAACTGGAAGACCTTCATCGAGGTCTATCTCGAGGATTACCACGTCGGCCCCTTCCACCCCGGCCTGTCCAACTTCGTCAGTTGCGACGACCTGCAGTGGGAAATGGGCCGCGACTACTCGGTGCAGACCGTCGGCGTCGCGCATTCGGGCAGCGAGGCACTGGGCCGCGCCGGATCGCCCGTCTACCGGCGCTGGCAGGACGCCGTGCTGCGCTACCAGCAAGGCACCCCGCCGCGCTACGGCGCGGTCTGGCTGACCTACTACCCGGGCGTGATGGTCGAGTGGTACCCGAACGTGCTGGTGGTCTCGACATTGATTCCGAAGGGCCCGCGCAAGACGCTCAACGTGGTCGAGTTCTTCTATCCCGAGGAGATCGCCGCGTTCGAGCGCGAGTATGTGCAGGCGCAGCAGGCGGCCTACCTCGAGACCTGCGTCGAAGACGACGAGATCGCGCTGCGCATGGACGCCGGCCGCAAGGCGCTGATGGACCGCGGCGACGACGACGCGGGCCCCTACCAGAGCCCGATGGAAGACGGCATGCAGCACTTTCACGAGTGGTACCGCCGGCAGCTCAGCCTGTCGCCGTGAATGGACGACGGCCCGCCGCTCGCAGCGCTCACGGCAGCGCGATCGAACCGTTTCGAATCGGCCGCGCGTGCGCTGTCGGCACCGCTGCTGATGTTCGGCGCCGCACTGCTGTTCTCGCTGGTGGCGGTGTGCGTCAAGTGGGCCTCGGCCTCCTACAACGCCGGCGAACTGGTCTTCTATCGCAGCCTGGTCGGCGCGCTGTTCATCGCCGCGTTGGCGCGCTATCGCGGCACCACCTTGCGCAGCACGGTGCCGTCGATGCACTTCTGGCGCAGCGCCAGCGGGGTCGCGTCGCTGACGCTGTGGTTCTACGCCATCGGCGGGCTGCCCATCGCCACCGCGATGACGCTGAACTACATGTCGTCGGTGTGGATGGCGCTGTTCCTGCTCGGCGGCAGCGTGCTGCTCGGCGCGGCGCGGGTCGACGGCCGGCTGGTCGCCACGGTGCTTGCCGGCTTTGCCGGCGTGGCGCTGGTGCTGCGGCCCACGCTCGAGCAGCAACAGCTGTGGCACGGACTGGCCGGCTTGCTGTCGGGGTTGACTGCGGCCATGGCCTACCTGCAGGTGACCGCGCTGGGCCGCGCCGGCGAGCCCGAGGTGCGCATCGTCTTCTACTTCTCGCTCGGCGGCCTGCTGGCAGGCGCGGCGTGGATGGCTGCTGCAGGGCGCGCACGCGCACACCGCGCGCGGCGTCGCACTGCTGCTGGCCATCGGCCTGCTGGCGACCGCCGCGCAGGTCATGATGACGCGCGCCTACCGCATCGGTCGCACGCTGAGCAACGCCAGCCTGCAGTACCTCGGCATCGTCTTCTCGTTCATCTTCGGCGTGCTGCTGTTCGACGACCCGGTGACGTGGACGGCGCTGGCCGGCATGGCGCTGATCGTCGCCGCCGGCCTGGCCGCCACCCTGCTGCGCAGCAACCGGCAGCCCGCAGATCGCCGACACCCGCTCGCCACCCCACGAGATCTGACATGAAGACCCTGATCACCGCCACCGAGTTGCTGCAGCGATTGCAGACAGGCGCCGCGCCGGTCGTGCTCGACTGCGGCTTCGAGCTCTCCGACCCCGAGGCCGGGGAACGCGCCTGGCGCGCCGGCCACCTGCCGGGCGCGTTGTACGTCCACCTCGATCGCGATCTGGCCGGCCCGAAGCACGACAGCGCGGGCCGCTTTCGCGGCCGCCATCCGCTGCCCGAGCGCGAAGCCATTCGCGCGCCGGCTCGGCGAGCTCGGCATCACGCCGGCATCGAGCGTGGTCTGCTACGACGCCCAGGGCGGACCCTACGCGTCGCGGGCCTGGTGGCTGTTGCGCTGGATGGGCCATACCGACGTGGCGGTGCTCGATGGCGGCACGGCAGCGTGGCGTGAGGCCGGCGGCGCGATGACCGCCGAAGTCACGACGCCGCACGCCGCGGCGCCCTACCCCGCGCTGCCGGCGGCGATGCCGACGATCGACGCCGACGCGCTGCTGGCCCGCCTGGGCCGGGTGCAAATCGTCGACGCCCGCGCCGGCGAACGCTTTCGCGGCGAGGTCGAGCCACTGGACCCGGCCGCCGGCCACATCCCCGGCGCGCGCAACCGCCTGTTCAAGGACAACCTGGCTGCCGACGGGCGCTTCAAGAGCCCGGCCACGTTGCGCACCGAGTGGTTGCCGCTGCTGGCCGGCAACGAGGCCGGCCAGATCGTGCAGCAGTGCGGGTCGGGCGTCACCGCCTGCCACAACCTGCTCGCCCTGGCCCATGCCGGCCTCGGCGACAGCGTGCTGTACCCGGGCTCGTGGAGCGAGTGGTCGGCCGACCCGGCACGGCCGCAGGCGCGCGGCTGAGCAGCATCGAAGCCACCGGCCCAGCCTGCACCCGGCGAAAGCCCGCGCACCGGCTTGACATGACGCAAGACGGGCCTACGCTTGCACGCGCACAGTGGTGTGCAACGTCAGGAGGTTCCATGTTCAAGCGCATCCTCATTCCCACCGACGGTTCGGAAATTTCCGCCAAGGCTGCACAGACCGCGTTCGGGCTGGCCAAGCTGCACGGCGCGCAGTTGTACGCCATCAGTGTCAAGGAGCCATTCCCCTACAGCGCGATCTCCGAAATGCAGCCGGTACCGCCACAGGAGTTCTACGACGCCCAGGAAAGGATCGCGGCCGCGCGAGTCAAGGGCGTGATCGATGCCGCGGCTGCGGCCGGCGTGAACTTGCGCGGGCCACACGGTCGAGGCCCTGCATGCCTGGGAAGCGATCCTCGACCACGCCAAGGCACAGCAGTGCGACCTGATCGTGATGGCGTCTCACGGCCGCCGCGGCGTGGCCGCCATGCTGCTCGGCAGCGAGACTTCACGCGTACTCACGCACAGCACGGTACCCGTCCTGGTGGTCAAGTAACGGCGCTGCACGGCGCACCGGCGCGGCGCTGGCGCGGCGCAGCGGCGCAATCGGCGCGCTACTCGAGCCGAAGCTGGCGCGCCGTGGTGGCCAGCCGCAGCCGAAGTTGCTCGACCTTCATCGGTGCGATTTCGTCGCCCGCGGCCTGTGCGCGCTCGTACCAGTGCAGGGCGACCAGGTCGTCGCGATCGACGCCGTTGCCATGTTCGTACATCGACGCGATGAGGTACTGCGCCCCCCAATGGCCCGCCTTGGCGGCGCGTTCGTACCACTGCGCGGCCAACCGGTCATCCTGCGGTACGCCGCCGCGGCCGAGCAGGTATTGGGTGCCCAGGTCGACTTGCGCGTCGACATGGCCGCGCAATGCCGCCTCGCGGAACAGCTCGGTGGCCAGGTTCAGAGTCGCGCCGGAACGCCGGGCTGCCGACTTCGTACTCCTTGCCCAGCACGTAGATCGCATGGATGTTGCCCTGCGCCGCCGCATGTTCGAGGAACACGCGCGAACCGAACCAGTTGGGCTGCCCGTCGAGGTTCGACTCGCCCGAGCGCATCATCATCGCGGCATTGAACGAGGCAACCGAATCGCCCTCGATCGCGCAGCCCAGGAAGACCCTGAAGGCCGTCCTCAGCTCGCCCGCCGCATAGATCTCCGGGCCCTGCGCGCATTCCTGCGCCGGCGCACTCTGGGCCTTGGCATCGGCGACGATCGCGCACAAGCGCCGTCAACGCAGCGAATCTCAGGCAGGCAAACATGGCGCACACCTCCTGTCGGCAAACTAGCAAGCCTTGCCAATGATGGCGTCATGAATAGTCGACCGAAGCGGCCGACTTCCTGCGGGCTGAACGCAGGAATCCGGGCACGGTGCAAAAAATGACCGCCGTCGTGGTCCTCGGCGGCAGCAGCAGGGTGGTGCCGCGTCGCGGCAATGGTCTTTCGGCAGATGTGGCAAAGTCAACGCTGGCACGGCGGCGCCGGTGCGCCGCGCACGCAACCTGCAGGCGGCTCGCGTTGCATCACCGCGCAAGCCATTCGACGCCGGACCCGCAATGCCATGGCCGACCTGAAGCCCGCCGAACTCGCCAGACGCTTCGCCGACGTGCGCCGCCAATCACTGGTCCTGGCCGAACCACTGTCGCCCGAGGATCAGATGCGTGCAGTCGATGCCCGACGCGAGCCCGACCAAGTGGCACCTGGCGCATACGACGTGGTTCTTCGAGACGCTGGTGCTGATGCCTTGCGCGCCTGGTTACCGACCCTTCGACGCCCGCTTTGCCCACCTCTTCAACTCCTACTACGAGAGCCTGGGGCCGCGGCATCCGCGACCGCAGCGCGGGTTGCTGACGCGGCCCTCGATCGACGAGGTTCAACGCTACCGGGCGAGCGTCGATGCGGCGCTGACCGATTTCATCGCAGCCGCAAACGACGACAGCTTCGCCGCGGTTGCACCGCTGATCGAACTGGGGCTGCATCATGAACAGCAGCACCAGGAGTTGATGCTGACCGACATCCTGCATGCGATGTCGATGAACCCGCTGCTGCCCGCTGTGCGCGAAGGCCCGCCGCCGCGGGCCCGCCCGGCGCCGGCGGGCTGGGTCGAGCATGGCGGCGGCGAGCTCGCCATCGGCCACGCCGGGGATGGCTTTGCCTTCGACAACGAAGGCCCGCGGCACGTCGTGAAACTGGCGCCGTTTTGCCTCGCCACGCGCCTGGTCACCAACGCCGAATACCAGGCGTTCGTCGACGACGGCGGCTACACGCGATTCGGAGTTCTGGTTGTCCGACGGCTGGGCGGCGGTGCAGGCGCAGGCTCGACCGTCGCCGCTGTACTGGCTCGACGATAGGCGCGAGTTCACCTTGCACGGCGTACAGCCTCGCGAGGCCGACCAGCCGGTCAAGCATCTGAGCTTCTTCGAAGCCGCCGCGTTTGCCGAGTGGGCGGGTGCGCGCCTGCCGACGGAGTTCGAGTGGGAGGCGGTCGTCGCGGGGCCGACGCCACCGGCGCAGGCCTTTGGCGAGGCCTGGCAATGGACGCGCTCGTCCTACGACCCTTATCCGCGCTTTCGGCCGGCCGTCGGCGCCGTGGGCGAATACAACGGCAAGTTCATGGTCGGGCAGATCGTCCTGCGCGGCAGCAGCTCGGCCACGCCGCCGGGGCACGCCCGGGCCACGTATCGGAACTTCTTTGCGCCGACCGCGCGCTGGCAGTTCAACGGCCTGCGCCTGGCGCGCGACGCATGAGCGACTTCACCGCCGAGCTCGTGGCCGGGCTCTCGGCGCGGCCACGCGCCATCGCCCCGAAGTGGTTCTACGACACGACGGGCTCGCAACTGTTCGAACAGATCTGTCGACAACCCGAGTACTACCCGACACGCGTCGAGCTCGCGCTGCTGGACCGCCACGCCTGCGAGATCGCTCAGCCACATCGGGCCCGACGCGGAAGTGGTCGAATTCGGCGCCGGCGCGGTGCGCAAGGTGCGCCTGCTGCTTGCCGCGCTGCAGACGCCGTCGCGATTCGTGCCGATCGACATCTCGGGTGAGCACCTGCTCGGTGCCGTGACGCTGCTGCGAGCCGAACGGCCGGGCCTCGAGGTGCGGCCGGTCATCGCAGACTTCACCCAGGTCGTCGAGCTGCCGTCGCCGCGCGGCCGGCGCGTCGGCTTCTTCCCCGGCAGCTCGATCGGCAATTTCGAACCGTCACAGGCGATTCACTTGCTGCAGCGCTTCGGCGCGATGCTCACCGGCGGCTGGCTGATCATCGGCGTCGACCTGGTGAAGGAGCCTGAGATCCTGCACGCCGCCTACAACGATCGCGCCGGCGTCACCGCGGCATTCAATCTGAATCTTTGGGCCCGCGCGAACCGCGAGGCGGGGGCCGATTTCGCGCTCGCCAACTGGTCGCACTCGGCGTTCTATAACGCGCCGCATCGCCGCATCGAGATGCATTTGGTCAGTCGGTGCGTGCAGCGCGTGACTTTGGCCGGCCAGGCGTTCGACTTCACGGAGGGCGACAGCGTCCACACCGAGAATTCGTACAAGTACAGCGTGGCTGGCTTTCAGGCCCTGGCCTGCGCGGCCGGCTGGGAACCCCGATGCGTGTGGACCGACCGGGAGCGCCGGTTTTCCATCCACTTGCTGCGACAACGGCGAGCCGGACGCAAGCG
>CAVVVW010000014.1:0-69392 GCA_963751775.1 uncultured beta proteobacterium
AGGGCTCTGGCGAAGGGCTCGACTTGCGCGACCATGGCATCGTCTGCAGCACAGCCATCGATGTAGAAGAACGGGTCGTCGAACCAGTTCAGCAGTGCCTCGCCCGCCTGTGCGCGGCCGGTCGACCCGGTGCCTGCGAGCATAAGCAACAACGCCGCGGCCGTGGCCGTCGCGACCCCGATGTCACTTCCTGCGCTGGATGAGGCAAAAGCCATGGCCGAACGGGTCACTGCAAAACGCCGCCGAGCCATGCTCGGCGTTCTCGAACAGCTGTTCCTGCTTGGCGCCGGCCGCCAGCGCCCTGTCCAGCGCGGCGCGCAGGTCGTCGACATGGAAGTCCAGGTGCACTGGCGTCCAGTGGCGCTCGTAGCGGCGCGTGTCCTTGGCGTGCAAGGCGGGCTTGCTGCCAGGCCGCTTCTCGAGCAGGCAGATCTCGGTGTTGCCGGCCTTCATCACCACCACGCCCGGGACCGGCGCCGACGACTTGGCGAAGCCGAAGGCGGCGGCAAAGAAACGAACACCTTCATCGATGTTCGGCACGTCGATGCTGATGGATACTGAATTCATTGGTTCCTCACCGCAGGTATTCGAGCGTTCGCACGCGCGCCGTGCGCCATGGGCTAGGCGCCTTGCGCCGCCAGCAGCGCGCCGACCGCGTCGTATTCGTAGCTCGTGATCTCGTACGGATTGCCATCCGGGTCCGCGAAGTACATCGACCAGGAGAGTCGATGATCTTCGGTTCGGGCCGCCTTGCCAAGCGCTGCGGCCAGATGCTCGCGCCAGGCCATGAAGCCGCGTGCGGATACGCCCAGCGCGATGGTCGAGCGGCAGGACTGCGCGCTGCGCTCGAACAGCGCCAGGTGAATGCGCCCCGAGGCGTCGGCCAACGTGAGCGGGCCGCCATCGGCCGCCCAGCCCTCGAGGCTCGGCACGCGCGACAGACCCAGCACGCGCGCATACCAGACCTCGGCGGCGGCCCGATCGGTGACGAAGACGTGGATGTGATCGATGCCCTCCAGCGAGGGCGCGTTGTCTGTGGTGCCTGGCATACCCGACCCTCCGCGGCTACAGCGCACCGTCGCAAGCACTATCGACATGCATGCGCGGACCTCCCGATGCAGGTGACTCAAAGGTGCGCGCAGTGTGCCGGCGTCTCGGCCCACCGATCGTGCATGCCGTCGACGTAAGTGATAGGCACCTTGGACAGCTCCTCCTCGGTGACGCCCTCGAGGCAGCCGACGTTGACACCGATCATCTTTCCGATCGGGGTCTCGTTGCCGACGCCGAACGCCCGCACGCCGCAATGCTTGCAGAAGAAGTGCTGGTTCTTCCGCGTGTTGAACACGTACTCGGTGAGGTCCTGTGCCCCCGAAAGCAGTCGAAACCCCTCCGGCCGGGCGACCGCAGGCCAGAAGCGATTGCGCCTGCAGATCGAGCAGTTGCATCGGTACGTGGGCTGCGCGAGGTCGAGATCGGCTTCGAACCGGACCGCGCCGCAGTGGCAACTTCCGCTGTAGGTCTTCAACATGCTGCAATGCTCCCAACTGCAAACAAATGGGCTCGCGCGGCCAGGGCCCACCTTCAAGACCGGTTGCCGCCGGCGGTGGGCGGCATTGTCATCTCGCCAACGTACTTCCAGGTGTCGGCACCGTCGAACAGGCGAATGCGAAACGGGCCCAGCAAAGCGGGCTCGAACAACCTGACGTTGACTTCGACCTTGCTCTGCGGCGTCGGGTTCGCCGGATCGACGTGGGTCGTGCAGCCGCAGGTGCGGCAACGCACGAAGCGCCTGGTCCCTTGACCCCAAACGTAGGTCTCGGTTGCGCCAGCCGGGAATTCGATGCGCACTTCGTCGATCGAGTAGAAGGCCCATAGCGCACCCAGCCGCCGGCAGATCGTGCAATTGCAGTTCGTGACCGTCGCGGGCGCATGCGGTATCTCGATCCGGACCGCGCCGCAGTGACAGCTTGCCGATATCACGGGTACACCTTCATCGGTGGTCGCCCTGGGCGCATCGCGAATACCTCGTGAAGCCATCCTTGCTCAGGACGTCGATCGTGTCGGCGTCGATCACCTTGTAGTTCGGGTCGTCGACGATGCTCGTATCGGGCCGGTAGGTCCCGGGCTTGAAGCAACCGCCGGGCCCGCAGAACGACACGGCGTAGGTGTTCGCCGCGCCCGACGGTTCGACGATGAGGCCGAAGTTCTGCGCACATTGGGTCTTCCAGAAGCCGGTGAATGGAAAGGCCGGATCGGCCTTGAGCGTGCCGGCGGCGCTTGCACTCGTCCGGGACGGGTCGTTGTTATCGACCGCCATCATGTCGACCACGAAAACCAGTTGGGCCACGAGCATGGCCAGCATCAGCAGCGAAGACAGCCGTGCAAGAAGCGCCCACAGCCGCGGGCCGCGGTAGCGCCCGGCGCTGCGCCACACACCAACCGTCGCCAGCATCTGGTAGCCGCAGGCGACGGTCGCGACGCCGACGGCAATGTACACAAACGCGGTGGCCGCCCCGCTGCCCACCGACAACAGGAAGTTGGGCAGCACGAACATGGCCACGACGAGCACGGCGACACTGGCGATCCAGAACGCCACGGGCAGCGAGAGGTCGCCGTTCCACAGTCGCCGCATCGTGTGCATCGGGTGACTCGGTCAAAGCGCGGCTGATGTACCCGCCGTATGGGATGTGAACCCGACGCTACGGTGCGCCCGCCGGCCCGAGCGGCTTGAACAGGTTGATATTGGTCGGCTCATAGCCCAGCTTGGCGTAAAGCGCCCGGGCGCCCGCGTTGTGGCCGAAGACATGCAGCGAAATCCCGGCCAGGCCCAGCCTTCGCACCTCGTCCTCCAGCGCGAGGAATGCACGCATGGCGTGTCCTTCACGCTGGCGCTCGGGCCTGACGCTGACGTCGTACACGTATGCGATGCGCGCATTGAACTTCGTCGTCACGGCGAACCAGAGCATGCCGACGGCAACGGACTGGGGATCGACGATGGAAAAGAAATGGTTGTCCGGTGTCTCGAGACCTTGCGGGAGCAATTGATCATTCTCGCGCCGCGATTGTTCGAGCGACTCTGCTTCCGACCATTGGCCCGAGGCGACCTTGTCCGCGGCGTACGCCGGAATCGACTCCGCGAGCCAATCGGCGTACTCGGATGGCGTCATCGCGCGCAGTGCCGTCATGGGTGTTCTTCGAGTGCTCGACGATTGATGCGGACGTACGGACGCGCCGTCACCTGGCTTTCGCTCTCGATGGCGATCAGGAAGCCAAACCAGCCCCTGGCTTGCCTCACTGCTTCATGCCCACGAGCCACTGTCGAACCGCCGCCCTGAGCAGGCCCGACTGGACGGCCGGATCCGCATTCGCGAAGGCGGTGATCTCTGCCTCGCTCAGCCCCTCGGCGGGAATCATCATGCCGCCGGCATGCTCGTCCAGGAACGGGCCACCGAGGGCCAGCTTGCCCTGGCTGAGCCACTGGCGAAAGTGGGCGATGTGATCCTGGATGCCTTCCTGCTCGAAGATCGGCAGCCCATGCTTCCAGCGCGGGCCCGGCGCGTGAACGATGACGTGGCGGATGTCTCTCATGGGGCCTCCTTCATTCGTGTGTCCTTGCTCGTTTGTCTCAAACGGGTACCCATCCAATGACCCAACCACGCCATCGGCAGGTAAGCGGCCAGCAGGTCGACTGCGATGAACCAGGCAGGGGCGGGGATCATGAGACTTGCCGCCACGCCACCACAAAGAAAGACGGCGCCGATCACGTAAGCCAAAGGCGCCTTGTGGGTGGCTGCGATGAGGTGCGCGGCGTGCGCGCCAGCCAGCGTGCCGAGTGCATGCGCCAGGAACGGCATCACGAAGTGCCGCGGTTCGAACAGGTGCATCGCCTTGCGCAGGCTTTCGGCATTGTTCACATCGACGCCCGCCGGCGCAGGAATGAGCGATGGGCCGAGGGTGATGAGTGCCATGTTGACGGCGCCGCCGACGGCGATCCCCGCAAAGACGGCGAGCACGTTTCGCAACAGCGCGGGCATCGGCGACTCTCCTAATAGGCGCAAGCTTGCACGTCAGCCCGCTGGCAGGGTCGGACGCTTGCCACCGCTCTTTGCGTGGCACCGCCTTTGCAGCCAACGAGCCGGAACTTCGGCCGCATCACGTCCTGCACGTCCTGCACTTCCGGCGCGAACGCGGCAATGTATTCGTCGATCGTCGCTGCGGCCGGACGCCTGGTTGCCATGGTGTCTTGGTGGACGATCGCAGCGCGTCAAGTGTCGCGGATGCCGCTATGGCAGATAGGGCGCGATGTTCTTCATGGCAAGCGTTACGTACGCCTCCTTCTCGCCGACAGGCGCCACATAGTGCAGAGCCTGCCTGGCTGCCTCCGGGCCTTCGGTGCGCGCGATGATCCACGCCGCGAGATAGGGGGACGCAAAGCATCCGCCAGCGGTGGCAATGTTTCCTCGCGCGAAGAACGGCTGGTTCAAGACCTCGACCCCGGCCTCGAGAACCCATGGCTTGGTCGTCAGATCGGTACAGGCGGGCAGCGCGCCCAGTATCCCGAGCTTCGCCAGAACCAGAGTGCCTGAACATTGGGCGGCGATGAGTTGGCGCGCGGGGTCGAGCCGCAGTTGTGCCATCAACGCGGCGTCGTTCACAACCTCGCGCGTCTTGATGCCGCTGCCGACGATGACCGCATCGGCGGCCCGGGCCTCGGCCAATGTGGACTGGGCATGCACCGTGACGCCGTTCATCGACGTGACGGACGGTTCCGGACAGCAGATCGTCACTCGCCAGTTCGGTTTCTTGATGCGATTGAGCAGGCCGAGCGCGATGAACGAGTCGAGCTCGTTGAAGCCCTGGAAGGTGAGGATGGCGATGTGCATATCGCGATTGTGCCGTGCCGTCTACATGGCAGCGCGAGCATCGGCCATTGGAATGGTGGCCCGACGCTTGTCCCGCACTAGGCCTCGGGCGCGTGGCAGACCGCTTCGATGTTGTGCCCGTCCGGACCGATGACGAAAGCTGCGTAGTAGTTGGCGTGATAGTGCGGGCGCAGGCCGGGCGCACCATTGTCTTTGCCGCCCGCCGCCAGCGCCGCGCGATAGAAAGCTTCGACTTGCCGGCGACTCTCGGCCGCGAACGCCAGGTGAAGAGGCGCCGGCTTCTCATCGGCTTGGTACAAGCACAACGAAGCTGGCCCCTTGGCAATGAGCTCGACACCGTAGGTTGGCGGACCCTCCGCGGCGACAACGACGCCGAGCGGTTCGAGTGCCTTCAAGAAGAACGCCTTGCTCGCTGCATAGTCGCTGACTCCGAACTTGACGTGGTCAAACATGCGTACTCCTGGAGCGAAGGTTCAGGCATCAGGCTTCGTCCTTCGGTGCGGGATTGGCCCGAAGCTTGAAGGCGAGGACGAGAAGTGCAATGCCGGCCATGAAGAGCACAAGCCCGGGCAGCGTGATGTCGATATGAACCTTGATGTCGCCAACGCCTGCCGGGCGCTCGACCCGCACCGCGCTGTAGCCACTCACCGCCAGACACACGATCGCGCCAATGGAGGCAGTGAGTGTGGACAGACGCCAACGGTGCAAGCGGGTTTGATCCATGGGCACTGATGTCTAACGGTTGACACGAGGTGCGGGCGACAGCTGGTGGAGCAAGCAGTTGCACGTCCCCTCGATGGAACGGCCAGGGCTAGGCTCAGTACGGCTCAAACGGAATATCCGCCTTTCGGAGCTGGGACACCAGCAGGCTCTTCCATGGGCCCTGCGGCGACCAGACTTGTGCGACCGATTCATAGGCTTGCTCCGGCTTCTCGCGACCGACGATGACGCGGTACAGGAACGTCATGCTAGAGGCGCGCATGTTGACCTGGCAATGGACGAGGACCTTGCGATCGCGAAGTCTGTCCATGGCGGCGACGAACGACTGGAAGTCGGTCTCCGTCGGATCTCCGAACTTGATCGGGATGTTCGTGAACTCAAGACCTTGCTTGCGAACGATGTCTGCTTCACCCGCAATGGCATCTGGCACCGTGGGTGGCGCCAGGTAGATGACTGCCTGAAACCCCTGTGCTGCGAGACCAGAGAGTGCCTCCGCCGTCGGTTGACCCGACGTGACCAGCCGTGGCGATATGGACACGACGTTCGGTGCGTCGAGGACTTGACCGGCCGCGAGCGCACTCCCACACAAAGCAAGCGCGGTGACAAGCGCGAGCGCTGCCGCGGCGTGCCTATGGATGTGTGCAGCGATGCGCATCCCGTGGGCCCCAAGGCTTCAACTTACGCCCGGCGAAGATTCGCATCGGGAACACGCCGCGACAGCCACAGAAGATAGGTGCCGACGACCGCATCGACCACGAAGCAGAACACGGGATACCAAACCGGAACGCCAGTGTTTGTGATGAGCTGGCTGTGTACCAGGTCGTACAGCCCGTGCAGCAGCCAGAATGCGCCGACCACGACGGCCGACTGGCGGACGCTGACAAAAGCGAAGACAAGGCCGGCAACGACGTACGGCGCGCCGTAGATCATCTCCTTGACGCCCACGGCCGGCTCGCCTGCCTGCAAAGCGAAGAACGCGTAGAGGCCAGGCAGCGTGAGCAGGCCCAACGCATACAACCAACGTTCGCCACGAATGAATCGCGCGGTCACGATCGTGAGAACACCAACCGCCGCACCGATAAGTGCCTCGATCACAGCTCGCTCCTCTCTGTAGACGCATGACGTTGGGGCTGAGGGGCTGGCGCCGGGAGTTCGCTTGGCCCGCGGCGCGGCGGGAAGCGCCACCAAACGAACAGCACCAACACTGCAAACGCGGAGTAGCCCACGGTGAAGACCCAGACCGGCGCCTCGTAGTAAATGAGCCTTTGGAGCCAGTGCTCGATGAAGCTCTTCTCGTACGCAGCGGCGCCTGCTTGAACGCGGAGCCAGGATTCCAGAGTCGTGAGCGGACAGAACTGCCCCAACCAGACCTGAAGGACGACAACGGCAATGGCTGCCAGATGCGCCGACCGGAACCACAACTGGTTGGCCCAGCGCCAGTGCAACCAGTTTCCTGCCACAACGACGACAAGGCCGCCAACAACGAAGAGCACGACGCCGAAGTGGAAGACGAGCACTGCATCCGCCAGAAGCTGGTAGGGCACGAGTGGAGTCCTCGCGTCGAACCAGGCGTTAGGCGACAGCGCTGTAGCCAACTGCGGGCTTGTACTCGCCAATCTGGCGTCGCAGCGACTCGATGGCAAGAACGATGGCGCGCGACGCCAGCGCATACGGAGTTCCGGCGCCCAGCATCTGCTCGGCTTCGGCGTAGCTGCGGGCGTTGATCATGGCGGCCACGTCGGCGGCGCGGCGGTGAAATCTTGCGTGCGCAACCAGGCACTCCTCATGTGCGGGCAGCGCGCCATATCTTGACTTGGACGGGCCGTGCAGCCAGCGTCCAAGCTCGCAGCACGCGTCGCTCGCTATCGTGTCCAGGTCGAGAGTGGCCTTTTCGGAGATCGCCCCGCGCAGCCTGATCTTCCAATCCGTGTGCGCGTTGGTTGCCTCCGTGAAGTTCATGATGTGCTTCGCCGTTTGGAGGTGCGTGCGCGGGGGGCGACGTGATCGCGTGTCAGTAGGGAAGGCAGTTCTTGTGAACGAATTTCCACGTCCCGTCGACAAACAAGGCTTTGAGGTCGTCGTCTGGATAACTCCCTACGTCTCCCGGCGTTCTATCGCCGACCTCGAGGTAAACAACCTCTTCCGAGGTTTCGTTCATCAGACGGTGACCATTCCCCGTTCCGGCTTTGAAGCCCGCGCACATGCCTGGCGCCAGGCGAGCGAGACCTTCGTCGGTATGCAGTGTGGGGTGGCCTTGCAGGATGTAGATGAACTCATCCTGCTTGGTGTGGGCGTGGCGAAGGGCTGAGACCGCACCAGGTTCGAGGCGCGTGAGGTTGACGCCGAAGTTGGTGAGACCGAAGAGATCGCCGAGCGGATGCTTCTGCCTGCCGGACATGCGAGAGGCGAACGGCTCGGGGTAACTTGAAGGCTTGACGCGCTTGGGCGCTTCGGCAGCCGTGACCACGGTTGGGTAGGAGTTCTTTGCCATGTGAAGCTCGCGAAGTAGGGCAATGAGGGCTGACGTTTGCCCATTCACTTGGATTTCTTCGCCGGCAAACCGGCCACGTAGCCCACGCACCAGGACACCCACGCCAGAAGGTCTCGGTCTTCGGCCAACCCCGGTGGGTCGATGTAGACGTAGCCTTTCATCGGTTTGCCGGTGAACTTCATCTCACGCACGTGGGGAAGAGCCAAGGCATCTTCATATCGCTCGGCGCCCACGCGTGCCATGAGGCTCGCGCCCGATATGCCTACGAACATCTTGCCTTCGACGAGGAATGCGAGCCCGCCGAACATCCTGCGCTCCGACACGAGTTCCCGACCGGCAAGCGCCTCTCGAACACGTTGAGCAAGACCTTCGTCGAATGCCATGTTGAGCTGCCTAGCTGCCTAGACGTTGAATTTCAGCCGCCGCCGGAACAGGCCCGCTCGAGCGAGGCCTTAGGCCGCACCCGCCGCGCGGGAAAGACACCAGACGCCAAACCCGAGCATCGGTACAAAGGTGAGGATCATTCCGATGGCGCGGGGAAGGCCCCAACCCTTGAGGATGAGTATGGCCGCATGCATGACGCGACCGACGAAAAGTGATGCTCCGCCAGTCCACAAGAGCCATGCTGGGGCCCCCGTGAGTTCTGCGGCCGCCATTGCCAGCAAGACGATCGGGACAGTTTCCGTGTAGTTTCCGTGCGCCCGCATGCGACGCAAGAGCGTCTGGTCGCCGCCGTCAAAGAATTGAATGCCCGTGCGTGCCCGCCTATAGCCAACCATCACGGTGAGCGGAATCTGCAGCACAGCGAAGGTACCAATGAACAGGGTCGAGGTTGGGATGCCGATCATGTTTGTACCTCAGTGAGGAGGAGATTGAATGTGTGGCCAACGTTCGACGTGAGCCGCAGCAACAAGCATGCGAAGCGTGCTTGTTGCTGTCGGCTCGATGGAGTGGTGTGCGCCCAGCATGGGCGCGAACTTATGGGGTGCAAGTCCCCTGTGGGAGTACCGACTTGGACTCATCGTGAGCAAGGATAACCACGAGCCGACGGCAAGGGCAAGACCGCGAGGTATTGTCTGGAGGAAGCCCGAGTGCAAGAGGTGCGAGGCGACGGACAGAAACCGCATACAAGGCCGAGGGCTGCGAGGCGAGCTGGCACATGACAGCAAAGCCCAGCGGTACGCAGCCTACGGTAAATGCGGCGCTTGTGCACCGACAGTTCGCGTCCCTTACCTGGGGAGATCTGCACCGCGAGCGGTGCGCGTCGATGGTGGCAAAACCCGGATGGTTCACACCGGGACACCAAGAACCGAGCGCCGCGGCGAGCTGCCCGCTGCGAGCGATGAACAGGCAGCAACCACCATCGAAGCGCACAGCGCGGCACGCGGCAACGCGCGACGTGACGGCGCAGAAGTCAGCAGACGCCGTAGTAGGCGGCCGGGAGTCGGGCCGCTGAAGGGCTGAACAACAGAGACACAAGGAGCAGACGTTGCCGACCTCGAACGCATCGACCAAGCCCGACCGGGCGAGATGCGCGCGGCGGCCGGCACGCACCGAGCCTTGAGACAAGACGAAGCAATCACTGAAGACCTGCTGCAAGCGGTGCTGGCCAGCGACAACCTGGCGCGGGCGTGGAAACGGGTGAAGGCCAACCGGGGAGCGCCGGGCATTGACGGCGTGACCATGCAGGACTGGCCCGCCCATGCGCGCGACACACTGGCCGGCGTTGCGAGCGCAGATCGAAGGCAAGGGCGATACCGGCCGCAGGCGGTGCGAAGGGTGCGAGATACCCAAGCCCGACGGCGGCAAGCGGCATGCTCGGAATTCCCACGGTCACCGACCGTGTGGTCCAGCAAGCCATCGCCCAAGTGCTCACGCCGATCTTCGATCCGACATTCTCGGAATCGAGCTTCGGGTTTAGACCGGGCCGCAATGCACACCAGGCGATCAGGCAGGTGCAGGCGAGCGTGAAGGCCGGCTGGCGCATCGCGGTGGACATCGACCTGGCCAAGTTCTTCGACACGGTCAATCACGACGTGTTGATGAGCTTGCTGGGGCGAACGATCCGCGACAAGCGACTGCTGGCTCTGATCGGGCGCTACCTGCGCGCCGGGGTGCTGGTCGGTGAGCACATCGAACCGAGCGAGGTGGGCACGCCGCAAGGCGGGCCACTGCGCCCATTGCTGGCCAACATCCTGCTGCACCAGCTCGACCGCGAGTTGGAACGGCGGGGCCACCGCTTCGCGCGCTACGCCGACGACATGATCATTCTTGTCAAGAGCCGACGCGCCGCGCAGCGGGTCATGCGCAGCATCACGCGATACCTGGAGACGACCCTCAAGCTCACGGTCAACCCTGCCAAAAGCAAGGTCGCGCCGATGAGCGAATGCAGCTTCCTGGGCTTCACCATCCAGGGCAAGAAGATTCGCTGGACCGACAAGTCGGCGGCGGAATTCAAGCACCGGGTGCGTGAGCTGACGGGGCGAAGCTGGGGCGTATCGATGGACCACCGGCTGCACAAGCTGGGGCAATACCTGCGGGGCTGGACGGCGTACTTCGGCATCAGCCAGTACTACCGCCCGGTGCCCGAACTGGACGACTGGATCAGGCGACGCATCCGCATGTGCTACTGGAAACAGTGGCGCTGGGTGCGCACGAAGATCAAGCACTTGCTGGCTTTGGGCGTGAGCCTGAAGACGGCGATCCAGCATGGCGTCAGCAGCAAGAGCTATTGGCACATGGCGCGAACCCCGGCGCTGCAGCAGGCACTGTCCAACGCGTGGTTGAAAGCGCAAGGCTGGTCAGCGTGAAGGACAGTGGTGCAAGGCCCAGGGCTACACCACTTGAAGGAACGAACGCTTCGTCGAGCGAGCCGACTTGTTGAACCGCCCACTGCGGACCCGCACGGTGGGTGGTGTGGGGGCTGGGGGTCAGAAACCCCCGGCTACCCGATTAGAGCGCATCTGCACCGAGCGCCCGCGCCGGCAGCCAACAGGCCATGCGAGTGACTTTGCACCCACGGCGCGTGAACTGGCCGGAAATTGGAAAGAAGCCCAATGAGCGGTAAGCGTTCAAGGCGTGCGGCGTGGAGTTGAGCTCAACGGTCTTCACTTCCGGGAACACCTCTTCTATGTGAGCGCGCGCCGCCTCCCACAGACCTCTGGCCACACCCCGACGCAGATGCCGTGGATGCACAAAGAGCATGCTGATCAGTGACGGGCGTGGCATAAGGATGAAGCCAACGACCTGTTCTCCTGAAACTTCGGCAGCGGCGAAAGCCGGAGCTTTCAGGAGTTCTGCCATTGCCTCGGGAGACGTCTCAGCAAGAAGCCGTTCGCTGGCACTCGGCTCCCAGTCAGCTGCGGCCAGTTCACTGAAGCTCTCGTGCACGAGCCGGGAGACTGCCACTGCCATCTCTGACGTCGCGGTAACCAGTGTTCGGCTCATGCGCTCTAACTAGTGGACTGTAACGTTTAAATAGGAAGTATCATCGTGCCTGTGGAGGGCGCGATGGAACTGACCAAGACCGAACTCATGGAACTGCAGCGACAAGCCAGTGCGAGGAACGGTCGAGCCGATGCGGCGCGACACGCTCGACTGATCCTGCTGTTGGCCGATGGACTGACGTGGGCCGAGATTCGCGCCAAGCTCGACTGCAGCGACAGCTACATCGATCGCTGGAGCAAGCGCTTTGCCGCCGATCGGCTGGCCGGACTGTTTGCTCGCCATGCTGGGCGCGAACGCTACAAGGTGACCGATCGCGTCGAGGCGCGCGTGCTGGCCCGCACCACCAAGCGCAAGCCCGCCGACGGCTCGACGCACTGGTCCTCGCGCAAGCTTGCCGCCGAACTCGGCGGCGACATCTCGCACATGACCGTGGCACGCATCTGGGCCAAGCATGGCATCAAGCCGCATCGGCTCGAGGGCTATCTCGCCTCCAACGATCCCAGACTTCGAGGCCAAGGCCGCCGACGTCATCGGGCTGTACCTGAACCCGCCGCAGCACGCCGCAGTGTTCAGCGTCGATGAGAAGACGGCGATCCAGGCGCTGGACCGCAAGGATCCGGTGCTGCCGTTGTCGCCCGGACGCGCCGAGCGTCATGGGTTCGAGTACTTCCGACACGGCACGCTGTCGCTGTACGCGGCCTTCAACACCAAGACCGGCGAAGTGCTCGGCAAGACCGCAGCCCGCCACACCTCGGCCGAGTTCGTGGCCTTCCTCACCGACATCGTGGCCAACCAGCCTCGCGGCAAGGAGATCCACGTCATCGCCGACAACCTCTCGGCGCACAAGACCAAGCAGGTCGACGCGTTCCTGACTGAGCATCCGCGACGTTCATATGCACTTCACCCCGACCTACTCGTCCTGGCTCAACCAGGTCGAGCTGTGGTTCGCCAAGATCGAGCGCGACGTGATCGCCCGCGGCGTGTTCACCTCCGTGCCAGACCTCAAGCGAAAACTCATGCGCTACATCCGTCAATACAACAAGCAGCCCAAAGCCCGTGAAGTGGAAGTACTTCGATCCCACACGGCGCATCACTCCCGATTCAATCGTTACGGCCCACTAGATATAGACATGTGGTGGTACCGGCCTCAGAGTTGCGTATGCAGCCGGCGACTACCGCGATGCTACGCGGCGGCTCCCCTCTGTGGAAGCCCCGAAAACTTCCCACCTTTGGGGGATCGCTCGGCGTCATACGCGGCCTAAGAATTGGCGGATGGACGACCAACACGACTCCCCCGCTGCCGAGCCGCCCGGCGCCACTCCCGCGGCCGTCGATCGCCCGTCGCTTCAGCCGCCGGTACGCCTGTTGCCGGCGCTTCGCGAGGCGATCCGGGTGCGGCACTACTCGCTGCGCACGGAGCAGGCTTATGTCGGCTGGGTGCGCCGCTTCGTGCACTTCCACGGCTTGCGCCACCCGCGCGAACTCGGTGCACCCGAGGTCGAGGCGTTCCTGACGCAACTGGCCAGCCTGCGCAATGTGTCGTCGTCGACGCAAGGCCAGGCCAAGTCGGCATTGCTGTTCCTGTACAAGCAGGTGCTCGGCATCGAGTTGCCCTGGCTCGACGAGGTCGTCTCGGCCAAGGCTTCGCGGCGCTTGCCTGTGGTGCTGACGCCGCGCGAGGTGCGCGAGTTGCTGCTCAACCTCGAGGGCGGTACGGCAGGCTTGGTCGTGGCGTTGCTCTACGGCACCGGCATGCGCTTGCTCGAAGGCTTGCGCCTGCGCGTCAAGGACGTCGAATTCGAGCGCCGGGAAATCATCGTGCGCGAAGGCAAGGGCGGCAAGGATCGTGTGACCGTGTTGCCCGAGAACCTGATCGCGCCGCTGCGCGGCACAGCTCGAGCTGGCGCGCGAGTGGCATCGCAAGGACGCGGCTGCCGGTCGCGCCGGCGTGTGGCTGCCCGATGCGCTGGCGCTCAAGTACCCCAAGGCCGCGACGGCGTGGGGCTGGCAATGGGTGTTCGCCAGCCCCACGTTGTCGATCGACCCGCGCAGCGGCGTCGAACGGCGCCACCACCTGCACGAGCAATCGGTTCAGCGCGCGGTGGCCGGCGCCGCGCGCCGCGCCGGCATCGACAAGCCCTGCACGCCGCACGTGCTGCGCCATTCGTTCGCCACCCACATGCTGCAGCAGGGCTACGACATCCGCACCGTGCAGGAGCTGCTCGGCCACAGCGACGTGAAGACGACGATGATCTACACCCACGTGCTCAACCGCGGCGGGCGCGGCGTGATGAGCCCGCTGGATCGGATCTGAAGGTGATCGGCACAGCGAACCCGACACCTGCGTGTCGGGGCCGTGCAGCGCTACGCTGCCAACACTTCGCGCGGCACGACGCGCCGCTTGATGTCGGCGCGTGTGGGCAGGGTCTTCAGGTCGTAGTCCGCCTGCAGCGCCAGCCAGGAAGCAGCGTCACCGCCGAAGTGCCGCGCCAGCCGCTCAGCAGTGTCGGCGCTGACGCCGCGGCGCTCCTTGACGATCTCGTGGATACGCGTTGCCGGTACCGCCAGGGCGGCGGCCAACGCGTTCACGCTAAGTCCCAGCGGGGCGAGAAACTCTTCGCGCAAAACTTCACCGGGGTGTACCGGACGCATGCGGTTTGCAGGGCGGGTCATGATTCAACTCCTTCAGTGGTAATCGACGATCTCGACACCGGCCGGGCCGTTCTCGGTCCAGGAAAAGCAGGCGCGCCACTGATCGTTGACGCGGATGCTGTACTGGCCGGCGCGTTCACCTTTCAGTGCCTCGAGCCGATTACCGGGTGGGCTGCGCAGAAATTCAAGCGTTCGCGCCGCATCGAGCATCGCGAGTTTGCGAATTGCCGCAGCCTCGATGGCGCGAAATCGCCTCGGGTGTCGGCCCTCGAACAGCGCTTGCGTGTCCTTGCAGCGGAACGATACGATCACGCCGCAATGATATTACGTTGAACGTAATACGGCAAGCAGGATGCGCTGGCGCTCGTTTGCCGCTCAATCAGCGCGGCCGCGAAGACAACGCCGCGGTATAGAGGCCCAGGCCGATGTAGGTCGCCGCGGCGGCGTAGCGGCCGAGCCCCGCGATGCGCTGCGCGCCGCGGCCGGCCAGCGCCCGGCCCACCGCGCCGGCCAGCAGCACGTAGCCGCTGTCGGTGGCGGCGGCCAGCAGCACGAACACGCCGCCGAGCAGCGCCGCCT
Source organism: uncultured beta proteobacterium (assembly GCA_963751775.1). GTDB lineage: Bacteria > Pseudomonadota > Gammaproteobacteria > Burkholderiales > Burkholderiaceae_C > CADEEN01. Next base: position 14,773 of record CAVVVW010000014.1, read on the forward strand.
GCGGCGCCGCGGCCGCGGCGGGGTCCATGAACTGCGGCAGGAAGGCGGCGAAGAACAGCGCCGTCTTCGGGTTCAGCAAGGCCACGACGAAGCCGTCGCGAAAGATGATCGCCAGCCGCGGCGCGCCGAACGCGCCCGGCGCCGCAGCGGCCGCCGGCGGCTGCCGCAAGGCCTGCACGCCCAGCCACACCAGGTACGCCGCGCCGGCCCATTTGACGATCGTGAACGCCGCCGACGAAATCGCGAACAGCGCGGCCAGCCCGAGCGAGGCGCCGAGCGCGTTGCCCAGGTTGCCCAGCGCCACGCCGGCCACCGAAGCCAGGCCCGCGCTGCGCCCCTGCGCCAGCGTGCGCGCCACGATGTAGGCCACGCCCGGCCCCGGCGTCACGGCCAGCACCAGGCTGGCGAGCAGGAAGGCAATTGACATGTCGAGCCCTCAGGCCAGCGCCGGGCCGCCCAGCGGCCTGAGCTCCCCTGGGGGACGCGAGCGCAGCGAGCCAGGGGCAGTCATATCACTCTTCGAGCTCGGACTTGGCCAGCTCGACGTCGAGCCGCTCCATCGCGTCGGCCGGCGTGCAGGCGGCGGCGTCGGCATACAGCTTCTCGGCTTCCTTCATCTTCTTGTCGCCCTCGAGCATCACCAGCCCGTTGGCGTACTCGATCATCGCGATCGCGCTGTCGGGGTTGAGCTTGAGCGCCTGCTGGAACAGCGCCAGCCCGATGGCCTTGCTCGCGCCCTGCGTCTTGCCCAGCAGCGTGCCCACCTTGTCGATCACCTCGGCATGGAAGGCGCCCAGCGCGATATGCGCGTCGGCATGCTTGGGCGCCAGCGCGATCGTCTTTTCGAGCGCGGCCTTCACCTTCACGCCCAGGCCCTGCGACAGCGCCTTGGCCACGCTGATGCCCTGGCTGTAGCGGCCGATGGCGTAGGCCATCCAGTAATGCGCGTTGGGGTTCTTCGGCTCGGCGGCGGCCTGCGCCTGCGCGCGGGCCATCACTTCCTGGAACATCGCCAGCCGGGTCTTCTCGTTCTTCTCCAGGTAGTTGGCGTAGATCGCCTGCGCCTTGTTGGCCACCGTGATGCCGTCGCCGCCCGCCTTCAGGCCGGCGTCGAAGGCCTTGCGGAATTCGCCGGCATGAAACAGCACCCAGGCGTCGAGCACCTCGCCGCCTTTCGGCGCAGGCTCGGCGTCGCCGGTGTGCAGGCGGGCCCACTGCTTCTTCAGCTTGGCGGCGTCGAAGTCGTACAGGTCGTAGCGGGAAGGCGGTCCATTTGGGCATGTCGTTTGTCTCCGGTTGCGATCGGTCAGCTCTGGCGATAAGGCGCCACCAGCCCGTGCAGGTGGTCGCGTTCGGCCGCTTCGAGGTAGGGCATCAGCAGGCTGAGCACATGGTAGGCGCCGCGCGAGAGCGCCGCGCCGGCGCGCTCGGCCTCGAGCGCGCGCCGCGGGTCGCGCACGTACTCGTAGCTCAGCCAGTAGGTCAGCACCACCACCATCGCGGTGGCCACCGGCTCGGCCTGCGCGGCGTCGATCTTCACCGCCTTGCCGCGCGCCAGGCCGCCGAGCACGGCCTGCACCGCGCGGCCCTTGTTCTTCAGCACCGCCTGGAAGTGCGTCTCGAGGCGGCGGTTCTTGCTCAGCAGGTCGTTCAGGTCGCGGTACAGGAAGCGGTAGCGCCAGATCAGCTCGAACAGCATGTGGAAGAACAGCCACGCGTCTTCGACGTTGCGCACGCCGTCGGCGGCGCGCAGCAATTCGTCCAGCGCCGTCTCGTAGCGGCCGAACAGGGCGTTGATCAGCTCGTCCTTGGCCGGGTAGTGGTAGTACAGGTTGCCCGGGCTGATACTCAGCTCGGCCGAGATCGCCGTCGTGCTGACGTTGGGCTCGCCGAAGCGGTTGAACAGCTCGAGCGTGACTTCGAGGATGCGCTCGGCGGTGCGGCGCGGCTTCTTCGGGGTGTCGGCCATGGTGCGGGCGATTCAGGCGGCCGGCTGCGGCCGGGCTTCGAGCGAGCGGCTGAACAGCACCAGCGCCACGCCGCCGAGGATCGCGGCCGACGCCAGCACCAGGCGCAGCGAAAACGCCTCCGCCAGCAGCAGCACGCCGGCGATGGCCGCCAGCGGCGGCACCGACAACTGCACGCTGGCCGCGCGCAGCGCAGACAGGCCGGGCAGCGCGGCATACCAGACCACGTAGCCCAGGCCCGAGGTCACGGCGCCCGACGCGATGGCCAGTGCCACGCCGCCGGCGCTGGCGTGCATGGCGCCGGCGAAGGCGACGCTGAGTGCCAGCGCCAGCGGCGCGGCGCGCAGGAAGTTGCCGGCCGTGGCGGCCGTCGCGTCGCCCGCGCCGCGGCCGCGCAGCGTGTACACGCCCCAGGACACGCCGGCCACGGTCATCAGCGTCGCGCCCAGCGGCGCCGGCGCGGCGATGCCGGGCGACACCAGGTAGAGCAGGCCGGCCACCGCCAGCGCCAGCCCGCACCAGGCGCTGGCGGCGAAGCGCTCGCCGGCGTGCAGCCCGGCGCCGAACATCGTCAACTGCACCGCGCCGAACAGGATCAGCGCGCCGGTGCCGGCGGCCAGCGACAGGTAGGCGAACGAGAAGCAGGCCACGTAGGCCCACAGCATCACGGCGGCCAGCCAATCGGTGCGCGCGGTGGCGGGCGGGCTCGCGCGCAGACGCATGATGGCCGCCAGCACCACCGCGCCCGACACCAGCCGCACGCTGCCGAAGCTGGCCGGGTCGATGCTCGCCTGCTGCAGCGCCAGCCGGCACAACAGCGAGTTGGCGGCAAAGGCCAGCATCGCCACGGCGGTGAGCAGCAGGGTGCGGGCAGACATGCGTCGAGGGTGGCCAGGCAGAGGGGCCGCCAGTATCGCGCAGCACGCTGCCTACAATCGACCGCCATGCCCGCTGCCGTTGTGTTCGACCGTGTTGCCAAGATCTATCCCAGCCGCTCCGGTGCCCGCGCCGATGTTCACGCCCTCGACGGCGTGTCGCTGGCCATCGAGGAGGGCGAGTTCTTCGGCCTGCTCGGCCCCAACGGCGCCGGCAAGACGACGCTGATCTCGGTGCTCGCGGGCCTGACGCGCGCCAGCACCGGCCGCGTCACGGTGATGGGCCACGACGTGGTGGCCGACTACGCCGCCGCGCGCCGGGCCATCGGCGTGGTGCCGCAGGAACTGGTGTTCGACCCCTTCTTCTCGGTCGGCGAGTGCCTGCGCATCCAGAGCGGCTACTTCGGCATCCGCGACAACGGCGCCTGGATCGCCGAGTTGCTGGCCGGGCTGGGCCTGGCCGACAAGGCCGACGTCAACATGCGCGCGCTGTCGGGCGGCATGAAGCGCCGCGTGCTGGTGGCGCAGGCGCTGGTGCACAAGCCGCCGGTGATCGTGCTCGACGAGCCGACGGCCGGTGTCGACGTCGAATTGCGCCAGACGCTGTGGGGCTTCATCGCCAGGCTGAACAAGCAGGGCCACACCGTGCTGCTGACGACGCATTACCTCGAAGAGGCCGAGGCGCTGTGCGGCCGCATCGCGATGTTGAAGCAGGGCCGCGTCGTGGCGCTCGACCGCACCGCGAACCTGCTCGCCGGCACCGCCAGCACCATGCTGCGCTTCAAGACCGACCAGGCCTTGCCGCCAGCAGTGGCGGCACATGCCCGCGTGACCGGCCGCATGGCCCAGGTCACGGCGCACGACGCGGCCGAGGTCGAGACCATCCTCGGCCAGTTGCGCCAGGCCGACGTGAAAGTCGAAGACCTCGAGATCGGCCGTGCCGACCTGGAAGACGTGTTCCTCGAGATCATGCAGCGCGAGACCGTGGCATGAGCCGACGGGCCGCTCCCAAGGCGAATACCGCAGTGCGCAGCACGGAGGTCACCTGATGAACCTCGCCGGCGCCAGAACCCTGTTCGACAAGGAGATCCTGCGCTTCTGGAAGGTCAGCGTGCAGACCGTCGCCGCGCCGGTGCTGACGGCGGTGCTCTACCTGCTGATCTTCGGCCATGTGCTGGAAGACCATGTGCAGGTCTTCCCCGGCGTGGGCTACACCAGCTTTCTGGTGCCCGGGCTGGTGATGATGAGCGTGCTGCAGAACGCCTACGCCAACAGCAGCAGCTCGCTGATCCAGAGCAAGGTCACCGGCAACCTGGTGTTCCTGCTGGTCACGCCGCTGTCGCACTGGGCCTGGTTCGCGGCCTATGTCGGTGCCAGCGTGGTGCGCGGGCTGGCGGTCGGGCTCGGCGTGTTCGCGGTCACGGTCTGGTTTGCGCCGCCGCACTTCGCCGAGCCCTGGTGGATCGTCGTCTTCGCCGTGCTCGGCGCGGCCATGCTCGGCACGCTGGGCCTGATCGCCGGGCTGTGGGCGGAGAAGTTCGACCAGACCGCGGCGTTCCAGAACTTCATCATCATGCCGATGACGTTCCTGTCGGGCGTGTTCTATTCGGTGCACTCGCTGCCGACGTTCTGGCTCGCGCTGTCGCACGCCAACCCGTTCTTCTACATGATCGACGGTTTCCGGCGCGGCTTCTTCGGCGCCAGCGACGCCTCGCCGTGGTTGAGCCTGGCGGTGGTGGCCGCGAGTTTCGCCATCGTCGCCGCCGTCGCGCTGCGCCTGCTGGCCACCGGCTACAAGATTCGCAACTGATCCTGGGCCTGGACTCCCGTTCATCCTGAGCTTGGCCCTCCGCTTACCTGCGCTTGGCCTCCCGTTCATCGTGAGCGCGTCGAAGGACGGGTTTCGACAGGTTCAGCCCGAACGGTCAACAGGTGCCGGGGCCAGCGACTCGGGCAGCGGCACGTCGAGCAGCAGGCAGGCCAGGTGCAAGGCGTCGCCGGTGCCGGCGTGCGCGGCCAGGCCGCTCTGCTCGGCCGCCAGCAGCCAGGCGCGCACCAGCAGCGGCCGCTGCATCGGGCCGACGCGGCGCACGCGCAACGCGAGCTGCAATTCGCGCCGCTGCGTCGGCGGCGCCAGGCCGGCGCTCGGGCCGCGCGGCGCCGGTGCGCCGTACTCGGTGAGCGCCGCCGCGGCGGCCTGGCGCCAGGCCTGGGTGGCATCGGCGGGCGCGCCCAGCACGCGGGCGAGCTGATGGCTGGCGGCGTGGGCCGCGTGCGCGTGCCGCTCCAACGCAGCCGCAGCGCCGCCGGCATGCTGTGCCGGTGCGGCGCGCGGGCTGAGCAGCAGGCGCAGCGCCAGCGCCTGCCACTCGGCGGCGGCGCTCGGCGGCAGCGCGGCGCCGCGCCGCCGCAGCGCGCGCCATTGCTGGCGGCGCTGGCCGGCCGGGGCGCTGCGCGCGCGTTGCATCAGCGTGGTGAAGACCTGCCTTCGCGCCGCCGGCCCCAGCGCCTCGATCTCGCGCCGCACCGCCGCGGCGACGTTCAGGTCGGCGGTGGCCGTGAGCCACGCCTCCCAGCGCGCCGGGGCGTCCGGCGCCGCCGGGCTGATCGCCAGCGCCAGCATCGCCGCCTGCCACTCGCCCGGGCCGTGCCAGCGCTCGATGCGATCGAGCGCCTCGCGCTCGCGCTCGCGGGCGTCGAACGAGCTCGGCCGCTGGAAGGCGTCGTGGCGTTCGGCTTCGGACTTCATGTCGTTGTGGGGCCTGGTGCTGCCGAGCGGCATTGTCGGCGCGATGTGCATCGCGGCGCCGAATGGTTCGATCTCGTCGCCGACCTCGGGCACGTACTCGACCACTTCGGCGGCCACCGGCAGTACCGCATGTCCGTACAGCCGGCGCAGCCGCTCGGCCAGCGGCGGATGGGTTTGCCACAGGCCGTTCCAGTCGCGTGCCCGCACGGTGCGCGAGCAGCAGGTGCGCCAGGCTCGCGGCGTGCGCGCTTTGCAGGCCGGCGCGGCCGCGCATCTGCTGGTCGGCGATCTTGCGCAGCGCGCCGCCCAGGCCGTCGACGGCGCGCGTGTACTTCACGGCCGAGGCGTCGGCCAGGAACTCGCGCTGACGGCTGACGGCGGCCTGCAGCAGCCGGCCCGCGGCCCAGCCGAGCGCGCCGACGGCCATCAGCCCGAGGCCGAACAGCGCGGCCGGGCCACGCCGGCCGTTCTCGTCGCTGTCCCACATCGACACACCCAGGCCCCAGATCATCTGCAGGCCCCAGACCAGACCGACCAGGCGCATGTTCAGCCGCGTGTCGCCATGCACCAGGTGGCTGAACTCGTGCGCCACCACGCCCTGCAGTTCGGCGCGCGTCAGGCGTTCGAGCGCGCCGCGCGTGACGGCGACGACCGCGTCGCTGCCGCCCCAGCCGGCGGCCAGGGCGTTGATCGCGTCGTCGCGCGGCAGCACCCAGGCCGCGGGCGTCACGCTGTGGCCGCTGGCGATGACCATCTCCTGCACCGTGTTGGCGAATCGTCGCTCGAGCCGGCCGAGGTCGCCGCCGGCCGAAACCTGGGCCTCGCGCCCGCCGGCCAGCCGCGCCACGTGCACGCCGCCTTCGCGCAGGCGCAGCGATTCGATCCAGCAGCCGCCGAGCACGAACAGCAGTACCAGCGCGCTGTTGGTCTCGAAGAACAGCGCCGGAAAGCCGTGTGCGAACGGGAAGGTCAGCTTGTAGATCAGCGCCAGCACGACGTTGACCGCGACCACCAGCCCGACCACGACCAGCGCGAACAGCGCCAGCAGCTGCAGCGTGGCCTGGTTGGCGGTCTGCTCGTGCTGGCGAAAAAGCATCTAACTTTGAATCAGGCCAGCGCCGGGCCGCTCCCAAGCGGCCTGAGCTCCCCTCGGGGGACGCGAGCGCAGCGAGCCAGGGGACGGTCATAGCGTTACCCGCACCGCGCTGCGTTCGGCCTCGTTGGCCGTGGCCTCGAGCATCGCCGCCGGCTTGAAGCCGAACACGCCGGCGACGACGTTGGTCGGCGCCTGCTGCGCGGCGTTGTTGTATTCGAGCACGCTGTCGTTGAAGGCCTGGCGCGCGAAGGCGATGCGGTTCTCGGTGTGGCCGAGTTCCTCGCTCAGCTCGCGCAGCGTGGCGTCGGCCTTCAGCTCGGGGTAGGCCTCGACGACCACCGCCAGCTGCTTCATCAGGCCGGCCAGGTTGCCCTCGGCGCTGTGCAGCGCGCCGATGCGCGCGGCGTCGGCCGGCTTGGCCCGCGCCGCATCGCCGGCGCTGCTGGCGGTATTGCGCGCGGCGATCACCGCCTCGAGCGTGTCGCGCTCGTGCTGCACGTACTTGCGCGCGACGTCGACCAGATTGGGGATCAGGTCGTAGCGGCGCTTCATCTGCACGTCGATCTGCGCGAAGGCGTTGCCGATCTCGTTGCGGTGGCGCACCAGGCGGTTGTAGGCCGCCAGCATCCACAGCGCCAAGGTGACGAGGACGACCCAGGTGACGATCTGCACGGTGCTCATGGGGATGGGGCTAGGTTGCGATGGCCCGCAATGTACGACAGCGCGCACCTACAATTCGGTCACCATGCAAGCAACCGCCCCAACACCCGACGAAGTGCGCAAATTCATTGCCGCCGGCCTGGCCTGCGAGCATCTCGAGGTCGAGGGCGACGGGCGCCACTTCTTTGCCACCATCGTGGCCGCCGCATTCGAGGGCCACTCGCGCGTGGCCCGCCACCAGCGCGTCTACAAGGCGCTGGGCGATAGAATGCGCGAACAAATTCACGCGCTGTCGATGAAGACACTGACACCGGCCGAATGGCAGGCATCCCGGGCCGGCCCCGCGACAGACGCCGCACCGGCACACCACCACTGAACCTGCCCGCGGCGTGTGCGCCGCGGAGGGTGGTCGGTGGTGCTCGGCAGCAGCGCACCGGGAACCGCATTCCGCACCGTGCACGTCCGACAGCGAACGGACGACGATCATGGACAAGCTTCTCATCCGCGGCGGGCGCCGGCTGCAAGGCGAGGTGCCGATTGCCGGCGCGAAGAACGCCGCGCTGCCCGAGCTGACCGCGGCGCTGCTGTGCGCCGAGCCGGTGACGCTGGCCAACGTGCCGCGGCTGCAGGACGTGGCGACGATGTTGAAGCTGCTGCGCAACATGGGCGTCGTCGCCGAACGCGGCAGCGACGATGCCGACACGGTGACCCTCGACGCCAGGGCGATCACCCGGCCCGAGGCGCCGTACGAGCTGGTGAAGACGATGCGTGCCTCGATCCTGGTGCTGGGCCCGCTGCTGGCGCGGCTGGGCCGGGCCAAGGTCTCGCTGCCCGGCGGCTGCGCGATCGGCTCCAGGCCGGTCGACCAGCACATCAAGGGCCTGCTGGCGATGGGCGCCGAGATCGAGGTCGAGCATGGTTACATCGTCGCCAGCGCCCGCCGCCTGCACGGTGCGCGCATCACCACCGACATGGTCACCGTCACCGGCAGCGAGAACCTGCTGATGGCCGCCGCGCTGGCGCAGGGCGAGACGCTGCTCGAGAACGCGGCGCAGCGAGCCCGAGGTGGCCGACCTGGCCGAATTGCTGATCGCGATGGGCGCCCGGATCGAGGGCCATGGCACCAGCCGCGTGCAGGTCCAGGGCGTCGAGCGCCTGCATGCGCCGCGGGGCGGCCACCGCATCATCCCCGACCGCATCGAGACCGGCACCTTCCTCTGCGCCGTGGTCGCGGCCGGCGGCGACGTGACGCTGCGCGGCACGCGCGCCGACCACGTCGATGCGCTGATCGAGAAGCTGCGCGAGGCCGGTGCGGCGATCGAATCCGGCGCCGACTGGATCCGCGTGCGCGCCGACGGCCGGCCCAAGGCGGTGGGCTTTCGCACCAGCGAATACCCGGCGTTCCCGACCGACATGCAGGCCCAGTTGATGGCCGTGAACTGCATCGCCGACGGCAGCGCGCGCATCAGCGAGACGATCTTCGAGAACCGCTTCATGCACGTCAACGAGCTGGTGCGGCTGGGCGCGAAGATCGAGGTCGACGGCCACACCGCGGTCGTGCACGGCGTGCCGCGCCTGTCGGGCGCCACGGTCATGGCCACCGACCTGCGCGCCTCGGCCAGCCTGGTCATCGCCGGCCTGGTGGCCGACGGCCAGACCCAGGTCGAGCGCATCTACCACCTCGACCGCGGCTACGACCGCATGGAAGCCAAGCTGTGGGCTCTCGGCGCCGACATCGAGCGGGTGAAGTCGTGATCACGCTCGCGCTATCGAAGGGCCGCATCCTCGACGAGTGCCTGCCGCTGCTCAAGGCGGCGGGCATCGAGGTGCTGGAAGACCCGGAGACCTCGCGCAAGCTGATCCTGGCCACCAGCCGGCCCGACGTGCGCGTGGTGCTGGTGCGCGCCAGCGACGTGCCGACCTACGTGCAGTACGGCGGCGCCGACCTCGGCGTGGCCGGCAAGGACATCCTGCTCGAGCACAGCGGCGCCGGCCTGTACCAGCCGCTCGACTTGAAGATCGCGCGCTGCCGCATGAGCGTGGCCACGCGCGCCGATTTCGATTACGCCAGCGCCATCAAGCAGGGCTCGCGCATCCGGGTGGCGACCAAGTACACCGCCGTCGCGCGCCAGCACTTTGCCGACAAGGGCGTGCACGTCGACCTGATCAAGCTCTACGGCTCGATGGAGCTGGCGCCGCTGACCGGGCTGGCCGACGCCATCGTCGACCTGGTGTCCTCCGGCAGCACGCTGCGCGCGAACCAGCTGGTCGAGGTCGAGAAGATCGTCGACATCACTTCGCGGCTGATCGTCAACCAGGCCGCGCTCAAGCTCCGGCGCGAGGCGATCCGGCCGCTGATCGAGGCCTTCGAGAAGGCGGTGCGGCCATGATCGCGCTGCGCCAGCTCGACACCCGCAGCGCCGACTTCGAGGCCGGGTTCGCCGGGCTGCGCCATTGGTCGGCCCAGGCCGATGCCCAGATCGAGGCCCGCGTGGCAGAGATCCTGGCCGACGTGCGCGCGCGGGGCGATGCCGCGGTGCTCGAATACACCGCGCGCTTCGATGCGCTGGCCCCGGCGTCGATGGCGGCACTGGCCCTCGCGCCCGAGGCAGATGCAAGCGGCGTATGCCGCCATCACGCCGGCACAACGCGACGCGCTGCAGGCGGCGGCGGCGCGCATCCGCAGCTACCACGAGCGCCAACTCGAGGCCTGCGGTCGCTCGTGGAGCTACCGCGACGCCGACGGCACCCTGCTCGGGCAGAAGGTGACGCCGCTCGACCGCGTCGGCATCTACGTGCCCGGCGGCAAGGCGGCGTACCCGTCGAGCGTGCTGATGAACGCGGTGCCGGCGCAGGTGGCCGGCGTCGGCGAGATCGTGATGGTCGTGCCGACGCCCGGCGGCGAGCGCAATGCGCTGGTGCTGGCGGCGGCGCATGTGGCCGGCGTGCAGCGCGCGTTCACCATCGGCGGCGCGCAGGCGGTGGCCGCACTGGCCTACGGCACCGCGACGATCCCGCGGGTGGACAAGATCACCGGCCCCGGCAATGCCTACGTCGCCAGCGCCAAGCGCAGGGTGTTCGGCGAAGTCGGCATCGACATGATCGCCGGGCCGAGCGAGATCCTGGTCATCGCCGACGGCAGCACGCCGGCCGATTGGGTGGCGATGGACCTGTTCTCGCAGGCCGAGCACGACGAACTGGCGCAAAGCCTGCTGCTGTGTCCCGATGCCGGTTATCTCGACGCGGTGCGCGCCGCCGATCGAGCGCCTGTTGCCCACGCTGCCGCGACGCGAAATCATTCGGGCCTCCCTCGAGGGCCGCGGCGCGCTGATCCTGACGCGGTCGATGGAAGAGGCCTGCGAACTGAGCAACCGCATCGCGCCCGAGCACCTCGAAGTCTCGAGCGCCGATCCCGCAGCGCTGGGAGCCGCTGCTCAAGCACGCCGGCGCGATCTTCCTCGGCGCTTTCACCAGCGAGAGCCTGGGCGACTATTGCGCCGGCCCGAACCATGTGCTGCCGACGTCCGGCACCGCCCGGTTCTCCTCGCCGCTCGGCGTCTACGACTTCCAGAAGCGAAGCAGCATCATCGAAGTCAGCGAAGCGGGCGCAAACATCCTGGGGCCGATCGCGGCCGAATTGGCGCTTGGCGAGGGCCTGCAGGCCCACGCCCGGGCCGCGCAAATGCGACTCGAACGGCCCGATGCGCTCGCTGCGACCGATGTCCAGTGGCGCAGTGCCTGTGCGCGCGGACGGGATCAAACGATGAACGTGACCCCGTTGACCGAGCGCATCGCGCGCACGATCCGCCAGGACGTCCAGTCCGCCGCGGGCTACGCCATCCAGCCGAGCGCGGGGATGGTCAAGCTCGACGCGATGGAGAACCCCTTCGGCCTGCCGCCTGCGTTGCAGCGCGAGCTGGGCGAGCGCCTCGGGCGCGCCGCGCTCAATCGCTATCCGCTCGGCAAGGGCGAGGTGGCGGCGGCGCTGGCCAGGCACTTCGCCGTGCCCGCCGGCTGCCGCGTGATCATCGGCAACGGCTCGGACGAGTTGATCGACCTGCTGTCGGTGGCCTGCGACGTACCCGGTGCGGTGGTGCTGGCGCCGCTGCCGGGCTTCGTGATGTACGAGATGTCGGCGCGTCTGCGCGGGCTGCGCTTCGTCGGCGTGCCGCTGACGGCCAGCTTCGAGCTCGACGAGGCGGCCATGCTGGCGGCGATCGAGCGCGAGCGGCCGGCGCTGACCTACATCGCCTACCCCAACAATCCGACCGGCAACCTGTTCGACGATGCCGATCATCGACCGCATCGTGGCGGCGGTCGGCGCGCAACACGGACTGGTGGTGTTCGACGAGGCGTACCAGCCCTTTTCCTCGCGCACATGGATGCAGCGCATGGCCGCGCAGCCGCATGTGCTGGTGATGCGAACGCTGTCCAAGTTCGGCCTCGCCGGCGTGCGCCTGGGCTACATGGCTGGGGCCGAAGCACAGTTGATCGAGCAGATCGAGAAAGTGATGCCGCCCTACAACGTCAGCGTGCTCAACGCCGAGGCCACGCTTGTTCGCGCTCGAGCATGCCGACGTGTTTGCCGGGCAGGCGGCGTTGCTGCGCGCCGAGCGCGCCCGGCTGGCCGCCGCGCTGGCGGCGTTGCCGGGCGTGACCGTGTTTCCGAGCGATGCCAATATGCTGCTGGTGCGCGTGCCCGATTCGAAGCGCGGCTTCGAGGGCCTGAAGGCGCGCGGCGTGCTCGTCAAGCACATCGCCGGCCTGCACCCGTTGCTGGCCAACTGCCTGCGCCTGACGGTGGGCACGCCCGAGGAAAACAACCTGCTGATCGAAGCCCTGAAAGCGAGTTTGTGATGTCACGCATGGCCGAGGTGCAACGCAATACGAAAGAGACGCAGATCCGCGTGCGCGTGGATCTCGACGGCACGGGCCAGGCCAAACTGGCGACCGGGATCGGCTTCTTCGACCACATGCTCGACCAGGTGGCGCGCCACGGCCTGATCGACCTCGACGTCGAGGCCAAGGGCGACCTGCACATCGACGGCCACCACACGGTGGAAGACGTGGGCATCACGCTGGGCCTGGCCGTGGCCAAGGCGGTCGGCGACAAGGCCGGCCTGACGCGCTACGGCCATGCCTACGTGCCGCTGGACGAAGCGCTGTCGCGCGTGGTGATCGATTTCTCGGGCCGCCCCGGGCTGCACATGGACGTGCCGTTTCGCAGCGGCATGGTCGGCGCGATTCGACACCCAACTGACCTTCGAGTTCTTCCAGGGCTTCGCCAACCACGCGCTGGCCACCCTGCACATCGACAACCTGAAGGGCGCCAACGCCCACCACCAGTGCGAGACGGTGTTCAAGGCCTTCGGCCGCGCGCTGCGCATGGCGCTGGCCATCGACGCGCGCAGCGTGGGCGTGATTCCATCCACCAAGGGCTCCCTCTAGGTTATGCCGGGCAGCGTCGCCGTCGTCGACTACGGCATGGGCAACCTGCGCTCGGTGTCGCAGGCGGTGCTGCACGTGGCGGCCGGCAGCGGCGTCACGGTGCTCGTGACCGCGCGGCCGCAGGACGTGTTTGCCGCCGATCGCGTGGTGCTGCCCGGCCAGGGTGCGATGCGCGACTGCATGCGCGAGCTGCACGCGTCGGGATTGAAGGACGCGGTGCTGCACGCCGCCGCGAACAAGCCGCTGTTCGGTGTCTGCGTCGGCATGCAGATGCTGCTCGACCACAGCGAGGAGCAGGACACGCCGGGGCTGGGCCTGATCGGCGGGCGCGTCGAGCGCTTTCGCCTCGACGGCCTGCGCCAGCCCGACGGCAGCCGCTACAAGGTGCCGCAGATGGGCTGGAACCGGGTCCGGCAGGCGCAGCCGCACGCACTGTGGGCGGGCGTGGCCGACGACGCGTGGTTCTACTTTGTGCACAGTTTTCACGCCGCGCCGTCGGACCCGCGCCACAGCGCGGGCCTGACCGACTATGGCGTGCGCTTTACCTCGGCGGTGGCGCGAGATAACATTTTTGCCACCCAGTTCCACCCCGAGAAGAGCGCTGACGACGGTCTGACGCTGTACCGCAACTTCCTCCTTTGGAATCCCTGATTCCGAAGCCCCGAGCGCTCCCTGCCTGCCGACCATGCTGCTGATACCTGCGATCGACCTCAAGGACGGTCACTGCGTGCGCCTCGAGCAGGGTGACATGAAAGTCGCCACCACCTTCGGCGAAGACCCGGCGGCAATGGCCGAGCGCTGGCTCGCGGCCGGTGCCCGGCGCTTGCACCTGGTCGATCTGAACGGCGCCTTCGCCGGCAAGCCGGTCAACGAACCGGCGGTGAAGGCGATCATCCGCGCGGTCGGCGACCGCATCCCGGTACAGCTCGGCGGCGGTCTGCGCGATCTGGACACCATCGAGCGCTACCTCGACGACGGCCTGAGCTACGTCGTCATCGGCACCGCTGCGGTCAAGAAGCCGGGCTTCCTGCGCGACGCCTGTACGGCATTCGGCGGCCACATCATCGTCGGCCTCGATGCCAAGGACGGCAAGGTGGCCACCGACGGCTGGAGCAAGCTGACCGGCCACGAAGTCGTCGACCTGGCGAAGAAGTTCGAGGATTACGGCGTCGAGGGCGTGATCTACACCGACATCGGCCGCGACGGCATGCTCACCGGCATCAACATCGAAGCCACCGTCAAGCTCGCACAGGCGCTGACCATTCCCGTCATCGCCTCGGGTGGGCTGGCCGGCATGGCCGACATCGATCGCCTGTGCGGGGTCGAGAGCGAAGGCATCGACGGCGTGATCTGCGGCCGCGCGATCTACAACGGTGCGCTCGATTTCACCGCGGCGCAGCGCCGCGCCGACGAACTCGGCGGCCCGCCTGCATGAGCCGCCGGGCCGTTCCCAAGGCGAATACCGAAGCGCGCAGCGCGCAGGTTGTCTGATGACGGCTGCCCCGGGCGGCCGCTGAGATGCTGGCCAAACGCATCATTCCCTGCCTGGACGTGACGGGCGGGCGCGTCGTCAAGGGCGTCAACTTCGTCGAATTGCGCGACGCGGGCGACCCGGTGGAGATCGCTGCCCGCTACAACGAGCAGGGCGCCGACGAACTGGCCTTCCTCGACATCACGGCCACCAGCGACGGCCGCGACCTGATCCTGCCGATCATCGAAGCCGTGGCCGCGCAGGTCTTCATCCCGCTGACCGTGGGCGGCGGCGTGCGCAGCGTGGCCGACGTGCGCCGCCTGCTCAATGCCGGGGCCGACAAGGTCAGCTTCAACTCGGCGGCCGTGGCCCGGCCCGAGGTGATTCGCGAGGCCAGCGAACGCTATGGCGCGCAGTGCATCGTGGTCGCCATCGACGCCAAGCGCCAGCGCGGTGGCGGCTGGCATGTCTATACCCACGGCGGGCGCAACGACACTGGCCTGGACGCCGTGGCCTGGGCGCGGCGCATGGCCGAGTTGGGCGCCGGCGAGATCCTGCTCACCAGCATGGACCGCGACGGCACGAAGAGCGGCTTCGACCTCGAACTGACGCGCGCCGTGAGCGATGCGGTGCCGGTGCCGGTGATCGCCTCGGGCGGGGTCGGCATGCTCGAGCACCTGGCCGAAGGCATCCGCATCGGCGGCGCCGATGCGGTGCTGGCGGCGAGCATCTTCCACTACGGCGAATTCACCGTCGGCCAGGCCAAGGCACTGATGGCACGCGACGGCATCGCCGTGCGGCTGTGAAGGGCTTCGTTCGCATCATCGGCGGACAGTGGAAGCGCAGCAAGCTGCCGGTGGCCGACCAGCCCGGCCTGCGGCCGACGCCCGACCGGATAAAGGAAACGCTGTTCAACTGGCTGGGCCAGGACCTGACGGGCTGGCGCGTGCTCGACGCCTTTGCCGGCAGCGGCGCGCTCGGCTTCGAGGCCGCATCGCGCGGGGCCGCCGAGGTGCTGCTGCTGGAGCGCGATGCGGCGCTGGTGCGCAGTCTGGCGCAGGTCAAGGAGCGGCTGCGGGCTGACACGGTGCGCGTCATCGCCGGCGACGCACTGGCCTGGCTGTCGCGCTGCGCGCCCGGGCAGTTCGAGCTCGTGCTGATCGACCCGCCGTTCGACGCCAACGTCTTCGATGCCGCGCTGGCCGCGGCGGCGCCCAGCGTGACGGAAGGCGGCTTCTTGTACCTCGAAGCGCCGCGGGAATTCGACGCTGCGCCGGCCGGCTTCACGCTCGCGCGGCACGCCCGCGCCGGCGCCGTGCACGCCAACCTGTTCCGGCGTGGGCCGGGCTAAACTGCCAGCGCTCCGACGCGCCCAAGTCATGACCTCCGTCACCCGCCTCACCGCCGTCTACCCCGGCACCTTCGACCCGATGACGCTCGGTCATCAGGACCTGATCGCGCGCGCCAGCCGGCTGTTCGAGCGCTTGCTCGTCGCGGTGGCGGTGGGCCACCACAAGCGAACCATGTTCTCGATCGGCGAGCGGCTGCACCTTGCGCGCACCCTGACCGCGCAGCATGCCAACGTCGAGGTCTATGAAATGCGCGGGCTGCTGCGCGACTTCGTCGTGGCCCAGGGCGGCAAGGTGGTGGTGCGCGGCCTGCGCGCGGTCAGCGACTTCGAATACGAATTCCAGATGGCCGGCATGAACCGGCAGTTGATGCCCGAAGTCGAGACGCTGTTCCTGACGCCGAGCGATCAGCACCAGTTCATCAGCGGCACGTTCGTGCGCGAGATCGCCACCCTGGGCGGCGATGTCTCCAAGTTCGTGGCGCCGCTGGTGCTGGAGAAGCTGAAGGAGCGCGTGGCGCAAACGCCGCGTGAGTAGTGCCCATGGCGCTGATGATCACCGACGAGTGCATCAACTGCGACGTGTGCGAGCCCGAATGCCCGAACCAGGCAATCTCGATGGGCCCCGACTACTACCAGATCGAGCCCTCGCGCTGCACCGAATGTGTCGGCCACTTCGACGAACCCCAATGCGTGCAGGTCTGCCCCGTGGCTTGCATCCCAATTCACCCGCAGCATGTCGAATCGAAGGCGACGCTGTGGGCCAAGTACCAGCACTTGCAGCAACAGGCAGCCATGGCGGGCACACCCTGAAGTCGTTTCGCTGTCTGTTAAGTAGGGGCGGCGGGCTGCTACTGGCGCATTGACGTTGTTTGCTACCGCCTGTTCTTGCGATGGTTCAGCGCATCGCGGCAGGCGGCACCCGGCAGGGGCTCATGGTGGAGCGGTCGGCGCTTCGCACCGACTTCGCTGCGGTGCTCGGCCTGGTGGTCGCGTCGCACAACTCGCTACGTTCGCTGCGTTCGCTGCGCTCGGACAGGTGCGGCGAGTCAGATCACGAAGCGCGCTGCGCGCGCCGACCCCAGCCCTGTGCTCCTCGCCGCCCCACAAATCGCCCCTGCCGGGTACCGCCTGCCGCGAAGGCCACGGCTGGTGTTCGCAACGCCACCATCGCTGGCTCCGCAAAGGCGCGCCCGGGCAGGTGGCAGCGCGCCTGCGGGGCGCCGAGGAGCACAGGCTTGTGGCCCGCGCGCGCAGCGCGCCACGTGACTGACTTGTCGCACCCTGTCTGAGCGTAGCGAACGCAGTGAGCGCAGCGAGTTGTGCGACGGGCCACAAGGCCGAGCACCGCAGCGCAGTCGGTGCACAGCACCGACCGCTCCGCCGAAGCGCTGCCGCCTGCCCGGGCGCGCCTTTGCTGCTCTACTGTCAGCGAACTGGGTATCCCACGTCGCCAATCGCTCGCCTGCAGCTCTGTGACGGCCACTCGAGTGAAAGCAATCCCGCTTCAGGACTGCGCGGGCTTGGTTGGCGGGCGCTTCTTCTTTGACGCGGCCGATGCGGCTGACGCGGGCGGCTTGGCTGCTTTCGGTGGGCCGCTCCTGGCGGTGGTCTGCTTGGCGGCGGCTGCTTCCTTGGCCAGACGTTCGCGGGTCATCTTGTCGGCCAGCATCTTGTCGCGCTTGAGGACCTCGGCGGCTGCCTTGCGCTGCTCGGCGGTGCGCATGTCGTCGGTGTCGATCTCGTAGCCGTCCTTGCACGGCGTCTGCGAATAGGTGCGGCCGTCGGGACCGCAGCGAAACACCCTTTGCGCTGCCTCGCTCGCGCCATCGGCGGCGACCAGCAACAGCGACGTGGTCATCGCCACGGCCGCGCCGGATCGATGCCGGCGAACGTTCACGGCTTGCCTTGCTCCCCGGTTGGGTCGCTCGGCGGCGCGTCCGGCTTGGGCCGCGGCGGCTTTCTGTGCACCTTCATCATCGCGCGCTCCATCTCGCCGGCCAGCAGCAGGTCCAGCGATTGCAGCGACAGCGCCACGCACTGCTCGATCGCCTCGCGGTGCTCCTGCGAGGGCTTCCTCAAGACATAGTCGATCACCTCGGCCTTCACGCCGGGGTGGCCGATGCCCAGGCGCAGGCGCCAGAAGTCGGCGCTGCCGAGTTGGGCGACGATGTCCTTCAAGCCGTTGTGGCCGGCGTGACTGCCGCCTTGCTTCAACTTGAGCTGGCCGGGCAACAGGTCGAGTTCATCGTGCGCGACCAGGATCTGCTCGGGTGCGATCTTGAAGAACCGGGCCAGCGCGGCCACCGACTTGCCCGACAGGTTCATGTAGGTCTGCGGCTCGACCAGCCACAGCGGATCCGTGCCGGCCCGATTCACGCGCGCCACCAGGCCGTGGTAATTGCGGTCGTGAGCCAGCCTGGCGCCGAGTTTGCCGGCCACCGCATCGAGCCACCAGAAGCCGGCGTTGTGCCGCGTGGCAGCGTATTCGGGGCCCGGATTGCCCAGGCCGACCAACATTCGAATCGTCATGTGGCGGCGATGATAAGGGGGCCTCGGCAACGAAAAAAGGCCCCGCCAAGGCGGGGCCCGAGGCATCGTCGTCAGACGATCACTTCTTGTTTTGCTTCTCGGTCTTCTTGGCCTTGGTCGGTGCCGGCGCAGCGGCGATGACAGGCGCCACCGGAGCCACTTCCTCGACTTCTTCCTTGGGCACGGTCACGGCCGCGATGACCGGGTCCTTCTTGCCGTGGGTGACGACCTTGATGCCTTCGGCGAGCACCAGGTCGCTGACGTGCAGCGACTGGCCCTTGACCATGTTGCCCAGGTCGACGGTCAGGAACTCGGGCAGCGACGAGGCCAGGCACTGGATTTCCACGTCGGTGACGACGTGGGCGATCAGGCACTTGTCGGTCTTGACGGCCGGCGAGATTCTCTTCGTTGATGAAGTGCAGCGGCACCTTCTTCGTGATCCGGGTCGTCTCGTCGACGCGCTGGAAGTCGACATGCAGCACGATCTGCTTCCAGGCATGCATCTGGAAGTCGCGCAGCAGCACCTTCTCGGTCTTGCCGGCCAGTTCCATCTCGAGCAGCGACGAGTGGAAGGCCTCCTTCTTCAGCGCGAAGTACAGCGCGTTGTGGTCGAGCTCGATCATCTTGGGCGCTCCGGCCCCATAGACGATGCCCGGGACTTTTGCGGTCAGTCGCAGGCGGCGGCTCGCTCCGGTCCCCTGCAACGTCCGCTCATAGGCGACGAATTTCATGCTTTCACTCCAATGTTGGAACCCCGCGACCAGGGCTCCAGGTAAAGGGTCCGACAACGGACCCAACAAGACAAGGGCTCCCGACAGGGAGCCCGCTCGTCCTTCTAAAAATTACTATTCTGTTCGGCGAACAAGGACGTCACCGACTCGCCATCCGAAATGCGCCGAATCGTCTCGGCAAACAGGAACGCCACCGACAGCTGGCGGATCTTCTTGCAGGCCTTGGCGGCCTCGCTGAGCGGGATCGTGTTGCAGATCACCACCTCGTCGAGTGCCGAGGCGCCGATGCGTTCGATCGCCGGGCCCGAGAACACCGCGTGCGTGCAATAGGCGTAGACGCTCTTCGCGCCGCGCTCTTTCAACACCTCGGCCGCCTTCACCAGGGTGCCGGCGGTGTCGATCATGTCGTCCATGATGACGCAATTGCGGCCGTCGATCTCGCCGATCACGTGCATCACTTCGGAGACATTGGCGGCCGAACGGCGCTTGTCGATGATGGCCAGGTCACAGCCGAGCTGCTTGGCCAGCGCGCGCGCGCGGACCACGCCGCCGACATCGGGCGAGACCACGATCAGGTCGTTGTAGTTCTTGCTCTTCAGGTCCGAGAGCAGCACCGGCGAGGCATAGATGTTGTCGACCGGAATATCGAAGAAGCCCTGGATCTGGTCGGCGTGCAGGTCCATCGTCAGCACACGCTCGACGCCCACGGTCTCGAGCAGGTTGGCGACCACCTTGGCACTGATCGGCACCCGGGTGCTGCGCGGCCGGCGGTCCTGGCGCGCATAGCCGAAGTAGGGGATCACGGCGGTGATGCGGCGCGCGCTGGCGCGCTTCAAGGCATCGACCATGATCAGCAACTCCATGATGTTCTCGTTGGTCGGCGCGCACGACGACTGGATCACGAAGACATCGCGGGCACGCACGTTCTGGTGCAGCTCGACCGTCACTTCGCCGTCGGAGAAGCGGCCGACCGTGGCCTTGCCCAACTCGACGCCCAGGTTGGACGCGATTTCCTGGGCCAGCGCTCGGTTGGCGTTGCCCGTGAACAGCACGGTGTTGAACAGCACGGCGGTGGCTTTCTAGGGCGGGCGGCGGGTCAGGGCGGGTGGGTCGCGAAGCAGAAAGTTTGGCAGGGGAGGAAGGACTCGAACCCTCGCATGTCGGAATCAAAATCCGATGCCTTGACCAACTTGGCGACTCCCCTACACAGGAGGCGGCTCGCGCCACCACCCTCAAAAACCGTTTCAGCCGGCCCAGCCCGCAAGCGGATGCTGGTCCAGGCTGCGGCACATCCGACCAACCCAGCCCGGCGGTAGCTCTTCCGCCGGCCATGTCACCAAGGGTCGATCACCCATGCCGTTTCTCGCAAACACCGCGCTGCCCGAGCCCGTCATGCGGCTGTTGCCGAAATGCTTGTCGAGCCACTCGGCGGCTCGGGCCACTTCGGGGCAACGGTCTTCGGCCGGCGGCTGCAGGTCGTTTCGACCCCAGCCCGCACCCTTTTCGTCCCAAAACCCAGGTTGCGATGCGTCTGCAAGAAAGCCCGAGAGTATAGCAGCGGGCGTATCGCGGACCAGGGCCGGGTGAGTGAAGACGTCGCGCGTGGCCAGCCCGGCAGCGGGCTTGACGACCGCCAGCCATTGCTGCGGCACAGCCAGTGGCGTCAGGCGCTCGCCGATGCCCTCGACAAAGGCATTTTCGCCGCCGACGAAGAACGGCACGTCCGCACCGATGCGGGCGGCCAGATCGAGCAGCCGCGCGCGTGGCCAATGCAGCCGCCACAACCGGTTCAAGGCCAGCAGCGTACTGGCCGCGTCGGAACTGCCGCCGCCCAGCCCGGCGGCCCAAGGCACGCGCTTTTCGATCGAGATGTCGGCGCCGAGCGCGGTGCCGCTCTCGGCCTGCAACCGACGCGCGGCACCGAGCACCAGGTCGTCGGCCGGCAACGTCAGTCCCAGGTCATGGCGCTGCAGCCGGCCGTCGCTGCGGCGCTCGAAGTGCAAGGTGTCGGCCCAGTCGATCAGCACGAATACCGACTGCAGCAGGTGATAACCATCGGCGCGCCGGCCGACGACGTGCAGGAACAGGTTCAGTTTGGCCGGCGCCGGCACATCGTGGATGAGCGCGCAAGCTCATGGCGACGGATCCAGCTTCACGCGCACCGAAAGTGCCGGTGCGCGTTCACGCGCCGCCAGCACCCAGCCCTGGGCGAATCGCGACAGGTCGATGCGCCAGCCGAGTTGCTCGAAGCCATCCGCCGTGGCCGAGCTTGGCGCGTCGGGCCACGCTTTGCCGCGCAGCCAATCGATCAGTGCCGTCAGCGGCAGCGTTTCGCCGAACAGGTTCAGCGCCAGCGCGTCGAGGTCGGCGAACTGGCGTGTGCCCTCGCCGGTCATCAGCTCGGCACTGCCCGGACGCCATTGCGCCTGGCCGGCAGTGGTGCCCAGCATGGTGGTCAGTTGCAGTTCGCCGGCGCGCGCGTCGCCCCGCAATTCGAACTGGCTCGACACGCTGCGCGTGGGCGCGCCGTCATGGGCATCGATGCGCACCGACAGCCGCCCGGCGAGGTCGGGCACCGGGCGTGGCGGCGTCGTGCAGCCAGCCAGCAGCGCCAGCGCGCCCAGTAGCGCAGCGGCACCACCGCGGCGGATCACAACTTGACCTGAAGCCGCGTCAGCGTCTCGCGCAGCACCTCGTTGGCGGTGTCGCGGTCGCGACCTTCGCGCCAGATTCGGCGCGCATCGTCGTGCGAACCGCTGACCCACAGCACTTCGCCCAGGTGCGCGGCGATCTCCGGGTCGGGCCGCGCCGCGTAGGCCTGGCGCAGCAGCCGCGCGGCCTCGTCGCGGTTGCCCAGGCGGATATTCGACCCAGCCCAGGCTGTCGGTGATGAAGGGGTCGCCAGGGGCCAGCTCGAGCGCCTTCTTGATCAGCGAACTGGGCTTCGGGAAGGCGTTGGCTGCGATCGGCCAGCGAGTAGCCGAGCGCGTTGTACGCATGGTGGTGGTCGGGTTTGATCTCGATGACCCTGCGCAGCAAACGCTCCATCTCGTCGATGCGCGACAACTTCTCGGCCATCATGGCCTGTTCGTAGAGCAGGTCGGCGTCGTCCGGGAAGCGCTGGTTGGCGCTCACCAGGACGGCATGCGCATCGCTCCAGCGCTTGACGTCGCGCAGTACCTGGCTCTCGGCCAGCAACTTGGCGCGCGCATCTTCGGGGCGGCGCTCCGGCACCTGCTGCACCAAGGTTCGTGCCTCGAGCACCTTGCCCTGGCGCGCCAACAGCATCGCGCGGCGGGTCTGGACCTCGAGTGCGCGCTGCGGGTTGTCGATCTTGTCGAGCCAGGCGTTGGCGGCCTTGGTGTCGCCGCGCTCTGCCGTGGCCTGCGCGAGCATCAGCCAGGCCTGGGTCTGCCCACCGTCGTTGGCGCGGTCGCCGTCGTCGTCTTCTTCGTCTTCGTCGGTTGCCGCCGCGGGCGCCGCAGCGTTTCGTGCGCGCGCGGCCAGGAAACGCTGCAGCGAACTCTCGGCGTCACGGGGCTGGTGCAACTCGAGCTGCAGGGCCCCCAGCATCAACCAGGGCGCAGCGAGATCGGGCTTGTTGCGCGTCACGATCTGCAATTGCGCAACCGCATCGACGTAGCGTTGCGCAGTGCTCAGCGAACGCACGTAGGCCAATTGCACGGCCAAGTCGGCGTCGGGCCGCTGCAAGTAGCCCGTGACCAGCTTCTCTGCGCCGGGCACCGTGGCCATCAGATCGAGCGCCAGCAGCGCCGGGCCAGGGGCCGATGGGTCGTCCGCTAGCGCCCGTTCGGCCTGTTGCAGGGCCCGTGGCCCGTCGTTCGCCGACCACCAGGCCCGGCCGCTGGCCACGCGGGCGGCGGTGCGCACCGCCGGCGCGTGGGGCGCCACCGTATAGGGCAACAACAGGTCTTCGATCAGGCTCGCGGCCTGGCGCTTGTCGGGGCTGCGCTGGAACAACCGCGGCAGCGCCGCGATGGTTGCCGCGCGTTCGGCGTCGGGTGTGCGCGCGAGCAGCAGCTTGACCGACTCGCCCAACTCCGCGCTGCGATTGAGCGCCGCCAGCAATTGCATTTCGTGGCGCAGCGCTTCGAGCGACTGCGGCAAGGCCTGCCGCCAGGCGCGAGCCGCAGTCAGCGCCTGCTCGCCGGCCCGGGCCTGCAGTGCGACGTCGACGCTGCGCTTGAACAGCGCCTCGTCGCGCGTGCGCTTTGCCGCATCGAGCAGCACCGCATAGGCGTTGCCGGCCTCGCCGGACGTCAACTCGATCTCGCCGATCAGCACTTGGTAGAACAGCGGTGCGTCGAGTGCGGATCGCGGCACCTCGCTCGCCTCGGCCACGGCAGCCGCCGCGTTCGCCAATTGCGGCGTCTGCGCCGGTGCGGCCACCGCCGCGAAGGCCGCCGCGAGCAGGGCAAACACCCGCCAGGCGGGCCGTTCGCGAAGCGGGGTCGGAAACGGAAACGGGCATCGGGATCCTTCGCGGTTGGGCACATTCTAGGCATTGGAGCGCCGCGGCGCCGTGGCGTTCAATGCCCTGGCACCTATCATCGCCGCCATGCCCGAATTGCCCGAGGTAGAAGTCACGCGGCGCAGCTTTGCCGAGCGAATTGCCGGTGCGCGGGTGCTGTCGGTGCGCCTCGGGGCGCCGTTGCGCTGGCCGCTGGGATGCCGGCCGGCCAAGCTGGTCGACCGCACGGTCGGCCTGGCCGCGCGGCGCGGCAAGTACCTTTGGTTGCCACTTGCCGACGCCCGGTCGGGCGGCGACGGCGGACTGCTGCTGCACCTGGGCATGTCGGGGTCGCTGGCGTTCGACGCGACCGGCGCCATCGCGCCCGCGGGCAAGCACGATCACTTCGACCTGGTCACGACCCGCGGCGTACTGCGGCTGACCGACCCGCGGCGCTTTGGCGCGGTGGTCTGGTCGCCGGCCCTGGACGCGCCGCCGGCGGCGACGTTGTTGGCGCGCTTGGGCGCCGAGCCGTTCGACGCGGCGCTGACACCGCAGAGCTTTCACGCCGCGCTGCAACGGCGCCGCACGGCAGTGAAGTCGGCCCTGCTGGCTGGCGACATCGTCGTCGGCGCCGGCAACATCTACGCCTGCGAGGCCTTGTTCGCCGCCGGGATCGATCCGCGCGTGCGGTGCTGCAATTTGTCACGCCCGCGCGCCGAGCGCTTGCTGGCCGGCATACGCACGACGCTCGCGCGGGCGCTCGAGCTCGGCGGCTCGTCGCTGCGCGACTTTCGCGATGCGCATGGCAGCGACGGCGCCTACCAGCTCGAGGCCCGCGTCTACGGGCGCGACGGACAGCCCTGCGAGCGCTGCGGCGCCACCCTGCGGCGCATCGTCCAGGCCCAGCGATCGACGTTCTTCTGCCCGGGCTGCCAGAAACGCTGACATCACTGCGGCGCTAATGCGACAAGGTGCACGCAGTGTTGCCGCCGGCTGTCAGCAGATGTATCGCAGGCGACGCCAGCGAGGGCCCTTGCGCTACGATGCCCTGGCGCCAGTTCGGCGTTCGAATGCATGCAGGCCCTCCTGGATGGAATTCTCCCTCGCCGGTCAACTCGATGCGCTTGCCGTCTGGCGCCGTGGCCTCGATCGCCAGGCCGCGGACCTGTCGCGTTTCCTGCTCGACCATGACCTGCTGGACGAGGCCTGCGAGCGCAACCTGGGTGCACTGCGCGAGCGGCTGGCGACGGACCGCCTGTGCGTGGCCTTCGTGGCCGAGTTCTCGCGCGGCAAGTCCGAACTGATCAACGCGATCTTCTTCGCCGACACCGGCCGGCGCATCCTGCCTGCCACACCGGGGCGCACGACGATGTGCCCGGTGGAGCTGGGCTACGAGCACAACACACCGCCGCTGCTGGCGCTGTTGCCGATCGACACCCGGCTCGAGGCCCAGTCCTTGGCCGATCTGCGGGAAAGGTCCGAGCTCTGGACGCGCATTCGGCTCGACGCCGACTCGCCCGATCGCCTGGCAGAAGCACTCAACGAAGTGACGCGCACCAAGGCCGTCACCGTCGATACCGCGCGCGCGCTCGGCTTGTGGCACGACGACGCGCCCGAGGACAACCCGCCGCTGATCGCCGAGGGCCTGGTCGAGGTGCCGGCCTGGCGCCATGCGGCGATCAACTACCCGCACCCGCTGTTGAAGCGCGGTCTGGTGGTGCTCGACACACCCGGTCTGAACGCCATCGGCGCCGAACCCGAGCTGACGCTGTCGCTGCTGCCGGCAGCGCACGCCGCGGTCTTCATCCTCGGCGCCGACACGGGGGTCACCAAGTCCGACCTCGCGGTCTGGCGCGACCACCTCGGCGGCCAGGCGATGACGCGCTTCGTGGTCCTGAACAAGATCGATGCGCTGGCCGACCCGCTGCTGTCGCCGCAGGCCGTGGCCGAGCAGATCGAGCTGCAGTGCCGCAGCGTGGCGGCGACGCTCGACGTCGACCGCGACCGCGTATTCCCGCTGTCGGCGCGGCAGGCCCTGGCCGGCCGCATCGATGGCGACGTCGGCGCGCTCGCCGCCAGCCGCCTGCCTGCGCTCGAGGACGCGCTGGCGACCCAGCTGCTGCCGCGCCGGCGCGAGGTGATCGAGCGCATGGTGTCCGAGACCGCGCAGTCGATCGAACACCAGACCTCACGGCGCCTGGCCGACCAGCGCCGCCTGGTGGCCGAACAGATGCTCGAGTTGCGCGGCCTGCGCGGCAAGAGCGGCGGCAAGGTGCAGACGATGATCGGGCGCGTCGACCGCGAAGTGCAGGAGTTCGAGCGTTGCACCGACCGGCTGGCGGCGCTGCGGGTGGTCCATGCGCGCATGCTGCGCGAGTTGCTGACCGGCTTGTCCAGCGATGGCCTGCGCGACGAAGTTGCACAGATGCAGCGCCAGGCCAGCAGCACGCTGTTCAACCTGGGTGCGAAGAAGGCCTTCGTCGCCTTGTGTGAGCGCCTGCGCGAACGCCTGACGATGGCGCGCCGCCGTGGCCAGGAAATCCACGACATGCTGCAAGCCAGCTTTCGCCAGCTCAACAGCGAATTCGGCTTTGCCCTGACGCTGACCAAGCTGCCCGCGCTCGAACGCTGTGAACGCGAGCTGGAGTTGATCGAGCGCAGCTACGCCCAGTATCTCGGCCTGTCGCAGGCCTTGCGGCTGGCCGAGCCGCGCTTCATGGAGCAGTTCCGGCGCATGCTGCTGTCCAAGCTGCGCATGGCGTTCGAGAACGCCAGCGGCGAGGTCGAGTTGTGGCACAAGTCGGCCTCCAACCAGATCGATTCACAGTTGCGCGAGCGGCGCCGCGGCTTCAAGCGCCGGCGCGACAGCCTGGAGCGCATCCAGGCCGCGGCGGGCGATCTCGACCAGCGCATCGGCGACCTCGAGTCGGAGGACGCGCGCTGGCAGCACCTCGTTGGCCGCGTGCGCGAGCTCGCCGCGTCGCTGACCGAGGCCGCGTCGGCGCCGCTGCCCGATGGCGACGGCAATCTGCCGGCACGCGCTGCGCCCAACCTGTCGCTGGTGCAGACGCGCAGCGCGGCGGCGTGAGCGACGACGCGGATACGCGCCTTCTGCCGTTCCCCGCCAGCGGCACGCGCCTGATGGCGGGGCAAAGTCGACGCGGCGGCAGCTTCGCCGCGAAAGTGATCGCCTGGCAGCAGCAGCACGGCCGCCATGACCTGCCGTGGCAAGCCAGTCGCGACCCCTACCGCGTCTGGTTGTCGGAAATCATGTTGCAGCAGACGCAAGTGGCGACGGTGCTCGACTACTACCCGCGCATGCTGGCCCGCTTCCCGGACGTCCGCGCGCTGGCCGCTGCCTCGCTCGACGACGTGCTTGCGCTCTGGAGCGGTCTGGGCTACTACAGCCGCGCACGCCACCTGCACCATTGCGCGCAGGTGGTGGTGGCAGAGCATGGCGGCGAATTCCCGCGCAACGCCGCGGCACTGGCGGGCCTGCCCGGTATCGGCCGCTCGACCGCGGCCGCGATCGCGTCGTTCTGTTTTGGCGAACGCGCCGCGATCCTCGACGGCAACGTCAAGCGCGTGCTGACGCGTGCGCTTGGCTTTGGCGACGACCTGTCTCTGGCGGCGCACGAACGTGCGTTGTGGCGGCAAGCCGAGGCGCTGCTGCCTGCCACCGGTGTCGCGGCCTACAACCAGGGCTTGATGGACCTCGGCGCCACACTGTGCAGTGCGCGGCGGCCGCGCTGCCCGGACTGTCCGCTGCAAGCGACTTTGCGCGGCGCGGCGCGAGGGCGAGCCGGAGCGCTACCCGGTGAAGACACGCAAGACCAAACGCAGCCGGCGCAGCAATGCGCTGCTGTGGCTCGGTGACGGCCACGAAGTGTGGCTGGTCGCAGCGCCCGCACCGCGGTGTCTGGGCCGGCCTTTGGACGCTGCCGCTGTACGACGCGCTCGACGAATTGCGCACGTTGACGGCCGCCTGGCCGGGCCGGGGCCAGGCGCTGGCGCCGATCGATCACGCGCTGACGCACTTCGATTGGCAACTGCATCCCTGGCACCAGCGACTGCCCAAGCGCCTGTCGGCCGCGCGCCGTGCGGCGCTCGAAGCACAGTTGCCGGCGGGCCGTTGGTTCACCATCGAGCAGGCACTGGCCGTCGGCCTGCCTGCACCGGTGCGCAAGCTGCTCGCGCCGCCGTCCGCGGTGTGAACCGCCCCTAGACCACGCCCTTGCCGCGCAGGTACTCGTCGACCAGCTTCAGGCGCAACTGCGGCTCGGTCAGCATCATCAGGCGCTGTTTTGCCGCCAGCGGGATCGGCAGGATCTCGCACCAGCGGTTGGCGACCCAGCCGGCATCGTCGAAGCGATAGGGCGGGGTGAAAGGCGTGCTGCCCTGCTCGCGCAAGGCCGCGATCGCGTTGGCCAGGGCCTTCACCGACGGCAGCAGCGCGGCATCGGGCGCCAGCGCATCGTCGTCGGCCAGCAGGTCGACGTCGGCCAGCCACAGACCGTCGCTTTGCTGGCGTGGCGCGCCGTCGATCGCAAAGCGCTGGCCGCCGCTGCAACGCACGCGCAGTATGCCGGGCTGTTCGGCGTCGACCTCGTCGATGCGTGCGAGCGCGCCTTCGCGTTCGAAACGCACGCTGTCGCGGCCGACCTCGCGGCCCTGGCGCAGACAGACCACGCCGAACGACGTGTTCTCGCGCAGGCAGCGGCCGACGAGGTCGAGGTAGCGCGCCTCGAAGACCTTCAACTGCAGCAGCGCGCCCGGAAACAGCACGCCTTGCAGTGGAAACAGTGCGATCTCGCGCGGCGTCACGCGCACGGTCTCACTCGCGGGCGTCCTGCTCGCGGTGGCGCACCAGGGTGGCTGTGCGCGGCGCAAATCGGGCCGCCAGGTGCTCGGCGGCGTACACCGACCGGTGCTGGCCGCCGGTGCAGCCCAGCGCCACCGTCAGGTAGCTGCGTTGGTCGTCGATGAACGCATCGAGCCAGCGCGCCAGGAAGGCCTCGATCTGGCCCAGCATTTCGCCGACCTCGGGCTGCGCCTGGAGGTACGTGGCCACCGCCGCATCGCGGCCGTCGAGTGGCCGCAGTTCGCGGATGTAATGCGGGTTGGGCAGCACGCGCAGGTCGAAGATGTAGTCGGCATCGAGCGGCACGCCATGCTTGTAGGCAAACGACTCGAAGACCAAGGTCAGTCCGGCGCGGGCAGCGCCCACCGCCTGGCGCAGCCACAGGCGCAATTGCGCCGGGCGCAACTGGCTGGTGTCGATGACGATGGAGATCTCGCGCAGCTCGGCCAGCAATTCCCGCTCCAGCTCGATGGCCTCGGGCAGCGCGCGCTGGGCATCACCGCCCGCGGCCTCGGCGCAAAGCGGGTGCGGGCGCCGGGTTTCGGAGAATCGTCGCACCAGCGCGTCGGTGCTGGCGTCGAGGAAGAAGGCCTGGATCGAAACACCCTCGCGGCGCAGTTCGTCGATCAGCGGCAGCAGGTAGGGCAGCGACCCTGCGCTGCGCACGTCGACGGCGATCGCGACGCGGCGGGCACCGCCGCTGCCCTGGCGCTCGACGCGCAGAAAGTCGCGCAGCAACTCGGGCGGCAGGTTGTCGACGCAGAAGAAGCCGGCGTCCTCGAGCGCATGCAAGGCCACCGATTTGCCCGACCCCGAGATGCCGGTGATCACCACCACGCGGTGTTCGGCGCCGGGCAGGGCCTCGTTGGCGGCGGCGATCATGATCCGGCACGGCTGCGCCGCGTCTTGCCCGCCGCGGGCGTGGCCGTGGTGGCGTGGGCAATCAGCTGCTGTGCATGGGCCAGGCTGGTGGCCAGGCGGTCGCCGCCGAGCAAGCGCGCGACTTCGGCCACCCGCGCCTCGCCGGTCACCGGCTGCACATCGCTGGTGGTGTGGCCGCTGTCCTGCAGTGCTTTCGTGACGATGAGGTGCTGGTCGGCGCAGGCGGCCACTTGCGCCAGGTGCGTCACCGCCAGCACCTGGCGTTCGCGACCGAGCTGCTTCATCAGGCGGCCCACGGTGTCGGCCACCGCGCCGCCGATGCCGGCATCGACCTCGTCGAAGATCAGCGTGCCCGCGCTGCCCGCACTGTCGCGCACCGTCGAGACGGCGATCGCCAGCGCCAGACGCGACAGCTCGCCGCCGGAGGCCACCTTGGCCAGCGGCCGTGGCGTGCTGCCGGCGTGGCCGGCGACGCGCAATTCCACCGATTCGAGGCCGAACGACTGCGGCTCGGCCTCGGGCAACAAGGCGACCTCGAAGCGCCCGCCGGCCATGCCCAGTTGCTGCATCGCCTGGCTCACCGTCTCGGACAGCTTGGGCGCCGCTCGCGCCCGCGCCGCGCTGACGCGCCCGGCCTCGTCGCGCAACGCGCGCTCGGCCGCCGCCAGCATGCGCTCGAGGGCTGCGGTGTCGGTGGCGGCGACGAGGTCGCGCAAGGCGTCCTGCCACTGCACCAACAGTTCGGCCAGTTCGGCCGGCGCGCGCCGGTACCTGCGCGCCAGGCCGATCCAGGCCGCCAGCCGCGCATCGAGTGCGGCCAGGCGTTCGGGGTCGACGTCGGTGTGCTGCAAGTAGCCCGACAGGGTGTGCGCGGCATCCTGCAATTGCGCCTGGGCGCCTTGCACGATGTCGAGCACGGGCGCCAGCCGTGTGTCGAACTGTGCAACGCCCGCCAGTGCGTCGCTGGCCTGCTGGGCCAGCGACGAGGCGTTGCGCTCGGCTTCGGACAGTGCCTCGAGGGCCGTGCGCGCGGCGTCGATCAGGGCCTGCGCGTGCGCCAGGCGCTGGTGCTCGGCGTTCAGCGTCTCCCACTCGCCTTCTGCGGGGGCCAGGCGCTCGACCTCGCCGACCTGCCAGGCCAGGCGCTCGCGCTCGCGCTCGATCTCGGCGCTCTTCGTGCGCGCGCGGTCCAGCGCCGCGCCGGCCGCTTTCGCTTGCGACCACAGCGCGGCCAGCGGCCGCACGTCGACGCCCGCCTGCGCGTCGAGCAACTCGCGCACCGCGGCCGGCCGCGTCAGGCTCTGCCAGGCGTGCTGGCCATGGATCTCGACCAGGTGGTCGGCCGCCTCGCGCAATTGGGCAACGGTTGCCGGGCTGCCGTTGATCCAGGCCCGGCTCTTGCCCTGGCTGTCGATGACGCGGCGCAGCAGCAGCGTCTCGCCGTTGTCGAAGCCGGCCTCGTCGAGCCATGCCCCGAGCGAGGCGGGCGCATCGAACTCGGCGGCGATCTCGGCGCGCTGTGCGCCTTCGCGCACCACGCCGACATCGCTGCGGTTGCCCAGCGCGAGCTGCAATGCGTCGATCAGGATCGACTTGCCGGCGCCGGTTTCGCCGGTGAGCACGGTGAAGCCGGCGCTGAAATCGACCTCCAGCGCCGGCACGATGACGAAGTCGCGCAGATTCAGTCGACGCAGCATCTCAGCCGCACGGGACAACCAAGCAACCGCCGCGGATCCGGCTTCGCCGGTCCGCCAGCGGGCCTTGCAGGCCGCGCGGCCGCGAGACGCGGCCACTCCTCGGCCCGTCCAGCCGACGTCCGGCCTGGAGCGCGGGCTCGGCCCCCTGGGGGGGAGCGCCGAAGGCGCTACGGGGGGGGTCACACCACACCCTCGTACCAGCGCAGCTTGCGCCGCAGCGTGGCGTAGTAGCTCCAGCCGCGCGGATGCAGGAAGCGCACCTTGTGCCCCGAACGGCGCACGCGCACCTGGTCGCCGTGCTGCAGGCTGGCCAGGCTGTGCATGTCGAAGTTGGCCGAGGCGTCGCGGCCGGCGACGATGCCGATGCGGATCTCGCCGGTGTCGGGCAACACGATCGGCCGGTTGGACAAGGTGTGCGACGCGATCGGCACCAGCACCCAACCGGCGATGCCGGGGTGCAGGATCGGCCCGCCGGCCGACAGCGCATAGGCGGTCGAACCGGTGGGGGATGCGACGATCAGGCCGTCGGCGCGCAGGTTGGCGACGAACTCGTCGCCGATGTCGATCTTCAGCTCGACCATGCTCGCGGTGGCGCCGCGGCTGACCACCACCTCGTTCATCGACAGGCCCTCGAAGATGCGTTCGCCGCCGCGCCAGACGTCGCTCTCGAGCATCGAACGGTGCTCCTCTTCATAGTCGCCGGCGACCATCGGGGCCAGCACCTCGCGGAACTGGCCGACCGCAATGTCGGTGATGAAGCCCAAGCGTCCCTGGTTGATGCCGACCAGCGGGATGTCGTGGCGCGCCAGTTCGCGCGCGATGCCGAGCATGGTGCCGTCGCCACCGACCACCACCGCCAGGTCGCAATTCGCACCCAATCCGGCCACCGCCACGCTGGGGTAACCGGTGAGGCCGGTGTGCTGCGCGGTCGTGCTTTCGAACGACACTTGCATGCCGCCCTGGATGAGGAATTGCGCAATGTCATCGAGCAACTCGCGCATGCCCTGCGCCTGGTGCTTGCCCACGATCACAGCATGACTGAAGGGCTTGGCCATCCGAAGAATTACACCATAGGCACCGCCGCCTACAATGAATTAAAGCCATGGATGATCGCGCCAGGACCCTGCTCAAAGCGCTCGTCGAACGCTACATCGCCGACGGGCAGCCGGTGGGCTCGCGCACGCTGTCCAAGGCCTCGGGGCTGGAGCTGAGTCCGGCGACGATCCGCAACGTGATGGCCGATCTGGAGGACATGGGCCTGATCGCCAGCCCGCACACCAGCGCCGGCAGGGTGCCGACGGCGCGCGGCTATCGACTCTTCGTCGACACCATGCTGACGGCGCGCACGCTCGATCTCGAGCACGCGCCGCCGGAGATGTCGGCCGCGCGCGACCAGCTGCACGCCGACCAGCCGCAGCGCGTGATCGCCAACGCCGCGCACCTGCTGTCGAGCCTGTCCAACTTCGTCGGGGTGGTCACCGCGCCAAGGAAGGCCGGCGTGTTCCACCACATCGAATTCCTGCGCCTGGGCGAGCGGCGCGTGCTGCTGATCCTGGTCTCGCCCGAAGGCGATGTGCAAAACCGCGTCATCATGACCGCGCGCGACCATCCGCAGGCCGAGCTGATCGAGGCCAGCAATTACCTCAACAGCCACTATGCCGGTTTGACGCTCGACGCCGTGCGCGAGCGCCTGCAACATGAAGTCGAGGCCCTGCGCGGCGAGATCGCGGCCCTGATGCAGGCCGCGGTGCAGGCCGGCACCGAGGCGATGGCCGAGTCCACCGAGCAGGTGGTGGTCAGCGGCGAACGCAACCTGCTGGCGGTGCAGGATTTCGGCAACGACATGGGCTCGTTGCGCAAGCTGTTCGACCTGTTCGAGCAAAAGACGCAATTGATGCGGCTGCTCGACGTCAGCAGCCGCGCCGAGGGCGTGCGCATCTACATCGGCGGCGAGAGCCGGGTCGTGCCGTTCGAGGAATTGTCGGTGGTCAGTGCACCCTACGAGATCGACGGCCAACTGGTCGGCACGCTGGCCGTGATCGGGCCTACGCGCATGGCCTACGAGCGCATGATCCAGATCGTCGACATCACGTCGCGGCTGGTCAGTAACGCATTGTCAGCGCCGCGCTGACACTGCAAGATATCGCTGCCGCCGGTAGCGGCCTAGGTGATTGCCCTAGGCACGGCGATCGGCTGCAGATTTTCTTTGGAAATTGACTGCGGTCATTCGTTTTTCCTGTCATCGGCCGGACCATCACGCCGCGTTGAGTAGCAGCCTTTGGCGTTGCCGTACCCGCTTCTACTTGCCCCATTGCACTTTCAGGAGACATCATGATGAATATTGGAAAGACCATGCGCCGCGCGGCGCTTGCCTCTGTGGCGTTGGCGCTCGCCGTACCGGCGTTGGCCGCCTGGGAGCCGACCAAGCCGGTCGAGTTCGTGATCCCGGCCGGTACCGGCGGCGGCGCCGACCAGATGGCCCGGCTGATCCAGGGCATCATCGTCAAGCACAAGCTGATGAAGGAGTCGATGATCGTCGTCAACAAGGCGGGCGGCGCCGGTGCCGAGGGCTTCCTGTCGGTGAAGGAGGCCAAGGGTGACCCGCACAAACTGATCATCACCCTGTCCAATCTGTTCACCACGCCGTTGGCCACCGGCGTGCCCTTCAATTGGAAGGACATGACGCCGGTTTCGATGATGGCGCTCGACCAGTTCGTGCTCTGGGTCAATGCCAGCACGCCGTACAAGAACGCGAACGAGTTCATCGCCGCGGTCAAGGCCGCGGGGCCGAACAAGATGAAGATGGGCGGCACGGGCTCCAAGCAGGAAGACCAGATCCTGACCGTCGGCCTGGAAAAGGCCACCGGCACGAAGTTCATCTATGTGCCCTACAAGGGCGGTGGCGAAGTGGCGGTGCAACTGGTTGGCGGCCACATCGACGCGACGGTGAACAACCCGATCGAAGCGGTGGCCCAGTGGCGCGCCGGTACGCTGCGGCCGCTTGTGCGTGTTCGACGACGTGCGCATGCCGTACAAGACCAAGGTCACCGACAAGGAGTCGTGGTACGACATCCCGACCTGCAAGGAGGCCGGCGTGCCGACCGACTACGTGATGCTGCGCGGCGTGTTCATGGCGCCGGGCGTCACGGCCGAGCAGACCGCCTACTACGTCGATCTTCTGAAGAAGGTGCGCGAGACGCCCGACTGGAAGGAATTCATGGAAAAGGGTGCCTTCAACACCACCGCCATGAGCGGCACCGACTACGTCAAGTGGCTCTCGGCTGCTGACATCCTGCACCGGCAGTTGATGACCGAGGCCGGATTCCTGGCCAAGCCCTAGGGCTGCGGTAAGCTGACCGGGTCTGCGTCGCGCCGCCGGCGTGACGCAGACGCCGGTTCGAGGCGGCCGGCCGGTCGGACGCGAACGCGCGTCGACGCCGTTCGGCCATCCGGCCTCGGTCCGCTCGCTCACCGATTGCTGTGGAGCAACCCATGTCAGAAGACAGAATCCTCCGAGGCGGCGGCCAGCCCTGCCCTGGTCAAGAACTGCAGCGTCGACACGGTGGTGGCGGCGATCCTGTTCGTGCTCGGCGCGGTGGTCGTGTTCGAAGCGCGGCGGCTGGGCGCCAGCTGGACCACCGACGGCCCGGGTGCGGGCTACTTTCCCTTCTACATCGGCCTCATCGTCTGCATCTCGGCGCTCGGCATCATCGTCCAGGCGCGGTCGGCCAAGTCACGCGATGAAGACACCTTCGTCGACCGCGAGCAGATGGGTCGCGTGCTGCAGGTGCTGTTGCCTGCGGCGGTGTACGTCCTCGGCATCTGGTTCCTCGGCCTGTACGTGGCCTCGGCCATCTACATCGCGCTGTTCATGATCATCCTGGGCAAGTACCCGCCGCTGCGAAGCGTCCTGGTGGCGGTGATCGTCAACGCCATCTTCTTCGTCATGTTCGAGGTCTGGTTCAAGGTGCCGCTGTACAAGGGCACGTTGGAGCCGCTGCGCGCCCTCGGCTACTGACCGCAACGCCACACCGCTGGAGCACGCATAAATGGAAGAAATCAATGCCCTGATGCAGGGCTTTGCCGTCGTGCTGACGCCGATGAACATCGGGCTGATGTTCGTCGGCATCATCCTGGGCGTCGTGATCGGCGTGTTGCCGGGCCTGGGCGGCGCCAACGGGGTGGCGATCCTGCTGCCGCTGACGTTCACGATGTCGCCGACCTCGGCCATCGTGATGCTGTCGTGCATCTACTGGGGCGCGTTGTTCGGCGGTGCGATCACCTCGATCCTGTTCAACATCCCCGGCGAGCCCTGGTCCGTCGCCACCACCTTCGACGGCTACCCGCTGGCGCAGAAGGGCAAGGCCGGGCAGGCCCTGACGGCGGCCTTCACCTCGTCGTTCGTCGGCGCCTTCGTCGCCGTGCTGATGATCACCTTCCTGGCTCCGCTGGTGGCCAAGTTCGCGCTCAAGTTCGGTGCGCCGGAGTTCTTCGCCGTCTACCTGCTGACCTTCTGCAGCTTCGTCGGCATGGGCAAGGGCTCGCCGTTCAAGATCCTGGTTTCGATGGCCTTCGGTTTCGCGCTGGCTGCGGTCGGCATGGACACCGTCACCGGCCAGTTGCGCCTGACCTTCGGCCAGACGGAACTGATGCGCGGCTTCGACTTCCTGATCGCCGTGATCGGCCTGTTCGGCATCGGCGAAATCCTGTTGTCGATGGAGGAGGGCCTGAGTTTCCAGGGCAAGTCGGCACGCATCAACCCGAAGGTCGTGTGGGAGACGTGGAAGGAATTGCCGAGATACTGGGCCACGTCGGTGCGCAGCTCGCTGGTCGGCATCTGGATGGGCATCACGCCGGGCGGCGCGACGCCGGCCTCGTTCATGAGCTACGGCCTGGCGAAGAAGTTCTCCAAGAACGGCGCGAAGTTCGGCACCGGCGAGATCGAGGGCGTGATCGCACCCGAGACGGCGGCCCACGCCGCCGGCACCAGCGCGCTGCTGCCGATGCTGGCCCTGGGCATCCCCGGCTCACCGACGGCGGCGGTGCTGCTCGGTGGCCTGCTGATCTGGGGCCTGCAGCCCGGGCCGCTGCTGTTCGTCGAGCAGAAGGACTTCGTCTGGGGCCTGATCGCCAGCATGTACCTGGGCAACCTGGTCGGGCTGATCGTGGTGCTGACCACGGTGCCGCTGTTCGCCTCGATCCTGCGCATCCCGTTCTCGATCATCGCGCCGGTGATCATCGTCATCTGTGCCATCGGTGCCTACACCGTGCACAACGCGATGCTCGACATCTGGTTCATGCTCGGCTTCGGCGTCGTCGGCTATGTCTTCAAGAAGCTCGACTACCCGTTGGCGCCGATGGTGCTGGCGCTGGTGCTCGGCGACAAGGCCGAGGATTCGTTCCGCCAGGCCATGCTGGTCTCGCAGGGCGAGGTCTCGATCATGTGGGCCAACCCGCTGGTCGGCTCGATCACCACGCTGGCGCTGCTGATGCTGTGCTGGCCGTTGATCTCGAAGGTGCTGCATGCGGTGCGGCCGCCGAAGGTGGATCCGATCGCTGCACAGCGGCCGGTCGATTAATCAACAGGAGGTGACATGCCTGTCATCGCATTGACCCAGGGAATGGGCTCGCTGGCCCAGGACATCGCCGAGCAGTTGGCGCAGGAACTGCAGATCTCGGTGCTGCAGCACGAGGTGAGCGAGCGCGTCGCCGACAAGATGCACGTCTCCAAGAGCCTGATCAACCGCCTGCGGCACGGCAAGGCGGGCACCATCGAGCGCTTGAAGGCCGATCGCGACAGCATGGCCGTCTACACCGCAGAAGAAGTGCTCGAGGCCGCGGCCCGCGGCAACGTCGTGCTGCGCGGCTGGGGTGCCACCTGCCTGCTGCGGCCGGTACCGCATGTGCCTTGCGTACGCATCCTGCGGCCGCGCGCACAGCGCGTGCAGTGGCTGATGGCCGAACTCGACACCGACGACGCCGACCTCGCCGAGGCCGAGATCCGGCGCAGCGATCAGGCCAATGCCGCCCGCATGCACGAACAGTTCGGCGTGCACTGGGGCGATCCGGTGCTGTTCGACCTGGTGCTCAACACCGACCGCCTTTCGGTCGACACCTGCGTGCAGCAGATCAAGGCCCTGCTGGCGCGGCCGGAGTTCGCCGAGACCGAGGCCTCGCGCGCGCTGTTGATGGGCATGGCCTTGCAGGCGCATGTGCGCGCGGCGCTGCGCGCCAACGAGGCCACGCACGGCGTCAACATCACGATCGACAGCACGGGCAGCCAGGTGACGCTGCGCGGCATCGTGCTCAACGCCGACGAGCAGCGCGCGGCCGAGCAGGTCGCCGCCGGCGTTGCCGGGTGTCACTGCGGTCGACAACCAGTTGCGCGTGATGGCGACTTCGCGCCTGTTCCCGTCGGCGCGGGCCTAGGCTCTGTTCGCACTGCCGTGCGTCGGTCTGAACAGACCCCGGTTCAGATCTTCCCGCGCTGCTTCAGGCGGCTCAAGGTCTCGGCCGACAGATTGAGGTAGGCGGCGAGTTCCTTCTTCGGGATCCGCTCCGTGAGTTCCGGGTGCTTGCGCTCGAAGCGGTGCACGCGGCCGGGCCCGTCGAGCAGGTGCAGCGTGATGGTGTGGGCCATGATCTCGCTCATCAGGCGCATCACTTCGTATTCGAAGCTGACCTTGAACTTCGGATGGCGGTCGAGAAACTCGACCCACGCCGGCATCGGCAGCTTGGCGACCCGCGCCTTGCTCAGGCAGACGATGCTGTAGGGCGTCGGCGTATTCAGCCGCCATGCGGCATAGCTGGTCTCGATGTCGCGCTCGTCGGCAAAGCGCAGGATCATTTCCTTGGCGTCGGCGTTGGTCACCACCCGCTTGAGCACGCCGTCGAGCACGAAGTACTGCTCCATCTCGTGCACGCCCTGGTGCAGCAGGACATCACCCTTGTTGCAGTCGACGATCGCCAGTTGTTCGTCGAGGTCGCTGCGCTCCTGCTCGGTCATCTCCTTGAGAACGACGTTTTGCCTCAACTGGACGCGGATGACGTTGCGTTCGGGGTGGTTGTCTATCGAGGTCGAGATCATCTGCGCCAGGATTCAAATCCCGAAAATTGACCGCGGTCAACGGTGCTGAGAGGGCCGAATTTTTATCATACGTCCAACCCGAACAGCAGGAGATCCAGACATGTCGTCAGAAACCATTGGCGCCGACGGCGCCGCGCAAACCGACGGGTTCCACCTGGTCATCGATGCGCTCAAGCTCAACGACATCGACACCATCTTCGGCCTGCCCGGCATTCCCATCACCGACCTCACCCGCAAGGCGCAGGCCGCCGGCCTGCGGGTCATCTCGTTCCGGCACGAGCAGCATGCGGGCAATGCGGCCGCCGCCGCCGGCTTCCTGACCGGCAAGCCCGGCATCTGCCTGACCGTGTCGGCACCGGGCTTCCTGAACGGGTTGACCGCGCTGGCCAATGCAACGGTGAACTGCTTCCCGATGATCCTGATCAGCGGCTCGAGCGAGCGCGAGATCGTCGACCTGCAGCAGGGCGACTACGAGGAGATGGACCAGCTCGCCATCGCCAAGCCGCTGTGCAAGGCCGCCTACCGGGTGCTGCACGCCCAGGACATCGGCGTGGGCATCGCGCGCGCCATCCGCTCGGCCGTGTCCGGCCGGCCCGGCGGTGTGTATCTCGACCTGCCGGCCAAGCTGTTCGGGCAGACGATGGACGCCGCGGCGGGCAAGAAGTCGCTGATCAAGGTCGTCGACCCGGCGCCACGCCAGATCCCGGCGCCCGACGCCGTGCGGCGCGCACTCAGCCTGCTGAAGGGCGCGAAGCGTCCGCTGATCCTGCTCGGCAAAGGGGCGGCCTACGCCCGCGCCGATGCCGACATCCGTGCGCTGGTCGAGAAGACCGGCATTCCCTACCTGCCGATGTCGATGGCCAAGGGCCTGCTGCCCGACAACCATGCCTTGTCGGCATCGGCCGCGCGCTCCTACGTGCTGGAGCAGGCCGACGTCGTGATGCTGGTCGGCGCCCGCCTGAACTGGCTGCTGTCGCATGGCAAGGGCAAGACCTGGGGCGCGCCCAACGCCAAGCAGTTCATCCAGATCGACATCGCCCCGACCGAGATCGACAGCAACGTGGCCATCGCCGCGCCGCTGATCGGCGACGTCGGCTCTTGCGTCTCGGCGCTGCTGGCCGGCATCGACGCCGGCTGGGCCAAGCCGCCCGCCGAGTGGACCGGCGCGATCGCCGAGCGCAAGGACAAGAACCTGTCGAAGATGGCCGCCACGCTGCAGCTCAGCCCATCGCCGATGAGCTTCCAGAGCGCGCTGGCCGTGATCCGCGACATGGTCAAGGCCCGGCCCGACGCCATCGTCGTCAACGAGGGCGCCAACACGCTCGACTTCGCGCGCAGCATCGTCGACATGTACGAGCCGCGCAAGCGCCTGGACGTCGGCACCTGGGGCATCATGGGCATCGGCATGGGCTTCTCGGTCGCCGCCGCGGTCATCACCGGCAAGCCGGTGATCGCCATCGAGGGCGACAGCGCCTTCGGCTTCAGCGGCATGGAGGTCGAGACGATCTGCCGCTACAACCTGCCGGTCTGCGTGATCGTGTTCAACAACAACGGCGTCTACCGCGGCACCGACGTCAACCCGACCGGCGGCCCCGACGTGGCGCCCACCGTGTTCGTCAAGGGTGCCCGTTACGACAAGATGATGGAGGCCTTCGGCGGCGTCGGCGTGCATGCCACGACGCGCGAGGAGCTGAGCAAGGCCCTGGCCGAGGCCGTCGCCTCCGGCCGGCCGACCCTGATCAATGCCGTCATCGACGAGACTGCCGGCACCGAGAGCGGCAGAATCACGAGCCTGAACCCGCAAAGCGCGGCAAAGAAGAAATAATCCAGCCACCCCGAAAATCGCCAGGAGTTATCACATGACCAAAGCACTCGACGACATCAAGATCATCGACTTCACGCACGTGCAGGCCGGCCCGGCCTGCACCCAGATGCTGGCCTGGTTCGGCGCCGACGTGATCAAGGTCGAGCGCCCCGGCTCGGGCGACGTGACGCGCAGCCAGTTGCGCGACATCCCGAACGTGGATGCGCTGTACTTCACCCAGCTCAACAGCAACAAGCGCTCGCTGACGCTGGACACCAAGACCAAGGAAGGCAAGGAAATCCTCGAGAAGCTGATCAAGGTCTCGGACGTGATGGTCGAGAACTTCGGCCCCGGCGCGCTCGACCGCATGGGCTTCACCTGGGAGCGCATCCTCGAGCTGAACCCGAAGCATGATCCTGGCCTCGGTCAAGGGCTTCTCCGATGGCCACCACTACGAAGACCTGAAGGTCTACGAAAACGTCGCGCAGTGCGCCGGCGGCGCGGCGTCGACCACCGGCTTCTGGGACGGCCCGCCGACGGTGAGCGCCGCTGCGCTCGGCGACAGCAACACCGGCATGCACCTGGCGATCGGCATCCTGACCGCGCTGCGCCAGCGCGACAAGACCGGCCGCGGCCAGAAGGTGGCCTGCTCGATGCAGGACGCGGTGATCAACCTGTGCCGCGTCAAGCTGCGCGACCAGTTGCGCCTGGACCGCCTGGGCTACCTCGAGGAGTACCCGCAGTACCCGCACGGCAAGTTCACCGACGTCGTGCCGCGCGGCGGCAACGCCGGCGGCGGCGGCCAGCCGGGCTGGGTCCTGAAGTGCAAGGGCTGGCAGACCGACCCCAATGCCTACATCTACTTCACGATCCAGGGCCAGGCCTGGGCGCCGATCTGCGACGCCATCGGCAAGCCCGAGTGGAAGAACGACCCGCTGTACATGACGCCCAAGGCGCGTCAGCCGCACATCACCGAGATCTTCGCGACGATCGAGGAATGGCTGGCCGACAAGACCAAGTTCGAGGCCGTCGACATCCTGCGCAAGTTCGACATTCCCTGCGCGCCGGTGCTGACGATGAAGGAAATCGCCAACGACCCGTCGCTGCGCAAGAGCGGCACCATCGTCGAGGTCGACCACAAGGAGCGCGGCAAGTACCTCACGGTCGGCAGCCCGATCAAGTTCTCCGACATGAAGGTCGAGGTCAAGGGCTCGCCGCTGCTGGGTGAGCACACCGACGAGGTGCTGGCCGAACTGGGTTACAGCAAGGACAAGATCGCCGCATGCACGCCGCCAAGGCGGTCTGACGCTGAGCAGGTCCGGCCGCGCGAGCGGCCGGAAGAGTCGGTGGCGGCGCCCCGATCGGGCGCCGTCTTGCCTTTCGGGCCAGCCAGGAGCGAAACCATGCAGACCGATGTCGATTTGAACGCGCTGATCAACGCCGTGGGCGATGCCGTGATGGTCTGCGACGCCAAGGGCGCGATCACGCTCTGGAACCCGGCGTGCGAGCGCATGTTCGGCCACACCGAGGCCGAGGTGCTCGGCAAGTCGATGGACCTGATCATTCCGGAGCGCCTGCGCAAGCGCCACTGGGAGGGTTACGACAAGACCATGGCCACCGGCATCACCAAGTACGGCCACGACGTGCTGCGCGTGCCGGCCGTCGACAAGCAAGGCAACTCGCTGTCGATCGCCTTCACCGTGGCGATGCTGTACGCGCCCGACGGCAAGGTGAGTGCGATCGCATCGATCATCCGCGACGAGACCAGCCGCTTTGCCGACGAGCGCGCATTGAAGAAGCGCGTCGCCGACCTCGAGGCGCAGCTCGCCGCCAAGCCCTAGGAAGCCGCGATGAGCCAGGCCCTGCACGGTGTGCGCATCCTCGACTTCACGCATGTGCAGTCGGGCCCGACCTGCACGCAGTTGCTGGCCTGGATGGGTGCCGACGTGATCAAGGTCGAGCGCCCGGGCGAGGGCGACGCCACGCGCGGCCAGCTGCGCGACATCCCCGGCGTCGACAGCCTGTACTTCACGATGCTCAACCACAACAAGCGCTCGGTGACGATCAACACCAAGAGCGCGCAAGGCCTGGCGGTGCTCGACCGGCTGATCGCGACCTGCGACGTGCTGGTCGAGAACTTCGCCCCCGGCGCGCTCGACCGCATGGGCATCACCTGGGAGCATGTGCAGAAGGTCAACCCGCGCTTGATCGTGGCCTCGATCAAGGGCTTCGGCGCCGGGCCCTACGAGGCCTGCAAGGTCTACGAGAACGTGGCCCAGTGCGCGGGCGGCGCGGCCTCGACCACCGGCATGCCCGACGGCCCGCCGCTGGTCACGGGCGCCCAGATCGGCGACAGCGGCACCGGGGTCCACCTGGCACTGGGCATCGTCGCCGCGCTGTACCAGCGCACGCACACGCGGCCGCGGCCAGAAGGTGCTGGCGCCGATGCAGGACGCGGTGCTCAACCTGTGCCGCGTCAAGCTGCGCGATCAGCAGCGGCTGGCGCGCACGCACACCATGCACGAGTACCCGCAGTACCCCGACGGCAAGTTCGGCGACGCGGTGCCGCGCGCCGGCAACGCCTCGGGCGGCGGCCAGCCCGGCGCGATCCTCAAGTGCAAGGGCTGGGAGACCGACCCCAACGCCTACATCTACTTCATCACCCAGTCCGGCGTGTGGCCCGCGGTGTGCGAGGTCATCGGCGAACCCGACTGGATCGACGACGAGGCCTACGCCACGCCGCAGGCCCGCCTGCTGCACTTGAAGCCGATCTTCGCCCGCATCGAGCAGTGGACCATGACCAAGACCAAGTTCGAGGCCATGGAGATCCTCAACGGCTACGACATCCCCTGCGGGCCGATCCTGTCGATGAAGGAACTGGCCCAGGAACCCTCGTTGCGCGCCAGCGGCACGGTGGTCGAAGTCGAGCACCCGACGCGCGGCAAGTACCTCACCGTCGGCAATCCGATCAAGTTGTCCGACAGCCCGACCGAGGTCACGCGCTCACCGCTGCTCGGTGAACACACCGACGAGGTGCTGGCGCAACTGGGCTTTGGCCGCGACGAAGTGGCGGCCTTGCGCGCCGTCGGTGCGGTCTGACGAAAGCATGCCGATGAACGCCAGGACCATTCCCATCGTCGCCGAAGGCGCCAGCCGGCAGCGCAAGCGCGAGGCGCCGAAGGGGCGCACGGTCGATCCGGCGCGCGCTGGCGGAAGTGCGCGCGCTGCTCGGCACGGCGTCGCGCGCGCGTGACCTGCTGATCGAACACCTGCACCGGCTGCAGGACCGCTTCGGCCACCTGAGCGCGCGCCACCTGGCCGCGCTGGCGCGCGAGATGGGGCTGGCGCAGACCGAGGTCTACGAGGTCGCGACCTTCTATCACCACTTCGACGTCGTCAAGGAGGGCGGGGCCGTGCCCGCGGCGCTGACGGTGCGGGTGTGCGACGGCCTGTCGTGCGAGATGGCCGGCGCGCAGGACCTGCTGGCCCGCCTGCCAGCCCTGCTCGGGCGCGAGGTGCGCGTCATCGCCGCGCCGTGCATCGGCCGCTGCGAGCAGGCCCCGGCGGTGGCGGTGGGCCAGCATCCGGTCGCGCAGGCGAGCTGCGAGGCGGTGCAGGCGGCGGTGAAGGCGCGGGCCATCACCGACCGTCCCGCAGGCTTCATCGACCGCGCGGCCTACGAGGCGCAGGGCGGCTACCGCCTGCTCAAGCAGTGCATCGGCGGCGAGCTCGACGTCGAGTCGGTCATCAAGACGATGGAGGATTCGGGCTTGCGCGGCCTGGGCGGCGCGGGCTTTCCGGCGGGGCGCAAGTGGCGCA
This sequence comes from uncultured beta proteobacterium, assembly GCA_963751775.1. Classification (GTDB taxonomy): domain Bacteria; phylum Pseudomonadota; class Gammaproteobacteria; order Burkholderiales; family Burkholderiaceae_C; genus CADEEN01. The sequence continues at coordinate 58,274 of CAVVVW010000014.1, forward strand.
TCGTGCGCAACGAGGTCGCGCCGCGGCTGATGGCCGTGAACATCGACGAAGGCGAGCCCGGCACCTTCAAGGACCGGGTCTACCTCGAGCGCGACCCGCACCGCTTTCTCGAAGGCATGCTGATCGCGGCCTGGGCGGTCGGCATCGCGCGCATCTACGTCTACCTGCGCGACGAGTACCACGGCTGCCGCGCGCTGCTCGAAGCCGAGCTCGCCGGCCTGCGCGCCGCGCCGCCGTACCCCGGCATGCCCGAGATCATCCTGCGCCGCGGCGCCGGCGCCTACATCTGCGGCGAAGAGTCGGCGATGATCGAATCGATCGAAGGCAAGCGCGGCATGCCGCGCCTGCGCCCGCCCTACGTGGCGCAGGTCGGGCTGTTCGGCCGGCCGACGCTGGAGCACAACTTCGAGACCCTGTACTGGGTGCGCGAGCTGCTCGAAAAGGGCGGCGCATGGTTCACCTCGCACGGCCGGCACGGTCGCCAGGGCCTGCGTTCGTTCTCGGTGTCGGGGCGCGTCAAGAGCCCGGGCGTGAAGCTGGCGCCGGCCGGCATCACGATCCGCGAACTGATAGACGAACACTGCGGCGGCATGCAGGACGGCCACACGCTCTACGCCTACCTGCCCGGCGGCGCGTCGGGCGGCATCCTGCCGGCCGCGATGGGCGACATCCCGCTCGACTTCGACACCCTGCAGCCGTACGGCTGCTTCATCGGTTCGGCGGCGGTGATCGTGCTGTCGGACCAGGACAGCGCCGTCGGCGCCGCGCGCAACATGATGCGCTTCTTCGCCCACGAGTCGTGCGGCCAGTGCACGCCCTGCCGCAACGGCACGGCCAAGGCCTCGGCCCTGATCGACCAGCCGAAGTGGGACCTGCCGCTGCTCGAAGACCTGTCGGCCGTGATGCGCGACGCGTCGATCTGCGGCCTGGGCCAGGCGGCGCCGAACCCGGTCGATTGCGTGGTCAAGTACTTCCCGCAGGAATTGGCATGAACGCGATCACGCGCAAGGAAGCCGCGGCGATCGATGCGCCCGTCGTCAGCTTCGAGATCAATGGCCGGCAGGTCAAGCGGCCGCAGCCAGCGAGACGATCATCGAGATCGCCGAGCGCGAGGGCGTCGCGATCCCGCACCTTTGCTACAAGCCGGGCCTGGAGGAGGTCGGCAACTGCCGCGCCTGCGTGGTCGAGATCGGCGGCGAGCGCGTGCTCGCGCCGTCGTGCTGCCGCCATCCGAGCCACGGGCATGAAGGTCACGACCGACAGCGAACGCGCCGTGAAATCGCAGAAGCTGGTGCTCGAACTGCTGCTGGCCGACATGCCCGAGCGCGAGTACACGCGCCACAACGAGGTCGACCAGTGGGCGGCCAAACTCGGCGTCGGCAAACCCCGCTTCGCGGCCCGTGCGCAGCCGGCGCCCGACCTGTCGCACCCGGCCATCGCCGTCAATCTCGACGCCTGCATCCAGTGCACGCGCTGCCTGCGCGCCTGCCGCGACGAGCAGGTCAACGACGTCATCGGCCTGGCGCTCGCGCGGCGAACACGCGAAGATCGTGTTCGACATGGACGACGCGATGGGCGCCTCGACCTGCGTGGCCTGCGGCGAATGCGTGCAGGCCTGTCCGACCGGCGCGCTGATGCCGGCGCGCGACGCGGCGCTGGCCGTGCCCGACAAGCAGGTCGAGTCGCTGTGCCCGTTCTGCGGCGTCGGCTGCCAGCTGACCTACCACGTCAAGGACGACAAGATCCTCTACGTCGAGGGCCGCGACGGCCCGGCCAACCAGGGGCGGCTGTGCGTCAAGGGCCGCTACGGCTTCGATTACGCGCACCACCCGCAGCGCCTGACCAAGCCGCTGATCCGCCGCGCCGATGCGCCACCGAAGTCGGCGATGACCGGTGGCGACTTCGCGATGGACCCGACGCGCGTGATGGACATCTTCCGCGAAGCCAGTTGGGACGAGGCCATCGCCTTTGCCGGCGGCGGCCTGCGCAGGATCCGCGACACGCATGGCAAGAAGTCGCTCGCCGGCTTCGGCTCGGCCAAGGGCAGCAACGAAGAGGCCTACCTGTTCCAGAAGCTGGTGCGCACGGGCTTCGGCAGCAACAACGTCGACCATTGCACGCGGCTGTGCCACGCCTCGTCGGTGGTGGCGCTGCTCGAAGGCATCGGCTCCGGCGCGGTCAGCAACCCGGTGATGGACGTGACCCAGGCCGAGGTGGTGATCCTGATCGGCGCCAACCCGACGGTGAACCATCCGGTGGCGGCAACCTTCATCAAGAACGCGACCAAGACCGGCACCAAGCTGATCGTGCTCGACCCGCGCCGCTCCGACTTGTCGCGCGTGGCGCACCGCTTCCTGCAGTTCAAGCCCGACACCGACGTGGCGATGCTGAACGCGATGATGAACGTCATCGTCACCGAGGGCCTGGTCGACGAGGCCTTCATCGCCAGCCGCACCATCGGCTACGAGGAGTTGCGCAAGAACGTCGAGGGCTACACGCCCGAGGCGATGGCGCCGATCTGCGGCATCGACGCCGAAACGCTGCGCTACGTGGCGCGGCTGTACGCCAAGAGCCGGGCCTCGATGATCCTGTGGGGCATGGGCATCAGCCAGCACGTGCACGGCACCGACAACGCGCGCTGCCTGATCGCGCTGTCGCTGATGACCGGGCAGATCGGCCGCCCCGGTACCGGCCTGCACCCGCTGCGCGGCCAGAACAACGTGCAGGGCGCGTCCGACGCCGGGCTGATCCCGATGATGCTGCCCGACTACCAGCATGTCACCAACCCGGCCACGCGGGCGCGCTTCGAGGCGGCGTGGAAGCTTGCGCCCGGTACGCTCGACGACAAGGTCGGGCTGACGGTGGTCGAGGTCATGCACGCGATCAAGCAGGGCCAGATCCGCGGCATGTACGTGCAGGGCGAGAACCCGGCCATGTCCGACCCCGACGCCAACCACGCGCGCGAGTCGCTGGCCGCGCTCGAGCACCTGGTGGTGCAGGACATCTTCCTGACCGAGACCGCCTACCTGGCCGACGTGATCCTGCCCGCGGGCGCCTTCCCCGAGAAGACCGGCACCTTCACCAACACCGACCGCCTGGTGCAGATGGGCCGCCAGGCCGTCGACCCGCCGGGCGATGCGCGGCAGGACCTGTGGATCATCGAGCAGATCGCCAACCAGCTCGGCTGCGGCTGGAATTACGGCCATGTGTCGGAGGTGTTCGACGAGATGCGGCACACCATGCCCAGCATCGGCGGCATCACCTGGGAGCGGCTCGAGCGCGAGCACGCCGTGACCTACCCCTGCGTGCACGAGGGCGACCCGGGCCAGTCGGTGGTCTTCACCGAGGACTTCCCGCGCGAAGGCGGCAAGGCGCGCTTCGTGCCGGCCGACATCATCCCGGCCGACGAGCGGCCCGACGCCGAGTACCCGATGGTGCTGATCACCGGCCGCCAGCTCGAACATTGGCACACCGGCAGCATGACGCGCCGTGCGACCGTGCTCGACGCCATCGAGCCCGACCCGACGGTCCTGATCCACCCGCTGGATCTGCAGGCCCTCGGCGCCGCGCCCGGCAGCGTGGTGACGATCGCCTCGCGCCGTGGCGAGGTCGCGCTCTACGCGCGCGCCGACGACGGCACGCCGCGTGGCGCGGTGTTCGTGCCGTTCTGCTACTACGAAGCGGCGATCAACCGGTTGACCAACGCCGCGCTGGATCCGTTCGCCAAGATCCCCGAGTTCAAGTACTGCGCCGTGCGTGTGCAGCCCGGCGGCGATGCGCCGCAGCAGGGCAGCTACGGCGGCGGGCAGGCACTCGAAGGGCCAATGAATTGAGGGCGAGGCGCGAACTCGCCGGAGGAGCCATGACCATGACGCTGTCGAGCCCGGACTTCTGGATTGCGCTGATGGAAATCATCGGCGTGAACATCGTGCTGTCGGGCGACAACGCGGTGGTCATCGCGCTGGCCGCGCGCGGCCTGCCGCCGCAGCAGCAAAAGCGCGCCATCGCCTGGGGCAGCGGCGCCGCGGTGGTGATGCGCATCGTGCTGACCCTCGTGGCCGTCGAGCTGCTGCGCCTGCCTTACCTCAAGCTGGTCGGCGCCGCGCTGCTGCTCTGGATCGCGGTGCAGTTGCTGTTGCCCGAGAGCGAAGGCGACGGCGAGCGGCCATGCCAGCGGCAGCGGCAGCATGGTCGCGGCCATCAAGACGATCCTGATCGCCGACCTGGTGATGAGCCTGGACAACGTCATCGCCGTCGCCGCAGCCGCCAAGGGCAGCGAGACCTTGCTCGTGATCGGCCTGGCGATCTCGATTCCGCTGGTGGTCTTTGCCAGCACGCTGTTGCTGACGCTGATGACGCGCTTTCCGATCATCATCACCGGCGGCGCGGCGCTGCTCGGCTGGGTGGCCGGCGAGATGGCGATCAGCGATCCGGCGGTCAAGGCCTGGGTCGACGCGAACGCGGCGGTGCTGCATTACGTGGCGCCGGCGCTCGGCGCGATCGGCGTTGTGCTGGTCGGCAAGTGGCTGGCCGGGCGGGCCGCGGCCAAGCAGGCCAGCGAAATGCAGGTCGGTGCGCCGGCGCACGCCGCCAAGGGCATCGGCCGTGTGCTGCTGGCCGTCGACGGATCGGACCCACGCCGCGCGCGCCGTGCAGCAGCTGATGACGATCCGCGATGCGCTGCGCGACCCGACCGGCGTCGACCTGCATCTGGTCAACGTGCAGCGGTCGCTGCCCGGCGATGTCTCCAACTTCGTCGACATCAAGGCGCGAGACGAGTTCCACCGCGAGCGCAGCGATGCCGCCCTTGCGCCGGCGCGCGCGCTGCTCGACGCCGCAGGCTATCGCTACGAGGTACACCGCAAGGTCGGCGAGCCGGGAGCGACCATCGCCGCGCTGGCCAACACGCTGGGCGCCGACCTGATCGTGATGGGCACGCGCGGACTGGGAACGCACACCGGCGCCTTGCTCGGCTCGGTGGCGCAAAGCACGCTCGAGCATGCCGGCGTGCCGGTGCTGCTGACCAAGTGAGCCGAACGCGCCCGTGGGGCCAAGCCGCGCACGCGGTGGTCTCTAGAATCGCCGCCACGGGCCGTTAGCTCAGTTGGTTAGAGCAGAGGACTCATAATCCTTTGGTCGTTGGTTCGATCCCAACACGGCCTACCACCGCACCTTGAACGATGGCTGCCCCACCGGGCGGCCATTTTTCATTGCTCGAAGGACTCTGTGGCAGGGCGGATCGGGCGACGCCGAAAGTGGGTCGACCGGGGCCATGCGCCGATGTCGTCGAAGCGCCTGCATCGTCGATCACCGGTGGCGCGCTGCCCGATCTCGCAGATCACACCCACTCCAAGCGCGAGCCGAGCACACTTGGCTTGCATGAGCGCCTTCCGGAACGAAGCGGCGTTCTGCTCTTCGTTGAGCCGTCAAACCTAACTGAAAGAAGTTGGTGCATCCATGAACATCAGAAACCTCCGTCGGTTCCTCATCGCGCTCACGGTCACTGTCATAGTGATGTGTGCCTGGTATCCGCCGATTCAAGATTTGGCCAACGCTCAGGTTGACGCCGGCCTCAAGAGGGCATTGGTCAGCTTTGCCTCGGCCCGCACCTTGAATGCAATCATCTCGGTCGTTCAGGGCACGGAGTTTTCGATGCAGCCCATGGGTGTCGGCGTCACCCTGACGCTAGGACAAGTGCTCGACCCGCTCAATGATCTGATCGAGCAATTCTCAAACATGATGCTGATTGCCAGCGTCGCCTTTGGCATTCAGAAGGCGCTTCTGGTCATCGGCGCGCATTGGGCGATATCGGCGGCCGTGTCGGGCCTGGCTCTGCTGTGGGCCATCTTGCATGTTCAGGACAAGGCGCCCACATGGCTGTCGCGCGTCCTGCTTGTTCTGCTCCTGATCCGGTTCGCGGTTCCGGTCGCCAGCGTAGGTAGCGACTTTGTCTATCAGCAGTTCCTGTCAGATGACTATCAGCAGCAACAAGACGCGCTCGACATGACCAGTCGCGAGATCAACAAGCAGACGCCGACGATGGCCACACCGCTGCCCCAGGACAAGAATTGGTGGGAGCGATTGAAGGACCGTGCGACCGAAATGCTGCCGGGCACCAACACGGACTTCGAAGCCATCAAGAAGTCGGCTGAATCCATCCCCGAACGCGTCATGAAGCTGATCGTCATCTTCCTGCTGCAGACGATGATCATTCCCATCTTCTTGCTGTGGGCGCTCTACATAGTATTGCTGGGGGTCGTTCGACCAGCCACGTCAGGCGTGTGACGCCGCTTTCTAACCGCTATCACGAATGGTGAACCGTCAGAGCGAATGTCGCTAATGAACTGCCGCAGGTGGCGCTTTGGGAATCTCCCTGCATCTTCCTGCAGGCGTGAACGAAGCACTGCCCCGAAGGCCACCACATGCGCTGCTCGGCTGCTTCAGTTCGGCAAAGTTCGAGAAAGCTCCCAATTGGCTTGGGTCGGTGCCTAACGGGCCGGCAGCCGCCCGTCTCTTCATCTGCGCGACAGGTGCGTCGACGGCCGAAGCCGCAGCGCACCCAGCCGGCCTGCTACTTCTTGGCGGCTTCCTTCACGGCGCTGACGGCTTCCTTGAGGTCGCCAACGCCCTTCTGGACCTTCCCCTCGGCTTGGTTCTTTAGCCCTTTGACCTGTTGGCCCGTGCTACCGATCAGTTTGCCCGCTTCTTCCTGAATCTTGCCCGCGATGTCTTTCAGGGCGCCCTTGACTTGATCCTTGTTCATGCTCATGTCCAACTCCTTCGTTATCGGTCTCGACGACCTGTGCCAGCCGAATTGCCTTGCTGCCCGCCTTTGACGACCGGGAACTTTCCCTCGACGCCATTGACCCGAATCGGCGCTGCTACAGCCTGCCCATCAACAACAGGACGACCAGCACCACCAAGATCACGCCGACGATGCCGCTGGGACCGTAGCCCCATCCTCTGCTGTGCGGCCAACTCGGAATGACACCGAGCAGTATCAGTATCAGTACGATCAACAGAATTGTTCCCAAGCTCATTTCGTGCTCTCCTTCCACACGTCACTTCGTCGCTGTGCCGGCCCTTGCCTGCGCTAGACCGTCGGTGTGAATGCCGACATCCCCTAGTGACACGGAATCGAGCTTGCTCTCGGGAAGATGCAGCGTGGTTGAGAGAGATCAATCCGCGTCTTCGCGCCATTTGTCCGATGCTGCGAACAGGACTCGACGGACCACCAAACACAGGTTGCTTGCGTCGCGGCTTCAGGGCTCTGATGGACCCGATGGCGTCGTCGCGACCTGCTGCGTCGTCATGTACAGGTGCCACACCGCGAAGAACATCGCCGCGATCACGGGGCCGATGACGAAGCCGTTGATGCCGAAAACCACCATGCCGCCGAGCGTCGTGATCATCACCACGTAGTCGGGCATGAGGGTGGCCTTGCCCACGAGCATGGGCCGCAGCAGGTTGTCCACCAAGCCGATCACGAGCAGGCCCCAGGCAGCCAATGCAATGCCCTGCCAGATCGCGCCCATGACGAAGAACCAGATCGCGACCGGCAGCCACACCAGCGCGGCGCCAACGGCCGGCAGCAGCGACAGGAAGGCCATCACGACGGCCCACAGCAAGGCTCCGCGGACGCCGAAGAACCAGAACGCAAGGCCGCCGAGCGCACCCTGGATCGCCGCCACGATCAGATTGCCCCTGACCGTCGAGCGGATCACGGCGCTGAACTTGTCGAGCAGCTCCTGCTTGTGCGCGGGCGTCAACGGCAGTGCGCGCCGCATGGCGTGCACGATGCGGTCGCCGTCACGGATCAGGAAGAACGCGAGGTACGGCGTGATGAGCAGGCCGGCGGCGAACTCGAACGTGTCCTGGCCAAGGCTGAAGGCCTGTGTGGCGATGAAACCGCTGCCCTGCTCCAGCCGGGTGTTCAGCCAACGCTGCAGGGTATCGAAGTCCACCAGCCCGAAGTGCGCGAGCAGCGTGGCCGCCCATCCGGGCAGCGCGTCGAACACGCCGCGAAGGTACGGCGCCGGGCTGGTCTCGCCGGACTGGATGCGCGCATAGAGCCCTGCCGCTTCGTTGGCCAGCGTCACGCTCAGGAGCGCAAAGGGAACGACCACGATCACCACGGCGGTCAGTATCGTCAGCAGCGCCGCCAGCGTGCGCCGGTGCCTCAGCCGCAGCAGCATGCGACGGTGCAGCGGTGCGAACAGCAGCGCGATGATCGCGCTCCACAGCAGCGTGGCGTAGAACGGCAGCAGGATCCAACCGAGGGCGAACGAGACGGCCACCAGCAGCAGCAGTAGGGCCCGGTGCTCCAGGTAGGGGGTTGCACTTTCGTCGTGGGTGTTCATCGCGGTCCTTGGGGGCAGGGCAGCATCGCTGTCGCCATCGTATCGACGTCGCGCGGCGTTGCGTTGGATCAGACGCTCTCGGCGCGGCCGCTGCACACTGAAGCACCCTGGAGGAGAGTCAACATGAATGCATTGAAGGTGGCAGGTATCGCGCTGATCGTCGCCGGCATCCTGGCGCTGGTGTATGGCAACTTCAGCTACACCAAGGAGACCCATGAGGCAAAGATCGGACCGATCGAGTTGTCGGTCAAGGACAAGCAGACCGTCAATGTGCCGGCTTGGGCCGGCGTAGGGGCCATCGTGATCGGCGGCGTGCTGTTGGTCTTCGGTGGCAAGAGGGGTTGAGCAGCGCCCTCGCGTCAACGATCGGCGCCATCAGTCAGCCAAGTGACTGCGTGCCATGGTGCGCCAGCGTACGGAAGCGCGACGGCATTTCTGGCCCACTGAGCCTTTCGTGTCGTATCGAAGAGGACATCACCATGGAACACATCCTGCCCAAGCTGCCCTACGCGCTGGACGCCTTGGCACCGCACATCTCGCGCGAAACGATGGAGTTCCACTACGGCAAGCACCATCAGGCGTATGTCGACAACCTCAACAAGCTGATCAAGGGCACCGAATTTGCCGATCTGCCGTTGGAGGCCATCGTCAAGCAGGCGCCCCCGGGCGTCATCTTCAACAATGCGGCCCAAGCGTGGAACCATGCGTTCTTCTGGCAAAGCATGAAGCCGTCGGGGGGTGGGTCGCCCACGGGGGCCCTGGCCGCGGCAGTGGCCAGTACCTGGGGCTCCGTCGACGCGTTCTACAAACTGTTCCATGCCCTCGCCATTGGCAACTTCGGGTCCGGCTGGACATGGCTCGTGAAGAAGCCCGATGGGTCCTTGGCCATGGCGAACACCACGGGGGCACAGACACCGCTCACCGGTGGCGACAAGCCGTTGTTGACCATCGATGTGTGGGAACACGCCTACTACATCGACTATCGCAACCAGCGCCCGAAGTTCGTCGAGGCCTTTCTCGGGCATCTGGCGAACTGGGAGTTCGCTGCCAGGAACTTCGAATAGCGGATGCCGGCGCAGCCGGCGCTTCAACGAGCGGCGACTTCGCCCAGCCCTAGGGCTTGCGCGCGGGTTGGGACGGCTGATCGGCGGGCGGCAAAGGCCCCTCTGGCGAGGCGTCCGCTGCTGTCGCTGTCGAGTCCTGCGTGGCGGACTGTTGCGCCGCGGAACCAGCCGAAGGCATGGCTCGGCGAGCCCGGTTCTGCGTCACGCGCATCGCTGCCGCCAGGGTTTCGGGCGAGATCATCTTGCGGGGCGCAGCCTGGAGGGCTCGACAGGTGCGGGTTGAGCGCGCGTCATGGCGGTTTCCGCTTCAATGGACGGCATCGGACGTCGCCTTGGGGGCGGCCCGCAGCGCTACGTCGGAAGTACGCCGCGTCTCCACCCTGGCCGGAGCGCCCGAGATCATCTCGGGCACGAACGGGCACCAAACCGGCGTCAGGCTCGGGTCGCTCAACGGCAACTTGGCGTTCTTCGCGACCGATGCGTGGAAGGCGGCCTTCGAGTCCGCGGCGGACACCACGGCATAGACCTCCGCGAGCACCTGGCTGGGGCTCAGGCTGGCGGCCGTGGCGGCGCCCCAGTTCAACTGCCAACTGCCCGTGTCGCTCGGGCAGTACCACCACGCGACCGTGCCCGCTGCGTTGGAGCGAAACGTCGGCAGCGTGCCGTTGCCGACTGGCGACGGCGCACATTGGAATCCGACCCGCGTCGCAGCCAGATCGGTGTAGGGGACCTTGGTCGCCGACGCCGGCGCGCCACATGGGTTGCGCGGGTCGGCGGCGACGATGCCTGCCGAGCAAGCCAGCAGCAAGACGAACAGGCGCTTCACGCGGCGCCCTTGCCGAGACGCGCCCGCTTGACCGCCGTCTGCCATTGGGCGTCGCGTGTCATGTGCCGCGTGCCGACGCGATTCGAATTCGTGGCTCTGCGATAGAACATGTCGGCCGCCGCGTCAGGTGCCACTTCGGCGGCCTGCTCGTAGTTGTCCACGGCGCGGCGAATGGCGCTGGACAGGCTCGCACGGGGGTTCAACTCGAGGAATCGGACAACGAACCGGCCGAGCCACTGGTGGGAAGAACTTGCGGTGTTCATGATCGTCATGATCACGGGCGACGTTCATGCTGTATGTAGGATTGGATCACCTTGCGACGTCGGCACCGGCCCGTTTGCGAATGTGCACTGCTGGCAACTGCCTCACTGCGAAGCACCAACCTCGCCGGGCGGTTCTTCGGCCGCGAAGATCTCAGCCGCTTGCTCGGGCTCCAGATCGGCAGCGCCTGGGAACGTGGCCGCCGCATGCTCGGCTGCAGTAGCCACGCTCATGGCGGGCTGCAAATGCACCAGGCGGGCGACGAAGCGGTCAACCCACGCGTGCTGCGGATGGGACGGTTTGACTTCGGCTGTTTTCACGGATGCGCTGACGGATGTCGGTCGCTGCGGCCGGCACATAGACGAGCCTCGACTGCCCAGGTCGCGGAATCAGCGCCGCTGACGGCTCGGTGCGGCGCAAGCAAGCAATGGGTGCGTTCATGGCATCCAGCATCGCGGCCCAACGCCAGTTTGTCTGTAGGAGAGCGCCACTTCCTATCGGTCCTGTTGGCCCATCGGCCATCGGTGCCAAGAGCGGCGCCTCAAAGCCGACGGCGGATTTGACTTCATCGGCTTGCTGCGGTTCCCTGGATTGCGTCGGGCGGCTCA